>NZ_JBVIZH010000025.1:0-1071 GCF_055591765.1 Streptomyces sp. NPDC041205 | reverse complement strand
GACGTGGAAGCCGCCGTCGGGGCGGGGGCCGGACTCGAACGTGCCTCCCACCAACTCCACCCGCTGCCGCAACCCCTTCAACCCACTCCCCGAACCAGACGACGCCAACTCCCGATCCACCGCCGCCGTCGGAGCCGAATTCCGCACCCTCAACCGCACCCGATCCGCCTCATACCGCACCTCCACCCGCACCCCACTCCCCGGAGCGTGCTTCCGCACATTCGTCAACGCCTCCTGCACAATCCGATACGCCGTCCGCGCCACCACCGGAGACGACACCGAACGATCCCCCGACTCACTCAACACCACCTCAACACCCACCGCCCGCGACTCCTCCACCAACACCGACAAACCCCAATCACCCACCCCCACACCACCATCATCACCAACACCACCCACCAACCCCACCGCACTCTCCGGAGACCTCAACACCCCCACCAAATCCCTGAGCTCCTCCAACGCCTGACACCCCGCAGCCCGCAAACCCTCCGCCTCCGCCCGCACCCGCTCATCCGAAGACACCACCCGCAACGCCCCCGCCTGCAACACCATCAACGACACCCGATGCGTCACCACATCATGCATCTCCCCCGCCAAACGCACCCGCTCCTCCGCCCGCGCCCGCTCCGCCAACAAAAACTGCTCCCGCTCCGCCCGCTCAGCCCGCTCCGTCAACGCCACGATCAACCCCCGCCGCGCCGCCACATACATCCCCAACAACGCCGGCACCGCCGTCAACAACACCCCCGACGCCGCCACCGCGAACGACAACTCCCACAACCGCGTCGCCACCACAGTCAACACACCCGTCAACACCCACGCACCCCGCGGCCGCGACGAATACACCACCGCCGAATACGCCGCGAACGGCGCAGCCAACGGCACCCACACCCCCGACCCATCCACCGACGTCACCAACAACCCCGGCACCAACCACACCGACAACGACATCAACACCGCAGACACCGTCGCCACACCCAACACAAACAACGGCCACACCCGCCGCACCACCAACACCACCACCACAACCACCTGCAACCCCAACCCCGCCCACGGCCCAAACCGCGGATG
>NZ_JBVIZH010000024.1:0-1155 GCF_055591765.1 Streptomyces sp. NPDC041205 | reverse complement strand
CTACTGAGCCTGAACTCGTGGTGTCGTAGCTGCTGACAAGTCTTGATCGTCGCGGTATGCCGTTGTCATGAGGTACGCGCAGGGCGGCGGTCTGACGGACGAGCGGCGGGAGTTCCGCGAGGGCATCCGGCGGGCGGCGGCCGAGCGGTTCGCCTGCGGCGAGCCGAGCTCGGCGATCGCGAAGGATCTGCGGGTCAGCGTCCGGTCGGTGCAACGCTGGCGGAAGTCGTGGACCAAGGGTGGCCCGCGGGCCTTGCGCTCGACCGGCTCGGCCTCCCCACCGCGACTGAGCGAGGACCAATTCGTCCAGCTGGACGCAGAGTTGGCCAGAGGACCCATGGCCCATGGCTGGCCGGACCAGCGGTGGACCCTGACACGGGTCAAGACCGTGATCGGGCGTCGCTTCCACAAGAGCTACACCATCCAGGGCGTGCGCAAGCTCCTGATCCGGCACGGATTCTCCTGCCAGATCCCGGCCAGACGGGCCGTCGAGCGTGACGATGAGGCGATCACCGGCTGGGTGAGGGAGGCCTGGCCGCTGGTGGAAGGACCGCGGCGGCGCTCGGCGCCTGGATCGTCTTCGAGGACGAGTCCGGGTTCTCGATGACACCGCCGATCGCCCGCACCTGGGCCCGTCGCGGGCACACGCCCGTCATCCGGGTCCGCGGCCGCTCGCGGCGCCGCATCTCCATCGCTGCCCTGACCTGCTACAAACCGGGTGAACGCTCCCGCCTGATCTACCGGCCCCGCCGCGACGACGGCCGGCGCGATGGACGCAAGAGCTTCGCATGGACCGACTACCGCAGCCTGCTCCAGATCGCCCACCAGCAACTCGGTGGGCCGATCGTGCTCATCTGGGACAACCTGAACGTGCATCTGGACGCCAGGATGCGCACCTGGATCGCCGATCGGGACTGGCTGACCGTCCACCAACTGCCCTCTTATGCACCGGATCTCAACCCGGTCGAGGGCATCTGGTCCCTGCTGCGGCGCGGCTGGCTCAGCAATGTCGCCTTCACCAGCCCCGACCACCTGGTCCAGACCGTCAGGCGCGGCCTGCGCACGATCCAATACCGCAGTGACCTCATCGACGGATGCCTCGCCGGAACCGGCTTATCCATCACCGAGGCGACTTCACAAGTTCAGGCTCAGTAA
>NZ_JBVIZH010000023.1:0-1633 GCF_055591765.1 Streptomyces sp. NPDC041205 | reverse complement strand
ACGTCGAGGACGAGCAGCGGGTTCGGCTGCGTGGGGGCGGGAGGGGTCATGGCAGTTCCTTCAGGCCGAGCTCGGTCAGCAGGTCGCGGGCGAGGATGAGTTCGGCGGCGATGCCGTCGGCGAGCTGGGGGCGGGCGCGGGGGCGCAGCTCGGGCGGGAGGGCCTGCCAGGTGTAGGTCTCGACTTCGAGGTGGCGGGTGCGGGGGTGCGGTCCGCCCACCAGCCGGGTCAGCGTGTCCTTCAGGACGGGGAGCGTGGAGGTGAGGGGCGCGGCGGGAGGCGCGTGCAGGGGGACGTGGAAGTGGGCGCGCCAGGGCGCCGAGTCGGGCAGGGCGTCGCGGGTGAGGGCCTCACCCAGGTCGTCGGTGCCGCGCAGGGCGGTGGCGACGAGGGTCCCGCCGGCGGCGGCCCCGCCGGGCTCCTGGGGCAGGGTGCGGGTCTGGTGCAGGAAGCGGGGTTCGTCGAAGGCGGCGAGGGCCGCGCGCACTTCGGGCAGGTGGGGTTGTTCGGCGTGCAGGGCGGCGGAGAGCTGGGACTTGACGACGGGGATGTCCGCGGCGGCGAGTGCGTCGAGCGCGGTCCCCGGGTCTTCGAAGGAGGTGGCGAGATGACAGGTGTCGACGCAGATGCCGATGCGGTCGTGGCCGATCGCGGTGAGGGGGGCGATGGCGTCGCCGGTGGTCTCCACGGTGCAGCCCGGTTCGGGTTCGAGGCCGACGCGGATGGACTTGCCGGTCAGCTCGGCGAGGGCGTCCAGGCGTTGGGCGAGCGCGAGGAGGGCGGAGCGGGCCTCTGCGGCGCGGGGGGCGTCGTAGGTGGTGCGCCAGGCGAGCGGAAGGGTGGAGATGGTGCCTTCGGTGACGTCGTCCGGCAGCAGTTGGGCGAGGACGCGGGCCAGGGCGGTGGTGTGGGTGAGGCGTTCGGGGTCGGCCCAGTCCGGTTTGTAGACGCGGTACTTGACCTCTTCGGCGCCGAAGCCCTCATAGGGGAAGCCGTTGAGGGTGACGACCTCCAGGCCGCGCCGGTCCAGTTCGGCCCGCAGTCCGCGCAGCGCGGCCGGGTCGGTGACCAGAGCGTGGGCGGCGTCCTTGGCGAGCCACAGGCCGATGCCGATGCGGTCGCGGCCCAGGCGCTTGCGGACGGGCTCGCAGTGGTCGCGCAGCTGGGCGAGGACGCCGTCGAGGCTTTCGGCGGGGTGGACGTTCGTGCAGTACGCGAGGTGGACGGTGGACCCGTCGGGGTGGCGGAAGCGCATGGCTCACGCACCGCCGCGCAGGATGGAGTTGCCCTCGTGGGTGGCCCCGGTGCCGGTGACGTCGAGGGCGAGGCGGCCGCTGAGCCCGTAGAAGGCCACGGGGTTGCGCCACAGCACCCGGTCGACCGCGTCCTCGTCGAACCCGGCCGCCAGCATGGCGTCGCCGACCTTGCGGGTCTTGAGCGGATCGCTCCTGCCCCAGTCCGCGGCCGAGTTGACCAGCACCTGCTCGGGGCCGTACTCCTGCAGGATCGCCACCATCCGGTCCTCGTCCATCTTGGTGTCCGGATAGACGGAGAAGCCGAGCCAGCAGCCCGCGCCCTTGGCTTCCTTGACGGTGGTCTCATTCAGGTGGTCGATCAGGACCCGCTCCAGGGG
>NZ_JBVIZH010000022.1:1527-3315 GCF_055591765.1 Streptomyces sp. NPDC041205 | reverse complement strand
GGTGGGGTGATGGGTGGTTGGTCGTTGTTTGAGAACTGCACAGTGGACGCGAGCATCTGTGGCCAAGTTTTTAAGGGCGCACGGTGGATGCCTTGGCACCAGGAACCGATGAAGGACGTGGGAGGCCACGATAGTCCCCGGGGAGTCGTCAACCAGGCTTTGATCCGGGGGTTTCCGAATGGGGAAACCCGGCAGTCGTCATGGGCTGTCACCCGCTGCTGAACACATAGGCAGTGTGGAGGGAACGCGGGGAAGTGAAACATCTCAGTACCCGCAGGAAGAGAAAACAACCGTGATTCCGGGAGTAGTGGCGAGCGAAACTGGATGAGGCCAAACCGTATGCGTGTGAGACCCGGCAGGGGTTGCGTATACGGGGTTGTGGGATCTCACTTTCATGATCTGCCGGTCATGAGGCGAGTCAGAAACCGTTGATGTAGGCGAAGGACATGCGAAAGGTCCGGCGTAGAGGGTAAGACCCCCGTAGTCGAAACATCAGCGGCTTGCTTGTGAGACACCCAAGTAGCACGGGGCCCGAGAAATCCCGTGTGAATCTGGCGGGACCACCCGTTAAGCCTAAATATTCCCTGGTGACCGATAGCGGATAGTACCGTGAGGGAATGGTGAAAAGTACCGCGGGAGCGGAGTGAAATAGTACCTGAAACCGTGTGCCTACAAGCCGTGGGAGCGTCGCTATGCAGCTTGCTGCATAGTCGTGACTGCGTGCCTTTTGAAGAATGAGCCTGCGAGTTTGCGGTGTGTTGCGAGGTTAACCCGTGTGGGGAAGCCGTAGCGAAAGCGAGTCCGAATAGGGCGATATAGTAGCGCGCTCAAGACCCGAAGCGGAGTGATCTAGCCATGGGCAGGCTGAAGCGGAGGTAAGACTTCGTGGAGGGCCGAACCCACCAGGGTTGAAAACCTGGGGGATGACCTGTGGTTAGGGGTGAAAGGCCAATCAAACTCCGTGATAGCTGGTTCTCCCCGAAATGCATTTAGGTGCAGCGTCGTGTGTTTCTTGCCGGAGGTAGAGCACTGGATAGGCGATGGGCCCTACCGGGTTACTGACCTTAGCCAAACTCCGAATGCCGGTAAGTGAGAGCGCGGCAGTGAGACTGTGGGGGATAAGCTCCATGGTCGAGAGGGAAACAGCCCAGAGCATCGACTAAGGCCCCTAAGCGTACGCTAAGTGGGAAAGGATGTGGAGTCGCAGAGACAACCAGGAGGTTGGCTTAGAAGCAGCCACCCTTGAAAGAGTGCGTAATAGCTCACTGGTCTAGTGATTCCGCGCCGACAATGTAGCGGGGCTCAAGCGTACCGCCGAAGTCGTGTCATTCCAGCATATACGCCCAACGGCGGCTGGGATGGGTAGGGGAGCGTCGTGTGCCGGGTGAAGCTGCCGCGTAAGCGAGTGGTGGACGGTTCACGAGTGAGAATGCAGGCATGAGTAGCGATACATACGTGAGAAACGTGTGCGCCGATTGACTAAGGGTTCCTGGGTCAAGCTGATCTGCCCAGGGTAAGTCGGGACCTAAGGCGAGGCCGACAGGCGTAGTCGATGGATAACCGGTTGATATTCCGGTACCCGCTGTGAAGCGTCAAACATCGAATCCAGTGATGCTAAGGCCGTGAAGCCGCCCTGGAGCCTTCGGGCAAAGGGGAGTGGTGGAGCCGCCGGTCCAATCTGGTAGTAGGTGAGTGATGGGGTGACGCAGGAAGGTAGTCCAGCCCGGGCGGTGGTTGTCCCGGGGTAAGGGTGTAGGACGCAGGGTAGGCAAATCCGCCCTGCATAAA
>NZ_JBVIZH010000022.1:0-1431 GCF_055591765.1 Streptomyces sp. NPDC041205 | reverse complement strand
AGAGTCTGAGACCTGATGCCGAGCCGATTGTGGTGAAGTGGATGATCCTATGCTGTCGAGAAAAGCCTCTAGCGAGTTTCATGGCGGCCCGTACCCTAAACCGACTCAGGTGGTCAGGTAGAGAATACCGAGGCGTTCGGGTGAACTATGGTTAAGGAACTCGGCAAAATGCCCCCGTAACTTCGGGAGAAGGGGGGCCATTCCTGGTGATCCGGTTTACTCGGTGAGCTGGGGGTGGCCGCAGAGACCAGCGAGAAGCGACTGTTTACTAAAAACACAGGTCCGTGCGAAGCCGTAAGGCGATGTATACGGACTGACGCCTGCCCGGTGCTGGAACGTTAAGGGGACCGGTTAGTCACTCTTCGGGGTGGCGAAGCTGAGAACTTAAGCGCCAGTAAACGGCGGTGGTAACTATAACCATCCTAAGGTAGCGAAATTCCTTGTCGGGTAAGTTCCGACCTGCACGAATGGCGTAACGACTTCTCGACTGTCTCAACCATAGGCCCGGTGAAATTGCACTACGAGTAAAGATGCTCGTTTCGCGCAGCAGGACGGAAAGACCCCGGGACCTTTACTACAGTTTGATATTGGTGTTCGGTTCGGCTTGTGTAGGATAGGTGGGAGACTGTGAAGCGGGCACGCCAGTGTTCGTGGAGTCGTCGTTGAAATACCACTCTGGTCGTGCTGGATGTCTAACCTGGGTCCGTGATCCGGATCAGGGACAGTGTCTGATGGGTAGTTTAACTGGGGCGGTTGCCTCCCAAAGGGTAACG
This sequence comes from Streptomyces sp. NPDC041205, assembly GCF_055591765.1. Classification (NCBI taxonomy): domain Bacteria; kingdom Bacillati; phylum Actinomycetota; class Actinomycetes; order Kitasatosporales; family Streptomycetaceae; genus Streptomyces; species Streptomyces sp. NPDC041205. The sequence continues at coordinate 658 of NZ_JBVIZH010000022.1, read as the reverse complement.
GAGGCGCCCAAAGGTTCCCTCAGCCTGGTTGGTAATCAGGTGTTGAGTGTAAGTGCACAAGGGAGCTTGACTGTGAGACTGACGGGTCGAGCAGGGACGAAAGTCGGGACTAGTGATCCGGCGGTGGCTTGTGGAAGCGCCGTCGCTCAACGGATAAAAGGTACCCCGGGGATAACAGGCTGATCTTCCCCAAGAGTCCATATCGACGGGATGGTTTGGCACCTCGATGTCGGCTCGTCGCATCCTGGGGCTGGAGTCGGTCCCAAGGGTTGGGCTGTTCGCCCATTAAAGCGGTACGCGAGCTGGGTTTAGAACGTCGTGAGACAGTTCGGTCCCTATCCGCTGTGCGCGTAGGAGTCTTGAGAAGGGCTGTCCCTAGTACGAGAGGACCGGGACGGACGAACCTCTGGTGTGCCAGTTGTCCTGCCAAGGGCATGGCTGGTTGGCTACGTTCGGAAAGGATAACCGCTGAAAGCATCTAAGCGGGAAGCCTGCTTCGAGATGAGGACTCCCACCCCCTTTGAGGGGTTAAGGCTCCCAGTAGACGACTGGGTTGATAGGCCAGATATGGAAGCCCTGTAAGGGGTGGAGTTGACTGGTACTAATAGGCCGAGGGCTTGTCCTCAGTTGCTCGCGTCCACTGTGTTGGTTCTGAAAC
>NZ_JBVIZH010000021.1:0-7008 GCF_055591765.1 Streptomyces sp. NPDC041205 | reverse complement strand
TCTAGTCGCGAAGAAGTGCGGGACGACGTTGGGTGTCGGCGCGGTCATACGGAAGTGGGCTCTCGGGTGGTCTCGAGGTCGTTGAGCACCGCGAGGACCGGCCCCCAGCACATGCCGACAGTGTCGCGGTCCGGGATGACGCCGCGTTCTCGTTGTTTGCGCAGATGAACGAAGTTTCGGTACTCACGGACGATCGTCATGAAGTCGTGGGCGTCCATCTGGATCCATCCTCGAGCACGAGAGGTGTCCAGGAGCAGCGCAAAGCTGGCCCGTTCAGGCGAAACACGCCTCTCGCCCTGAGGGAAGCCCCGTTGCAGGCCGGGATCTCTGTGCGTGAGCACGTCGAGGAGGAGAGCTTCTGTGAAGCTGCCGATGCCGATGAGCGCCATGCCATAAGCACCGTGTCGCTCACAGATCTGCGTTTCAGTGACCCTCTCCATTAGTTTAGTTGCCGCAGGAACTCCTCGCTGCTGACGAGGGGGCGGATTCGCTCTTCCAAGCCCTCGGGAACAGAGAACACCGTGCTGTGACCGTCGGCGCTGACCTCTCCCAGGACAGGGCGTCGGGCAACGTAGGTCACGGCCAGGCCCTCGGCGGCGAGGAGGCTGTTCAGCTCTTGACGGATGAGGTCGGCAGAGGAGAAGCCCTCGTCGTATTCGAGCGGGTCACAGATGCGGCAGAGCAGCCTGCTCACAGCAGCATGGGTACCAGCGCCAGTCATGATGTCAGTGAGCCATACGATGCGGGGTGAGCCGTCGTACTCCGGAGGCGATGGCCAGGCCGCGCGTCGCAGTAGTTGTTCCAGCTGGTAGCCGCGGCGCTCGAAGGGGCCGTGCATGTCGACGATGAGACGAGCAACGCGTTCGAGAGTCAGGGTGTCGAGCGTGTTCGTCACTGTTGTTCCTTGTCTGCTGGGTGCTGGGCCTGTTCAAAGGCACGGGTGAGGCGTTCAGTGATCACGCGACCGCGGCGCTTGAAACCGAGTTCGGTGAGGGCCTGGCCTATGCGGGTGTCGCGATCGAGTTGGTATCCGTCGCTCAGAAGCCAGTTGGCCAGGTCGAGCAGATGGGTGTCGCTGTAGTCGCTGGTGCGTCTTCCTTGCGGCAAGGCAGGACGGTTGCCTCGATCGGCCTCGGGGGACGGAGCTGGTGCGCGGCGAACTGGGTCGGGGATAGGTGTACGGTCGGCTCGCTCCGTGGCGGCGTGCCAGGCGTCGAGGAGTCGGTCGAGTTCGGTGTGTGGATTGGCGAACCAACTGGACGCCCAGATGCGGTGGAAGTGCCATCCGAGTCGTTGCAGGTGTTCTTGGCGCAGTCGGTCGCGATCACGGGCGCTGGGAGCGCGGTGGTAGCGGTCGCCGTCCGTTTCGACGGCTAGGACCATCTGTCCGGGGCGGTCGCGGTGGTCAAGCGCGAAATCGATGCGGTAGCCGGAGACGCCCCACTGAGGTGTGACCGGGACATGAGCTGCTTCCAGAACGGCGAGGATCTGTTGTTCGAAGCCGTTGAGGTTCCAGTCGGTGCGTGCGCTGCCGGTGCACTGGACGTCTCCTCCGTGGGAGGCGTACTCCAAGAACGCACGGAGCATTTCGGGGCCGCGGTGCCGGGAGGCCAAGAGTTTGGATGGGTCGAAGTCGTGGTGGGTGAAGGAGGTGACGACGGTCATCGACTGGCGGGCGCGTGTGATGGCCACGTTGAGACGCCGCTCTCCCCCCTCGTTGTTGAGCGGACCGAAGTTCATCGCCAGGCGTCCGTTGGCGGCCTTTCCATAGCCGATGCTGAGGATGATGACGTCACGCTCATCGCCTTGGACCTGTTCGAGGCTTTTGGCGAAGAAGCGTCGGCGTGGTCCTGCTTCGGAACTGAAGTAGTCCTGCAGGTCCGGGTGGTCCTGCAGGGCTTGTCTCAGAGCGAGGTCGATCCGGTCTGCGTGGCGCTGTCCCATGGTGATGTCGCCGAGGCTCTGATGCGGTTTGTGCTTGGCGTGCGTCAGGGCGAGGTCGACGACGCGCTGTACTTCTTCATCAGAGGAGCCGATTGGCCGGGGCGGGCCTGGGCGTCGACGATGTCCAGGCGTAGAGGGCTGGCTTGAATGGTGCCCGGAAAGGTAACGGGTGTGTCGTTGTAGATGGTGTGGTTGGCGAAGGCGATGAGGCGTTCGTCGCGGCTGCGGTAGTGCCACTTAAGGGTGTGAACGGGCAGGCGGCTGCAGAGCATGTCGAGGAGGGACTCGAAGGCATCTGGTGCAGCGGCCCCGGGGTCTTCATCATCGGTGTTTTCGTCTGCACCGCTGAGAAGCTTCTGGAAGAAGGTTGTCGGGGGAAGCTGATGTGGGTCGCCGGCGACGATGACCTGGCGGGCGCGCATGATGGATGTGATGGCGTCGTGAGGAAGGACCTGGCTGGCTTCGTCGAAGATGACGACGTCGAAGAGGCGGGTGGCGGGAAGGACGCGGCTGACGACAAGTGGGGACATGGCCCAGCACGGCTTGACGGCCATAAGGACGTCCGGCGCCTTCTCAACCAGTCTGCGCAGGGTCAGGTGCCGGGATTTGCGGTGTGCCTGGGTGCGCACAAGGGAGTTCTGTTCGGCGTTGGTGTCGCGGGCTTTCCTCAGGCGGGTGGCGACTTCGTATCGGACGCGGGCAGGGTTGAGGTCGCGGTGAGCGCGGTCGAGTCGTTGGAACTGTTCGATCGTGTGGTCGTGCTCGGTTCCGGTGAAGGAGCGCAGATACGGGTGTTGCATGCGTGCCTCGTCGAGAACGGAGGCCCACCAGAGGTGGTTGAGGGTTCCGACAGCGACGTCGGGGGCGGTGTCGGCTTCGGCGAGCTCATCCAGGAGGTTGCCGAGCCCGGCCGACTCGAGGCGGTCGGTGAGCTGGTTGAGCTCGGGCATCCGCAGCAACGTCTCCCGGTCTTGGCCGAGACGCTGGATGAACCGGTCTGCCTCACCGGTGGAAGTGTTCTCCCAGCCGTCCCAGCGCGCACACAGAGCTACCGCGGCCAGCTGATTGCGCACTTCCGTAAACGAGGCGACGGCGGACGACAGCCTGGGAACAGCCCACGGGCTGCTGTCAACAGCCGTAGCCTGTTCCTGCCACCGAATCTTCTGATCGGCAGCCTCCATGAGAGCCGCGTGCAACAAGGGGCGGGGACGGCAGCCGTCCTTGGCCAGTCCTCGCGCTCTTGCTGTCAGTTTTCGGCGTTGCCGCCAACCGACCTTGAGTGAGTGTTCCTTGCGCCAGGCGCGGTCGGCAGTCGCAGCGATCATGTCGTTCAGTTCCGAGTCAAAGACGGCTGCCTCGAAACGGCTGAGGGTGGTGGTGACGTCATGTAGCAGCGTGAGGAGGGATTGCCATCCTTGGACGTTGTCGGCCCGTCGCAACCCTGCAGTGTCCACCAACTTCTCGACGGTGCTGCGGGCATCGGTCAGGGCACGGCCGGTGAGCTGGTCAAGGCTGGCTACGACAGAATGCAGTTCGCTGTCGGAGCGGACCGACAGGTGAGACCAGGGGGATGATCCACGCCGGACCAGGAGGCAGTTCTTGGACACGAGGGCGCGTAGGTCCCTCTCGGCTTGGAGCAGTTGCTCACCGCGGAGGCGGTGAAGATCGCTGCCGCGCAATCGCAGTCGGGTGTGCTGGTCGCGAGGGCTGGCCATGAGGTGCGTGATCAATCGGTGCGGGCTGATATCCCAGGGCGGCAGAGACTGGTGGAACTCCTGAACATGCTGCAGAGCCTGCTGACGATGGCCATCAAGGCTCCTGTGGAGATCGGCAAGGCGGGGTGGTGGCTCCTGTCCGGCGCGTTCCAGGGCCTCATAGAGCTGCTGGGCGGTCTGGCGGCGGCTGAGCCTGTTGCCATGCAGGTCGAAGACCAGTCCATCGAGGTCTACTTCGGCAAGGTTGTCCGTCACGGCTTCGATCGCGGCACGCTTTTCGGCGACGAAGAGCGTTCGTTTACCCAAAGCCGCGAAGGCGGCAATCAGGTTGGCGATGGTCTGGCTCTTGCCCGTGCCGGGTGGCCCCTCGATGACCAGGTGAGCGCCGGCCAGTGCGGCGCTGATGGCCCGTTGCTGAGAGCCATCAGCGTCACGGACGAGGTACTCCGACCGAGGTGTGATGGAGTCCGCGTTGGAGGGCACCCGGGGAACTGCATCTGCCCGCAGAGTACATTCGGCTTCCTTGTCGTTGGCCAGGGCCGCTACCACGGGGTGGCTCGCCAACAAGTCGACCGACTGGGCCAGGTCATTGACCATGGGAAGCCGGTCGAAGCTGAAGACACCAGCCACCACGCGCTCTTCCAGTTCCACATTGAGGTTGCTATGTGTGCAGGCCGCCTGCAGCACCTCATAGGCACAACGCGTACGATCCCCGGGATCCGCGCACTCGTCGATTGCGTTCGTTATCTTGTCGGTGAGTTCCTCGAGATCACCGTCCAGGCCGTACTGACGACTCAGCGCGTAGAGCAGCACTGGATTGATCTCGGCCTCGCCGACCCCTTCAAGAACGAAGTCGTTCTCGGTTGGGTGTAGCTCGTTCTGAGTGAGTGGCAGGCTGGCTGGTTCTGGTCTCCGTCAGCTGCTGGTTAGCCTCGGGATGTCAGTACTGCCGCTTAGCATCCGCAGCATGCGTGAGTTCTTCAGTGTGGGTGAGCGTCGGCTGTCGTATCTGGACTTCGGTGGTCCGGGAGTTCCGCTGTTGGCCTTCCACGGGCACTACAGCGAGGCGTCGGAGTTCGGGCCGCTTGGCGATGCGCTCGCGCCACGGTGGCGGGTGATCGCGCTCGATCAGCGCGGGCATGGGGAGTCCGACAAGGCCCGCAGTTACGAACGGGACGACTACGTCGCCGACATCGAGGCTTTCCACCGCCATCTGGGACTCGGCTCGGTGGCTGTGCTCGGCCACTCCCTGGGCGGCGTGAACGCCTACCAATATGCTGCACGGCATTCGAGCCGGGTCGCGGCGCTGATCGTTGAGGACATCGGCGCGGTGGTGACCGTGGACTGGTCCTTCACCGAGCGGCTTCCCCGCAACGCTCCGTCCCGCGAAGCCCTGATCACGGCTCTCGGCCCTTCGGCACCGTATCTGGCATGCTCCTTGCGGCCTGTCGGGGATGGCTGGGGCTTCTCCTTCGACCTTGACCACACGGTGTGGTCGCAGAAGGCACTCAACGGTGACCACTGGAGGGACTGGCTAGGGGTATCGTGCCCGACCCTGCTGATTCACGGGACACACAGTGACGAGTTGTCGGCCAACCATGCCCGCGACATGGTGGCCCGTTTCACCGGCCAGGCTCAACGTGTCGAGTTGGCGGCAGGCCATGTTGTGCACCATGACGCACCGGTCGAGTACGCCGTCGCTGTCCGTGCTTTCCTGTCGGGGCTGGTGGAGAAGTAGTTGGGTGCGGTCCTCCCTCCAAGTGAGATCGCGGTCAGGCCGTGAGAGCGTATCGGTGCTGGTCAGCTGGGTAGAGACGCTTATGTTCGGCGGCGAGGTGATGCTTCCAGTACGCCGGGAAGTCGTCGTTACTGATGACGGCGCGGAGGATGAGGAGGGCTTCGGCGCCGGGGACGCTCCATCTGCTGCCGGTGATGTCGAGCCGGTCGGCGATGAGGTGGCGGGCCGCGCCTTCGATGACGCCGCTGGCGATCGGCCAGTCGGCGGAGAGTGCCCGGTCGTAGTGGACGAAGTCGGCGTTGTTGTCGAGGTATTGGCAGGCTCTGTCGGCGGCCACCCGTTGATCACCGGTCAGCTTGCGGTGATCAGCCTCGGCGCGGATCTCGTCGGCGGCCTGCTGGGCGCATCCGCGAAGGATCCGGGCGGTCTTGACGGCGATCCAGTCCTCGGCGTCCGCATCGGCGGGGGCGTGGAAGCAGCGGGATGCGGCCCAGAGTTCCTCGATCACGTGGACGAGGTCGAGGACGATGTGGATGGTCACGCCGCGGCGCTTGGCCTCGGCCTGGATCAGGTCGAGTTGGTGGCGGGCGCCGTCGACGAGGACCACCCAGCACCGGCGGTGCTGCGGATCACGGGCCTGGGCCTGGTCGAAGGCGGCGGCGATGACGTGCTCGGGGGCGTGATCGACCGAACCTGTCAGCCACTTGGCCTGCGGTTTCGGCCCTGGCCGGGGTGCTCGCTCGCCGCTGCGGCCGCCGGGCGGGGCGATGATGTCGTGCGGGCGGCGCACAGCCGGGGCGGCGTCGTAGACGGCGGCTAGGGTCGCCATCCGCTTGCGTCCCGTCTTCTCGCCGGTGGCCAGGCGGGTGCGGAAGGTCCGCTTTGCGCGCTCGGCGGCCTTGCGGGTGGCTTTGCGAAGGTGGCCTGGGCGCATGACGATCCCTTTGCCGTCCACGGACAGCACCAGCAGCATGTCCGCGCTCTGCGGCGTGGGGATGCGGACGGCGTGGAACGCGGCCACGTCCACCGCCGCTGCCTGCACGAGGTGTTCGACCTGGCGTTTACCTACTACCTTCCCGCAGCAGCGGGTGATCGCCTCCGTCGCGGTGTCGTATGAACCGCGTACCGCCTCGAGCACGGCGAGCTTGCGTACTCCCAGGCTGTGCCGCTCGTGCGGTAGGCCGAGCACTTTGTCGGCCGGGTAGCAGTTGACCTGGCCCGGTGACCTGAGCGCGCACCGGGTGACCCTCACCGTCCCAAGGACGGTGGCCAGTTCGCGGTGATGTCCGCGTTCCAGGCGGGTGCGTCCGCCGGCCAGGGCCGCACGCGAGCACGGATTCAGCGCGGCCAGTTCCGCCTCCTCGGGGCGGGCCCGCAGATCAAGGTGGGCCTGCAGTAGCAGCCGGGCCAGCTCCCGGCCCCGCGCCGCAGCCATTTCCTCCACATCCTGATGAGGCAGGACCAGCACGGCGGAGCCGGAGAGATCGGAGATCAGCTGAGTGAAGAAAGAAACCGCGCGGGCAAACGGGTCAGCCATCGCGGCATGCTCGTAGTCTTCCATCGGGCTCTCGTTCCGGGGCATCGAATGGTTTCGTCACCCTCGACGCTAGT
>NZ_JBVIZH010000020.1:0-15530 GCF_055591765.1 Streptomyces sp. NPDC041205 | reverse complement strand
TTCCTCGCCATGACCGGATACGAGCAGGTCCGCTCCATCACCGCAGCCCTCGCCGGCGACCAGGACGCCGCCGAACGCGTCGAACTGACCCTGCCCGAGACCGGGGTCTGCGGCGGCGCAGGACTGTTCGACGAGCCCGAGACCGAGCAGAGCGGAGGATGCTGCACCGCTCCCGCGACCCTCCAGGCCGGCACCAGCGCCCCGGCTGCGTCCGGTGGTTGCTGACCGCTGACGCAACGGATGGGCCGCGCGGACACGCTCCGCGCGGCCCATCGTCGTGCGCGGTGTTCTCCAGGCCGAGCAGGTTGAGTGGCGCCGCGCAGAATGTGGAGCCGGTCTTCCAGGAAGGGGCAGTGCGCTTGGCGTTCGTGTGCTTGCCTTGCAGCTCATCGCCCGCCGGGCCGGCGTCGATCGGACCTTCCTCTATCGGCACCGCGGCCTCCTCGAAATGATCCACACCCAAGCCGCGGAACCAGCGCCCACCACCGGCGAGACTGTCAGCCGACCCTCATCGCTTGCCGACCTCGCGCATGCGCAGGACCGCAACATCCGCTTGGCCAAGGGGAATCAGCAGCTTCGTGGCCGCCTTTCCGCCGCCCTCGGCGAAGAGATCTGGCGCGGGGCAGGACTTGCGGCACCACCGGACGTCGAGCCCCTGACCCTGGGCGCTCTGACGGTCATCCTTAGTCGCGCGACGTGCCTCCATCTGGTGCTGTTCGCGGCGTACTTGCCGCTGGCGGTCATCCCCCAGCAGCACCGGCTCCCGCCCCGGGGGACCTGCCGCCCAGCCCCGGGATCAGCACCGCCGCCACCGCCACGTGCATCAGAGCAAGAAAGACCCGGGTGCCGCCGTCCATGCCGTCGCCGATGAACGGCAGGAAGGACAGGGCCAGTACGACACCGGCCGCCCCGGTCCAGATGGCGCGGGCGCGCCGCGCCGCGAACCGCTCCAGGGCGGCCAGCAGCCCCCAGCCGGAGAGCGACGCGAGCAGTGCGACGACCGCCACGGGCACGGCGCCGATGTCGAGCCTCTGCTCGCCGTCGGCGATCCGCAGCCGGTGCCCCAGCAGTGGGTCCGCGACCAGCCACACCAGGACGGGGGCCAGGGCGGCCAGGGCCGTGACTCCCAGGCGCCCTCTCCACGCGTTCACTGGGCGCCCCCCGAGAGCGCCCCGCGCAGGAAGACCTCCACCAGCTCCTGCGGGGTCAGGTCGGGCTCGTCCTCCGTACGCGGCTGGGTGAAGAGGAGCCCGAAGAAGAGGGCCGCGATTTGCTCCGGCGGTCGGCGCAGGGCCGCCTTGTCCGGCTCCAGCAGCTCCGCGAGGGCCGCGCGGATACGGGTCATCGAATCGTCGCGGCCTGCGCCGCGCACCGTGCCGGGGTGCTTGCCGCCGCGATGCCCCAGCGAGCCGAGGATCGCGCCGATCCTGTCCATGTGTGCCTGCAGCGCCTCGGCCGCCTCGGCGAGCCGGTCGGGCAGCGGCTGGGATACGTCGATCGCGTCGAGCTCGCGGACCGCGTGCTCGGGGGAGAGCGCCTCGGCCATGCATGCCTCCAGCAGCTCGTCCTTGTCAGCGAAGACCCGGAAGATCGTGCCCTCGCCGATGCCCGCGGCGCGGGCGATCTTCGCGGTCGTCACCGCGGCGCCGTACTCGGCAATCAGTGGGATCGCGGTCTGGATGATCATTTCGCGGCGCCGTTCCGGCGACATGCTGGGGGCTCGGCGGCGGGGGGTCTGGTTCTCCTTGGGTGCTGTCATGACCACGAGAGTACGGAGTGAGTCCTCACTCCGTCAATGAGTGAGTCCTCACTCCGTTCACTTTTTCCCACTCGGCTGCTTGTTGACGGCAGCCCAACAAGCGGGCCAGAGTGAGGTGGGGACGCGGCGCCCTTCACTGTCCGTGTTCGCTGAACGGGTGCGGCGTGGGCCGTGATGGCTCACCTGAGTTGTCCGGCATTCGAGCTCCATGTTGTGCTCGAGTAATGCTTTCGGAGTCTCCGGAGTCGGCTAGGGCGTCGAAAGCCGTTCCCGAACTCCTTGACGACCCACTTCCCCTCCGGCCTCGACGACGTCACAGCCACCATCGCCGGACTCGACCTCGCGCAGGAGAACCCTCACCACCGGGCAATTCTGGATGCTCACCGCCGAGTTCGGCAGGCGGATGCGCAGCTCCTTGCCGTCGCCGGCGACAGGCCGACCGGCTGCATCGCCGAGGTTCATGAACAGCTGGAGCAGCCGACCGATGTCCTCATCCTGCGCCTGCCGGCCGACGTCGAGCTGACCCGCGGCTGAGCATCCAGTGCTGCTGCTCCCACGCCGTGGACGAGGACGAAGCAGACTCCGCCTCGGACTGAATGCCGTCCTGCTTCAGCTTCAGGTGCTTCTCCAATTGCCACTGGTACGGCCCGGCACCCGGCCGGGGCCTGCGCACTCGCCGTCTCCGCGGGCAGGAACGTCACGCCGACGAGGAGGGCCATGCCGCCCTCGGCGACAGCCCGCACTGAACGCCGCCAGGACCGCAGACCGTCGTATCGTGTCCGTCGTCACCAGCGCTTTCCATGTGTCTCTCCACGAAGTCATGTGCAGCGCCGCAGGCGCGGGTGCAGCGAACCGAAGGCCGAACAGCAAGGCGCGCGGTCATGCCCGCACTCCGTCGGATCCGTCGAATTCACGTTGCCGCGCCGGCAGCGGTGCCGCTGACAGCGGTACCGTCGGCAAACGCCGCGTCACGCCTTTGTGAGGACGACGACCGCATTGTGCCCGCCGAAGCCGAAGGAATTGCTCACCGCGACGGTGACCTCCTGCTGGCGGGGTGACCTGGTCACGAGGTCGATGTCGAAGGCCGGGTCGGGTTCACGCAGCCCGGCGACAGGCGGGACCATGTCCGCACGCAACGCGAGCACGGTCAGGGCTGCCTCGACCGCGCCCGCGGCGCCCAGCGAGTGGCCCAGGGTGCCCTTGGCGGAGGTCACGGAAGGGGAGTGGGGAAAGAAGCGTTCCAGCAGTGCTGCCTCAACGGCGTCGCCGCGATGCGTGGAGGTGCCGTGCGCGTTGACGTGGTCGACCTCGCCGGGGCTGACGCCCGCTTCCACGAGCGCGGCACGTAGCGCCCGTTCGGCGCCCTGGCCTTCGGGATGCGGCGCGACCAGATGGTGGGCGTCGGTGGTGGCCGCGAAACCGAGGAACCGCGCCAGGCGCGGGGCGGAGCGGGCGGCCGCATGCTCGGCTCGTTCGAGGACGAGGGCTCCCGCGCCCTCGGCGATGACGAATCCGTCACGAGCGGTGTCGAACGGGCGTGAGCCCTGGTCGGACAGCGCGCCCAACTGCGTGAAGCCGGTGACGACGGACGGGGTGACAGCGGCGTCGGCGCCGCACACCACGGCGATGTCGCACTGGCGGGAGGCCAGCAGATCACGGGCCGTACCGAGCGCGGTGGCGCCGGACGCGCACGCGGTCGCGACGTTGAGCACGGGGCCTCGCACGCCCAGGTGCAGGGCGATGGTGGCGGACACCATGTTGATGAGATAGCCGGTCAGGAAGTACGGCGACACGCTCGTCGGGCCGCCGGCGGCGAACCTCTCGGCGGCGACGTGCGCGGAGTGCATGCCGCCCAGAGAGCAGCCCGTGACGACGGCCACGCGGGTCGGGTCCCAGTCGGCTGGATCGAGCTTGGCCCGCTCCAGCGCTTGGGCGACAGCGGTCAGGCCCAGGCGCGCGCAGGGATCGGGCCGCAGCGTGGGGCTGTGCTTCGGCACCGAGTCCGCGAGGTCCGCGCGACAGCTCAGGGAAACCGGAAGGTCCCGCAGTTCCGGATCCCTGCGGGCCGTGGCGCGGCCCTCGCACACGGCGTCCCAGGTGGATTCCACGTCGCTGCCCGCCGCTGTGACCAGGCCGATCCCGGTCACGATGACGCCGGTTTCTCGGCTCACCGGGCACATCGCTGGTCGGCGCGTGCGGTGAACTCGGCGAAGGTGAGTGCGCGCAGCTCGTCCTCCGTTGCACTGATGCCCAGTTCGTCCTTGAGCGCGATGGCCATCTCCACGACCATCAGCGAATCGATGAGCAGGTCGGTCATCGGAGTCTCCGCCCTGATGGCGGCCCGGTCGACCTGGAACTTGTCGACGATCAGGTCCGCGATGAGATCCGCGGATCGTGCTGTCTTGGCTGGAGGCGGTGTAGCGGAGGAATTCATGGCGCCTTCCCTGAGCGATGGACCCATGAGCGGGCCGACACTCAAGGGGACCACCTGGTTGGCTTTCGCGATATTGCGGTCACCCATATTCGGTAGAGAGTCAGATCTTATGGAGGAATCGAATCCAAGACCGCTCGACAGGATCACCACCGACGCCTTGAGCAGAGTGCTCGACTGGTTGGCCGACGACTATCTACGGGTCGAGGTGTCCGGACTCGGCAACATCCCGGATCGCGGTCCTGCCCTGCTGATCGCCAACCATTCAGGGGCCTGGGGCCTGGACGCGTTCGTGCTGCACAACCTGCTGCACCGGGAACTGCGGCGACCCGTGTACTTCTACGCCTCCTCGATCGTTTTCCGGCTGCCTCCGGTGGCCGCCTACGCACGGCAGCACGGCGCTTTCGCCGACGACCCCACACTGGGCAGCGACCGACTGGCCGACGGGCACCTCGTCGGGATCTTCCCCGAGGGACTCGACGGGGTCGGCAAGCCGTTCTCCGAGCGCTACCGGCTGCGTCCCTTCAGCCCCGGATTCGCGGTCACCGCCATACAGACGCAGGTGCCTGTCATTCCGGTGTCGATCGTGGGGGCCGAGGAGACCTATCCCAAGCTGGGCAGCATCGCGTCGCTGGCCCGCCGGTTCGACCTCCCCTATTTCCCCGTCACCACGCTCCTGCCGCTCCCAGCGAAGTGGCGGATCACCGTCGGTGAACCAGTGCCTGCCCCCGCCGCCGGTGATTCCTTCGCCGAACGCTCCGCCGCCACGCGCCAGTTGTGCGACGAGGTCTGGTTCACCGTGCAGGGGATGGTCGACCGCGACGTGCGCCGCCGGACGTCCGCCTTCTGGTGACGGCGTCTGTCCGGTTTGGCTGATGGGATGCTGCTGAGGCCTCTGCCTGGCTCGGCTGATGGGTTACCTCTCCGGTCTCGGCCAGGCTTGGCTGAAGGCAGGGCTATCTCTCCAGCCACTGGGCGGCACGGCGCACATCCTCGGCTGCGCGGGCGCAGCGTTCGGCATGGGCCAGCAGCGTCATCCGGCATTGTTCTCCGAAGGCATCGTGATTCCAGTCGGGTTGCCTCGCGCAGTCCGCCAGTTGCCGGGCCTGCTCGTCGAGGCTGCGGGCACTGTCGTGGGCCAGCGCGGCGTGACGGGCAGAAATCCCGCCTCCCGTGCCGGGGGTGAATGAGGCCAGGCCCCGTTCGAGGACGCCGACACGCGAGTCGATGTCCGTGAGAGCGAGGTCGAGGGAGTCGGCGTGGAGTTCGGCGGGCAGGGCACCGGGGTCGATCCGCAGGGCGTGCACCGCAGGTTCGGCATGTCGGAGTACGGCGCGGGTGACCTCCGTCGCGGCCAGGACCGCCAGTTCGGCGGCGGCGCACGGCACCGGTGCGGCACACAGCGATGCCGACGGGCCGTCATCACCGTGCCCGTGCTCGTTGTCCAAGTCGCGCAGCCAGGCGGTCGCGCACAGGATGTCGGTGCCGGAAGCGATGCCCATGTCGCGCCACCGGAAGGGAGCGGACACCTCGTGCACGGTGGCGGACAGCGGTGGGTAGTGGCGCAGTGCGGAGGACACCGCCTGCTCGACGCGGTCGGTGGCCGGAGCGACCGGAAGGGCCGAGGCGAGCGCCAGGGCCTGGAAGACCGTGTCGGTCAGTGCGCGGGTGACGATCTCCAGGGCGTGCTCGACCACGCCCCGCCGGGTGTCGTCGTCCGGCACCGCGGCCACGAGTGACTCCGCAGCCGGATCGTCGAGGTACGGGTCGAGGCGCCGTCGCAACGCGGCCAGTCGAGTGGCGTGCTCGGTGGCGTCCGCGGCATGCGACGTCAGGTCCAGGATGTCGCTGACGAGCGAGTCGTCGGCGGCCTCGTCACCGAGTACGATCCGCCGCGCGGCCCGTCGGGCGACGGCAGACCAGTCGCCGTGCGCCAGACGGGCGCCGGGACCGCGCAGGGCGAGGAGTTCCGGTGCCGCCTCGGCCGCGGTCGACCGGGCCCGTGAGTGCAGGGCGGCAAGCGCGACGGGCAACGGCGCGTGCGGCGTGAGGCGCAGGCGGTGACCGCGGGCGGTCACGCCGGTGACGCTTCCGCGGGCACCGGCTTCCTCCGCCGCGCCGATCAGGCTCCGTGCGTCCTCCGTGTTCAGCGGAGTCACGAACGTGCCGAACGCGGTGTGGAGCAGCAGCGGTCGGTGGCGCGCGGTACGCCGCAGTTGGGCGAGGACCTGGCGCGTCAGATACTGCCGGGTGAACATCGTGAGGCCCAGTGCCCGGGCCGGGGCATCGATCCAGGAGATGCGCTGGGCGGCCATGGCCGCGCTGAACAGGGCGTTCTCCAGGGGCCACGCCGTGGTGGGCCGACGTGGTGCGGTGCTGGTGTCGCCGGCGTTCATTGCCTGTCTCCTCGGTCGCGCTTTCTGGGCATGGCGGGTCACTTGTCCAGGAGCAGATAGGGCTGGTTGCCGACGATCTCGCCGTCGTACATGGTGATGAGTTCGTTCACTTGTGTGCGGTGCCGCGGTTGGCTGTCGCGCAAGGTGGAGGCGTACGTCTGCGGGGCGTGCGACAGCGGGTAGTCGTACGTCTCGTCCAGCCATGAGAGTTCCACCCAGCCGTCAGGGAGGCGGGTGGCCGAAGCCGGGCCGCGACCGTCGAGACCGGGGATCACGTCGTGTTTGTTGACGAGGCTGATCACTTGGACGGCGGGGTCGACCGGGCGCTTGGTGTCGATGGGAGCTCCGACGCCGATGACATGGGTGAGCCGGTACCGGGACACGAAGGACAGGTCGGACGCCAGGTTCATGGCGGCGATCCCGCCGAGACTGTGCCCGACGATCATGAGCTCGGCGCCCTCGGACACCCCGGCGCGCATCAGGAGGGACATGACGGACCGGGTGTAGGTGGTGTCGACGCGCAGCAGGTTGTCGAAGGCCCCGACAAGGTCCTGGGGGGTGCTGTTCTTGAGCCCCCCGAAGCTGGTGCCCGGCAGCAGCAGGACATACCGTTCGGCGCCGTCGACGCACTCGATCCGCCGCAGAAGTGTGAGGCCGTGGTTGCCGAGTGCGGAGATGTCGTCGATGTAGCTGACGATGTCGTTGCCGGAGCGGGACAGGACCCGCGCCAGGAGAGCGTCACTCTCGGCGCGCTCGGCCCGTCCCGGGCCTTGGCTGAAACGCTCGATGAACGCCCGGGGCAGTCCCAGCACCGGTTCGGTGGTGGGCACGCCTCCGG
Source organism: Streptomyces sp. NPDC041205 (assembly GCF_055591765.1). Taxonomy (NCBI): domain Bacteria; kingdom Bacillati; phylum Actinomycetota; class Actinomycetes; order Kitasatosporales; family Streptomycetaceae; genus Streptomyces; species Streptomyces sp. NPDC041205. The sequence continues at coordinate 8,106 of NZ_JBVIZH010000020.1, read as the reverse complement.
CGAGCGTCACCCACGCGAAGCTGTCGTTGGTCGGGTTCTCGTCCAAGAGTGCGAGGAGCGCGAGCAGTTCCATGACCACGGGACTGATCGTGGTGAGGGTGCGCGTGATGCCGTGCACCTGCACCAGTTCCCTGGCCGCACGCAGCACCGCCGTCCTGCGGCCGGCCACGGCCGCGTCAGTGAGCCGTTTGGCGGCCGGAGCGGCCAAGTTGGGATGCTCGGCGGCGGCCGCCTCGATGCGCAGGGCGAACGCGTCGACCGCCATCGTCACGGAGGCCGCTCTGCGACGCGTGACCGTACCCATGAAACGGACGACCTCGCCGACCGGGCCGCCATTGACGGCGAACCCGAGGCCCGCGGAGTTCGTCACGGCACGCCCCGCGGCCAGGGCCGTGCCGAGCCCCCACAGCGGTCGGCGCACGGCCTGCATTCCGAGCCTCCAGCTGGAGCAGGCCGCGGTCAGTTCCGCTCCGGCTCTGCGTGCCGCCAGCGCGGCATCCGCCAGGAGGATCGAGGCCTCCACCAGCGCGTCGGTAGGGAGGGGCGGCTGAGTGCCGGCGGGTATCCGGTCGGCTGCCTCGGCTGCTGTGTCGGCTGTCATCGTGCCCGCCTCGCTCGAACGTGTGCGGATGCAAGGGCCGGTCCGCTCGGTGGCGCCGCCCCTCTCAGTACAACCGGGACACCATCTGACGGCAGGAGCGCGAGGGCCGTTCGGGTGCATCGCGCGGTGTGCGCGGTCGCGGTGGCCGACCGTGCGTCCCGCGACCAGCATCCTGGTGTGATGATCGGTCCGCGCAAGGGGAAGGTGACGCGATGGCTGCTGACGAGTCTCCTGTTGGGAGCGGCCTGCTGGTCGGCCGCCGGGCCCTCGGCCGCCGACGGCCCCTCATCGGACGGGCTCGTACTGACGGTGACGGTCAACAACCGTCCGGGGCTGGGGGCACAGCATCCGGGCATCCGCACCGGGACGCCGGTGCTGGCGTCGTACCGCCTGGTCAACCGCGGTAGCGCCGACCTGCACGACCTGCGTATCCAGGACCCCGGCATGGCGGGGGCCCGCGTCCGCTGTCCCGGCGGCCGCGACAAGGTTCCCCTGCTGACGGGACTGCGTACGGCGCGGTGCACGGCGACAGGGATCGCCCGGCCCGGTGCCCGCGCCGGTGCGGTGCGGGCCATCGGATGGCAGCCATACCTGCGGGCCAGGGTCGTGGCGACGGCGCGCTCCGGGTACGCCGGGGTCGGTGCCGCACTGGCCCTGCGGGAGGAGGTTCGGGTGACGGGACCCGACCGGGCGCGGATCCGCTACAGCGTCACCAACACCGGAAACCGCTCCGTGTGGGGTGCCCGTCTGACGGACCCGTTGCTGCGCCGGGACCGCACTGACTGCGGGGGCGGCCGCTCCGCGCTGCCGCCGCTCGCCCCGCTGGGGACGGCGACGTGTACCGCCGAGGTGCGGCGCCCTCCCGGCACCTACCGCAGCCAAGGCCGTGTCGAGGGCACCGATCGGCTGCGCACCATCGACTCCGGGGGAGGGTGGATGCCGCCTCCCCGGCTGACGGCACACGCGTCGGCGCGCTTTGAGCTGCCGGGCCGGGAGGCCCGGACCCCTCCACGACGGAGACCGCCGGGCCACACCCCCGATCCGCCGGACCGGCCGCCCCGCGAGGTCGCCCCTCCCGATGCCCTGCCTCAGCCCGTCGCGCCACTGGTTCCGCCACCCCCGCCACCGCCCCCACCCGGCATCGCCGCACCAGGCATCCCCGTACCCGGCGAAGCGGAGGCTCGGCCCAACGCCGTCGCACCGCCCCCACCGGTGGGCCTGCGCCCGGCGAAACCACAGCAGCCGACGCCCGCCGAACGGCGCCCGCAGTCGCTGCTCAGCCGGTTCGTCCGCGCGGACCACACCCCCACCGGGCTCGGTGTGGGTACGGCTCTGTTCCTCATCCTGCTGCCCGCGGCTGTCGCGGCCGCCGTACTCGGCTCGCGCAGACGCTGATCATGCCATCGACCCACGACGGGGCTCCGATGATCGAAAGCATTGCCATCGTCCTTGGTGTCGCGCTGCTCGCCGCCATGGCCGTCCTCATCAAGCACCGCTTCCGTCCGATGGGGCCGGAGGACGAACCCCGCGAAGACGTGGCCGAGTACATCTCGATGATGGTCGGCGTCCTGTACGCCCTCGTCCTCGGTCTGGCCCTCGTCACGGTATGGGACACGCATTCCGGTGCGAAGGACCACGTCGCGGCGGAGGCCAGCGCGGCGCACCAGATCCACCTCCTGGCCGCGGGCCTGCCCGCCACGCAGGCCGACCGGATGCGCCAGGGGGTCGAGGAGTACGTCCATCACGTCGCGGACGTCGAATGGCCGGCCATGGCCGAAGACGCGACACCGGATCCGCGGGGCTGGCGGCTGCTGGAGCAGGTGCGCGTGTCGGCACAGCTGCCCGACGACGCCACGCCCGCCCAGCAGGTCACGGGACAGGAGACGCTGGCGCAGCTCAGCGCCCTGGACGAGGCCAGACGCGGCCGCGAGTCCGACGCGGGGGAGAGGCTTTCGCCGGTGATCTGGTTCGGCCTGGTCGTCGGCGGTGTCCTCACCATCACCTTCATGTTCATGTTCGGTGTCCGCCGCAGCTTCACCCACGTCGTGATGGTGATGGGGCTGTCCGGCCTCATCGCCTTCACGGTGCTGCTCGTCTACCAGTTGGACAGCCCCTTCGGCGGCCTGTTCGCCGTCGACCCGTCTCCGTTCGTCCGCCACTTCTGACTCCCTGCTCCAAGCTCTCTGCAACCGGGGCGATGGCCCAGCTCCCGGTCACCATGCGGACGGACCGAGGTGAATGCAGAGTAGGGACCGTCGTGCCGACCAACGCCCGTGTGGTGAGAGGAAGGAGATTCTTCTATGACGGAGCAGCGGCGTGAGGGAATCGTCGACTGGTGGGACCGTCGACGCGGATACGTCTTCATCGTCCCCTTCGGTGCCACCGCACCTGTGGTCGTCGAGACCGGGGCATTGGAAGGCACCCACGTGCTCTCCTCGGAGCAACACGTCTCCTCCCTCCTCCCATTCACCGGAGGGCCCCTTCGGGCCCGGAGCGTACGGCCCTGACGGAGGGCTGCTCCGCCACGGTGCGTCACCCGACTGGAGTACAGGGGGGATCCTCGCCTGCGATGCGCTCGACCCACCACCTCACCCCCGACGTCAGCCGGGGAGCCCCCTGTGGCCGCGGAGGGCTGACCAGCCGCCCACACGGCGCCCGGTTCTGGCACGCGACGTGCCCCGTATCCCAGGAGGTGGCCCATGCTGCGACGTTTTCGGTACCGGTTCGACAACGCCATGGCGCGCGGAACACCCGCGATGATCGGTGTCATCGCGGCCGCCATGCTGGCCCTCGCCCTCCTCAACGCCATCACGCTCCTTGTGCTGGCGCCCGACCTCGTACGGAAGGAGGGAGCCGCCTCCGTCCTGTGGCGCAGCACCCTGCGAGTCCTCAACCCTCCCGGCATGTTGCAGCGTGACTACGCCCCTTCGGACCCTCCCCTCGGCGTCGCCTATCGGATCGTCTCGACGGTCATCACCATCATCGGAATCTTGCTGCTCAGCACCCTCATCGCGGTCCTCGGAGCCGGCATCCAGCGCAAGCTCTCCAAGCTGCGCAAGGGACGCTCCGTGGTGGTCGAGAGCGACCACACCGTCATCCTCGGCTGGTCCGAGCAGGTCCACATGATCATCTCGGAGCTCGTCGAGGCCAACCGGAATCAGAAGTACGCCTGCGTGACCGTGCTCGCCCCCAAGGACAAGGTGCAGATGGAGGACGCGATACGCGAACGGGTGGGCGACACCGCACCGACACGGGTGGTCTGCCGCACCGGCGACCCGACACGCATCTCCGACATCGACCTGGTCAGCCCCAGGAAGGCACGGTCGATCCTCGTCCTCCCCCCGGAACAGAAGGACGCGGACATCTCCGTCATCAAGTCCCTGCTCGCGGTGACCAGCGGAGCCCTCGCCGAGACGGGTCACGAGGGGCGGCCGGTGCCGCACGTGGTGACCAGCATCTCGGACGACCACAATCTTCCGGCGGCCCTGATCGCCGGCGGTGCGCACACCCACGTAGTCAGCGCCCAGTGCTTCATCGCCCGCCTGCTCGTCCAGACCAGCCTTCAGTCCGGACTGTCCATCGTCTACACGGGACTCCTGGAGTTCGACGGCGACGAGATCTACATGTCCGCGCAACCCCAGCTGGCCGGGCAGACGTTCGGCGAGGCCGTGTACGCCTTCCGCACCTCCACCGTGATCGGACTCCGCCGCCTCGACGGACAGATCCTGCTCAACCCCCCGGCCGACACCGGGATCCTGGCCACGGACCAGATCGTCGCCATCTCCCAGGACGACGACACCGTCGTCCCCACCGACGAGGTACCCACCATCACCTTCGAGGCGATCGTCACCGACGAGGCGTCGGATCCACGCCCTGAGCGCGTGCTGCTGCTGGGCTGGAACGCCCGGACGCCTGAGGCCGTGAACCAGTTGGCGAAGCTGGCACCTGAGGGCTCCCGGCTCGACATCGTCGCCGACGTCCCCGACCTGCACGACCGGGTGGAGGGGCTCCGCGCCAGGCTTCCGCAGCTCGAACTGGGTGTTGTCGCGGCCGACCCCGCCAACCGTGTCGTCCTGGAAGACGTGGACCTGGCTGCCTATCAGCACGTGATGGTGGTCGGCGACGGTGGAGGGGCCGACAAGTCCGCGACGGATTCGCGCACGCTCATGACCCTGCTGCACCTGCGCGACCTGGCCGTTCAGCACGGTCACGGCTTCTCGGTGGTGACCGAGATGGCCGACGACCGTAACCGCACACTGGCGCAGGCCGCGCACGCCGACGACTTCATCCTGAGCGACAACCTGCTCAGCCTGCGGATGGCCCAGACCTCGGAGAACCCCGAGCTGAACCGGCTTTTCCAGGAACTCTTCGATCCCGAGGGATGCCAGATCAGGCTCCGGCCCGCCCAGGAGTACGTACAGCCGCACGCCACCGTCGCCTTCTACACGGTGGTCGAAGCCGCCCTGCGTCGGGATCAGATAGCCATCGGCTACCGGCTCGCCCGCCACGCCCAGCGCAGGCCGGACTACGGCATCGTCGTCAACCCGGACAAGGCGACACTGCTGTCCCTGACGGGCGGTGACAAGGTGATCGTCCTCGACGGGCGGTGCTGCGACGCGGGCCCATCACGACGATGACGACTGGCCGGGGCTCAGGCGCGGTGCACCTCGAGGGCGGTGCGCACGGCGGACTCGATCGCGCCCTCGATCCAGGCGGGTTTGAGCGAGGTGTGGTCCCCGGCGAAGTGCAAAGGGCCCTCGGGGTTGGTCAGGTGCGGCAGGAGCGCCGTGTGCTGGCCGGGCAGGAGCACGGCGGCCTCGCCGTACGCGTAAGGATCCCGTACCCAGCTCTGGGTGCGTCCGGCACCGGTGTAGAACACTTCGATCCGCTGGCCGTACACGTCCTGCAGGCCGCGCAGCGCGTGCGGATAGCGGGCGTCGTCGTCCAGGCAGTCCCAGCGCAGGGCGTCGTCGGACCAGCTGTAGGAGGCGAGGATGACGCCGCCCTCGCTTCCTGGAACCGGGTGGGAGGGATGGAACATGAAGCGGTTGGAGTTGTCCGAGAGGGAGCCGCCGCCCACGGTCGCCGTCGCCTCGGGCTGGTCGCGCAGGGTGGACCGACGTGCGGCGTACTGCGCGCGTTGCGTGTCCTTGAGCCATCCCTCGGGTACTGAGGGGTGGGCGCCCAGCAGGGAACCGTCGGTGGGTGCCTTGCCGTCGCGGTAAGCGGCGTACAAGCCGGGCCGGAACGCCTCCAGTTCGCGCTTCCACTCCGCTTCGGTCCACTCCCACCAGCGCCGGGAGAACTCCAGGAGGACCTTGGTGGCGGCGTCGTAGTGCATCTCGATGATGGCCCGTCGCTTGCCGTAGGAGAGCGGGGGAGAGACGGGCAGCTGACGCATCCCCGAGAAGGGCACGGTGAGGATCGCGACGTCGGCGGTGAACTCCTCGTGCTGCACGGGGCCGCCGCCGGATTCGGTGACGGTGTCGACCCACACTCCCTTGCCGGCCGGAGCCTCCGCGCCGTGCGCGATGCGGGTGGCCCGGCAGTTGAAGCGGACCAAGTGCCGAACCCGCGCCAGCAAGGCGTCGGCCAGGCGGGCGGTTCCCCCTTCGATCTCGAAGAAGCGCGTCTGAGGACGAATGAGCGAGGCGCCGATGAAGCTGTGCAGGAAGGAGAGCGGCAGCCGGGAGGTGAGGTTCTCCAGGGTGCCCACCAGCTCGATCGTGCGGTGGTCCAGACCCGCGTGCTCGGACAGGAACCGGTACGTCGACCACTCGCCGAACTGCTCCACCACACGTGTCCAACCCGCCAGGAGCTCCGCCAGGGGTTTGTCGACACGTCGGCCGTCCGGCCCTACGACGGAGAACTCGTCGCGGACCGGGGCGAGGACCGAGTCGACGATGTGGGACGCGGGCACGTCCCACAAGTGCCGGGGGACGCCGAAGGACCGGTTGACCGCCCTGGGATTCTTCGCGTAGTCGGCGCGCCGTACCCGGAGGCCGTTGACGTACAGCCAGGTCCGACCCGCTCCCTTGGAATCGCGGCCCATATCCGTCAGGTGGAAGCTGCGCCGCTTCAGGCCGAGTTGATCGATGAGGCCGGTCACCAGGGGATGGACGTCCGGGATGCGCATCGCACCGGCTTCCGCGTACTGCTTCGGGTCGGCGAAGGGCTGCTCGGCCTTCTCGTGACCCCCGGTCCGGAAGGTCTTGATGCGGCCGCCGGCCCGGTTGCCGTTCGCTTCGATCACGGTGACCTCGTGACCGGCCTCGTCGAGCAGGTGCGCCGCGGTGAGCCCTGCCGCTCCCGCCCCGACGACCAACACCTTCTTGGGACCCCGACCGGCGCGTGGCAGCCCGCCGCCCAGCAGGATCTTCTTGTAGCGAGGGGTGAGTGGCTGATCGTTTCTGTCCAGGACCAGCAAGGCTCGTGCCACGTCCGCAGCTGCGTCCGCGGATGTTGGAGAAGCGGCGCGAACACTGCCGCTCGTGTCAGCGGCGTGGCTGGGAAACGATGCCGCGGTCGGCACACCGACCGTGGCCAGACCGGCAACGGTTTTCGTGAAGACGCGACGGGAAGGGCGAGGTGTGGGCATCCATCCGGTGTAGCGCCTGGGCGGAACGCCCTTGAGACGGCACACAGAAGTGGGGTACTCGGATCACCCGACCGGCGGTCGTGGACGCTGTCCACCACTCTCCAGGGCTACGCCCGTTTGTGTCACCCTTCTGAAATCGCCGACGCCACGTGGGCCTTTCTCTGGTCTTGGGTGATGGGTCAGGGTGTCGTGATACGTCGCCATGGACTGTCGGATGCTGACGGCCTGAGCACGTACACCGAGGCGTCGAACCAGCCGATGCTCCGCCTCCTTCGCCGCCTCGGCCCCGTCGGCGGGACGCGGCACGGAACGCGCCTCGACGTGCGCCTGCCCCTTGGCACAAGCGGCCTCGCACACCGGCTTTCGTGACACCCCAAAGAATCCTCCATGTGTCCCGCAACGAGCCGGCGAAGAAGGCTCTGACCCAGCTGGATCACCGCATCGAAGCGGCCGTGGGCCACAGCATCGGCCGACTGCGGCAGCACCGCGACCGCGACCTGCTCGACGAGCAGCAGGGCTCCTGGACGGCGTCAAGGAACAGGTCAACTGCCTGATCGAGCAGTCCATGCAGGAGTGGGGCCGCGTCAGCCAGGGTGCGGCGCCTGAGGGGTGAGTCGGGGTTTTGGTCCGTGACTGGTCCGGAAGAGCCGGTCAGGAGCGGGATGACGGTGGGCGGAACCGGGAGTTACGGAGTGAATCGGGCCCTGCTCTGAGCGGGCGGAACGGAAGGCGCCTGAGAGCCAAAGGCCAGGTCAGGCGCCCTTTTGTGTGCCTCTAGAAGAAGCCGAGCTTCTTCGGTGAGTACGATACGAGCAGGTTCGTCGAGTACCGGTAGTTCTTGCTCGAGGTCGCGATGCTGCGGTCCCGGGTGGGCACCAGTGTCCCGTCGACGATGTAGACAGTGTCC
>NZ_JBVIZH010000019.1:0-19349 GCF_055591765.1 Streptomyces sp. NPDC041205 | reverse complement strand
CTGGGCCGGGCCGTTTCGCTGTACGAACGCTCCCTGGCGGAGCGGGAGCGGGTGCTGGGCGGCGACCACCCCGACACGCTGGCCTCGCGCAACAATCTCGCGTACGCGTACCTGGCGGCGGGGGATCTGGGCCGGGCCGTTTCGCTGTACGAACGCTCCCTGGCGGAGCGGGAGCGGGTGCTGGGCGGCGACCACCCCGACACGCTGGCCTCGCGCAACAACCTCGCTGGCGCGTACGAGGCGGCGGGGGACGTGGACCGGGCCATCCCTCTGTACGAACACGCCTTGACGGACTGCGAGCGGGTGCTGGGCGATGACCACCCCGACACGCTGGCCTCGCGCAACAACCTCGCGTACGCGTACCAGACGGCGGGGGACCTGGACCGGGCCGCCCCCTTGTACGAACGCACTCTCGCGGACTGCGAGCGAGTGTTGAGCCCGAGACATCCGACGATTGCGGTGGTGCGGGCGAACCTGGAACGGGCGCGGTCCTCGGCACCGAATACGCCGACCCGTGATGAGACAGCGACCGGCTGAGACATAGCGGCAGGTCACATAACGCCGTCGAGTGCGGTGTTCGCGGGCAAGTCCGCAGCGGCGGCGGTGATTCGGGGAAGGCCGCGGTGAGGACGCCGCCGCTGCGGGAGCGGGGCACCACCCGGTCGCCGGGCCACCGGCCGAGAAGTACTCGGAAGCCGCCCCATTGCATCTCGACGGAAGCACGGGATCGGCGTCGGGTCGGGCGATCATCGGTTCCGGCAGAGTCCAAGTGGTGGGCGTAGTCGACGTCTTCTCCCGACAGGCGCGGCCGGGGGCAGTCGCCCGGTCGGTGGACCCACGGACGGGTGGATCCAGAGCCGGGTACGCGGTGGTGGCTGCGTAGGTGAGGTCGGAGAGCACTTGTAGGCGTTTTCGGAGAGCGGTCGGGGTCTCTAACCCTCTGGAATGTTGCTGAGAACTGGCAGCAGGCAGTTGCGTCGGAACCTGGGTGACGTCAAGCAAGTGTTGACCTTGGGCTCTCGGCGAAAGGCAGGTGCAGTGGACATCACGGTGCAATGGATCAAGACGTCCTGGACGAAGCAATCTCGGGGCGGGGAGGCCGCTGCCCGCAGGAACGCGGTGCCGGTCGGCTTCTCATTGCCCCAGGTGCCCTCCGAGTTTGCCCACTTCGTCCAGATGTCCGAGCGGGACGGTTTCGAGCCATGTTCGAGCCAGAAGGGCCATCGCGAGGTCGGTGTCAGCCTGCGGGACGAAGGTGATCGACTCCGAGTACTCGCTCGTGTGGAGCCGCTCTTCGGGTTGCCACCTCGGCCGCGCAGGCTGCCGGCAGTTCGACTGCTTCCCGGACAGTGGGTCCGCTGGCAGTTGAACTACCGGTTCACCAGCGCCTTGGGAATCCGCGGATGGTCGTACTGGCTCGACACATTCAACATCGCTTACGGCCCCGTCGACCGGGATGTCTTCCTGGCAGAGCCGACTGTGCTCGTCGATGAGTGCGGGCCAGTTCGATAGCCAGTCTGATTGTGCTCAGACGCCTGCGCGTTCCGCTTGAGCCCGGGTGGTGGCGAGGCGGTGGGAGTCGGTGCCGGTCTCGATGATGTTGCCGCCGAAGGTGAGGCGGTCGACGATGGCCGCGCAGAGCCGGGGGTCGGTGAACGTCTTGGTCCAGCCATCTGGGGATCCCGACATTCGTCGTCAAGATCGTGGACGATTTCAGATACCTCTGGTTGATCACCTGGAACAGAGCCGAGGCCCCGTCCTCGGGCAGCGGCAGATACCCCAGCTCGTCGATGACCAGGAGCTTGGGGCCGGAGAAGAAGTTCATGCATGTCTTCCATCGGCCCTCGAGCGCGGCCTTGTGACACTTGGCCGCGAGTTCGGCGGCGGTGGTGAAGTAGACACGGTGCCCGGCATCCACCGTGGCCCGGGCCAGCGCGACCGCAAGCATCGTCTTGCCGACCCCGGGCGGGCCCACGAACAGGACGTTCGAGGCGTCGTCGAGGAAGCGCAGGGTGGCCAGATCGCGGACGAGTTTCTCGTCGACGCCGGGCTGGGCGGCGAAATCGAAGTCGTTCAGTGTCCAGGGCTCGGGCAGACAGGCGAACCGCAGCCGGGATGCCAGACGCCTGGCCTCGGTGGCCTCGACCTTGATCTCCAGCAGCCGCTCCAGGGCCGCGGTCAGTGACATGCCCTCGGCCCGCGCCTGGTCGCAGACCCGGTTCAACGCCTCGGCGGCATCGTTGAGTTTGAGGTAGGACATATGCCCCCGCAGCTGCTGGAAGCGGCGCGCTTCGCTCATCTTCGTCGGCGACGTACTCACTCCTGGTTCTCCTCCTTGGGTGAGGGAGCGTGCCGCAGCCGGTCGGCCACGGCGGCATAGTGGGACAGGTCGATCACGCCCCGTTCGGCGGCCGAGGCCGTGGCGGCCTGGCCCTCGCGCAGCCGCTCGGCCTCGGCCAGGGCGGCCTCGGAGGGCGGGCGGCGGACCTTGGACTTGCAGGGCGCCCTCTCGGAGAAGGAGTCAAGGACCTTGCGTTCCAGGGCGATGACGTGGCCGGAGTCCCGCACGATCTGCCCGGCCCCGCGCAGGGCCCGGCGGTGACGGGCGACGACCGCGCGGCCCGCGGTGACGATGTCCAGGAAGTCCTCGCCAAGGCGGTGCAGGACACGCACCCGGGTGCCGGCCAGGCCCGGGGGAACCGAGTACGAGTTGCCCTCGAAAGCGACCAGTGACTGCGGCGTGACCGTGCGCTCGACGGACACCTCCGCCGGGAATGGCAGCGAGGGAAGCTCCAACAGCACTTCTGCGTCGGCGAGGTCACCGACCGTGGTCCGCACCCCGTCCAGGGTGCGACGCCGCCCGTCCATCCGAACGGCTAGCTTGTCCACCCCCGACTGGGCCTGCTCGACGGTGAGGCCGTCGGGAACCGTGCGCCACCAGCGTTGCGCGGCGGAGTGGTTGGCCTTCTCCACCACTCCCTTGCGGTTGCCCCGGCGCGAGGGGCAGATGTCCACGCCGACGCCGTAGAACTTCGCGACCGCGGCGAACGCCGCGGTGACCTGCCCGCTGGAGGGGTAGCAGACCGTGGACATGCGGTCGAAGCGCCACCGGCGAGCACTCCCGCCCAGCTTGCGCACTACTTGATCGAGGGCCTGGACCAGGTGCGGGAAGTCCTCCCGCTCAGCCAGGACCGCCCGCCACCGGCCCGAGTGCGGCAAAGCGCCGACCAGCAAGTGAGCGTGCTCACCAACTCCCCACTCAACAGGTGGAGTGGGGAGCTCAAGCCAGTCGAACTGGATCTCCTCACCCGGTGGGTGAGCGATGATCGCGACGTCGCGCCCCTTGGACGTCTGGCACAGTGCGGACGGACGTCATGGCGGCGCAGGCCCCGCGTGAACGTCGAATAGCCGCCCTGATAGCCCAGTTCGACGACCTCATCGAACAGCGTGGTCGCCCACAGATGCGGGTCATCCGCGAGCCGTTGGCGGCAGTACTCCAGAAACGGCTCGAACGCATCCGGCGCCTGACGCCGCTGCCCGGGGGTCTTCTTGCTGTTCAGATAGTCCCGGATCGTCTGACGGTCACGGCCCAGATGCCGGGCGATCGCCGAGATCGTCCATCCCTGACGACGTAGAGCGTGTGCGTCCACGTCTTCCTCCCACGTGAGCATCCAGGCCTCCGAACAGGCCGACCATCAAGCACACGCAGGCTCTCCACGACGCCCCGACGCCAGTTCGACACGCCGAGCAAGATCACACAAAGGGTGGGGAGATCAACCGAGCAGGTTTGCCGAACCCCGCGAGCAGGAGTGACGAAATCCGAAGAGCGCCATCAGCAACGCTGCAGAGGGTCATTGAGCGTGCGCCATCGAAGTTCCAGCGCCTCGGTGCAGTGTGATCCGAATCGGCCCAACCTCCGAGGGCCGCACCATCGCTGCGGCCCTCGGAGTTCAACGCTTCAACGCCGGATGTTGACGGTCACCCGAATACCACCGACGGCGCTCACTCCACCGCCGATCACTGCCACGGCAGTGCCCGCGGCGGAATGGCCGGTTAGGACCAGGACCATCACGGCGATGATGGACGTCAGTCCTGTCAGGGCAGTCAGCCAGCCCAGAAGTTGGGCGTTGGACTGAGCGTGGGCTGCAGCGGACCGCGCTGCCACCGCCGTGCAGCCCCGCCACGCACCCGTCGGGGCGTCGGCGCTACCGCACTTGGGCGCGGGGCTCGGCGTGCTGGAGTAGTTCAGAGGGCGGCTCCGCACCGATCGCCGGAGGTCGGCGGAGTGGCCCTGACCTTCCCTGTGCGCGTCGCGCTCGCCGAACCGGTCACCGACCTGCCCGAGGGCCAGAACGCCTACGAGTGGAAAGTCAACGGCCACCGCCTCATCCCCGCGCACACCGAGGCGGGCCCGCTCATCCAGGCCGGGCGCTCCGGACGCATCGTCACCGCCTCCTTCCCGGACCTCGCCGCCCGCCGAGCAGCTCGAGGTCGGCACCGTGCTCGACGGCGTTATGTGACCTGTACGGGTGTCTCAGGCGGTGCACCTCCGTAGACGAGACGCGTTCGCCTCCGATGGTTCGGGGAGCCGAGGAAGGCAATCGGGCGGTGCGGCCGTCGGCACGGCCCGGATAACCTGCGCGAATGAAGCGGATGGAGCGAGCGGTCGGCGCGGTCGTCGGCTCAGCGGTGGGCGACGCCTTGGGCGCCCCCTTCGAGTTTGGCCCCCCGGGAGCGTTCTCCGCGCGGTTTCCCGCGCCCGGTGCCGGTGGCGAGATGCGCGGAGGCGGTGGCTGGGAACCCGGCGAGGCCACCGACGACACGCAGATGGCCGTCCTGGTCGCGGAGTCCCTGCTGGAGCGGAGCGGACTGGATCTGCCGGACATCTTTGCCCGCTTCCAGCGGTGGGCGGCATCAGAGCCGAAGGACATCGGCTTGCAGACCGAAGACGTCCTGACCAACGGCATGCCCTGGGACCTCGCCGCCGCGATTCATTTCCAAGTCAACCAACGAGCAGCGGGAAACGGCTCCTTGATGCGGGCATCTACCTCCGCGGTTCACTTCGCATCCGCCGGCCAGGAAGCCACCATGGATGCGGCCCACCGCATCGCCGCCCTCACCCACGGCGACCGCGCGGCCTGGGAGGGTACCGCGATCTTCCACGAACTCATCCGCCTCACGTTCGAGGACACCGACCCCCTCGCCGCGCTCCCAGACATCCTGGCCCTTGTCCACCCCGACCACCGCGGCCGCTACGCCACCGTCCTCGCGCCCGACTGGCACCCCGAGCAGGCGACCGAGTTCAACGGCGCCGTCTGGCCCTGCCTGGGCTCAGCCGTCTGGGCCCTGCGCACCACCACCAGCTTCGAAGACGCGATACGCGCGGCGATCGACCTCGGCGGTGACACAGACACCGTCGCCGCGGTGACCGGAGGCCTCGCGGGGGCGTACTACGGGCTGGATGCAATCCCCGCCCGCTGGACCCAGCCGCTCCATGTCCCCCTCCCAGGCTTCGACGGACGGGTGCTGCACCTTACAGATCTGCTCCACCTTGCACACCGCCTCGGAGGCTGAACCAGGTGCTGCTCCGCACTCTCCCGCTTCGATCACCTCGTTGATTGCGGATCCGTCCACCATCCCCGAGCCCAAGCACGGGCGCCTTCTCCACGCCTTTGAACCACTCACGCTGGTGATCTGCCTGCGGATGAGGGCTGTTGATGAGACACATGTGGTAGCTCACACAAACGGCGAGGGCGTCGTCCTCCGCGACGGCCGCCTCGATTTCGCCGCCATGCAGACCCGCGCGCTTGCCACCCCGCGACGGGCCGCCGACCTGGCCTGGAGGATGCCGGCCCACTACGTGGTCTTCGACGTCCTCTCGGACGGGCAAGACCTGCGCAGCCTGCCCTACTACCGGCGCCGCGCATGGCTGGAAGACCTGCTCGCGCGGCTCGGGCTGCCGCTCCAGGTTGTCCCGATGACGCGCGACGCGGCGCAGGCGCGTGCGTGGCTGCAGGACGAGGACCTCGTCGCGGCGGGCCTGGAGAGAATCGTGATCAAGCCCTGGTCGCAGAGCTATCCGGCGGGCCGCCGGGGCTGGCTCAAGCTCCGGCCGAGCGCACCGAGAGACGCCGTGGCCCTCGGGTACACGGGCCGTGCGCGGGCCCCGGCCCGGCTGGTCGTCGACCTCGGCGACGGCCCCGTGCCGTCCTCGCCGCTGAGCGTCGCCCTGCGCCACATCCTCACCCAGGCCCTGGACGCCAGCGGCGCGGGCGCTCGGACGGCGCGGCTGTCCGACGGCACGGCGTACGGGCTGTTCGAGCCGTCCGCACCTGCGGAGGTCACCCACGGCACGCCGCGGCACGCCGCCACCACCGTCCGCCGACTGGCTGTGTCAGCGTCTTCGGGTGCCGTTTCAAGGTGACTCCCGGAATCGTTTTGGCGAGTTGCGCATGATCAATGTCAGCTTCTCTTGGCGTCGCATGCGCATGCGAGTGGTGGGTTCCGCCGGGGCAGCCTGCTCGGCATGGATCGAGTCCGCCTGCTCATCGAGAGCACGCTGAGAACCCATCTTTGAACCCGCACCCGCCGATGTCGCGGAACTCAGCACGCGGATCGCCCGTCTCGAACACGGCCTCGGGACTGGTAGGCCCGCATGTCGAGGTGTCGCGTATTCGTCGGCTGGAGAGGACTTCTGGTGACGGTGAGTTGTCTCCAGATGCACGAATCCCACCTGTGCGCCTGTAATTCGACTGAACGCGGGGAAGCTCTTGGTGTCCGTTCCATTCCGGTGCCAGAGAGCAGGTCCCGATGAATGACTTCTACTCCGCTGCCGCGCAGATCATTCCTGTCCTGCTGCTGGCCATGGTCTTGGAGTCATCACCGGTCCGGCTCCAGAGACTGCTGGATGGCCGTCCGGTTGGCGGACAACGAGCCCGGTTGCTTCACTGGTTGTTCTGTGGCGTCTTGTGGCTCTCCGTCGCGGCAGAGACCCTGGCTCTCGGCGGATTGTCCTTTGATGAGGAGCGCTTCCCGGCCGTGAACACGGCAGTTGCTGTCTTCGTCTGGAGCGACGTCTTTGTGTTGGCAGCGGGGATCGCCTGGATGTGCGTGCGCACCCTGAAGGAGGCTTTCCGTGGTTCGTCTCGCCCAGAAGACGACGAGCCCTGACGACGGGGGGCTTGCATGTCAGGTGCCGTCGATTCCCGGACCTTCCTTTCGGTGGGGTGTGACCGTGCGTGTCGAAGCCCCCGGGTCAGTGCAGCGCCTGTTGCGCGGCGTTGACGAATGCGCCCCGTGCAGTTCGCCACTCGCCGTATGACTCTGTCTGATAGCGCTCAAGAACCTTCACCAGCTCGGCGGCCGTCCTTGTCACTTGCGAAGGCCCTTCCAGAAAGACGACTCCGAGGGCCCGATGCAGCGCTCCGAGGTCTGGGGTTTGTCCCGATGCCGGCAAGCGGTAAGCCGCCGCTACCTGTTCCGCAGCCTGCAAGAGCTGGGCGTAGGCACTTCGGCGCTGATCCAGCAACCGCACGTCTCGTTGCTCACCCAGCGTGAGTCGTACCGTCTCCAGCAGGGCATCAGCCTGCCGGTCACCTGCGTGTTGGGCCGCTGCTGCCTGGCGCCACCCGGCGCGCATAGCGAACCAACCGGTAATTGCACTACCTGCCAGCGCTGCCCCCGCAGCCACCAACGCAGTAGCCAACTCGCTCATGAGAGCCATCCTTCCAGACGTGTGTCGTACTGCACCCTGAAATACCGCCTGCCCCGTGGGCTCACATGCTTTGTCACTGACTGTGGTCGCCGGGTGCGTAACGGTTCCAGGTTCCTCCGGCTTCTGTGACGAGGCGGGTGGCAGTCTTGTCGTGGTAGCCGAGCGCCTTCGCCACGACGGGGGCCGGGGCCTGGAGGACGAGCTGGCGGATCGCGGAGGTCCTGCCGCGCTGCGGAGGGACACCGATCTCGCGCAGGTGGGTCTGGAGACTGACCGGGTTCATCGGCTGCCCTGGTTGGCGGCCGGGGAAGAGCCATCGGGCACTTCGGCTGCTGGCGTAGGGCAGTTGCTGGCGGGAGCGGATGTAGGCCCGCATCAGTTCGGCGACGGGCTCGGGGAGGGGAGACGGCGGATCTCCCAGACGGACGGTGATGGCAGTCCCGTCGTCGGTGATGTCGTCGATGGTGAGGCGAACGAGGCGGCTCACGGGCTGTGCATAGACGAGAACGAGTGTGGCAACGATGCGGCTCCGCAGAGGCAGGGAATCGTCGTTGAGGACCCGTCGGAGCATGGCGAGGCGGCGGTGCTGGTGCAGCGGTGCCTGGTCCTGGCTGATGGCCTGAGGCGGAAGGGCGAGGCTGGGCATCCGGCCCGTTTTCATGCACCAGCGGAGGAACGTCTGGGCTGGGCGCCGGGTGGACACCTTCTCGGTGTGCCAGGCGTCGAGGTCGGCTTGCCGACAGTGCTCGATGGTGCGGCCTCGGTCGGCGAGCCAGGCAAGGAAGGCGCTGGCCTGGGTGGTCTCCTGCTTGGCTTGGTGTGTCTGGGAGCGTCCTAGCGGCCCCTTTGTGGTCCGCAGTCGACGCATCTGGTGCCAGGTGGCAAAGTGCCGGAGAAGCAGGTGGTGTTCGGTGTCTTCGATGGTGGCGAGCCGTTCGGTCAGCCAGCGCTGGTAGAGGACGATTTGGCGGTCGACGCGTGGCAGGGTGCCGCTGTCCATCAGCAGGTCGCGCAGGTGGGTAACGGTTCGCCAGGGTGCTTCCTGGTGCAGCCCTTCGTGGGTGAGCGGGATCCTGCCGGTGGCCAGGCCCCGGAGGAGACGGACGACATTGGGGTTGCGGAGCCAGATCAGGCGACTCTTGGGCCGGTCCATCTCCAGCAGGGAGGTGGCCAATGGTTGCAGCGAAGGGGCGACGTCGCCGGTGCCGTCGTCGAGGAGGCGGGTGAGCGTGTCGGCGAGAGTGCATCGTTCGCAGAGACGCCCGCCGAGCAGGAGCCCCTCGAAGCCGCAACGGTCACAGAAGAAGTCGCGGACGATGCCCGCGCAGTCGCGGCAGATCGGCGTGCTGGCGGTGTCCCGGCCGGGCAGCAGCCGGTCGGCTCGGCAGCCGGGGCAGCAGCCGCGGACGCGCATCGCGCGGTCGTAGCAGGTCCGGCAGATCGGACCGTCCGACCACTCGGCGGACTTCGAGGCCCGACGGCCGCAGCGTGCGCAGTCGCGGATCATCCACCGCTCGTACTCGTCCGGCGTCACCGCTCACCCCTCGGGCATCAGCCGGACCCGTGTGGGCCGCCGGGCAGCCAGGTTGATCGGCGCTTCGTCCCCGGCGGCTCGGCGGGCCGGGAGGTTTTGGGCCGAGGTGGCGATCAGGTCGGTAGGCGTGCAGTCGAGGATGTCGCAGAGGGTGGCCAGCACCGGCAGGGACAGCCGTTCCGGGGTTCCCGAAACCAGACGGTGGACCTGGGAGGAGGACAGCGTGATGCCGCGTTCGGTCAGGTGCGGCATGAGCTCGCCGACGGTGAACATGCCGCGGGCGGCCATCAGCTCGCGCAGGCGCCACCGGTAGCTGATCTGACGTGGCATCACGAGGTCCTTCCCGGCCGCAGAGCGGCCTCGATGGTGGCGTCTAGAACGCGACGCAGGGAGCGGGTGCGGAAGTCGGAGGAGACGCACGTGTAGATCGCAGTGGTCGAAGCGTGATCGTGGCCAACCTGCTGCTGGACAAACAGCGGGTCGTGGCCGTCCTCGATCAGATGCGTGATGTAGGACCTGCGCAGCGAGTGGAACTCCAGCGCGGGGTCCAGGCCAACGGCGTCCCGGTAGGCGGCGAAGCGGGAGTCCAGCCGCTGGACCCCGATCCGCGGGCCTCGCTCGGACGGCCAGAGGGCCCGGCTTGGCGAATGCCGCATCCCAGGCCGCACCTGGCTGATCCACTCCTCGATCGTGCCGGGTGTCCAGTGCCAGACCGTCAGCACGCTGCGGCGCTTGGGCGGCGACCCCTTCTTGGCCTTGCCGTAGCGGACCAGCAGGGTGCCGTACTCACCAAACTCCCGGCCCTCCGGATTGCGACCGAAGTCGGTGAGGTCGAGCATCCGGGTCTCGTTGCGTCGCAGGCCGTAGGCGTACGCGACCTTGAACAAGGTGGCATCCCGGAAGGCCGGCAACCAGCCCTTGCGGCCCTTGCCGCGAACGCGCAGGACCTCCTCGTCAGCGTGGTCGAAGAACGTCTCCAGCTCGGGCTTGGTGAACGCTCGGCGTTCCGGCTCGCCCTCGGCTTCGTCGGCGTGCGTCGCAGCATTCCAGTCGTAGACCACCTGGACTGGGTGGGTCCCGAAGTGCCGCAGGCACTCGCCGCCCCAGCCGTAGGCAGGGTTGGTCAGGAAGTCGCAGAACTGCCGCACGGAGCCCTGGTAGTTGCGCAGGGTAGAGCGGACGCAGCCGTGCACGGCCCGCAGATCGGCCGACCATTCGTCGACGTGCTGCGGTGTCCACTGCCAAGGCATCGCATCGGCGTGCCGGGTGAAGGCCCGAACCGTGCGTTCCTGGTCATCGACGTACCCCTGCGAGAGATTCCGGGCGAGCTGCTGGTTGCGCCAGCCCTGAATCATCGCCTCGAAGACTTGTTCGTCCGGCCGCAGCAACGGCAGACCGTCAATCAGGTGCAGCCGAGCAGACCCTGGAACGAGACCGTCCCCACCCATCCGCCATCACTCTCCGTCTATCGCATCTGACGCGAGAATTTCGCATCTGATGCGACTCGAGGTCGTCTTCGCAGTTCAATCGCTCGATGGAGTGAGACTCACAGATGTCTGCCAAAGGGACCGCTACCGTGGTTCCGAGGTCAGCGCCCCTGGTGGGACCGCTTACGTGCGGTCTTGGCCCCGCCTCCAGGACAGGTGTCGCCTATTCGCATCCAATGCAATTGGCGTCGGTAGGAGCAATGGAACAGTGGTTGGCGCTAAGCATTGACCGACGTCATGGAGGCCGTTGACGGCGGGTGTTCCCGCCGGTCACCCGTGCTTGTCCGGTTCGGCGTCGGCGAAGGCGCGGTATCCGCCGAGATCTCGGGCTGGGCGAGGACGTCGCCGCGGTGTACGACTCGGACCGGCCCCGGGGCCATCATCGGATGCTTATCCGGCGGCGTAGCGAGGTCGTGTCGTACATTCAGCAAGACCGCCGTCGTCATCACCGCGAAGTCCGCCGGGCGCAAGGTCTTCGGCCTCGCCACCGCAGGCGTCCGTCTCGCTTGACCTCTCGCGCGTCAGTCCGGCAGCCAGTGCAGCTCGTGCGCCAGGGTTTTGGCGACGGTACGGATGCGGCGGTGTAGAGGCGACTGCTCGCGTGGGAGGACCAGGTGGATCGTCAGGCTGGGCGCGCCTCGCAGCGGTCGCCAGGTGAGACCGGCCGGTTGTGCCGTGACCGCGGCTTCTCCGGCCGGAGCGAGGGTGACCCCGTCGCGCAGGTCGTGCTGGGACATGTCGAAAGAGACTGCGGGCGTGTGGAATCGGGGGTGTGGTCGGGTGTCTCGGAACAGTGCGGAGAGCTGATCGTGGATCACGGGGTTGGCCGCACGGTCCGGGAGTCGCAGCGGATACGCGGCCGCGTCGGCGATCTCGATCTCCGGGCGTTCGGCCAGCGGATGGTGCTGCGCCAGCTGGACCCCGATGCGCGCACGCCGCAGCAGGAACCGGCGCACGCCGCGGCCCGGCTGTTCACCGCGGGTGATCCCGGCATCGATGCGGCCGTCGGCGACCGCGGGGGAGATCTCCGGTGTCGCCATCGGGACCGCGCCGACCTCGAGTCCGCTGTTGCCGCGAATCAGCCTGTCCACCAGGGCCGGTGCCGTCTCGGCCCCGGCGCTGAGGCTGTATCCGATGCGCAGCGTGCCCAGTTCACCGGCCGCCGCGCTCCGGGCGGTGTCCCATGCCCGGTCCAGCGCCGCCAGCGCGGGCGGCGCGGACTCCGCCAAAGCCGCACCGGCCGTGGTCAATACGACGCTACGCGTGTTGCGGACCAGCAGGGCCGTACCGAGTTCCGCCTCCAATCGGCGCATCCGGGCGCTGAGTGCGGGCTGTGCGATACCGATCCGTGCGGCCGCGCGGGTGAAGTTCAACTCCTGCGCCAGCACCAGGAAGTACCGCAGGCTCACCGTATCCGGCGCCACGTGCCCTCCCTGCCGATTGATAACGATCCGTTCTGAGTCTATCCCGTACCGGTCTTTCCCTCGACCGCAGATCAAGCCCTAACCTGCGCATATGACGATTCAACTGACCGCTGTGCCCGTCGCCGGGATCGATCGATCTGAGTGTCAATTCGAAGTCGGACGTGTCCGGCCGAACACAGGAGGTTTCCATGGCTAAGGGCTACTGGGTCAGTGTCTACCCCGCCATTTCCGACCCTGAGAGGCTGACTGCCTACGACAAGCTGGCCGGTCCGGCTGTCCAGGCTGGGGGCGGGCGCATCCTGTCCCGGATCCCGTCCCGTGGCGGTCGAGTCGTCGCCCACGAGGCGGGAATCACGCAACGCGTCGTTCTGGTCGAGTTCGACAGCTTTGAACAGGCCGTCGCGGCATACGAGAGCGAGGCATACCAGAAGGCGCTGGTGGCCCTCCCTGACGGCGTCGAGCGTGACTTCCGCATCATCGAAGGCATCGACTGACCGGCGGGGCCAACCATCGCTGAGCATCCGTAAGCCGGCCACCTAGCCACAGCACAGGCACCACCCTCACCCGGAAGCTCGGGCAGGGTGTCACACACTGCACACCGTCGGGCAGACCCACCCGGGCCTGCCCGACAGGCCGTTTCCGGAGAGATCCCGCACAACTTGTCAGCCCATAGCGAGAAGGTTGAGTTCGGGCCGCTGTCGGGAGGGTGTCCCGCGTGGCGGCCGGTCAGCTGGCTTCGGCACGCTCGGCCACCGCCTTCGTGTGGGCGAGCCGGTAGGACTCGGTGCCAGTCTGGATGATCGCGCCGTTGAAGGTCAGCCGGTCGACGATGGCCGCGCAGAGCCGCGGATCCGTGAACGTCTTCGTCCACCCCGGAGGGCGACTCGTTGGAAGCAATCGCGACGCTGTTCTTCTCTTCCCGCTCCGTCAGCACCTGGAACAGCAACTCGCCTCCGCGCAAGTCGAGTTCCATGTAGCCGAGCTCGTCAGTACAGAGAAGATCGACGCGCCCGTAGCGGGCGATGCTCTTCGACAGCTGCTTCTCGTCGGCGGCCTCGACCTTCCAGCGCGACCGCGTCCGCGGTCAGTGCCCCGGCCCGGTAGGCGGCCGCGAGTCCGCTGCATGTGCCGGGCCAGCAGCAGTACCTCGATCAGGGCCCGGATGCCCGCGGCCTCGCCGTGGGCTGCGCGGGCGGCAGCCCACCACGTGTCATGGATCGGGGTGAACGTCCCCGCTGCTTTGCCTGTTCGAGCGGCGTCGACCCGGGAAAGGCGCCGGGTTTTCATCAGGGCTTCCAGGTGGTGGTCCAGGACCAGCCGCGAGCCCCCGCGGCCCACTACGCGTTCATGACGGGCGACTTCCTCGCGGCCGTCGTAGACCGACAGGTCGTTGGCGTGCAGCAGCACGCGCATCTGGCGGCCGATGAACGGGACGGGAACCGAGTAGGCGTTACTGCGGACAGTGATCTGGTTGAAGCGGTTCACGCGCGGGGTGAACCAGCGGCCGGTCTCGAACACCTCTCGGGGGAGGGGCTTCGGCAGCGGTTGCTCCTGGGCGAAGGCCTCACCGATCGTGCGGGTGCGAGACCGCAACCGGCGGCTTTCGTCCGCCACATCCCACCGGTCGACCATCTCGTTCAGCTCCGCCAGCGAGGCGACCTCGGGAACGGGGACGAAGTGATTGCGCCGGAAGTAGCCGATCTGCCCTTCGACCCCGCCCTTCTCTGCGCTCCCTCGATGCCGGGGTGGCAGTAGAAGGCGTCGATGCCCCAGTGCGAGCGGAAGGCCGTCCACCGGTCGTTCTCGACCCGGGCCTCCGGGAGAGGCCCAGCACCCGCTCGACGGCGGCCCGCAGATTGTCGTAGCGAATACGTCCCCGCGGCAGGTCACCGAGCACACGGAAGGCGTGGACGTGTCCTTCGAAGAAGGCTTCCTGACCGCAGGAGGCGAACACCCGGTGGACGGCCTTGCCCGAGTAGGACAGCCGCTGCAAGAAGGGGAAGACCTTCGTGGGCACCCCGGCCAGCACGATGTGGACGTCATCGAAGTCAACCTCTGCCTCGGCTTCGGGCAGGCGCGTCTGCGGGATGAACGCCGCATCAGGTCCCACCCCTGCCTGGCGCCGGATCTCAGGCTGGCGGGCCTTCACATAGACGCGGACCATTGAGTACGAGATGTCGTCCGTCCCATGCCCTTCGACCCGCCGGTCGAAGATGCGCTGTGCGGTGTGGCGCTGTTTGCGCGGAGCGTCCAGGTCCGCGCGCAGCATCCCGTCGACCAGCGGCTTGTAGGCATCGAGCCGGGATTCCTTGCGCCGCTGCTCCTTCCGGGCCTCGGGCCATTGCCCGTCCAGAGCCCGCCACACCGTACGCCAGAACACGCTGTGAGTCCGCTGCAAGGACCGCTGCGACAGCCCCAGCAGATGGTCGCGACGGATCGCCGCGTACAACGCGACCTTGGACTGCGAAACACCCATCGGGCCTCCAGCGCGAGAAGCACACCTCAACGTCCCACCGCAAGCCTCGACTGACTTCAAAACAAACTGACATCGCAAAGTCGGTCAACCATCGACTTCCACAGTCACCGCGAAACGACTCCCGAAGTCACCGCTATAACCATCAACGGCACGCTCACCATAACCGCCATACACACTTGGCTCAGGGTCACCGCCCAAGAGCCATCAGAAACGTCTTAGTGGTGAGTGGCCCACCAGAAGGCCAGATTGATCAGGGCGGTGACGGTGGCGACGACGATGGCCTGCACGGCGGCATGCGCGGCGAGCCGGGCCAGCTGGTGGAAGGAGCGGCGGTTGGACACGATGTCCCCTTCGGGGGAATGGGGCCCTGGCCGGGTGGCGGGCCGTTCACTGCCCATCAGGCCGTTCCGGGCAGTTTTGCGGTTTCCGGGCACGGGCAATCACTGAGTTGGGCAGACTGGTGACCTTGGAGGTTCCAGGCAAGAACGACTTTTCCGGGTGGTTCCGGTCCGGACTGGGCGGGAGGGCGCATGGGCGAGCAGCCGGATGCAACGAAGAAGTGGGTGGATGCCCTGTGCGCACTTTGGGTGATGGCCGGGAAGCCGTCCGGCAAGGTCATCCAACGGCAGTGCCGCGCGCACGGGCCGCCGATCAAGGTCACGTCCTCGTCGTGGAGCGATTGGCGCAATGGCAAGTACGTGCCGTCAGATCTTCGGACCGCCCGCGCCCTGGTGACAGTGCTGAATAGCTTGGCTCGGCGCAGGAGTCCATCGTTCGTGCCCTGCGACGAGGCATGGTGGGCACGGAGGTGGCGGCAGGCCCGCGATGAGCGGCGCGCGGGGGGCGGGAAAGGTGGCCGACCACGGAAGCAGCCCCCTGTGGATATGCCCACTGCGGGGGAGCGGATCGACTCTCCCGAGTTCATGGCAGATAAAGTTCGCAATGCGCTAATTCAAGTTGAAACTTGCGTCAGGGCGATCCTCGATGGCGCAAATTCAGCCATTAAGCTACTGGGGGAAAAGAATAGCGAGTACCTCGACGAATTGGTCGAAATTGAACCGGCCTGGGACATCCTGGAGCCTCTTCTCGAAAAAGCGCATGAGGCATACGTCTACAAGTGGCGAGTATTTAAGTCGCTTGAGTTCAAGGCCAAGATGGGTGAGTTGTATTGGCCGGAGCCTGAAAGAATTGATCACGCTGAGCGTACGCTCGCGGATCTCCGTCAGGGAGTCCTCGCTATCCTGATGAGTCTTAAGCCGGTTTCTAAGGCGCCGCGATCACGCGCTAAAATCCAGCACCTTATCTCCAGTCTTCCCCCGGTCGCTTTCCATCTGATTTTAGACCTGGGAGAATTCGGCGTTGAACTCAATCTGGACATGGACGCCGAAAATGAGAATCAGTAAGGCGACGCTTAGACCGTGAGCGTTCTCCCGCCTGTCGCAGGGGGTGCGGGCGTACTGTGCCGAGTTCCAGAAGACGAGCCAGCCGACCGCGTGCTCCTCCACGTTGTAGACGGCCAACTCGCGGACCGGTCCCGCCCATGTCAGGCGCTCTGCGGCCAACAGCGCCTCGACGAGCTCAACGGCGCGCTCCTTGGAAATCACGCCCTAATCATTCACTACAGGTCAACCGGGTTTTCGATCACGCTGGGCTTGCGTGCTGAGATTTCAAACGCGGTCTTAGAGATCGTCTCAACTGGCTTGATCGCTAGGCTGACAGCCGTGCTGGCGATGGTAGAGCAACTGGTGGCGGACGGACTGCGGGAGTTGTTCCAGCGGGTGGTCCCGACGGCGCCGGTACGACCCCAAGGTGGTGGCCGGCGCTGATACGGGGATCGGCAGGTGCTGGCGGCCATCGTGTTCGTGGCCACGAACGGCTGCACCTGGCGCCAACTACCCTCGGGCTTCGGTCTGCCCGGGCCGACCGCGCACCGGAGGTTCACCGAGTGGAACCGGGCCCGGGCGTGGGGCAAGCTCCACCGCCTGGTACTCGACGAACTCAGCGCCCGCGGCGCCCTGGACTGGTCGCGATGCGCAATCGACTCGGTGAACATGCGGGCGACGAAAGGGGGACCTGACGAATCCGAGTCCCGTAGATCGCGGCAAGAAAGGATCAAAGATCCACTTGATCACCGAACGCTCCGGCCTGCCCCTCTCCACTGGGATCTCCGCCGCGAACACGCACAACAGCCAGGGGCTCGAATCCCTCGTCTGTGGCATCCCGCCCATCCGCTCCCGCCGCGGGCCGTGTCGAAGACGGCTCGCCAAACTCCATGGAGACAAGGGGTACGACTACGACCACCTGCGGCGGTGGCTGCGCTCCCGCAACATCACCCCACACATCGCTCGCAGGGGCATCGAACCTTCCCAACGCCCAGGCCGTCACCGCTGGACCGTGGAGCGCACGGTGGGCTGGCTGGCGGGCTGCCGCCGCCATGCACCGCCGCTACGAACGCCAAGCCGAGCACTTCCTCGCCTTCACGGGCCTCGCTGCCACCCTCATCTGCTACCGAAGGCTCGACAGCCGAGTATCCCGGTAATTTGATGGCGCGTGCTGGACTACGCCTCCACGCTGGTCGACGTGGCAGAACCCAAACATCAGATCCGCGCCCACTACACCGCCTCCACGGTCACTGTCTATCAGGCATACGCGCCGGAGATCGGCCTGCCCGCCGCCCGAGAGGGCCGCTTCCCGGCGCTCTGGCAGAGGGACCGGATGACGTGGATCAAGCCGTCCTTCCTGTGGATGATGTACCGCTGCGGGTGGGGCATCAAGGAAGGCCAGGAAATCATCCTGGCCATCGAGATCACCCGCGAAGGCTTTGAGTGGGCACTGGAGCACGCCTGCCTCGCCCACTACGAGCACGGACTGCACCCCGACCGAGCCACCTGGAAGCGGCAATTGAAGCGGGCCCCGGCCCGGGTCCAATGGGATCCCGAGCGCGATCTGCACTTGCGCCCGCTTCCGCACAGGTCGTTGCAGCTTGGGCTCGCCGGCGAAGCCGCGCACCGCTATGTGGATGAGTGGGCGGTCTCCATCTCTGAAATCACTGTGCTCGCGCGCGAGATCCATGCTCATGTGCGGGACGGGGACCTGGATGGTGCCCAGCAACTCCTGCCTTCGGAACGCCCCTATCGCGTGCCCGACGGACTCCTGGATCACCTGCACCGATGAACACGGTCACCAATTGAGACGAGCTCTTAGGTGATGGACCACCGCAGTCCGGTGGTGGGATCGCCTGCCCACATGTGATGGGCGGCACCGCAGTCCTCGACGCCCTGACCAGCCGGGTCGTCGAGCTTCCAGTCCTGATACTGCTTGCCCGGGAAGACCGGGCAGGCATCCCCGCACCCCATCGTGATCACCACCTCGGACGCCTGGTCCGCCTCGATGGTTCAGCACCTTGGGCACCTCAGTGGACAGATCGAACCCGGCCTCGGCCGTCGTCTCGATGTCCGCCGGGTTCTCGGTCCCGGCCGGGGCGGACCCTGTCGAACGGACCTCCACCCGGTCGGCGGAGAGGTGTGTGAGGAAGGGCGGCGGTCATCTGGGAGCGTCCGGCGTTGTGCACGCACACGAACAGCACGGACGGCTTGCCGGAGACGGTTTCACACACGAGCGGTTCCTTTTTCGAGGGCAGCCGACTGGTCGGTCACCGGGGCGGGTTGAGAAGCCATCTTCAATCCGGTGAGAGGTCTGGCCGAGATACGGGTCAAAGGGGCAACGGGATGGCTAGCTTCCGTGGGGACGAGGTTTGTGACGGTTCTTGTGAGCCCTCGTCGTATCTCAGGGAGATATCCGTGCTGCTCTGCCAGCGGCAGAACAGCAGCCGGACTGGGCTGGATGATCACTACAGTCCAGTCTCATGACGACGATTACGACGCGTGCGGTCGAGTACCGGGCCGACGGTTTGACGATGGTCGGGCACCTCGCGCTCCCGGCCGGTGGCGACCGTCGGCCTGCGGTGCTGCTGGGACCGGAGGGCATGGGGCTCAGCGACGTCGAGCGCCGCCGGGCGGATGCTCTCGCCGGGCTGGGATACGTAGCGCTGGTCTTCGACCTCCATGGCGGGCGTTATTTGAGCGATCCCGAGGAGATGCTGGCCCGTTGCATGCCACTGCTCTCTGACCCCGACCGGATGCGGGGGATCGGCCATGCGGCGCTCGATGTGTTGCGCAGCGAGCCGCGGACTGATTCCGACCGGATCGCCGCCGTCGGCTACGGCACCGGGGGTGCCATCGGGCTGGAACTCGGGCGCGACGGCGTCAGCCTGCGTGCGATCGGGACGGTCAACGCAACTACCACGGGCCGACCGGGCGAGGCGGCGCGCATTCGCTGCCCGGTGTGGGCCGGGGTGGGCTCGGAAGACCCGATCATGTCGCCCGCGCGACGTGAGGCGTTCACCGCTGAGATGCAGGCCGCGGGCGTCGACTGGCGCCTCGCGGTCTACGGCGGAGCCTTGCACGCCTTCCACCATCCGCCGGTCGACCATCCCGTTGTCCCCGGCGTGGGCTACCACCCGCGGCACGCGCAGCGAGCCTGGCGTGACGTTGTCGACCTGCTCGCCGAGTGCCTGCCCGTGACGGAGGATCTGGGGGCATGACCCAGGCAAACATGTTGGCAGCAGGCTTGGTCGGCGTCATGCTGGATCTCGGTTAGTTGATGTCTTCGGCGATGTGGAAGTCGCGCTCGATGGCGTCGGAGAGGGCGAGCA
>NZ_JBVIZH010000018.1:0-20995 GCF_055591765.1 Streptomyces sp. NPDC041205 | reverse complement strand
CAAGGGCAGCGGCGTCCATCAGACCATGCTCGGCGTTGCACGCCTGCACAGCATGGCCCTCACGGGATAACCCCAGCCCCATACGGGACAACCTTTAGATGCCGAACGACTTAGGGGTGTCGGACTCGTCACGAGTTTGCGCCGGTCCGCTCTGCTGCGGCCTGGTTGCGGTGGGCATGGATGCGCCAGCCGACGCCGGGGAGATCTTCGAAGAGTTCGCCGCAACGAGTTCCTCGGCGCGGCGTCGCGGTGCCTGCGCGTCGATGACGGATCTGAGGGTTTCATCGGCGTTGGCTGCCCCTCAGGCTGCGCTCTTCCCGTATACGAGATGGTGGCGAGGTGGAGTCGGGCCGGGTAGGCGGTCGCCGCTCGAGTCTGTTCATGCACCGTTCGACGGTGTTGGTCGACCGGTTGCGGGATCAACGCAGGGGGGTCACGACGCCGCGCAGGCAACAGCGGATCTCGCGGAGGGGAAAGTCCGCCTTGTCCGCAAGGACCACCTGCCCTGCCTGGCTCGGGCTGTGCCTTGGCCGCGCTCGCTCTGGAGTCAGTGGGCACCCAGGGATAAGAGCCGACACCCGCCACGCCTGCCAGGCAGGGCATACATCGCGCATAGGTGCTGCTGCTCACACGGCGAGCCAGGGTGGCCGCCGGATGACCCACCATTGGCGTGGTGTTCCAGGACTGGGCCCTCGGGACACTGACGCGCAGCTCGCGGCACAGCTGCGGGGCTGGTGTAACGGATGGGTAAAGCGCCGGGATGGACTTTCGCGGACGCGCTCATTGCAGGGGACAGCGCATCGCAGTCGTCCTTGGCGACCAGCGTTGCGCAACCAACCTCAATCTTGGAGATCCGACGATGCGTGTACTTCCACGCGCCCTCCTGATATCCGCAGTGAGTACGTCCCTCGCGCTGGCTGCCGGAGCGTCATCCACAGCCCTCGCGGCGGACAACGGACCCGCCGAGCGACGGGTCCAGGTGGTGATGCTCAACTTCACCGACAGCTCCTTCGAGGACCCGGCGAAAGCCAAGAGTGCGGCCCAGCAGAGGTTCTTCGGCGAGGACAAGTCCCTGACCTCGTACTACTACGACATCACGCGGGGCGCCACCACCTTCAAGCCCGCTTCCGGAGGTGAGGGTGGGGTCTTCGGGCCCATCGACGTCGACGCGTCGGCCGGTTGTGACATCGGCAAGATCAATCAGCTGGCGCTGAATGCGCTGGAAAAGCAGGGGCTGGACTGGGACGACTTCGAGCACCTTGCCATGGTCTTCCCTGGCGAAAAGGCGGGCTGCGGCTGGGGCGGGCTCGGTGTGGTCGGCGGCGGGCAGACGTATCTCCCCAGTGACGACGGCAACGTCGACGAGACGGTCCTGTACCACGAGCTCGGCCACAACTTCGGCTTCGCGCACCAGAATCGGGTCCGCTGCGACAGCACGGATCTGTCGTCCTGCAAGGAGGATG
This sequence comes from Streptomyces sp. NPDC041205, assembly GCF_055591765.1. Classification (NCBI taxonomy): domain Bacteria; kingdom Bacillati; phylum Actinomycetota; class Actinomycetes; order Kitasatosporales; family Streptomycetaceae; genus Streptomyces; species Streptomyces sp. NPDC041205. Next base: position 19,532 of record NZ_JBVIZH010000018.1, on the reverse strand, counting down.
GCGGGAACAGCCGTAAAACCGTAATGGGCGGCGGAGGTATCGGAGTCGGCCTCACGGCGCCCGAGCAGATCCACAGCAAGTGGCTCTCGGACAAGGAGGCCGTGAAGGTCACCAAGTCCGGTACGTACAACCTGCGTTCGCTGTACGGGTCCGGTGACGGTGTGCGGGCGCTGGTCATCCCGGTCGGCTCGGACCGGTTGGTCGTGGAGCTGCGAGGTGCGTCCGGCACCTTCGACAAGAACCTCAAGGGCGTGCATGCCTACCGCGTCCAGGGCGGCGGTTACTCCAACGCCCGCCTGGTCGACACCGATCGCAATGCCGATCACCATCAAGACTCGGGACCGGCCGACGCCGACGCCGACTCCCTGAAGGCCGGTACGACGTTGACCGACGAGGCCAACAAGGTCGAGGTCAAGGTGGTGAAGTCCGAGTCAGGGCAGGCAACGGTGGCGGTCAGCCTGGACGGTGTACCGGCTCCCGAGGAGGCGGCCGCGGCGGAGGGGCCGGAAGCTCAGACCGTGGGTTCCGAGCCCATCTCCGGAGCCCAGGATGAGGGCGGAGCCAAGGAGGACGCCGGAGCCAAGGACGACGCCGACCTGGCCGCGACCGGCGGTGACTCCTCCGCCATGCTGTCCCTCACTGCCGGAGGCGTCGCGCTGTTCGCCGTCGGCGGCGCCTTCGTGGTGAGGTCGCGCCGCAAGCGGGCTGCTTCGTCGGGCGCGCACGCAAGCTGAGGCCGGCGCGGACCGGTCTGCTCGCCTCAGTCCGGCCCTGGGCAGTTCCTACGGGGGGTGCCCAGGGTCTTGCGTAAGCCCTGAACCGTCAGCCGCCGAAGGCGTCGCCCTCGTAGCGGAACCGGAGCGACTCCGAGTCGTAGTAATTCCTCGTCGTTCCGATGGCGGGGGAGTGACCTGGGGCGGTGTTGTTCCACTCGTCCAGGCCGAGGAAGTACCCGGTGTTTCCCTGCTGAGCGAAGGCGACCTGTCCGGCCTTGTCCTTGAAGTAGACCCAGCGGGCCGTAGTCGCTTCGGAGTCGCAGGAGTCCTGCTGGCGGACCGGTGCGCCATCTGTAGCGGTGCCGGTGTGAGTGAGACACATGCCGGTCTCGTAGTTGCGGATGCGCGCTTCCTGGCCGGCACGGTCGACGAGCAGTTCCCACTGCTGTGAGCGGCTGCCGTCGCACGCGGCCTCGTGCGGCTCGGCGCCCTCTTCCGCGGAGATGTCCATGCATTTTCCGGTGGACGCGATCGGGAGTCGTGCGCGGTCGGCGGCGGCAGGCTGCCACGCGGGAGGTGCTGTTGCTCGGGTGCTGCTCTTGGACGGCGTAGGGGACGGGGGAGCCGAGTTCGTGCGTTCGTTCTTGTCCTCCGCCTTCTCCTTCAAATCCTCCTTCTCCTCCTGAGTGGGGGTTGAAGAGGGGGTGATCGGGGCGCTGTGCGTGGTGGCAGGGGAAGGTGGAGCCGATCTCTCGTCCCCGTCGGGGAAGAATGCGTAGCCGCCCAGAGCGAGGGCGAGCAGGGAGACGCCGAGGCCGCCGACCTTGGCGGTCGCGGCAAGACCGGCGGGGGTGGCGGTGGCACCGATACCGGCCCCCGTGCCGCCGGAAGCCGTGGCCCCCGCCGCGGCGAGGGCCTTCGTCCCGTACGAGGACCCTGTCCACAGCAGAATCGCCGCGGGCAGCACGACGCTCAGGAGCTTGTTGAGGTCGCGCAGTTCGGTGCTCGCGCGGTGGCAGTGGGGGCAGTTCGCCAGATGGCGGTTGAGAGCGCGGTGGGTACGGTGACGGCGCCCGGAGCTGCGGACCGAGGCGGCCAGCAGGCCGGTGAAGTAGCGGCACTCCTCGGATGTCGTGGTGTCGGCCGCGTGCTGGGCCAGATACGCCTCCCGCAGGCCCTCGCGGGCGCGCGATGTCAGGGAGGCGGCACCGCTGGCGCTGAGGCCGAGCAGCGGAGCGATCCGTTCGGGCGACTCACCTTCGACGGCGGAGTGCCATAGGGCGGTCTGCCAGCGGTCGGGCAGGCTGTGGAACGCGCGCAGCGCCAGGTCTGCGTCTTCTCGGCGCAGCACCCGGTCCTCTCCGCTCTCCTCTGTCGGAGTCTGGGACAGCCAGGTCTCGAAGTCGGGAGAGAGTTCGGTGCGGCGTGCGGTGGCGGCCCAGGCGGCGGCCGTGCGGCGGACTGCTGTGAGCAGGTAGGGGCGCCAGGCGCTTTCGGGACCGGCGCCGTGGTGGACGGCCTGCAGCGCCCGGGTGAACGCCTCCGACGCCAGGTCCTCCGCCGTGTGCGGGTCGCGGGTGCAACTACGGGCATAGGCCAGCACCGATGTGTGGTGACGCCGGTAGAGCTCGTCGAACGCGCCGTCGGCCGCCGATGGCGGACCGCTGCGTATCCGGGTGGTCAAGTCGGCGTCGCTGGGGGCGGCTGGAAGAGGGGCAGTGCCCGTGGTGCTGTCACGCATGGTGGTCATCCTGTGGGGGCGAGAGGGACACCTCGTCGCGAAGGGAGCGGGCAATGGCCGCGCCGTCCCGCGACGTTATGAACCCGTGATGTGGCGGGGGCGGCATGTCGACGACCTGGTCGAGGTCGAGCTCGTGTGGGCCCGAGCGTGCCCTCACGGGCGTTGACCGGAACAGCGATGAATGGCCGAAAGCTTGCCTGTCGCGCGAGGTGGGCGTCAAGGCGGTGACGTGCAGACATGTGAGTGCGATGGCCGTGGTCACGGAAATGCTCCCGGTCCGAGAGCATCGATCTTTGTCCTTGATGAGGATAAAGTTGAAGAGATTTCCAACGAACTTCTTCCCTCTAGGTGTCAATCACTGCTACGTTCCAGCCGAAGACACCAAAGGGCCGGAGACCGGCGGGAGGGGTGACGTGAGGCGCATGACTGCACGGCCGGCGAACGCGCACCAGGAACGAGTGCTCAAGCTGCTGCGTGACGAGGGCCCCAACTCGCGGGCGGGGCTGGGCGACGTGATCGACCTGTCACGGTCCAAGCTCGCGGTCGAGGTGGATCGGCTGATGGCTGTCGGACTCGTTTCGCTCGACGGGCTCGTAGCGTCGCGGGGCGGTCGTCGGTCGCACAGGATTCGGCTCGCGCCCGAACTCCGATTCCTGGGTGTCGACATCGGTGCGACCTCCGTCGATGTCGCCGTCACCAACGCCGAGCTTGATGTGCTCGGGCACCTCAACGAACGTATTGACGTACGGGAAGGGCCAGTCGCGGTCTTCGAGCAAGTCCTCGTGATGGCTGGCAAGTTGAAGGCGGCCGGCCTGGCCGAAAGATTTGACGGGGCCGGAGTCGGGGTTCCCGGGCCGGTTCGCTTCGCCGAGGGAATCCCGGTCGCTCCGCCGATCATGCCGGGCTGGGACGGCTTCCCCGTGCGGGAGGCGCTCGGTCAGGACCTTGGCTGCCCGGTGATGGTCGACAACGACGTGAACCTGATGGCGTTGGGTGAACAGCATGCGGGGGTCGCCAAGCGCGTCGACGACTTCCTCTGTGTGAAGATCGGCACGGGGATCGGCTGTGGGATCGTCGTCAACGGCCAGGTGCACCGCGGATCCTCCGGGAGTGCCGGCGACATCGGCCACATCCAGGTCGATCCCCACGGCCGCGCCTGCTCCTGCGGCAACCGTGGCTGCCTGGAGGCTCACTTCAGTGGAGCCGCGCTTGCTCGCGACGCGCTCGCCGCGGTCGAGTCCGGCCACATTGGTGCGCTGGCCGACCGGCTGGCCGCGTCCGGAACGCTGACCGCTGCCGACGTCGGCGCCGCGGCGAACGCCGGTGACACCGTCGCCCTCGACCTCATTCGCGCGGGAGGCGACCGCGTCGGGCAGGTGATCGCCGGCCTGGTCTCCTTCTTCAATCCGGGGCTTGTCGTCCTCGGAGGTGGGGTGACCAGTCTCGGCCACAGTCTGCTGGCCACGATCCGTACGCAGGTCTACCGCAGGTCCCTGCCGCTGGCCACCCGGAACCTTCCCATTGTCCTGGGGGAACTCGGGCCGGTAGCCGGCGCCATCGGCGCCGCACGCCTCATCACCGACCGACTCTTCTCCCCGGCCTGACCCCACCCCGGCCCGGCTCACACCCAGGCCGGACCCACAAGCCCGCCTCATCGCCTTCCGCCCCGTCGGTGGTGGGGCGCCTGAACCACAACCCCCTGGTGCGCACCGGGCATTGGCCCCCTGGTGCCCGGTGCGCACCCCAGGCGCCCGACAAGCCTCACTGCGGCGCCCGGCCCGCGGCCCCCTCCGGCACCCCGGCAGGTCGCGCCGCGGCCCTCGCCGTATCCGCCCGTCGACTGCCCATCCCGCGCGTCGGGCGCCTCACTCGTATCACTCGCATGTCTGTCTCAACAGCATCACTCGCCCAGGCCGCGCCGTCGTGACCAAGTGCCCCCAGTGAACCGAGGAACACCCATGCCACCGACAACACCTCATGCGTCCACGGAAGTTGGCGTACCACCTCCGCTTCTGAAGATGACCGGGATCACCAAGTACTTTCCGGGTGTCCGTGCCCTGGACGGTGTCGACCTCACCGTCGCCGAGGGAGAGGTCCACTGCCTGCTCGGTCAGAACGGCGCCGGCAAGTCCACCCTGATCAAGGTCCTGGCCGGTGTTCATCAGCCCGATGGCGGAGAGATCGTCTGGCGGGGCACCGCCACGCGGCTGAAGTCTCCGATCGCCGCGATGCGGATGGGCATCGCGACCATGTACCAGGAACTCGACCTGGTGGAACACCTTTCCGTTGCCGAGAACGTCAGCCTCGGCCACGAGCCGACACGCGCCGGATTCGTCGTCCGTACGGGGACTGCTCGTCGCACCGCCGCCGTGTTGCTGCGTCGGCTCGGCCATCCGGAGATCGGCCCGGACACGCTGGTCGGTGCGCTCTCGGCGGCCCAGCAGCAGATCGTCTCGATGGCTCGCGCCCTTTCCCACGATGTGCGTCTGATCGTCATGGACGAGCCGTCGGCCGCGCTCGACCCGGACGAGGTCCGCAACCTTTTCCGCGTCGTCGAGCGTCTCACCGCCGACGGGGTTGCCGTCATCTACATCTCGCACCGCCTGGAGGAGATCCGCCGCATCGGCGAGCGCGTCACCGTGCTCAAGGACGGCCGCTCCGTCGCCGACGCCCTGCCGGCGGTGTCGACTCCCACCCGGGACATCGTCGCGCTCATGACGGGCCGGGACGTGGAGCACGTCTTCCCCGACCGCGCGGGCAAGTCCGCATCCCAGGCTCCGCCGGTCCTGGAGGTCGAAGGGCTCAGCCGTCAGGGGGAGTTCGAGCCGGTCACGTTCGGGCTTCGCCCCGGTGAGATCGTCGGCATCGCGGGCCTGGTCGGATCGGGGCGGTCCGAGATCCTGGAGACCATCTACGGCGCTCGCAAGCCCACCACGGGCCGGGTGTTGGTCGATGGGGCTCCGCTCCGGCCCGGCGACGTCCGAGCCGCGGTGCGTGCCGGGATCGGGCTCGCGCCCGAGGAGCGCAAGGCGCAGGCCCTGCTGATGCTGGAGTCCGTCACCCGCAATGTCTCGGTATCCACGCTCAGCCGGTTCGCGTACGCGGGCTGGATCGACCGGACCGCGGAGCGCACCGCCGCCCAGCAGGCCACCCGGGACCTGGTGCTGCGTCCGGACAACCCGGACACCCAGATCAAGAACCTGTCCGGCGGCAACCAGCAGAAGGCCGTCCTGGCGCGGTGGCTGCTGCGCGGCTGCCGCGTGCTGCTGCTCGACGAGCCGACGCGCGGCGTCGACATCGGAGCCCGCGCCGAGCTGTACGCCGTGATCCGCCGCCTCGCCGACGAGGGCCTGGCCGTCCTGCTCGTGTCCAGCGAGGTGCCCGAGGTCCTCGGCCTCGCCGACCGCGTCCTGGTGCTCCGCGAGGGCCGAGTCGTACACACCGCACCCGCGGGGGAGTTGGACGAGCACCGTGTACTCGATCTCGTACTCGAAGGGAACCACGCACCATGACGCAGTCCGCGACCGCACCCACGGCAGAGAAGTCCGCCCCTGACGTGCCGCCCCCGCGACGGCCCGGTCTCGGCCTCCGCCTCGATGTGCGGACCCTGACGCTGCTCGGCGTCCTCGCCGCTCTGATCGTGGTCGGCGGTATCACGCAGCCCGATTCGTTCCTGGACACCGACAACGTCCAGTTGATCCTCACTCAGGCGTCGGTGATCGGTGTCGTCACCGTCGGCATGACCTTCGTGATCATCTCCGGCGGCATTGATTTGTCGGTGGGTGCGATCGTCGCGCTGGCGTCGGTGTGGGCCACGACGGTGGCCACCCAGGACTACGGTTTCGCGGGCATTCTGTTCACGGCCGTCGTGGTGGGCCTGGGCTGCGGGCTGGTCAACGGTCTGCTGATCGCGTACGGCGGGATGGTGCCGTTCATCGCCACCCTGGCCATGCTGGCCGCCGGGCGTGGTCTCGCCCTGGAGATCACTGATGGCAAGACGCAGATGGTCACGGTCGACGGGGTGTTGAAGCTCGGCGAGCGGGACTCTTATGTGCTGGGTATTCCGCCGCTGGTTCTTGTCTTCGCCGCCGTGACGGTTGTCGGTTGGCTGTTGCTGAACCGGACCACGTTCGGGCGCCGTTCGGTGGCCGTGGGCGGCAACGCGGAGGCCGCACGCCTGGCGGGGATCGACGTACGCAGGCAGCGGCTGTATCTGTACCTGCTCTCGGGGCTGTGCTGCGGGATCGCCGCGTTCCTGCTGATCATCCTGTCCGGGTCGGGCCAGAACACCAACGGCAATCTGTACGAGTTGGACGCGATCGCCGCCGCGATCATCGGCGGCACCCTGCTCAGCGGGGGCCGGGGCACCATCACCGGCTCCGTGCTCGGCGTCCTGATCTTCACCACGATCACCAACATCTTCGCGCTCAACAACCTGGAGACCGCCGTCCAGCAGATCGCCAAGGGCGCGATCATCGTGGCCGCCGTCCTGGTCCAGCACCGCACCGCCCGTGAGTAACCCCGCTGAAGGAGAACCACGAACCATGGCACAGAACGTCAACACCACCCGCAGAGGAGTGCTCTTCGGCACCGCTGCCGTATCGGCGGGCGCGCTGCTCACCGCGTGCACCTCCAACGAGCCCAAGGAGGGAGGCGGAGGAAAGGCCGAGGAGGCCGCCGTCGCCGACGACAAGCCCGGCAAGAAGGTCACCATCGGCTTCGCCGGGCCGCAGGCCGACCACGGGTGGCTGAACGCCGTCAACGACAACGCCAAGTCGCGGGCGAAGAAGTACGAGGACGTCACGCTGGAGGCCACCGAGGGCTCCAACGACACGGCCGCGCAGATCGGTCAGGTCGAGACCCTCATCAACAAGAAGGTCGACGTCCTCGTCATCCTGCCTGCTGACGGCAAGGCCCTCACCCAGGTGGCCCTGAAGGCCATGAAGGCCGGGATCCCCGTCGTGAACCTCGACCGGGTCTTCGCGTCGGCGCAGGCGTACCGCTGCTGGATCGGCGGCGACAACTACGGCATGGGCCTCAACGCCGGGCACTACATCGGCGAGAAGCTGAAGGGAAAGAAGAACGCCAAGGTCGTCGAGCTGGCCGGTCTGGACAACCTGGAGCTGACCAAGCAGCGCACCAAGGGCTTCGACGACGCGCTGAAGAACTACTCGAACATCGAGAAGGTCGCCCGGCAGGCCGCCGAGTTCACCGTCGAGTCCGGGCAGTCGAAGATGTCGCAGCTGCTCCAGGCGCAGAAGAACTTCGACGCCCTGTGGAACCACGACGACGACCAGGGTGTCGGTGCCCTGCGGGCGATCAAGCAGGCCGGGCGGGACGACTTCCTGATGGTCGGCGGCGCGGGCGCGCTCTCCGCGTTCCAGGAGATCAAGCAGGACCGGGGCGTGCTCAAGGCCACCGTCCTGTACCCACCGTCGAGCGCGGCGTCCGCGATCGACCTGGCGCGGGCGCTCGGCCAGGGCAAAGGCATCTCCGGCATGGCCGAGTTCGAGATCCCGTCCTCGGTGACCCTCTACTCGACCGTCGTCGACAAGGACAACGTCGACCAGTACATGCCCACCGGCTTCCGGTAGGCCTCCCAGAGACAGGGCCAGCCTCAGTGCTGTGGGGGCGCTGGGGCTGGCCCGCCCTGCCCACCTCCACCCCGTGTGAAGGAGACCTCGCGCATGGATTCCACCGCTGCCCCCAAGCAGCGCCTCGGTATCGGCATGGTCGGCTACGCCTTCATGGGCGCCGTGCACTCCCAGGGCTGGCGCACCGCCGCCCGTGCCTTCGACCTGCCGAGCGAGCCACACCTGGCTGCCGTGTGCGGCCGCGACGGCGCCGCCGTGCGCGCCGCCGCCGACAAGCTGGGGTGGGTTTCCACCGAGACCGACTGGCGGCAGCTGATCGCACGCGACGACGTCGACGTCGTCGACATCTGCACACCGGGCGACAGCCACGCGGAGATCGCCATCGCCGCGCTCGACGCGGGCAAGCACGTCCTGTGCGAGAAGCCGCTCGCCAACACCGTCGAGGAGGCCGAGGCCATGGCCGCCGCGGCGGCCCGCAACCCCGGCCGCATCGCCATGGTCGGCTTCAACTACCGCCGTACTCCTGCCCTCACTCTGGCTCGTGCCCTGATCGCCGCAGGTCGGCTGGGCACCCTCCGGCACCTCCGCCTCACCTACCTCCAGGACTGGCTCGTCGACCCCGCCTTCCCGCTCACCTGGCGCCTCAAGCGCGAGAGCGCCGGGTCAGGCGCCCTGGGCGACCTGGGCGCGCACATCGTGGACCTCGCTCAATACCTGGCGGGCGAGCCCTTGGCCGGCGTTGCGGCGTTCACCACCACCTTCGTTACCGAGCGGCCCGTCCTGGCCGTTGACCCAACGGGCGCCACCGCCAGGGGAGTGGGGCTTGGCGCGGTCACCGTCGACGACGCCGCTCTGTTCACCGGCCGCTTCCCCTCAGGCGGGCTCGCGTCGTTCGAAGCCACCCGCTTCGCGGCCGGCCGCAAGAACGCGCTACGCCTGGAGGTCAACGGCGAGCTCGGGTCTCTTGCCTTCGACCTGGAGCGTCTGAACGAGCTCCAGTTCTTCGACGGTACCGTTCCCGCCACCGAAGCGGGCTTCCGCCGCATCCTGGTCACCGAACCCGACCACCCCTACCTCGACGGCTGGTGGCCGCCCGGCCACGGCCTCGGCTACGAGCACACCTTCGTCCATCAGGCGCGTGACCTGGTCGAGGCCGTCGCCGCAGGCATCCAGCCCGCCCCGTCCTTCGCGGACGGGCTCCAGGTGCAGCGGGTACTCGCAGCCGTCGAGGAAAGCGCGTCCAAGGACAGCGTCTACGTACCGATCACACCCAAAGGAAACTGAGGAGGACCGTGCATCATGCCTCATCGCTTCACTCTCTTCACCGGTCAGTGGGCCGACCTCCCCCTTGAGGAGGTTTGCCGGATCGCCCATGAAGCGGGGTTCGACGGCCTCGAACTCGCTTGTTGGGGCGACCACTTCGAGGTCGACAAGGCTCTGGCCGACCCGGCATACCTGGACTCCCGCCGCCGCCTCTTGGAGAAGTACGACCTGAAGTGCTGGGCGATCTCCAACCACCTGGTCGGCCAGGCGGTCTGCGACGCCATCATCGACGAACGCCACCAAGCCATCCTCCCGGCCCGCATCTGGGGCGAGGGCGACCCCGAGGGCGTACGACAGCGGGCCGCGGTCGAGATGATGGACACCGCCCGAGCGGCGGCCGCCTTCGGTGTCGACACGGTCGTGGGCTTCACCGGCTCCGCCATCTGGCACCTGGTCGCCATGTTCCCGCCGGCCACCGAAGGCATGGTGGAGCGCGGCTATCAGGACTTCGCCGACCGCTGGAACCCGATCCTCGACGTCTTCGACGCGGAGGGTGTCCGCTTCGCCCACGAGGTGCACCCGAGCGAGATCGCCTATGACTACTGGACCACTGACCGGGCCCTGCGCGCCGTGGACCATCGCGAGAGCTTCGGACTCAACTTCGATCCCTCGCACTTCGTCTGGCAGGACATCGACCCGGCCGGCTTCCTCTACGACTTCCGTGACCGGATCTACCACGTCGACTGCAAAGAGGCCCGCAAGCGCCTCGACGGCCGCAACGGCCGCTTGGGCTCGCATCTCCCCTGGGGCGACCCGAGACGCGGATGGGACTACGTCTCGGTGGGCCGTGGCGACGTGCGCTGGGAGGACATCTTCCGCATGCTCCGCTTCATCGGCTACCCGGGCCCTGTCTCCGTCGAGTGGGAGGACGCCGGGATGGACCGCCGCCACGGGGCTCCGGAGGCGCTCGCCCGGCTGAAGTCGTACGACCTCACGCCCCCGTCTGCCTCCTTCGACGCCGCGTTCGGAAGGAACGGCTGAGGCGAGTGGGTGGGCCGTGGGCATTCCTGTGTCCGCGGCCCGCGTACGTCATTTGAAGCGTCTGTAGACGCAGCGCCGACCCTCGAAGGCGGCTCGCTCCGGTACACACATAACGGATGAATAACGCGGCGGGATGGGCCATGAGTGTCGCTCTCTTTCGGGGTTGAGAGCCGCCTGTGGGGCGCCACGCGTGTATAGCTACAGCAACGCGCATGCGCCCCTTGCACCATGGGAGCCATAAAGATGCCACGTCTTTCAGTCGAACGTCAGCGCAAGACTGTTTCCCGCCTCCGGTCCATCCGCAGGTTACAAGTGCCTTGATCTTTATGGCCGTCCACCTGGGTCGTACCCCTGAAAGAGCACGACGCCACTGACTTCGAGGGCGCGCCGCGTCGTCGCCCTGCCGCACCCGCTGAAACCCAGCGCTCGCGAAAGCCCCGTACCGCCAAGGCACGTTGCGGTCGCTGAGCAGCTGCTTCTTGGCTCGTGCCGCCGCTACCCCGTCGAAAACGCCTACGTCGACGGGGCATCCAGGCATGCCTCAAATGACTTTGTTCTTACTCAGGAGAAAGTCTACTTTTTTTCTGCGCAAGGTCTTTCTGTGACGGTGAAACATGGCTACCTTCCAGACGAAGTCCGCCAATTGTGTGCCGTGCGCCACACCTGGCGTCGGACTGCACCCGCCGCATCGAAGGGACACCTCGTGCAACGAGAACGCCCGCAACTCACACCACGCCGCAGAGGGATAGCCCTGCTCGCAGGGCTATTGCTCGCGGTGGGCACGCCCACAGTGGCCGACGCCCACGCAGGTCACGGCGACCACGCAGACAAGGAAGCGTCCGCAGGCCAGGCAGCAAAGGCCGCCGCCGACCCGACTTTCGCTCAGATCCCCATGGCCAAGGGCGTCGACGAGGTCGGCGAGCCCCTCTCGCTCGCGGTGCTGCCGGACCGCAGCGTCCTGACCACCTCACGCGACGGCACGCTGAACCTCACCGACCACGGCGGGACCACCACCGTCGCCGGGAAGATCCCCGTCTATAAGCACGACGAAGAGGGACTTCAAGGCGTCGCTGTCGACCCGGACTTCAAGAACAACCGGGCGATTTACCTCTACTACGCACCCAAGCTCAACACCCCTGACGGCGACGCCCCCGGTGAGGGCAGTGCCGACGACCTCAAGAAGTTCGACGGCGTCAACCGCCTGTCCCGCTTCGTCCTGAAGGAAGACGGCACCCTCGACACGGGCAGCGAGAAGAAGGTTCTCGACGTCCCGGCCACGCGCGGGACGTGCTGCCACGTCGGCGGTGACATCGACTTCGACAAGGACGGCAACCTCTACCTGTCGACGGGCGACGACACCAATCCCTTCGCCTCCGACGGCTACACCCCCATCGACGACCGGGACAAGCGCAACCCGGCCTTCGACGCCCGCCGTTCCTCGGGCAACACCAACGACCTGCGCGGCAAGATCCTGCGTATCAAGGTCGCCGCCGACGGCTCCTACACCGTCCCCGACGGCAACCTCTTCGCCAAGGGCACGGACAAGACCCTTCCCGAGATATACGCGATGGGCTTCCGCAACCCCTACCGCATGAGCGTCGACAAGAAGACGGGCACCGTCTACGTCGGCGACTACGGCCCCGACGCTGGCTCCGCCAACCCCAACCGCGGCCCCGGCGGCCAGGTCGAGTTCAACCGCATCACCAAGCCAGGAAACTTCGGCTGGCCGTACTGCACCGGCAAGAACGACGCCTATGTCGACTATGACTTCGCCACCGGCAAGTCGGGCGACAAGTTCGACTGCAACGCCCCCAAGAACGACTCCGCGCACAATACGGGCCTCAGCACTCTGCCGCCCGCGCAGCCCGCCTGGATCCCCTACGACGGCGGCAGCGTGCCGGAGTTCGGCAGCGGCTCTGAGTCCCCGATGGCCGGACCCGTCTACCGCTACGACGAGGACTCCAACTCCTCCGTGAAGTTCCCCAAGGAGTACGAAGGGAACTTCTTCGCGGGCGAGTACGGGCGCCGCTGGATCAAGCGGATCGAGCAGGGTGACGACGGCACCGTCAAGAAGATCAACCCCTTCCCGTGGACCGGAACCCAGGTCATGGACATGGAGTTCGGCCCCGACGGCGCGCTGTACGTCCTGGACTACGGCACCGGCGACTTCAACGGTGACGAGAACTCCGCCCTGTACCGCATCGAGTACGCCAAGGACGGACTCACCCCGATCGCCGAGGCGAGCGCCGACCGCACCGATGGCGCTGCCCCGTTGAAGGTCGCCTTCATCGGCAAGGCCACCGACGGTGACAGCAAGGATCTGACCTACTCCTGGGACTTCGGGGACGGCAGCAAGGGCGAAGGGCTCAACCCCAGTCACACGTACGAGAAGAACGGCACCTACCAAGTCACCTTCACCGCCAAGGACCCCGAGGGCCACACCGGCAGCGCGAACGTGCGTGTCGTCGTGGGCAACACCAAGCCCAAGGTGGAGATCAGCACGCCCACCGACGGTTCCCTCTACAAGTTCGGCGACCCGGTCCCCTTCAAGGTCAAGGTGACCGACCCCGAGGATGGCGAAATCGACTGCTCCAAGGTCACCGTCCGCTTCAGCCTCGGACACGACAGCCACGCTCACGAGCTGAGCAAGGCCCAGGGCTGCGAGGGCACCATGACCCCGCCCAAGGACGGTGAACACGACCAGGACGCCAACATCTTCGGGGTGGTGGGAGCCGAGTACACCGACAAGGGCGCGGGCGGCCAGCAGCCCCTGACCGGCCAGAGCCAGCTCACCCTCCAGCCGCACCACCGCCAGGCCGAGCACTTCGCCACCCAGAGCGGAGTGAAGACGTACGAGAAGTCCGGGGCCCACGGCGGCAGGACTGTCGGCGACACCCACAACGGCGACTGGATCTCCTTCGACCCCTACCGGCTCACCGGAGCCACCAAGCTCAAGGCCCGTGTGGCCTCAGGCGGAGCGGGCGGCACGCTGGAGCTGCGCACCGGCTCCCCGACCGGCCCGCTGCACGCCTCGGCCGAGGTGAAGCCGACCGGTGGCTGGGAGAAGTTCGCTGACGTGGAGGCCTCGCTGAAGGATGTGCCGGACGAGACCACCAAGCTCTACCTCGTCTTCAAGGGCGGCAGCGGGGCCCTCTTCGACATCGACGACTTCGACTTCACGATGACGGGCACCGGCACCCGCACGGGTGAGATCAAGGGAGTCAACGGCAAGTGCGTGGACGTGGCCGATGGCAACTCCGCCAACGAAACGCAGATCCAGCTGCTGGGGTGTGACGGCAAGGCCGGGCAGAAGTGGACGCTGCCCGGTGACAAGACCGTGCGTGCGCTGGGCAAGTGCCTGGACGTGAAGGGCCGGGGAACCTCGGACGGAACCAAGATCCAGCTCTACGAATGCAACGGCACGTCCGCCCAGGAGTGGGTGCCGGCGGCCGACAAGACCCTCCGTAACCCCCACTCGGGCAAGTGCCTGGATGCCTCGGGCAGCACGTGGGACGACAAGACGCCCCTGCACTTGTGGACCTGCCATGCCAAGACCAATCAGCAGTGGAATCTGCCCTAGCGGAAGGGAAAAGGACACCATGCGTAGGAGTTTCACCAAGGCCGCGTGTCTGCTGTCGGGAGCACTGCTGTGCGCGGCGGCGTCCCCAGGGATCGCGTCGGCCCAACCGGCGGCCACGCCGGGCAAGGCTCCGGCACGGGCAGCCGCCGACCCCGCGTACAAGGTCCTTGTCTTCCACAAGGCCACGGTCTTCGAGCACTCGTCCATCGACGACGGGATCGCCGCCCTGACTGACCTCGGCGAAAAGAACAACTTCACCGTGGACGCGACGAAGGACGCGGGCGCCTTCACCGCCGACAACCTCGCCAAGTACAAGGCGGTGGTGTTCCTGCAGACCACCGGAGACGTGCTCAACACGTCCCAGGAGAACGTCTTCGAAAAGTACGTCCGGGGCGGGGGCGGCTACATGGGCGTGCATGCCGCCGCCGACACCGAGTACGACTGGCCGTTCTACGGCAAGCTCGTCGGAGCCTATTTCAGCGGGCATCCGGCGCCGCAGAAGGCCAAGATCAAGGTGGAGGACCGGGCGCACCCCGGCACCGCGCACCTGGGCTCCACCTGGGAGCGCTTCGACGAGTGGTACAACTACAAGGCCAACCCCCGCGCCTCGGCACGTGTGCTCGCCTCGCTGGACGAGTCCACCTACTCGGGTGGGGACATGGGCGGCGACCACCCGATCACCTGGTGTCAAAACTCCGTCGATGGGGGTGCCGGCCGCTCCTTCTACACGGGTCTCGGACACACCGACGAGTCGTACGCGGAGCCCGCCTTCCGGAAGCAGCTGCTCGGCGGCCTTCGCTGGGTGGCGAGCATGACCAACGCCGACTGCCGCCCGGAGAAGGGCTACACGTCACTCTTCGACGGCAGCGGCACCAACGGGTGGAAGCAGGCGGGGCCGGGTTCCTTCGAGCTCGTCGACGGCACCCTCAGCTCCAAGGGCGGCATGGGCCTGCTGTGGAACAACGCCCGAGAGCTGAAGGACGACTATTCCGTCAAGGTCGACTGGCGCGCGGAGGGAGATGACAACTCCGGTGTCTTCTTGGGCTTCCCCGCTTCCGACGACCCCGATTCGGCGGTGAAGAAGGGCTACGAGATCCAGATCGACGCCAGCGACAGCGCGGATCGCTCGACGGGTTCCGTGTATGGCGTCAAGGCCCCTGACACGGCGGCTCGCGACAAGGCGGTCAACCCGCCCGGTGAGTGGAACACGTTCGAGCTCAAGGTCACCGGCGAGCGCCTGGAGGTGTTCCTCAACGGCGTGAAGATCAACGACTTCACGAACACCGACCCCGCACGCAGCCTGCGTGACGGCCACGTCGGTCTCCAGAACCACGGCGACGGCGACCAGGTCTCGTTCCGCAACGTCCGCGTCAAGACAGCGGAGCCGCAGTCGCGTGCGGGCGAGATCAAGGGGGTGGGCGGCAAGTGCATGGATGTGGCGAAGGCCAACTCGGCCGACGGCACCCGTATTCAGCTCTTCGGCTGCAACGGCAACGACGCGCAGAAGTGGTCGCTGCCCGGGGACGGAACGATCCGGGCCCTCGGAAAGTGCCTGGACGTGAACGGCCGGGGAACCGCGGACGGCACCAAGATCCAGCTCTACTCCTGCAACGGCACCTCCGCGCAGGAGTGGAAGCCGCAGGACGACGGCACCGTCCGCAACCCGCACTCCGGCAAGTGCCTGGACGCCTCGGGCAGCACCTGGGGTGATGAGACACCGCTCCACCTGTGGAGCTGCCATGCCAAGCCCAACCAGCAGTGGGCCCTGCCGTCATAGGCACCGCCCCTGACGCGTAATCCACGATCCGGCCCGGGAAACTGCCCGCGCGACGCGGGCGACCTCCCGGGCCGGATTGTCCCGGACCAGAGCCCTTCGCGGCCGCCACCCCAAACGGGTCCGTGCCGGGGACGCGGAAGTCACACCCCCGGCACGGACCAACCACTCACCACACGCACGAGCACGGCAGAAAGGCGCTCGCGATGACAACACCCCATTCGCCACGCACGGGAATCTGGCTGATCGGAGCGCGCGGATCGGTCGCGACCACCGTGGTCGCGGGCTGCGCCGCCGTAGCGAGCGAGCTGCGGCCCCCCGCCGGGATGGTCACCTTCACCCCTCCCTTCGAAAACTGTGGCCTCCCGCCCCTCGGGGCGCTCGTCTTCGGCGGACACGACGTGGCGCTCTGCCCGCTGCCGAAGAAGGCCGAGCAACTCGCCGCGCAAGGGGTGTTCTCGTACGACGTGCTCGCGGCGGTACAGGGCGAACTCACCGCGGCGGAATCCCGGATACGGCCCGGCGGTCCGGGGGCCGGTGACCTGCGCGACGACCATGAACTGATCAGCAGGTTCGCCGAGGACATCGTCGCCTTCCGGACGGGCAACCAGCTCGCCCGGTGCGTGGTGGTCAACGTCGCCTCCACGGAACCCGCGCCCCTGGCGGGCGACACGAGGCTGCCCGCGAGTTCGCTGTACGCGGCCGCGGCGCTGCGGGCGGGCGCCGCCTACATGAACTTCACCCCGTCCGCCGGACTGCATCACCCGGCACTGTCCGGCGCGTACGACGTGCCGGTCGCCGGGCGGGACGGCAAGACCGGCCAGACGCTGCTGCGCTCCGCGCTCGGGCCGATGTTCGCGCAGCGGGCGCTCGCCGTGCGGTCCTGGTCCGGCACGAACCTCCTGGGCGGTGGCGACGGGGCGGCCCTCGCCGACCCCGCCGCGGCCGCCGCGAAGAACGCGGGCAAGGAACGTGTCCTCGCCGACACCCTCGGCACCGTCCCCGAGGGCGAGGTGCACATCGACGACGTGCCGTCGATGGGGGAGTGGAAGACCGCGTGGGACCACATCGCCTTTGAGGGCTTCCTCGGCACACGGATGGTGCTGCAGACGACCTGGCAGGGATGCGATTCTTCCCTCGCCGCACCCCTCGTCCTCGACCTGGTGCGACTGCTCGCCCGGGCCCACGAGGTGGGAATCACCGGGCCGGTTCCGGAGCTGGGGTTCTTCTTCAAGGACCCGGACCCGGGGGCGTACCCGTCCCTCGCCGATCAGTACATGGCGCTGCTCGGTCTCGTGGAGCGGCTGCGGACGGAGGCCGCGTGAGCACGCTGCGGGACTGGGCGGACCTGTTGCGGGTCTCGGCGCTCTTCACGGTGCCCGGAGACGTGCTTGCCGGGGCGGCCGCAGCGGGCGCCCGAGCCGACGGACGCACGCTGCGGGCGATCGGCTGCTCGCTGTGCCTGTACGAGGCGGGGATGGCCCTGAACGACTGGGCCGACCGCGCTGAGGACGCCATCGACCGCCCTCACCGCCCCCTTCCGGCGGGACGCATACGCCCCGCCGCGGCCATGGGAGCGGCGATCGGCCTGACCGCGACGGGCCTCGCGCTGGCCGCACGGGCCGGGCGGCCGACCTTCATGGTCGCGGGCGCTCTGGCCACCACGGTCTGGGCGTACGACGTGAAGCTGAAGCACACGAGCGCTGGTCCGGCAGCGATGGGCGTAGCCCGGGGCCTCGACCTGCTGCTCGGCGCGGTGGCGTCCGGAAGCGGCCCGCTGCGCCCCGCTGTGGGAATCTCCTCGGCGGCACTGGCCGCACACACATACGCGGTGACCTGTGTCTCCCGGAACGAGACCACGGGCGGTTCCGCCCTCGCGCCGCTCGCCGCACTGGTCACGAGTGCCGTCATCGGTACGGCTCTCATAGCGACGAACGCGCGTGGTCGCGTAGGTGTGAGCGCCGCCGGTGGGGCGGCTGGGCCGATACGCGCGCATCTGCCCGTCGCTCCCCTCGACGGCATCCCCGCTCCTGGTATCCGCCTGGCACGTGGTCTTGCCCTGCTGTCCTTGACCGCCGCATACCTCGCCACCGCGGGCCGCCCCTATCTGCATGCCGCCCTCAACCCGTCCCCGCCTCTCACGCAAGGCGCGGTCGGCGGCGGCATCCGCTCCATGATCCCCCTGCAGGCCGCTCTCGTCGCTCGGGTCGGATCGCCGGTCCTCGGCGGGGCACTGCTCGCGCTGGCACCGATGGCTCGCCGCGTTTCCCGGAAGGTGAACCCGACATGACCCTGCGTTTCGCCTACGGCACCAACGGGCTCACCGACCTGCGGCTCGACGACGCGCTCCTCCTGCTTGCCGACCTGGGATACGACGGCGTCGGCTTGACGCTCGACCACATGCACCTCGACCCCATGGCAGCGGACCTGGGGGCTCGGACCAACCGCCTGTCCCGCACCCTGGGTCCTCTGGGCCTGACGGTGACCATCGAGACCGGTGCTCGCTACGTGCTCAACTCGCGACGCAAACACAGCCCCTCGCTCCTTGATTCACATCCAGACGCCCGCGCGGCCCGGAGCCACATTCTGCTGCGCGCCGTCCAGGTCGCCGCAGACCTCGACGCGCACGCGGTGCACTGCTTCAGCGGCGCCATCCCCGCAGGTGTCGATCCGCACACCGCTTGGCAGCGTCTGGCCTACGAGCTGGCTCCTGTCCTTGATGCCGCCGCGGGGTTGGGCGTGCCGCTCGCCATCGAGCCCGAACCCGGTCATCTGCTCGCCACGCTCGCCGATTTCCATCACCTCCGTCATCTGCTCGGCGACCCCGAACCCCTGGGCCTGACCCTCGACATCGGCCACTGCCAGTGCCTGGAACCCGAGTCACCCGCCGACTGTGTCCGCGCCGCCGCGCTCTGGCTGCGGCACGTCCAGATCGAGGACATGCGCCGCGGTGTCCACGAGCACCTGCCGTTCGGTGAGGGCGAGATCGACTTTCCGCCCGTCCTGCGCGCCCTCGCCGAGCTCGGCTCCATCGGATACGAGGGCCTGATCTCCGTGGAGTTGCCTCGCCACTCCCATGAGGGGCCTCGCCTCGCTGAGGAATCGCTGCGCTTCCTCCGCAGTCGAATGGGAGAGGCACAAGCATGACCGACGACCTCGCCGATCTGTGGAACGTCATTGATGCCTCGGCCCGAGCCTGGGTGACTCAAGCTGTGCTTGAGGCAGCCAACCAGCCGTCACCCCAACACGCCCTGTCCGTCTGGGAGATGCGGTTCGCTGAGGCGGGGCGCCGCTGTGGGGACGCCAGGGACGACGCCCGCCTTCTCCTCCTGCACGCGGTCCGTCCCGGGGCGGTCGACCTCGCCCGGCTCTACACGCACGGCACCGCCGAAGAGCGCTGTGCCATCATCCGCGTTCTGCCCCACCTGCCTCATCTCACCCCCGCTGACGTGCTCCCGCTGGTCGAGGATGCCTTGCGCACCAACGACACCCGCCTCATCGCCGCGGCCGTCGGCCCGTACGCCGCGCACTTGGAGGCCCATGCCTGGCGTCACGCCGTCCTCAAGTGCCTGTTCACCGGGGTGCCCGTGGACGCGGTGGCCGACGTCGAGCGCCGTGCGACCGGTGACCGGGAGCTGGCCCGAATGCTCACTGACTACGCGGCCGAACGCACTGCCGCCGGCCGCCCCGTACCAGAGGACCTCCACCGAGTCCTGCGCCTGACCGACCAGGAGTCCTGATGCGCATTTTCGACCCCCACATCCATATGACCTCCCGCACCACCGATGACTATGAGGCGATGTATGCGGCGGGGGTGCGTGCC
>NZ_JBVIZH010000017.1:0-78698 GCF_055591765.1 Streptomyces sp. NPDC041205 | reverse complement strand
CGCCCGCGACGAGGTCGCGGATCATGTCCCACATCGTGCGGCGGCTGCGCGGGTCGAGGCCCGTCGTCGGCTCGTCCAGGAAGATGATGCTCGGCCTGCCGACCAGGGTCATGGCCAGGTCGAGCTTGCGGCGCATACCGCCGGAGAACGCGGACGCGGGCTTCTTGGCGACGTCGGTGAGGTCGAAGCGGGCCAGGAGTTCGGCCGCGCGGCGCCTGCCCTCGGCCCGGTCGAGGTGCAGCAGGTCCGCGATGAGGAAGAGGTTCTCCTCGGCGGTCAGCAGGCCGTCGACGGCGGCGAACTGCCCGGTGACGCCGATGGAGCTGCGGACGGCGTCCGGGTCCTGCGCCAGGTGGTGCCCCGCCACCCGGGCGTCCCCGCCGTCGGCCGAGATGAGGGTGGAGAGGATCTGGACGGTGGTGGTCTTGCCCGCGCCGTTCGGGCCCAGCAGGGCGAAGATCGTGCCCTCAGAGACCTGCAGGTCGATCCCGTCGAGTACGACCTTCTCGCCGTACGACTTGCGCAGCCCCTGGGCGGTGATCCCCTTCGGCGGGGCGGTCAAACCGGTGGTGGCAGTCATCGTGCCGCCTCCTTCTTCTTTCCGTAGCTGATGCGAGGCCGGTCTCTGCGTGTCACGAGTCCTTGCGGGTGCGGGTGCGGTCAGGCGCGGCGGATCACGATGTCGCCGAGGCCGGTGCGGGCGCGCACCTGGACGGTCTCCGCGTCCGGGCCGGGGCCGTCGGTCGAACCGATCGAGTTGTGGACCGTGCCCGCCTGAGAGTTCACCTCGAGCCAGGCGGCGCTGGACTCACGGATGCCGACCTCCAGGTCGCCGTCGGCGGTCTGGAGGGTGATCTGGCCGCGGGCCACCTCGCCGAGCTTGATGGTGCCGTTGTCCGACTTGGCGTCGACTCCGGCGTGGGCCACGCCGACGGAGATGCGGCCGTTGGAGGAGTTGACGCGCAGTTCGCCGGTGACCTCGCCGAGCGTGGTGTCGCCCTTGCGGTTGCGGATGTTGGCGGCGCCCGCGACGTTGCCGAGGTCGATGCGGCCCGCCGCGTCGATCTCCACGTCGCCGGTGGCGCGGTCCACGCGGACGTCGCCGTGGTCGGACCGGAGGAAGGCGGCGCCGACCTCCGCGACGTGGATGTCACCGGCGGCGGACTCGAACCGGCAGTCGCCGAGGCGGCCTTCGGTGCTGAAGACGCCGGCGGGCGAGAGGCCCTGGACGTCCGACCCGGCCGGCAGCTCGACGCTGACCTCGATCGAGCCGCCCTTGCCGAACAGCGAGCGCTTCTTGGGGCCCTTGACCACCAGGCGGCCGTTGTTGCACGTGACCTGGACCTGCTCCGCGGCCTTCACGTCGACGTCCTCGCGGCCGTCGCTCGGGAGCACCGACACGACGGTGTCGAGGCGCTTTCCGGCGGAGATGCGGGCGGTTCCGATCTCGAACTCGATGAGGGCGGAGAGGGGCTCGGGAGTGTCGAAAGTAGGCATGGCCGTCCTGTCTGACTGAGGTGTGCGGACCCGCTGGTCGCAGCGGGCGGATGAGTTGTCCTGCGTCACTCCGGCGGGCCGGCGTTCTCAGCCCCTGGAGCCGTGCTTTCCATGACGCCAGCATGGCATCACTATGGCGCCAGTGCAACCCCACTTGGCACCCAGGTGGTGCCACAGGGGGTGAGATCCGGCGCACAGCGCGCCGGGACGCCTCGCCATAGCGGGTGTGAGCTGGGGGTTTCCCTCGTGTGCCGGTTTACGGAACGTGGCCGCCACCACGCCAGAAAGGCGTCAAGGCATGGCGCGTGCGGCGATCGGAAGGGCGTACGGGGAGGGCGTGGCGCCGTCGCGGTGCCATGGAGGCGCCGGGTGGGGCGCCAAGGGGCGGGAGGGGAGGTCGAGCAGGTGGGGAGGCGGGAGGGAGGGGGCGCGGGCCGGGCGAGAGGGGGCGCGGGCCGGGCGGGGGCGCGGGCCGGGCGGGGGCGCGGGCCGGGCGGGAGGGGACCCGCGCCCGGCTCGACGGGCAGGGAGCGCGGTGGCCCGGCGGGCAGGGAGCGCGGGTGGGCGCCGGGCTACGCGGTCCGCGCCGCGTCCCGCAGGGCGTCCCGGACCGCGGCAACCGCCGGGTGCCACCCCCGGCCACGACGTACGACCGTGAACAGCGTGCGCGCGTGCTGCCCCGGCGGCAGCGCCCGCAGCGCGACCGTCGGCACACCGCCGCCCCACACCAGGTCCGGGAGCAGCGCGACCGCGTGGCCCCGCTCCACGAGCCGCAGGTGCAGCAGCAGGTCGGGCGACTCGAACCGCACGTCGGGCTCGAACCCGGCGGCGCGGCACACCGTCGTCGCCCAGCGCCGGGCCGCGCTGCCCTCCGGCTCCATCACCCAGGGCAGGTCGGCGAGCGCCCGCAGGGCCGCGACCGGGTCGTCGGCGTCGCCGCCCTCGGGGACCGGCCGCGGCAGGGCGAGCCGCATCGGGTCCGCGCACAGGTCGGCCCGTTCGAGCGCCGCGTCCCTGGGGCCTGCCCCGCCCGGGTACTCCTCCGCGACGACCAGGTCGAAGTCCCGGGCGAGCAGGGCGGGCAGGGCGGCCTCCGGTTCCAACTGCGTGACGTGCGGGCGCAGTCCGGGGTGGGCGGCGCGCAGCCGGGTCAGCGCGTCCGGGACGAGCGCGAGGGCGGCGGTCTGGAAGGCGGCGACGCGCACCGTCCCGGTGAGGCCGGGCAGGGACGCGGCGATGTCGGCCTCGGCCCGTTCGAGGCGTTCGAGCACGGCCTCGGTGTGGGCGACGAGGATCTCGGCCTGCGCGGTGAGCCGCACCCGCCGCCCGACCGGTTCGAGCAGCGGCACCCCCGCTTCGGCCTCCAGCTGCGAGAGCTGCTGGGAGACGGTCGAGGGGCTGTACGAGAGGGCGGCGGCGACGGCCGCGAGGGTGCCGCGGTGCTTCAGCTCGCGGAGGAGGCGGAGGCGGTGGAGGTCGTACATGGCGGCGGCGCCCCTTTCACCGGGTCGGCGCCCGGCAGCGTTCACCGGATCGGCACTCGGCAGCTTTCACCTGGTCGGCGCTCGGCAGCGCGGCAGCCCGGCAGCCAGTCGGCTCGGCCGCCCGCCACAGCTCCCGGAACCTTTCGGTTCCGTCGATGAATATACGTCGGAAAGATGAGCTGGACCGAAGAGTGCGGGGCGCCGCAGGGTTGTCCCATGACTGACACCGGCCCCGCCATCGAGTCCCGCGCCACGGCCACGGCCACTGACACCAACACCAACACCAACACCGACACCGACACCGACACCGGCACCGGCACCGGCACCGGCACCGGCACCGGCACCACCGAAACCGCCACCACCTCCGGCACCACGGCCCCCACCACCCCACCCCCCTGGTACGCACACCCCGCCGCCCGCGAGTGGACCTGCGCCCCCGCGCCCGCCGAAGTCCGCGCCTTCCACGCCACCCTCCCCGAGTACACCCCCACCCCTCTCACCGAACTCCCCGCCCTGGCAGCCGAGTTGGGCGTCGGCCGGGTCTTCGTCAAGGACGAGTCGGCGCGGCTCGGCCTGCCCGCGTTCAAGGCGCTCGGCGCGTCCTGGGCGGTGCACCGCGTCCTCGCGGAGCGGGCGTCGGACACCCCCGTGGAGCTGGTCACGGCGACGGACGGCAACCACGGGCGCGCGGTGGCCCGGATCGCGCGCCAACTGGGCCAGCGGGCCCATGTGTTCGTGTCGCAGGGGGTGCACCCCGGGGCGGCGGCCGCGATCGAGGGCGAGGGGGCGCGGGTGACGCGGGTCGCCGGGGACTACGACCGGGCGGTGCGGGAGGCCGCGGCGGCGGCGCGGGCGGAGGGTTCGGTGCTGGTGCAGGACACGGCGTGGGAGGGGTACGAGGAGGTTCCCGCGCGGATCGTGGAGGGGTACTCCACGCTGTTCGCCGAGGTGGACGAGCAGGTGGCCGACGCGGGCGCCGGTGCGCCTGACCTGGTGGCCGTGCCGGTGGGGGTGGGTTCGCTGGCACAGGCGGCCGTCACGCACTACCGGAGCCGGAGCGCGCGCGGCCCGGCGCTGCTCGCCGTGGAGCCGACGGAGGCCGCGCCCGCCCTCGCCGGCCTGGCGCGGGGCGAGTCGGTGACCGTGGCGGCCGGGGAGACGGTGATGGCCGGGCTGAACTGCGGCACACTGTCCGGCCTCGCCTGGCCGGTACTGCGGGACGGCCTGGACGCGGCGGTGGCGGTGCCCGACGCCGAAGCGCTGACGGCGGTCCGGGACTTGGGGGCGCTCGGGGTGTCGTCGGGGCCGTGCGGGGCGGCCGCGCTGGCGGGGGCGCGGGCGGCGCTGACCGGGGCGGGGGCGCGGGAACGCCGGGCGGGGCTGGGCCTGGCGGCCGGGGCGACGGTGGTGCTCCTGAGCACGGAGGGGACAGCGGCGAATCCGCATGGGGCGGTGTGAATGGCAGGGGGGGCGAACGGTCGGTGTAAGCGGAACGCGGGCGGGCGGGGGCCGACCCGCGGATAGGGCCAACCCAGCGGACAGGGCCGACCCGCGGATAGGGCCGACCCGCGGATAGGGCCGACCCGCGGACAGGACCAACCCAGCGGACAGGGCCAACCCGCGGACAGGACCAACCCGCGGACAGGACCAACCCAGCGGATAGGGCCAACCCGCGGACAGGACCAACCCCGCGGACAGGGCCAACCCGCGGACAGGACCAACCCCGCGGACAGGGCCAACCCGCGGGCAGGACCAACCCCGCGGACAGGACCACTCCCCCGGGCGCGCCCTAGACCACCTCCCAGGGCACCTCCCGCCCGCACACCACGTCGAGCCGCGAGACCGCCCTGGTCAGCACCACGTACAGCCGGTGCGCCCCGCGCTCCTCCGCCGCGACGATGTCCGCAGGTTCGACGGCGACCACATGGTCGTACTCCAGGCCCTTGGCGACCGAGGCGGGCACGACCGTGACGCGGGCGCCCATCTCGTCGGGGCCCGCCGCCTCGACGCCCGCCGCCGTCAGCGCGGCCCGCACCCCCGCGACGGCGGCGTCGGCGGCGATGACGCCGACCGAGCCCTCGTGGGCCAGGGCGCCGCGCACCACGTCGACGGTGGCGGCGGCCACGTCGCGTACACGGTGCACGGCGAGTTCGCCGTCCCCGCGCAGGGACCGGGCGGGCGGCACGTCGACGCCGAGGCCGTCGAGCAGCCGGTTGGCGAGCGTGACGATCGCCTGCGGGACGCGGAAACCGGTGGTCAGCGGGGTCACGGGGGTGTCCGGCTTGCCCAGGTGGGCGAGGAGGGCGTGCCAGTCGCGGGCCGCCCACGGCGTGGTCCCCTGGGCGAGGTCGCCGAGCACGGTGAGCGAGCCGAAGTCGGCGCGGCGCGCGATGGCGCGGCACTCCATGGGCGAGAGGTCCTGCGCCTCGTCGACGACGATGTGGCCGTAGCCCGCGGGCCGCTCGACGAGGCCCGCGAGTTCGTCGAGCAGCACGAGGTCGGCGTCCGACCACTTCGCGGACTTGTACGAGCGCGGGGCCCGGTCCCAGAGAATCGCCCGCTGCTCCGCCTCGCCGAGGACCCCGTCCGCGGCCGACGCCAACACGCCCGCGTCCGCGAGGAGTTCGGCGAGCACCTCCTCCGGCCGCGCCTTCGGCCACACCGCGTCGACGAAGGCGGAGACGGCCCTGGCACGGGAGATCTTCTGCAGCCAGGTGTTGCTGACGGGGCCCGCGCGCCGCTCGGCCTGCTCCTGGATGTGGCGCACGACGCGGGTGCGCACGCGCTCACGGCCGGTCTCGTACGGCGGTTCCTCCGCGCGTACGTCCGCGACGATCCGGTCGAGGTCACCGGCAGGGACCCGCCAGCGGTACGAGCCGTCCGGCACCGCGAGCGACTCGGCGCCGCCGGGCCGCACCCGGGCGTACAGCGCGCGCCGCAGCACCTCGGCCATCCGGGCGTCGTGCTTGACGACCGCCGCGCCGGGCCCGTCCGCGCCCCGCACCGGCTGCCGGGCGATCTCGTCCCGGACGGTGGCCTGGCGCACCCCGGTCTCGCCGAGGGCGGGCAGGACCTCGGCGATGTAGCGCAGGAAGGTGCGGTTCGGGCCGAGGATGAGGAGGCCGGAGCGGCGGATCCGCTGCGGGTGCGTGTACAGCAGGTACGCGGCGCGGTGCAGGCCGACGGCCGTCTTGCCGGTGCCCGGGGCGCCCTGGACGCAGACGGAGTCGGCGAGCGCGGCCCGGACCAGGTCGTCCTGCTCGGGCTGGATGGTGGCGGCGATGTCGCGCATGGGGCCGACGCGGGGGCGCTCGATCTCACCGGTGAGGATGCGGCTGCGGGGGCGGGTGCCGTCCGGCCCTGCCGCGGCCGTGGGGTGCCCGGCCTCCGCCGCCGCGGGGTCCCCGCCCTCCGCCCCCACCGCGAGGTGCCCGCCCTCCCCCGCCATCAGATGCTCGTCCTCGAGCCCCGTCAGGTCGGCCGAGTCGCCCGCGCTGCCCGGCGCCCAGCCGAAGCGGCGGCGTACGGCGACGCCCTGCGGGTCGCGGACGCCCGCCTGGTAAAAGGCGCGCGAGACGGGGGCGCGCCAGTCGACGACCAGGGGCGGGGCCGCGGGGTCCTCGGTGATGCGCAGGCGGCCGACGTGGTAGCGCTGACCGCGGTGGTCCCCGGCCTCGGTCGCGTCGGCGTCGAAGTCGAGGGCGCCGAAGAACAGCGGGGCGTCGGGGAGTTCGCGCATCTCCTTGGCCCGGCTGCGCAGCTGATAGCCGAGCACTTCGGCGTCCGCCCCGGACGCGGCGACGTGCTCACCGGTGATGACGTGCTCCTGGGCGCCGTCGACCATCGCGGCGAGGGCGGCGCGGCAGAGGTCGTGGTACCGCCGCTCCCGCGCGAGCGCGGCGTCGAGGGCGGGGGGCTCGTCGGGGGCGGGGATGTCGAGGGAGGTGCCTGGTGCCGTCATGCCGTCGAGCGTACAAGAAAACGTTACCGAGTAACATTTATGACCGAGACTCTCCCTGCGGTACGCTGCCGTGCATGACGGACGACGTGACGAGGCCCGCGGACCCGCGCCAGGCTCCCGTGGACCCGCGACAGCCGGAGAACCCGCAGCCCGTGGGCCTGCGGCAGCTCAAGAAGCGGCGGACGTACGAGGCCGTCTCCGACGCGGCCATCGCGCTGTTCCTGGAGCGCGGCTTCGACAAGGTGTCGGTCGCGGAGGTGGCCGCGGCGGCGGAGATCTCCAAGCCGACGCTCTTCCGGTACTTCCCGGCCAAGGAGGACCTGGTCCTGCACCGGTTCGCCGACCACGAGGACGAGGCGGCACGGGTCGTCGCCGGACGCCCGCGGGGCCACTCCCCGCTGGCCGCGCTGCGCGCCCACTTCCTGGCGGGCCTGACCCGGCACGACCCGGTGACCGGCCTCAACGACACCCCCGAGGTCCTGGCCTTCCACCAACTCCTGTACGGCACGCCGTCATTGGTGGCACGGCTCTACGGCTACCAGGAGCGGGCCGAGCGCGCCCTCGCGGAGGCACTGGGCGGGCCGACAGCCGGGCCGACACCCGGACCGCCCCCGGGACCGACAGCCGGGCCGACACCCGGACCGCCCCCGGAGCCGACGGCCGAGCCGACCCCCGTCGCCCCCCTGGCCGCACGCCTCGCCGCCGCCCAGATCCTCGCGGCACAGCGGGTCCTCGCCCTGGAGAACTGGCGCCGCGTGGCCGCGGGCGAGCCGGTGGCGGACATACGCGCGGACGCCGTGCGCGCGGCGAACCAGGCCTTCGACCAGCTGAGTTCGGGGCTCACGCAGTACGCGTAGCCCCGCCCCCCCGACGCCCCGAGGACGCGAACGGTTACACCTTCTTCGTGAGCTTCCTGCCCCACCCCAGCAGCGCCCTCGTCCCCGCCGGCTCGATGCCGGCCTGGCTCACCGCGTCCTCCGACCACCAGCCGGTCACCCCGGTCATCGGCTCCCGGTTGCTGTTCAGGAGGCGGGTGGGGTGAGGGGGCGGGCGACGCGCCACAGGGTCTCGAACAGTTCCTGCCTGCGCACGATCTTCTCGCGCGCCGCCGCGCCGCCGTCGATGTGCCAGTGGGTGAGCAGCGAGTCGTACCCCATGAGGTCGAGGATCTGCCGCCCCGGACGGTCCCGGGACGGCTCCTCCTTGACGGCGTCGTAGATGCCGTCGAAGAGGTGCTCGCTGTCGACGAGGCAGAACTTCACGAACGGGGAGATGTGCAGCACCCGGAACTCCACCGCGAGCCCGCCCCTGCGGTCGTGCCGCAGCCGCCTGGCCAGAACCTCCATGCCGCGCTCGTACCCCTGCACCTGCCGCAGCAGCTCCCCCCGGAAGTCGGGGTCGTCCGCCGCCTTGCCGTCGGCGTCGAGCATGCCCGGTATCGCCATCTCCCGCGTGAAGTCCGGCACCAGGATCCGCACCGCCACCTCCGGCCGGACCGCGCCGTGCAGCCCGTCGAGCGACCGCGCCAGCTCGTTGACGACGGTCTCCCCCGTGAACCCGATCGCGTCGATCCGAGGCGCCGCCCGCCCCAGCGCCTCCCCGAAGAACCCCCGCAGCTCACTCGCCGCGACCTCCCGCCGCACAGCGGGCCGCAGCGCGTCGTTGAGCCCGCGCACCTCGCTGTACAGCACGTACCCGACGAGGCTGAGGATGGCTCCGCCGAGGTAGGCCTTGCCTTCCAGGGCGTCGCCGATGGGGGTGACGAACTGGGCGAGGAGGCCGAGGACGAACACGGCGAGGAACAGGGCCTTGGTGATGGCGGACTCCGCCCGCGCCCAGGCCTCGGAGCCGGACCCCCACGCCATCCGACCACTCATCAAGTCCCCCCGCCCACCGCGTAGTTGACACGAGCACGCAAGGGTTCATGGTGCCCGCGGGCGGGCCCGTCAGGAAGACCGGGAGACGGTCAGGCGACCGGACTCGGCTGCGCCGCCTCCCGCCCGCGCACCTCGGCGTGCCAGGCCCGCACGGCCTCGACGGCGTGAGCCCGGTCCGGCACCCTCTCCAGGCGCAGCGGTTCGGCCGCCCGCAGCAGGGCCCGGCAGACCCGGCCCGCGGCCTGCTCAAAGTCGGCGTCGGACGGTGCCCGCGCGGGCAGGGCGAGCGCGGCCCGCATGACGTCGGGGAAGACGGACTGGGCGTACTCGAAATCCAGATAGACGGGCAGATCCACGTCGAGGTCGACGGTCAGCTCGGCCTTGCCCGCCGCCGTCATGGCCTCCTTCCATCGCTGCCGCATCCGAATGTGCTGTTCCTTGTCGTAGTCCATCCGCACAAGGTGCGTGGCGAGGTCGTGCAAGGGGTCGCCGAACAGGGCCAACTCCCAGTCGATTACGGCGATTTCCTTACGATCGATCACGATATTGGCGCGGTGGACATCCGTGTGCAGAAGGCAGAAGGGGCGCTCGTGCAGGCGCGGGGCCCGCTCCTTGAACTCGGTCATCGCGTGCCGTCGAATCCCGATGTCCTCGAATAACGCGTCGAATCGCTGCCGGTTGGCGCGGTGCACACGCTCCTCGGTGAAATCGATCAGCCAGGCGAGAAACCCGTCGGAATCGCCGCTCTTGGGCCAGCCTTCGGGTCGCGGCGGAAGTTCTGACTCCGGTACGGCCGCGGTGCTCGCGAAGAACTCGGCGAGCCTCGCCATCAGTTCGTCGGTGTGGAGTTCACTCTCGTCGACCTCCGTCAGCGGCCGCCCGGCGCGGTAGGCGTGCATCGACCAGTCACCGAAGTCCACCAGACAGCGCGGCACTTCGGGCAGGTGACGGGTGACCACCTCGAGCAGTTCGCTCTCGCGGGGCCAGATGCGCGGCGCCACCTCGGCGGCCGCCAGCGGCGTACGGCACTTCACCCGGGCGCGATACGGCATCGTCCGCAGCAACAGCGCGAGGCGCCAGCCGAGCGGCACGATGTAGTTACTATTGTGATAACCAGTGACAACCTCGCCATCAGGGCGTTCACGGTGCGCGGTGGCCCATCGGCGGATCAGCCGGTCGTGCCAGCCGAGTGCGGCCGGCGGGGCCAATTCGGCTCTGCCGGACAGAGGTTGCGACATGAGCGCAGAGGATATCGCCCCGAAGGCGCCCGCCTGACCACTTGACCAGTATGCGGACGCTCGCACTTACTTACCTTGCGCGCCTGTGTCATTACTGCGCGTTTTCCTCGCTGGTGAATATGTCGGGGACGAATTCACCGCGAAGTCCGGCGCCGTGGCGGCACGTGTCACGTCTCACCATTGAGCGTGTCGAGCAGTGGCTTCAGCGACGTCACTATTCGCTCGGCACCGATTTCCCGGAGCACGCGCATCTTGCGGTCGTTGCGGGCGTAGCCGAGGAAGTGCACACCCGCGGCGCGCGCGGCGAGGTAGTCCGTGGCGGCGTCGCCGATCATCAGGGTGCGGGACGGGTCGGCGCCCATCGCGAGAAGGGCGCGTTGGACGCAGTACGGGTCCGGCTTGAGCAGGCGCAGATTCTGCGTACGGCCGTATATGTGCGGCGCGAAGCAGTCGATGAGCCCCCGGCCGGTCAGGTAGGTGGCCACCGGCCCTGGCGCGTTGTTCGTGGCGACGGCCAGCCGGGCGCCGGTGGCCCACCAGGTGCGGATCAGCGCGTCGGCGTAGGCGGTGGGCCAGGCGGAGATCACCGCCTTCTGCTCCTCGTACGTGAGCCGCGCCTCCAGCTCGACCACCAGATCGCTCCTGGGATGGCGCCGGTCGACGGCACGCAGCACGACATAAGGATCGGGTTCGTCACGCACGCCTGTGGCGAGCAGCCCGTGCAGCCCTTGCTCCTCGAGCCAGCGCACCTGTTCCTCCGCGACCTTCTCGGCGGAACGTCCGGCGAAGAGGCGGCAGACGGGGCCGTCGAAGTCGAAGAGCACGTACTGGGCGATGTCGATGAGTTCTCGCAGATCGTCGGTCGCACCTGTCACTGGCTCGGTCGCTCTCGCCTCGGGTCGCGTGGAATCAGGAGTCACCTAAGAGAGTGTCAGGTCAGTGGTGATCGTTTCCCAGAGGGCGTCGAACCACTTCTGGGACTCTTTCACGAAGCCCGAGTCACGTGCGCTGCCCCCCTCGACGAAGGGGAAGAGGGTCGTGGTCAGTCCGCCGGCGTCGTACGCGCGCACGCTCTCACCGGCTTCCCCGTCCAGCGGCACCTCCATGGACTTCAGCGTGTAGTACGCGAGCAGCGCCTCGGACTTGTTGAGCAGATAGAGCTTGACGGGGGTCGTCAGCGGCAGGGCGCGGAACGTGACATGGACGTCGATGTCGTGCGACTGCTTCAGCGAGGTGAGGTGGTGCCGCAGGACCTGCCCCTGCGCGTTCCGCTGTGCCAGCCAGCGCTGTTGCAGCCGCTGCCGGTCCCCCTCGTCCTCGACCTCGACCGGCACCGGGAAGGCCAGGGAGATGTCGCTGCTGGGCAGCAGGATGCGGACGTCGATGGACTCCGGACGGAGTTGGCCCTGGTGGATCTGGCGGATCGGCTCGGTGACTGCGTTCATCAGGGTCTCCGCCGTGTACGAGACCGTGTCGATCCGCACGTGCGGCTGCCGGAACGCCTCCACCAGGCGCGGCTGCAACGCCACCATCGACGGCTGCGGCTCCGGCTGCGCCCCCGGCGCCCCGGCCGCCACCCCCGCCCCCGCCACCCGAGGCGGACTCCCCCTGCTGATGTGGTTCAGCAACCCGTCCCGCTGCAGCGAGAGGAGCGCCTGGCGCACCGTGCCGCGTTCCACGCCGAACTCCTGGGCGATCTGGGCCTGGGTGGGGAGGCGGTCGCCTGCTTTGAGGGTGCCGGTGCGGATGCGGTCGCGCAGGGCGTCGGCGATGTCCTGGGGTGAGGTCTTTCTGCTGCCGTTCACTGCACCGCTCTCCTTGGTCACGACGAGACGATACAACTGTGCACCATCTCAGGGGAGTTGACCGAAAGTTGTTTATGAAGGGTTACCAAGTGGGGACAACTTCAATGAGTTGGTTGCCAACTCGCCCGAGATGGCAGAAGGGGGAACCATCATGCCCGCCATAGCCCTCCTCGCAGCCGTGTTCGCCGTCACCATCGAACAGGTCGTGCAGTGGAAGTACGGAACCCTCGGCATCATCGGTCTGCTGCTGCTGACCGTGGGTGTCAAGGCGAAGAACTCCACCTGCAGCTCCATCGGGGCGGTCGTGCTCGCCCTGATGGTGACGGGCCCCGCACTGTGACCAGGACCGAGGGCTGAACCGCCGGTCCGGGCCCGCGCGGACGCGCCAGACGCCACGCGCGGCGTGCGCCGTCCGCCCTACGGACCGGGGTTCAGCTTCAGGTCCTGGCTGATCGTCTCCCAGAGCGCGTTGAACCACAGGTGGGACTGCTCCACGAACGTCGTGTCACGCAGCCCGTCCCCCGAGTGGAACGGAAACAGCATCGACTGCGTTCCCTGCGCGTCCCACATCTCCAGGGACTCCTGGCCGATCTCCTCCCGGCGCTGGGTGAGGGTGTAGTACGCGAACAGCGCCTCGGAGCCGTTGAGCAGGTAGAGCTTGACCGGCGGGGTGAAGGGCAGGGCGCGGAACTCCACCCGTACGTCGATCCCGTGCGTCGTCCGCAGCGTCCGCAGGTTGTGGCGCAGGACCTGCCCCTGCGCGTTGCGCTGGTCGAGCCAGCGGCGGTGCACATGGCCGCCCTCGTCCTCGCCCTCCACCGGAGCGGGGAAGGCGAGGTCGATGTCGCGGCTCGGCAGCAGCACCCGCACATCGACCTTGGCCGGTTTCAGCTGTCCGGCGTGGATCTGCCGCAGTGGTTCGCCGATCGCCATCGTCAGCGAGATGGAGGTGAGGCACAGCGCGTCGATCTCCACGTGCGGCGCCTGGAAGGCCGCGGCGATGCGCGGGGCCAGGCCGACCATCGTGGGTTCGGGCCGGACCGTGTCGGGGCGCGGCCCGGACGGGGCCGCGACCGTGGCGGGACTGCCCTTGGAAACGTTGGCGAGCAACTGCTCGCTCTGCAGGATGCGCAGCGCCTGGCGTACGGCACCGCGCTCCACGCCGAACTCCACCGCAAGCTCCGCCTGCGTGGGCATGCGCTGTCCGGGCCGCAGCCGCCCGGACCTGATCCGGTCGCGCAGCTCGTCCGCCACCTCGTGATGCGAGCGGTGCGGAGTCATGGTCGGCCTCTTCCGCTCGTTGACGGCGGCCTCGTCCGGGCTCACAACCAAACCGTACAACTTCTCGCCATCTTTGGGGAGTTGCTGAGAAGGTGGTTATGAGACGCGCCATCGCGGAGATAACTCAGGTGGAGTTGGTAGCCAACTTGGGCGAAATGGTCAGACTCTTCGGGGGGTTGGCCACCAGCCCAGGCCGCCGGGAGCCGAACCCGGCGTTCGGGTCGACCAGTTGGCAGCCGGCTAAGGGGCCCGCCGCCCCTGTACCAGAAGGGGGACCGTCATGCCGTTCATCGCCGTCGTCATCGCCGCCCTCGCCATTGGATTCGAGCAGGCCATCCAGTGGAAATACGGGCCGATGGGCATCATCGCCTTCGTCCTGCTCACCGTCGGGATCAAGGCCAAGAACACCACCGCGGGCGGCATCGGGGCGCTGATCCTCGTGCTGCTGCTCGCCCAGTCGGGCTGAACCGGCCCGGCCCGCCAGTCGGGCTGACCGAGCTCTCATCCGGAGGGGAGCCGGGAGTTCGGTCAGCCGTCACACCCGGGGCACGGGCCCACTCAAGGCCCCGCCAACGCCAGGCCCGCGCCCCGAAGAAGCGGCGGGGTGGTCCACATCGTTGTGGACCACCCCGTCGAACCGTTCAGGAGGGCGCGCGCCCGTACCAGGACAACCGCCGCCCGGCCTCAGATCACCGCCCGGATCTCCCCCACCTCGCGCCCCGCCCCGAGCAGCGGCGCCCTGCCGATCCGGTCCAGGATCGGGGCGTCGGTG
Source organism: Streptomyces sp. NPDC041205 (assembly GCF_055591765.1). NCBI lineage: Bacteria > Bacillati > Actinomycetota > Actinomycetes > Kitasatosporales > Streptomycetaceae > Streptomyces > Streptomyces sp. NPDC041205. Next base: position 64,783 of record NZ_JBVIZH010000017.1, on the reverse strand, counting down.
CCGAGCAGGCGCAGGGCGCGGGCCAGGACCGGGCCGAGTACCCGCGTCGAGCCGTCGTCGATCTTGAAGGCGAGGGCCCGGCCGTCGGGAAGGGCGACCGCCTGGACGGCCTCGGCGCCCATCTTCGACAGCGCGCCGGGCACCTCCCGCATCAGCCAGGTGTCGGGACGCCGGGTCCCGGCGACGTACTCGGGGTGGGCCCGCATGGCGTCGGCGACCCGGCGCTCGGGGCTGCCCTCGGGGGCGAGGACGAAGTGCCGGTAGGCGCGGGCGAGGCCGGTCAGGGAGATGGCCATCAGGGGCGCGCCGCAGCCGTCCGTGCCGACGGCGGCGACGGGCTCGCCCGCGGCCGCCTCGATGCCGTCGTGGATCAGGCGCTGGAGGGGGTGCCCGGGGTCGAGGTAGCTCTCCTTGGGCCAGCCGTTCAGGGCGCAGACGGCGAGCATCGCGGCGTGCTTGCCGGAGCAGTTCATCGTGACCCGGTCGCGGACGGCGCCCGAGGCCAGGTACGTCTCGGCCTCCTCGGGGTCCAGCGGCAGATCGGCGGGGCACTGCAGCTCGGCGGGGGTCAGCCCGTGCTCGGCCAGCATCTTCAGTACGAGATCCCGGTGGAACGTTTCTCCGGAGTGGCTGGCGGCGGCCAGGGCCAGGCGCTCGCCGGACAGGTCGAGACCGGCCCGCAGCACCGCCGCCGCCTGCATCGGCTTGTTGGTGGAGCGCGGGAAGACGGGGGCCGTCACATCGCCGAGCGCGAGCTGCACGTCGCCGTCGGCCCCGAGCAGCACGAGGCTGCCGCGGTGGTGGCCCTCGACGAAGCCCGACCGGACGACCTCGGCGAGGACCGGGGGTATGACGGGGGAACTGGTGACGGCGGACGGCGGCGTCGTCTTCGGCATCTTCGGCCTTCCGGGTGCGGGCGGTGTGACGGACCGCCCACGGGAACGCCGGACCCGAGGATCACGGCGGCCGTACCGGACACGGCGTCCACCACGATCACGGGATCTCGGCGGGCGCCGCACGCGGACGTCCACCGGGACCACGGCCGACGGCGGCCACCGGGTCCTGCGGGGTCACCGGGCCCGGCGGGGCGGCGGTGCCCACCGGGGCCGGCAGGTCACGCGAGCAGGTCGTCTACTTGTGCTTCTCCTTCACGGTACCTGCGGGCGATCTCCGCACTGCAATCGTCCGTCGTCCGCTGCATCTCCTGACGCCGCCGGGAAACCTGCTGTTCATAACGGACGAGACGGCCCATCGCCGCGTGCAGCTCCTCGTCCGTGCGGGCTGCCAGGTCGGACAGCTCCACATCGGCGAGCATCTCGGCGGCCAGGCGCCGGTACTCCTCGCTGTGCGGGGTGCCGAGCGTCACATGGCGGGCCGACGAGCGGTGCCGGGCCGGGCCGTCCGTGAGGATCTCCGGGAGCCGGTCCACGACCAGAGGCGACTCCGCCCCGGTGGCGGCCTCCGGGCCCCGGCCCGCCGCACGCGGAACCCTGCGGCGCGCCGTCTCCGCCCGCAGGATGTCGATACGGCCCTGCAGCAGCCGTCGTACGTAGCTCAGATCCGCCTCGTCCTGCTGCGTGGAGCGGCGCAGCTCGCGCAGCTCAGGCAGGCGCAGGGCGGTCAGGTCGTGCGCGGGTACGTCGGGCAGGACGGGGCTGTCGGTGCGCTGGACCGGGGGGCGCGGGACGTGGGTGCCGCCGATGCCCGCCGCACCGCCCGCACTGCCCGCGCCGCCCGCCTCGGCGGCCCCGGCCATGCCCACCATCCCCACTGCCCCTGCTGTCCCTGCTGCTCCCACTGCCCCTGCTGCCCCTGCTGCCCCCACTGTCCCGCCCATGCCCGCTGTCCCGCCCATCCCTGCCGTCCCGCCCGGGTGTCTCGCCCCCGACGGCCATGACGCCCCGGGCGACCATGGCGTGCTGGGCGTACTGGGCGTACTGGGTGTGCTCATGTGGCTCTACCGTCCCCTCAGCCGGCGCGGTACACCGCGTGTGAGCATCGTGCCACCCCGAGTGGTCGCTCTGTGCGTGAGTGCCCCCAATCGGCCCCGGATGGGGGGTTCTGGACCGGCGCGCGGACGGCGCATGCGCGCAGGGCATGATGGGCGCCATGCGTGCGGTGGTGCAGAGAGTGGACGGCGCGAGTGTCGTCGTGGACGGGGAGACGGTCGGGGAGATCGTCGGTGAAGGGCTGTGCGTGCTGGTCGGTGTCACGCACTCCGACACGAAGGAGAAGGCCGGGCAGCTCGCCCGCAAGCTCTGGTCCTTGCGGATCCTCGCGGACGAGAAGTCCTGCTCGGACGTCGACGCGCCGCTCCTCGTGATCAGCCAGTTCACCCTCTACGGCGACGCGCGCAAGGGCCGTCGCCCCACCTGGAACGCGGCCGCCCCGGGCGACGTGGCCGAGCCGCTCGTCGACGAAGTGGTCTCCCGGCTCCGCGCCCTCGGCGCCACGGTGTCCACGGGCCGCTTCGGCGCCCACATGCGCGTGGGCCTCACCAACGACGGCCCCTTCACCGTCCTCCTGGACGTCTGACCCGCTCCACCGTGCCGCCGGGGCACCCCGGACCCGAGGTCAGGGTTCGACCACTGTTTCCTGTGCGGCGGCCGTCGTACCGGCCAGGAGCTCCGCGTCGACGGGGACGTTGCGCTTGATGAGGGCGAGGGCGATGGGACCGAGCTCGTGGTGGCGTACGGACGTGGTGATGAAGCCGAGTTTGCGGCCCTCGGGCCCGTCCGCGGCGAGGTGGAGGGGCGTACCGTGCACCGGCAGGTGCACCTCGCTGCCGTCGAGGTGGAGGAAGACGAGGCGCCGCGGCGGCTTGCCGAGGTTCTGGACGCGGGCGACGGTCTCCTGCCCGCGATAGCACCCCTTCTGGAGGTGGACGGCGCTGCCGATCCAGCCCAGCTCGTGCGGAATGGTCCGGTGGTCGGTCTCGAAGGCGAGCCGCGGCCGGTGGTGCTCGACACGGAGCGCCTCGTAGGCGAGGAGCCCGGCGACGGGCCCGTGCGCCTCGGCGTAGGAGGAGAGGTCCGCGCGGGGCAGGAAGACGTCCCGGCCGTGCGGCGTCTCACGGACGGCGGCGCCGTCGGGGACGGCCGCGATGGACCCGGCGGGCAGGTGCACCACGGCGATGTCGGCGGTGCGGTCGGCGACCTCGACGCGGTAGAAGAACTTCATGCTCTCCAGGTACGCGATGAGCGCGTCCTGCGTGCCGGGCTCGACGTGCGCCCACATCGTCTCGCCGTCGTCGACGAGGTAGAGCGCGTGCTCGATGTGCCCGTTCGCGGAGAGGATCAGCGCTTCGGTGGCCCGCCCCGCGGGCAGTTCGCTGACGTGCTGGGTGAGCAGCAGATGCAGCCAGCTCAGCCGGTCGGCACCGGTGACGGTGACGACGCCGCGGTGGGAGAGGTCGACGAGTCCGGTGCCGTCGGCGAGGGCACGCTGCTCGCGGAACAGGTCGCCGTAGTGGGCGGCGACACCTTCGTCCACGCCCTCGGCGGGGACGGCGCCGGGCAGCGAAAGCAGGGGGCTCTTCATGTTCACAAAGACTACGACCCGAGGACCGGGGAGCTTATTCCGCGGCCCGGTCGACCTGTTCCGGATCGACGGAGCCGGCGGCAGCGCCGGCCGCGGCGCACTTCTCGCAGCGCCCGAAGATCGCGAAGTGCTTCATGTCCGTGTCGAACCCGAACATCCCCCGCAGCTTCGCGGTGAACTCGGCGGCCACGTCCAGGTCGGCCTCGATGACGTGCGTACAGTCCCGGCACACCAGGTGGATGTGGTGGTGGCGGTCCGCGAGGTGGTACGTGGGGGCGCCGTGGCCGAGGTGGGCGTGGCTGACCAGGCCCAGCTCCTCCAGGAGCTCCAGGGTGCGGTAGACGGTGGAGATGTTGACCCCCGACGCCGTCTTGCGGACCTCGGAGAGGATGTCGTCGGGGGTCGCGTGCTCCAGTGTGTCCACGGCTTCGAGCACGAGCTGGCGCTGCGGCGTCAGGCGGTATCCGCGCTGCCGCAGGTCGCTCTTCCAGTCGGAGTCGGTGCTCGCCACACTCCGCAGTGTAGGCCCACTCGGAGATGACCTACTTCAAGGGAGAAGGCCTACTTGAAGAAGGCGATCCCGTCGTCGGGCAGGTCGCCGAGGCTGCGTGCCATCTCGGCGACGTCCTCGGGCGAGACGACCTTCTTGAGCTGCGCGGACATGTACGGCCGCAGCGGCACCTCGGGCGTCTGCTTCTCGCCGACCCACATCAGGTCGCCCTTCACATAGCCGTAAAGACGCTTGCCGCCGCTGTACGGGCCGGAGGCGGCCGTGCGGGCCACGGCGTCGGTGGCCAGGTCGATCTGCGGCTTCTGGTCGGCCAGCTCGCCGTACCAGACCTCGACGACGCCGTCCTGGCGGACCATGACGACCTCGACCTTGCGGGGGCCTTTGTCACCTTCGGCGGAGATGCGCCAGAAGCCCGACTCGGACTCCAGCGGCTCGACCTTGTTGCCTTCGGCGTCGAGCACCCAGGTGTGCGACTGGTACTCCAGGAAGTCCCGCCCGTCGTGCGAGAAGGAGACTTCCTGGCCGAAATTCGCCTTGGCGGAGCCGGGGAAGTCGGTGACGCCCGCGCCGGCCCAGTTGCCCAGGAGCCAGGCGAGGGGGACGAGGTCGCGGTGCAGGTCGGACGGGATCTCGATCATGGGGTGCTCAGGAGTCTCTCGGTGGGGGGTGCGGTCAGCGCTGGCCCTGGTACAGCTTCTTCACGGTCAGACCCGCGAAGGCGAGGACGCCGACGCAGACCAGGACAAGGAGAGCGGAGAAGAAGGCCTCAAGCACGGAAGCTCCTTGGTGAGCGGTATGTAGGGCGGTACAGAGCCGCATCCCACTCTAGCCGTGCGCGCCCTGCCCCTCTCTGCGAGGTCGGCCGTACGCTGGACGTATGTACGCGCGAAGGCGCCATGTGTACTTCGCCATGATGGGCACGTGCCTGGCCCTGTTCGTCCTGGCCTGGGGTGTTGTGCGGCTGTGGTCGATTCCGGTCGCCGTCGGGATGTGCGTCGTGGCGATGGTGATCCCCCCGGTGGCCGCCATGGTGGCGAACCGGCGCGGTCCCGAGGACCGCTGGTGGGACGACCCCTCGGGGGACCCGAAGTCCGACGAGTGGTGGGACGAGCTCGACGGCAGACGCCGCCGGTAGCACGACCGAGGGCCGCACCCCGTGGCGTCCAACCCCTGGGTGCGGCCCGTCGGCCCGCTTGCTCAGACAGCGATCGCGACCTCCGCGAGGCCGCCCGTCTGCGCGACGACCGTGCGGTCCGCCGAGCCGCCGGGCACCAGGGCCCGTACGGTCCACGTGCCCTCGGCCGCGTAGAAGCGGAACTGTCCCGTGGCGGAGGTGGGCACCTCCGCGGTGAACTCGCCGGTCGAGTCCAGCAGGCGGACGTAACCGGTGACGGGCTCGCCGTCGCGGGTCACCTGGCCCTGGATGGTGGTCTCACCGGGCTTGATCGTCGAGGCGTCAGGGCCGCCGGCCTTGGCTCCACACATGGGTACTCCTGGGGATGGGGGAAGGTCGGGGCTTACTTGTTGGCGCCGAGCTCGATCGGCACGCCCACGAGGGAGCCGTACTCGGTCCAGGAGCCGTCGTAGTTCTTGACGTTCTCCTGGCCGAGCAGCTCGTGCAGGACGAACCAGGTCAGGGCGGAGCGCTCACCGATGCGGCAGTACGCGATGGTGTCCTTCGCGAGGTCGACCTGCTCGTCCTCGTAGAGGGCCTTCAGCTCGTCGTCGGACTTGAAGGTGCCGTCGTCGTTGGCGTTCTTCGACCACGGGATGTTGCGGGCGCTCGGCACGTGGCCGGGGCGCTGCGACTGCTCCTGCGGGAGGTGGGCCGGGGCGAGCAGCTTGCCGGAGAACTCGTCGGGCGAGCGGACGTCGACGAGGTTCTTCGAGCCGATCGCGGCGACGACGTCGTCACGGAAGGCGCGGATCGAGGTGTCCTGGGCCTTGGCCCGGTACGACGTGGCGGCGCGCTGCGGCACCTGCGCTCCGTCGACCAGGTCGCGGGAGTCCAGCTCCCACTTCTTGCGGCCGCCGTCGAGGAGCTTCACGTCCTGGTGGCCGTAGAGCTTGAAGTACCAGAAGGCGTAGGAGGCGAACCAGTTGTTGTTGCCGCCGTAGAGGACGACGGTGGAGTCGTTCGCGATGCCCTTGGCGGAGAGCAGCTTCTCGAAGCCCTCCTGGTCGATGAAGTCACGGCGGACCGGGTCCTGGAGGTCCTTGGTCCAGTCGATCCGGATGGCGTTCTTGATGTGGTTCTTGTCGTACGCCGAGGTGTCCTCGTCCACCTCGACGATCACGACCTTCGGGTCGTCGATGTGGGCCTCGACCCAGTCGGCGTCTACCAGGACGTCGCTGCGGCTCATGCTGTTCTCCTCCGGGGCAGTTCGGGGCAGTTGCGGCGGGGATGACGCGGGTTGCGCGGGGAAGTGCGCGTATGGGTACGCGGGGAGGCGCCGGTCATACGGCACGGGTGGCGCTGGTGACCGTGAGGGGGTCAACAGGCCCGGGGAACACCGGAGTCGGGAGTCCGGTTCAGAGAGTGCGACAGAGCATGGCGGCGACGCGACACAGGTCCACTGCCCGCCGCTTCGTGAGGTCCGCCTGTCGGTGCATGCGTCCGATCGTAGGGACGCAGGGGTGGCCGTGTCACCGGCGTGTCGGATACTGAGACGTTTTCGTCCAGGATGTGGTCAGGTGGATGCTTTCCGGCCGGTCGCCGGGGTCCGCCGGGCCTGGGACGCACCGCGGGCGCCCGCCCACCATCTGAGGGACGGACGCCCGCGTCTCGTACTACGGACAACTACCGGGGCGACGGCTCAGGACACCAGGTCCACGTTCTCGCCCTTCACGGCCACGTCCACGCCGTCGGGGGCCGCCTGCACGGTGTCGAGCTTGATGCCGCCCGGCAGGTCGGTGACCTTCTCCTCGAAGTCGGTGATGTCGCGGGCGATGCCCTCGGGCAGCGGGATCTTCACGCCGAGCACTTCGAGACTGTCCGGGATCGTGTCGGCGTGCACCTTGATCGTGTCGCCCTCGACGCTCAGGGAGCTGAGCACGTGCACGGGCTTGGGGAGCTTCGTGCCGCCCTTGCTGACCTCGACCTCGACCTTGACCTTGCCGTCGCCGCCGTCGGAGAGGCCGACGACCTCGCCGGTGGCGCCGAGCGGCAGCTTCACCGGCTCGGCCTTGGCGGCCTTCAGGAGCTCGTCGTAGGAGATCCGGGCGACGCCCGCGGCGGAGTCGGCGGTGGCGGAGCTGTAGTCGCTGGAGAAGTCGAGGCCGTGCGCGGTGGCGTTGAGGTTCGCGATGCGGATGGTGTCGCCGTCGGACTTGGCGTCGTAGTCCTTGATGCCGATCTCGACGTCGTCGAGCTTGCCGCTCAGGACCTGGGTGAGGAACGGGAAGCCCTTGATGGACACGTCGGGCGTGCTGCTCAGGCCCTCCTGCGCCTTGATCTTCTCCGCCGCCTCGCTCTCCGCGAAGGACACCGCGAACCGGTCGGCGGCGACGAAGAGGCCCCCGAGGACCACCACGACGATCAGAAGAATGCGTATCGCGCGCTTGCTCATGCCTGCTGTTCCCCGTCCCCCGCCTCGGCTGTTCCGTTGCCGCGAGCCTAAAGGACGGATCCCCGGCCGCTGTGCCCGGCCGGGGACCTGTCGATCGACTGTGACGCTGCGGGCGGCTCCCGCCCGGACTCAGCCGAGGGCGCGCCCCAGCAGGTACACGGCGGGCGCGGCGGCCGCGAGCGGCAGTGCGACACCGGCCGTGAAGTGCACGAACCGCGACGGGTAGTCGTAGGAGGCGACCCGGTGCCCGATCACGGCACAGACGCCCGCGGCGAGCCCGAGCAGGGCGCCCTCGCTGCCGAAGTCCGTCGCTCCGCCGACCGCGATGCCCGCTCCGGCCGCCGCGAGCAGCGCCACGACCACCGACACGGGCGTCGGCAGCGGCAGCGCGCGGGCCAGCACGGCCCCGGCGACGGCGACCCCGCCGACGGTCGCGGCGTCGTCCACGGCGGCCAGGTGCCCGGCCGCGATGATCGCGAGCGCGCTGGAGGCGAGGGTGGCCATCAGGCCGTACATCCGCTCGTCGGCACCGGCGCGGCTGCGCAGTTGCAGGACGAGGACCAGCAGCACCCACACGCCGAGGGTGCCGAGGATCGCGGCCGGGGCGTTGCCCTCGCCGGTGGCGAGCAGCGCGACGTCGGCGGCGACACCGCCGAGGAACGCGAGCGCGATGCCCTGCCGGGCGGGCCACATCCCGTTCAGCCGGAACCATCCGGCGGCCGTCACACCCTGCAGGATCACCAGCGGTACGAGCAGCCCGTACTGCCCCGCCGCGGCGCCCCCGGCGAGCAGCAGCCCGAGCAGCGCCGTGAGCAGGGCGGGCTGCATCCCCGGCTCTATGATCGGCGACCGCCCCTCGGCCCGGGCCCGCTGGGCGTCGGTGATGCGGGGGTTGCCGGTGACGGTGGCGGGGCCGTATCCGGCGGTGTCGGGCTCGGGGGTGACTCCGGCCTCGGGGCTGACCACGGGTTCAGGGCCGACTTCGGGCTCGGGCTGGTGCGACCCCGGGTAGTCCGGCTCGGACGCCTGGGCCTGGTAGGGCTGCGCCTGGTACGCCTGCGGCGGCTCCGCGTAGGCCTGGGGCGGCAGGTACGCGGTCTCGGTCACGTCGACGGCGGGCAGCGGGGCCGACACCTGGGTCTCCCAGGTCTGCCCCTCCCACTGCTGCGTGGCGTACTGCTGCTGCGCGTAGGGCTCCTGATACCCCCACTCGCCCTGCCCCTGCGGATACCCCTGCTGGGCGGCGGGCTCCTGCGGGTACTGCCCGTACTGCGGGTCGTACGGCTGCTGGCCCTGGTACTGCTGGGGCTGGGCCTGCGGGTGCGGCTGCTGTGGGTACTGCTGATAAGGGTCGTACGGTTCGTTGCTCATCGCGTACGGGTCATCCTCCTGCGAACGGCGGGAGCACCTCGACCGTGCCGCCCTCGGCAAGCCGTACCGTCTCATGGGCGCGGGTACCGACGGGGTCGCCGTCGATGAGGAACGAGCAGCGCCGCAGCACGCGGTCGAGTTCTCCGGGGTGTCGCGCACGGGCCGCGCTGAGCGCCTCGGCCAGCGTGGCCTCGGCGTACGGCTCCTCGGCGATCCCCGCGGCGGCCTTGGCGGCGGCCCAGTACCGAATCGTCCCGGATGCCATGCCCCCTCCTTTCGCTCAAGTCACTCGGCGGTTGCCGACGTCCATGATGCCGTGGCCCAGGCGCCGATCCGCCCAAGGAGTTCGTCGTCCGCCGCGTGCTCCGCGTGCCCCATGCCGGGTTCCAGCCACAGCTCGGCCGCCCCGCCCGCGGCGGCGGCCAGCATCCGGGGGTGGTCGACGGGGAAGTACGGGTCCTGGTCGCCGTGCACGATCAGGAGCGGGGTCGGCGCGATGAGCGGCACGGACTCCGTCGGCGAGGGCGGGACGGGGTCCCACTCGTGCGGGTGGATCCGGGTGCGCAGACCGAGCCGCCCGACGAGCCGCCCCGCCCGCCGCGTCACCACCCAGTGCAGCCGCCGCATCGGCGCCGTACCCCGGTAGAACCACCGGGCCGGTGCGCTCACCGACACGACCGCGTCGACGCGCGCTTCCGTGCGCCCCCCGTGCAGCGCGGCGTGCCGCAGCACCACGGAGCCGCCCATGGAGAAACCGACCGTGACCACGCGCGCGTGCCCGAGCGAGCGCGCCCACGCCACGGCCGCCGCGAGGTCGAGCACCTCGCGGTCGCCGACCGTGGAGCGCCCGCCGGACCCGCCGTGCCCCCGGAACGAGAACGTGATCACGGCCGCACGCTGCGCGAACACCGTCGCGGCCCGGCGCACGTGCGGTCGCCCCAGGTCCCCCGTGAAGCCGTGCGCGAGCACGATCGCGGGCCCGCCGACCGGCCCGGGACCGGGGTCGTACGCGGCTTCGATCCGCACCCCGTCCGAGGTGAGGAGCGTGGAACGCGACGTGGCGCGCGGTTGAACGCGAGTGATCGGCTGCACAGAAGATCGCGCCGTTTGACCTGCCGGACCGGAACTCATGTGGGCTATTCTGCTGCGCAGAGGATCCGGGCAGCGCAGCCCCCGGGTCCTTTCGTGCTTTCCGGCGGACTCGCGCACGAGGCTCACCAAGGCCCCGTAAACGAAGCCTCAAGAACGGCGCGCACGGCCACTTCCCAGGGCGCGGGAGGTGTATCAACCGTACGAAGCAGTGCCATACGAGAGCCATACGTACGAAGCAGTGCCATACGTCCTCGCAGGGACCGAGGAGGAACCGACGTAATGGGCGAGCGAAACGTGCACGACAGTCAGAAGAACCGGCGGACGACCCAGGCAGGTGGGCCGCGATGAGTTCTCTGCTGCTCCTGACCAACGCCCTCCAGCCGTCGACGGAGGTGCTTCCCGCCCTCGGCCTGCTCCTTCACCAGGTGCGGGTGGCCCCCGCCGAGGGCCCGGCGCTCGTCGACACCCCCGGTGCCGACGTCATCCTGATCGACGGGCGGCGCGACCTGCCCCAGGTCCGCAGCCTCTGCCAGCTCCTGCGCTCCACCGGCCCCGGCTGTCCGCTGATCCTGGTCGTCACCGAGGGCGGCCTCGCCGCCGTCACCGCGGACTGGGGCATCGACGACGTGCTCCTGGACACGGCGGGCCCCGCCGAGGTCGAGGCGCGCCTGCGCCTGGCCATGGGGCGCCAGCAGATCACCGCCGACGACTCCCCCATGGAGATCAGGGGCGGCGACCTGTCCGTGGACGAGGCGACGTACAGCGCGAAGCTGAAGGGCCGGGTCCTCGACCTGACCTTCAAGGAGTTCGAGCTGATCAAGTACCTCGCACAGCACCCGGGCCGGGTCTTCACCCGCGCCCAGCTGCTTCAGGAAGTCTGGGGCTACGACTACTTCGGCGGTACGCGGACGGTCGACGTGCACGTACGCCGGCTGCGGGCCAAGCTCGGCGTCGAGCACGAGTCGCTGATCGGCACCGTGCGCAACGTCGGCTACCGCTTCGTCGTCCCCGAGAAGCCCGAGCGGGCCGAGAAGGCGGCGCGGGACACCGCGGAGAAGCCGGAGCGGACGGCGCGCACGGGCGACTCCGACGGCGCCAGGGCGGGCGCCGCGAAGCCCGCCGCGGGGCGGGCGCCGCAGGCAGCCGCCGAACGGGCGAAGGAAGCCGTCGCACGCCCTGCTCAGGGTTGAGTCCATCCGCGTAGACTGCGCGCGTGGCCAAGGTGACGCGGGACGATGTGGCGCGACTGGCGGGTACTTCGACCGCGGTCGTGAGCTACGTCATCAACAACGGACCCCGGCCGGTCGCCCCGGCCACGCGCGAGCGCGTACTCGCCGCGATCAAGGAGCTGGGCTACCGCCCGGACCGGGTCGCCCAGGCCATGGCGTCCCGGCGCACGGACCTCATAGGCATGATCGTGCCGGACGCGCGGCAGCCGTTCTTCGCGGAGATGACCCACGCCGTCGAGCAGGCCGCGTCCGAGCGCGGAAAAATGGTGCTCGTCGGCAACTCCGACTACGTCGAAGAACGTGAGACGCACTATCTGCGCGCCTTCCTCGGCATGCGGGTCTCCGGCCTGATCCTCGTCAGCCACGGCCTGACCGACCAGGCCGCCGCCGAGATCGACGCCTGGGACGCGCGCGTGGTGCTCCTGCACGAGCGCCCGGAGGCCATCGACGACGTCGCCGTCGTCACGGACGACGTCGGCGGCGCCCAGCTCGCCACCCGGCACCTGCTCGAACACGGCCACGCGTACGTGGCCTGCGTCGGCGGCACCGCCGAGACCCCGACCGTCGGCGACCCCGTCTCCGACCACGTCGAGGGCTGGCGGCGCGCCATGCGCGAGGCCGGTCTCCCGGTCGAGGGCCGACTCTTCGAGGCCCCCTACAACCGCTACGACGCCTACCAGCTCGCCCTCGGCTTCCTCTCCCGTCCCGACCGCCCCACCGCGATCTTCTGCTCCACGGACGACCAGGCCATCGGCGTCCTGCGGGCCGCCCGCGAGCTGCGCATCGACGTGCCCGGCGAACTGGCCGTCGCCGGATTCGACGACGTCAAGGAGGCCGGGCTCACCGACCCGCCCCTCACCACGGTCGCCTCCGACCGCCCGGCGATGGCCCGCGCGGCGGTCGACCTGGTCCTCGACGACGGGCTGCGGGTGGCCGGGTCGCGGCGGGAGCGGCTGAAGGTGTTTCCCTCGCGGCTCGTGGTGCGGCAGTCGTGCGGATGCGGGCCTGCGGCCGCGGCTGATCTTTAGGGGCCTGGGGGTGCCGGGGGTGCTGAGGTCCCGGGGGTGCTGAGGTGCCAGGGTTCCGGGGGTGCTGAGGTGCCAGGGTTCCGGGGGTGCTGAGGTGCCAGGGTTCCGGGTTTCCCCGGGAAGGGGCGCCCCTGCCGGGTGCCTGTGTTGGGCGGGCTCCTCCGGGTGGGCTTTATATCGGGCGAACGCGGTTCTGGTGGGGTTCTCAGGGCGTCCTCAGGGGGCTCTCATGTGCGGGGCACACGATCGAAGACATGACAGAACCCTTCCGCCAGCACGGCGAGTACCCGCCTCCGCCCTCCTTCGACCCGCCCCAGGCGCCGGGCGCGCCCGCGCCGGACGCGTTCTCGGCCCAGGGCTCGGCCTCGGGCCCCGTCCCGGGTCCGGGTCCCGTCCCGGGTCCAGGTCCGGGTCCCGTCCCGGGTCCCGTCCCGGCTCCCGGTCGGGCCAACCGGCGAGCCCGAGGGCCCGTCGCCCTCCTCGCCGCCGTCGCCCTCGCCGCCGCGGCCGTCGGTGGTGGCACCGCGTACGCCTTCCAGACGCTGACCGGTGACGACAGCGGCAGCGGGGGCGCGCGGAACATCAACGGGACCAGCGTCTCCGCCGGCAGCAAGGGCACCGTCGCCGGGGTCGCCGCCGCCGTCTCCCCCAGCATCGTCGAGATCAACGCCACCACCGGCTCCGGCAAGTCCACCGGGTCCGGCGTGATCATCACCTCCGACGGCGAGATCGTCACCAACAACCACGTCATCTCCGGCGCCACCGACATCACCGTCCGGACCAGCGACGGCAAGACCTACAAGGCCAGGACCGTCGGCACCGACAGCAAGAAGGACCTCGCGCTGATCAAGCTGGAGGGGGCGTCCGGGCTGAAGGCCGCGAACCTCGGTGACTCCGACGACGTACAGGTCGGGCAGGAAGTCGTTGCCATCGGCTCGCCCGAGGGGCTGACCGGGACCGTCACCAGCGGCATCGTCTCCGCGCTCGACCGGGACGTGACCGTCTCCGCCGATCCCGGGCGGGGGCAGGGTCAGGGGCAGCAGCCCGGTGGGGGGTGGCCGTTCGAGTTCGGCGGGGAGCAGTTCAACGGGGACACGGGGTCTTCGAAGACGACGTACAAGGCGTTGCAGACCGACGCGTCGCTCAACCCCGGGAACTCCGGGGGTGCGCTCATCGACATGGACGGGAACATCGTCGGGATCAACTCGGCCATGTACTCGGCGGGTTCCGGGTCGGGGGCCGGGGGCGGGTCCGAGTCGGGGAGTGTGGGGCTCGGGTTCGCGATTCCCATCAACACGGTGAAGGGGGATCTCGGGAAGCTGCGGGCCGGGGCGGAGGGGTGAGCCCTGCGGGGCATTCCCCAGTCCCGCCCCTTCCCGGAACCGGGGCTCCGCCCCGGACCCCGTATCGGCGCTCCGCGCCTCGTCCTCAAACGCCGGACGGGCTGATTCCAGCCCCTCCGGCGTTTGAGGCGCGGGGTCTGGGGCGGAGCCCCGGCATCGGGAAGGGGCGGAGTCGGGGAATGCCCCGCAGGGCCCACCCCCACCCCCCATGCGACGCTGATACCGACCGCCCCCGTCCGCCACCCACCAGAGAGCCGAACCCTCCATGAGCCCCGCCGAAGGCGATCGTGAGTACCCGCACCCGCAGCAGCGCATCCTGATCGTGGACGACGAGCCGGCCGTGCGCGAGGCCCTGCAACGCAGCCTCGCGTTCGAGGGCTACGGCACGGAGGTCGCCGTGGACGGCGCCGACGCGCTGGAGAAGGCCGCGGCCTACCACCCCGACCTGGTCGTACTGGACATCCAGATGCCCCGGATGGACGGCCTGACGGCCGCGCGCAGGCTGCGGTCGGCCGGTTCGACGACGCCGATCCTGATGCTGACCGCGCGGGACACGGTCGGCGACCGGGTGACGGGCCTGGACGCGGGGGCGGACGACTACCTGGTCAAGCCGTTCGAGCTGGACGAACTGTTCGCCCGCATCCGCGCCCTGCTGCGCCGCAGCACCTACGCGACGGCGTCGGACCGGACCGCGACGGAGGACGAGGGCCTGGCCTTCGCCGACCTCCGCATGGACCTGGCTACGCGCGAGGTGACCCGCGGAACGCGCACGGTGGAGCTGACCCGTACGGAGTTCACGCTCCTGGAGATGTTCCTGGCGCACCCCCGCCAGGTCCTGACGCGCGAGCAGATCCTGAAGGCGGTGTGGGGCTTCGACTTCGAGCCGTCGTCCAACTCCCTGGACGTGTACGTGATGTACCTGCGCCGCAAGACGGAGGCCGGGGGCGAGCCGCGGCTCGTGCACACGGTGCGGGGAGTGGGGTACGTGCTGCGGGCCGACGCCTCGGGATCCGGCGGCGGCGTGTGAACCGGTTCGTCCGCCGCTTCCGCGCGCTCCCGCTGCGCTCCCGGCTCGCCCTGCTCGTCGCCACGGCGGTCGCCGTGGCCGTCGCGGCGGCGGCGGTGGCGTGCTGGTTCGTCGTACGGAACGTGCTGGTCAGCTCGTTGGACGACGCGCTGCGGAGCAACCGTCCGGCGGATTCCGACGTCATCGAGCAGATCGACGTCCAGGGCGGGCGGTGTCTGCGTACCTTCCCCAGCAACCCGGACCTGTACAAGCAGACCATCCAGGTCGTCTTCGCGAACGGCGCGAGCTGCGTCATCATGGGGCGGCAGAAGATCGACATCAAGGAGTCCGACCTCGCCGTCGCCCGCCAGGAGTCGCCGCAGACGTACCACGACACCCACGCGGCCAACGGCGTCAAGTACCGGGTCTTCACCTACCCCTTGCAGGGCACCTCCCTCGCCGTCTCCGTGGCCCGCCCCCTCGACGAGGTCAACGACACCCTCAACAACCTCGTCCTCGTCCTCTCCCTCGTCGCCGGTGTGGGCGTCCTCGGCGCGGGTGCCGCCGGGCTCTGGGTGGCCCGCACCGGCCTGCGCCCCGTCGACGAACTCACCGCCGCCGTCGAGCACGTCGCCCGCACCGAGGACCTGAACCTGCGACTGCCCGCCGACGACGACAGCGACGACGAGATCGCCCGGCTCTCCCGGTCCTTCAACGCGATGACCTCCGCCCTGGCCTCGTCCCGTGACCTCCAGCAGCAGCTCATCGCCGACGCGGGACACGAGCTGCGGACGCCGCTCACCTCGCTGCGCACCAACATCGAGCTGCTCGCCCGGAGCGAGGAGACCGGGCGGGCCATCCCGCCCGACGACCGCCGCGCGCTCCTCGCCTCCGTCAAGGCACAGATGACCGAGCTGGCCGCCCTCATCGGCGACCTCCAGGAGCTGTCCCGCCCCGACGCGGCCCAGGGCGGCGGCAAGGTGCAGGTGGTCGCCCTGCACGAGATCGTGGACGCGGCCCTGGAGCGGGCCCGGCTGCGCGGCCCCGAGCTGACCTTCGAGGCCGACCTCACCCCGTGGTTCGTACGGGCGGAGCCCGCGGCCCTGGAGCGGGCCATCGTGAACGTCCTCGACAACGCGGTGAAGTTCGGCCCGGCGGGCACGGCCATCGAAGTCGGGCTCAAGGGAGGCGAGTTGACGGTGCGGGACCACGGGCCCGGCATCCCCGCCGACGAACTGCCCTACGTCTTCGACCGCTTCTGGCGCTCCCCCACCGCCCGCAGCCTGCCCGGCTCCGGGCTCGGCCTGTCCATCGTGGCGCGGACCGTGCGGCAGGCGGGCGGCGAGGTCGCGCTCGGGCCCGCGGACGGCGGCGGCACGGTGGCCAGGCTGCGGCTGCCGGGGGCGGGGACGCCGCCGCCCGCGGCGCCGTGAACCGGCTCTGATCGTCGGCCCGAGCCGCCTCTGTTCGTCGGCCGCGAACCGGCGCCGACGGCCTGCGACACTCCAACGAGACGTTGCGTCTTGCATTGGCGGCCCGCATGCGCTACGGTAGCCATCGCTGAAGCGAGACGAGACGTCTCGTCACCCAGTGAAGGGGTGCACGCACCACACGCGCCCCACCCACCGTCGCCTGCGAAAGAAGCCCCACTTGTTCCGTGCCCCAGCAGCACCCGCCGCCGCTACCTCCGCCGCCTCCACCACCACCCCCACCGTCTCCCAGCTCACCCTCACCGACGTCACCAAGCGCTACGCCGACCACCTCGTCCTCGACCGCGTCCGGCTCACCGTCCGGCCCGGCGAGAAAGCCGGTGTCATCGGGGACAACGGCTCGGGCAAGTCCACGCTGCTGCGGCTGCTCGCCGGGCGGGAGCGGGCCGACAACGGCACCGTCACCGTCGTCGCCCCGGGCGGCACCGGGCACCTCGCCCAGACCCTGGACCTGCCGGACTCCGCACGCGTCGGCGACGCCGTCGACCTCGCGCTCGCCGAACTGCGGTCCCTGGAGCGCCGGATCCAGGCCGCGGGCGCGGACCTGGACGGCGCCGACCCGGCCGCGTACGACGCCTACGCCGCGCTCGTCGCCCGGTTCGAGGCGCGCGGCGGCTACGGCGCCGACCGGCGCGTCGACATCGCCCTGCGGCACCTGGGCGAGCACACCGGCCTCGACCGCTCGCGGCGGCTCGGCACGCTCTCCGGCGGGCAGCGCTCCCGGCTCGCCCTGGCCGCGACCCTCGCCTCCGCCCCCGAACTGCTGCTGCTCGACGAGCCGACCAACGACCTCGACGACGAGGCCGTGGCCTGGCTGGAGGAGCGGCTGCGCGCCCACCGCGGCACCCTCGTCGCCGTCACCCACGACCGGACCTTCCTGGACCGCGTCACCGACACCATCCTGGAGGTCGACCATGCCACCCGATCCGTGCGCCGCTACGGCGACGGCTACGCGGGCTATCTGACCGCCAAGGCCGCCGAACGGGCCCGGCACGAGCGGGAGTACGAGGAGTGGCGCGCCGAGGTGGCCCGCCAGTCCCGGCTCGCCGACTCCGGCATCGGACGCCTCGACGCGATCCCGCGCAAGGCCCCCGCGGCCTTCAGCGGCGCGGGCGCCTTCCGGGCCCGGTCACGGGCGCACGGCGCGATGAGCCGCATCCGCAACGCCCGCGAACGCCTCGGCCGTCTGACGGAGAACCCGGTGTCCGCGCCGCCGCAGCCGCTGCGGTTCAGCGCGGGCATCGCGGGGGCGGCCGACGGCGCGGTCGAGGTGGCCGACCTGCGGGTGCCGGGGCGGCTCGCCCTGGACTCCCTGCGCGTCCCGGCCGGCGGGCGGCTGCTCGTGACCGGGCCCAACGGCGCGGGCAAGTCCACGCTGCTGCGGGTCCTCGCGGGCGAGGTCGAGCCCGAGCCGGGCGCCACCGTCCGGCGGCCCGCCCGGGTCGGGCTGCTGCGGCAGGTCGCGGCGCCCTTGTCCGACGCGGAGGGCGCGCGTTCGCTGCTCGCCGCCTTCGGCGAGGACCGGGGCGATGAACTGCTCGCGCTCGGCCTGTTCCGGGAGGCGGACCTGCGACGCCCGGTCGGCACCCTGTCCACGGGCCAGCGCCGCCGCCTCGAACTGGCCCGCCTGGTCACGCGCCCGTACGACCTGCTGCTCCTCGACGAGCCGACGAACCACGTCTCACCCGCCCTGGTGGAGGACCTGGAGGCGGCACTCGCGACGTACGAGGGGACGCTGATCGTGGTGACACACGACCGACGCCTTCGGGCGGGTTACCGGGGCCCGACCCTGCACCTGCCGGGCCAGCCAGCAGCAACTGTCTAGCCCGTCCGGCGCTTGAGGACGAGGCGCGGAGCGCCGATCAGCGGGGGTCCGGGGGCGCAGCCCCGGGCTCGGGAAGGGGCGGGACTGGGGAATGCCCCGCAGGGCCTACGTCCCGAACCCGATCCCGTACCCCTCGACCCCCACCCGGATCCCGTCCTTCTCCACCTTCACGCCCTGGAGCCGCATGGCCCCCTCCCCCGGCAGCCTCGGCAGTTGGAAGGACAGTGACAGGCGGTCGACGAGGACGGGCCGGGTGAGGTCGTCCAGGCCCTTGAGCAGGGCGGGGTCGAGCCCGAGCCGCTTCAGGAGGGCGGGGTGCCCCGCCGCCACATCGATCAGGTTCAACCGCATCACGTCGTCGACGAACTCCGGCGACCCGGTGACGTCGTTGAGCTCGGCGTCGCTGCGGAGCGCCTCCCGCACGGCGTCGCCCGGCACACCCAGCCGCCGGGCGATCTCGGGCACCGCGAGCAGGGCCTTGGCCTGGGACGACTCGTCGGCCACGCGGCGGGCTCCCGTGCGGCTGAGGTGCAGCCCTTCGGACTCCCGCGCGCCGGGCCGGTAGGTCGCCATGTCGCCGATGTCGAGGCGCATCCGGTCGATGTCGGTGGCGACACCGCGCTCGCCGTTGCGCTCGATGCGGGCGTCGGCGCGGACCTTGAGGTCGTGCCCGGCGACGGGCAGGGTGCCACGGGCGTACACCTTGTCGCGGCCGTGGCCGGTGAAGGTGACCTGGGAGGCACCCAGTTCACGGTTGAGGTCGTCGAAGGAGAGGAGCACCTCGCCGCGCATGCGGCCGATGACGGCGCCGGTCAGGGAGGTGGGTCCGTCGCCCTTCATGGTCACGTCGGTGGCGGTCGCGGAGACCTTCGCGAGGGAGACGCGGTCTGCGGCGACGTCGGGGACGGTCACCTTCACCTCGTCCAGGCGCTGGTCGAAGACCTGGGTGAGGAAGGGGAAGCCCTCGATGTCGACTTCGGGGGCCGCGCTCAGGTCCAGTTGGTCCTTGAGCTTGTCGGCGGCCTCGTGCTCGGCGTAGAGCAGGGCCCAGCGGTCGGCGAGGACGAGGAACGCGGCGGCGACGGCGAGGGCGACGACGGCCTTCGCGGCCAGCGGGAGCCCGGCGAACCGGTTGCGGCGCCGACGGCTGCCGCGCCGGTGGTTGGGCGGCTGCCAAGGAGTCTCGGCCTCGTCCTCGGGCTCCTCCTCGAGGAAGTCCTCCAGGGGGTTGGGCGCGAGGGCGCCGAGCTCTTCGTACGGATTGCGGTGGGATGTCGCTCCGTACGAACGACGGGGGGACATCTCTTCGGATGGATCAGAAGACGGATCAGAAACGGCCATGCGGTGGGGGGAACGCATCAAGCGATCTCACCATACGTTCACACCCCACCCCAAGCTTGTTCGCCGGAGAGCTACTTCACAGCACTATGCGCTGAAGCGAACGCTCTGCTCAGCGCACCACGGTGATCCGGTCGGCCTTCGGCGGCGCGATCGGCTTGTCCGCCGAGGAGTTGGCGGCGAAGTAGTCGTTGAGCGCCTTCAGGTCGTCCGCGCCGACCAGCGGCTTGGCGCCCTTGCCGAGTTCGGCGAAGCCGTCGCCGCCGCCCGCGAGGAAGGAGTTCAGGGCGACGCGGTAGGTGGCGTTCGCATCGAGCGCCTTGCCGTTCAGCTTCACGGAGTCGGTGACGATCCGGTCGGCGCCGGACTTCGTCATGTCGAGCGTGTACGTGAGTCCTTCGGACACCTGGAGGATCTTCGGCGAGGCCTCGTTCGGGCCGCTGACCTGCTGGCGAAGCGCGGTCAGAAGCTGCGCGCCGGTGAGGTCGACGAGATTCACGGTGTTGCTGAACGGCTGCACGGTGAACGCCTCGCCGTACGTCACGACCCCGTCGCCCTCATTGCCGCTCGCCTTGTGGACGAGGTCGGAGCGGATACCGCCCGGGTTCATCAGGGCCAGGCTCGCCTTGGGGTCCAGGGACTTGGCGTGCGCGAGCTGCGCGTCGGAGATCAGGTCGCCGAGCGGGGACTCGGGCGAGGTGGCGCCGCGGCCGGGGATGTCGCCGGAGATGAAGCCGACGGGCTTGCTCGCGATGGGCGCGGCCAGCTTGTCCCAGCGGCGGATGAGGCGCTTCATGTCGCGGGCCTTGCGCTGCGTACGGCTGACGACGTGGTTCGCGGACTTCACGCTGGTGCGGACGATGTCCTTGGTCCTGCGGTCGTACGTCAGCGTGGTGTCCGTGTACAGCTTTCCGTACGAGGACGCCGACGTGACCATGCGCGGCTTGCCCGACGGGTCCGGGATGGTGCAGACGTACGCCTGGTGGGTGTGGCCGGTCACGAACGCGTCGACCTTGGGCGACGCGGCCTTGGCGATCGCGGTGATCGGGCCCGAGATGCCGTCGCCCGCGCCCGGGGAGTCACAGTTGTAGTTGTACGCCTGGCTCGCCGGGGAGCCGCCCTCGTGGATGAGCGTGACGATCGACTTCACGCCCTGCTTGTCGAGGATCTTCGCGTACTTGTTGATCGTCTCGACCTCGTCGTGGAACTTCAGGCCCTTGATGCCGTCGGCCGAGACGATGTCCGGGGTGCCCTCCAGGGTCAGCCCGATGAAGCCGATCTTCACGCCCTTGTGCTTCCACACCGAGTAGGGCTTGAGGAGGGGCTTGCCGGTCTTGTCCTTGGTGACGTTCGCCGTGAGGTAGGGGAAGTCGGCGCCCTTGAACTTCTTGGCCTTGCCGTGCCTGTCCTTCTCGTAGCAGCCGTCCTTGGGGTGGCAGCCGCCGTTCTGGATGCGCGCCAGTTCCTGCGCGCCCTCGTCGAACTCGTGGTTGCCGACGCTGGAGACGTCGAGGTCCATCTTGTTCAGGGCCTCGACGGTCGGCTCGTCGTGGAAGAGCCCCGAGAGCAGCGGGCTGCCGCCGATGAGGTCGCCGGCCGCGGCGGTGATGGAGTACGGGTGGCCCTTGCGGGCCGTGCGCAGGGACGTCGCCAGGTACTCGGCGCCGCCCGCGTCGATCTTCTTCTCGGTCCCGTCCGGCTGCTTCTCGGTGACCTGGCCCGAGGAGCCCGCGGGTGCCTGGAGGTTGCCGTGGAAGTCGTTGAAGGACAGCAACTGCACGTCGACCGTGCGCTTCTTGTCCTTGGCCGCGGCGCCGCTCCGCGCGTCCTGCCCCGCGCTCGCGGGCAGGGCGACGGCGAGCGCCCCCACGGTGGCGATGCCCGCCGCGACGGCGAGGACGCGGGTGGCGCGGCGCCTGGGCCTTCGGTGTTTCGGTGTGGCGGGCAAGGGTTACCCCCGGGGGTGTTCGGGACGACTTGGGCCGTCGGGCAGCCTAAGGTCAACGCGCGTAGCGCAACAGGGCCCCGGTGGTTACAGGGTGGTTGCCTTTTGTCTGCGGGAGCGCTTCGGCTGGGGTTCATCGCGCCGGCGCGCTCGTCCTCCGTCTCCCCCAAGCTCTACTCGTCCTCCATCTCCCCCAAGCTCTAAAGGAGCAGGGGACCCCATGAGGGGCTCAGGATGGCTCGTCCGTCACTGAACGCCGGACGGGCTCAAGACAGCCGGCCCGGCGCCGTACGCTCGTCCCATGACTGACGACCAGGCCCCCGCCCCCCTCCGCCGGATCGACACCCTCGACGTGCTCACGGCCGAACAGGCCGAGGCCGTGCTCGGGCTCCTCGTGGAGGCGGCTCGCACGGACGGGCAGCAGGCCGTGTCCGAGCAGGGGCGGCTGCAGTTGCGCGGCGGGGAGCGGGCGGGTGTGCGCCATCTGCTCCTGACCGTCGGCGGCGAACTCGTCGGCTACGCCCAGCTGGAGGACACCGACCCCGTGGAGGCCCCCGCCGCCGAGCTGGTCGTGCACCCGGCGCACCGGGGGCACGGGCACGGGCGGGCGCTCGGCACCGCGCTGCTCGCGGAGTCGGGGCGGCGGCTGCGGGTGTGGGCGCACGGCGGGCACTCCGCGGCGCGCCACCTGGCCCAGGTCCTCGGCCTCACCCTGTTCCGGGAACTGCGGCAGATGCGGCGCCCGTTGGCGGACCTGGACCTGCCGGAGCCGGTGCTTCCGGAGGGGGTCCGCGTACGCGCCTTCGTCCCCGGCGAGGACGACGCCGCGTGGCTCGCGGTGAACGCCGACGCCTTCGCCCACCACCCCGAGCAGGGCTCCCTCACCCAGCGCGACCTCGACGACCGCAAGGCCGAGCCGTGGTTCGACCCGGCCGGGTTCTTCCTGGCCGAGCGCGAGGCGGACGGTGATCTGGTCGGCTTCCACTGGACGAAGACGCACGCGGCGGAGCGGCTCGGCGAGGTGTACGTCGTCGGGGTGCGCCCCGGCGCGCAGGGCGGCGGGCTCGGCAAGGCGCTCACCACCATCGGCCTGCGGCACCTCGCGGCGGCCGGGCTGCCGACGGCGATGCTGTACGTCGACGCGGACAACAAGGCGGCGGTGAGCGTGTACGAGCGCCTCGGCTTCGTGACGCACGAGACGGACCTGATGTACCGCACGGAGTCGTGAACCGTAAACACCACGTCCGTGAACACCACGTA
Organism: Streptomyces sp. NPDC041205; assembly: GCF_055591765.1. Lineage (NCBI taxonomy): Bacteria > Bacillati > Actinomycetota > Actinomycetes > Kitasatosporales > Streptomycetaceae > Streptomyces > Streptomyces sp. NPDC041205. The sequence goes on along the minus strand of NZ_JBVIZH010000017.1, from coordinate 42,236 downwards.
CAGCTCATCGAGTCCGGGACCGTCCTGGCACTCGCGGCCGCCGCGGTGTGTGCCTGCTTCCGGGCCCTGCGCCGCCGTACGCCCTGCGGCGCGCCCTCGCGTGTAGACGTCTGGGGGTATCCATGCGAACTCCCAGGCGTCATGTCGGCGTAACCACTGATTCAGACAGCCTTGCGACGCTCAGGCAATGCAGCCCCCCACCGTGCCCGAACCCGCGCCGGACGGATCGCGCCAGAACGGCAAGGTCCGTCTCGCGCCCGAGTCCCTCGGCGCGCCCGGAGCGGGCACCGCGCGGAACAATGGGCGCATGAGCGAGCCCACCGCGCAGTCCGACAGCCAGCACGCCGACGTCCCCGGGGTGCGCCACGCACAGCCGTCCGTCGGCTCCCTGGCCGCCCACCGGCCGCACACCATCGCGGCCACGGTCTCCGATCTGGACCCCGACATCGACGCCGACCTGGACGGATACGACGAGGACGCCCAGGCGGGGTACGGCGGCGCGGAGCTGCCGCAGGGCCGTTTCCTGGACCGGGAGCGCAGCTGGCTCGCCTTCAACGAACGCGTCCTGGAACTCGCCGAGGACCCGAACACCCCGCTCCTGGAACGGGCGAACTTCCTCGCGATCTTCGCCTCGAACCTGGACGAGTTCTTCATGGTCCGGGTGGCGGGCCTGAAGCGGCGCATCGCGACCGGCGTCGCCACCCGTTCGGCCTCAGGCCTGCAGCCCCGCGAGGTCCTGGAGCTGATCTGGTCCCGCTCCCGCGAGCTCATGGCCCGGCACGCCGCCTGCTACCAGGAAGAGGTCGCCCCGGCGCTCGCCGACGAGGGCATCCACGTGGTGCGCTGGCACGAGCTCACCGACAAGGAGCAGTCCCGGCTCTACACCCTCTTCATGCACCGGATCTTCCCGGTCCTCACTCCCCTGGCCGTGGACCCCGCGCACCCCTTCCCGTACATCTCGGGTCTGTCCCTGAACCTCGCCGTGGTGATCGAGAACCCGGTCACGGGCCACGAGCACTTCGCGCGCGTCAAGGTCCCGCCGCTCCTGTCCCGCTTCCTCGAGGCGTCCCCGCAGCGCTACGTCCCCATCGAGGACGTCATCGCCGCGCCCAAGCACCTCCAGGAACTGTTCCCGGGCATGAACATCAAGCAGCACCACATGTTCCGCCTCACCAGGAACGAGGACCTGGAGGTCGAGGAGGACGACGCCGAGAACCTCCTCAAGGCCCTGGAGAAGGAACTGATGCGGCGCCGCTTCGGGCCGCCGGTGCGCCTAGAGGTCGAGGAGTCCATCGACCGCAAGGTGCTCGACCTGCTGATGCGGGAGCTGAAGATCGGCGAGTCCGAGGTGCACCCGCTGCCGGGCCCCCTCGACCTCACCGGCCTCTTCTCCATCGCGGGCCTGGACCGGCCCGAGCTGAAGTACCCGAAGTTCGTCGCGGGCACCCACCGCGACCTCGCCGAGGTCGAGTCGGCGTCCGCGCCCGACATCTTCGCGGCCCTGCGCGGCGACCACGACGTGCTCCTGCACCACCCCTACGACTCGTTCTCCACGTCCGTGCAGGCCTTCCTGGAGCAGGCCGCGGCCGACGAGAACGTCCTCGCCATCAAGCAGACGCTGTACCGCACCTCGGGCGACTCCCCGATAGTGGACGCGCTCATCGACGCCGCCGAGTCCGGCAAGCAGGTCCTCGTCCTGGTCGAGCTGAAGGCCCGCTTCGACGAGCAGGCCAACATCAAGTGGGCGCGCAAGCTGGAGGAGGCGGGCTGCCATGTCGTGTACGGCCTGGTCGGCCTGAAGACCCACTGCAAGCTGTCGCTCGTGGTCCGCCAGGAGGGTGACAACCTTGTCCGGTACTCCCACGTGGGCACCGGCAACTACCACCCCAAGACCGCCCGCCTCTACGAGGACCTGGGGCTGCTCACCGCCAACCAGGAAGTCGGCGCCGACCTCTCCGACCTCTTCAACCGGCTTTCGGGCTACTCGCGGCGCGAGACCTACCGGCGCCTGCTCGTCGCCCCCAAGTCCCTGCGCGACGGCCTGATCACCCGCATCAACCGGGAGATCCAGCACCACCGCGCGGGCCGCCCCGCCTACGTCCGCATCAAGGTCAACTCGATCGTGGACGAGGCCGTCATCGACGCGCTGTACCGCGCCTCGCAGGCCGGGGTGACGGTGGACGTGTGGGTGCGCGGGATCTGCGCGGTGCGGCCGGGGGTCGCGGGCCTGTCCGAGAACATACGCGTCCGGTCCGTGCTCGGCCGTTTCCTGGAGCACTCCCGGATCTTCGCCTTCGGCAACGGGGGCGAGCCCGAGGTGTGGATCGGCAGCGCCGACATGATGCACCGCAACCTCGACCGCCGTATCGAGGCCCTGGTCAGGGTGATGGCCCCGGCGCACCGGGCGACCCTGAACCGGCTCCTTGAGACCGGCATGTCGGACACCACGGCCTCGTGGCACCTGGGGGCGGACGGCAACTGGACGCGGCATGCCACGGACCCGGACGGCCAGCCCCTGCGAAACGTACAGGAGATGCTCATAGACGCCCGGAGGCGCCGGCGTGGCACAGCAACACCATGAGATGACGGCGGGCGAGACGCTGTCGGTCTACCTGCAGGACCAGGCGACCGACTTCCTCCGCTCACTGCGGCTGCACCGCGAGTCCGCCACGGACGCGCAGGGCGCCGAGGAGTCCCTGGAGGCGGCGCGGGCCCTGCGGCGCGCGTCCCGCAGGGTCGGCGCCACGCTGCACACCTTCAGGCCCCTCCTCGACCCGGAGTGGACTGAGTCCCTGCGCCCGGAGCTGGCCTGGCTGTCCGGCACGTTGGCCCGCGAACACGCCTACGCCACGCGCCTGGAACGCCTCCTCACGGCCCTCCACCGCCTCTCCTCCCCACCCCCACCGGCTCCCCTGCCGTCCCCGGCGACCCCGCCGCTGCGCGGCGCCTTCCCCCCGCCCGCCCACCCTTCACAGCTCGCGGAGCAGCAGGCCGAGGAACTCCTGGGCAACGCGCGGGGCGGGAGGCAGGGGCCGGGCGGCGCGGGCGGCTCCACGCCGCGAGGCGCGGCCACCGGCACCCCTCCCACCGACCCCACCGCTGCGGGCAGGCGTTCCGCAGGCCACCCCTCACCCGCAGCCGCAAGTGCTGTGGGCAGGCGTTCCGCGGGGCGATTGGGGTCTCCCCTGTTCGAGCGAAGTCGAGAACTCGGGGACGGGTGGGCCCAGCCCCCGGTCGACGGTGCCGAAACGTCCCGGTCCCGCCAGTCCGGCCTCCCCGCGCAAACCCCCGGCTCCGGCCCCGCCAAAAAGCCCACCGGCCCCCTGGCCATTGGCGCAGCCAAGGCCGCCGCGCTCCTGGAGCGCCAGCTCACCCTGGCCCGCACCCGGGCCCACTCCGCCGCGCTCCAGGCCTTCGGCTCCTCCCGCTTCCACGCGGTGGCGGACAACGTGGCCGTCCTCGCCAGCGAGGTCCCGCTGCGGGACGCCCCGGACGCCGACCTCAAACCCCTGGCCGCGACGGCCGAACAGCACCTGGCGGAGGCAGTGGCCGCCCTGCCCCTGATCAGGGCGGGCCACCCGTACAACGCGGAGGCCCTGGTCCACGGCCTCGCGGCGGACACCGCGCCGGAGGCCCAGGACGCCCCCTGGCTGAAGGTCCGCTCGCTGCTGCGCCTGCACCGCTACGCCCAGGAGGTCCTCCTCGGCGAGGCCCCCCTCGACCCGCGCCTCCTCCAGGCGGGCCAGGCCCTGGACCTGCACCGCGAGGCCGCGGACGCGGCGGCCGCGGCCGCCTCGGCGGCCCGCACCCCCCGCATCGCCCCGGCCACCGCGTACGCCCTCGGCGTGCTGCACGCCGACCAGCGCCACGAGGTGGAGGCGGCGAGGTTCGCCTTCCAGCGGGCCTGGCTCCGCGAGGCGGTCACGGCACCGTGACGAGGCCGCCGGACCTGATCCGCGCGGCGGGCTGCGTGCTGTGGCGCCGCGCGCCGGTACCGGGCGGCCTCGAGGTCTGCGTGGTGCACCGGCCGAAGTACGACGACTGGTCGCACCCCAAGGGCAAGCTGAAGCCGGGCGAGTCCCCGCTGGCGGGCGCCGTGCGCGAGGTGGGGGAGGAAACCGGCCACCACTGCGTCCCGGGTCTGCCCCTGCCCACGGTCCACTACCGCACGGGCGGCCGCCCGAAGGTGGTCCACTACTGGGCCGCCGAGGCCACCCACGGCCACTTCACCCCGAACCGCGAGGTGGACCGCGTCCGCTGGCTTCCCCCTGCCGAGGCCCGCGCCCGCCTCACCCAGGTACGCGACCGCGAGCTCCTGGACGCCCTGGTCACCACGCTGCGCCCGGTGGACGAGTCCTGACGGAAAGGTGCGGACCGGGCACGCGCCGGAGACCGAGAGTGCCCGGCCGGACACGTGGAGTCATACCTCGCTGGTCGACGGCACCCCGCTCACGGGGTGCCGCCGCCTCGTCGTGCCCCTCGCTGCGTAATCCGACCGTGACCTAACCACAAAGTCCTCGTAGGTTCACCGCGCGTTCATTTACGGCCATCGGTCACTTCACCTGATCTGCCTAATTTCGGCCCTACGTGATGCGTGGCGCGATCGCACAGACCGCCCCGGCAACGCGCGCTTTGCCCCACGGCCACCTACGGCCACTCGTACAGACTTCGCACGCCGCCGCCCGGCGGCTCCCGGAAGGAACTCCCGACAGTGAAGCTTCAGCGCATGAACCGGCGGGCCCTCACCCTCGGTGCTCTCGCCGTCTCCGGCGCCCTGGCCCTCACGGCGTGCGGCTCGGACGACGACGGCAGCAGCAACGGCGGCAAGAAGACCACCGCCAACAGCAACATCAACTGCGAGGACGCCAAGGGTCAGCTCATGGCCTCCGGCTCGTCCGCGCAGAAGGGCGCGATCGACGCCTGGGTGAAGCAGTACCGCGCGGCCTGCAAGGAAGTGCAGCTGCAGTACAAGCCGGACGGCTCCGGCGCCGGCATCACCTCCTTCCTCCAGGGCCAGACCGCCTTCGCGGGCTCCGACTCGGCCCTGAAGCCGGAGGAGATCGCCGAGTCGAAGAAGGTCTGCAAGGGCAGCCAGGCCATCGACCTGCCGATGGTCGGCGGCCCGATCGCGATCAGCTACAACGTCCCGGGCGTCGACAGCCTCACCCTGGACCCCAAGACCGTCGCCGACATCTTCAACGACAAGATCAAGACCTGGGACGACAAGGCGATCAAGAAGCTCAACCCCGACGCCAAGCTCCCCGGCACCAAGATCCAGGCCTTCCACCGCTCGGACGAGTCCGGCACCACGGACAACTTCACCAAGTACCTGAAGGGCGCCGCGCCCTCCGCCTGGCCGCACGAGCCCGCCAAGGTCTGGGCGGCCAAGGGCGGCCAGTCCGCGAGCGGCTCCTCCGGCGTGGCCCAGCAGGTGAAGCAGACCGAGGGCGCCATCTCCTACATGGAGCTGTCGTACGTCAAGGAGGGCATCAAGACCGTCGACATCAAGACGGGCGCCAAGGAGCCGGTCAAGGCCACCGTCGACAACGCCTCCAAGGCCATCTCCGAGGCCAAGGTCGTCGGCAAGGGCAAGGACCTCGCCATGGAGCTGAACTACAAGCCCACGGCCGAGGGCGCGTACCCGATCATCCTGGTCACGTACGAGATCGTCTGCGAGAAGAACAACAAGAAGGACACCCTCGCCACCACGAAGTCCTTCCTGAACTACATCGCCAGCGAGGACGGCCAGTCCGTCCTCAAGGACGAGGCCTACGCGCCGATGCCGACCGAGATCATCACCAAGGTCCGCGAGACCGTCAAGGGCCTGAGCTGAACCTGAGCGCGGCCCGCCTCCCCGGCGGGCCGCGCCGTCCGGTGCACCGCCGCCTGGAGCCGACCGCACGGCCGGCTCCGCAGACCGGAGAACCCCATGGACATACCCACCGACACGCCTCCCCCGCCCTCGCACGTCGAGGACGCCAAGCCGACGACCACCGAGCAGAAGCGCGCCGCACGCGGTGCCACCCGCCCCGGTGACCGGATCTTCCTCGCGCTCTCCCGAGGCTCCGGCATCACGCTGCTGCTGATCATGGCCGCCGTCGCGGCCTTCCTCGCCTACCGCGCGTCCATCGCGCTCGCGGACAACGAGGGCAACTTCCTCACCACCTTCGAGTGGGACCCCGCGGGCTCCCTGCACGACGGCAAGCCCTACTTCGGCATCGCCGTCCTGGTCTTCGGCACCATCGTGAGCTCGATCATCGCGCTCGCCATCGCCGTGCCCGTGGCCATCGGCATCGCGCTGTTCATCTCGCACTACGCGCCGCGCAGGCTCGCCGCCCCCATCGCCTTCGTGATCGACCTCCTGGCCGCCGTGCCCTCGATCGTGTACGGCCTGTGGGGCGCCCTCGTGGTCGCCCCGAACCTCACCGGGCTCTACAGCTGGCTCGACGACTACTTCGGCTGGACCGGAATCTTCGAGTACCAGGGCGGCGCCCCGCGCTCCCTCATGACGGTCGGCATCCTGCTCGCGATCATGATCCTGCCGATCATCACCAACGTGAGCCGCGAGGTCTTCCTCCAGGTCCCGAAGATGCACGAGGAGGCCGCGCTCGCCCTCGGCGCCACGCGCTGGGAGGTCATCCGCATGTCGGTGCTCCCCTTCGGCCGCTCCGGCATCATCTCCGCCTCGATGCTGGGCCTCGGCCGCGCGCTCGGCGAGACGATCGCCGTGGCCACCGTGCTCTCCCCGACCTTCGTGATCCAGGCGTCCGTGCTCGACTACGGCGGCGGCACGTTCGCGCAGAACATCGCCAGCAAGTTCAGTGAGGCCAGCGAGTACGGCCGGGACGCCCTCATCGCCTCCGGTCTCGTCCTCTTCGTCATCACTCTCCTTGTCAACGGCGCGGCCCGGCTGATCATCGCCCGCCGCAAGGAGTACTCGGGGGCCAACGCATGAGCACCACGACCATCAAGCCCACCGGTACCCCCGACGGCAAGCCCGCCCCCTCCGACCTGCAGGGCGCGCGGCTGCCCCGCTGGGCGCCCTACGTCATCGCCGTCGGCTCCCTCGCCGTGGGCAGCGGCATCGGCCTCGCGGCCGACCTCAGCTCCCGCCTCCAGTGGGGCCTGATCTCGGCGATCGTGTTCGTCGGCGTCTCGTACTTCCTCGCGGCGACCGTCGAGGGCACCCGCCAGGCCAAGGACCGCCTCGCCACCTCGCTGGTGTGGGTCATGTTCCTGCTGGCCGTCGTGCCGCTGGCCTCGCTCATCTTCGAGACCGTCCAGCGCGGCACGAAGGTCTTCGACGGGTACTTCCTGAGCCACTCGATGGGCGTCGTCGCCGACGACGAGCCCGGTGGCGGCATCTACCACGCGATCATCGGCACCCTGGAGCAGGTCGGCCTCGCCTGCCTGATCGCCGTGCCGATCGGCCTGCTCACCGCGATCTACCTCGTCGAGTACGGGCGGGGCAAGCTCGCCAAGGCCGTCACGTTCTTCGTCGACGTCATGACGGGCATCCCGTCCATCGTCGCCGGTCTGTTCGTCCTCAGCTTCTGGATCCTGATCCTGGGCTTCGACTTCTCCGGCTGGGCCGGCGCCATGGCGCTGTCGATCCTGATGATGCCGGTGGTCGTACGCTCCACCGAGGAGATGCTGAAGCTCGTCCCGAACGAGCTGCGCGAGGCATCGCTCGCCCTCGGCGTACCGAAGTGGCGCACCATCCTGAAGGTGGTCCTGCCCACCGCGATCGGCGGCATCACGACCGGCGTCATGCTGGCCGTCGCCCGCATCGCCGGCGAGACCGCGCCCGTGCTGCTCCTGGTCTGGACGAACCCGTTCATCAACACGGACCCGTTCAACGGACCGCAGGGCTCGCTGCCGCTGTACATCTACCAGCAGTACGCGTCCGGCACGAACGCCGGTTACGACCGTGCCTGGGCAGCGGCGCTCGCCCTGATCGCCTTCATCATGATCCTCAACCTCGTGGCCCGCGGCCTCGCCCGCTGGAAGGCCCCGAAGACCGGTCGCTGAGGCGACCCATCGGCTCCGACGCGACAGCATTCGGCTGCGCCGAGCGGGGCCATACAGCGACCGACGCAGCAGACTTTCGAAAGAAGCAGTGATCTCCATGGCCAAGCGAATCGACGTATCGGGCCTGAACGCCTACTACGGTTCCCACAAGGCGATCGAAGACATCTCCATGACCGTGGAGCCGCGCTCCGTGACGGCCTTCATCGGCCCGTCCGGCTGCGGCAAGTCCACGTTCCTGCGCACCCTGAACCGCATGCACGAGGTCACCCCCGGCGGCCGCGTCGACGGCAAGGTGCTCCTCGACGGCGACGACCTGTACGGCTCCGGCGTGGACCCGGTGAACGTGCGCCGCACCATCGGCATGGTCTTCCAGCGCCCCAACCCCTTCCCGACCATGTCGATCTTCGACAACGTCGCGGCGGGCCTGAAGCTCAACGGCTCGTACAAGAAGAGCGAGCTGAACGACGTCGTCGAGAAGTCCCTCAAGGGCGCCAACCTCTGGAACGAGGTCAAGGACCGCCTGAACAAGCCGGGCTCCGGCCTCTCCGGCGGTCAGCAGCAGCGCCTGTGCATCGCCCGCGCCATCGCGGTCGAGCCGCAGGTGCTCCTGATGGACGAGCCGTGCTCGGCGCTCGACCCGATCTCCACCCTCGCCATCGAGGACCTGATCGGCGAGCTGAAGGAGCGCTTCACGATCGTCATCGTGACGCACAACATGCAGCAGGCGGCGCGCGTCTCGGACCGCACGGCCTTCTTCAACCTCTCGGCCGTCGGCCAGCCCGGCAAGCTCATCGAGATCGACGAGACGGAGCGCATCTTCTCCAACCCGTCGGTCCAGGCGACCGAGGACTACATCTCCGGCCGCTTCGGCTAGGCCTCCCCGGCCGGACAGAACTCCCCGCGGTGCTGCATGGCGGTGCCACCGCAGGGACGAAAAGGGCCCGCCCCCTGGCTCCCGGGGGGCGGGCCCGTTAGCTGCGTCACACCAACTATCCGGCTCTCCCGTTGGTCATCCTCGGCGTCGGAACCATGACCGGCGACACCGTCCCGGTCTGACGCCCATCTGGGGGACCCATCTTGCGCAGCACCACCTACCTCACGGCCGCGGCCTGTGCCGCGGCCCTGCTGAGCATCACCGCCCCGGCCCAGGCCGCCCCCGCGGCCCCCGCGAAGCCCGCCGCCACGAAGCCCGCCGCCGACTTCAACGGCGACGGCTACCCGGACCTGGCCGTCGGAGCGCCCAGCGCCAAGATCGACGGCATCAAGCGGGCCGGCCTCGTCTCCATCGTCTACGGCTCGGCCGAGGGCCTGAAGTACGACAAGCAGCAGCTGATCAGCCGCGCCACCCCGGGCGTCCCGGGCGAGCCCAAGGAGACGGGCTACGGCTGGGGCACCAAGGCCGACTACGGCGACCTCGACGACGACGGCTACGACGACGTGCTGATCAGCGACGGCGGCGACCAGCTCGTGTTGTGGGGCGGCAAGGACGGCATCTCCGGCGGCACCGAGGTCGTCGGCGGCGACGGCAGCTCCGCGAAGTCCCCCGCCTTCCGCTCGGCCTGGCACGGCATCGGCGACGTCAACGGCGACGGCAAGGCCGACATCGTCGGCGCCGCCCAGGTCGGCCCGATGGGAGGCGGGGCCAAGTGGGGCCTGGGCATGCTGTACGGCCCCATCAGCCGGACCACCGGCAAGCCGGACGCCATCGCCTTCCAGGACACCGAGGCCGAGGACGGGTTCGCCGTCAGCGGCGCCGAGATCGGCGACATGACCGGCGACGGCATCGACGACGTGGTGGCCATGGGCTCCATCCGCAACCCCTACTGGACCTCCGAGGCCCGCGTCCTGAAGGGCACCCGCGACGGCCTGGTCCCCGGCGGCAAGCTCGACTCCCGCCACACCGGCACCTTCGGCGACCTGAACGGCGACGGCTACCAGGACTTCGTCGGCACCCCGCAGGCGTCCGACGTCAAGATGTACGGCGGCATCACCGTCACGTACGGCGGTCCGGACGGCGTGAGCAAGACCCTGCCCGCGCGCCACTACGACCAGGAGAGCCCGGGTGTCCCCGGCGTGAACGAGAAGGGCGACCGCTGGGGCACCGACGTGTCCGTCGGCGACCTGGACAAGGACGGCTACGGCGACCTCCTGGTCGGCGCCTCCTGGGAGTCCGCCACGGACCCGGCCACGGCCGTGTCCGGCTCGGTCACCATGCTGCGCGGCAGCAAGACCGGCGTCACCACCGAGGGCGCCAAGGTCCTGACCCAGAACTCCAAGGGCATCCCCAGCACCTCGGAGAAGTCGGACCACTTCGGTGAGGCGGTCGCCGTCGTCGACGGCGACAAGAACGGCAAGCCCGAGGTGTACGTGGGCGGCATGGGCGAGGACACCTTCGTCGGCCGGGTCTGGCAGCTCCAGACCGGCGCCGACGGCGTGACCGGCACCGGCGCCAAGAGCTTCAACCTCGGCGGCGGCTACGGCTCCGCCCACTTCGGCGAGTACTTCGCGAAGTAGGGACGTACGCGGAGAGCAGGACCGCACACACAAGTGCCCCCGGCCCGGATCAACCACGATCCGGACCGGGGGCACTCCCGCATCCCGCGCCCCTACAGGAACGCCAGATTCACGATCCAGAAGCTCAGCGCCGCGACCAGCGCAGCCGCCGGCATCGTGATGCTGCATCCCCCGGGGGACGACCCCCGGCCCCCCAGCCGACACCGTCATCCCGCACCGCCACGGGCGACAGCATCACAGGAACGCCAGATTCACGATCCAGAAGCTGAGCGCCGCGACCAGCGCCGCCGCGGGCATCGTGATGAACCAGCCCAGGATGATGTTCTTGGCGACGCCCCAGCGCACCGCGTTCACCCGCTTGGTCGCACCGACGCCCATGATCGCGGACGTGATGACGTGCGTGGTCGAGATCGGCGCGTGGAACATGAACGCGGTGGTGAACATGATGCCCGCGCCCGTGGTCTCCGCGGCGAAGCCCTGCGGCGGGTCCAGCTCGATGATCTTGCGGCCGAGGGTGCGCATGATGCGCCAGCCACCGGCGTACGTGCCGAGCGACAGCATCACGGCACAGGAGATCTTGACCCAGATCGGGATCGGGTCACCCGCGTCCTCGACATCGGCGATGACCAGGGCCATCACCACGATGCCCATGGTCTTCTGCGCGTCCTGGAGGCCGTGGCCGAGCGCCATGCCGGCCGCCGAGACGGTCTGCGCGATCCGGAAGCCGCGCTTGGCCTTGTGCGGGTTGGACTTGCGGAACATCCACATGATCGCGCACATCACCAGATAGCCGACCAGCAGGCCGACCAGCGGCGACAGGAACATCGGGATGACGATCTTCTCGACGACCCCGGACCAGATCACCCCGATGCCGCCCGCGAGCGCCGCGCCCACCAGACCGCCGAACAGCGCGTGCGACGAGGAGGAGGGCAGGCCGAAGTACCAGGTGACGAGGTTCCAGACGATGGCGCCGACCAGACCGGCGAAGAGGATCCACATCCCCTTGGTGCCGTGCGGCGTCTCGATCAGCCCTTCGCTGACCGTCTTGGCGATGCCGCTGCCCAGGAAGGCACCGGCGAGATTCATGACCGCGGCCATGGCGAGTGCCGCGCGTGGCGTCAGCGCCCGCGTGGAGACGGAGGTGGCGATGGCGTTCGCGGAGTCGTGAAAGCCATTCGTGTACGTGAAACCGAGCGCGACGCCAATGGTCACGATCAACGCGAAGGTGTCCATGGAGGTGCCTCAGGACTCCTTGACCGCGATGGTCTCCACCGTGTTGGCGACGTGCTCGAACGCGTCGGCCGCCTCTTCCAGCACATCGACGATCTGCTTGAGCTTCAGCACCTCGATGGCGTCGTACTTGCCGTTGAAGAGGTGGGCGAGCAGCTTGCGGTGGATCTGGTCGGCCTGGTTCTCCAGGCGGTTGACCTCGATCCAGTATTCGGTGAGGTTGTCCATGGTGCGCAGATGCGGCATGGCCTCGGCCGTCAGTTCGGCGGCGCGGGCGAGCACCTCGATCTGCTGCTCCACACCCTTGGGGAGCTCCTCGACCTGGTAGAGCACGACCAGGTCGACGGCCTCCTCCATGGCGTCCATGATGTCGTCGAGCGAGGACGCGAGGGAGTAGATGTCCTCGCGGTCGAACGGCGTGATGAACGAGGAGTTCAGCTGGTGGAAGATCGCATGCGTCGCGTCGTCCCCCGCGTGTTCGGCGGCCCGCATACGCTCAGCGATCTCGGCTCGGGCCGAGGCGTCGGCCCCGAGCAGTTCCATCAGGAGCTTCGAGCCGGTGACGATGTTGTCCGCGGATGCGGCGAACATGTCGTAGAAGCTCGTCTCCCTGGGGGTCAGACGAAATCGCACGTGGGGTCCTCGGGGTGCTTTGGATGCGGTCAGGCTGATGCTAGGCGCATCATCCGGCCACGGCTAACCGGCCGGACCCCAGTGTCGCCCATCAGGCACAGTGATCAGCACACCACCCGAGGAATCGGCTACCCTATACCCACTAGGGGTATGCACAGGAGGACGCGATGACGACCACAGAGACGGCCGCCGCGGCCACGACCGAAGCGCCCTCCGGCGAGGACCAGGCGACAGCGACGGGCGAGGCCCACCAGACGCACGGCTACCACAAGCAGAAGGACGAGCACCTCAAGCGACTGCGCCGCATCGAGGGCCAGATCAGGGGCCTGCAGCGGATGGTCGAGGAGGACGTCTACTGCATCGACATACTCACCCAGGTCTCCGCCGGCACGAAGGCCCTGCAGTCCTTCGCCCTCCAGCTCCTGGAGGAGCACCTGCGCCACTGCGTCGCGGACGCGGCGGTCAAGGGCGGCGACGAGATCGACGCGAAGGTCGAGGAGGCGACGAAGGCCATCGCGAGGATGCTGCGCACCTGACGCGATGTGACGTCTACGGCGTGCCGCTCACGGCGCGCGGTGAGCGGGGGCGGGCGGGGAGATCCGCCGCGCGGCGGCGGACAGGCCCTAGGTCCGGGACTCGTCCCGGACCGCCCCGCCGTCCACCCCGTCGGAGACCCTGAGCACCTCGTCGATCCGGTCGGCGCTGAGCCGCTCACCGCGCGCGGCGGACGCCGCGATGATCAGGTCTCCGCACAGCTCGATCTCGGCGAGGGCAACGTGGTCCTGAACTGCCGTTCCGCCCACCGGGGCCACGTTCACCACCTCTTCCTGACCACAACTCGTGCCGGTATCGGCTTCCTAGAGTAGGGAGCGGCCTACGCACCGCGCATGGCACGGACGGACCATATTCCACCCCTCACCCCGTGCAACGGCTCAGTGCTCGGCGATCTTCCCGGCGAAGATGTCGGCGGCCGCGGGGAGCCGCACCCGCACCGGCGCCCCGTACCCGTACAGCGAGGTCGTCGACGCCACCGTCGTGTCCGCGACCTGGAAACGGTGGCGTACCTCACGCAGCCGCCCCCGCCCGTCGAGGTAGGCGTCGAACGGCACCCCGGCCTTGCTGAACCCTTTCTCCACCGCGGCCCGCAGCGCCGGCCGGTGCTCCTTCGACGCCGCCCGCACGGCCCGGGCCAGGTCCACCACCCCGCGGTAGTGCCGCACGTCGACGCCGTCGAGCCGGGTCCGCTCCACATACGTCACCTCGCCCGCGCCGCGCAGGAGTTCGGCCGCGGCGAACGGGTCGGTGGCGCCGCCGGTGACGAGGTTCCCGTCGGACAGGGACGCCGTCTCGATGTGCACCCACTTGTCGGCGGGCACGCCCGCGCCCCGGTTCTTCATGTACAGGTCCCCGCCCGCGAGCAGCTCGGTGACGGGCGGCCTGCGCCCGGCGGGGTCCTGCGGCAGCACGACGTCGAGGCGGCCGACGCGGCGCCGGAAGTCGTACCCGCCGCGGCCCCTGACGGTCACGCGGGTGCCGCCGCTGGCCATCTCCATGGCCGTGCGCGCGCGGGAACTCCCGGCGCGCACCAGGGAGTCGGGTACGGCCCGCACCGCGCCGACGGGGTCGGCCGCCGCCGGGTCGTCGCTGGCCGCGGCCCCGCCACCGGCGCACGCCGTGGCCAGCGCCATCAGCGCCGCCGCACCCGCGGCGGCCGCCCTGTCCCTGCGCCCGCGCCGCTCCATCGCCCCGCCGACCCCCAGCCTTTCCCGCGTCAACACCCGGCCCCTTGCCGTTTCGATTAACGACCGGTCCGAGGGGTCGTCACGCGGGAACGGGTTCACCCGGCGGGCGTACCGTGGTCGGGTGGCTGAGCAGCGATCTCCGCAACCGCACCGGACCTCCACCGTCGAGAACGGCCCGTTCTGCGCCGCCCGGTGCACCTGCGGCTGGCGCGGCCCGGCCCGAAGAGCGCGCAGCAGGGCCCGCACGGACGCGGCCGATCACATGGCGCAGGCGGTGTAGCGCGCTCGCGGCGGGAACGTGCGCCGCGCCCCCGACGAGAACGTTCGCGACGGGAACGTTCACGGCGCCCGTCCACGGGAACCCCGCAAGCGCCCGCACCGTCTCGTTGTGCGGGAAGCAACGGGAGGGCCTCATGCAACGACGTACGTTCCTCGGAACGACGACCGCCGCACTCGCGGCGGCCACCACCGCCTGCACCAGCGGCGCGGACTCCGGCAGGGCGAGCGGCACCGCCACGACGAGAACGGCGCACACCAGCACCGGCACCACGCCGATCAAGACGGCCGCCGCCTCCGCCCCGGCCAGCCTCGCCGCCCTCTCCCGGGACCTGGACGGCACCCTGGTCCGCCCGAACGAGGCCGCCTGGGCCACCGCCCGCCAGCTCTACAACACCCGCTTCGACAACCTGAAGCCGACCGCCGTCGCCTATGTCGCGGGCGTCGACGACATCCGCACCACCCTGGCCTACGCCCGCGCCCACGACACCCCCGTGTCCATCCGCAACGGCGGCCACTCGTACGCGGGTTGGTCCTCCGGCACGGGCCGCCTCGTCATCGACGTCTCCAAGCTGAACCGCGTCCGCTCCAGCGGCACCACCGCCACGATCGGCGGCGGCGCCAAGCTCATCGACGTCTACCGCGCGCTCGCCGCGAAGGGCGTCACCATACCCGCGGGCTCCTGCCCGACCGTCGGCATCAGCGGCCTCACCCTCGGCGGCGGCCACGGCGTGGTCTCCCGCGCCTACGGCCTGACCTGCGACAGCCTCACCGGCGCGACCCTCATCACGGCGGACGGCAAGCAAATACGGGCCAGCAGGAGCGAGAACAAGGACCTCTTCTGGGCGCTGCGCGGCGCGGGCAACGGCCAGTTCGGCATCGTCACCGAGCTGACCTTCCGCACCCACCCCGCCCCGCAGGCCGTCTCCGCGTATCTGACCTGGCCCTGGTCGAAGGCCGCCGCCGTCCTCAAGGCCTGGCAGGAATGGGGGCCTTCGCAGCCGGACGAGATCTGGTCGTCGGCGCACCTCGCGGCGGTGCCGGGCGGCACGCCCACCATCTCCGTCGCCGCGTTCTCCCTCGGCACCTACGGCTCGCTGCAGAACGCCGTCGACCGCCTCGCCGACAAGGTGGGTTCACCGGCGCGCAGCGTCTCCCTGAAGCGGCGCACGTACGAGCAGGCCATGGAGGTGTACGCGGGCTGCTCGTCGTTCGCCTCGGACGCCCAGTGCCATCTGCCGGGCTCGACGCCGGGCCGCACGCCGAGCGGCGCGCTCGGCCGGGAGACGTACGCGGCCCGCTCCGACTTCTTCGACCGCTCCCTCTCCAGCGCGGGCATCCGCGCACTGCTCCACCAGATCGAGGGCGTGCGGGGCGAGCGCGGCACCGCGGGCAGCATCGCCCTGACCGCGCTCGGCGGCGCCATCAACCGCGTCGACCCGACGGCCACGGCGTTCGTCCACCGGCGCTCGCGGATGCTCGCCCAGTACATCGTGTCCTGGCGCGCGGGCACCTCCGGCGGCACCGCGCAGTCCTGGCTGAACACGGCCCACACCGGGATGCGGCGGTACGCGTCCGGGGCGGCGTACCAGAACTACGCGGACCCGACGCTCACCAACTGGCGGGAGGCGTACTACGGGCAGGCGGCACCGCGCCTGAAGAAGCTCAAGAAGCAGTACGACCCGACGCGCTTCTTCTCGTTCCCGCAGGCTCTGTAGGCGTTGCCCCGGGCCAGGTCCTGTAGGCGTTGCCCCGGGCTAGGCCGCCAGGTCCCGCTCGTCGGCGCCCGGCGCCGGCTCCTGCTCGGCCAGGGCGGCGACCGGCTCGACCTCGCCGGGGCCGCGCCACACCAGCCGGGAGGCCTTCCCGGAGCGGGCGACGGCCTTGGCGACGGGGGTCAGCAGGGCCATGGCGAGCGGCGACAGCAGCAGCGCGACGGCCGTGCCGAGCGCGAACCCGCCGACGACGTCGGTGGGGTAGTGCACGCCCATGAAGACCCGGCAGAAGCCCTCGGCGACGGCGAGCGCGATACCGGCGACGCCGAACTTGCGGTTGGCGACGAAGAGGCCGACGCCGATGGCCATGGCGAGCGTCGCGTGGTCGCTCACGAAGGAGTAGTCGGTCTTGCCGTCGACCAGGACCTCCAGGCCCTGGTGGTCCTCGAAGGGGCGCGGGCGTTCCACGAAGCCTCTTATCGGTACGTTCACCAGGACGGCGATACCGGCGGCGAGCGGCGCCCACACGACGGCGGCGACGGACGAGGCCGCGTCGTCGAGGACCGGGCGGCGGCGGGCTCCCCACCAGCACCACACGACGAGCAGGACCAGGGCGAGCAGGAGTCCGTACTCACCGACGAACTCCATGGTCCGCGCGAGCCAGCCGGGGGCGTCCTCGGCCAGGCCGTTGATGTCGTAGAGCAGGCTGACGTCGGGGTTCGACCCGGAATCATCGAGTCCAGCCATGATGCTGTGGCCCCTTGTCTTCTCACTCGCGAGCGCACGTGGTCGTGCGCCCTTCCATCAACCCCCGTGGTCAGTGCAGTCGTGCCGCTGGTTCAGTGCTCCCCGCGCTGTTCTTCGCGTACGTGCCGTACCAGACAAGGGAACGCCTGGTCCCCTTCCATACGTTCCACTCTCCACCGAATGATCACTCAGACGTTATCGAAGAGAGATTCATCGCCGCAGCTCAGGGGGTTGCTTCAACGGAGGGTTCAAGCCAGATCACGCGGCGCGCGCGCCGTGCGCGCGCCCTCCGCTCAGCACCGGAGCGCCCCCTCCCGAGCACCGGATCGAGCGGTGGCGCGGGTCCGCGTCAGGCCTCTACGCCCCCGTCCGAAGGCCGCCCCGAGGGGCGGGCGGCGGGCCCTCCCGAGGGCGAACCGGAAGGTTCCTCGGCGGGACCGCCTTCGGGATCCACGTCCGACTCCCCGGGCCGCTCCGATTCCTCCGCCGGACTCTCCTCCGCCTTCCCGGGCTTCTCAGCCTTCTCAGCGTTCCCGGGCTTCCCTCCGGGCCGCTCCACGAGCTTCTCCACCGGCTTCTCGGGGATCGCTTTTGCGCCATCTTTGGTGACTCGCGTGGCCCCGAAGTAGTCCGGCGTATCGACCGGGTCGAAACGGATCACCGCGCCGGGCCGGGGGGCGTCGATCATGTAGCCGCCGCCGACGTAGATCCCCACGTGCCGGATGGCACGCGAGTTGCTGAGGTCGTCCGAGAAGAACACCAGGTCACCGGGGAGCAGCTCCTCGCGCTTGGGGTGCGGCCCGGCGTTGTACTGGTCGTTGGCCACCCGCGGCAGGGTGATGCCGACACTGCGGTACGCGGCCAGGGTGAGCCCGGAGCAGTCGAACTTGCCGCCCTGGTCGGCGGTTCCGTTGCCGCCCCACAGGTACTCGGTGCCGAGCTTCTTCTGCGCGTAGTAGATGGCGCCCGCCGCCTGCTGGGAGGGGTTCACGCGGTCGATGGGCCGGGCGAAACTCTTCTCCAGGGTCGTGATGATCTTGACGTAGTTCTGCGTCTCGCGGTACGGGGGCACGCCGCCGTACTTGATCACGGCGTAGGCGCCCGCGTTGTACGCGGCGAGCATGTTCCTCGTCGGATCGCCGGGCGCGTCCTTCACGTACTTGGCGAGCTTGCAGTCGTACGAGGCCGCCGACGGGATGGCGTCCTTGGGGTCCCACACGTCCCGATCGCCGTCGCCGTCGCCGTCGAGCCCGTGCGAGGCCCAGGTCCCGGGGATGAACTGCGCTATCCCCTGCGCCGCCGCCGGGCTCTGCGCCCGCGGGTTGAACCCGCTCTCCTGGTACAGCTGGGCGGCGAGCAGAGCCGGGTTGATGGCCTTGCAGAGATTGCCCCACTTCTGCACCAGCGGCTGGTACGAGGCGGGCACCGCGCCCTTGGCGAGCCCGACGTTCCCACCGCCCCCGGACTGGTCGGCGAGGCTGCCCGCCGCGACGAAGGTCCCGACGACGAGCAGCATCATGAATCCCATGGACCCGCTGAACGCGACGCCTGCGAGCAGCCATGCCTTACGCACCGTCAACCACCCCTCGCCGCCCGGGAGTCCGCCGGGGCCAGTGTAGAGGCGGGGCCCCTGGCGAGGGACTCACGAACACGCGGCCCACAGAAGCTTCCCGCCGCGCCCCGGACTCGCGTACGCGCCCCACGAGTGGGAACACGCGCGCACCAGGCACAGCCCCCGGCCGCCCTCCGCCCACCGCGAGGGCGTGCCGTCGTCCGGGGGCACCGCCGCCCCGAACCCCGGCGGGATGACGGGACTGGTGTCCCAGACGGCTACGCGGACCCCACCCGGGGCGGAAGGCTGAAGCCCGAGGCCGTAGGCCCCGTCGGTGTGCAGCTGGGCGTTGTTGAGCATCTCGGCGGCCAGGAGCTCGGCGGTCGGCGTGAGTTCGGCGAGCCCGTGGGCGGCGAGCACGGCCCGTACGTGTGCGCGGGCGACCCCCGGTGCGCGGGGATCGTGCGGGAGGTGGAGGGTGTAGGCCCAGGACGGGTTTACGGTGGTCATGGAAGTCTCCGTTCACGCAGGGGAGTTGCGGGGTCGTGCCCAGTGACCGTTGCCGCTCCGTCGAGCGGGGTGCTTCTGGGGTGGGGGCCCGGCTATAAGGTAGCGGCGCACCGATAAGGAATTATCGATGTTGCCGAAAAGGGCTGTTCCACCACTCGTGTGGGTGAGTCAGTCGGAGCGAGAGGCAGAGCGAACCGTGAGATCCAACCCGACGGGACGCCAACTCCGTTTGGGCGCGGAGCTGCGCAAACTTCGGGAGCGGGCGGGACTGACGTCCACCGAGGCAGGTCAACTCCTCGGCATGAAGCAGAACCAGGTCAGCAACATGGAGTCGGGCCGCATGGGCGTGAGCCCGGACCGTGTGCGGCTACTGGCCAGCCATTACGAGTGCCCGGACAAGGATCTCGTCGACGCCCTGGCCACCATGGCGAGCGACCGCACACGCGGCTGGTGGGAGCAGTACCGCGAACTTCTGCCCGGTTCACTCCTCGACCTGGCCGAGCTGGAACACCATGCACGGGCCGTGCGGGACAGCACCACGGCACGCATCCCAGGCTTGCTCCAGACGCACGCCTACGCTCGCGAGATCTTCCGTCACGCCGTTACGGCACTCTCCCCACCGGACATCGAACACAGGCTCTCGTTCCGGATCAAACGACAGACCATCCTGTACGCGGACACTCCCACGCCGTATCACGCCGTCATCCACGAGGCGGCGCTCCGCATGAAGGTTGGCGGCCCGGCGACGGCACGCGAACAGCTTCAGCACATCCTCGACATGAGCGAACGCAGCCACGTCACTGTGCGTGCCATCACCTTCGACGCCGGTGCCTACCCGGGCTCAGGGCAGTCGATCTACTTCGTGAACGGACCGGTGCCGCAACTGGACACAGTTCAGTTGGACCAGTCCCACGGTCTGGCGTTCCTCGACGCCGAGGCCCAACTTCACAAGTACAGGACTCTCTTCGAGCGCATCGACAGCGCCGCGCTCTCCCCCGCCAAGTCCCGGGACCTGGTCCTCGCCATCATGCAAGACCTGTGAAGGAGTACCGATGAACTCCCCCTGGCAGAAGTCGTCCTACTGCTCCGAGGGCAACTCCTGCATACACGTGTCCACAGCAGGCGCCCGCAACATCCGCCTCACGGAGAGCGCCGACCCGGCCCAAGTCATACTCTCCGCACCGCGCACCGCGTTCGCCGCTCTCCTCCGCGCTGCGAAGGAGAGCCCCAGCCGTGCCTGACGTGCCCCCGGACCTCGACTGGACCCGAACCGCCCCCGAAGGCGAAGACGGCCCCGGCCCCTGGATCGAGCTCGCCTTCGGCGCGGACGACGCCGTCTACCTGCGCACGACCGACGCCCCGGACAACGTCGTCACGACCACCCGCAAAAAGTGGGACGCCTTCGTCCTCGGCGTACGGGCGGGCGAGTTCGACCACTTCGTTGAAGGGGTCTAGTACGCGCTGCCTGCCGCCTCCCGGCGACGCGGCGCACGCGGCGCGTGTCAGGAAAGCGGTCCTTGCCCGTCCCGCAGCCGCGCGGCGAACGCCCGCGCGGCAGCCAGGTCCCCTTCGTTCGGCCGCTGTTTCTGGATGCCGCCGACCAGCTTGAAGGGCCCCATGGTGTCCAACGCCCGGCACGAGAAGTTCCCGTCCACCTCAAAGCCCTTGCCTTCCAGGAGCTTGGCCAAGGGGCGGGAGAAGGGCGCCAGCGGCAGCTCGGGAAGCCCGCTGGTGGCGAACACGAATGCCCGGCCCCGCCCGGTGGGCAGCGCCTTGACGAAGTTGATCAGGCGGGGGTGGAGCCTCTGGTAGAAGACGCCCGAGCCGAATCCCACGAGGTCGGCATCGGCCAGCTCCGCCAGGTCGGCCTGCTCGGGGGAGACGACCTTCGCGTCCAGTACCTGGGCCATGCAGTCGGCGACACGACGCGTATTGCCGTGCGACACGGAGGCGCACACGATGACGGCCTTCATCTTCACGGTCCCTTCTCTCGCTTCCGCCATGAAGACACCGCAGCGACGTCAGGTGTGACACCACTCGGGTGTGATGGCAGGCACACCGCTTCGTGGAGGGCGTGGAGGGCGTGGAGGGCCTGGAGGGCCTGGAAGGCGTCGGAAGTTCGAAGGAATAGCACCGCAAGCCGCCGCGCTGAGCCGAGGAGGGGCGGGCTTTGGCTGATATCGCGTGGTGTTGGACTCGCGTGTACCGGTGCGAATGTCCTGGATCGTGCAACGTCCCCTGAGCTGACTCCCGTTGGCGGGCCTCATGGATGTCTCGTGGCTGTCTCGTCCTGGCCTGAATCTGATCGCATGAGTGATCGTTCAGATACAAGCTGTCATGCCCAGTGACTAGAGTTGCCTGGTGGTTCGCAAAAGCTATGCGCTCGCCGCGCGATCGAGCCTGGGCCGTGTGGTCGTTCCAGAGGTGGGGCCGGTGGGGAGGGCTGGTGCCGGGCAGGGGCCGGGCCGGGCGAACCGGCGTACGCAGGATCCGGCAGGGGACGCGGGAGGGGCGGCCTGATGGGCGGCAAGGGCGGCACGTCTTTTGAGTCGATGAGTCATGAGCAGATGCTGGCGTGGCTCGACCAGGCGAACGCGGGACAGGTCCAGGCGGCCGCCGACCGGCTCGTCGCCGCGGCTGCGGAGATCCGCAAGATCGCGGACGAGTTGAAGGTGCGGCCGCAGTGGGTGCGGTGGAAGGGCGAGGGCGCGACGGCGTTCCGTACGTGGAGCGGCGATCTGGCCAACTCCACGCTCCGCCTTGGTGACTTCAGCGAGGAGTCGGCGAGGTGGCTGTCGCGGGCGTCGGAGGCGATTGCTACCGCGCAGGCGTCGATTCCGCGTGACAAGGGCGGCGCGCAGGGCAACTTGAAGGCGGCGCAGGCCGCGCCCAACGATCCGGACGCGCGGGCGGTGGGCGCGAAGTCGGCGGGTGAGCTGGAGCGGATCGAGGCGGCCAAGGAGAAGGTGCGCCAGGAGGCCGCGGCGGAGATGCGGAAGCTGGGGCAGGCGTATCAGTTGGCGGCTGGGCAGTTGGAGGGGTTGGAGAGGCCTCGGTTTCGGCCGTTGCCGCCGGAGGTTACGCCGCCGCCGGTGGGGTTGGCTATCAACGAGTCGCCGCCCAGTGGGGGCGGCGGGACCGGACCATCGGGTGGGGAGCCTGGAGGAGCGCTGCCGGGTGCGCCGCCCTCGGGCGCACCGCCCCAGCCGCCAACTGCCGTCCCAGGCCCCACCGGGTCGGGGCCAGCACCCGATCTGCCGCCTGGCACCGCGCCGCGACCTGCACCCCAAGTCCCGGACCCTGTAGGCGTCCAGGTCGACGGAACGACAACGCTCCCAGACGTCTCATCGGCACCACCGTCCTCCCCTCCCGACGGCACGTCGACCCCGGTCAGGCCCGACGGGACGGCTCAACCCATAGGTCTGTTTCCGCCATCTTCGGGACGGCAACCGAGCCCGCCGGCAAACCCCACGATTCCGCCGGGGCCAGGGCCAGTTGGGCCAGGGGGACGTTCACTACTGCCGCCCGGGGGCGGGCTGGTGGGGCCTCCTCCGGGACGGACGGCGGGTGGTGGACCAGTGGGTCCTGCTCCCGGACGGGCAGGTAGTGGACCGGTAGGACCGGCCCCCGGGCGTACGCACAGTGGGGGTCAGCCTCTGCCTCCGCGCCCGACGGGCCCGGCGCAACCGGTGGTCGGGGGCACTCCCAGGGTTCCACCTGCGGGCCCGCCTGCTGGACGTATGCCAAGCGGCCCCGGCATCGTCGGCGGTCGTCCCACGCCGTCCGTCCCCGGCGGGCCGACCGGAGGCATACCCCGAGGTGCGGTCGTCGGCGGGACTCCTGCGGGGACGGGCCCGGGAGGGCCGGGCGCCGGACGAGGCGCGGCAGCGGGACAGCGACCGATGAGTGCCCCCAACGGCATCGCAGGCGGGCAGCCCCAGCGGCAGGGACCGATGCGGGGCGCCATGCCGCCGAACACGACTCAGCCCTCACGCTCACGACGCGACGAGCAACGAGACGGCAGACCGGACTACCTCACTGAGGACCAGGACACCTGGCGCCCGGACGGCCGCCGGGTCGTCCCGCCCGTCATCGACTGACATGCATACCCCCACCCCAGAAACCACGAGGTCATGAGAGTGCAGATGGCTGCCAGGACACCGCACCACACACGGTGGCGGAACATCGCCTCGGGTGCCGTGGGCCTCCTGCTGACAGGCGTCGCGGCCACACCCGCTCACGCGGAGTCCGTACGAGAGAAGCAGTGGCACCTCAGCGCCATGCAGGCCGAGAAGATGTGGCAGACCAGTACGGGCAAGGGCGTCACCGTCGCTGTCATCGACACGGGTGTCAACGCCGAGTTGCCGGATCTGCGGGGCCAAGTGCTTCCGGGCATGGACCTGGCGCCGGGGAAGGCCGGAGACGAACACACCGACCCGCAAGGGCACGGCACTTACATGTCACTCATGATCGCGGGAACAGGCAGGGGCAATGGCGGAAGCGGCTCTCTCGGCCTCGCGCCGGGCGCCAAGGTTCTCCCCATCCGAGTCCAGGACGACGGGCTGAACGCCAATCAGCACATCATCAGGGACAACAAGCGCTTCAGCCGTGGCATCCGCTACGCAGCCGATCACGGTGCGAAGGTCATCAACATCTCGATGGCGCTTGTCAAGGGGTCACCACAGCTCACTGCGGCTGTGCGGTACGCCCTGGACAAAGGCTCGCTCGTTTTCGCCGGAGTCGGCAACGAGGGGATCTCGGCGCTTCGCTACCCAGCGGGTACGCCGGGGGTGGTCGGCGTCGGATCCGTGAGCAAGAGCCTCCGCAAGACAAAGGAGTCCCAGTACGGCCCCCAGGTGGACCTCGCCGCACCCGGTGACGAGATCTACACGACGTGCGCGTCAGGCAAGGGCATCTGCAACACTCACGGCACCAGCAACGCCACCGCCCTCGCCTCTGCCAGCGCCGCCCTCATCTGGTCCAAACACCCTGACTGGACCAACAACCAGGTCCTGCGGGTCATGCTCAACACCATCGGCGCCCCCACGGACGGCGCGAAGCGCAACGACTCCATCGGCTACGGCATCGTGCGCCCCCGGGTCGCTCTGGAGAAGCCGGGTGACCCGGGGGCGCCGGACGAATACCCCCTGCCGGACCTCAAGCAGTCCATGCCCGAGCCCAAGCCGAAGGCCACGTCGCCCACCCCGTCAACCGCCCCCGGATCGGCGGCACAGGACAATTCCGACGACGGCGACGGCGGCGGCATCGGCACAACAGCCAAGGTCGGCCTGGGAGTCGGCGCTGCCGCGCTGATCGGCGGCGTGGTCGCCGCGGTGGCCGTCGCCCGCAGGCGCCGGGCCGCTACGTCCCCCAACGTGTTCGGGAGGCCATGACATGGCGTGGGAGGAGTGGGCGCAGCTCAAGGCAGATGCCGCTGAGCGGCAGGCCGGGCGGATGCGACTGAACCAGCTGCCGACCGGGCGCGGGGGCGAGGGCGGGGGTGGCAAGGACCTCGTCGTCCACGACAACGAACTCGGGCGGCTCGGCAACATGGCGTACGACCTGCGAGAGCGGTTCCGTGTGGACAGTGACCACGCCCGGCAGGCCACGTTCGACGCCTCCGTCGAGCTGGGGAACGACGGCCTGGACACCGGCGCCGCGCTCACCGAGTTGCACGACGCGTGGAACAGCAAGGCCAAGGTGCTCAAGGACGCCTGCGCCCACATCTCCAACGGCCTGGACTTCGCCCGCTCTCAGCATGCCAAGGACGAGGACAAGGTCGCGACGTCCATCAAGGCCTCGGCCATCTCGCGATACCTGGCGTAAGGGGAACTGGTGCTGACCGTCTCGGATCTGCTTGAACTCCGCCTGGGGAAGCTACAGGAAGCCGTCACCGACTGGCAGACCATGGCCGGCCGCCTGCAGCGGCTGGCCGAGGGCAAGGACGGGATCTCCGCCGCCGACCTGGCCCAGCAGGCGGGCTCCGCCGACTGGCACGGCGTGAACGCCACCGTGACGCGGGAGTTCATCACCAAGACCAGCCGCGAGTTCAGCCAGGCGGCCGCCGAGGCGAAGACGATCCTGAGCCTGCTGCGCGATACGCACAGCGACCTCGCCAAGCACAAGAGCGACCTCCAGACCGCCATCGACCACGGGCGCACGCGGCGGATCCGCCACGAGGAGAACGGCACAGCGCGCTACGCCCACCCGAAGGGGCTCCTCGGCAGCGAGATCACGGACAAGCCCAGCCAAGCGGAGCTGGACGCCGCGGCCGAGCGGGTCACCCGGATCCTGTGGGAAGCCACCGAGACCGACCGGATCGCAGCCGAGGCCCTTCGCGGCATCGCGAAGAACAAGCACGACTTCCGCTCCGGCGGCCCCAAGGACCTCGCCGCAGCGGACGCCAGGCAGGGCAAGAAGGAAGCCGAGTACTGGGCGAAGAAGATCAAGGAGGGCGATGTCAGCGAGTGGAGCGACAAGGAACTCGCCCGCTTCAACGACTCGCTGAGAAACCAGCGGGACAACAAGGCCTTCACCGCCACGCTCGCCACGAGTCTGGGCGGCGAGGGAACTCTCCAGTTCTGGCGCGACCTCGCCGCACCTCCCGGCGCAGACATCGAGGGCGACCGGGCCAAGATGCTGGCCCACGTCCAGGACAACCTCAGCATGTCGCTGGCGAACGCCACGCACGTCGACACCCCGGCCATGGACGAGTGGAAACGCGACGTCATCGCGGCCGGGGACAAGAAGTTCCCGCTGCCCGATGGAATCCAGGGCCCCTACGGATTCCAGATCGCCAGCAGCCTCATGAAGAAGGGGAAGTTCGCATCGGGCTTCCTCAACGACTACGGCACGAAGCTGATCGAGTTCGAGCGGGAGAAGGGGAAGAGCCCCGCTTACGGCAACCCCGGAAACCTCTGGGGCTTCGACAGCCAGCTCGACTACCCGCCTTCGGACAAGCCGAACGACCCCGTCGCCGGTTTCCTGGAGGGCCTGGCCCACAACCCCGGCGCCTCAGCCGCGTTCTTCAAGGGCTCCACGCAGGGCGATGGCCTTGAGCCGATCGACAACTACGACTACTTGGTGGGCGCCAAGGGCGACGAGGACAACGCACCCGACGTCCGCTCGTGGCCACAGGGCGAGGACGGCAAACCGGCCGGGTACGCGAGCCTCGGGCACGCGCTGGAGTCGGCGACGCTCGGGTACGCGTATGACGACAAGACCCCCGAGATCCCCCCGATGAAGACCGACGCGCAGATCGAAGCACGCCAGGACCGGACCGACCTCATGAAGAGGGTCGTTGACCACTATGGGAGCGCCGATCTGATCGATGGGCAGCCCGGGATGCGGGACAGTCTGGCGCGGATGGCTGCGGGGCATGTCGACAGCCTCACGTACACGAACGCCGACTTCGGACGCACCCTGGGGGTGACCGACGTCGGCGAACTGCTCGATGCGGATAAGAAGCACCTGGTCCATCTAGGATCCGGGACCCCGAACTTCCTTCGCGCTCTGGCCTCGGATCAGGACTCGTACGCGACGGTATCCAGCGCCCAGCAGGTCTACGGTGCCAGCCTCATGGCGGCTCAGGGAAATGACCATGACGCCGCCATGGGTGCTGCTGGATACAGCCTCAGGGTGCACGGCGCGCTTGATGAAGCCCGGTTCGAGGCCATCGGCAAGGAGTTCGCCGACGAAGAGGCCAAACGTAATGAGGCATTGCAAAAACAAGCCGGATGGCGGAACTTCGCCGCGAGCGCCATTATCGGCACGGGCGTTGGGGTAGGGGCGGCCACCGTCATCCCCGCAGGAGCAGCTGCCGCCATCGCTGTCCCTCTTGCGTTCGAGGTCGGGGGCGGGGCTGTGGAGACTTTCAGCACGAACACTCTCGACTGGCTGAAGGCCGACGAGTACGACAATAGCCAGCAGGCGATCGACAGCATCGACGCGGCGAAGGCAGCGGGCCAGAGCAATGCCATGGCTCCGATCATCAACTATGCGCAATCCGAAGGGATAGACGGAGGCCAAATGGCCAAATACGTGAAAAATCTGGAGGACGAGTACGGTCATGGTGACACCAAGACGGACACCGACGATGCGAGGGGCCACTGATGCGGAACCTCCGGCTTACGGCAGCTGCCCTGGCCTGTGCGCTCCTCGCCGTGGGTGGCTGCACCGGCAGCGCCGAGAAGCGGGACACGCGACGCGAGAGCCGGGACTGCGAGAAACTCCTAGGAAAGGAAGGAATGACCTGGCTCAAAGAAAGCGCCAAGGTGCCCAAGCTGAACCCGAACACCTCCGAGACGATCGCCCACGCGGCCGAGAAATTCCGCAAAAAGGTCCCCGGCTGGAATCCAGACGAGTCCGCATTCCGGAGCACCGCACGATCTGTGATGTGCTATTCAGAAGCCCCCGAGCGCGGGCCCAGCGCCCAGTTCATTCTGGCCTACAGCGCAGCCGCTTTTCCCTTCGACGAATTCCCGGGCCCTAACGTCGGATTGATCTCAGTCGATCTCGGGCCGGACGCAAAGCTCATCTACGAGAAGAGCCGCTATCCTGACAAGCGGAGGTACTACGTCCACGTCAGGTGTGGAATACCTGGGGCGCCCGCCTCACAACTGAATGATGTGACGCTTGCAGGGTCAATGACCGACCTCCTCACCGACGACCTGAGCAGCTACCGCACCCACCTCCAACACCTCCTCCACTCAGCCAAAGTGATGGCCGACGGATTCAAGTGCGCCAACAACCCGCAGATCCCCACGACCCTCCCCCCTTCCGTCAAGGACTGACCTTCGCCACGGGCACGTGCCGGAGCAGCCGTCACCTCGCCCGGTCGGAGGCGGCGTGCGCCGGAGCGGAAACCGCCCGTTACGGGCGATTGACGCAGCGCCAACTTCGGTGGAATGTAGGGGAGTTGGGTCGACCCTGTGGGGATGGGGAGCGTCGGCCCGTGCGCACACCCGTGTTCGAGGTGTGCGCCCTACGGCTAGGGGGAGCCGACGTTGGCAACCGATGGACCTCGTGACGAGCCCAGAGGCGAGCCCCAGGACCGCCGTCCTGACGAGACCGGGGACCGCCGTCCCGACGAGCCTCAGGACCGCCGCCCCGACGAGACCGAGGGCAACTTCGGCCCGCCCCCGGCCACGCCCGCGCCGCCCGCGCCCCCGGCCACGCCTGCCGCACCTGCGCCGCCCGCCACACCCACGCAGCCCGCGCAGCCCACGCAGTCCGTGCCGCCCACCACACCCGCCCAGCCCACGGCACCGCCACCACCGCCCGCGTACGCCCCCACCACCCCACCTGCCCCATCCGCCCATCCTGCTCAGCCCGCCCCGGCCGCCTACGGCCCGCCGCCCGCCTACGGCCCGCCCCAGCAGCCGCCCCACGCCCAGCCCGCCGCGCCCACATCGCATGGCGCGACCGCACCGCCCGGCACGCCCACCCCACCCGCACCACCCGCCTCCCCCTACGGCACCCCTGAACTCCTCGAACCCCCGGTCACGCCCCGGGCCCCCGCGCCCGACCCCGGCCCGCCCGAGCCCCTGCGCCCCCTAGCCGCCGCCCTGCTCAACCTCACCGGCCTCGGCCTCGGATACGTGCTGATCCGCGCCTGGATCCCCGCCGCCCTGTGCTGGGTGGCCACCGCCGCGCTGCTCCTCGTCGCCCTGCCCGCCGACGTCGACGGCGTACCCGGCGGCGCCCTCCTCGGGTACGCCGTCGTGCTGGTGCTCGCCGCCGCCGACGCCGCCCGCCGCGCCCGCCGCGCGCCCATCGGCTGGCGGCTGCGCGCACCCCTCGCCGCCGGGCTCGGCGTCGTCCTGCTCGCCGTACCCGCCTCCGGCGCGCTCGCCTACGACTCCGCCCAGGACGAGGCCGTCGAACAGATGCTGCTCGACCGCCTCGACAAGGCCGACCGGCTCGTCAAGGCCCAGGAGGGCCGCCCGTTCACGGCCACCGAGAGCGAGTACCGCGACGCCCTCGGCACCTACCGCGGCCTCCTCCGCGACCACGCCGACTCGCGCGCCGCCGACCGCGTCCCCGACCGCCTCGACACGTACTACAAAGCCGTCGCCGCGCCCTACGCCGGCCGCCAGTACTGCGAGGCCATCGAGCCGCTGAAGTATCTGCGCACCCTGCCCGACAGCCTCGGCGAGGACCGCCTCGGCCGCCTCGCCACCTGGCCCGACAACCGCCTCGCCGACTCCCTGCACGCCTGCGGCATGACCTCGCTCGGCAAGACCGGCGGCGGCACCGACCTGCGGGAGCTGATGAGCACCTTCCCCAAGTCCGACGCCGCCGCCAAGGTCGTCCCCGGCATCCGCGCCGCGATCGACGAGCGCGCCGACGAACTGAAGGGCCCCGACCCCTGCTCGGCCACCACCGAGCTGCGCGCCATCCGCACCACCGCCGAGACCCTGCCCGGCGACACCGCCGCCTCGCTCCGCGCCAAGACCGCGAGCACCATCCAGTCCGGCAGCTACGCCTGCGGCGTCGACGACTTCAAGGACGGCCGCTACACCGACGCCGCCGAGACCCTCTCGGGCTACGCCGACACGTACAAGGACAGCGGCAGGAGCAAGCGCGCCCGCACCATCGCCATCGCCGCCGAGGTCGCCGCCGCCCGCCCGCAGGCGGGCCGCAAGCTGCCCGCGCAGCGCGGACCCGGCTCCGGCCAGGAGTTCATCATCAAGAACGACGGCCCCAGCGCCGTCGAGGTCCTCTTCACCGGCCCCGCCACCGGCAGCATCAAGCTCGGCGCCTGCCTCGGCTGCACCACGTACAGCACCAGGACCGAAGGACGCGCCAAGGCCTGCAAGGCCAGCGGCAGGAGCTACCCGCAGAAGACCCTGCGGCTGCCCGCCGGCGAGTACCACTTCCTCTACAAGCGCGGCACCGGCGCCGGCAACCTGGTCCGCGACCACAGCGACGGAGCCAAGGTGCAGGGCGGCTACCGCTACACGGACTGCGCCTACGTCGTCCGCGGCGGCTTCGGCGACTTCTCGCCCCGAACCTGACGCCCCGTCCGCAAGCCGCGCCCCGGGCCCGCCTGAGTTGACGTCAGTGGCCACGCCGGGCATTCATTGCCCGACGTCACCCCTCGTGATACACAGAGTGACCATACGTTCCTTCGTATAGCGTTCTGCGCCCGCCGCCGAACGCCTACGCGGGCTGCGTACGACGAAACGTACGAAGTCGGCCAACAAATGACGTCAAGGCGGCACGCGCCGGACCGATTGTCAGCGACAATGAGCCTCGTCCTCTGCACTGGGTAGGCAGAGGCGGGCAGAGGCGCGAGAACAACCCACTAGGGGCGGTGAGTTACACATGCTTATGGCAGCCGAGAAGGGCGACATCAACACCATCATCGGTGGGATCGCCCCCGACTGGGGCCCCTTCGGGAGCCTGGGCAACGAGGCGCGCGTGATGATCGAGGTGGTGATGGCGGTCGCCATCCTGCTGTGCCTCGGCATCGCGATCTGGGGCGCCGCCAAACAACGCATCGGCGCGACGGCCCTGCGCGACACCTTCAGCGCGGAACAGGGCAAAGGCCTGATCATCGCCGGTCTCACCGGCGTCTTCATCATCGGCTCGCTGGGCACGCTGTTCACCATCGTGTACGGCATGGCGGTCTGACACCCGTTCCCCGGCTGCCACCGGGTACTCCCCCGTCCGACGCGCCCACCGGCTGAGGTTGCAACTCCCTGATGTCCAGTCACCACACCGCGCCCGCGCGGGAGCCGGCCCGGCTACCGTCGTACCGGGTGCACCTGGCGGATAGCGCGGTCAAGCAAGAGGTTGAGGGGGCGTACGCGGCATGAGCGATGACGATGACCTCTTCGGCGGCACGGGCGAGACCCGGACGCGGCTCCCGGAGGGCGGCGGCGCCGACGGGTACGGCTCCCGCAGACCCGCACGTTCCCCCTCCCGCAGCGTCGTCACCGTCATCGGCGTCGTCGTCCTCCTCATCGCCGCCATCGCCTTCGCCAACCGCGACGACTCGTCGTCCGACGGGGGCGGGGACGGGGGGCGCGGGGGCGGCAAGGGGACGGAGGCGGCTCCTACGGCGCCTACCGGGGAGAAGCCGGTGAGTGGGAAGGGTGCGGCGGGCATTCCTTCCGGGTTCCCGAAGACCCAGCAGGGCGTGGAGAGCGCGACGGCGAACTACGCCGTGGCGCTCGGCTCGGCCGACATGTTCAACACGTCCGGGCGGCACGCGATCGTCGACGCCGTCTACACCCCGACCGCCGCCAGCCAGCGCAAGCCCGAGCTGGACAAGGCGTACACGGGCGAGTCGTTCCTGTCCCGGATCGGCCTGACCAAGGACGGCAAGGCGCCCGACGGCATGACCTTCGTGTCCCGCACCATCCCGGTCGGCACCAAGGTCACCAAGTTCGGCGGGGGCTCGGCGACCGTCGAGATCTGGTACTCCTCGCTCTTCGGCCTCGCGGGCGAGAACGCCGAGAACCCCGTGACCGAGAGCTGGTTCACGAACACGTACGAGATGCGTTGGGTCGCCGGCGACTGGAAGGTCGCCGACTTCAAGCAGAAGGACGGCCCCGTCCCGGTCGGCCGCGACCAGCGGGCCTCCACCGCCGACGACATGGCGAAGGCCGTGGAGGAGTACGGAGGGTTCACCTATGCCCGGTAGCACCCGACGTCGCGTCCTGTCACTCACCGGCGCCCTGGCCGCCGTACAGACCGCCGTCCTCATGCTGGCCACCCGCGCCGCGGCGGAGCCCGACGACCCTTGCGAACTCATCCGCGGCCCGGCCAAGAAGTACTGCGAACGGGGCGAAGGCGGCGGTGGAGGCGGAGGCGGCGCCCCCAGGTCCCCCGCCGACGACGGCGCCTTCTCCAAGCTCGACCCGCTCTCCTCCCTCGCCCGCGGCTTCGGCGACGCCGCGTCCTGGATCGTCAACAAGCTCACGGAGTACGTGAACGACACCGCCGCGGTGGACTTCACCAACGAGAAGTTCCTCCAGCAGTACGCCGTGGTGTTCGCCGCGTCGACCGTCCTGACGCTGATCGTGTGGCTGCTCGCGGTCGCCAAGCGCGCGATCCGCGGCGTCCCCATGCTCACCGCGCTGTCCGAGGCCATCGGATTCCTGTGGCTGACGGTGCTCGCCTCGGCGTTCACCCCGCTGATCCTCGCCACCGTCGTGTCCGCGACCGACGGCATCTCCGAGGTGCTCGCCAAGTCCGTGGGCGGCGAGACCGACAAGTTCTTCGGCACGTTCTCGCAGGCCCTGGACAAGGGCACCGACATCGGCGGCGGCCCGATCATGCTGATCGTCGTGTCCGCCGTGTCCATCGCCGCCGCGGGCATCCTCTGCCTGGAGCTGGTGATCCGCGCCGCCATGCTGTACGTCGGCGCGCTCCTCGGCACCGTCGTCTACTCGGGGCTCGTCGACAAGAACACCTGGGGCCGCATCCGCCGCTGGGCGGGCCTGATGGTCGCGATCATCCTGGTGAAGCCGATCATCGTGATCGTGCTCGGCATCGCGGGCGCCCTCCAGGGCGAGGACGGACCCGACTCGCTGTCCGCCGTCGTCTCCGGGCTCTCCGTCATCCTCCTCGCCATCTTCGCCAGCGCCTCCATCTACCGCTTCGTCCCCGGCTTCGGCGACGACATCATGGCCACCCGCAACAACCGCCTGATGCGCGGCGCCGAGAACCGCGCCGCCACCGCCCTCAACTCGCCCGCCGCCTGGGTCGCCCAGGGCATCCGCACCCACAGCGCCCGCTCCAACGGCAAGGCCGGCGGCGGCAAGGCGGGCGGCGGCGACACCCCGCCCCAGCCCGCCACGGCCAACGCCGTCGGCAGCGGTGTGTCCACCCACGGCCACCGCTCCGGCTCCCCGAACGGCGGCGGAACTGTCCCCTCCGCCGCACCCCCGCCCCGCACGAGCCCGTCGAGCACGCCGCACGCGGGCGACCGCACCGGAAGTACCAACCGCTCTGGAGGTGAAGGGCGTTGACGACCCAGTCCCATGTGTCCCCACCGGTCACGCCCCGCCGCACCTATCTGATCGGCCGCGCCCGGCCGAACGCCATCATCGGCCGCAACCGCGAGACCGGCGAGATCGCCCTGATCATCGGCGGCGCCTTTCTCGGCATGATGTGCGGCATCCTCATCCCCTTCCTCCTCCCGCGCATCCTGCTGCTCATGGGCTTCCCCCTGATCGCGATCGCGGCGGTGTACCTCCCCTACAAGGGCCGCACCTTCTACAAGTGGTTCGAGATCAACCGCAGCTTCAAACGCTCGCTGCGGCGCGGCACCGCCTACCGCTCCGGCGTCGCCGAGGCCGGGGTGCGCCTCGACGGGCGCGAGGTCGAGATCGGCCCGCCGCCCGGCATCGGCCGCATCAACTGGCTCGCCGCGCCCTTCGGCCCGGACGAGATCGCCGTCCTCCTGCACGCCGACCGGCGCACCGTCACCGCCGCCATCGAGATCGAGGGCCCCGGCGTCGGCCTGCGCGACAGCGAGGACCAGGAAGCCCTCGTCGACCGCTTCGGCACGCTCCTCAAGCACGTCGCCAACGGCGACGGCTTCGTGACACGCATTCAGATGCTGGCCCGTACGCTGCCCGCCGACCCCGACGCACACGCCAAGGACGTCACCGCGCGCGGCGACGACCGCGCGCTGCCCTGGCTCCAGCACAGCTACGAACAGCTCCAGTCGATGGTCTCCACCAGCAGCGAGCAGCACCGCGCCTACCTCGTCGCCTGCATGCACTACTCCCGCGACCTCGCCGCCGAGGCCCAGGCCATGGCCCGCGCCTCGCGCCCGCACGGCGGAAGGAAGCTCGACAAGGACGCCGGGCTCGCCGTCGTCATGGCCCGCGAGCTCAC
Organism: Streptomyces sp. NPDC041205; assembly: GCF_055591765.1. Taxonomy (NCBI): domain Bacteria; kingdom Bacillati; phylum Actinomycetota; class Actinomycetes; order Kitasatosporales; family Streptomycetaceae; genus Streptomyces; species Streptomyces sp. NPDC041205. The sequence continues at coordinate 8,430 of NZ_JBVIZH010000017.1, read as the reverse complement.
CGACATCTGCTCCCGCCTCCAGGAAGCCGACATCCGCGTCCGCCAGCCCCTCGGCCAGGGCCGCCTCGCCTCCCTCGTGCACTCCATGTACGACCCCGACCACCCCATCGACCACCTCCAGGCCATGACCAAGCGCAACGCCTGGCCCGCCGAGCTGGACGCGATGGAGCCGACGTACCTCCAGGCGAAGACCCGCGAGTCGACCACCCGCGCCCCCTGGTGCCACGCCACGGCCTGGGTGAAGGAGTGGCCGATGACGCCCGTCGGCGTCAACTTCCTCGCCCCGCTGCTCGTCCACACGCCCGACGTCATCCGCACCGTCGCCGTCACCATGGACCTGGAACCCACCGAGGTCGCCATCGAGCGGATGCTCACCGAGAAGACCAACGACGAGGCCGAGGCCAGCCGCCAGGCCAAGATGAACCGCACCGTCGACCCCCGCGACATCGCCTCCCACTCCCGCCTCGACCAGCGCGGCGAGGACCTGGCGAGCGGCGCCGCGGGCGTCAACCTGGTCGGCTACATCACGGTGTCGTCCCGCTCCCCCGAAGCCCTCGCCCGCGACAAGCGGACCATCCGGGCTTCGGCCGGAAAGTCGTATCTGAAGCTGGAGTGGTGCGACCGCGAGCACCACCGGGCATTTGTGAACACGCTGCCGTTCGCGACCGGCATCCGGCGATGAACCTCAACGGTAGGGGTGTGAAGGTGCGATGCGGGACCCGCTGACCGTCCTCACGGACGCGTTCACGTCCTTCCTGTTCGGGAAGGTGGAGACCACCCGCCTGCCGGTGCGCACGTCGACGGGCCAGGCCCAGGCGGTCTACCTGCCGACGGCCGCACCCGGCCTCGGCGACTCCGGCGTGATCATCGGCCGCGAGGTGTACTCCGGCAAGGGCTACATCTACGACCCGTTCCAGCTGTACGGCCAGCAGCTCCCGGCACCGCACTGGCTGGTGCTCGGCGAGTCCGGCAACGGCAAGTCCGCCCTGGAGAAGACGTACGTCCTGCGCCAGCTCCGCTTCAAGGACCGCCAGGTCGTCGTCCTGGACGCGCAGGGCGAGGACGGCGTCGGCGAGTGGAACCTCATCGCCCAGGAGCTGGGCATAACTCCCATCCGGCTCGACCCGACCGCCGCCCTCGACATGGGCATCCGCCTCAACCCCCTCGACCCGGCGATCACCACGACCGGCCAGCTCGCGCTGCTCCGCACCATCATCGAAGTCGCCATGGGCCACGGCCTCGACGAACGCTCCGGCTTCGCCCTGAAGGTCGCGCACGCCTACGTCAACGAGACCATCGTCGACCGCCAGCCCGTCCTCACCGACATCGTCGAACAGCTCCGCCACCCCGAACCGGAGTCCGCCGAGGCCATGAACGTCGCCATAGACGACGTCCGGGCCTGGGGCCTGGACGTGGCCCTCGTCCTCGACCGCCTCGTGGACGGCGACCTGCGCGGCATGTTCGACGGCCCCACGACCGTCGGCATCGACCTCGACGCCCCCCTCATCGTCTTCGACCTGTCCCACATCGACCGCAACTCCATCGCCATGCCCATCCTCATGGCGATCGTCGGCGTGTGGCTGGAGCACACCTGGATCCGCCCCGACCGGAAGAAGCGCATCTTCCTCGTCGAGGAGGCCTGGCACATCATCAACTCGCCCTTCGTCGCGCAGCTCTTCCAGCGCCTCCTGAAGTTCGGCCGCCGCCTCGGCCTGTCCTTCGTCGCGGTCGTCCACCACCTCTCCGACGTCGTCGACGGCGCCGCCGCGAAGGAGGCGGCGGCGATCCTCAAGATGGCGTCCACCCGCACGATCTACGCCCAGAAGGCCGACGAGGCCCGCGCCACCGGCCGCGTCCTCGGCCTGCCCCGCTGGGCCGTGGAGATCATCCCCACCCTGACCCCCGGCATCGCGGTCTGGGACGTCAACGGCAACGTCCAGGTGGTCAAGCACCTCATCACGGACACGGAACGCCCCCTCGTCTTCACCGACCGCGCCATGACGGAGTCCGCGAGCGACCTGCTCGCCGACGACGCCCTCGCGGCGGCCGAACGGGAGGCGGAGGAAAGGGCCGCGTACATGGAACAGCAGATGGGCGACGGACCCGCCGGGTCCTCCGGCTCCCGCTCGACGGTGGCGTGACATGGGGCAGGAACGGCACGGGCAGGGGCCCGGCGGCCACGGCCCCGCCGGACAGGGCACGGGCGGGCGCGGCGGCGTGCCGGACGGCCTGCTCGTGGGCGGCCTCGCCTTCGTGCTCGGCATGGTCGTCCTGATCTGGTCGTCCACGGGCATCGCGGCCTGGTGGGCCCACGGCTCCTGGCCGGACGGCGTGACCTTCGGCAAGACCCCGCCCGCGGTACGCCACCTCGCCCAGGAACCCCACGACGTCCACGGCGCCTGGCCCGACACCCCCGCCACCCAACTCTCCGGCTACGGCCTCCTCTGGGGCTTCCTCATCGGCCAGGTGATGATCCTCATCGTCCTCACGATCTTCGTCATGGGAACGGTGACGCGCTACAGAGCGGTACGCAGAGCACGCCGGTCCGACTCGCGGAGAGCGCCGACTCCCGCGCAGGACCAGTCCGCACCCGCCGCGGACAGCCCAGCGCCCACCGCCCTACCTGCCCCCGCCCCTGCCCCTGCTCCTGCTCCTGCTCCTGCTCCTGCTCCTGCTCCTGCTCCTGCTGTGGGCAACTGGTCCGCTCACAGGGCGGATCCCGGCCCGAAGTCGGCGCAGGCCGACGGCGCCCCGACGGAGACGGCCACCCCGCCGACCCCGGCGCCCACCGAGGTCGAGCCAGCCAAAACCCCCACGGTCCCCACCCCCCGTACCCCCCTGGTCCTAGGCACCCCGGAAACCCGTCGCCCCCTGGCAGCCCAAGCCATCGCGGACGCGGAATCCGCCGCCCTGGTCATCACCTCGGACCCCACCCTGTGGGAGGAGACCAAGGACGCCCGGGCGAAGCTCGGCCCCGTCCTGGTCTACGACCCCTCGCACCTGTGCGACACCCCGGCCCGCCTCCACTGGCCCCCCACCACCGGCTGCGAGGACAACCAGACAGCCGCCCACCGGGCAAGATCCCTCCTCGCCCCGATAAGGCCCAGCGCCAAGCTGGACACCGCGGTGGCCGACACGGCGGAAACCCTGCTCCGCAGCTTCCTGCACGCCGCAGCCATCGACGGCCGGAACATCAAGCACGTCCACCGCTGGGCCCAGGGCACCCAGGTCCAGGACGCCGTCCGTGTCCTGCGCACCCACCCCAAGGCCGCCTCGGGCGCAGCGGGCGAACTGGAGTCGGCCCTGACCGCGCACACCGAACGCCGGGACATCGCCCAGGAGTTGACGGCCCGCGCCCTCTCCGCCCTGTTCACGGTCAACGTACGAGAATCCTGCACGCCGAACCGAACTGACGCCCTCACTCTGGATTCCTTCATCGATGAAGGGGGCACGCTTTTTGTGGTGGGTGAGGCGATCGAGGACCCCAAGACGAACCCCGGCGCGATGCCGCTCCTGACGGCACTCGCCTCCAGCGTGGTCGAGCACGGCCGGCGCATGGCCGAACGGTCATCCTCCGGTCGGCTCGACCCACCAATGACGCTCGTCCTGGACGACGTCGCCGCGGTCGCCCCGCTCCCGCAACTGCCGGAGCTGCTCGCCACCGGACCGGAGCGGGGCATGCCCACCCTGGCCCTGCTCCGCTCCCGCGAACAGGGCCGCGCCCGCTGGCCCCACGACGAGCTGACGGGCTGAGATCCGCTGGACCACGTACCCCATCCAAAACGAGCGTTCTATCTGGCGCGATGTGGTGTTCAGGCCGCCCGGCCCAGCACCATCTCCCGCTCCCGCGCCCCCGGATCCCCCGGCACCGGCACGACCTCCCCGCTGGGCACGAACCCGAACTTCCGGTAGAACGCCTCCGCGCGCGGATTGTCCTCGTGCACGAACAACCGCACCCGCTCCACCCCGGCCCCCTCGCCGTCCGTGGCCCGGGCCCAGCCGACGGCCGCCGAGAACAGCGCCTCGGTCACCCCCGTGCCCCGGTGCTCGGCCCGGACGAAGACCCCCACGAGATGCGCCTGCCGCACCGAAGGGCCCGCGCCGAGCACCCCCTGCGTACCCGGCTCCTCGATCAGCACCGTCACCGAACCCGCCCAGACGCCGTCCGGCCCCTCCGCGATGAACTGCCGCACCGAACCGCCCGGCGCGGCGGAGCCGGTGGCACGGTCCTGCCAGAAGTCGTCGGGCCGCGCGACGGCGTTCTCGTACGTCTCCAGGAAGGCGACCGGCGCAGCCGGGTCCCGCAGGGCAAGGAGCCGCAGCTCACGGACCTGTCGCCATTCGTCGGCGCGCACGGGGCGTATGAGGTGTTCCATACACCGATCTTGAGCGGACGGGCCGCCACGCGCAACGCAATTGCCCCGGCGCCCCCACGGCCACCGCCCCCGCCGTCGTACCCCGGTACTACTCCCCACCCGACGAAGAGACCCCGGTCCGACGCGCCCGCCCCCGCCCCGACGCGACCATCGAGCCATGATTCGGGCACACGGACTCACCAAACGCTATGGCGGGAAGAACCCCAAGACCGCCGTCGACGACCTCTCCTTCGAGGTCCGCCCCGGCACCGTCACCGGCTTCCTCGGCCCCAACGGCGCCGGCAAGTCCACGACCATGCGCATGCTCCTCGGCCTGGACGCACCGACGGCCGGACGCTGCACGATCGGCGGCCGGGCGTACGCCGCGCACAGCGCGCCCCTCACGGAGGTCGGCGCGCTCCTGGAGGCCCGCTCGATCCACCCGGGGCGCTCCGCGTACCACCACCTCATGGCGCTCGCCCACACCCACGGCATCCCGCGCTCCCGCGTCGAGGACGTCCTCGCCACGACCGGCCTCACGGACGTCGCGGGCCGCCGCGTGAAGGGCTTCTCCCTGGGCATGGGCCAACGCCTCGGCATCGCGGCCGCCCTGCTCGGCGACCCCGCGACCCTCATCCTCGACGAGCCGGTCAACGGCCTCGACCCGGAGGGCGTCCTGTGGATCCGCAACCTCCTCAAGGCCCAGGCCGCCGAGGGCCGCACCGTCCTCGTCTCCTCGCACCTGATGAGCGAGATGGCCGTGACCGCCGACCACCTCATCATCATCGGCCGCGGCAAGCTGCTCGCGGACACCACGGTCGAGCGCTTCGTACGGGACTCGGGCACCGGCTCCGTCAAGGTCGTCTCCCCCGCCGCCGCCCACCTCGCCGAACTCCTCGCGGGCCCCGCCGTGACCATCACCAGCAGCGCCTCCGGCACCCTCGACATCCGCGGCACCGACGCCGAGCACATCGGCCGCACCGCCGCCGCCCACGCCATCCCCCTGTTCGAACTCACCCCGCACAGCGCGTCCCTGGAGCAGGCCTTCATGGACCTCACCCACGACTCCGTCGAGTACGTCACCCCCCTGGAAGGAGCCGCGGCATGACCACGGACACCCTCACCCCGCCCGCCCCCGCCCCGACCCGGAGCCCGTACCGCGTCACCCCGGCCCGCGTCCTGCGCTCGGAGTGGCACAAGCTGTGGACGCTGCGCTCCACCTGGATCACCCTGATCACCGCGACCGCCCTCGTCCTCGCCGTCGGCATCACCATGGGCTCCACCTACGACGGCGACGACTCCGACATCGACACGGTCGTCTTCGTCCTCTTCGGCACCCAGCTCTCCCAGATCTGCCTCGCCGTCCTCGGCATCCTCGTCACCGCGGGCGAGTACGCGACCGGCATGATCCGCGCCTCCCTGACCGCCGTCCCACGCCGCCGGCCCGTCCTGTGGTCCAAGACCGCGGTCTTCGCGACGGTCGCCTTCACCCTGTCCTTCGTCACGAACGTCGTCACGTTCCTCGTCGCCCAGATCTGGCTCGCCGACACCGACAAGGAGCTGTCCCTCACCGACTCCGGCGTCCTCGGCGCCCTCGCGGGCAGCGCCGCCGCCATCACGCTGCTCAGCCTGATCGCCCTCGGCATGGGCGCGCTCTTCCGCTCCGTGCCCGGCGGCATCGGCGCGTTCGTCGGCGCCGTCCTGGTCCTGCCGGAGGTCATCGGCACGCTCCCCCTCGACGCGGTCGACACCGCCGTCAGGTACTTCCCGGCGCAGGCCTCCGCGTCCCTCGGCTCGATCACCCGCGTCGAGAACAGCGTGTCCGCGGGCACGGGCCTCCTCGCCCTCACCCTGTGGGCGGCGGCCATCCTCGTGACGGCATCGGCCCTGCTCAAGCGCCGCGACGTGTGAGCCCGGGCACGAGTCGACAGGTGAGGATCGGGCGCATGTACGAGATCCAGTACGTGTACGAGGATGAGCCGGTGACCCAAGACGTGGACCAGCACCCGCTCACCCGGCACGTGCAGCGGCTGACCCAGCGGGCGCGCGCCTTCGACGGCCGCCGCCCGCTGGTCTGGGACCTGCTCGTGACGGGGTTCTTCGTCGTGGCGGCCGGCATCGACTACCTGGGCGGCGGCTGGCGCAACATCGCGCACAACACGGACCTCCCCGGCTGGCTCGTCGCCACCCTGACCCTCGGCATGTCGCTGCCGCTGCTGTGGCGCCGCACCCGGCCGATGGCGGTCCTCACCGTCATGGTGGGGTTCGGCGTGGTCAACAGCGCGTCCGGCGCGATGCTCCAGATCGCCCTGGTCCAGCTCATCGCCCTGTTCAACATCGCGCTGCGACTTCCCCTGAAGACGCTGGGGTGGGCGGGCGTACTGATGCTGGTGCCCCTGGTGGTGGGCACGGTCCGCTATCCGACCGGCAGTTGGGACCAGCAGATCGTCCCGCAGGTGTGGGCGTACACCCTCGTCGCGCTGCTCGGCATCGCGGTGCGCTCCCGCCAGGACTACACCCGCGCCCTCGTCGAGCGCGCCCGCCAACTCGAAGTCGAACGCGACCAGCAGGCACGGCTCGCCGCCGCCGCCGAACGCACCCGCATCGCCCGCGAGATGCACGACATCATCGGCCACAACCTGTCCGTCATCACCGGCCTCGCCGACGGCGGCAAGTACGCGGCCACCAAGTCCCCCGAGCGCGCCGCGCAGGCCCTGGACGCCATCGGCTCCACGAGCCGCCAGGCCCTCGCCGAACTGCGCCGCCTCCTGGACGTCCTGCGCGAGGAGGCCGCCGAGACCGCCGAGTTGGCCCCGCAGCCCGCCCTCACCGACCTGGACCGCCTCATCGACGGCGTCCGCTCCGCGGGCCTGCCCGTCCGCAGCACGTTCCACGGCCGCGCCGACTCCCTGCCCCAGGGCCAGCAACTCACCGTGTACCGCGTGGTGCAGGAGGCCCTGACGAACACCATGAAGCACGCGGGCCCCGGGGCGACGGCGACGGTCGAGGTCTCGTACGCGGCGGACGGCGTGTCGGTGTCGGTCACGGACACCGGGCAGGGCGGCGCGCCGGCCGACGGGGGCCGCGGCCTGACCGGCATGCGGGAACGAACCGCCTTGTACGCGGGCACACTTGAGGCCGGCCCGCGCCCGCACCCCGAGCCGGGCTGGCAGGTCAGGCTCCATCTCCCCCGCGCCACCGCTCCCCTCCCCATCCCACTTAAGGAATCCGCTCAGTGACGACCGTCCTCATAGTCGACGACCAGCCCTTGCAGCGTTTCGGCTTCCGCATGCTCTTGGAGAGCCAGGACGACATGACGGTGGTGGGCGAGGGCGGCAACGGCACGGACGCGGTCCGCATGACGTCCGGTCTGCGTCCCGACGTGGTCCTGATGGATGTGCGGATGCCGGACATGGACGGCATCGAGGCCACGCGCCGGATCGTCGCTTCGGGCTCCAGTACGCGGGTCCTGATCCTGACGACGTTCGACCTGGACGAGTACGCGTACGCGGGGCTGCGGGCGGGGGCGTCGGGTTTCCTCATCAAGGACGCGCTGCCGGAGGAGCTGCTTTCGGGGGTCCGCGCGGTGGCCACGGGGGACGCGGTGGTGGCGCCTCGGCTGACGCGTCGCCTCCTGGACACGTTCGCGGACCAGCTGCCGACGGGCACGGACACCGAGTCCGGCTCGGCTGATCCCGCGAAGCACCCGCGCCTGTCGTCCCTGACGGAACGCGAGCTCCACATCCTCACGGTGATCGGCCAGGGCTGGACGAACACGGAGATCGCCGCCCGGCTGCATCTCGCGGAGTCGACGGTGAAGACGCATGTGGGCCGCATCCTCGCGAAGACGGGCGCACGGGACCGCGTGCAGGCGGTCATTCTGGCGTACGACACGAAACTGGTGCGCCCGTCGTAGTACGGGAAATGCCCCGGAACGCAGAAAACCCCCGTGCCGAATGGCACGGGGGTTTTCTCTACAATTAGTTCGGCGGCGTCCTACTCTCCCACAGGGTCCCCCCTGCAGTACCATCGGCGCTGTAAGGCTTAGCTTCCGGGTTCGGAATGTAACCGGGCG
>NZ_JBVIZH010000016.1:0-129771 GCF_055591765.1 Streptomyces sp. NPDC041205 | reverse complement strand
GCACGATCCAATACCGCAGTGACCTCATCGACGGATGCCTCGCCGGAACCGGCTTATCCATCACCGAGGCGACTTCACAAGTTCAGGCTCAGTAAGCGCGTCATGATCCGCACGTCCCAGAGGGGGCTCGCATGTTCAGCAGTGGAAGGACCCTGAGCAGCTTCAAGGTCGGGGACAAGGTCACGGTCAGAGCGCCAAGCGACAGACCCGTCTATCACGACGGGTCACACGGGACCGTCGTCACGATCGGCACCAAGCGGGTCCACGTAAGGATGGACAAAGCTGCGTTCGAGCACAACGACGGTGAGGTGGCGAACTTCCTCCCGGACGACTTGGAGCCTGGGCACGTCGGGACACCCCGAAACTCGGACCGCATGAAGGATGCCTTCACCGCCATGAAGCTGGCGACTGGCTCCTATCTCGTGACGGTGGCGATAGATGACGGGGTCATCACGGCCGAGCAGGGGGAGCAGATGAAGGCTGCATGGGAACGGCACCTGCAGCGCTGACGAGTGCAACCACGTGGGTCACCCGGGTGAATGTTTAACTGCGTGACAACCACGACGCACAACCGCAAACACCGGCGGGCGTCAGCGGACCATCAGCGCAGGTGAAAGGCACAACAGCCCAAGGACAACAACCATCCCAAGTTGCTTCGGGACGAAGAGGTCGTGGGTTCAAATCCCGCCACCCCGACAGTGAAGTACCAGGTCAGGGGCCTGATCCGCACAGCGGGTCGGGCCCCTGACGGGTTCCTGGAGATCGTTTCGGAGAAATCTGGGAGAAGATCTTGGTCGGCTTCTCCCAGGAGCAGTCTCCAGTGCCGCAGGACGAGTGGAGCTCAAGCGTCCTCGAACCTGCGCGTTCGCGAATCCGGGGCTCGTAGCTGACCAGGAACGCCGCGGCGGGCCGCCCCAACGGTCGTTAGGAACACCGCACATGGCAGGTCATCGCTCAGCGCCTCCCCACGACCACGCCCGTGCGCTCGCCCAGCGGGTACGGGCGTTGCGGGAGGACCGCGGGTGGACGCGTGAACGGCTGGCCAAGGAGGCAGGCGTCGCCGTCGTGACGCTTCGCCGTCTGGAGAGCGAGGGAGCGATCCAGCCAGGCTTCTTCACCGTCGGCGCGGTGGACAATCGGGAGCCCTTCTGGGACGGCCGCGTGGAAGTGGGGTGCGCGCGCTTCCGTGGCCTGCTGCGGTCTGAAGAGGCCCAGGCCGACCTTGACCGCCTCGCAGAGCACGCCCGAGCGTCGCGGGTCGCGGTGCTGTGCTGTGCTTCGAGGAGGACGAGAGTCGCTGTCACCGGCAAGTGCCCAGCCCAAGGTGCTCACCACCGAGGCCGTCCAGGCATCCGACTTCGTCATCACCATGGGCTGCGGCGACGCCTGCCCGATCTTCCCTGGCAAGACCTACCTCGGCTGGGCCCTGGAAGACCCTGCGGGCAAGGGAGTCGAAGCCGTACGCCCGATCCGCGACGAGATCAAGAACCGCATCGAAGCCCTGATCACCGAGATCGACACCCGCTGACGGATTCCTGGGAGCCGTTCGGGGAGCCGACTCGCTCCCCGAACGGCTGGTCATCGGTGCCGGGGTCACCCTGAACCAGGGGAAGGCGCCTGCTCCCGGAGGTGACTCGTTCACCGAGTGGCCGTCGCCTGGTGAGACGGGTCACCGCGCGGAGGGACGTGGGCGGGGCGCTGCCTTCAGTGGTGGGATTCGCCGTGGCGGTTCGTGGGGGCGAGGGTCGTGGAGACCTTGTCCTCGCGGCCGGGCTTGACGACGAGGAACTGCCCCATCATGCCGTTGTCCTCGTGGCTCAGGACGTGGCAGTGGTACATGTACGGGGTCCGTTCGTCGGCGAGGGTGTCGAACCTGACGGCGAGCCTGGTGGTGCCGTGTGGATAGACGGTGTCCTTGGGGCCGCGCATATAGGCGGGTGGCTCTTCGCCGTCGACGTCCAGGACGTTGAAGGTGGCGCCGTGGACATGGAAGGCGTGCACGGTGCCGTCGCCGCGCTCGACCTCCCAGATCTCGGTGGTCCCGGCCGGTACGACTTCGTCGACGCGGTTCATGTCCATGGATTTGCCGTTGATCTGGGTGCCGACGAGTTCGAACTTCCGGTGCTTCGCGTCGGCGGGGACAGTGATGTCGGCGGGTGCGTCGTCGATGCGTGTGGGCAGGTGCGGGGAAGGCTTCAGGCGCTGGGCGGCGCGCAGTTCGAGGAGGTCGAAGGTGTCGTCGCCGCCGGAGAAGCGGTTGGTGGGGAAGCCGACGTCCAGGTCCGGCGGGAAGCTGCGCAGCACCGCCCTCTCGGCGGGCCGGAACGCCACGACGATCTCCGCGCGTTCGCCTGGCGCGAGCCGCAGCCGTTCCAGCGGGCGGGGGCGCTTGAGGAGCCCATTCTCGACGGCGACGAGGTGAAAGGTCTTGTCGCCGGGGAAGCCCAGCTCGTATACGCGGGCGTTGGAGCCGTTGAGGAGGCGGAGGCGGACGCGCTGGGTGGTGACCTGGAAGTGGGGGTCGTATGTGCCGTTGACGAGGATGGTGTCGCCGAGCACGCCGAGGGTGTCGGCCCCGGCGATGGCGTCGCTGAGGGTGTACTCGGTGAAGTCGAGCGAGCCGTCGTCGTGGAAGTTCTTGTCCTGGATGACGAGGGGTATGTCGTCGGTTCCGTACGTGGAGGGCAGTTCGGCGCGGCGGGACACCTTGTCGTCGACGATGATCATTCCGGCTACGCCGCGGTAGACATGGCTGCCGGTGGAGCCGTGCGGATGCGGGTGGTACCAGAGCGTGGCGGCCGGCTGGTGCACGGTCCAACGGGGATTCCAGGTGGCGCCGGCCGCGATCATCTGATGCGGGCCGCCGTCCATGGTGGGTGGCAGGTGCATGCCATGCCAGTGCAGGGTGGTGTCCTCCGGCAGGCCGTTGCGCACGGCCATGGCGACGCGGTCACCGTCGCGGACCCGCAGGGTGGGGGCCAGGTAGGGGCCGTTGGCGCCCCAGGTGGCGGTCTGTTTGCCGGGCAGGAACCGCGACTTTCCGGGCGCGAGGTGCAGCTCGTACCGCCTGGCGCCGTCGCGGGACGGGGAGGGGTCGAGCAGTTCGGGGATGCGCAGCGGGTTACGGAATCCGAGTGTGCCGACGTTGCTGCGGTCGTGCCTGCTGTACACAGCCATCCAGTTGGCGCCCCAGCCGAGCCCGGCGGTCGTCACGATGGCGCCGGCGGTGAGGACGGTGCGGCGGGACGGGCGCTTGAACGCGTTCTTGAAACGGGGCGACATGGAACCCTTCAGTCCTTGCTGAGCATGTGGAGTTCGTACGACGCGCCCGGGAGACCGAACCGGCGGGCGAGGGTGACCAGCACCTCGGGGCCCTCAGTAGGCTCGGGCCACTCCGGATACGAGGCGCTGGTGGCATTCATGGGCGTACCCTCCCGTGGTAACTTCCCAAGAGAAGTCACTGCACAGAAGAAGTTTCTTCGCTTAAGAAGAGATTAGAGAGTGGAGGAACTCTTGTCAACGCCGTCGATGCGCCCTGATGCGGGCGAGGTCTACCGCCAGTACCTCAGCGCGGTGCTGCTGCACAGTCACGCGAGCGCCCATGCCTGCAACCTCGGCGCCACGGATCTGTACGCGCTGAACATCCTTCATCTGGCGGGCGCGATGACCCCGGGAAAACTGGCGGCACGCACCGGCCTGACGACCGGCCCGACCACCCGCCTGATCGACCGTCTGGAGCAGGCGGGCTACGTGCGCCGTGTGCCCGATCCCGGTGACCGGCGCAAGGTGAGTGTCGAGCCGGTCGGCGAACCCGTCGACCTCGACCGCGTCATGGCGCCCGCCCGTCAGAAGATCGGCCAGATCCTCGGCGGGTACACACCGGAGCAGCTCGACGTTCTCTTCGACTACTTCGCCCGCGCCGCCGACGCGTACCAGGAAGCCGCCGAGCAGCTGCGCGATCAGTGACGTCGGGGCGCGACCGTCACCGACCCCGGCTCTCGCGCCCGCGGAAGCCGCCGACCAGCACCCGCAGCATCATGATCACGCTGAGCACGAGCAGGTTGTAGCCGAAGACCTCGTAGAGGCGGAGCCGGTCCGAGATCCGAGGGCCACCACCGGCGGCCAGCAGGACCACGGACATGAGGCCGGTGGTCGCCGCCAGTACGGCGATCAGGACCTGCTGGAGGAGGCCGGCCAGGACGCGCTGGTCCGCGGGGTCGGCGAACATCCGCGTGTTAACTGTGAACACGCCGCGTTCCAGGTCTGCCGTGATCCGGTCCACCCGACGCGGGATGCGGCGCAGGAGCGGAATCAGCGACACCAATTCGTCCCGCGCCACCTGGCGCAGAGACTCGGGGCGCAGCTGCGCGGTGATCTCGCGTTCGGCGAAGGCACGCGACTCATTGACGATGTTGAAGCCGGGGGCAAGCTGGGCGAGCGTGCCCTCCAGGGTGGCGAGGGCGCGGAAGACCGCTGCCACCTCCGCGGGTACGGCGACGCCGTGGGCGGAGACGATGCGGAAGAGGTCCGTGAACATCTCCACGTCGGGCGTCAGGCCCGGGCCCAGGTGGCGGGCCATGAAGCGGCCGAGGGAACGCTCCAGGGACTCGCCGTCCACCGCGTCCGAGCGGTCCATTATCTCGATGAAGGCGTCCCGCACACCCGCTGGGTCGCGCTGGTCGATGCCGACCAGGAGGCGCTGCAGCGAACCTTGGAGCTGGGTGTCCAGGCGACCGACCGAGCCGAAGTCGATCAGGGCGAGGGAGTCGTCGGGCAGCAGGAGGATGTTGCCGGGATGCGGGTCGGCGTGGAAGACACCGTCGACCATGATCTGGCGGAGCAGGACTTCGAGGAGCGTACAGGCCAGAGCTTCGCGGTCCGTTCCGCGCGCCGTCAGGGTCGCGTCCGCGCCGCCCAGAGGGATGCCGTCGAGAGCCTCCATGACCAGGACCCGGGCCGTCGTCAACTCCTCGTGCACCTGCGGGAGTCGTACGGGGGCGCAGTCGGCGCCGGCCGCGGCGACCGTGGCGAGGTTGCGGGCCTCGATGCGGAAGTCGAGCTCTTCTCGGAGCGAGTCGGCGAAGCCCTCGGCCAGGTCGACCGCGCCGATGCCACGGGCCCAGGTGAAGCGGCGCTGCAGGGTGCGGGCCATGCGCCGCACGATGTCGAGGTCGCGGTCGACGATGCGTACGATCCCGGGACGCTGCACCTTCACCACCACCGGGCGGCCGTCCGGCAGCGTCGCCCGGTGGACCTGGGCGATGGAGGCAGCGGCAAGGGGTGTGGGGTCGAAGTCCTTGAAGAACTCTTCGGGGGCCGCGCCGAGTTCGGCTTCCAACTGCTCGCGCACCTGCTCCCAGGGGGCGGGTGGCACCTCGTTCTGCAGCTTGCTCAGTTCGTCGATGAACTCAGGGGGCAGCAGGTCGCGGCGGGTGGAGAGCAGTTGGCCCAACTTGACGAACGTGACGCCGCTGTCCTCCAGGGTGCGGCGCAAGGCTACGGCGAAAGCGGCATTGCGCTCGGGGGAGTTGCGCCTTGGACGGTCGGCGGCGAAGCGGGGCAGCCCCGAGCGGGTGGAGATAGCACTGACCTGGGCGTAGCGCCGGGCACGGAGAATACGGCGGTAGAGCTCCTTGGCCAGGCCGACCGGGCCGAGACCGCTGGGGACGAACGCCTCCAGCAAGAGCAGCATCAGCATGGTGAGCGCGAGCGTGACGCCCCAGAAGACGGTCGCCAAGGACCACTCGTTGTCCTGCCCCATGTAACGGCCCACGGTGGAGCCGCTGAGCGTGATCGCGACGAGGGTGCAGAACGCGATCCGGGGCGCCCCGGAGCGCAGATTCAGCAGCCGCCGGGCTAGCAGCGCGGGAACGAAGGTGAACAGGAACCCCAGGAACAGCGAAGGGATCAGGAACTCCGTCGACGTGGCGCCGACCTGACCCGGCGCGGCAAGCAGGGCGATGCTCATCGGCTCATCGCACGTACGGAGACGCCCGCGCCGGTGAGCGGCACGCTCTGGCCTCGCTCCCGGGCGGCGCGCTCGTCGGCGTCGGCCAGCCAGAGCCAGACCGGCGGGAGGACCAGCTCGATCACGGCCAGCATGACCTGGAACGAGTGCGGCCACCCGTGCACGGCCAGCGACAGCAGCCGCCCGATGCCGCCGAGCAGAAACACCGCGGCGAGCCACCGCACGACGCGCGCGGGGACGGGATCCTGCCGGGCCGCCCACAGCCAGACCAGGCCGTACCCGGCGAAGATCGCGCCGAGGAACCGGCCCAGGCTGTCGAGGGTCGCGCCGGCGTCGGCCTCGCCGGGAATTGCGGCGTTGCCGCCGATCACATGGAACAGGCCGATCACCACGCAGGCGACACCCATCACCCACGCGGACATCCGTAGTGCTCTGGTCATGATTCCCCCCTGATCCTTAGTTGACATACGTCTACTAAGGATCAGTCTAGGCGTCTCTAGTAGATGAATGTCAACTAAACTGGACGCGTGACGCCCCGCCGACGCCTGACTCCCGCCGACCGCCGCGCCCAGCTGCTGGCCGTCGGCGCCCGCCTCTTCGCCGCCATCCCGTACGACGACGTGCTCATGGAGGACGTCGCGCAAGAGGCCGGAGTGTCCCGCGCCCTGCTCTACCGGCACTTCCCCAGCAAGCACGCGCTCTTCGCGGCCATGTACAAGGAGGCGTCCGACCGTCTCCTTGTGGCGACCCGGTTCGATCCGGACGCCACGCTCGTCGAACAGCTCACCCAGGGCCTGGACGCCCACTTCGACTACTTCATCGCGAACCGCCAGGCCGTGCTGGCCGCCAACCGGGTGCTCGCGGGGGACCCCGTCATCCAGACGATCATGACGGACGAACTCGACGCCCTGCGCTCACGCCTGCTCGGCGTGCTCCCGCTCGCCGACGAGCGCATGCACGACGCCGTCTCCGCGGCGCTCAAGGCATGGCTGGTGTTCGTGCAGGTGCTGGTCGTGGACTGGCTCGCGCGCGAGACCTGCACCCGCACGGAGCTCCGCGACACCTGCATCGGGGCCGCGGTGGGGGCCCTGCGCCCACTGCTCCCCGAAGGCACTGCCACCGACTGACCTCCGGGCCAGCGACCAAGGCACGGGTCACCTTTCCGCCTTCGGGGCGGTGTCGGGGGCGTAGATGAAGGAGGCGCGCTCCATGACGTTGCTGCGCTCGGTGTTGTGGAACGCCGCGATCCGCCAGGCGCCGTCGGCGTCTCGGACCAGGGTGAAGGTCGTCACCTTCGAGAGTTCGTCCGCGCCCGGCTTGTCACCGGTGTAGTCGGCGCCACGACTGGTGAGAACGGCGACGTCCTTGGTCAGGAAGCGCATGGCGAGGTACCTGGAAGCGAGCTTGCTGTCCTTGAGGAAGCCCCTGAAGAGCGCGCGGTGGCTCGCGGTGATATCGGCACGGCCCTCGTAGTGGCTGCCGATGTAGGTGGTGTAAGTGCCGTCCTCCGTGAACTGGCGGCCGTACGTCTCCGCATCACCGCGCTCCCAGGCGTCAGCGAGGGCGTCGAGGGTGGCACAGACGGCCTTGCCGTCGCGGCGGTCGGCGTCGGCCGGGATCACCTCGCCGCAGGTTTCGGCACCGACGCGGTGCACGTCGGAGGTGGCGTCGAGATAGAGATAAGCACCGACCGCGCCGAGGGCGAGCACGAGCGTGGAGGCCAGGGCGACGCGCTTGACGACCTTGCGGTTCATGGTGAGGACTCTCCGTCCGGTAGCGATGGCGGCCCGGTGGCAACCGCACAGCATGGCTGCTCCAGTGAAGTAACTGCACATACGCATTATCTTCATATGCGCAGAGATTAGGCAAGGAGATCACGCTGTCGACGACGGAACGGGACGAACGGCGGGAGTCTTCCGCGACCACATCGACGCCGTAGGGCTACATGCCCTGGCGGGCCCGGAGGCAGCGGGTCTCCAGGCGTCCGAGGGACCTCGACAGTGAAGTACCAGTTCAGGGGCCTGATCCGCAGTGCGGGCCGGGTCCCTGAGTGGCTTCCGGGGGGCGGCTGAGGAGGGACGGGGTGTGGCAGCTCGCCCCCGGTCGGTCACGGTTCCGGGTGGCCGCTCACACGCTGCTGCCCGTCGTCATCGCCGGATGGCTGGTCCTGGTGCTGCCGGTGGTGATGCGGCTGATCGAGACCCGGCTCATGCCGACCCCGGCCGCGCTGGCGCCCCTGTTCATGGCCATGGTCATCGTGTGCGCGTACGCCGTGTTCGGCTGCACGCTCGGGCACCTCACCCCCCGGATGATCTCGGCCCCACTGGCCACCGTCGCCGTGTTCTACGTGATCGCCGAGACCGTGAAGTACGACGCCCCGGTGTGGCCCCGGCACGCCTCGGGGCAGCTGGACACGTCACTGTCGTTCGGGGAGGAGTACGGCGCGGCCAGCCCGCTCGTTCCCCATCCTGCGCCTCGCCACGGACGAGGTGCAGGTGCTGATGTCCACCCACGATGTCGCCGACCTCGCCGAAGAGGCCGACCACGTCACCGTTCTCGCCGAAGGGACGATCACCTTCACCGGTGCCACCCGGGACTTCCTCGCCCATGCCCCCGCCGAGACCCCGGACGGCCGGCGTGCCGAGGTCGCCTACACCGCCATCTCCGGCTAGCACGCCCCGCACGCCCCCCCTCGGACACGTCAGCGGAAAGCCGCCTCGTTCCGCCGCGCCCACTCCGCGTACGTGTGCGGTGCGCGGCCGAGGACCCGTTCGACGTCGGGGCTGACGCGGGCCTCGGCGGGGGTGGGCTCGCCGAGGATGGCGAGGGTGGTGTCGGCGACGGGGGCGGGCATGAAGTGGAGCAGTTGGGCGTGGGCCTCGGCGCGGGTCTGTTCGGTGAAGTGGATCGGGGTGTCGAGGGCCGCGGCGAGCGCCTCGGCCTGCTCGCGGGGGGTGATCAGGGACGGGCCCGTGAGTTCGTAGACGTGCTCCGCGTGGCCCGGCTCGCGCAGCGCCGCCGCCGCCACCTCCGCGATGTCGGCCGGGTCGACGACCGGCAGGCCGACGTCGCCGAACGGCGCCGCGACGGTACGTGACGTGCGTACCGACTCGGCCCAGGCGTAGGTGTTGGACGCGAAACCGCCGGGGCGCAGGATCGTCCACTCCATCCCCGACTGCCGGACCGCGTCCTCGATCGACCGCATCAGCATGCCGTGCGACGGCGAGTCCGGCCGGGTCACCACCCCCTGCGAGGACAGCAGCACCACCCGCTCCACTCCGCCCGCCTTCGCCACGTCGAGGAGGTCCGCCGGGCTGAGCTGGTGCGCGCTCGCGCCGCCGCTCTGCAGGAACAGCGCCCGCGCGCCGTCGAAGGTCGAGCGCAGGCTCTCGGCGTCGGCCAGGTCCGCCCGGCGCCAGTCCGCCCCCTCCGGTACGTCCTGCGCCGAGATCCGCCGGGACGTCGCCCGGACCCTCTCGTCCGCCGCCGCGAGCGTCCGCACCAGCGATCTTCCGACGTTTCCGGTCGCTCCGGTCACCACGATCATGTTTTCTCCCCGGCAGTTAGTCACTTGGTTACTTGGTCAGCCAGCCAGTCAGTCAGTTAGTTAGTTAGTTGGCTGACTTGGGTGGACGCTAGCACGGCTCCCCCGGGCGCTGTCTATAGTTAGTCAGGTGACTGACTCAAAGAAGGTTCGCGGTGCCGGGAAGCGGCAGCGGCTCATGGCCGCCGCCGCTCAGGTCCTGCACCAGCAGGGCGTGGAGCGCACCACCATCGCCGACATCGCGGCCGCCGCGGACGTGCCCGTCGGGAACGTCTACTACTACTTCAAGACCAAGGACGAGCTGGTCCAGGCCGCGCTCGCCGAGCACTCCGGGCATCTCGCCGCGCTCACCGAGGGGCTCGACGCGCTGCCCGATCCGCTGGCGCGGCTCAAGGCGCTGGTCGGGATGTGGGTCGAGCGGCGGGACACCGCGGCGCGGTACGGCTGCCCCACCGGCACCCTGGCCGCCGAGCTCGACAAGCGGGACGAGGGCGGCCTCGACGAGGAGGCGGGCAAGGTCGTCCGGCAGTTGCTCGACTGGGCCGAGCGGCAGTTCCGCGAGCTGGGGCTGCCTGATCCCGGCGGGCTCGCGCTCGCCTTCGTGGGCGCGTACCAGGGCATGTCCCTGCTGGCCAACGCCCTCCGCGACCCGGATGTGATGGTCAGCCAGGGGGCCCGCCTCGACGACTGGCTCGACGGCCTCGTCGGCCCCGGTGCCCCCGGCGCCGCTTGACCGACGTCCGGGCGGCGGCCGCCGCGTCGTATCGGTACCGGTCCCTCCCCTCGTGGGGACCGGTACCTAACGAGGCGGGCGGTGTCGACCCGCGCCGGAGCGGCGTGGATCGAATGAGGGTCCGGAGTCGCGGTCGACGTGGCAGCGGTCCGGGTGCGACCTGCTCCACGTGCCTGGCGAGTCCGTGAACCGGAACCCTCGCCACCGCTTCATAACTCCGGCGAAAACCAGCCAGGAGGGTGCAGCGCCATGTGACACCTCTCCGAGCGCCGGGCCCGGTGGCCTGCCCTGACGCCTCGCGGTTGGTTCGCTACTGCGCCGCGATCCTGCCAGTTGAGGGTCCGGCTGAGGAGCTTCCGGTATCGTCCGGCACGCTTCGCCGCAGGTCAGGCGTATAAAGTGAGTTTTCCGGTCCGGATGTCCAGGTGCGGCGCAAGTGAGGGGTGGAGGCCTTGGGTTCCGACTCGGGGGCACGTACCGCCTTCGCGGAACGCCTCGCGCTGCTGTATCAGGAGGCCGGAAATCCGCCCCTCAAGCGCGTCGCCGAAGCGGTCGGGCAACTGCAGCGCGTCGACGACCGCGGGCGGCCCGTACGGGTGTCCGCCCAGCGCATCAGCGACTGGCGGCGGGCCAACAACGTGCCCGCCCACTTCGCCGCCCTCGCCGCGGTCCTGCACGTCCTCATCCCCGAAGCCCGGCGCAAGCGGCCCACCCCGGTGTCCACCGGCCTGTACGACCTCGCCCAGTGGCAGCGCCTCTGGGAGCTCTCGGTCGCCGACCCCGCCGGGGACCGGGCCGCGGCCGCCGGACAGGACGAGGAACGGGCCCCCGCCGACACCCCGGCCGTGCCCGCCGTGTGCCCCTACCGCGGGCTCGCCTCGTACCGCGAGCAGGACGCGCAGTGGTTCTTCGGCCGGGAGCGCAGCACGGACGCCCTCGTCGCGCAGCTCCGCGCGGCCGAGAAGTCGGGCGGCCTCGTCATGCTCGTGGGCGCCTCGGGGGCGGGGAAGTCCTCCCTGCTCAACGCCGGTCTGGTGCCCGCCCTGCAGAGGGGTGCCATGGGCGCGGAGAACAGCCCGGTGGTGCAGCTCGTGCCGGGAGCCGATCCGGTCGGCGCGTTGGCCGGTCACATACCGGGGCTCGGTGATGTCGTATCGGACATAGGTCCCGATACGCCCGAGTTCGCACCCGCTGTGCGTGCCGCCCTCACCTCCTGGACCGAGGGCCGGGACACTGCCTCGGCCGAAGGCCAGGACCCCGCCTCGGCCGAGCGCCAAGCGCCCCCCGCCCCCCGCCCCGTCCTCATCGTCGACCAGTTCGAGGAAGCCTTCACCCTCTGCTCCGACGAGGCCGAGCGGCGTACGTTCATCCAGCTCCTGCACGCCGTCTGCGCGCCCGCCGACCCGGATGGACCTGACGGACCCGGCGGCCCCGACAGCCCCGCGCCCGCCCTCGTCGTCCTCGGCATCCGCGCCGACTTCTACGAGGAGTGCCTCGGCTATCCCGAACTGGCCGACGCGCTCCAGCACCGGCACATGGTGCTCGGGCCGCTGACCACCACGGAGCTGCGGAACGCGGTGACCGGACCGGCCAAGGCCGTCGGCCTCGAACTCGAACCCGGGCTCGCGGAGCTGATCGTGCGGGAGGTGAGCACGGGCGGGCCGCGCGGGGCGCACGACGCGGGTGTCCTCCCGCTCCTCTCCCACGCGCTGCTCGCCACCTGGCAGCGGCGCAAGACGGGGAAGCTGACGCTGGCCGGGTACCGCGCGGCGGGCGGCATCCAGGGGGCGGTGGCGGCGACCGCCGAGCGCGCCTGGTCCGGACTCGACCCGGCGGCGCGCTCCGCCGCGCGGCTGCTGCTGCTCCGCCTCGTCCACCTCGGCGAGGACACCCAGGCCACCCGCAGGCGGGGGACGCGGCGGCAGTTGGCGGAGGAGTCGACGAACCCGGACAAGACCGAGGAGTCCCTGGAGGCGCTGGTGCGCGCCCGGCTCGTGACCCTCGACGCCGACACCGTGGAGATCACGCACGAGGCGCTGTTGCACGCCTGGCCGCGGCTGCGCGACTGGATCGACGAGGACCGCGGCGACCATCTGCTGCGCCAGCGCCTGGAGGAGGACGGCAGGGCCTGGGAGGAATCCGGCCGGGACGCGGCGCTGCTCTACCGGGGTTCGCGCCTGGAGCGGGCGCGCGCCTGGGCGGAGTCCACCGGCGACATCTTCCTGACCCGCGGCGCCGCGGAGTTCCTGGCCGCGTCGGCCGGGCTGCGCCGGCGCATCCTGTGGATCAGCCGGGGCGCGGTGGCGGCGCTCGTCGCCCTGGCGCTGGTGGCCGTCGTCTCCGCGGTGGTCGCCTCGCAGCAGCGCAACGACGCGGTGGCCAAGCGGAACGACGCGGTCTTCGAGCAGGTGACCGCCGAGGCCGACCGCGCCCAGTCCACGGACCCGTCGCTGTCCGCCCAGCTCGGCCTGGTGGCACACCGCCTGCGACCGGACGACGAGGGGACGAGGAACCGGCTGCTCTCGATCGTCAACGCGCCCCTCGCCACCCCGCTGCTCGGCCACACCGGCGCCGTCTACCTCACCTCGTTCAGCCCCGACGGACGGCTCCTCGCCACCGCCAGCTACGACCGGACCGTCCGGCTGTGGGACGTCCACGACCGGGCCCGCCCCAAGCCCCTCGGCAAACCCCTCACCGGGCACAGGAGCTGGGTGAGCACCGCGGTGTTCAGCCCCGACGGCACCACCCTCGCCAGCGCGTCCGACGACGGCACGATCCGGCTGTGGGACGTACGGGATCCGCGCCGTCCGCGCCCGATCGGGAAGCCCGTGACCGGGCACGGCGGCACGGTCTACCTGCTCGCGTTCAGCCCGGACGGGCGCACGCTGGCCTCCGCCAGCGAGGACCACACCGTCGGCCTGTGGGACGTGCGGAAGCCCGGCCGCCCCAAGGCGCTCGGCACCCTGACCGGCCACACCGCCGCCGTGCGCTCCGTGGCGTTCAGCCCCGACGGGCGGACCCTGGCGGCCGGGGGCGACAACGGCACCATCAGGCTGTGGGACACCGCCGACCCGCGCCGTCCGGAGCCGGTCAAGCGGGTCCTCACCGGCCACACGGACACGGTGCACTCGGTGGCGTTCGACCACGAGGGCCGGACCCTCGCCAGCGGCGGCTCCGACAACACCGTCCGGCTCTGGGACGTGAGCGACCCCCGCCGCGCGGCCTCCCTCGGCGCCCCCCTGACCGGCCACACCGGCCCCGTCTGGTCGGTGGCCTTCAACCCGGCGGGGACCATGCTCGCGGCCGCCAGCGCGGACAGCACGGCGAGCCTGTGGAACGTCCGCGATCCGGCGCACCCGTCGCAGGTCGGCGTACCGCTGTCGGGGAGCGGCGGGGAGGTGTACGCCCTCGGGTTCAGCCCCGACGGCCGGACGCTCGCGACGGGCAGCGGCGACAACAAGGTCCGCCTGTGGTCGATCCCGACGTCGGACATGATCGGCCGCATCGGCTCGTTCCGCCCCGACGGGAAAGTGCTCGCCACGGCCGCGCGCGACGAGAAGGTCCGGCTGTGGGACGTGCGGCGGCCCGAGCGGCCCGAGGCGCTGAGCAAACCGTTCAAGCCCGGGTCGGGGGCCGTGCGCACACCGACGTTCTCCCCCGACGGCGACACGCTCGCCGTGCTCACCGGAGCCCGCTCGGTCCGGCTGTGGAACGTCAGCGACCCGTCCCGCCCCGTCTCCTACGGTCCCGCCGTCGAACTGCGCACCCGGTTCGCGGCCGCGATGGCCTTCAGCCCGGACGGGCGCGTCCTCGCGACCGCCTACGAGGACCGCACCATCCGGCTGTGGAACGTCGGCGACCCGGCCCGCCCCCGCCCGCTCGGCGCCCCGCTCACCGGCCACAAGGGGTACGTCAACGACCTCGCCTTCAGCCCCGACGGCCGGACGCTCGCCAGCGGCAGCTCGGACGCCACCCTGCGGCTCTGGGACGTGGCCGACCCGCGCCGCGCCACCCCGCTCGGCAAGCCCCTCACGGGACACCTCGGCCCCATCAACACCCTCGTCCACAGCCCGGACGGCCGGACGCTGGCCAGCGGCAGCGACGACAGCACGGTCCGGCTCTGGGACATCTCCGACCCGCGCCGGGCGACCCGCCTCGGCTCCCCCCTCACCGGCCACACCGACGCGCTCGTGTCCCTCACGTTCAGCGAGGACGGCCGGACCCTGGCGAGCGGCGGCAACGACAACACGGTCCGGCTCTGGGACGTCACCCACCCCGCGCGGACCGCGCCCATCGGCCAGTCGATGAGCCCCAACGCCAAGACGGGAAGTTTCCTGTCGTTCAGTCCTCAAGGTCACATGCTCGGAGTTTCAAGCGGCACGGATACCGTCCGGTTGTGGAACCTGGACACCGACGAGGCCATTCGCCGTATTTGCTCGACCACACACGGTGTCCTGACTCCCGAAAATTGGCGTGAGTATCTGCCCCGGCTCTCGTACGCACCACCGTGCGAAAGGTGAAGGGTCGCTGTTTTCCACCGGGATCCGCGGTGCGTGATCCCGCTCACAACTGGCCAACTCCGGCCCATTCCTTCCCCCCGCGCCAGCAGGCTTGTTACGGTTGGGCACAGCCCGATCGCTGGTGCATCCCCCGTCGCCAGCGATCGGGCCCTTCCATGCCCTCGTCGACCTGTGGGTTTACCGCGATTGCGCCCTCCGCAATGCGTCAATGCGTCGAATTGCAGAGCTCTTTCAATACTCGCGGCACCCCTCATGACGCCTCTCCTGGCGCATCCGATGGCGCCACTCATGGCACATCTCATGGTGCAACTCGCGACACCGGGGCCGGATTACGACAAAAGATCTGTTCCATCTACATGCAACCCCTGTTGCCCCCTACCCGAACCCCTGTCGGCGAATATCTCGTTGAGGGGTGTACGACACCCCTTCACCGCTCCCCGGAAAGGTGGTGCGTGCCGTGCGCAGGCGCGTCGTCATCATCACGGCAGTCCACGGCCCCTCCGCCCCGTACCTCACGGGCGCGTACGAATCACTGCGCGCGCAACGGCTCCCCGAGGGGTGGGAGTGGCACTGGGTGATCCAGCAGGACGGCCTGGGCGAGGGCGTCGCCCCGCACGTCCCCGACGACGGCCGCGTGACGTTCCGCCAGGGCCGGCGCGGCGGGCCCGGCGTCGCCCGCACCTTAGCCCTGGGCCACGCGGACGGCCCCTACGTCAAGGTCCTGGACGCCGACGACCAGTTGTCCCCGGGGGCGCTGGCCCGCGATCTGGCCGCCCTGGAGAGCGATCCGACGCTGGGGTGGGCCACGTCCCGCGTCCTCGACCTGCTGCCGGACGGCACGACCGTCGGGTTCCCCGGGGACCCCGGGCAGGGGCCGATCGAGCGCCGGGCCGTGCTCGACCACTGGGCGGCGCACGACTACCGCGCGCCGGTCCATCCGGCGACGCTCTTCGTCCGCCGCGACCTGCTCGTCGCGCTCGGCGGCTGGATGGCGCTCCCGGCTTCGGAGGACACCGGCCTCCTGCTCGCCCTGAACGCGGTGTCCCGCGGCTGGTTCTCCGCCGAGGTGGGCCTGCTCTACCGCAAGTGGCCCGGCCAGGCGACGAGTCAGCCCGCGCACACGGACGCCGCCGAGCGGGACGTGCGGATGGCCGTGGTCCAGGCGCGGGCGCGGGCCCTGGGGGGCTTCGAGTGGCGCTACTGAGCGGGGCCTTCCGCCGAGGCCGACTTCGCCGCCGCCCGCAGCGGGCTTCGTACCCGCAGTGGGCTTCGCACCCACCGCGGGCTTCGCACCCGCCGCGCCTGAACGCGCCTCTGCCTGCGGCGCCTCGCCTACAACGTCTCCGCGTCGACCCGCGAGAAGATCAGGTCGCTCTCCTCGACCACGGGACCCCGCAGCCGGACCGGCGCGGCGGCCGGGCCGCGCAGGGCCGCCGGGTAGGTCCCGACGGCGTACTCATTGGCGATCCGGTAGGCGTGGAACCCGTGCTCCCGCATGATCGCCATCAACTCCTCCGCCGAGTCGCCGAGTTGGCGCATCCGGTCCGGGGTCACCTCCACGGTCACCTCGGCGTCGGGGCGCAGCCGGTCGAGCATCGGGGCCATGCCGCGGACGACGCCGCCCTCGGCACCCTCGACGTCGATCTTGACCACGCGGGCGGTGGCGATCTCCTCGGCGTCGAGCAGCTCCGGCAGCGGGCGGGCCTCGATGTCGAACTTCGACTCCGCGGGGCCGTCGTAGGGGACGATGCTGTTCGCCCCCATGTTGTGCGAGCTGGCCAGGACGAACGTCAGTGTCTCCGCCCGGTCGGACACCGCGGCGTTCAGCGCCCGGACGTTCCCGCAGGCGTTGAGCCGCACCTGCCGCAGCAGCCGCTCGTGGAACACGGGCGAGGCCTCGACCGTCACCACCCGCCCGGTCGGTCCGACGAGCCGCGAGGCCAGCACGCCGAAGTAGCCGATGTTGGCGCCGACATCGACGAACGTGTCCCCGGGGCGGAGCCGGCCGCGCAGCCACCGCGTCATGTGGGGCTCCCACGAGCCGAACAGGTAGAGGTAGCGCTGGATGAGGTCCTGGGTGTCGACGGCGAACCGCACACCGGGCGCGCCGAGCGCCTCCTCCGCTCCCCGCGCCCCGAAGTCGACGTCCACCACGCGGCGCCGGGGGTGCTCCCGCAGGCGGGCGTTCAGATACCGGGAGGCCAGCGCCGCCTTGCCGAAGGACCCCGGCGCGCGGCGCACATACGCGCGCGCCAGCGTGGTCAGGGCCTCCGAGGTGGGATGCGACATCCGGTCCGCCTGCCTCTCCGCGCGGTGCGTCGCGGGCCGTGGCGTCAGGCCGTGGCCGCGGCCGTCCGGTCTTGGTCAAACGGCAGGTCCAGCATACGAATCGCGTTGCCGCGCAGCAGCTTGTAGGCCACGTCCTCCGGGAGGTGGCCCACGTGGTCGGTCGCGACCTGCTTCGTGTGCGGCCAGGTGGAGTCGACGTGGGGGTAGTCCGTCTCGAAGGTGGCGTTGTCCACCCCGACCGTCTCGATCGCCTCGATGCCGTGCTTGTCGCGGAAGAAGCAGCAGAAGATCTGCCGGTAGTAGTACGTCGACGGCGGCTCGGGGATCAGGTCCTTCACGCCGCCCCACGCCCGGTGCTCCTCCCAGACGTCGTCGGCGCGCTCCAGGGCGTACGGAATCCACCCCATCTGCCCCTCGCTGTAAGCCAATTTGAGCCGGGGGAACTTCACGAGGACCCCCGAGAACAGGAAGTCCATCATCGAGGCCATCGCGTTGTTGAAGGACAGCGAGGCCTGGACGGCGGGGGGCGCGTCCGGTGAGGCGGCGGGCATCTGCGACGACGAGCCGATGTGCATGTTCACGACCGTCCCGGTCTCCTCGCAGGCCGCGAAGAACGGGTCCCAGTAGCCGGAGTGGATCGAGGGCAGCCCGAGATGGGTCGGGATCTCGCTGAAGGTCACGGCCCGCACCCCGCGCGCGGCGTTCCGCCTGATCTCCGCGACGGCGAGCTCCACGTCCCACAGCGGGATGAGGCAGAGCGGGATCAGGCGCCCCCCGCTGTCCCCGCACCACTCCTCGACCATCCAGTCGTTGTACGCGCGGACGCACGCGAGCCCCACCTCCTTGTCCTTGGCCTCCGCGAAGGTCTGGCCGCAGAAGCGCGGGAAGGTGGGGAAGCAGAGCGAGGCCTCGACGTGGTTCATGTCCATGTCCGCGAGGCGCGCCTTGGGGTCCCAGCAGCCGCGGCGCATCTGCTCCCGCGTGATCCCGTCGAGCGTCATCTCGTCCCGGGAGAATCCGACGGCGGCGATGATGCGCTTGTACGGGAAGATCTCGTCCTCGTACCGCCACCAGTCCGTGACCTGGCCCTCCGGGTCGGTGGTGAAGCGGTACTTCCCGCCCACGTACGCCAGTTCGCCGATGCCCGCGGTGAAGGGCCGCGGGCCCCGGTCGCGGTACTTGGCCGGGAGCCAGGTCTCGAAGAGGTGCGCGGGCTCGATGACGTGATCGTCCACGCTGATGACCTTCGGGATGTCCCTGGCGCCGCTCTCGTTGCCGCTCACGCTGTGTCCCCTCACCGCCCGCCGGATCCACCGGCCCGAATCTGACGACCCATCAGATCGAGGCTATGGCGAGGCGGGCCGCACGGCAAGCGGCAGCGCGAAGTCGGGGGCGGCGGCCTCGGGGGCCGTGCGGGCCGGGCGGGGCCGCACGAGGCCTTGCGCTCTCGCGGGGCATCCGCTGAACTGACGGATCGTCAGACATTGACGGGCGAGCGGGCGCAGGAACAGGCACCGCCGCCCAGTACCGGGCGGCGGGCGGCGGGAAGGGCACGTGATGCGGACGATCTGGCTCAGCGGCGCGGAGTGGTTCGCGATCCTCCGGATCGGGCTCGGGCTGTGGTGGCTGGAGAGCTGGCGGCACAAGGACAAGAAGACCTGGTTCACCGGCGGGGGCATCGGCTGGGCGGCCGGCATCGCCGAGAAGCACCGGTGGCCCGTCGTGCGCCGCGGCTTCGACACCGTGGTGAAGCCGCGCCCACGGCTGATGGCCTACGTCGTCGCCTACGCGGAACTGGCCCTGGGCCTCGGCCTGATCGCCGGTTTCCTCACCCCGATCGCCCTGGCCTGCGGCCTCGCGCTCAATCTGATCTACCTCATCCTCATGATCCACGACTGGGCCGAGCAGGGACAGAACCTGATGATGGCGCTGATCTCGGCGGTGGCGCTGCTCGCGATGAGTTGGCAGGTGTGGTCGGTGGATGAGGGGTTGGGGTTGTTCTTGTGAGGGGGGTTCCGGTGAGGGACGTTCCCGTGAGGGGGGGCCGGTGAGGGACGTTCCGGTGAGGGACGTTCCCGTGAAGGACGTTCCCGTGAAGGACGTTCCCGTGAGGGACGTTCCCGTGAGGGACGTTCCGGCGAGGGGTCGTCGTGGAGCGGATGTCGTGAAGGAGATGGGGCGTGAGGGGATCTGGGCGGGATGAGGTTTCGGGCGGGGCGCCTCGGGGTGGGGCGGTGCGCGGGGCCGAGGGCGTGGCGGAGGTCGAGGGCGGGGCCGAGGCTGCGCCTGCGGTGGAATCCGCGTCCGAGTCCGCGGCCGACGCCACGGCCGGGGATGCCCTGCGGGCGGGGCACTCGGCTCGGGCGCGGAGTGCGGCGGCGCGGGCTGCGGCTGTGAGCAGGTACATCGAGCGGGGGCGTGGGGCGGGGCGGGGCGCGGACAAGGTCTCCGGCGCGGCCGACGTGGACGAGGGGGTCGTCTGGAAGGCGGCTCATGCGGCGCGGGTGTCCGCACAGGCGATCACCGTACTCGCCGAGGGTGATCCCGACCCGGCGGCGGACTCGCGCTGCGCGAGGAACGCCGCGGCGTCCGCCGCGCAGGCGGCCCGCATGGGGCGGATCCACGACGCCGACAGCGAAGTCGCCGTCGCCGCCTGCGAAGCGGCCCTCAAGGCGGCACAGGCGGCGGGGGCGGCCGCGAAGGCGGGCGAACTGGGCGCGAACCAGGCGCTGAACGCGGCGGCCGACGAGGCGGAGGCGGCGGCCGTCGCGGCGGCGGAGCGGGCCGGGTGGGTGCGCCCCGGGGAGGATGCGCCGGGGGTGGCGACCGGGGTGCGGAGCGGGGAGTTGATGCAGATGCTGCATTGGTGAGGGCGAGGCTCGGGCGCCGGGGCGGGGCGGGTGCCAGGGGTGGGCGTCTGGGCCGAATCGGGGCCTGGCCGAGTGCGGGCGGGGGCCGTTGACGGTCAGGGCGAGTACAGGGCGCGCCTAGCGCGCGTCCCGCTCCGCCGCCTCCGCGATGCGCTTGATGTCCGCGAGGCGCCGGTCCCAGTCGGCCGCGAGCGCGGCCATCCAGCGGGCCGTGACGTCCAGTGCCGCGGGCCGTACCGCGTACCGCATCTCGCGTCCGACCCGGTTGCCGGAGACCAGACCGGCGGCGTCCAGGACGGCGAGGTGCTTGACCACGGCCTGGCGGGAGACGGGGAGTTGGTCGGCGAGCTTCGTCGCGGTGGCCTCGCCGCGCGCGGCGAGCAGGTCGAGGAGCCGACGGCGGGTCGGGTCGGCCAGCGCGGCGAGAACACCGTCCACGGCCTCACCCGCGACCCCGTCGGCGGCCGGTTCCTGGTCGGTCACGCGGTCGGCTGCTCGGCTCGCTGCTTGAGCGCGTCGAGTTCCTGGGGCCAGCCGCCGGTGTTGTCCCGTACGGCCCGGGCGCGCAGTTCCTCGGACCCGGCAAGCGCCGCGAAGCCGCTCTCCACGACGCGGAGGCGGGTCTTGTCGCCCTCCGAGGTCAGCGTGAACTCCACGAGGGTGCTGTTGTCGGCCCGCAGCTCCTCGCCGGGGAACGCGCTGGCCCAGCGGTACGCCACATACGTCTGCGGCTCGACCTTCTCCACCCGCACCGGATAGTCCCCGTACTCCGGATTCCTCGCCACCATCGACTCCCCCTCCCTGGCCGTGGTCCCCGCCAGGCTCGCCTTGTCGGCCACCCAGAACCCGGGCTCGGTCACCAGCGACCAGACCCGCTCCAGGGAGGCGGCGATCAGGGTCTCGCGCTCGATCCGGTCGGGCGGGGTGTGCGGGCTCCGCGGGGCAGGCGTGCCGTTCCCGGTGTCACTCATGGCGGGCTCCTTCGGTCGTCTCGCTCTCGACAGTTAGTGCAACTTCAGAGTTGCACATGGTCGAGCTTAGCGCAACCGAAGGGTTGCACCTGGAGGTGCGGGGCAGGTCGCTCGAAGGTGCGTGACGTGGATCACTTCGCGGAGGCGATGAGTCCTGGGGACGGGGGTGGTCCTATGTGTGAAAAGACCGAACGTGAGACCAGATACCAAGCGTGAGACCCGAGGAGGGCGTTGAGATGTCTGATGCCGCTGTGAAGGGGCCCGCCAGTTACTTTCCTTCCATCGAGGCGAAGTACGGGCGTTCCATCTCGGAGTGGGTGGAGCTCATTCGGGGGTCCGAGCTGAGCAAGCACATGGATCTCGTGAAGTGGCTCAAGGCCGAGCACGGGCTCGGGCACGGGCACGCCAACGCGCTGGTGGCGCACACCCTGGCCGGGGGCAAGTGACGCCGGGGGCGTCCGGAGTCAGGCCGCCACGCGCTCCGCGCCGCGCGCCGACGTGCGCGACCTGAACACGGCCGCCGCCCCCGCGAGCACCGCCGCCGCGATCGTCAGCGCCAGCGCCGCCGGATTGACGTACTCGGGCACACCCACCGAGTACGTCGCGCCGTCCGCCGCGTGGCAGCCGAAGCGCAGCGGGAAGTACGTGGCGCTGTAGCCGTCGATCGTCGTCGCGTCGGCCGGGTCCGCCGCCCGGACGCAGGCCGCGCCCCGTTCCGTGTCATCGAGGGCGAGCAGGCGCAGGGCGCCCCAGGCATAGACCGCCAGGGCGCCCGCACCGGCCAGGGACGCCGTGGCACGGAGGGCCTGGAGGGTGCGGGAGGTGCGGAGGATTCCGCGCCGCGCGGGGTCCGTGCTCACCGGGTCCGTGCTCAC
Source organism: Streptomyces sp. NPDC041205 (assembly GCF_055591765.1). Taxonomy (NCBI): domain Bacteria; kingdom Bacillati; phylum Actinomycetota; class Actinomycetes; order Kitasatosporales; family Streptomycetaceae; genus Streptomyces; species Streptomyces sp. NPDC041205. The sequence goes on along the minus strand of NZ_JBVIZH010000016.1, from coordinate 108,001 downwards.
GGGGTCCGCGCCCGCGGAGTCCGCGCGTCCAGTGGCCACCCGTACGAGCGTGACCGTGGCGTACGCCGTCAGGCCCACGGCCAGTACCGCCGCCACGAACACGATGCCCATCAGTGTGACGGCGTTGTGCCCGTCCATCGGGTCCGTGGACATGTTCCCCCGCCTGCTCGCCTTGCCTGACCTGACCTGGCCCGGTTCCCACCGAGTGCACGTTCCTATTCAGGACTGTTGTCCGAAAATGGGTGGGTGGCTGGGAATCTATCAGGGGTCGGCACGCCCTCAGAGGGCGGTATGTCCTGACTTTCGTGGCATGCGCGGGGGCGCGCGGGCGCTCGATGCGCCTGCGCGGCCGCTCCCCTGCGGCCGCGCAGGCGGGTGCGGTGGTCGCTGGACATGCACTCAGCCGTGCCGCACCGGGAACGGATCCGGTGCGGCGGAGTCCAGCTCCGCCGCGGCACCGGAATCCCGTGTCGAGGGTTGTTCCGTACTCAACAATGCCCTGTGCGGGGCGAGTCGCGCGAGGGCCGAGTGGCCCTCGCGCGGGGCCGCTCGGCCCCAGCGTCCGGGCCCCGCCGGGCCGTTCGGCCCCTGGCAGGGAGCAAGCCCTTACCGTCACCCTCGAAGGGGCACGGTTCGCCGCCCCCGTACGGACATGAAATCTCCGCCGTACGGGCACGGACACGGACACCGGTGCCCCCTCCGCGCGGCAGAGCCGCCGACCGGCAGACCGATGGACACGCCCGGGCCGACCAAGGGGTAGAGATGGACAGCACTGCCGCAGCACCGGATCCGGCCGAGCCCGGCGCCCCGCCACGCCCCATCCGTGTCTTCCTGCTCGACGACCACGAAGTCGTCCGGCGCGGCCTGCGCGACCTGCTCGGCGGCGAGCCCGGCATCGAGGTGGTCGGGGAGGCCGCCAGCGGGGAGCAGGCGCTGGCCAGGGGGCCCGCGCTGCGGCCCGACGTCGCCGTCCTCGACGTCCGCCTGCCCGACGGGAACGGCATCACCGTGTGCCGTGAACTGCGCGCGCTCATGCCGGGGTTGGCGTGTCTGATGCTCACTTCGTTCGACGACGAGGACGCGCTGCTCGACGCCATCATGGCGGGCGCCGCGGGCTACGTACTCAAGCAGATCAAGGGATCCGACCTGGTGACGGCGGTACGGACCGTCGCCGCCGGGCAGTCGTTGCTCGACCCGGCCACGACGGCCCGGCTGATGCGGTCGCTGCGCGGTCCCGAGGGCGAACTGCCGCCCGAGGACGCCCGGCTGTCCGTCCTCAACGAGCGCGAGCGTGCCATCCTCGCGCTCATCGGGGAGGGGCTCACCAACCGGCAGATCGGCGGGAAGCTGTATCTGTCCGAGAAGACCGTGAAGAACCACATCTCCCGGATGCTGGCCAAGCTGGGCGTCGAACGGCGGGTGCAGGCCGCCGTCCTCGCCGCGCAGGTCGCGCCGCCCGACGCCGGACCCAGGACCGAGCCCGGTTCGCCGACGCCGCGGGGTCCCGCCCACTGAGCCGATGGCCCTCCGGGCCCCCATGCCCCCCCCGGGCACCCATGCCCCCCCCGGGAATGGATCAAGGCACTCCGTGGCTGTCCTGCGTGGATCACGCCACCACCCTGAAGGAGTGTCATCAGCATGCCCGTTGCCCAGCCCGCCGCCGAGCGCGTGCGCGTCACCGCGGATCCCGACTGGTACGAGTCCGCGGGCATCTCGCTCGGCGTCCGCGTCGGCAACCTGGTCTTCACCTCCGGCCAGGCCCCGATCGACGCCCAGGGGGCCACCGTCGGCGCCGGGGACTTCGAGGCGCAGGCCCGGCAGGCGCTCGCGAACCTGTCGACCGTCCTGACGAACGCGGGCTCCAGCCTCGCCGACGTGGTCAAGGCCACCGTGTTCGTCACCGACATCGCACGGCAGGACGTCTTCGCCGCGCTGCGCGCCGAGCACTTCCCGGACAAGCCCCACCTCGCGGAGTCGTTCGTGGAGGTGTCCTCGCTCGCCGACCCGGAGTGGATGATCGAGATCGAGGCGATCGGGCTCGTGCGCTGAGGCCGACCGCCCAGGAGTGACACCGGCCGGCCCTCGGGCCGGCCCCACCGCCCCACCGGAAGCCGGGCCCACCGCACCGGCCCTACCCCGACCCCACCCCCGCCACCGGCACCCGCCACTCCAGCCGCGTCCCCCGCCGCTCCCCCGCCCGCACCACCAGCTCGCCCCCGAGCCGCTCGGCCCGCTCGGCGAGGTTCCGCAGCCCGGCGCCCCGCTCAGCCCCGGCCCCGGCCCCGGCCCCGGCCCCGGCGGCCTGCCTCGTCCCCGCCTCGATCCCCACCCCGTCGTCCACGACCGCCAGTTCGAGCACCCCTTTGCGTACGACCAGGGACACCTCGGCGCGGCGGGCGCGGGCGTGCCGGGCGACGTTGGACAGGGCTTCGTTGAGGACGGCGACCACGTCGTCGGCGACCGCGCGGGAGACGTCGGTGTCGACCAGGCCCTCCATGCGCAGGGCGGGGGTGAAGCCGAGGACGGCGGCCGCGTCCTCGATCGCGCGGACCGTGCGGACGCGCAGACCGGCCGCGCCGCCGGGCGCCTCGTGGTCGCGCAGGCCGAAGATCGTGGAGCGGATGATCTTGATGGTGGCGTCGAGGTCGTCGACGGCCCGGCGCAGCCGCTCGGCGGCCCCCGGGTGCTCCACGAACCGCTGCACGCTCTGCAGCGTCATGCCGGTCGCGAACAGCCGCTGGATCGCCAGGTCGTGCAGATCGCGGGCGATGCGGTCACGGTCTTCGAGGAGGCTCATCTGCTCGGCGTCGCGGCGCCGGTCGGCGAGTTCGAGGGCGAGCGCGGCCTGACCCGCGAAGCCCGTCAGGGGGGTGGTCTCGGCCTCGGAGAAACCGGGGCGGCCGCTGCTGCGGGCGAGCAGCAGGACGCCGCGTACGTCGTCGCGCGTGCTCATCGGTACGGCGACGGCGGCGCCGATCCCCTCCCAGCGGTCGGCCTTGAACGTCACCCGGGCGTCCTTGCGCACATCGGACGCGGAGACGAGGGCCTGGGCGTCGAGAGCGGCCCCCGCGAAGGAGCCCTCGCGCGGCAGGATGGCGCCGCGGTGCGCCTCGGAGCCCAGGCCGAGCGCGATCTCGACCCGCAACTCGCCGTCGCCCCGCATGAGTTCGATCACGCCGAGCTCGGCGGACGTGATCTCCATGGCCCGCTCCACCATCAGCTCCAGGACCTGCGTCTCCGGCGCGCCCGAGAGCACCGCGCCGGTGACCTCCGCACTCGCCTGCAGCCAGCGCTCGCGCAGCCGCGCCTCCTCGTACAGGCGGGCGTTCTCCACCGCCACCCCGGCCGCGACCGCGAGGGTGGAGAGCACCGACTCGTCCTCGGCGTCGAACTCCGCGCCGCCGTGCTTGCCGGTCAGGTAGATGTTGCCGAAGACCTTGTCGCGTACGCGGATGGGGACGCCGAGGAACGACTGCATCGGCGGGTGGTGCGGCGGGAAGCCGGACGACGCGGGGTGGTCGGACAGCTCCGCGAGGCGCAGCGGCTGCGGGTTGCGGATCAGCTCGCCGAGCAGGCCGTGCCCGGAGGGCAGGTCGCCGATCTGGGCGCGCAGCTCGTCGCTGATGCCGACCGGCAGGAACTCGTCCAGCATCCGGCCCTGGCCGATCACGCCGAGCGCGCCGTACTCGGCGTCGACGAGGGCGACCGCCGTCTCCACGATGCGTCTGAGCACCTGGGCCAGGTCCAGCTCCCTGCCGACCGAGAGCACCGCCTCCAGGAGGCTGTGCAGCCGGTCCCGGGTGCCGCGGACCGCGCTGATCCGCGCGGCGAGCTCTTCAAGCAGTTCGTCGAGGCGCAGCCGTGTCAACTGGCCCGTGTCCGCTCGCTGTTGGCCCATCGGCTCCTCCGCCCGAGCAGACGTGCGCTCCCGTCCCGCGTCCAGACGCTCACCGTAGCCGGTGAGTGGCGCCGCGTGGAGGTCCTTCACCTGCTTGGCTCCCCCATCGAAATCTCCCGGCCCGCGGGAACCCCGCCCTCGTGCCGCACGACCAACTGTCCACATCGGTACGGGAGTTGAACGAGAGCTAGGAGTGCAGAGATGGACCGCAGGGGTCTGTTGAGGTCAACGGCCGCCGTGGGAGCGGCCGGGGCGACGGCGTGGGGCGCGGGGAGCGCGGCGGCGCGGGGGCGGCGCGATGAGGGACGCGGTGAGGGACACGGGCGGGGTCCGCTGCGCGTGCACATCGTCGTCTTCGACGGCGTCGAGGAGCTGGACTTCGCCGGTCCCCTGGAGGTCTTCGGCGCCGCGCGCTCCGTCGGGCAGCGGGTCGAGACGGAACTGGTCACGAGCGGCGGCCCGGGCGGCTTCACCGGTCGCTTCGGTACGCGGGTGACGGACGTCGGCGCCTGGGACCCGGACGCGGCCGACGTGATCGTCGTGCCCGGCGGCGGCTTCGCGCAGCGGGAGGGCGCCGGGATCTGGGCCGAGATCAAGAAGGGCCGCCTGACCCGCGCCCTGAAGGAGGCCGTCCGGCCCGACCTCACCCTGCTCGGTGTCTGCACCGGCGTGATCGTGCTGCACGCGGCCGGAGTCGTCGGCGACCGCCCCTGCACCACGCACCACCGCGCGAAGGACTACCTGCGCGAACGGGGCGCCGACGTCCGCGACGCCCGCGTCGTCGACGACGGGAACCTGGTCTGCGCGGGCGGGGTCAGCTCCGGGATCGACGGGTCCCTGTGGCTGCTCGAGCGGGCGCTCGGGAGCGCGCCGGTCGGGCAGGTGGAGGCGCTGATGGAGTTCGAGCGGAGGGGGACGGTGCTGCGGACGTGAGTCGGGGGGGCCGGAGGGGGCCGGTTCGCCCGCGTCGGGAGCCGCGGCGCGCGAGCCACGCGCGCGCCCGGGCACGCACTCGGCGCGTTCTCCCCGCAGCTCGTCGTCCGCGCGTAGTTCCGCGAGCGGTCCTGTGGTGTCACCATGCGGAGTCCAGGTGCGGCGTGCGGGGCGGGGCGGCTCGGGGTCGCGGGGCGCGGGGTGGGAGGCGTGGATGGCTGAGGTGTTCTTGCGACGGCTGACCCGGTGGCAGGCGGAGCAGCAGCGCGAGTCGATCGCGAACGTGTACGTGGAGTGCTACGGGCCGGGCGGGACCGGCGGGTTCGGCGTGACCGGCAAGACCGGCGGGTCGGGTGGTCCCGGCGGCAGCGGCGAGCCCGGCGGCGCCGACCGGAAGGCGTTCCTGGAGCGGTTCGAACGGCATGTCCAGGAGCCCGACTTCGACATGGTGACGGCCGACTCCGGTGCGGTGCTCGCCGGTTGTCTGTACGGGTTCCGGGCCGCGCGGGGCAGTGCGCTCCTGGACTCCCTGCGGAACGTCCTGCCCGCCGACGCGGCCGGGCGCGCGGGGGCGGGCCGCCTCTTCGTGCTCACGGAGCTGATGGTCCTGCCGGACTACCGTCTGGAGGGCGTGGCCACCCGGCTGCGGGACCTCCTGCTGTCCCGGCACATGACGGACGTGGTCGTCGCGTCGGTGCCGCCCGGGGACGGGGTCGCCCACGAGGTCCTTCGCGCCTGGTCCTACGCGAAGCTGGGCGCGTTCGGGTCGCCGCAGCGGGAGGCGTGGCTGCGGCCGGGACCCGGCTGAGCGGGCCGGCCCGGAAAGTTATCCACAGGCTGGGGACCCTCGCCAGCGGGAGGGCGCCCCGGCCAGGCACTATGGGGCCATGAGTGACACGGGTACGCAGCCGAATGCGGGTACGGGGCCGAGCGCAGGGACGGGCCGGGGCGAGGGCACCACGTCGCCGGGGACCACGTCGTCGGGGACGGGGCCGACGCCCGACTGGGAGAAGCGCTTCCGCGCGCCCCGCGTCTCCCTGCCGGACTGGGCCGAGGACGCCCCCGACCACTCCCTGTTCGTGTCGAACGCCACAGGGACGTACGAGCTGTACGCGTGGGACCGCGCCACGGGCGAGCAGCGCCAGGTCACCGACCGGCCGAACGGCACGACGGACGGCCTGCTCTCGCCGGACGGCCGCTGGATCTGGTGGTTCAACGACAAGGACGGCGACGAGTTCGGCGTGTGGATGCGCCAGCCCTTCGACGGCAGCGGCGCGGACGAGCCCGCCGTGCCGGGCCTCGACCCGTCGTATCCGGCGGGCCTCGCCATCGGCCGCGACGGGCGCACGGTCGTCGTCGGCCGCTCCACGGACGAGGTCGGCACGACGATCCACATCGTCCGCGCCGACGCCGCCCCCGGGGACGCCCCCGCCGAGATCTACCGCCACCGCGAGTCCGCGGGTCTCGGCGACCTCTCCCACGACGGCACCCTCATCGCCATCGAGCACACGGAGCACGGCGACGCGATGCACCCCGCGCTGCGCGTCGTGCGCACCGACGGCTCGGCCGTCGCCGAGCTCGACGACAGCGAGGGCGGCACGGTCGAGCTCGGCCTTGAGGTCCTCGGCTTCGCCCCGGTCGACGGCGACACCCGCCTCCTGGTGGGCCACCAGCGCCGCGGCCGCTGGGAGCCGATGGTGTGGGACGTGGCCACCGGCGAGCAGACCGACCTCGCCCTCGACCTGCCCGGCGACGTCTCCGCCGAGTGGTATCCGGACGGCTCCGCGCTGCTCGTCGGCCACGGCTTCGAGGCCCGCGGCGACCTGTGGCGGTACGACCTCGCGAGCCGCGAGCTGACGCGGGTCGAGACCCCCCGCGGCTCCGTCTCCGGCGCCACCGCCCGCCCCGACGGCACCGTCGAGTACATGTGGTCGTCCGCCGCCGAGCCGCCCGTCCTGCGCTCCACCTCCGGCAAGGTCGTCCTGGACCCGCCCGGCATGAAGGCGCCGCGGTCGGTGCCCGTCGAGGACGTGTGGGTGGACGGGCCCGGCGGCCGCATCCACGCCCTCGTCCAGAAGCCCGCGGGGGCGAGCGGGCCGCTGCCCACCGTCTTCGAGGTGCACGGCGGTCCGACCTGGCACGACAGCGACTCCTTCGCGGCAGGCCCGGCCGCCTGGGTCGACCACGGGTACGCGGTCGTCCGCGTCAACTACCGCGGCTCCACCGGCTACGGCCGCGAGTGGACCGACGCCCTCAAGCACCGCGTCGGCCTCATCGAGCTGGAGGACATCGCCGCCGTCCGCGAATGGGCCGTCGCGTCCGGGCTCGCCGACCCCGACCGCCTCGTCCTCTCCGGCGGCTCCTGGGGCGGCTATCTCACCCTCCTCGGGCTCGGTACGCAGCCCGACGCGTGGGCCCTCGGGCTCGCCGCCGTGCCCGTCGCCGACTACGTGACGGCGTACCACGACGAGATGGAGGCCCTGAAGGCCATCGACCGCACGTTCTTCGGCGGCACCCCCGAAGAGGTCCCCGACCGGTTCTCCGCCTCCTCTCCCCTCACCTACGTCGACGCCGTCAAGGTGCCCGTCTACATCTCCGCCGGGGTGAACGACCCGCGGTGCCCGATCCGCCAGGTCGAGAACTACGTAGACCGGCTCGCCGCGCGGGGGGCCGTCCACGAGGTGTATCGCTACGACGCCGGGCACGGTTCCCTCGTCGTGGACGAGCGGATCAAGCAGGTGGCGCTTGAGCTGGACTTCGCGGGGCGGCATTTGGGGTAGGGGGGTGGGGCCCTGCGGGGCTTTCCCCGATCCCGCCCCTTCCCGAAACCGGGGGCTGCCGCCCCCGGACCCCCGCTTGTCGCCGCTCCGCGCCTCGTCCTCAAACGCCGGACGGGCTATAGGCAGCCCCTCGTGGGGGTCCCCCCTGCTCCTTAAGAGCTCGGGGGAGTTTGAGGAGCGGGGTCTGGGGCGGAGCCCCCCACGCGGCGGAGCCGCAAATCGACACAGCCGGGAAGGGGCGGGATTGGGGAGCCCCCGGCAAGGCCCCCGCAGGCGCCCCGTACCGTGGGGGTGTGTACCGGTTCCTGCTGACGCCCCGCTGGTGGGGCATCAACCTCTTCGTCGCCCTGGCGATCCCCGTGTGCCTCTTCATGGGCTCCTGGCAGCTCACCCGCTTCGAGGACCGCGTACAGGACCACAAGGACGCCGAGCGCCAGGCGACCACGGACACGGGCGCGGCCCGCCCGCTGGCCTCGCTGCTGCCGGTGGACAAGAAGACCTCGGGCGAGCGGGCGACGGCGACCGGCCGGTGGGGCAGGCAACTGCTCGTGCCGGACCGGGAGTTGGACGACAAGAGCGGGTACTACGTCCTGACGCTGCTGCGCACGGACGCGGGCAAGTCGCTGCCGGTGGTGCGGGGCTGGCTGCCGGGCAGGGCGGACGTGAAGAAGGCTCCGGCGCCGCCGAAGGGCGAGGTCACGGTCACGGGCGCGCTCCAGGCCTCGGAGAGCCAGAGCTCGAACGGCGTGACCACGGCGGGCGGGCTGCCGTCCGGCCAGGTGGGCATGATCAGCGGGGCGTCCCTGGTGAACATGGTCCCGGACGACCTGTACGACGCGTGGGTCACCCTCGACCGGGCCACGGGGCCGCTGACGCCGGTTCCGGCGACGGCGCCGGAGGACTCGGGCCTGGACATGAAGGCCTTCCAGAACCTCGGCTACACCGGCGAGTGGTTCGTCTTCGCGGGCTTCGTGGTGTTCATGTGGTTCCGGCTGTTCCGGCGCGAGCGGGAGTTCGCACGGGACGCCGAGCTGGGGCTGGTACCGGACGCCACGGAGGCGTGAGCGGACACCGCCGAGGCGCTCCGCGGGGCTCGCGGCACGTGTCACCACGCCGCGCGCGTCACTGCGCCGCGAGCACCCCGGTCTTGTACACGGTCCCCGCACACGCGTTGGGCACCGTCGCGCCCGCGGAGGGCGAGCCCGGCTCGGCCGTCAGGGACACGGCGACCTTTCCGTCCTCCGTGCCCTCCTCGGGGACCAGCTGCGTCGTCGTGCCGTCCGGCGCGCCGCTCTCGGAGCCGCTGCCGCCGCTGGCGCCGCCGCTGTCGCTGGGCGTGGGGTTGGGCGAGGGGTCACCGCCGTCGGACGGACAGGTCCCCGAGGGAACGAAGGCGAACCGCACCTCGTACGAGGCGCCGGGCTTCAGGACGAGCGCGCTGGACTCCTGCGCCGGGTCGGGCAGACCGGTCGCGGCGTCGCCCGCCGTGTGGTCGACGACGTTGACGTTCGCGGGGTCGGCCGCGCCGAGGGCCGCGGCGTTGACGCTGCCGGCCGAGTTGACAGTGCAGCTGTTGCCGGAGGTGTTGGAGATCCGGAAGGTGCCGTAGACCGTGCCATTGGCCTCGGCGGGGGCGACGGAGCCGGTGGCGCCGAGCTGGGCGGCGTCGCAGCTGGGCGAGGACACGGCGTCCGTGTCGTCGTCCGTCGGGTCGGGGCCGCCGGTGGCGCCGCCCTGCTTGCCGTCCTTGCCCTTGCCGTCCTTGCCCTTCCCCTCCTTGCCCTTCTCTTCCTTCTTGTCCTTCTTGTCTTCCTTGTCCTTGACCTTGTCGCCCTTGCCGTGCTCGCCGCGGTCCTTGCTGCCGCCGGTGTCGCCCTGGCTGGGGTGGTTGCTGCCCGCGCCGATGATGGAGGGGCGCGCGTCCGAGTCGCCGCCGGAACCGGCGACGTGCACGAGGGCCGGGATGGCCGTGCCGACGAGGAGCGCCGCGGCCGCCATGCCGACGAGGGCCTGGCGCTTGCGGGCGCGGCGTGCGGGCACCGCGTGCCGCAGCCGCTCCAGGGCGGCGTCGCCCGGCTGGATCTCCTGGACGGCCTGCTGGAGCAGGCGCCGCAGCGCGAGTTCGTCGCCGTGCAGCCCGTCGGGGTCGTTGGCGTCGTCAGGGTCGCCGGAGCCGCCGAACAGGCCGCCGCCGAAGGGGCCACCGCCGGAGCCGCCGGAGCCGCCGCCCGGGCCGGTCCCGCGCGGACCGCCGCCCGAACCTCCGGCCGCGCCGCTGCCGCCGGGGCCGCCGCCGCGTGCGGGGCCGTCGTTCGACGCACCGCCCTGCGACCCCGCGCCTGAGTCGCTCACGATCAGGCCGAGTACGCCGAGTCCGCGGTCGGGGCGGCCCTTGCCGCTCGGCCCGTGCTTCACAGTTCCGTTCCCAGCGTCTTGCCCGCGGGCGCGCCCGGCGTCCCGCTCTTCGTACAGGTCCCGCTTGTCCGGCGCGCTCGGCTTGCCCTGCGCACCCAGCTTGTCCGCGGCGCCGCGCTTCTCCGTCGTACCGCTGCCCTGGCGTCCCCTGCCCGTCATGCCGGGGCCTCCATGGCGACACGCAGGGCGGCGATGCCCCGCGAGCCGTACGCCTTGACCGAGCCGAGGGATATCCCGAGGGTCTCGGCGACCTGGGCCTCGGTCATGTCCGCGAAGTACCGCAGGACGAGGACCTCGCGCTGGCGGCGCTGGAGGCCGCGCATGGCCTTGATGAGTTCGTCGCGCTCAAGGAGGTCGTACGCGCCCTCCTCGGCGCTCGCCATGTCCGGCATCGGCTTGGTGAGCAGCTTCAGGCCGAGGATGCGGCGGCGCAGCGCGGACCGGGAGAGGTTGACGACGGTCTGGCGGAGGTAGGCCAGGGTCTTCTCGGGGTCGCGCACGCGCTTGCGTGCGGAGTGCACGCGGATGAACGCCTCCTGTACGACGTCCTCGCAGGAGGCGGTGTCGTCCAGGAGCAGCGCGGCGAGTCCGAGCAGCGACCGGTAGTGGGCGCGGTAGGTCTCGGTGAGATGGTCGACGGTGGTGCCCGCGGTCACGCTCAACTCATCGCCCTCGCGCTGAGTCGGGATGCGGGCGGGCCGCGCTGCGGGCATGGGGGCGATCACCGGCATGCCGCCGGGTACGCGCGGGCGCCTGGGCGGGCGCAATGCCACCGCGCCGCTCGCTGCTGTGAAGTCCAGTACCTCTGCCACGCCTGTTTGACACGCTTCCCCCCATCAGGGTTGTACGCGTCGGGTGTGGCGTTCCGCATCGCCTGCCCGGTGCGGGCCGCAGGCGCCGTGGTCGCGGCGTGCGTCGCGGTCGCGGGAACCGCTCGCGACGATGCATCAAAAGCCCCCATGCGTACCAGCTCTTCCCCTATGCCCCATATTCTTTTTCGCAGCGCTTCAGGCCGCCCACTGGAGGGCGACGGCGAAGACGCGCGCCACGCCGTCGCGGTTGCACGACGCGGAAGCCGAATCTTCGAACGCGGAGACGCCCCAGTTCAAGCGGTCTGGACCATCGGATTGAACACAGAACTTACACAGTTCCCATGGTGCGTTCCGCTCCGGGCGGCCCGAACGACGACGGAAGCAACGCCTCCGCGGCCCCGGGGCCGTCGGCTCCCCGGCTCCGGGCTGCCGACTCCCCTGCTCCGGCCCGCTCCGGTCAGCCGCCGGTGAACTCGCCCGCGATCAGCTCCGCGATCTGCGTGGTGTTCAGGGCCGCGCCCTTGCGCAAGTTGTCCCCGCACGCGAAGAATTCGAGCGCCGTCGGGTCGTCGAGGGCGCGGCGCAGCCGTCCGACCCACGTCGGGTCGGTGCCGGTGGCGTCGGCGGGGGTGGGGAACTCCCCGGCGGCGGGGTCGTCGAACAGCACGACGCCGGGCGCGGTCGCCAGGATCTCGCGGGCGCGGGCCACGGTCACCTCGTCCTCGAAGCGCGCGTGCACCGTCACCGAGTGGGTGGTGACGACGGGGACGCGGACGCAGGTGACGGCGACCTTCAGGTCGGGCAGGCCGAGGATCTTGCGGGACTCGTCGCGGACCTTCATCTCCTCCGAGGACCAGCCGTCCTCGCGGAGCGCGCCGACCCACGGCACGACGTTCAGCGCGACGGGCTCGGGGAAGGGCCCGGTGTCGTCGCCCACGGCCCGCCGGACGTCACCGGGGCCGGTGCCGAGCTCCGAGCCCGCGACGAGCTTCAGCTGCCGCCGCAGGGTGTCGATGCCGTCCTTCCCGGCCCCGCTCACCGCCTGGTACGAGGAGACGATCAGCTCGCGCAGGCCGAACTCGGCGTGCAGGGCGCCGAGGGCGACGATCATCGACAGGGTGGTGCAGTTCGGGTTGGCGACGATGCCGCGGGGCCGGAGCCGGGCGGCGTGCGGATTGACCTCGGGCACGACCAGCGGGACGTCCGGGTCCATCCGGAAGGCGGCGGAGTTGTCGACGACCACGACGCCGCGCGACGCGGCGATGGGCGCCCACTGCTCGGCCACCTCGACGGGGACGTCGAACATGGCGACGTCCACGCCGTCGAAGACGTCCTCGCTGAGCGCGAGGACCTCGGCCTCCGCACCGCGCACGGCCAGCTTGCGGCCGGCCGAGCGCGGGGAGGCGACGAGTCGGATCTCGCCCCAGATGTCGGCGTGCTGCGACAGGATCTGGAGCATCACCGTGCCGACGGCCCCGGTCGCTCCGACGACCGCGAGCGTCGGCTTGCGGTTCATCGCCCGGTGCCTCCATAGACCACGGCCTCGTCCGAGTCCGAGTCGAGGCCGAAGGCGGTGTGCACGGCGCGCACGGCTTCGTTCACGTCGTCGGCGCGGGTGACCACGGAGATGCGGATCTCGGACGTCGAGATCAGCTCGATGTTCACGCCCGCGTCGCTCAGCGCCTCGAAGAAGGTCGCCGTGACTCCGGGGTTGGTCTTCATGCCGGCGCCGACGAGCGAGATCTTCGCGATCTGGTCGTCGTAGCGCAGGGAGTCGAAGCCGACCTGGGCCCGGGTCTTCTCCAGCGCGTCGATGGCCTTGCGGCCCTCGGTCTTCGGCAGCGTGAAGGAGATGTCGGTCAGGCCCGTCGAGGCGGCCGACACGTTCTGCACGACCATGTCGATGTTGACCTCGGCGTCGGCGATCGCCCGGAAGATCGACGCGGCCTCGCCCGGCTTGTCCGGGACGCCCACGACCGTGATCTTGGCCTCGGACGTGTCGTGCGCGACACCGGAGATGATGGCCTGCTCCACCTTGCGGTCCCCTTGCGGTTCGTTGCTGACCCACGTGCCCTGCAGTCCCGAGAAGGACGACCGGACGTGAATCGGGATGTTGTAACGACGGGCGTACTCCACGCAGCGGTGGAGCAGCACCTTGGACCCGGAGCTGGCGAGCTCCAGCATGTCCTCGAACGAGATCCACTCGATCTTGCGCGCCTTCTTCACGACGCGCGGGTCGGCGGTGAACACACCGTCGACGTCGGTGTAGATCTCGCAGACCTCCGCGTCGAGCGCGGCGGCGAGGGCGACGGCGGTGGTGTCGGAGCCGCCGCGGCCCAGCGTGGTGATGTTCTTGCCCTCCTGGCTGACGCCCTGGAACCCGGCGACGATGGCGATGTTGCCCTCGTCGATCGAGGTCCGGATGCGGCCGGGCGTGACATCGATGATGCGCGCTTTGTTGTGAACCGAGTCGGTGATGACACCGGCCTGGCTGCCGGTGAACGACTGGGCGGCGTGGCCCAGGTTTTTGATCGCCATGGCCAGGAGGGCCATGGAGATCCGCTCTCCGGCGGTCAGCAGCATGTCGAATTCGCGCCCGGCAGGAATCGGCGATACCTGTCCGGCGAGATCGATCAACTCATCCGTCGTGTCACCCATCGCCGACACCACGACAACGACCTGGTGGCCGTTCTTCTTGGCGTCGACGATCCTCTTGGCGACCCGCTTGATGCCCTCGGCATCGGCTACGGAGGAGCCTCCGTACTTCTGCACGACAAGGCCCACGTGCGCTCCTCGCTCAGTCCGTCTCGTTCCGCATCACTGCGGTCGGCTCAGTCTAACGAGCGGCCGAATTCCGCCCCGCGAGTATCAGATCGTGAGATGTCCCGCTCACGCCTTGATCATCACGGTGGCCCTTTGCCCTCCGGCCGCTCCGGGGAGTCCTCTGCCCGCTGCGGACCGGGGCACTCCGGAAAGTGGGGTGGCTCACAGCGGTGATACGGGCTTCAGCGTGCGTAGTCCTTCAGTTTCTCGGTGTGCAAGGTGATGGCCACGGGGGCGGGGAGTCCGACCGTGGCGCCGTAGGAGTACGTACGGCGCTGGCAGTACTCGCCGTCGCGTAGGTCGCTGAACACCGTCAGGGTGTCGCTGTTGCGGTCGATCACTAGATGGACGGGAATGCCCGACCGCGCGTACCCGCATCCCTTTTCGTAGCGCTCAAGACGGTCGGCGTCGTGGTCGCGCGCGGGGACCTCGGCGGTCATGAGGACATGGTCCGGGGCGGCCCACTCGCCCTGTCCGGCGAAGGTGCCGATGGGGGCGAGCGCCCCGTCGGGCTTGACCCTGCCCGCGTGCCAGCCCTCGATCACCAGGCCCTGCTCGGGGTACAGGCCCAGCTCGGGGCGCTGTTGCAGGCACTGGCGCAGCAGCCACATGACGATCTCCCCGTGGTCGCCGTCCGGCACTGGCTTGACCCCCAGCTTTCCGTCGACGAGTTCGAGCGAGACCGTCTCGGGAGCCCCCCGGGCAAGCTCCTCGAACTCCACGACGTCCTCGACGCTCATCCGCGCCCCCTCGGCACGAGCCCGGCCGCACGGCGGGCCCCGTCGGCGTCCGCCGCGCCCCGGTCGACCACCCACCGGCTGCTGTGTCCGCTCAAGGCGGCGATCTGGTCGTAGTCCTCGTCGTAGTGCAGGACGGTGACGCGGTGACGCTGCGCGGTGGCCGCGATGACCAGGTCGGGCAGGGAGAGGGCGCGGTGGTTGCCCTTCTTGATGGCCTTGTCCTGGGTGGCGATGGCCGCGTCCCAGACTTCGTCGGGGCAGTGGAGATAGTCGAAGCCGCTGAGGAAGTGCTCGAGCTTCCGCGCGTGCTGGGCGTCTCGCGCCGAGTACATGGTCTCGATCTGCACGGCACCCGAGACGCACAGCAGGCCGTCCTCCAAAAGCGGGTCAAGCACTTCGGCCACCGCCGGTTGCCCCCACCGCGCGAGCGCGGACTTGTCGATGAGGTATCGCTCGCTCATCCCTGCGCCGTCCCCTCTTCCGGCTGGTCCCGCACGTCGTACATCAAGTCGATCTCACCCGACTTGATCGCGTCGGCGAACTCCCGTCGGCGCTGCAGCTTGGCCAGCCGCATCGCGGCCTCCCTCACCGCCTCCTCGTTCGTCTCCGCGTCGAGGATCTTGCGCAGATCCGCCAGGAAGCCCTCGTCCATCTCGATGGTGACCTGGGCCATGTCAGGCCCCCTTTCGGCGTGCGGACTCACCAATGCCATCGGACTACCTCCAAGGTAGATGTGTCTGTTTCCGGTTTCAGGCGCGCAAGGCGCGCGCTTGCCCTTGGTGGGGAAACCTGTGGGGTCACCTGGGCCGCTTCCGCGCCGGCAGCCCCGCCGCCCGCCGCGCCTCATCGGCCCGCGCCTCGACGTCCACCGGCGGCTCCACCGGGCGGAGGCCGGGCAGAAGCGTCTCCAGGTCGAACTCGCGCGGCGGTCCCGCCTCGTCAAGGTCGCACTCCGCGCGGCACTCGGCGCACAGCCCGTTGATGAGCGGCACGGACATCTCCGGCTCTTCGCAGAGGCCGCAGACGATCACCGCCCGGGTGACGCGGGCGCGCAGCCGGGTCTTGCCCGGGCCCTTGGGCAGCTTGGCGGGCTTGGGGGGCATCTTGTTCTCCAATCGTTTACGGATGAAGCCGCCCGGGTTGGTGACGGCATCGGGCAGACCTGCGGTCAGCTCCTGGACCAGGTCGGCCGGGGTCACCCCGCGCGCCAGCCACTCGGCGGCGAGGGGTTCGAGGGCCCGGCAGTCCCGCTCGGACAGCGCGAGCCGCGAGTCCGCTGCGCGGAGCCGGACGAGGGCTTGGTGGGCGGCGCTTGCCTCCGGCCGGGGTTCAGCGGGGACGGCCTCCGGCGCGGGTTCGGTTTCGGCGGGACCAACCCCCGGCCCGGGTTCGGCGGGCGGGGCCTCGGGGTCGGCCTCCTGGTCGACCCGGGCGAGGCCCGGACGGTACTGGTCCGTCACGTCCCGCCCATGCCGATCCCGCGCGAACTCGGCCCACCATTCGGGGGACTTGGGCGCCCTGGACCAGTACGTCCTGGTCACCCAGCGCATCGAGTTGTCCTCGATCGTGAGGTGTTCCTTGATCCAGCGGAGGTGACCCGCCGTGATCAGGTTTCCCATCGACGTACGGACGGCCTGCTGGCCGTAGCGGGGGTGTTCGGCGGCGATGACCTTGTGACCCATCGCCGCGCCAACGGCGAGGTGGTCGATGAAGGTCGCGATCTCCGCGTCACGTGCGGTCAGACGTGCGAAGTCGGCTTCACTGTGCGGGGATTCGTCACCCGCAGGGCGTTTGCCGTAGCCCGATTTCGCCATGGGATGCGACGGGGACGGCAGGGCGGCATTAAGCTTGGCGTAAGCCACGATCGAACTCGACTCGACTCGTAGGTCTAGGCCTCGGTACCGGTGTTGGCGCACCGGCCGGGGCCGTTTCTTTGTCGCGAACCTAGGGCGACTTTACGTTCTGATGCAAGCTGACTACGAAACGTCACCCTTGAGGGTGATGTGCCGTTCAACTCCCGTAGGCGGTTGGTTGGTTGGGTCCGAATTCAACCAACCAAACCCAGGGGAAGAGCTCGGGTCCCGGGGCTCAAGCTCCGGGCCGACCTGCGGAAACGAAGGCCTTCCAGGCGGGGGCGGAGACGTTGAGGTGGGGGCCTGCGGCCCGCTTGGAGTCGCGTATGTGGACGACGTCGGGCCCGCCGAGGGCAACTTCGACGCAGTTGGCGCCTTCGTCGTCGCTGTAGCTGGACTTGAACCACGTCAGTTCGTCGCTCACAGGTCGCTCGCCATCTGCTCGATGAGATCGGCCGACTCGACCGGACCGAGGGCCACCGTCCGGATCATGCTAAGCCGCTCCGTGTGCTTGCTGACCACCTGCGCGTCCGCGGTGAACTGGCTCACCGCCTGGCCGTCAGACAGCGCGAACCGCTCGTGGTCACGCGTCTCCAGCAGCACCATTGGGCCAGCGAGCGCGACCGGGATCGCCCTGCTGTACGGCAGCACCTGAAGCGTGATGTTGTTCCGCTGCGCGAGTTCCTGAAGGTGAACCAGCTGCTCCTTGTCCACCAGCGGGCTGTGCAGCACCGCCTCGTACAGCACGAAGCTGAACCCGACGAGCGGCTTGCGGGCCAGGAGCTGCTGTCGCTCCATGCGCGCCGCGACTCGCTCTTCGACCGCGTCCTCGTCCAACGGCGGCAGCGAGTCGCCCATCAGCCGCCTCGCGTAGGCCTCGGTCTGCAAGAGCCCTGGGATCAGGGCGAGTTCGTAGGACCAGAGCGTGAGCGCATCCCGCTCGCACTGCATGAAATCCTGCGCCCGAGCCGGAAACGGCTCCCGCCTCACGTAATCCTTAGCCGCGCTCAGCAACCCTTCCGCATGGCACAGCTCGTCCGCCACATCAAGGACGCGGGCCGTCGGCATCCGCACACCCTGCTCCATCGCCTTGATCGTGTCCGGCGAATAGTTGGACGCGGCACCCAGCTCCTCGCGCGTCACGTTGGCCTTGGTGCGCCAGCGTTTCAGCTGGTTGCCGCCGTACCTCCACGTACCGGGAGAGCCTGGAGACGAGGAGTTGTACTGGACCGGCACAGCGGCCACCTCCCACAGCTACACGTGCGCGTGTCACCCCGCGGTCACTACCGAGCGTAGCTCGGCGAACAGCACCGTGTGACCATGAACAACGCGTTTCACTGGCCCGACTGGGTCCCCCTGGCGGGCCACCAACTCCGCGTGTCCGGAGTGCACTTCGACGCGCTGCGCGTCCCCGGCGTACGCGGGGAGCTGGTGGCGGCGCGCCTGATCGAGGAGGCGGACGGGGACGCGGGCCCCGTGATCTGCGAGGCCGTCGGCTTCCGGTGGATGTACTTCCTGGTGGCGCCCGGCACCGCGAGGGGGCACGCGTGGCCGCTCGGCGTGCAGCGGTTCGGCGGGGCGGGCTGCCGCACGGTGACGTACATCGGCGTACCGGCCCTGGACGGCAACACCTGGCCGCTGCGCTGGTACAGCGAGCCGACGCCGACGGCACCGTTCGTGGACCCGGCGGGGCTGCGGGCGGCGCTGGCAGGCGCGGACGCGGACCAACGGCCCGGGGCCTGACCTGGCGCAGCTGCCCGGCCGTCCGCTGCGGGCCCGTTACGCGCGGTCGAGTCCGTCCTCGCGGACCCGCAGGGCCAGGTCGATCTTGGTGTGGGTCGGGCGTCCCGCCGCCAGGTACTTGGCCTTGACCCGGCTCAGGTAGTACTTGGCGGTGTTCGGGGTGATGCCGGTGCGGCGGGCGGCGGACTGGAGGGTCAGGCCCGAGGTGTATTCGAGCAGGACGCGCAGCTCCTTGGGGGACAGGTGCGGCACCTCAGCCGACGGCCCGCCCGAAGGACCATCGCTGCTGCCGACCCGCGCCAGCCAGCCGGGCAGATCGGGGGCGCCGAATTCGTTGCTGAAGACCTGCGGACGGTGGCCGCAGCGGTAGACGTCGTCGCGGACGGCGCCGTGCACGCGGAAGCCCAGGCCGCGGACCAGCTCCTGGTAGTCCGAGCTCGCGGTGGACACCACGAGGCGCCCGGCCGCGATGCCCTGGCGCAGTACGTGCCGCAGGAGCAGGGCGCGTGCGGTGGGGTCGTCGCAGTGGGCCGCGCCGAGGAACAGCCCGCCGCCGGCCAGCATCCTGCTGTGCTGCTGGATCAGCGGTTCCGCGCAGTCGGCGCTCTGCTCGCCGATCGGCAGCAGGTTGGCCACGCCGATCGGTCGGCCGTCGCGGTCGTGGGCGAGGTGGAAGGTGGAGATGTCGTGGCCGGCCCAGCGCTCGGTCAGACGTGCGCTCCGCCGCGGGTCGAAGCCGCTGTGCCGGGCCCACCGGTCCATCAGCCGCGCGATGTCGTCCTGGTCCGCCGCGCATGCCGGGCGGAAGCCCACAGCGCGTTCGCCGGTGGGGAAGAGCTCGCGGCGGACCCGCGGGTCGCCGGTGAGGAAGAGCGCCTGGTCGGCGAGCGCGGCGCGCTCCTGGCCGTCGTGGGCGCGCCGGAGCAGGGCCAGCCGGTAGTCACGGGCCCGGGTCAGGCTGTCCTCGTGGGCCTCCGGCCGGCGCCAGCGGTAGGCGAGTTCGAGGACCGACCGGTACGGTTCGGCGATCCGCAGGCCGAGGGCGTCGCGGTAGACGATGCTGAGCGCCGCGAGCCTGCTGAACTGGTCGGGCCCGCCCGGCAGCAACCGTTCGTCCGCGGTCCGCACGGTGGCGAGCATCCGTAGGGCGTGCCGCCACCGCCGGCCCGGCAGTTCGCGGCCGAGCCGCTCCAACACCACCTGCGCGAGGCGGTCGGCGACCGCGCCGGGCGGTTCGCACTCCGCCCCGCAGGCCAAGGCGCGGCGGGCGGTGTCCGCGAGCAGCGGGATGCCCCCAGCGAGCCGGTGCAGCAGGGCCCGCGGGCCGGGCTCCCGGATGTCGGCCGTCATGACCCTGATGCGCCCTTCACAGGCGGGTGCGACGGCGACGGCGACGACGGGGTCCGTCCAGCGCGGATCCATGGCGAGCGGTTGGCGGCTGACCACGACCAGGCCGGAGTGCCGGTGCCGGGCATCGTGCAGGGCCGCACTGACGGCGGCTACCCGCTGCGGGCCGTCAACGCTGTCGAGCACCAGGGGGCGCCGGGCGGCGGCCGGGTCGGCCAGATGCCGACGCAGCGCACGGAGCGCACCCGGCAGGTCGGGGTCGAGGTCGACCCTCGTGATGCCGTCCAGGTGTGCGAGGAGGTGGGACTTGCCCACGCCGAGCGGGCCGGTCAGGTTCACCTGCCGGTGTCCCGCCAACGCCCCTCGTACGTCCTGCAGTATCTGCGAGCCGTTCCCCCCGGAGCCGCCCACGAACACCCCCGCGTCCGGTCATGCATGGTGTGTGATGCACCGCGGCGTGAACGGTTTCCATCACTAACTGGCTATTCCTCAATATGCCGTCAAATAAGGGGAGTTGGCAACGCCCCGCCCGAATGGGCGGGTGCCGGAGGCGTGGCGGGCCGACCTAGCCTCGCTGACGAGGGGCCTTCCGTAGGGACCCCAGCTCGGTGCACGGACCGCCCGTGACCACCGAAGCGACCTGTGAGGAGAATCCGTGAGCCGCTCGTCCTTTCTGCCTCGGCGCGCTGCCGCCGTGGCCCTGGCCGCCTTGGCGTGCCTCACCGCCAGCGTCACCTCCGCCCAGGCAGCCCAGGCCGGTGCCGGTGCCGTAGCGGGGGGCGGGCACCAGGCCCGCACCTCCGTCACCGACCCGTGCCCGCTCGGACCCGTCGGCTCCTACGACCCCGGCACCACTGCGGCCCGGCGGTCCGACTGCGGCGCCCCGAAGCAGGCGGCCGTCGTGCCGGAGGTGCGGACGTTCACCGGCAGTGGGCTGGGCACAGGACCGTCCCAGGCCGTGGACGGCGCGGTCCGGATGGCGTACACGAGCGCCCAATGGGCCGGGTGGCAGTCCACCCAGTGCTACGTGCGCGGCACCGACGTCCGGTGGGCCGGCATCGGCGTGTACGCCGCGGTCGCCGAATTGTTCTGCCAGCGCTGAATCGCAGCGCTTCTGGCCAAGTCATCACTGAGAAGGGAACACTGACATGATCTCCAGGTTCATCCGCGGCGGTGCCGTCGTCGCCCTGGCCGGCCTCGCCGCGCTGCTGCCGACCGCCGCCCACGCCGACACGGGCACCGCCAGCAGCGCCGGCGCCCCCACCGCCGCGCAGGAGCGGCAGGTCTTCACGGGCTGGGCGTACGAGAACAGCCCCAAGGAAGCCAAGCGCGAGGCCGAGAAGAGGGCCCGCCAGCACGCCCTGATCAGCGGGTTCACCCCTGAGCAGTGCGTGCTGCTCTACGCCAACTCCTACCGGCTCGGGCCCGGTTACTACAGCGCCGACGCCGCGATCGCCTGCAACCGCTGAACCCGCGTGCTCCCGGCTGAACCGTGCTGAACCAGTTCGTGCCGCCGGTGCCGGAGGACGACCAGGGCAGGCCGCGCCGCTTCATCGTCCGGCGCTCCTGACCCCGCCCTGCGACGCCGCCCCACCCGCCGGACCGGGGGTGAGGCGGTGTCGCCGGGGCACGGCCGGTGACCGATTGCGGCCCGGGTAGTCGCACGGCGGGCAGGTACTTCTCGCCGTGTCCGATGGTTCGGGGTGTCGGCATGGCGACGAGGAACGCTGGGCGGCGATCAAGAATTGCGAGGGCCTGGCTCGTAAGACCCGGTCCGCAGGCGTCCGAGTCGTGGGCCGGGGTAGACGTCTGACCGGTCCGCACATCGGCGCGGCCGTAACCCGGGAGAGGACACGATCAGCGTGAGCGACGCCGAGCACCGGAAGCAGACCCCCGACGGAGCGGCCGAACTCCTGGTGCGCTGCCTGGAGAACGAGGGCGTCGAGGTGGTGTTCGGCGTGCCCGGTGAGGAGAACATCCGTTTCACCAACGCCCTCGCCCGCTCGGAGAAGATCCGCTACGTCCTCACCCGGCACGAGCAGGCCGCGTCCTTCATGGCGGAGATGCACGGCCGCCTCACCGGCTCGGCGGGGGTGATGTCCGCGACGCTGGGGCCCGGCGCGATCAACCTGATGCTGGGCGTCGCCGACGCCATGACGAACAGCACGCCCGTCGTCGCGATCTCCGCGCAGGTCGGCAAGGAGCGTAACTACAAGGAGTCCCACCAGTTCGTGGACCTGGTGAGCATGTTCGCGCCGGTCACGAAGTGGTCGGCGGGCGTCCCGGCCACCCGGGCCATCCCGGAGATGGTGCGGCGCGCGTTCAAGACCGCGGAGTCCGAGCGGCCCGGCGCCGTCTACCTCGCCGTGCCCGAGGATGTCGACGAGGCGACGGACGGCTCGGACCTGCGCCCGCTGCGCAGGAACGTCGTACGGCCCGAGGCGCCGTCCCCGCATCAGGTCAAGCGGGCGGCGGAGCTGCTGCGGCAGGCCCGCCGACCGGTGATCCTCGCCGGGCACGGCGCGGCGCGCGGAGGCGCCGAGGAGTCGCTTGCGGCGTTCGCCACCGCACTCGACGTGTCGACGGCGACCACCTTCCACGGCAAGGGCGTCCTGCCCGACGACCACCCCTGCGCGACCGGCACGTTCGGCTTCATGCGGCGCGACTACACCAACTTCGGGTTCGAGCGGGCCGACGTCATCATCGCCGTCGGCTACGAGCTGCAGGAGTTCGACCCGTCCCGGATCAACCCGGACGGTGACAAGAAGATCATCCACATCCACCGCTTCCCGGCGGAGGTGGACGACAGCTACTCGGTCGACGTCGGCATCATCGGCGACATCTCCGCCTCCCTCGACGCCCTCGCCACCGAACTCGACGGCCTGCGCTGGAGTATCGACGACAAGGACACCACGGCCACCCGCGCGCTGCTGGCCAAGGAACTCGAGCAGGGCGCCGCGGACGAGCGCTACCCGCTCGCCCCGCAGCGCGTCATCGCCGACACCCGCGCCGCGCTCGGTCGCGACGACATCGTGCTGGTCGACACCGGCGCGCTGAAGATGTGGATGGCCCGGCTCTACCCGACGTACGCGCCGAACACCTGCCTCATCTCCAACGGCTTGTCCACCATGGGCTTCTCGCTGCCCGGCGCGCTCGCGGTCCAGCTCGCCAGGCCGCGGACGAAGGTGCTGGCGGCGGTCGGCGACGGCTCGTTCCTCATGCACTCCCAGGAGATCGAGACGGCGGTCCGCGAGAACATCCCGCTGACCGTGCTGATCTGGGAGGACAACGGCTACGGGCTCATCCGGTGGAAGATGGACCTGGAGGTCGGGGAGAACTCCAACACCGACTTCGGCAACCCGGACATCGTCCAGTACGCCCGCAGCTTCGGCGCGAAGGGCTACCACATCGAGTCCGCCGGGGACCTGCTGCCGACGCTCCGCGAGGCACTGGCGGACCCGGGCGTGTCGATCATCAACTGCCCGGTGGACTACGCCGAGAACATGAACCTCATCGAGCACCTCGGGCACCTCGACTCGGCGCTCTGACCCGCCCGCGCGGCGCGCCCGACTCCCGTACGGGCCGCGCCGCCGGGGCCGCTGTCCCGCCTCGCGCGCGGTGTCCCGACCCGAGGGCGTGCTCAGGCAGTGAGCAGCTCGGTGATCTCATCGGCGAGCTCGGGGCCGAGCGAGCCCCAGCCGTCCTTGTAGCCGTAGACGCATCCCAGGGTGCGGGCGTCGTAGTCGCCGTTGAGGATGTCGATGTCCGCAGGGGTGATGAGCGAGGGATGGGCGACGCCGACGGCACCCGAGACCCTCAGCAACTCCCTGCGCAGGGTGCGCAGGTAGCCCGCGGCCCGGATGGCCTTCGAGGGTGCGTCGATGCCGCGCGTCAGCCACGGGTTCTGGGTGGCGACGCCGGTGGGGCATGCGTCGGTGTGGCACTTCTGCGCCTGGATGCAGCCGATGGACAGCATCGCCTCACGGCCCACGTTGACCATGTCGACGCCGAGGGCGAACGCGACCACGGCGTTCTCGGGCAGGCCGAGCTTGCCGGAGCCGATGAAGGTGATGTCGTCGGTCAGCCCGCGCTCGGCGAACACGCTGTAGACGCGGGCGAAGCCCATGCGGAACGGCAGGGACACCGAGTCGGCGAAGATCAGGGGAGCGGCCCCGGTGCCGCCCTCGCCTCCGTCGACGGTCACGAAGTCGACCCCTCGATCACCTCGCTCCATCAGGGTGGCGAGCTCCTCCCAGAAGCCCATTTCCCCGATGGCGCTCTTGATCCCGACGGGCAATCCGGTCTCCGTGGCGAGCAGTTCCACGAAGTCGAGCATCGAGTCCACGTCGTGGAACGCGGTGTGCCGCGCGGGCGACGCGCAGTCCTCGCCCGCGGGGATGTCGCGGATCGCGGCGATCTCGTCGGTCACCTTCGCACCCGGCAGCATGCCGCCGAGCCCCGGCTTCGCCCCCTGCGAGAGCTTGATCTCGATCGCCCTGACGGGCCCGCTCGCGACCACGGACTTGAGTTCGTCGAGGTTGAACGTCCCGTCCTCGTTGCGGCAGCCGAAGTACGACGTACCGATCTGGAGGACGAGCTCCCCGCCGTTGAGGTGGTAAGGCGACAGGCCGCCCTCGCCGGTGTTGTGCATCGTCCCGGCCAGCGCCGCGCCCTTGTTGAGTGCCGTGACGGCCGCGCCGGACAGCGAGCCGAAGCTCATCGCCGAGATGTTGACGACACTCGCCGGACGGAACGCCTTCGCGCGGCCTCGTGGTCCGCCGAGCACCTTCGCCGAGGGCAACGGCGCCTGCGCGTCGCGCAGATCGGGCAGCCGGCCGGCGAACGTGCGCTGCTTCACGTACGCGTGACCCTGCTCGTGCTCGACGTCGTCGTCGGTGCCGAACCCGAAGTAGTTGTTCTCCTCCTTCGCCGACGCGTAGATCCAGCTGCGCTGGTCACGGCTGAAGGGCCGTTCCTCGTCGTTGGACGTCACGATGTACTGCCGCAGCTCGGGGCCGATCTTCTCCAGCAGGTACCTGGCGTGACCCAGCACGGGGAAGTTCCTCAGCAGTGCGTGCTTTTTCTGCACGAGGTCGCGGGCGGCCACCAGCGCCAACGCCGTGGCGGCTGACGCGCCTATGTTCCGAGCACGCATGAAAGACGTTCCTCTCCTCGACTGGCCGAACCTCACCACGACCGGCTACCCCACGCCGGGCCAGAGGGCGCTCACTCATTTCAAGATTCCTTGGCCGAGACCTGCGTCACCAACCTCCGTGGACAGAACACCTAGGCCCCGGGGCCAGCGCCTCTCGGCAGCTCGACCGTGACGCGGAGCCCGCCCTCGGGGCGCGGGGTGAGCGTGAGGGTGCCGTCGTGCGCGTTCGTGATCGTCTTGACGATGGCGAGGCCCAGGCCGAGGCCCGCGTGGTCGGTGTGGAGGCGTTCGGCGCCGCGCTGGAACGGCTCGGTGAGGGTCGCCGCCAGCTCCGGGGAGACCTTCTCGCCGGTGTTCTCGACGGTGAGCAGCACGGTCCTGGGGCGAAGAGCGGTGGTGACACACACGGTGCCGTGCGCGGGCAGGTTGTGGACGATCGCGTTGTGCACGAGGTTCGTGGCCAGTTGGAGCAGGAGCGCCTGCGACCCGGTCGTGGGGGTGATGTCGCCGGAGGTTTCGAGGGTGACGCCGCGCTTCTCCGCGAGGGGGAGGAGGGTTTCGGTGGCCTCTTCCGCCATCAGGGACAGGTCGACGTGTTCCGGGGTGAAGGACCGCTGGTCGGCGCGGCTGAGCAGGAGCAGTGCTTCGGTGAGGTCGATGGCGCGGGTGTTCACCGTCTGGAGACGGTCGATGATCTCGCCCCTGTCGTGGTCCGGATCGGTGCGGGCCACGTCGAGGAGCGTCTTGGAGACAGCGAGCGGCGTACGCAGCTCGTGCGAGGCGTTGGCCGCGAACCTCCGCTGCTCGGCCACGTGCGCTTCGAGCCGTTCCAGCATCGTGTCGAAGGCGTCGGCGAGTTCGCGGAACTCGTCCTCGCGGCCCGGAAGACGGATCCGGTGGGAGAGCGAGCCGTCGGTGGCCATCCGCGTGGCGTCCGTGATGCGGGTCAGCGGGGCGAGCATCCGCCCGGCGAGGAACCAGCCGCCCAGGAGTCCGAAGACCAGCAGGAACACCATGACCGCGACTGCCGTCGGCCCGAAACCGCGCACCATGTCGGTGCCCGGAGTCTGCTTCCACGCCCCCTCTTCGTTGGTCCGCAACCATCCCTGGCTCAGCAGGAAGAACCCCGCGGCGCCGATCAGCAGCACCCCCGCGAGCATGAGGAATCCGGCGTAGCTGAGGGTGAGCTTGAGGCGCACGCTCAGGCCGGACCTCCTATCCACGGTCACCGCTCCCGCGCCCGGTGCCCGGCGTCGAGTCGATGCGGTAGCCGACGCCCGGCACGGTGGCGATGAGCCAGGGCTCGCCGAGGCGTTTGCGCAGGGCGGAGACCGTGATGCGTACGGCGTTGGTGAACGGGTCGGCGTTCTCGTCCCACGCCCGCTCCAGAAGTTCCTCGGCGCTCACGACACCGCCTTCGGCCGCGACGAGGACTTCGAGGACCGCGAACTGCTTGCGGGTGAGCGCGACGTAGCGGTCGTCGCGGTAGACCTCGCGGCGGAACGGGTCCAGGCGCAGGCCCGCGATCTCCCGCACGGGAGGCCTGCTGTGGGCGCGTCTGCGGTCAAGTGCCCTGAGTCTGAGCGCGAGTTCACGGAGTTCGAAGGGCTTCGTGAGGTAGTCGTCGGCGCCCAGTTCGAACCCGGACGCCTTGTCGTCGAGGCGGTCGGCGGCGGTGAGCATGAGGATCGGCATGCCGCTGCCGGAGGCGACGATGCGCTTGGCGATCTCGTCGCCCGAAGGACCGGGCACGTCACGGTCGAGCACGGCGATGTCGTACGCGTTCACGCCGAGGAGCTCAAGCGCGGTGTCGCCGTCGCCCGCGATGTCGGCCGCGATCGCCTCCAGGCGCAGGCCGTCGCGGATGGCCTCCGCCAGATAGGGCTCGTCCTCGACGATCAGCACACGCATGTCATAGACGCTACAAGCGGGCGCATATCGTCGGCATATCGAAAACCGCATACCCGCCCGCAACGCCGCGCTTCCTTCACTGGCGGTATGACGCGAACTCCCTCACCAGCCCGAACAGCGCCCCGCCGGATGCGATGGCTCCTCGCCGTCGGCCTGTTGGTGGCCACGGCACTGACCATCGTGGTCATCGACCGACAGTCGCGGGGGTCCTCGCCCCCGTCCTCCCTGTTACCTCCGTCCTCATCCGCCGGGCCGGGCCCGGACCACGCCCCGCACGGTGGCCGACGCGGTCCGCTCGGCGAGGCCGACGGTGT
Source organism: Streptomyces sp. NPDC041205 (assembly GCF_055591765.1). NCBI lineage: Bacteria > Bacillati > Actinomycetota > Actinomycetes > Kitasatosporales > Streptomycetaceae > Streptomyces > Streptomyces sp. NPDC041205. The sequence continues at coordinate 81,277 of NZ_JBVIZH010000016.1, read as the reverse complement.
CGTCCCCGACGACGTGACGATCTACGACGACGGGATTCCCGCCGTGGCCCACCTCGACGAGGGCCTGCGCGACGCCCTCCGCGAGGCCGCGGACGACGCCGGGGACGACGACGTCGACTTCTACGTCAACAGCGGCTGGCGCTCCCCGGACTACCAGAACCAACTGCTGCGCGAGGCCGTCGCCAAGTACGGCTCGAAGGACGAGGCCGCCCGCTGGGTGGCCACCGCGACGACGTCACCGCACGTGGCGGGCGACGCCGTCGACATCGGGGACTCCGACGCCCAGGAGTGGCTGTCCGAGCACGGCGCCGCGTACGGGCTCTGCCAGATCTACCGCAACGAACCGTGGCACTACGAACTGCGCGACCACGCGAGCGACCGCGGCTGCCCGCGCATGTACGCCGACCCCACCGAAGACCCAAGGACACGGCAGTGACCAGCACCATCACCAACGCACCTACAGACGCACCTACGGGCACGGCCGCAGGCCCCGGCCCCAGCACCGGCCCCGCGCCCTGGCGCTCCGCCCTCCGCCGGGCCAAGCACGCCTGCACCCGCCCCGACCCCTGGAAACGCGGCCCACTCCTCACCGCACTCGCCCTCCTCCTCGGCCTCTTCCTGCTCCTGCACGGGTGGATCCCGAACCGGATCGGGAACGTGGGCAGCCTGGTGGAGACCTTCCTGCCGTGGTTCGGCGTGTTCGTCCCGGTGCTGCTCGCCGGGGCGCTCTGGCGCCGCTCCGCCGCCGCGCTGTGCGCGCTGCTCCTTCCGCTCACGGTGTGGCTGCACCTCTTCGGCGGGCTGCTCGTCGACAAGTCCCACGGCGGCGGCGACCTCACCGTGGTCAGCCACAACGTCGGCGCCGACAACCCCGACCCGGCGGGCACCGCCCGCGACCTGGCCGCCTCCGGCGCGGACGTGCTGGCCCTGGAAGAGATCAGCTCGCAGGCGAAGCCGCGGTACGAGAGGGCGCTGGCGAAGGCGTACCCGCACCACGCGGTCCTCGGCACGGTCGGCCTGTGGAGCAAGCTGCCGCTCTCCGACACCCGGCCGGTCGACACCGAGCAGGACGTCGGCCCCCTCGGCGACGCCAAGCCGGTCGACGTCACCCTGACCGACAGCCGGGCGCTGCGTGCCACGGTGGCCACGAAACAGGGGCCCCTCGCGGTGTACGTGGCCCATCTGGGGTCCGTGCGGGTCGTTCCCCGGGACGGGTTCACGACCGGCCACCGGGACCGGGGCGCGCGGGCCCTCGCCAAGGCCCTCGCCGCCGAGCGCAACGAGCGGGTGGTGCTGCTCGGCGACATGAACGGCACCGTCGACGACCGCGCCCTCGCGGGCCTCACCTCGCGGATGGACTCGGCCCAGGAGAAGGCCGGGGACGGCTTCGGCTTCACCTGGCCGGCGAAGTTCCCGGTCGCCCGCATCGACCAGATCCTGGTGCGTGGCGTAGAGCCGCAGGGCGCCTGGGTGCTGCCCGCCACCGGCAGCGACCATCTGCCGGTGGCCGCCGGGATCGACTACCGATGAGTTTTCCCGTGGCGCTCGGTCTGAGTAGCCAGAGATCATGACGGGCACCGGACAGCGAGTCCGGAACCCTCCAGGACGTCCGGCACCCCCGGACCGAGCAACCGAGGACCTTCGATGCGCACTCTGATCAGCACCGCCTTCATCTCGCTCGACGGCGTCGTCGAGGCCCCGGGCGGCGAGCCCGGCTACCGGAACTCGGGCTGGACCTTCAAGGACGTCGAGTTCCTGCCCGAGGCGTTCGAGATCAAGGGCCGTGAGCAGGGCGAGGCAAGCGCGATACTCCTCGGCCGGACCAGCTACGAGGCGTTCAGCCCCGTGTGGCCCGACATGGCCGAGTTCGCCGACTACAAGGTGATGCCGAAGTACGTCGTCTCCACCACCCTCGCCGAGGGCGACCTGGTGACGAACTGGGGCGAGACCACGATCCTGCGCTCGCTCGACGAGGTCGCCGCCCTGAAGGAGACCGAGGGCGGCCCGATCATCGTCCACGGCAGCGCCACCCTGAACCACGCCCTCTCGGACGCGGGCCTCATCGACCGCTACCACCTGCTGGTCTTCCCGCTCCTCCTCGGCGCGGGCAAGCGGCTCTTCAGCACCACGGACAAGGACACCCAGAAGCTGAAGCTCGTCGAGCACGAGGCCTACGCCAACGGGCTGCAGAAGAACGTCTTCGACGTCGTCCGCTAGGCCTGCCCGACGGGTCGGCTGGCAGAGGCCGCGCCGACCCGTCGGACGGGCCCTACGTCGCGGGGCGCAGGCCCAGCGGGCCCGCGATCTCCTCGGCCATGACCTTGCCCGCTTCCTCGGCGAGGGCGTCCTCCATCAGGTCCTCGTCGGTGTCCAGGCCGTTGAGGTCCTCAAGGGGCTGGTTGAGCCGGACGTGGGCGACCAGGGACTGCAGGGCGCGCAGGGAGGCGGAGGCGGTGGAGCCCCAGTTGGAGAAGTAGGAGAACTGCCACCACCACAGGGCCTCCGTGGTGCGGCCCTCGCGGTAGTGGGCGAGGCCGTGGCGGAGGTCGGTGAGGACGTCGGCGAGGTCGTCGGAGATCCGGCAGGCCACCGGAGCCTTGCGGGGCTCGTAGGGGTCGAAGACCTCGGAGTAGACGTCGATGGGGTCGAGCAGCCGGGCCAGGCTCTCGCGGAGGTCGTCGACGTCCGCCTCCGGGCCGAGGTCCGGTTCGTAGCGCTCGTCGGGGACGATGTCCTCGTGCGCGCCGAGGCGGCCGCCCGCGAGCAGCAGCTGGGAGACCTCAAGGAGCAGGAAGGGCACGGCCGAGTCCGGCTCGTCGCCCTTGGCGATCTCCGTGACCGCGACGATGAAGCTCTCGATCTGGTCCGAGATCTGGACGGCGAAGTCGTCCGGGTCCTGGGTGATCGCGTGCAGCGTGGCGTCAGACATCTAGGAGTCGTCTCCCCTCGAAGGCGCGGCCCAGGGTGACCTCGTCCGCGTATTCCAGATCTCCCCCGACCGGGAGTCCGCTGGCCAGTCGGGTCACTTTCAGGCCCATGGGCTTGATCATGCGCGCGAGGTACGTCGCCGTGGCCTCGCCCTCCAGGTTCGGGTCGGTGGCCAGGATCAGCTCCGTGACCGTGCCGTCGGCGAGGCGCGCGAGGAGTTCCCTTATCCGCAGATCGTCCGGGCCCACGCCCTCGATCGGGCTGATCGCGCCGCCGAGCACGTGGTAACGGCCGCGGAACTCACGGGTCCGCTCGATCGCCACGACGTCCTTGGGCTCCTCGACCACGCAGATCACCGACGGGTCGCGGCGCGGGTCGCGGCAGATGTTGCACAGCTCCTCCTGCGCGACGTTCCCGCAGGTCGCGCAGAAGCGGACCTTGTCCTTGACCTCAAGGAGGGCGTGCGCGAGCCGGCGGACGTCCGTGGGCTCGGCCTGGAGGATGTGGAAGGCGATCCGCTGCGCGCTCTTGGGACCGACGCCGGGCAGCCTGCCCAGTTCGTCGATGAGGTCCTGGACCACGCCTTCGTACACGGATTGCCTTCCTGTCTCCGGCCGCCGGCCTCGGCTTCCGGATCTTCAGTCTTCGGGGCTCAGGGAGCTTTCGTACGTACCGTAGTTGGCCGTCGGCCGACATAGAAGGGAAGCGCGGGCCACAACGGTGGCCAGGGCGCGGCCCCGCGAAGCGGCGGGCGACGTCCTAGAACGGCAGGCCGGGGATGCCGCCGCCGCCCAGACCCTGGGCGAGGGGGCCCAGCTTCTGCTGCTGCAGCGCCTGGGCGTTCTCGTTCGCCGCCTGCACCGCCGCGACCACCAGGTCCGCGAGGGTCTCCGTGTCTTCCGGGTCCACCGCCTTCGGGTCGATCACAAGGCCGCGCAGCTCACCCGAGCCGTTGACCGTCGCCTTGACGAGGCCGCCGCCCGCCTGGCCCTCGACCTCGGTCCTGGCGAGCTCCTCCTGCGCCTTGGCGAGGTCCTGCTGCATCTTCTGGGCCTGCTGGAGCAGCTGCTGCATGTTGGGCTGGCCACCACCGGGGATCACGATCAGCTCCTGGTTCCTCTGGTCCGTATGGCGGGATTTTCCCGTCTGGCACGAGCCTACGTGGTCACTGCCGCACTCGCCCCAGCACTCCGGTCGCCACTCTTTCGGGTGAGATCCGCCCAGCTCCTATACCTGATCAAGCGCCCCTTCCGGGCGGAAAAGCCGCGAAAACCGGCGCATAGCCACCCATTGGGCGGTAGGACTGGATGCCGCGCAGCGGCACCAGCCAATTACGTTGCGCCACCTATGCGGAAGCCGAGGGAGTGCCGGGTGAGCCACCAGCCGGAGATGCAGCCTGAGGGGGTGCCCCATGACGGGGACGGGGCCGGTGCGGGGACACCCGGGGCGGTGCCCGGCGACCTGGTGGGGCGATCGTTTCCGCAGGGCGACTGGGGAGAGCCCGCGGAGCGCCTCGACGAGCTGTACCGGTGGGTGGAGCGCGGGGCGCTCGAGACCGCCGGGTGGTATCTGCGCGACCGTACGCGCAAGCGGCTCGGCGCGCGGCTGCTGCGGGGCGGCGCGGCGCTCGGGGCCGCGGGGGCGGGGGTGCTTCCGCTGCTCGATCTCGCCGGGGGCGTGCGGGGCGTGGCCACCTGGGGATTCGTTTCGCTGCTCGCCGGGGTGGCGTGTGTGGGGTGCGACCGGTTCTTCGGGCTCACCTCCGGGTGGATAAGAGACGTCGCCACCGCGCAGGCCGTGCAGCGGCGGCTGCAGGTGCTGCAGTTCGACTGGGCCTCGGAGAGCGTGCGGGAGGTGCTCGGGCCCACGGAGGGGACCGCCAGTGAGGCGGCCGAGCGGTGTCTTGGGGTGCTGCGGCGGTTCACGGAGGACGTGACGGAGCTGGTGCGGGCCGAGACGGCCGACTGGATGGTGGAGTTCCGGGGCGGGCCCGCGCCTTTGGTGATGCAGGGTGCCGTGCCCGGCGGGGCTGTCGGGGCGCCTCGGGAGGGGGGCGGTGGGCCCGGGCGGTTTCCGTTGCCGCCCGGGGCCCGGCCGAACATGCCTCGGCAGCGGCCGCCTGAGCCCAGGTAGGCCTTGCCGGGGGCTCCCCAATCCCGCCCCTTCCCGAAACTGGGGCTCCGCCCCAGACCCCGTATCGGCGCTTCGCGCCTCGTCCTCAAACGCCGGACGGGCTGGGATGCTCAGCTGTAGATGATCATTGAGCCCTGGGCCAGGGACCGCGTCGTCGCCGCGTGCAGGCCCAGCCAGACGTGGCGTTCGCGGGCGAAGGGGCTCGGGTCGTGCGGGGGCGGGATGGCGGGTTCTTCCAGAGTGGTGGGGGCCTGGGGCGGGGCCGGGGGGAGCGGGGGGTTGGCCGGGTCTATGCCGATGGCGGGGGCCACGAATTCCAGTTCGCGCAGGAGGGCCTGGGAGGAGCCCAAGGGGCCGCCGCCGGAGAGGAGTTCGTCGTTGGACAGCGGCGCGGGGAAGTCCACGGGGACGTACGCGCCCGCGTGGTCGTAGTGCCAGACCAGGTGGGACTGCTGGGCGGTGGAGTCGAACATCTCCAGGAGCTGTTCGTAGTCCCCGCCGAGAGCGTCGACGGGGGTGACCTCCAGGCCGCAGATCTTCAGGAGGTAGGCGCGGCGCAGGAAGTGCAGCGCGTCGTAGTCGAAGCCCGCGACCGGGGCCACGTCGCCGGAGAGCCCCGGCATGTACGCGTACACGGGCACCGTCGGCAGTCCCGCGTCGCCCAACGCCTTGTCGTACGCGGCGAGTTCCTCGGCGAAGGGGTTGTCGGGGCTGTGGCACAGCACGTCGACGAGCGGGACCAGCCACAGGTCGCAGGCCAAGAAATGCTCCTAGGGTCGGTGAATGAGGGTCCTACGTACGTAGCTACCGTGCGTGTTGTCCCGGCAGCGTAGTGGTACCGGGGCCTGCTCAGCCTCCCCCGTGCACGTCCCAGATCCACACCCCGTCTACCCACTTTGCGCGCTGTCCAAGGAGGTCGTCGACCGTCGTGCGCAAGGCCGCGTCGGCCGGCTGCGGCGCGAGGACGAGGAGGCCCGCCTTCCAGTACCGCAGGTCGACCCGGGCCGCCTCCCGCCAGGCTTCGGTGATCCGCACGGCCCGGCCCGAATTGCGCACGTCCCGCAGGAGGTTGGAGGTGTTGCGGGGCGAGGCGCCGTAGATGCCGACGCGGTCCGGTCCCCAGGGCCCGTTGAAGTAGCCGCCGGGCAGCCGGAAGCCCAGGTCGGCGGTGGTCTGCCAGTGCAGCGCCTCGGCGTATGCGGGGTCGGGCAGCGGCACCGGTACGAGGGTCTCGCCGGACGCCGTGTCGACGTACCGCTTCCAGGTGCCGTCGGCGATGAACGCGGGCACCTCGGTGCGGTCCACGGCCTTCAGGGGGAGGGGGTAGAGCGGGAGGAGGGCGAGGGCCACGGCGGTGAGTCCGGCGTAGCGGAAGGGCCTTCCCCACATCCGCTCGCCCTCGGCGCCGCGCGCCACCAGTTGCCCCACGGCCAGCGCCACCAGCATCCCCAGCGCGGGCGCGCACACCATCGCCACCCGCGACTCGATGACCGACTCGAACAGCGGCTTGTCGGAGAGCAGGGCCCAGGGGCCGGACAGGACGACGTCCGTCCGCGGGATGCGGAACTTCGGGCCGAGGGAGAGGAAGGCCGCGGCGACCGCCGTGAAGGCGAGGGCCTTCACCGCCGGGCGCCGCCACAGCCACACCACGATCAGTAGGGCGAGGGCGATGAGCGGCCAGCCGTAGAAGGCGTTCTGCTCCGTGGGGTTCATGGAGAGGGAGGCGGCCGTGTCCGCGTCGCCCGCGAGGGAGCGCTCGGAGAAGGACAGCAGGGCCAGCGGGCTGTTGCCCGCGTTGTCGCCGTGCAGGACGCTCTTGTAGCTCTGCGGCCCGAAGAACTGCCACCACAGCGGGAACGCGACCAGGGGCAGGCAGACGGCGAGCCCGATGCCGATGCCGCGGGCCAGCGGCCGCCAGGCCGCGCGCGCGACGTCACGGCGCACCACCGCGTACGCCACCGTGAACAGCAGCATCCCCATCGCGGCGAGCAGCAGCGGCTCCTCGCCGAGGAAGATCTGGTACGTCGCGAAGAGGCCGAGGACGACCCCGTCCCGTACGACGCGTGTGCCCTCGCAGAGCCGCAGCGCGCGGTCGATGATCAGCGGGATCATGAACAGGACGATGAAGTTCGGGTGCGCGTGCGCGTGACTGATCATCGGGGGCGCGAAGGCGGCGAGGGCCGCGCCGAGGGCGGCGGCGCCCCGGTGGCGTACGAGACGGCGGACGATCAGCCAGTACCAGGCGAAGGCCGTCGCGGCGAGGCCGAGGGTCATCGCCAGATTGAGGCTGACGGCCGGGCCGAAGAGCCAGGTGACGGGTGCGAGCGGGACGGAGAGCCCGAGCATGACCGTGTTGGCCATGAGGTTCACGCCGTCGGGATACCCCTGCAGATCGGTGAACAGGGGGTTCTGGAGATGCCGCACGTTGTGCGCCGTGACCTCGAAGAACCACTCCCACTGGTTCTGGTCCTGGAGGGCGTGCGGGAGGTAGCGGTGGTCCGGGGACATCCAGCGGGCCGAGTACAGGACGGCGGCGAAGGTGACGAAGAGGGCGGCGACGAGGAGGTCGACGCGGCGCACGGAGCGGACCTTGAGGGACGTGACCTCGGCGAGCACCCGCGCGTAGTCGCCGGGGCGGACCTTGGAGCCCTCCTGGTGCGACCAGCGCACCGGGACCTCCGCGACCGGCCAGCCCTCGCGCCGGAAGTGATGCAGGATCTCCACGTCGATGCCCCAGCCGCTCAGCCGGGACGCGGCGAAGGCCGCGCGGGCACGGTCGCCGTCGAAGAGCTTGAACCCGCACTGGGTGTCGCGGATCCCGGGGACGGCGACCGCGCGTATCAGGAAGTTGCCGCCGCGGCCGAGCAGCTCGCGCAGCCGGTGCTGGTGGACGTCGATCGTCGCGCCCGGCCGGGCCCGGGAGCCGACGGCCGCCGCGTGCCCGTCCGCGAGCGCCTTCTCCAGGGCCTCCAGCTCCTCGATGGGCGCCGCCAGGTCGGCGTCCGTGACCAGGACGCGACGGCCGTACGAGGCGAGGACGCCCTGGCGCAGGGCGTGGCCCTTGCCCCGGTTGCGGCCGCCGCGCAGGAGCTGGATCCGGGGGTCCGCGGCGGCGGCATCGGCGGCGATCTCCGCCGTCCGGTCCGTGGAGCCGTCGTCGACGACGATCAGCTCCCACTGCGGGTACCCGGACTCCGCCGCGGGCCCGTCGAGGTAGCCGCGGATCGCCTCCAGGGTGGGGGCGAGGCGGCGTTCCTCGTTGTAGGCGGGGATGACGATGGTGAGGTCGACGGTCATGCGGGGGCCTGCGGGGGGTGGTGGCCGGGGCCGTGCTCGGGACGGCCCTGCGGGCCGCCGCTCGCGGCCAGGCTCTCGACGAGGTCCAGCGAGTGCGCGTTGTACTCGGCCACGATCGCGTGCGCGAGGACGGCGTCACGGCAGGTCAGGGCCTCCACCAGGTCCAGGTGCCGGGACCAGAGGCGGCCGCGCAGGTCGCCGCCGCGCTCCACCTCGCGGCGCAGGTGCGGGACCGCGCACACCCAGGACTGGACGCGCAGGCGGTGCAGGAAGTCCGACAGGTAGGCGTTGCCGAACAGGGCGCTCAGTTCGCGCCAGAAGCGCAGGTCGTAGCCGATCAGGACGGTGAGGTCGCCGGCCGCGGCCGCGCGGGCCGCCTCCTCGCCGCGGCGGCGCACGGACACGAAGCCCGCCGCCGGTACGGAGTGGTGGGCCGCCGTCGTCGCCACCTCGCGGAAGATGGCGTCCGCGATGAGGCCCCGGGCCTGGAGCATGCCCCGGTAGTCCGCCAGGGTGTGCTCGTGCACGCGGAAGCCGCGGTGCTGCACGGAGTCCAGGAGGCCCTGCGCCGAGAGGTTCACCAGGGCCTCGCGGACCGGGGTCGCGGAGACGCCGTACTGGTCGGCTATCTCCTTCACCGTGAACTCCTGGCCCGGCACGAGGCGGCCCGCGAGGATCTCGTCGCGCAGGGCGTCGGCGATCTGCTGGCGCAGGGTGCTGCGGATGACGGCCGGGCCGTCGGGTCCGGGCATGGTGGTGGGCCTCCCCCTACGCATTTCTCTGACGTGGGCGTCCTCGAACGGACGTGGGTAAGTTCTGGTCACTTACGAGCACGTCAGACTACGTGGTCGGGGTTCCCCCGCCCCATGACCGACGTCACCGCCGTCGGCAGGGGTGCTTTCGCCCTTGGGGTGCCCCGCCCCACACGGTACGGGCACCGTCGTCGTGGGCCGCCCACGGCGGGGGGCGCCGGACGGGTCTTCGTCCCACCCGTCCGGCGGCCGCGTCAGGCCACGTGCGCGTCGGCGGCGTCGAGCGCCGCGTCCAGGGCCGCGAGGCCGGCCTTCGCCTCGGGCTCCGAGATGTTGCACGGCGGCACCACGTGCGTACGGTTCATGTTCACGAACGGCCAGAGCCCCTGCGCCTTCGCGGCGGCGGCGAACGCGGCCATGGGGGCGTTCGCGTCGCCCGCGGGGTTGTAGGGCACGAGCGGCTCCCGGGTCTCCCGGTCCCGTACCAGCTCAAGGGCCCAGAACATGCCGACCCCGCGCACCTCGCCCACGCTCGGGTGCCGCTCCGCCAGCTCCCGGAGCCCGGGACCGATGACGTCCTCGCCCATCCGGGCCGCATGCTCGACGACCCCCTCGTCCGCCATGACGTTGATCGTCGCGACGGCGGCCGCGCAGGCCAGCGGGTGCCCGGAGTAGGTGAGCCCGCCCGGGTAGGGCCGCTTGGCGAAGGTCTCGGCGATGGCGCCGGAGATGGCGACGCCACCGAGCGGCACGTAGCCGGAGTTCACGCCCTTGGCGAAGGTCAGCAGGTCGGGGACGACACCGTCGTAGTGGTCGACGGCGAACCACTTGCCCGTACGTCCGAAGCCCGCCATGACCTCGTCGAGGACGAGCACGATCCCGTACCGGTCGCACAGCTCGCGGACGCCCGCGAGGTAGCCGGGCGGCGGCGGCATGATCCCGGCGGTGCCCGGGATGGTCTCCAGGATGATCGCGGCGATGGTCGCCGGACCCTCGAAGGCGATGGTGTCCTCCAGGTGCTGGAGGGCCCGCTCGCACTCCTGGGCCTCGTTCTCCGAGTGGAACGGCGAGCGGTACAGGAACGGCGCCCAGAAGCGGACGACTCCCGCCGAGCCGTTGTCGGACGGCCAGCGGCGCGGGTCACCGGTGAGGTTGATCGCGGCGGCGGTGGCTCCGTGGTACGAGCGGTACGCGGACAGCACCTTCGGGCGGCCCGTGTGCAGGCGGGCCATGCGGGTGGCGTTCTCCACGGCCTCGGCGCCGCCGTTGGTGAAGAAGATCTTGTCCAGGTCGCCGGGGGTGCGCTCCGCGATGAGGCGGGCGGCCTCGCTGCGGGCCTCCAGGGCGAAGGCGGGCGCGAACGTGGTCATCGTCGCGGCCTGCTCCTGGATCGCGGCGACGACCTTCGGGTGCTGGTAGCCGATGTTCGTGTAGACGAGTCCGCTGGTGAAGTCGAGGTACCGGTTGCCCTCGTAGTCCCAGAAGTACGAGCCTTCCGCGCCGGCCACGGCCAGCGGGGTGATGAGGTCCTGGGCCGACCAGGAGTGGAACACATGGGCGCGGTCCGCGGCGGACACGGCTGCGCCGAGCTGCGGGTTTGGCTGAGGGGTCATGGGGCCGAGGGTAGATGTCCACTTCGTGGACGGGACATGGGCGTCCTGTCTGGCGGCCGCCGGGGAACACGACACTCTGTCGGGCGGGGGCGCCGTCTTCGGGCGGGGGCGCCGTCTTCAGGCGGGGGCGCCATCTGCAGGCGGGGGCGCCATCTGCAGGCGGGGGCGCCATCTGCAGGCGGGGGCGCCATCTGCCCGCAGCAGGTACGAGCGGCAGGCGGTCGGCGTCGTCCGTCTCGGGTACGGCACGGGCGCGGGGGCCGTCCCGGGCGCAGTGGGTGGCCCACGCGATCGGGCCCGTGCTCGCCTCGGCCGGGGAGCGGCCGACCGCCGAGCAGACCGTCGCCGGGGTCAATGGGGACGGGTTGCCCCGTACGTCGCTCGTCCTCGGGGACGGGACCGTCGTCGGGCCCGGCCACCGCTCCGGCGGCGGCGCCGTCACCGACGCCGTGCGGCTCGCCCGGACCGGGCGGGCGTTCACCTATGAGCCCTCGGGCGGCGGGCGGCAGGTGCTCGTGCCCGTACACGGGGCCGCCGACGGCACCGCCGTCGTCCAAGTCACGCTCACCGAGCGGCAGTTGTACGCCGGTACGCTCACGTCCTGGCTCGTGCTCGCCGGGATCGGGGTGGGGCTCGTACTGCTCGGGCTGCTGCTGGCCGACCGGCTCGGGGCGCGGCTCGTGGGGGCCACGCGGGGGCTTGCCCGGACGGCGGACCGGCTTGCCGCCGGGGATCTCACGGCTCGGGCCGTGCCCGACGGGCCGCCGGAACTGCGGCTTGTCGCCGGCGTTTTGGCGGCCGTTGGCCGAGGATCAGGGCCGGGGGCTTCTGGTGGACGTCCCGGTGCGTGGTGGACCCGAACGTCAGGGGCACCGTCGGTCTGGGCTGTGCCCACCCGTGCCGCCCCTGGCGGCCCAGCTGCCCACAGCGAGTACAGGCAACGGACCGGACAGTCGCCGCCCTCCGGACGAGCCCGAAGAGATACCCGTCCCCGCCCCCCGGACGAACTCTCCGCCGCCCGTGGCGCCAGTGGGGACGGGTCCACCGGGCTGGGGCTCGACATCGCGCGGCGGACCGCCGAGGACGCGGGCGGCGGCTTCGCCATCGCGAGCGGCCCGACCCGCGTCACCCTCACCTTCCCGCTCGCGGGAACACCGTCCGGACCGCCCGCGCCCACCGGTTGACGCCGAGGTCGGGGCGGACGGCCGCGAAGCCGCCGCAGTACTTGGTGAACTCGGCGGCGCGCAGGCCGTAGCGGTGCAGGACCCGGTCGGCCTCCGTGAGGCGGCCGCGGGTCTTGGTCTCGACGAGGACGAGGCCGCTGTCGGCCGCGGCGGTGCGGCCCGTCGCCACGTCCCGCACCACGAGCGCCGCGTCGCACGTCACGCGCTGGCCGTCGGCGACGAACGTGGCGCGGCGGTAGTCCGTGACGAGGGAGGGGGTGAGTCCGTGTGGGGCCTCGATGCCGTACGACCCCCTCAACACCCCGGCGAGGAAGCCCCGTCGGGTGTCGTCGAGGGCGTGGTCGGTGCCCTCCATCCGCTGCCGGTGCTTGACGGTCTCGCCGCGCCCGGTCTTCAGCTTGATCTCGAACTGCCGCTCCCCGCTGTCCTGATAGAGCCGTTCCCGGACGCGGTAGCGGAGTCTGCGGCCCTGGCGGTGGTCGTGGTAGGTGCGCAGGGCGGGGGTGTCGTAGTACGTCGAGAGGTAGCCGAACGAGCGGCGGCCGCCGATGCTCAGCGCGCGGAACGCGCCGCCCGCGCGGCGCGGGTCGGTGAGCAGCGCCGCGAAGTCCTCGAAGATGTCGACGGGGACCAGATAGCTGTGGTCGTAGCGGGCGAGCAGTTCCGCGCGGACGTTCAGCTCGTCGAGCGAGACGGGGTGCGCGGCGAGCGCGGCACGGCTCAGGGCACGTACGGCGGGTTTCACGCGGCCTCCTTGGCGTACGGCGGGGTCACTCGTACGAACTCCCCATCGTGGGCCATTGGTTCCGGCTGACGGAAGCGGACTTCCAGCACCATGAGGTCGCGTACGTAGTCGACCTCCTGGACCGTCCAGCCGAGCGGTTCGCCGAGGCGCCGGGCCAGCTCGGCGCGGAGGGCGTCCTCGTGCCGGTACACCGCGTCGAGGGTCACCACGGCGCAGCGGTCGCGGGCGTACAGGCGCGGGTGGTCGCCGACGTACATCACCAGGAGCAGCACGCCCGAGAGGCCCGCGGCCAGCGGCAGCGAGAGCCCCGGGAGCCCGCACAGCAGGCCGAGGACGAGCGTCGTGAAGTAGTACGCGACCTCCTGGTGGCGTACCGAGTCGGAGCGGAGCCGGACGATCGACAGGACGCCGAAGAGCCCGAACCCGAGCGCGAGGCCGCCGCCGCCCGACGCCTCCGACAGAGCCGCGACGACCGCGAACAGCGCGACGTTCAGGGCGAGATAGGCAGGCACCAGCTCGCGCCTGCGGTGCCGTGGGCAGAACACGGCGAAGGTCAGCAGCGAGACGGCCACGAGGTCGAGGCCGAGGTGTGCGGAGAGGGTCGAGATGTCCATGGGCGGGACGTTAGGGAGGGGCGGGTTAAGGGGGCTGCCGGTGAGGGTTAAGCGCGGCGGCGAGGATCGCGCGCCCGGAATCAATTGACAGCACACTGTCGACATGACAGCATCCTTACAACGCAGCACGCAGCACGCAGCACGCAGCACGCAGCACGCAGCACGCAGCACGCAGCACGCAGCACGCAGCACGCAGCACGCAGCACGCAGCGCCGCTGACAACGCCACCGAGTGACACCATGGAGGACACCATGAGCGCCACGACCACCGCCGTTCACCTCGCCGTCTACGACGCCCTCGCCGACTGGGAGACGGGCTACGCCACCGCCTACCTCGCCCGCGCGGGCCACACGATCCGTACCGTCGCCGCCACCCGCGAGCCCGTCACCACCGTCGGCGGCGTCCGCATCCAGCCCGACCTGACCCTCGACGAGCTGCGCCCCGAGGACAGCGAGTTGCTGATCCTGCCCGGCGGGGACCTGTGGGACACGGGCGACTCGCTCGCCCCGTTCGCCGCCGCGGCCCGCACGTTCCTCGACTCGGGCGTGCCCGTGGCCGCGATCTGCGGGGCCACGGCGGGGCTCGCCAGAGAGGGGCTGCTCGACGACCGGGCGCACACCAGCGCGGTGTCGTTCTACCTGGACGCGACCGGCTACAAGGGCGCGGACCGGTACGTCGAGACCGACGCCGTCACCGACGGCGACCTGATCACGGCCGGACCGACGGAGCCGGTGGCGTTCGCCCGCGAAGTCCTCAAGCGGCTGGGCGCGTTCGAGGGCGAGAAGCTGGACGCCTGGTACCGGCTGTTCCACGACTCGGACCCGACGGCGTACGAGACGCTCGCGTCATGAGCCGCGCGGAGCAGGCCGGTCGGCCCACGAACGGGGGGCCGACCGGCCGGGGCACGAGCGACGAACGGGCCGCCGCGGTCGACGGCGGCCAGCCGGGCGACAGCGGTCCGCCGGACGACAGCGGTCCGCCGGACGACAGCGGCCGGCCGGTCGTCAACGTCACCGTCGGCGAGGGCGTCGTCGGACGCCCCGAGCAGGATCTGCTCACCCGCACCGCCCTCGGCGTCTTCCGGCTCAACGGCCAGTTCCTCACCGTCTCCGAGGAGATGGCCCGCCCGGCCGGACTCACCGCTGCCTGGTGGCAGGTGCTCGGCGCGGTCCTGCGCGAACCGCAGCCCGTCGCCGGGATCGCCCGCACCATGGGAATCACCCGCCAGAGCGTGCAGCGCGTCGCCGACCTCCTGGTCCAGCGCGGACTCGCCGAGTACGCCCCCAACCCGGCCCACCGCCGCGCCAAACTCCTCCGCCCCACCGACGAGGGACGCGCCGCCGTCCAGCGCATCCAGCCGGCCCACGCGGACCTCGCCACCCGCCTCAAGGAAGCCCTCGGCGAGGAACAATTCACGCAAACGGCCCAGGCATTGGAACGCCTCTCCGAGGCCCTCGCGAGGCTGGAGGCCGCCGTTACGCAACCGTAGAGGTAAGCCCGGGGCACCCCTCCCACCACGGCACTATCCTCGGTCTGTCGCACCGCGATGTACGCGAGGTCGCCGCACCGCGGTGGCTGAAAATCAGGGGGAGGGCGGCGCCGATGGCCATGGAGAAACTCGGCCCGGGGGATCCGCAGCGGATCGGTGCCTACCGGCTGCTCGCGCGGCTCGGTGCGGGCGGTATGGGGCAGGTGTATCTGGCGCGCTCCGATCGCGGGCGCACCGTCGCGGTCAAGCTGGTCCGTGAGGAGCTTGCCGCGCAGGACGAGTTCCGGGGGCGGTTCCGGCAGGAGGTGGGGGCCGCGCGGCGCGTCGGCGGGGCGTGGACCGCGCCGGTCCTCGACGCCGACACGGAGGCGGACATCCCGTGGGTCGCCACGGGGTACGTCGCCGGGCCCTCGCTCCAGGCCGTCGTCTCGCACGACCACGGGCCGCTGCCCGAGCGGTCCGTGAACATCCTCGCCGCCGGGCTCGCCAACGCCCTCAAGGACATCCACGCGGCCGGGCTCATCCACCGCGACCTGAAGCCGTCCAACGTCCTCGTCACCATCGACGGTCCCCGCGTCATCGACTTCGGGATCGCCCGCGCCCTGGAGACCGTCACGGACGGGGGGCTCACCCGGACCGGGGCGCTCGTCGGCTCGCCCGGCTTCATGGCGCCCGAGCAGGTGCGCGGGGATCGCGTCACCGAGGCCTGCGACATCTTCTGTCTCGGGTCCGTCCTCGCGTACGCCGCGACCGGGGCGCTGCCCTTCGGGACCGCCAACAGCGGTGTGCACGCGCTGATGTTCCGCATCGCGCAGGAGGAGCCCGACCTGGAGGCCCTGCCCGAGTCGCTGCGCGACCTCGTCGGGCACTGCCTCGCCAAGGCGCCGGGCGATCGGCCGTCGCTGGACGAGATACTCGCCCGGACCGGGGCCGAGGACACCCTCTCCGAGGGCAAGTCCCTGGAGCCCTGGCTGCCCGGGGCCCTCGTCGCCCAACTGGGTCGGCACGCCGTGCAGTTGCTGGAGATCGAGGAGCCGGAGGGGGCGGCCGGGGGCACATCAGGTTCCGGTGAGCCCGCACCGGGGGCCGACGCGGGGGCAGCACCCGGAGGGGCAGGAGCGGCTGCGGCAGGAACTGCGGGAGCAGCGGGAGCCGGGGCAGGCGCAGGCGCGGCCGCCGCTTCGGCGCAGGGCGCCCCCGACCCCGGGCCCGCCGCACCCCCCGGGCAGCCCACCCCCGCCACCCCGTCCGGCCAGGACACCCCGCCCCCGCCCGGCGCCCCCGGCCACGCCCCCGTCAACCACCTCCCCACCATGGTCAGCGGCCTGCCCCCGGCCCCGACGGCCGCGCCGGCACCCGCCCACACCCCCACTCCCGCCCCCACGCCCACCCACTCCCCCGCGTACGCCTATCCGCACCAAGCCCCCGGCTACGGATATCCGCACCCCCATCAGCCCCCGTACGGCTCCACCCCGCCGTACGGCCCCACACCCCCGTACGGCCTCCTCGCCGGAGAGCCGCAGCGGCGCAGCGGGCGGTCCACCGCGCTGCTCGTCGCCGTGGCGCTGATCGTCGCGCTCGGCGCGGGCGGCACCGTGTACGCGACGATGAAGGGGGACGACGACCCGAAGGCGCGTGGCGGGGGTGACGGGAAGAACCGGGAGAGCAGCGCGCCGGAGACGCCCGGCTCGCCGTCGGAGTCCGACTCCGGGCCGACCCCCTCGCCGTCCACGTCCGCCGTCTCGGACAAGACGGTGCCGGACAAGTTCCTCGGCACCTGGAACAGCACGGTCAGCGGCGACGCCGGGCTCAGCACGCGCCGGCTGACCCTTCAGCAGGGCGATAAGGGCGACACCGTCCTGTCCATGACGGCCGACGGGCCGTTGGAGGGCGGCGGCACCTACCACTGCGTGTTCCGGGGCGAGTTGGAGTCAGCGAGCGAGGGCCGACTGACCATCGGCCCGACCCGGGTCACCGTCGGCGGGCCCCCGGCGTGCACCCCCGGCAAGCCGACCGTGATCACGATCCTGCCGAGCGGCGAACTCCACCGCGTCGACACCGACGGCACCCGCGCCCTGACGTACACCAAGGGCAGCTGACGTACACCAGGGGCGGCTGGCGTACACCAGGGCAGCTGAGGCGAAGGGCGACTGGCAGGCAAGGGCAACCCGCCCGTACGACATGCCAGTTGAACCACTCACGAACGTCCGGCGGCGGAACGGCGAAGTCCCCCGCCGTGGCGTTCCCCGCTCCGGGGGCGCCTCCGTAGCGTGCGGGCGTGAACTGGTTGAGCCCCGAGAACGTCGTCGCCGTATCGACCGCCGCGCTCGGGCTGCTCGCCACGATGGGGGCCATCTGGTACGAGCGCCGGGTGCCGCGGCGCAAACGGATCGGCTATCGCGTGCAGATGGACACCGCGATCGGCGACAACATCCGCACGGGCGGGGCGAACGCGCGGCTCGGGCTCTTCGACGAGACGCCCGAGATGTCCGACGCCACGCTGGTGCTGCTTCGCGTGGAGAACGACGGGTCGCAGTCCATCAGCGACGCCGACTACACGGGGCGGGCGCTGCACGGTCTGACCGCCGTGTTCACGGGCCGCACCGTGCGCGGCCTCGCCGTCACCGCGCAGGCGGGCGCCGACCATCTGATGGAGCACTTCACCCCGGCGGCCGGGCTGCGCTACGACGGCTCGACGCTGCACATCCCGCGCGTCCCGCTGAACCGCGGCCAGCACTACAAGCTGCTCGTCCTGCTCACCGGCGGCGCCGTCGGCCGCGAGATCACCGTGTCCGGCGGCATCCAGGCGGGCGAGGTGCAGCCCAACAGGTCCACCACGCCCGACGACAAGCCGCCGCTGTTCAGCCGCCCCGCGAAGGTCCTGACCGCCCTGCTCACCGCGTCGGTGGTCACGCTGGCCGCGATGATCCTGGTGGGCGAGGACGACCCGACGCCGATCGAGTGCGCCACGGGGCGGTTGACCGTCGTGGGGTCGACGGCGTTCCGGCCCGTCGCCGAGGAGCTGAAGGAGAAGTACGAGGACGACTGTCCGGGCGCCTCGATCAGCGTCAGCGCGCACGGCAGCACGGCGGGGATACGGGAACTCGACGCGTCGGGCGCCGATGCGGCCCGGTCCGCGAGGAAGTCGCCGTCGCTGATCGCCCTGTCCGACGGGCCCAAGTCGGACGGCTATCCGCGGCTCGTCGAGCACCGCGTGGCGGTCTCGGCGTACGCGCTCGTCGTCAACGACGGGGTGCGGCTGCGGAATCTGTCGCTGAAGGACGTGCGGCGGCTGTACCGGGGCGAGATCAGGAACTGGAAGCAGCTCGGCGGGGCCGACCAGGAGGTCGTCCTGGTCAGCCGCGGGTCCAGCTCCGGCACCCGCGACACCCTGCAACGCCGCCTGCTCGACGGCGACTTCGAGATCAAGGCCTCGTCCAACGACTGCGTGCGCAAGGACGACGCCCGCGCCCCCGTGATCCGCTGCGAACTCGACTCCACCGAGCAGGTCCTCGACGCCGTCGGCCGCATCCCCGGCGCCCTCGGCTACAGCGAGCTGCGCGCCGCCGCACGCCTCAAGGGCCTGCACCGGCTGTCCCTCGACGGCAGGCAGCCGTCCACGGACGGCCTCACCGAAAGCGGCGGCTACCCGTACCGCGAGATCGAGTACGCCTACACGTACGGGCAGCCGCCCGCCGACTCGCTCGCGGCCGGTTTCCTCGCGTACGCGCGCGGCAGTGGCCAGGACGTGATCCGCGTCCATGGCCATCTGCCGTGCGCGACACCGGAGGGACTGCGCGCCTGCGCCGAACTCCCGGACCAGGCGCGCCGGTCGGCCGCTAGATGAACGAGTTGATCTCGATCGTCTCGTCGCGGCCCGGGCCCACACCGATCGCCGAGATCGGCGCGCCGGACATCTCCTCCAGGGCCTTCACATAGGCCTGCGCGTTCTTCGGCAGGTCGGCGAAGGTCTTGGCCTGGGTGATGTCCTCGGACCAGCCCGGCAGCGTCTCGTAGATGGGCTTCGCGTGGTGGAAGTCCGTCTGGTTGTACGGGAGTTCCTCGACGCGCTTGCCGTCGATCTCGTACGCGACACAGACCGGGATCTGCTCCCAGCCGGTGAGGACGTCCAGCTTGGTGAGGAAGAAGTCCGTCAGGCCGTTCACACGGGTCGCGTAGCGGGCGATCGGGGCGTCGAACCAGCCGCAGCGGCGGTCACGTCCCGTGGTGACACCGCGCTCGCCGCCGATGGTGCGCAGCGCCTCGCCGTCCTTGTCGAACAGCTCGGTCGGGAACGGGCCCGCGCCGACACGCGTGGTGTACGCCTTCAGGATGCCGATGACACGGCTGATCTTCGTCGGGCCCACGCCGGTGCCCGTGCAGGCGCCGCCCGCGGTCGGGTTCGACGAGGTGACGAAGGGGTACGTGCCGTGGTCCACGTCCAGGAGCGTGCCCTGGCCGCCCTCGAACAGGACGACCTTGTCCTCGTCGAGCGCGTTGTTGAGGATCAGCGTGGTGTCGGCGACGTAACTCTTGATGTTCTCGCCGTGCTCCAGGAGCTGCTCGACGATCTGCTCGGCCTCGATGGCGCGGCGGTTGAACACCTTCGTCAGGAGCTGGTTCTTCTGCTCCAGGGCCGCTTCGACCTTCTGCTTCAGGATCGACTCGTCGTAGAGGTCCTGGACGCGGATGCCGGTGCGGTTGATCTTGTCGGCGTACGTCGGGCCGATGCCGCGGCCGGTCGTGCCGATCTTCCGCTTGCCGAGGAAGCGCTCGCCGACCTTGTCGACCGTCACGTTGTACGGCGTGATGATGTGCGCGTTACCGCTGATCAGCAGCTTCGACGTGTCGACGCCGCGCTCGTTCAGACCGCTCAGCTCGGAGAGCAGGACCGACGGGTCGACGACGACTCCGTTGCCGATGACCGGGACACAGTCCGGCGAGAGGATCCCGGAAGGGAGGAGATGCAGCGCGTACTTCTGGTCGCCTACGACAACCGTGTGGCCGGCGTTGTTGCCGCCCTGGTAACGCACTACATAGTCCACGGAGCCACCGAGCAGGTCGGTGGCCTTTCCCTTGCCTTCGTCACCCCACTGAGCACCGAGCAGCACGAGTGCGGGCACAGGCGTACACCCCTTCCGGGCGGGGCATGTCCAAGGTCAGGGGCCACAGCGACAGGCCGTCGGCCGCCGATGTGGGTGTGCCTTGGTTGCCCCGGAATAGACGAAGCCCCTGGCGCAATAGCGCAAGGGGCTCTTGCACAAAGATGCTACCCGAGACCTAAAGAAAGGGCGCACGTGTCGTCTCGCGACCAGCTTCTGGTGGTCATCGACCCGGTCGCCCGGCGCACGGACGGGGAGTCCGTGCGCATCGCCAAGGACGTGCTTGGCGCGGGCGCGGGCGTCAGGGTGTGCCTGCCTGAAAGCCCCGAGGAATTCACGAAAGCGCTGGTCAGGCGAGGGGCACGGCGGCCCGTCGTGGTGGGCGACGATACCGCGCTGCTGCGCGCGGTCGGTGCGCTGCACCGGGAGCGGGCGCTCGCGTCCGCCGTGCTCTCCGTCGTTCCCGTCGGCTCCGCCGTCCGCATTGCCCGGGGCCTCGGGGTGCCCGCCGGGGCGGTCGCCGCGGCGCGGGCCGTCCTGGAGGGGGCGCCCCGGCGGCTCGATCTGCTCGTGGACGACCGGGACGGGGTGGTCCTCGGGGATGTGCTGATTCCGCCCGTGGGGGCGGTGGCGGGCGGCGGGGGCGGCGCTCCGGGGGCCGATCCCGGCGAGGCCGGGGGCGGGGAGCGGCATCCGTGGCTGCGGACCTGCCAGTCGCTCGTACGGACGCTGGCCGTGCGGCCCTCGCGGGTGCCCGGTGGTCCTTCGCGGCTGCGGGTCGAGGCCGACGGGGTGACGCTGGTGGACCTCGACCAGCCCGTCGAGGGGGTGCGGGTGCGGCCCGGCGGGGCGGGGTTCGCGCGGGTCGAGGTGCATCCGGCGTCCGTCGGGGCGGAGGTCGCGCCCGTGCGGGCGCGGGCGCGGTCGGTGACGGTGTCGGGGCCGGACTTCCGGTACCGGGCGGACGCCGTCGTCACCGGGCCGGTGCGGAGCCGGACGTGGCACGTCCGGGCGCAGGCCTGGGGGCTGGTGCTGCCGCGCTGAGGTGCCGCTCGCGGTCAGCGGGGCGGGCACAGCGGGCGACGGGGGTCAGCGGGGCGGGCACAGCAGCGGGCGACGCGGGTCAGCGGGGCGGGCCGAAGAGGGACTCCCTGTGGGTGCGCCAGCGGGTCATCATGCCTGCCAGTTCCCCCTGGACGAACTCGAAGAAGGCGAGGGTCTCCTCCAGGCGGTGGCCCGCGGGGGAGTCCGGGCCGAGGCTCGCGATGCCGTCGCGCAGGGCGGTCTCCCAGCGCTTGAGGACGGAGTCCCGGTTGGTCAGCGCCTCGTACCACTGGTTGCTGTGCACCCGGAAGATGTCGCGCCGCGAACCGGGCTCCCGCTCGCGGGCGACCATGTACTGCTGGGTCAGATAGCGCACCGCCCCCGACACCGCCGCCGGGCTCACATGCAGCCGCTCCCCCAGCTCGGCCGCCGTGAGCGCGCCGGACTCGGAGGCGAGGAGCGCGGCGAAGACGCGTGCGGGCATGCGCGGCATCCCGGCCCAGACCAGCTGCGCGGCGAACTGCTCGGTGAACCGGGACGCGGCCGCCAGGTCCTCCGTCGGGCCCTCTGCCAGGTCCTCCGTGCGCGCCTCGTCGGGCCCGTCCGCACGGCCCGCCGCCGTGTCCTTCTCGTCCGTGCTCATCCCTGGATCATCTCCCCTGCTCGCCCCGGCCCTCCCAAGTTTATACAGTTCCTTAACTTCACAAATTTGTGAAAGAAGCGTACGTTCAAAAACATGACGAAGGCAATCACCGTCTCCGGGCTGCACAAGTCGTTCGGCCGGACCCACGCGCTGGACGGCCTCGACCTCGACGTCGAGCGCGGTGAGGTCCATGGCTTCCTCGGGCCCAACGGGGCCGGCAAGTCCACCGCCATCCGCGTCCTGCTCGGCCTGCTGCGGGCCGACTCCGGCGCCGCGCAGCTCCTCGGCAAGGACCCCTGGCACGACGCCGTGGAACTGCACCGGCGCCTCGCGTACGTACCGGGAGACGTCACCCTGTGGCGCAACCTCTCCGGCGGCGAAGTCATCGACCTGTACGGCAGGCTGCGGGGCGGCCTGGACCAGGAGCGGCGGGCCGAGCTGATCGAGCGGTTCGAGCTCGACCCGACGAAGAAGGGCCGCGCCTACTCCAAGGGCAACCGCCAGAAGGTCGCCCTGGTCGCCGCGTTCGCGTCGGACGTCGAGCTGCTGATCCTCGACGAGCCGACGTCCGGCCTCGACCCGCTGATGGAGGAGGTCTTCCAGAGCTGCGTGGTCCGGGCCCGCGAGGAGGGCCGTACCGTCCTGCTGTCCTCGCACATCCTCAGCGAGGTGGAGACCCTCTGCGACCGGGTCAGCATCATCCGCAGGGGCAGCACCGTCGAGTCCGGCTCCCTGGCGGACATGCGTCACCTCACCCGCACCAGCGTCCGCGCCGAACTCGCGGGCGAGCCGGCCGGGTTGTCCGGGCTGCCGGGCGTGCACGGCCTGGAGATCGAAGGGCACCGCGTGGCGCTCCAGGTCGACACCGACAAGCTGGACGCCGTCCTGCGCGCCCTGACCGACTCCGGCATCCGCACCCTGACCAGCACCCCGCCCACCCTGGAGGAGCTGTTCCTGCGGCACTACCAGGAGGACGTGGGGCCGACGCGTGCCGAAGGGGCGATGGCGCGATGACCGCCGTCACCGGCACCCGGCCGCTGCTGCGCCTGGCGCTGCGCCGCGACCGCGTCATCGTCCCGGTGTGGCTCGCCGTCATCGCGACGATGGTCCTGAGCATGCCGAACACCCTCAAGGAGGTGTACGGCACGGCGGCCCAGCGCGCCGACCTGACGGACTCGCTGGCCACCAACGCCTCCCTGCGCGCCCTCTACGGCCCGGTGTTCGACGAGTCCTACGGCGGGCTCACGGCGTGGCGCGTCGGCACCTTCGCCGGGGTGTTCGCCGCCGTGATGAGCCTCGTCATCGTCGTACGGCACACGCGTGAGGAGGAGGAGTCGGGGCGCCAGGAGATGATCTCCTCGGCCATGGTCGGCCGCCGCGCGCCCCTGACGTCGGCGCTGCTCACGGCGCTCGTCGCGAACGCGCTCCTCGGCCTGCTCGTCGCCGTCGGACTCGCGGGCGAGGGCGGCTCGGGGGCGCTCTCGCTGGGGCTCGGCATCGCCGGGGTGGGCATGGTGTTCGCCACGATGGCGGCGATGGTCGCCCAGTTCACGGAGAGCGCCCGGCTCGCCAAGGGCCTCACGTCGGCGCTGCTCGGCGCGGCGTTCGTGCTGCGCGCGGCGGGCGACTCGGCGACGGCCGACGGCTCCTCGCTCCTGACCTGGCTGTCCCCGGTCGGCTGGCTGGAGAACCTGCGCTCCTTCGGCGCCGAACGGTGGTGGGTGCTGCTGCTCTTCGCGGGCGCCATCGCCGTCCAGACCATCGGGGCGTACGAACTCGCCGGGCGCCGCGACGTCGGCATGAGCTTCCTGCCGTCCCGGCCGGGCCCCGCGCACGGCCGCATCGGCACGGCGGGCGCCCTCGCCCGGCGGCTGCAGCGCGGCGCCGTCATCGGCTGGAGCCTCGGCTTCCTCGCCGCCGGAGTCGTCTTCGGCGGGATGACGGAGGGCGCCACCGACCTGGTCGGCGACAACGAGAACACCCGCGAGATCTTCGAGCGCATGGGCGGCCAGACCGGCCTCACCGACGCCTTCCTCGCCGCGATCGTCGGCATCATCGGCATGGTCGGCGCGCTCTACATCGTCGCCTCGGTGCTGCGGCCGCACGGCGAGGAGACCTCGGGGCGCGCCGAGCCGGTCCTCGCGAACGCGGTGGGCAGGCTGCGCTGGGCGGCGGGCCACCTCGTCGTCGCCTTCGCGGGTGCCGCGCTGATCATGCTGCTCGCGGCCTGCGGGCTCGCCATCGGGTACGGGCAGGACTTCGGGCCGATCGTCGGCGCCTGCCTGGTCCAGCTGCCCGCGATCTGGCTGATCGGCTCCCTCGCGGTGCTGCTGCACGGCGTATCGCCGCAGCTGGCCGTCGGCGCCTGGGGCGCGGCGGGCCTAGCCCTGCTCATCGGCTGGATCGGCCCCGCCCTCGACGTACCGCAGCCGGTCATGAACCTGTCGCCGTTCTCGCATCTGCCGAAGCTGCCGGGACAGGACATGGCGTGGAGCCCCGTACTGCTGCTCACGGCGGTGGCGGTGGCCCTCACGGCGGCCGGGCTCGTGGGGCTGCGCCGCCGGGACCTGGCGACCGGCTGACGCGCCGGGGCGCCCCGTGGGCCGCCGCAGCACGGGGACCGGCGGCCCCCGGCCACTCCCTCCCGCGCGCCCCTCAGCAGCTCACGATCAGCTCGCCGAGCCCCCGCATCACGAAGTTCGGCCCGCGCTGCGGCTCGGCGGCGAGCCGCAGCCGAGGGGCCCGGCGCAGCAACGCCCTCAGCGAAGCGGCCAGTTCGACGCGGGCGAGCGGCGCGCCGACGCAGTAGTGGATGCCCGCGCTGAAGGAGATGTGCGGGTTGTCGGCGCGGGCCAGGTCCAGGGTGTCCGGGGCGGCGAACGCGGCCGGGTCCCGGTTGGCGGAGCCGAAGAGCAGCGCGACCTCGCTGCCGCGCGGGACGACCGTGCCCCCGACCTCGATGTCGTCGAGCACCCACCGCTCGAAGAGCTGCAACGGGGTGTCGTAGCGCAGCAGTTCCTCGACGGCCGTGGGCAGCAGTCGCTCCGGCTCCGCGCGCAGGGCGGCGAGCTGTTCCGGGTGACTGAAAAGAACGTTCCACCCATTGGCCGTGGCGTTGACGGTGGCCTCGTGGCCCGCGTTCAGGAGCAGCACGCAGGTCGAGATCATCTCCTGCTCGCTGAGACGGTCGCCCTCGTCGTGGGCGGCGATGAGCGCGCTGATCAGATCGTCGCCGGGCTCCTTGCGCCGCGCGGCGATCAACTCCCTCAGATACGCCGAGAACTCCACCGAGGCGCGCACGGCCCGGGCCGCCGTCTCCTCCCCCGGGTTCAGCTCGTACATCCCGCAGATGTCCGCCGACCAGGGCCGCAGCGGCCCCCGGTCCGCCTCCGGGATGCCCAGCATCTCGGCGATCACCGCGACGGGCAGCGGCTCGGCGACCCGCGCCACCAGATCCCCGCCCCCGTCCGCCACGAGCCCCCGCACGAGATCGTCCGCGAGGCCCTCGACGTACGGGCGCAGCCGCTCCACCGTGCGCGGTGTGAACGCCTTCGCCACCAGGCGGCGGACGCGGGTGTGCGCCGGGGCCTCCAGGTCGAGCATGCCGTGGTCGTTGAGGACGTGGAACGGCTCGTGCTCGGGCGGCGGCGCCTGGCGGCCGAACTCCTCGTGGCTGTACCGGTGCAGATACGTGCGGCCGAGGCGGCGGTCGCGCAGCAGGGCGGCGACGTCCGCGTGGTGCGGGATCAGGTACTGGCGGCTGGGTTCGAAGTAGTGCGCGCGGCCCCGGGCGCGCAGGGCGGCGTACGCGGGGTAGGGGTCCGCCACGAACTCGGGCGACCAAGGGTCGAAGGGGGCGTCCATGCCGGGACGTTAGCCCCGCGCACCCCGCCTGACCAGCCCCCTCCTCGGCCCGGCCCGGCCGGCGCCCCCTCAGCCCGGAGTGACCAGCCGCGCCTCGTACGCGAACACCGCCGCCTGGGTGCGGTCGCGCAGGCCCAGCTTCACCAGGACCCGGCTGACGTGCGTCTTGATCGTGGACTCGGCGACGACGAGACGGGCGGCGATCTCCCCGTTCGACAGGCCCTGCGCGATGAGCACCAGGACCTCCGTCTCGCGTTCGGTCAGCTCGCCGTACTGTGCCTGCGCCTGCGCGGACGCGGCGAGCCGGGGGTTGTCCGACAGCTTCGAGAACTCCGTGATCAGGCGGCGGGTCACGCTCGGCGCGAGCAGGGCCTCGCCGGAGGCCACCACCCTTACGCCGTCCGCGAGTTGGCGGGCCGACGCGTCCTTGAGCAGGAAGCCGGACGCGCCCGCGCGCAGCGCCTGGTACACGTACTCGTCCAGGTCGAACGTCGTCAGGACGAGCACCTTCGTCTCGACCCGGGCGTCCGCGACGATCTCGCGGGTCGCCTCGATGCCGTTCAGCTCCGGCATGCGGATGTCCATCAGGACGACGTCCGGGGCGAGCTCACGGACCCGCTCGACGGCCTCGCGCCCGTTCACCGCCTCGCCGACGACCTCGATGTCCGGCATCGCGTTCAACAGCACGGAGAAGCCCTCGCGGACCATCATCTGGTCGTCGGCGATCAGGACGCGGATGGTGCGGTTCATCAGGCGTGGCCTCCGGCGGGCTTGTCGAGGGAGAGTGGCCGTGTGACGGCCGGGGACGAGGGCTCGGCCTTCGGCGACCCCGGCCCGGTCGGCCCGGTCCGGACGTCGGCCGCCTCCGGGGCGCTGCCCGCGTCCGCCGACCTCGGGGCGTCCACCGGCACCGGCAGGAACACCGTCACCTCGTACCCCCCGTCCGCCGTCGGCTCCGCCGTCATGCCGCCGTCCAGCATCGACACCCGCTCCCGCATCCCCGTGATGCCGTGCCCCGCGCCCGGCGAGGGCTTCACCGACTCCGTCGGCGGCCCGTTCACGATCCGCAGGCCGAGCCCGCCGAGGACATAGCCGATCTCCACCCGGGCCGTCGCGCCCGGCGCGTGCCGCAGGCTGTTGCTGAGCGCCTCCTGCACGATGCGGTACGCCGACAGCTCCACGCCCTGCGGCAGCTCGCGGGCCGCGCCGGTGACCGCCTTCTCCACGGCGAGGCCGGTGCCGCGCACGTTGTCGAGCAGCCGGTCGATGTCGGCGAGGGTGGGCTGCGGGGCGTCGGGGGCCTCGTAGTCCTCCGCCCGGACGACGCCGAGGACGCGGCGCAGCTCCGTCAGGGCGATCACCGCGTTCTCGCGGATCGTCGCGAAGGCCTGCTCCAGCTCCGGCGGCGGGTTCTCCACGCGGTACGGGGCGGCCTCCGCCTGGATCGCGACCACCGACATGTGGTGGGCGACCACGTCGTGCAGCTCGCGGGCGATGTTCGTGCGCTCCTCGAGGAGCGTGCGCCGGTCCCGCTCCACGGCGGTCACCGTGCGCTCGGCGACGACCTCGCGGCGGGTGTGGGAGTTCACGGCGGCCAGGCTGACCAGAGTGATCGCGACGCCGCTGACCACGGCGAGGGGGCCGCTGTTGGAGGAGTAGCTCGACCCGGCGCCGTCCGCGAGGAACGAGTACACCGTCGTGAGGACCCACATCCAGGCCGCCGTGCGGGGGCGGGTGCGGGCCGCGACCACCATCATCACCAGGGTGTGACCCACGAAGGAGCCCGGCGACCACGGGTAGTCGCCGCCGCCGGCCACCACCGCGAGGAACGGGGTCACCGCCAGGGACAGCCACCACGCGAAGACCGGGCGCACCAGGGTCAGGGCCACCGTGGCCGCAGGGACCAGCGACGCCAGGACCTCGACCAGGTCGTTGCCGCCGTAACCGCCGGACATCCCCGCGTACGTGATCATCACCGTGAACGCGGCCATCGCCAGGACCACCGCGTGCGGGAACCACACGGCGAGCCTGCGTATCCGTCCCGGCAGCCACTGCACCATCGGGGCGTCGGCGCGCAGCGGGGGCAGGGGGCGGTAGGCGAAGGCGTCGTGGAAGAGGTCCGTGCGCAGGCCCTGGAGGGCGTTCTGCGCGAGGTGGAGCTCTGGGCTGCGCGTTTTCTCGGTCACGCGATAAACGGTACGGGGCGGGGGGTCGGCCCCGCGTCCCCTCCGGGACGGGTTCGGGGAGGTCCGTCGTAGGTACTACGTGGGGGGGTGGGGCCCTCGCGGGGGCGCCCCAGTCCCACCCCTTCTCCGAAACCATGGGCTCCGCCCCTGGACCCCGGGGGCAGACGTCCCCTCCTGGTGGACCAGTCCTCCCCCGAATCGGCGCTCCGCGCCTCGTCCTCAAACGCCGGACGGGCTGAAAACTCCGCCGGGCGGGCCGGAGAGGCGCTGTGGGGCGCGGGGAAAGGGGCGCTGCGGGGAAGGGGTGAAGCGGTGCTGCGGGGAAGGGGGGAAGCGGCGCTGCGGCTGGGCGGGAGGGGGCTGTGGCGTGGGGACGTTTCGGGGCTGATGGTGCCGGGCTTTTGGGTGGCCCGGGAGAAGTCAGGGCGGGTGGGTGGGAGAGAGCCCGTCCGGCGACTGAGGACGAGGCGCGGAGCGCCGATACGGGGGCGCCCCCGTCCCACCCGCACGGGACGGGGGGGGCGAGGGCGATCAGAAGGCGAGCTGGGCGATTTCCTCCGCGACCACCGCGCACGCGTCCGCCGCCGGGTCGATCAGCGGGAAGTGGCCGACGTCCTCAAGAAGCGTCAAGCCGACCACCTCACCGGCCTTGGCCGCCGCGTCCGCGTAGGCCTCGGAGACGGCCTGCGGCACGACGATGTCCGTCCGTCCCTGGACGACGGTGGTGGCGATCCCGGTGGGCAGCAGCGCCGCCGGATCCGCGTGCGCGACCCGCTCCTCGAACCGCGCGTCGGCATCACCGGCGTCCACGCCGGACCGGGCGGCGCCGAGGAACTGGCGTACCGCACCGGAACACACCCCCAGCTCGTCCGCCACCCGCAGGTCCCCGATCGGGGCGAGCGCCACCACACCGCGCAGCGGGGCAGGCCGCTCCCGGTGCCACGGCGAGCCCTCCGGCAGGACGTGCCGGGCCGCGGCCCACAGCGCGAGATGCCCGCCGGCCGAGTGCCCGGTCAGGACGACCCGGTACGGGTCGGCCATGGGCAGCGCCGTACGGACGAGCTCGGGCAGGGAGTCGAGCGCGGCGGCCACGTCGTCGAGGGTGTCGGGCCAGCGCCCGGCGACGGGCCCCGCATCGCCCTGCTCCGGGGCGAGGCCACCCTGGGCGGGGACGAGGCCGTCCTGCGCCGGGGCAAGACCACCCTGCGCCGGGACAAGCCCACCCGAAGCACCCCTCCGGTACTCGACGCTGGCCACGGCGAACCCCCGCCGGGCCAGGAAGTCCGCGAACGGTGACACGTGCGCGCGGTCGTACGGAGCCCGCCACGCGCCCCCGTGCAGCACCACGACGAGCGGCGCGGCCCGCTCGGCGGCGCCGCGCGGGGCGTAGAAGTCCACGACCTGGTCCGCGTGCGCGCCGTACGCGGCGGTGGCGTCGGGCCGGACCGCGGGATGCGCGAACGCGGAATCCTGCTCGGCGGCATCGCGAGCCACGGCGGCGTCGTCCGGCATGCGGCAACCCTCTCAAACTCGGTCAGCGGCGCCCGTCGGCCACCGAAGGCAACTGCCCAGCAGCAACTCTCCGGCAGCCGACGGGCGTTCGTACCATGATCCAGATTTGCCGGACGGTATCAGGATCCGACCGACATCCGTGCCGCAGGGCCCACGCACCGCCCCATCCAGCGACCCCACGGCACTCTCCCCGACTACAGTCGGCCACGGGCGGCCGCAGGCGACTGCAGGCGACAGCCGACCACGGGCGGCTACAGAGAACCTTCCGACCCCCCGGGCGCCTCCGCCAGCGTCTCCGCCAGGACCCACGCGGCCCGCTCCGCGTCGGCGAACGACACGTACAGCGGCGTGAACCCGAAGCGCAGCACGTCCGGCGCGCGGAAGTCGCCGACCACGCCCCGCCCGATGAGCCGCTTCATGACGTCGGCGGCGTCCGGGCAGCGCAGCGCGATCTGGCTGCCCCGCTCGGCGTGCGCCTCGGGCGTGACCGACTCGACGCGGCCCGCGGGCACGTACGCGGCGACGCACTCCAGGAAGAAGTCCGTCAGAGCGAGGGACTTGGCGCGCACGGCCGCCATCGACACGCCCTCCCACACGTCGAGCGCGGCGTCGAAGGCGAGCAGCGACAGGATGTCGGGGGTGCCGACACGGCCGCGTACGGCGTCGGCGGCCGGTTCGTACTCGGGCCGCATCCCGAAGGGCTCGACGTGCGAGTTCCAGCCGGGCAGCGGCGAGTCGAAGTGCGGCTGGTGCTCCCGGCGCACGTACAGGTACGCGGGCGAACCGGGGCCGCCGTTCAGGTACTTGTAGGTACAGCCGACAGCCAGGTCCACGCCCTGCTCGTCGAGGCCGATGGGCAGCGCGCCCGCCGTGTGGCACAGGTCCCACACGACGAGGGCACCCGCCGCGTGCACGGCCGCGGTCAGGCCGGGCAGGTCGTGCAGGCGCCCCGACTGGTAGTCGGCGTGGTTGAGCAGGACGGCGGCGGTACGCGGACCGAGCGCGCCGGGGACGTCCGCCGGGGCGACGGGGATCAGACGGCAGCCGGTGAGGCGGGCCGCGGACGCGGCGATGTACCCGTCCGTGGGGAAGGTCGTGGCGTCAACGACGAGTTCGTCGCGCCCCTCGTCCGGGGAGGTCCCGTCCCCGCCGCGCCGACGGGCGATGCGCACGGCCGCCACCAGCGCCTTGAAGATGTTGACGCTCGTCGAGTCGGCGACGACGACCTGCCCGGGGGCGGCGCCGACCAGCGGGGCGAGCCGGTCGCCGATCCGCTCCGGCGCGGTCCACCAGCCGCTCTCCTCCCAGGAGCGGATGCGCATCCGCCCCCACTCGCGGGTGATGACGTCGACGACACGCGCCTCGACGCCCCGGGGCAGCGCGCCCAGCGAGTTCCCGTCCAGATAGACGGTGTCGTCGAGCACGAACTCCGCCCGCTTGTGGGCGAGTTCGTCCTTCCCGTCCCGTACGGCGGCGGCGTCGACGAGCCGCGCACGCTCCGCCACGAGGGCCACCTCCGACACCTCCGACACCTCCGACACCTCGGCCACCTCCGACCTCCTTGCCTCAGACATGGCTGCGCGCCGTCCACAGCTCGGGGAACACGTTCTTCGCGGCCCGTTTCTCCAGCCAGGCCACCCCGGCGGAGCCGCCCGTGCCGGTCTTGGAGCCCATGGCGCGGCGGGTGGCGACCAGGTGGTCGTTGCGCCATCGCCAGACCAGCTCGCCGACGTCGGTCAACGCCTCGCCGAGCCGGGCGAGTTCGGCACCCTCGTCCCCGGCGTACAGAGCCGTCCACACGGCCTCGACCTCGGGCGAGGGCTCGTACTTGCGGGAGATGTCGCGATCGAGGACCGCGGCCGGTATCGGGTGCCCGCGCCGGGCGAGGAGCCGCAGCACCTCGTCGTACAGGCTCGGCTCCTGGAGCGCCTTCTCCAGCTCGGCGTGCACGCGCGGGGCGCCGCGGTGCGGCACCAGCATGGACGCGGACTTCTCACCGAGCAGGAACTCCATGCGCCGGTACATCGCCGACTGGAAGCCGGAGCCCTCGCCGAGCGCGCCCCGGTAGGAGTTGAACTGGGCGGGGGTGAGCTGCCCGAGCGGCTTCCACGAGTGGTTCAGGGCCTCCAGCTCCCGCACCGACCGCTTCAGCGCGGCGATCGCCACCGGCACGTCGTCCTCGCGCAGGGCGCGCGCGGCGGTCTCCCACTCGTGGACGATGACGGTGAACCACAGCTCCATCACCTGAGTGGTGACGAGGAAGACCATCTCGCCGGGGTCGTCGGACCGCAGGTGCTGGAGGTGGGTGAGGACGTCCGCCTGGACGTAGTCCTCGTAAGGGGTGGTGCCTGCGAAGTCGAGGTTCGGGCTGTCCGGGCTCTCGCCGTCCGCCACCGCGGACTGGCGGCCGGGCTCGTGCGCCGCGTGCGCCTCGTGGGACATCGCTGTCTCCTAGATGCGTACTCCGGGTAGCGGTCCGCCCCTGCCGGTACCGGCACGGGGGCCCCGGTCCCCACCCGCATCCTCCGCAACATCCCCGGAAACGGCAAGACCTGCCTGGTCACACCGGGTGTCCAGGCAGGTCGTGCGCGGCCCGCGGGTGCGGTGGCCGGGCGGGGCCGCTAGCCAAGCGTGTCCGCCGCCGCCGGTGAGGAGTCGCGCAGGAACGTCGAGCAGCGCTCGTACTCCTCCTGCTCGCCGATCGCGCCCGCGGCACGGGCCAGGGCGTGCAGGGCGCGCAGGAAGCCGCGGTTCGGCTCGTGCTCCCAGGGGACCGGGCCGTGGCCCTTCCAGCCGCTGCGGCGCAGGGAGTCCAGGCCGCGGTGGTATCCCGTACGGGCGTACGCGTACGACTCGACGACGCGGCCTGCCTCGTACGCCTCGTCGGCGAGGCGGGCCCAGGCGAGGGACGACGTCGGGTACTTCGCCGCCACCTCCGTGGCCGGGGTGCCGGCCGCGAGGAGTTCGCGGGGCTCCGGGTCGTCGGGCAGGTGGGTCGGGGGCGGTCCCCCGAGCAGGTTCTCGTGAATGGCCATGGGACAAGTCTGCGGCATCCGTGGCCCTGCCGGGGGCTCCCCGACCCCACCCCTTCCCGAACCTGGGGGCCGCGCCCCCGAACCCCCGCTTGTCGGCGCTCCGCGCCTCGTCCTCGAACTCCCCCAAGCTCTTAAGGAGCAAGGGGCACCCCCATGACGGGCTGATACTCACCGGCACGTTTTCCAGCCCCCCGCGAGGCCCTACCCCCGCACCGCCCGAACCCCCCGCACCAACGCCTCCACCCCCACCTCGACCTTCCCCCGCGGACACCCCACATTCAGCCGCACGAACCCGGGCGCCCCGTACGTCCCCCCGGCCATGACGGCCACTCCCTGCCGCTCCACCAGCTCCCGCTGAAGCGCCTCGTCCCCCGCGCCCCCGAGCGCCGACCGCAGATCGACCCAGGCGAGATACCCCGCCTGCGGCGGCACCCACCCCAGCTCGGGAAAGGCCTCGTTCAACCGCTCCCCGACATACCGCAGATTCCCGTACGTATAGGCGCGCACGGCGTCCAGCCACTCCGCCCCCTCCCGGTAGGCGGCGATGTGGGCGGTGAGGGAGAGCACCGCGGGCGAGGCGAGCCCCTCCCCCGTGTCCATCCGCCGGACGAAGGCGGCATGGTCGTCGGGGTCCCCGACGAAGCCATAACTCCCGCTCAGGGAAGGGAAGTTGAAGGCCTTCGTGGCGGAGGTGACGAGGGCCCACCGCCCCCGGGCGTACCGGGTCCACGGCAGGTGGGTGGACCCGTCGTGCGTGAGGTCGGCATGGATCTCGTCGCTGATGACGGCGACCCCGTACCGCTCGCACAGCGCCGCGATCCCGCCGAGCTCGGCGTCGCTCCACACCCGCCCGGTGGGATTGTGCGGCGAACAGAGCAGCAGCACGCGCGCGCCGGACCGGGCCAACTCGGCTTCGA
The DNA here is from genome assembly GCF_055591765.1 of Streptomyces sp. NPDC041205. Classification (NCBI taxonomy): domain Bacteria; kingdom Bacillati; phylum Actinomycetota; class Actinomycetes; order Kitasatosporales; family Streptomycetaceae; genus Streptomyces; species Streptomyces sp. NPDC041205. Next base: position 48,219 of record NZ_JBVIZH010000016.1, on the reverse strand, counting down.
GGAGGGCGAGTCCGGGATCGTCGACGGGCACGGTGCGCAGCTCGCGGCCGAGCCCGCCGACGACCTTCCGGAACCCGTCGTAGGTGGGCGTGTGCACCACCACCCCGTCCCCGGGCTCGGTCCACATCCGCAGGAGCTGGGATATCTGGTTGAGCACGGACGGGGCGTACACGAGCGCACCGGGGTCGACGTCGGTGTCGTGGCGCTGTTTGAACCAGTCGCGGACGGCGCCGCGGAAGTCGTCGTTGCGCCAGTCCGTGTAGCCGAAGACGCCGTGCGCGACGCGGCGTTGGAGCGCGTCGAGGACGGGCGGGGCGCAGGCGAAGTCCATGTCGGAGATGGTGAAGGGGAGCAGGTCGGCGACGCCGTCCCACTGGACGCACCAGGTGCCGTACCGGTCGACGGGGGTGTCGAAGTCGTACTCCACGGGTTCGTGCTTCACGGGTTCGTGCTTCATGGACGCGTCCTCCACGGGCTCGTACTCCACGACGGGTTCCTCCGGACATGCCGCGGGCCCGGCACCCACGCGGAGTACCGGGCCCGACGAACGGTGACCTACTTGAGCTTCGTGCCGGTGGAGCGCAGGTTCGCGCAGGCCTCGGTGACCCGCGCGGCCATGCCCGCCTCGGCGGACTTGCCCCAGGTGCGGGGGTCGTAGGTCTTCTTGGAGCCGACCTCGCCGTCGACCTTCAGGACGCCGTCGTAGTTCTTGAACATGTGGTCGGCGACGGGACGCGTGAAGGCGTACTGCGTGTCCGTGTCGAGGTTCATCTTCACGACGCCGTTCTCCAGGGCGGTCGCGATCTCCTGCTCGGTGGAGCCGGAGCCGCCGTGGAACACGAAGTCGAAGGGGGACTGCTTGCCGTACTTGGAGCCGACGCCCTCCTGGAGGTCCTTCAGGAGCTCGGGGCGGAGCACGACGTTGCCCGGCTTGTAGACGCCGTGGACGTTGCCGAAGGAGGCGGCGAGCAGGTAGCGGCCCTTCTCGCCCAGGCCCAGGGCCTCGGCAGTGCGGATCGCGTCGTCGACCGTGGTGTACAGCTCGTCGTTGATCTCGTGGGTGACGCCGTCCTCCTCGCCGCCGGTCGGGGTGATCTCGACCTCGAGGATGATCTTCGCGGCGGCGGCCTTGGCGAGCAGTTCCTGGCCGATGGCCAGGTTGTCGGCGAGGGTCTCGGCGGAGCCGTCCCACATGTGGGACTGGAAGAGGGGGTTGCGACCGGCCTTGACGCGCTCGGCGGAGACGTCCAGGAGCGGGCGGACGTAGCCGTCGAGCTTGTCCTTCGGGCAGTGGTCGGTGTGCAGCGCGACCGTGATGTCGTACTTCGCCGCGACGATGTGCGCGAACTCGGCGAGGGCCACCGCGCCCGTCACCATGTCCTTGTTGTACTGGCCGCCCAGGAACTCCGCGCCACCCGTGGAGATCTGGATGATGCCGTCGCTCTCCGCCTCCGCGAAGCCGCGCAGCGCAGCGTGCAGGGTCTGCGAGGACGTCACGTTGATGGCCGGGTAGGCGAACTTGCCTGCCTTCGCCCGGTCGAGCATCTCGTTGTAGACCTCGGGGGTTGCGATGGGCATGTGTCCGCTCCTTGTGATGTGCGGGGTGAGTGCTGCTCTGCTGCTGTGTCCCTGACCTGGGGTACCTGGAGGACCGGTGGGACCGGTGGTACCGGGGGCGACGCCGTCGTCGCCCCCATCTTTCCAGACTCGCCGGATTGCTCCAGCCCGAGCGCGGCACCCGTGCGGGGCGCCGCGCGGCGGCATCGCTCAGTCGAGGCCGAGCTCGTCCTTCGAGTACGCGAAGAGGTACGGGACCCCCGCGCCCTCGGTGATCTTCTCGGCGGCGCCCGTCGCGCGGTCCACGATCGTCGCCACGCCCACGACCTCGGCCCCGGCCTCGCGGACCGCCTCCACGGCGGTCAGCGGGGAGCCGCCGGTCGTCGACGTGTCCTCGACCACGAGCACCCGGCGGCCCTTGATCTCCGGGCCCTCCACGCGGCGCTGCAGACCGTGCGCCTTCGCGGCCTTGCGGACCACGAAGGCGTCCAGGCGCCGGCCCCGGCCCGCGGCGGCGTGCAGCATCGCCGCGGCCACCGGGTCGGCGCCCATCGTCAGGCCGCCCACGGCGTCGAACTCCAGGTCCGCGGTCAGGTCGAGGAGGACCTCGCCGACCAGGGGGGCGGCCTCGCCGTCGAGGGTGACGCGGCGCAGGTCGACGTAGTAGTCGGCCTCGATGCCCGAGGAGAGCGTCACCTTGCCGTGCACGACGGCCTTGTCCTTGATCTGCTGCAGCAGGTCGCCGCGTACGTCGTTCGTCATGGCTACGAGCTTAAAGGCGCCGTGGGGGTCACAGGCGCCGCCAGGTCCAGGTGGTCGACGTCTCCAGGGGCTCCAGCGGGGTGACGAGGCGGGGCGCGGTGTTCAGGCCGTTCGGCGGGCCCGTCTGCGGCTCCACGCACACCGCTTCCGCGGGCTCGTCGTACACCACGACCCACTGCTCCCGGCTCGCCACCTTCAGCTCCAGGCGGCCCGGCCAGGTCAGGGTCACGTCCACGCCGTCGGGCATCCCGAAGCAGTCGTCCCAGGGGCCGGGGGTCGGGTCGATCCGGGTGCCCGTGGGGAGGTGGTCGTCGCCGCGCAGTTCCTGCCAGGCGGCGGCGAAGTCCAGCCGGACGCCCTCGGCGTCCGCCGGGTCGCCCGGCAGGTGGCGGTTGAACCACGGGTGCCAGCCCGCCTGCGCCGGGAACGAGTCCTCGTACGTCTCGATCGCCAGCCTCAGCGTCAGGGCGTCCTCGGTCAGCTCCACGACCTGCGTGACCCTGCCCGGGTACGGCCAGGGGTCCGTCAGGTCGTACGTGAACACCGCCTCGCGGTCGGTCACGCGGGCCGTCTTCCACTTGGCGTCGCGGGCGGTGCCGTGGATGGCGTGCGGCGGCGAGTTCACCGGGAGCTGGTGCGGAACGTCGCCGTTCCTGAACCTTCCCTCCCTGGTGCGGCCGCACCACGGCACCATCGGGAAGCTCCCGTACCGCTCCCCCTGCCGCAGCAGTTCGACCCCGTCGACCCGCAGACTCCCCACCCGGCAGCCGTCCCCCGGCCGCACCGTCACGTCCGCGCCACCCGCGCCCAGCCTGATCTCATCACTACTCACACCCCCGACCTTACGACCGCCGCCTCCCCGCCGGGGGCTCCCCAACCCCGCCCCTTCCCGAAACCGGGGCTCCGCCCCTGGACCCCGGGGGTGGGGCGTCCCGTTCGGGCGGGCCCGGGGCACCGCCGATCGGCGCTCCGCGCCTCGTCCTCAATCGCCGGACGGGCTGAAACTTCGCGGGGCGGGGTGCTGTGGGGCGGGGTGGTTCGGGGCTGATGGTGCCGGGCTTCCGGGTGGCCCCGGAGGAAGTCAGGGCGGGTGGGTGGGAGATAGCCCGTCCGGCGTTTGAGGACGAGGCGCGGAGCGCCGATTCGGGGGCGCCCCCGGCGCAGCCGCACTGGGCGCCCCCGCCAGCTCAGCGCCGGCGACGCAGCACCCGGCCCACCACGATCGCCGAAGCCAGCACCACCGCCGCCGCGGGCGCGGCCCAGCGCAGCGTGGCGACCCCGCCCGACATCGCCTCGGGCACCGGCACGGGCGCGTACCGCCCCCGGGGCGGAGCGTGGTCGACCTCCTCCGCACTGCGCCCGATCATCGTCCGCCGAGCATGCGCGGCCTCCGCCGCAGCCCCACCCCCGACGTCCAACACCCGGTCGAAGTCATCCGCCATCGGGTCCAAGGACGGAGGCGGCACCTCGGCGTCGTAGATCCCCCCGGCCTCCTCGACGGAGTCGGCGGCATCGGCGGAGTCGGCGGAGGCGGAGTCGGAGTCAGCGGAGGCGTCCCTGCCCGGATCCCGGCCGGAGGCCTCCGCAGAAGCCGCAGAGGCCCTGGCCGCACCCACCCCCAACCCCTCCCCGAACCTCCCGAGCAACCTCCGCACCGCCGACTCCACAGCCTGTGGAGAACTTTCGGCGATCTCGGCGATGCGCCCGTCGCCGGAGCCCGTGCCGGTGAAGGTGAGGCTGGTGCCACCCTCCGCGGCGGGGGCGAGGCGCAGGGTGAGGGAGAACTTCACGGAGCCACCGCCGCGCACCTCGGTGCCCTCGCCGTCGAGGGAGTAGGCACCCCCGCCCCGGGGGGCGAGCCGCAGGGCGCCGCGGTAGGTGATCGTGTGGCCACCGACCCGCACCCGCAGCCGCCCGGACAGGGGCGGCGACTCCGCGTCGGCATCACGCTGCAACCCCGGCACAGCGCCGGCGACCCGCTCGGGGTCGGCGAGCGCTTCGCGGAGCGGCTCTTCCGGGACCGGTACGAACACCTCATGCTCCATGACAGTCGAGCGTACCGACGCCCACCGCGTGATGTACGACACTTGTCCGCGCCGAGGGCCGGACGACCCGTCAGTCGGCGTACCGCGGATGCACGAGGGTGGAGGGGGCGACGGGCTGCCGGGCACCGGGCCGGACGCGCTGGGCGGCGCGCGCGCCGGACCGCAGGATGGTGGAGTCCGCGGCGGCGACAAGCCCTTCGGGCCCGCGGGCGGCGAGGACGAACCCCCAGTCGCGAGGGTGGACGGTGCCGTCGGCGGTCCGGTCGGGCCCGGCGGCGAAGCCGGAGTGACGCCCCGTCACGCGGTAGGGCGTGGTGGCGAGCCCGGCGGCGCGCAGGGTGGCGTCGACGGTCCAGTAGGTGTGGGCGCGGGTGGCGACGGGCCCGGCGTGCACGGCGAGGCGGCCGCCGTCGGTGAGGGCGCGGGCGACGAGGCCGTAGAACTCCTGGGAGTAGAGCTTGGTGCTGGCGGTGATGCCGGGGTCGGGCAGGTCGGCGACGACGACGTCGTAGGGGAGGCGGCGGGCGTGCGGCCCGCGCAGCCAGTGGAAGGCGTCGGCGTGCACGACCCGCACCCGCGGGTCGCGGTAGACGTGTCCGTTGAGTTCGCTGAGCGCGGGATCGTTGCGGGCGAGCTTCACGACGCCGGGGTCGATCTCGACGATGTCGACGCGGCGCACCCCGGAGTGGCGAAGGACCTCGCGGGCGGCGAGCCCGTCGCCGCCGCCGAGGACGAGGACGCGGGCGTGCGGCCCGCCGCGCATGGCGGGCTGGACGAGCGCCTGGTGGTAGCGGTGTTCGTCGCGGCCGCTGACGCGGAGTCTGCCGTCGAGGAAGAGGTCGAGGGATTCGCGGCGGCCGCCGGTGAGGACGACTTCCTGGACGCCGGTCTGGACGGCGACGCGGATGTCGGAGCCGTAGACGGCGCGGCGGGCGGCACGCTCGAAGTCGTCGACGAGGACGGCGGCGGAGGCGAGGACGGCGAGGACGGTGATGTTGGTGGCGAGGAGTATCCAGCGGCCGCGCCCGCTCAGGTCGCGGCCGAACAGGCCGAAGACGAGGGCCCCGCCCGCGAGGACGTTGACGGCGCCGGTGAGCAGCGCCCCGGTGAGTTGTCCGAACCAGGGCAGGAGCAGGAAGGGGAAGGCGAGTCCGCCGACGAGCGCGCCGACGTAGTCCGCGGCGAACAGGTCGGCCACGGCGCCGCCCGCGTCCTGCCGTCGGACGCGCTGGATCAGCACCATCAGGAGGGGCACTTCGGCGCCGATGAGGACGCCGATGGCGAGCGAGAACGCCACGAAGAGGTAGCGGGAGCCGCTGGCCCACACCTCGCCGCGGTCCCCGGACCAGGCGAAGGCCGCGTACAGCGTCATGGCGCTGCAGCCGCCGACGAGGGCGAGGGCGGCCTCGATGAGGCCGAATCCGGCGGCGGCCCGGCAGCGCAGCCGCTTGGCGAGCAGCGAGCCGATGCCCATCGCGAACACCATCACGGACAGCACGACGGAGGCCTGGGTGACGGAGTCACCGATCAAGTACGAAGCGAGGGCGACGAGTTCGAGTTCGTACACGAGTCCGCAGGCGGCACAGATGAACACGCCCGCGAGGACGAGGAACCGGCCTGTCCGGGGCGTGACGGGCAGACGCTCGGGCGGCTCGATCACGCTGCGAACGCTACGTCACCGAACGCTTACGCCAAGTCCCCCACAAGGGTGGAGGTGCCCGGGTGGACGTGTAAGACGCACGAAGGGCCGCAGGGCGCGTGCGGGTGACATCGGTGCCGCGCCCGCGCACACGGGTCCGCCGCCGCCCCGGGCGCCCCGCCCGTCACGGGGCGGCCGCAGGGGAGTTCCCCCACGTCACAGCGCCGCCGGCATCCGCACGCCGACCCGGGTCCTGGTCGCCACCAGTTGTCCGTCCTGCGGATAGGCGTGCCAGGTGCGCCACATGACCGAGCCCTCGTGGCGCTGGGCGAGCATCGCGGTGAAGGCGTGCGGGATGCCGGGGAAGACTCCGGCGAGGCCGTGGGGGTGCTCGGTGACCAGGGCCAGCAACTCCTGGGCTCGGCCCGCGAACTGCCCCTGCGACAGCGTTTCGACGCAGGCCGCGAACTCGTACTCCCACTCGCCCACCCGCTTGGACACGCCGAGCGGCAGCGGGGTGCTGCTGCCGGGGATGCAGGCCACCGTCTCGGAGCAGCTGCCGCCGTGCTCCTCCTCCAGGAGCACTTGGTGGGAGGCCCCGAGGAGTCTCAACTGGACGGTGGCGCCGGACAGTTCGAGGTCGAGCGTGGCAAGGGCGGGCAACGGCTCGCGGCCGAGGGCCCAGGCCAGGTCCCCGGCGCGCGTGTCGGTATAGACAGTCTTCAGGGTCGTGAGCATGGGTCGGCTCCGCTAAGCACGCAATGGAGGTGGGGCCGGCGCACCCGGTCGGACACCAGGAGGTCGGAATGCCGGCTCGTGCCCACGGAGAAGTCCCGATCGTTGATTGAACTGAGAACGTCCGAGGGCGGTGTGACGGTTAAGAGGGAATCATGAACTGCGACACTGCCACAGCGTTTTTACCCAACTTCGTAGGGTTTCCATCCCCTAGAGGGCCGAACAGTTCATCTGTTCACGTTTCTGCAAACTCAGACGATCCAGAAGCGTCCCGGTACGGTCGCCAATAGCCCCATTTCGCCCCTGTCGCCCCGCGGCGACCCGCTGCGCAGCGCTTTCTCCACGCGCCGCGTCAACATCCGTCCTCTCGCGCCCCGGCACCGCCAAGTCACCTGCCCGTCAAGGCCTCCCGGCACCCCCGGCACCCCCCGGCACCCCCGCCCGACAACGACGAAGCGCCCGCCGGGAGTTGACTCCCGGCGGGCGCTTCGCCCAGTGGACCAGCTGCCCCGTGTCAGCTGCCTCCGCCGCATCCACCCCCGCCACCGCCACCGCCACCGCAGGACGAGCCGCCGCCGCAGGACGAGGAGCCGCCGCCGCAGGTGGAGCCGCCACCGCTGCACGAGGTCGCGCCGCTGTGGCTGCTGCCGCCGCTGGACGCCCACCAACTGCCGCCGCCGGCCCCGGACGCCGTGCGGCGTCCGCGGCTGCCGCGCACGCGGGCGGCGCCGATCGTCAGCCCCGCGATCATCAGCACCACAAGACCAAGGAAGAGGACGACAAGAATCATGTCCCTCACTCACCTTTCCGTTCCCCCGATGCCCGGGACGCCTCGTGTTCCCCCGGAACCACGAAGCGTCCCGCGCCCTGCGGTTGTTGTCCCGCGTCGTTGCGTGACAAGGGCATGCCCCCGGCCATTCGCGGCCAAAGCAGAGTTGAGGAACTCCAGAGGTTCGGCGCAGGATGACGGCCATGACGTCCTCTTCTGGCTCAACCGGCACCACCGGCGCCCCGGGCGCCCCGGGTTCCTCAGCGAGCGGTCGCCCGCTGCTCAACCGCCGTCTGGCCGAATTCGGCACGACGATCTTCGCCGAGATGTCCGCCCTCGCCGTGCGGACGGGGGCGATCAACCTGGGCCAGGGCTTCCCCGACACGGACGGCCCCGAGGAGGTGCGGGAGGCGGCGGTGCGGGCGCTGCGCGAGGGACGCGGCAACCAGTACCCGCCGGGCCCCGGCGTGCCCGAGCTGCGCGCGGCGGTCGCGGACCACCAGGCGCGGGTCTACGGCCTGGGCTACGACCCCGACCGGGAGGTCCTGGTCACCGCCGGTGCCACCGAGGCCATCGCGGCCTCACTGCTCGCCCTGGTCGAGCCGGGCGACGAGGTCATCGCCCTTGAGCCGTACTACGACTCGTACGCCGCCTCGATAGCGCTCGCGGGCGGCACCCGGGTGCCCGTGACCCTGCGGCCGCGCGAGGGACGCTTCGTCCTCGACCTGGACGAGCTGCGCGACGCCGTCACCCCGCGCACCCGGCTGCTGCTCCTCAACACCCCGCACAACCCGACGGGCACCGTCCTCACCCGCGAGGAGCTGGCCGCGATCGCCGAACTGGCCGTCGAGCGGGATCTGATCGTGGTCACCGACGAGGTCTACGAACACCTGGTCTTCAGCGACGCCCCGGCACCCGACGGCTCCGGCACGCCCGCGCACATCCCTCTGGCGTCCTTCCCCGGCATGCGCGAGCGGACCGTCACCATCGGCTCGGCGGGCAAGACGTTCTCCTTCACCGGCTGGAAGGTCGGCTGGGTGACGTCCACGCCTGAGCTGGTCACGGCGGTGCGCTCGGCGAAGCAGTACCTGACGTTCGTGGCGTCGGGCCCGTTCCAGTACGCGGTCGCGGAGGCCCTCGCGCTCCCCGAGTCGTACTTCACGGGCATCCGCGAGGACCTGCGCGCCAAGCGGGACCTGCTGTCGGCGGGCCTGACGGCGGCGGGCTTCGAGGTCTACCGCCCGCAGGGCACGTACTTCATCACCACCGACATCCGCCCGCTCGGCGAGGACCGTTCGCACGGCGGCGACGGCTTCGCCTTCTGCCGCGCCCTGCCCGAGCGCGCCGGGGTCGTCGCCATCCCGAACGCCGTCTTCTACGACCACCGCGAGGCGGGCGCGCCCTTCGTGCGGTTCGCGTTCTGCAAGCGCGCGGAGGTCCTCGCGGACGCGGTGGAGCGGCTCAAGGCGCTGTAGGGCGACGCCACCCACCCACACGGACCCACCCGGCTCGCGCCCGCCGCCACGACCCCGGAGGGTTCGGGTGTGACCCACCCGAGCCCCACCGTCCCGGCCCCGCTCACGAAACCGCCCCGCACCCGCTGTCTGGCCCTGGAGCCCAAGGGCCCGACGGCCGTGCGCGCCCTCGGTGTCTTCGCCGCCGCCCGCCTCACCGGGCTGCTCGCGGTGACGGCCGTGGCGCACGCCACCGGCCAGGACACCTTCCGCCTGCTCGGCCGCTCCTGGGACTCCCGCTGGTACACCGGCATCGCCGCCCACGGCTACGGCCGCACCCTGTACTTCGAGCCCGCCGTGGTCCAGAGCGACCTGGCTTTCTTCCCGCTGTACCCGGGCCTGATCCGCGCGGTCACCACCGTCACACCGCTGTCCCACGGCGCGGCCGGGCTGCTCGTGTCCTGGCTCGCCGCCGGGGCCGCCGCCCTCGGCATCTACGCCGTCGCGGCCCGCCTGTACGACCGCCGCACCGCGACCGTCCTCGTGCTCCTGTGGGGTCTCATGCCCCACTCCGTCATCCTGTCGATGGCGTACACCGAGCCGGTCCTCACCGCGCTCGCCGCCTGGTCCCTGTACGCGCTGCTCACCGGGCGCTGGCTGTGGGCGGGCACCCTCGCGGCGCTCGCGGGCCTGGCCCGGCCGAACGGCTTCGCGGTGGCGGCGGCAGTGCTCGTGGCGGCGGTCTGCGAGATCGTCCGGCGGCGCGGGCGCGGGGTTCCCCACAGGCTGTGGACGGGCACGCTGCTCGCCCCGCTCGGCTGGGGCGCGTACGTCCTGTGGGTCGGGGCCCGCGAGGGCGATGTGCTCGGCGGCTACTTCGCGGTGCAGCGCGGCTGGGGATCGCGCTTCGACTTCGGCGCGGGCTCGCTCGCCTTCGTCAAGCACCTGCTGCTCGACGGCGACAAGCTGGTCTTCTCCATGACGCTGGTGATCGTCGCGGTGGCCGTGCTCCTGTACGCGCTCCTGGTGGCCGAGCGGGCGCCGCTGCCGCTGCTCGTCTACACCGGCGTGCTGCTCCTGATCACGGTCGGCGGCTCCGGCTTCTTCGAGTCCAAGCCGCGCTTCCTGCTGCCCGCCTTCCCGCTGCTCATCCCGCTCGCGTGCGCGGTCCTGCGGACGGCGAGAGCCCGGCCGAGGGCCGCCTACCTGGTGGTCGGCGCCCTGGCCGGGCTCTCGGTGGCGTACGGGACGTATCTGGTGACGATCGCCCGCATGCCGTTGTAGTCACCGCCGCGCGGCGGGCCCTCAGGCCTCGTCGTCGCCGGGCTTCTCCTCGCCGTCGGCGGAGTCGACGGCCTGCTCGAGGCCGAGCTGCTCGACGAGCCAGCGGTCGAACTCGATCGCGGCGCGCACCCAGCTGACGGTCGAGGAGACGAAGTGCTCCAGCGAGACGCCCGTGCCGATCAGCATCTGGGCCTCGCCGATGAGGCGGACCGTGCCGTCGTCGTGGGTGTGGCTGTAGACCTTCGGCCACAGCGTGCGCCGGTTCCAGTCGTCGATGGACTCCAGGAGCTGGAGCTTCTCCTCGATGCCGTGCGGCCGGTCGTAGAACGTCCGCACCGAGAAGACCGCCTGGTCGTCCTCGCCGCGGAACATGAAGTACGTACGGAACTCCTCCCACGGCGCCGCGAGGTCACCCTCGTCGTCGACGACGTACTTGAGTTCCATCTGGTCCAGGAGCTGCTTGACCAGGTCCTGGTCAGGGACGACGGGGCCCGCCGGTCCTGCGCCCTGCTGCGGTTCGGGCTGGCCCCCGAAATTCGGAATCGAGGACGGGTCGATGCTCACCGTGTATTTCCCTTCGTACGGATTGAGCCATCCTCTCCCATGCCGGGCGGGGGCTCGCAACCCCCGCCCGCCTATGTGACCGGTTACGGCGCCTTACAGCGACTTCCCGGTTGTCCCCGGACCCGTCCCGGCCCCCGCGGGACCGACGATGAGCCCGTCCCCGAAGACGTCCACGCGGACCGTGTCCCCGTCCTTGACCTCGCCCGCCAGGATCTCCTTGGCGAGCCGGTCGCCGATGGAGGTCTGGATGAGGCGGCGCAGCGGCCGGGCGCCGTACGCCGGGTCGTTGCCCTCGTCCGCGAGCCAGGCGAGCGCCGCGGGCGTGACGTCGAGCGTGAGCCGCCGGTCGGCGAGGCGCTTGGCGAGGCGCGCGATCTGCAGCTCGGCGATGTGCGCCAGTTCGTCCTTGCCGAGCGCGGAGAACACGACGAGGTCGTCGAGGCGGTTCAGGAACTCGGGCTTGAAGGAGGCCCGTACCACTTCCAGAACCTGCTGCTTCTTCTCCTCCTCGCTGGTCAGGGGCTCGACCAGATACTGGCTGCCGAGGTTGGACGTGAGGATCAGGATGGTGTTGCGGAAGTCCACCGTCCGCCCCTGCCCGTCGGTCAGCCGGCCGTCGTCGAGGACCTGGAGCAGCACGTCGAAGACCTCCGGGTGCGCCTTCTCGACCTCGTCGAGCAGCACCACCGAGTACGGGCGCCTGCGCACGGCCTCGGTGAGCTGGCCGCCCTCCTCGTACCCGACGTAGCCGGGCGGGGCGCCGACGAGGCGGGCGACGCTGTGCTTCTCGCCGTACTCGCTCATGTCGATGCGGACCATGGCCCGCTCGTCGTCGAAGAGGAAGTCGGCGAGCGCCTTGGCCAGCTCGGTCTTGCCGACGCCGGTCGGGCCGAGGAACAGGAACGAGCCGGTGGGGCGGTCGGGGTCGGCGATCCCGGCGCGGGTGCGGCGCACGGCGTCGGAGACGGCCTGGACGGCCTCGGTCTGGCCGATCAGACGCTTGCCCAGCTCTCCCTCCATGCGCAGCAGCTTCTGCGTCTCGCCTTCGAGGAGGCGCCCGGCGGGAATGCCGGTCCAGGCGGCCACCACATCGGCGATGTCGTCGGGGCCGACCTCCTCCTTGACCATGGTGTCGGACTCGGCGGCCTTCTCCTCCTCGGCCTCCGAGGCGGCCTCCAGGTCCCGCTCCAGGTCGGGGATCTCGCCGTACAGGAGCTTGGAGGCGGTGTCGAAGTCGCCGTCGCGCTGCGCCCGCTCGGCCTGCCCGCGCAGCTCGTCCAGCTTCTCCTTCAGCTCGCCGACGCGGTTGAGGGACTGCTTCTCCTTCTCCCAGCGGGCGGTGAGCCCGCGCAGCTCCTCCTCCTTGTCCGCGAGGTCGCGCCGCAGCTTCTCAAGGCGCTGCTTGCTCGCCGGATCCGTCTCCTTGCTGAGCGCAAGCTCCTCCATCCGCAGCCGGTCGACGGCGCGCTGCAGCTCGTCGATCTCGACCGGCGAGGAGTCGATCTCCATCCGCAGCCGGGACGCGGCCTCGTCGACGAGGTCGATGGCCTTGTCGGGGAGGAAGCGCGAGGTGATGTACCGGTCGGAGAGCGTGGCGGCGGCGACGAGCGCGCTGTCGGCGATCTGGACCTTGTGGTGGGCCTCGTACCGCCCCTTGAGCCCGCGCAGGATCGCGATGGAGTCCTCGACGGACGGCTCGGCGACGAGCACCTGCTGGAACCGCCGCTCCAACGCCGGGTCCTTCTCGATCCGCTCCCGGTACTCGTCGAGGGTCGTGGCGCCGACCATCCTCAGCTCGCCCCGCGCGAGCATGGGCTTGAGCATGTTCCCGGCGTCCATGGCCGAATCCCCACCGGCCCCGGCCCCCACAACCGTGTGCAACTCGTCGATGAACGTGATGATCTGCCCGTCGCTCTCCTTGATCTCGGAGAGCACGGTCTTCAGCCGCTCCTCGAACTCGCCCCGGTACTTGGCGCCCGCGACCATGGCTCCGAGGTCCAGCGACACGAGCCGCTTGTTCTTCAGCGACTCCGGTACGTCGCCCTTCACGATCCGCTGCGCGAGCCCCTCGACGACGGCGGTCTTGCCGACGCCGGGCTCACCGATGAGCACGGGGTTGTTCTTGGTCCGCCGCGACAGGACCTGGACGACCCGCCGGATCTCCTGGTCCCGCCCGATGACCGGGTCGAGCTTGCCCTCGCGGGCTGCGGCGGTGAAGTCCGTGCCGAACTTCTCCAGGGCCTTGTACTGCCCCTCGGGGTCAGGGGTGGTCACGCGACGCCCTCCACGGCTCGTCTCGAAGGCGTCGAGCAGCTTCTTCGCGCTCGCGCCGTTCTGGTTCAGTACCTCACCGGCGGCTCCGCCCTTCGCGGCGAGGCCGATGAGCAGGTGTTCGGTGGAGAGGTAATCGTCGCCCAGCTCCTTGGCGCGCTGCGCCGCATCCGCGACGACGGCGAGCAGCTCGCGGTCGGGCCCCGGCGGGGAGACGGTCGACCCGGTGACGCTCGGCAGCCCCGCGAGGACGCGCTCGGCCCCCGCGCGCACGGCCGCCTGGTCGGCGTCCACCGCGGCGAGCAGGTCGGTGATGTTCTCGTTGTCCTGGCCCTCCAGGAGCGCGAGCAGCAGATGCGCGGGGGTCAGGTCGGGGTTGCCGCCGGACACGGCCCGGCTGGTGGCCGCGTTGATCGCGTCCCGGCTCCGGTTGGTCAGCTCGGCGTCCACGTGCGGGTTCTCCTCCTGGTCGCTGGGTGTTCCGGGTACGGGGCGCGGGCCGTCCCGCCCGCGGGGCCCCACCCCAATACTGACTTAGCCAACGTGCACAAAGTTGAGTCTATTCCACTCAAGGGTGGGTCCGGAACCCGGAAATCCCGGAACTCCCGGAGGGAGGGTTAGGTTCCTGCCCATGAGCATCGACCTGGGCGACCCGCCCGCCCCGTACCTCAGCTTCTGGCGAGAACGCCATCTGTGCACCCTGACGACCCTGCGCCCGGACGGCACCCCGCACGTCGTCCCCGTAGGCGTCACCTTCGACCCGGAGGCGGGCATCGCCCGCATCCTCGCGAACCGGTCCAGCAGGAAGGTGGCCCACGTCCGCGCGGCCTCCGGCCCCGACGGACCCGGCGCGCGGGTCGCGGTCTGCCAGGTGGAGCGGCGACGCTGGGCGACCCTGGAGGGCCTCGCCGAGGTGTCGGCCGACCCGGAGCGGGTGGCCGAGGGGATGCGGCGGTACGAGGAGAGGTACGGGCGGGTGCCGTCGCCGAACCCGGACCGGGTGGTGATCGAGATCCGGGTGACCCGGGCGCTGGGGAAGGCGGGCTGAGGGGGCCGGGGTCGCGGGCGCGGTCACACGGCTCCGGCCCCGGCCCCGCCGGACCGGGCCGCTCCGGTCACCGCCACCGGCACACACCACAGCGGCGCCACCGTGTTCAGGTCCACGGTGGCGCCGCTGCTGGGGGAAGCACCTGCGCGATTTACAACGACGGGGGAATCGCGTCAGGCGCTGCGGGGGGTGGCTGCGAGGGAGTCTGCGGAGGCGGTCTGCCGCTCGACGGCCTGTCGGTCGGCTTCGCGCTTACGCTTGTCGATCACTTGGTGGTCGCGCTGGTCGAGGTTCACGAAGACCATGCCGTAACGCACGGCGCAGCGGACCGGCTGCGGCGCGCCGCGGGGGCGGCGCAGGCAGCGGTAGGCACGGATGTCCTCGTCGTCGTCGCGGACGATGACGACGGGTTCTCCGACCAGGGTGACCATCAACGAGTCGCCGGGGTGGGGGATCGCGGTGGCGAGGTCGATGAAGTGCCAGCCGGAACGGTAGGCGGTGGCCATTTCGCGGCGGAAGGTGCGGTCGTCAGGGGGAGTGGTCATGGCTACGCAACCCCCGTCGGAGCCGAGCCCCACCAGACATCGCTCTGCCCGGCCGCGTCGATCGGTGCGGCCGCCCATACGACATCCGGCGGTGCGGCATTGGACGTCGGCGTCTGCGCGCCGACCTGGCCCGCGTCGACGACGGCCAGAGCACTGATGGCCAGACCGGCCGAAAGGGCACCGATAAGCACTGAGCGAAGCATTCCCTTGCACATAGCGGGCTTCGTCCTCACTTCCCATAGTGACTTCCCCCGGCCTCCCAAGACGATGGCTCATTCGGCCATGCACGCACCACAGGAGCGATGCATCATGTTCCTGCACGTTCAGGAGCCTGGGGGGTGGAGCTATGACAACAAAGGATCCAATTCGGGCACATCCTCATTCCGTAGCCGAGCTATGCGAAGAGGGCAAGCGGCTCTACGCCGACGCGCTGCGCGCGGGGCGCATCGCTCGGACCGAGGCCGCCACGGCCCCGTGCCTGGTCGAGTTCGCTCTTCTGCACCCGGATCCCGATGATCCGGAGTGGCTCCGTCCGGTGCCGCCGACCGCAGCCCTCGCGCAGCGGCTCCGGCCCATCGAGCGCGAGATCCAGGACCGCCGCGCGCTTGCCGTGGAACTGACCGACACCTTTGAGCCATTCCTGGCCATCAGCGCCCAGGACCGCTCGATGGCTCACGCGATCACGGTCCTCGAAGGCTCCGAGCGGATCAACGCGGCCATCCAACTAGCGATAGCGGAGTGCCAGTCGGAAATCCTGACGGTGCAGCCGGGGGGCGGGCGCAGCGAGGAGATCCTTCGGGAGGCGGTGAAACGCAGCCAAAGCATCATCGAGCGCGGCATCACGATGCGTACGCTCTACCAGCACACGGCGCGGCACAGTCAGGGCACCATCGCCTACGCCGAGTACATGAAGCAAGGCAAGGTCGAGGTCCGCACCCTCGAGGAACTCGTGGACCGGCTGATGGTCTTCGACCGCACGGTCGCGTACATCCCGGCGCAGGAGGACGGTCAAGTGGCCCTGGAGCTGAGGCACCCGGGGCTCGTGACGTACCTCGCGAACGTCTTCGAGCAGCTCTGGCAGCGCGCGTCGCCGCTGCTCGAAGAGGCACCGTACGGACCGCCCACCGACGGCATCACCGGCGTGCAACGCTCCATCGCCCGCCTCCTCATCGAAGGCCACGTGGACGAAGCCATCGCCCGCCGCCTCGGCATGAACGTGCGCACCTGCCGCGCCCACATCGCCAAAATCGCCGCCGCCCTGGGCAGCGGAAGCCGCGCCCAGCTCGGCTACCTCATCGCCCAGTCCGGCATCCTCGAGCAGGACAAACCGAGATGACCACCGAACCCCGCCCGCACCCTCACGGCCCCGACGAGCTGTGCGACGCAGGTTCGGCCCTCTACGCCCGGGCCCTGCGCGAGGGCCGCGTCCGCCACCGGGAGGCCGACACCGCCCCCTGCCTCATCGACTTCGGCCTCCTGCACCCCGACGTCGAGGACATGGCGTGGCTGCGCCCCACCGCGCCCGCCGTGGCGCTGCCCCAACTCCTGCGCGGCATCGAGGACCACATCGCCCGCCACCGCGAGCGGGAGGAACGCCTGACGGCGATGTTCGAGCCGCTGATGGCCCTGGACGCCCGGCAGGCGGCCGGGGGGGAGCCCCCCGAGATCACCGTCCTCGACGGCTTCGAGCGGATCAACGCGGCCATCGCCCGGGCCATGGCCGACGCCTCCGGCGAGGTCCTCACCGTCCAGCCCGGCGGCGTCCGCTCCCCCGAGGTCCTCGCCGACGCGCTGCCCCGCGAACAGGAACTGCTCAGCCGCGGCTGCCGGATGCGCACCCTCTACCAGCACACCACCCGCCACTCCCTCCCCGCGCTCGCCCATTACGAGCAACTGGACGGAGACGTAGAGGTACGCACGCTCAATGAGGTAACCGAACGCATGGTGGTCCTGGACCACTCGGTGGCTTTCATCCCCGCCAGCAAGGACCGCACGGTCGCCCTCGAAGTACGCCAACCGGCCATCGTCGACTACCTCATCACCACCTTCGAACGACTATGGCGCCTGGCCACGCCGATGTTCCCGCATGCGGCCCAGCTCCCCGCCGAGAACGGCATCACCACCCGTCAGCACGCCATCGCCGAACTCCTCGTGGAAGGTCTCACCGACACCGAGATAGCCGCGCGCCTCGGCATGAACGTCCGCACCGCCCGCGAACACATCGCGAAACTCGCCGCGATCCTCGGCAGCAACAGCCGCGCCCAGCTCGGATATCTCATTGGTCAGTCAGGGATCCTCGACCAGAATCACTAGCTGTCGGACACCTGGGGCGGGGGGCTTCGGGGAAGTGCGGGAGGGGCAGCGACGTGGTGGTGGAGCACAGATCGCACGCGGAAGGGCTGCTGTGCGAGGCGGGCAGAAACGCGTACCTGCGCGCTCTCCAGGACAGCGGGATCCGAGCTCAAGATGCCGAAGCGATTCCGTGCCTCGCCGACCTCGACCTTCTGCACCGGGACACTGAGGACCCGCTGTGGCTCCGTCCCGTGGCGCCGTCCGTAGCCCTGGCCCAACTGCTCTACCAGACAGAAGAGCACATCGCCCAGCAACGATTGCGCGGAGCGCGAATGGCCGCCGCTTTCGAATCACTCATGCCACTCACTCACGTGACGGATCCCGTATCGCCCTCGCCGTCCATGACGGTCCTGGAGGGCATCGACCAAATCGACCCGGCCATACGCCGGGCAGGAGCCAGGTCCTCCCAGGAACTCCTCCTCATCCAGCCCGGCGGCAAGCGGCCGGCCGAAAAGCTCCCCGAAAGTCTGCCCATATCGCAGGGTGTGCTCGACCGGGGCGGACGCGTACGCACGCTCTATCAGCACACAACGCGGTATTCCCAGCCCGCTCTGGGCCACTATGAACAGCTGGACGGCGACGTCGAAGTCCGCACCTTGGATGAACTACCCAGACGCCTCATCCTCTTCGACCGCACGTATGCGTTCGTCCCCGCCAGCAAAAGCCGCGACGACGTGGCACTCGAACTCCGCCAGCCAGCCATCATCAACTACCTGGTCGCCACCTTCGAACTCCTGTGGCGCCTGGCCACCCCCATGTTCCCGAACGCGGAACCACTCCCCGCCCCGAACGGCATCACCCCCCGCCAACAAGCCATAGCCACCCTCCTCACCGAAGGCCTCACCGACGCCGACATCGCCGCCCGCCTCGGCATGAACGTCCGCACAGCCCGCGTCCACATCGCCAAGCTCTCGGCGGTCCTGAAGAGCACAAGCCGGGCCCAGCTCGGCTACCTCATCGGCAAGTCGGGCATCCTCGACCGCACATCGGGCTGACCCTGCCGGACAGGCCCTAGTGGTACACAGCCCGCTGCAAGGGCAGCCCCAACGCCCGCAGCGCCGAGCGCACCACGCACTCCGCGTCCAAGGCCTCCGCGCCAAGATCAAGCACGGCGGACTGTTCCCACCGCACCGACGAGGGGCGCCCCATGCTGACCTGCCAAACAGACGCGCGGTCGTCCAGGGCGATGTTGAGGACGCGGACGACGGAGACCTTGGCCACGACCTGGAGGGGGAAGTCACCGGCCAGCATCTGGCGGTCCACTACCCAGGTCACGGGATAGCCGCGGCCGTTGAGGTCGGCGGCCATGGCGTGCAGGAGCGTGGCGAGACCGGCGCGCTCCAGGACCGGGCCGACCGGAGCGATGGGGGTGACGGGGGTGACGGGGGCGACCTGGCCCACCGGTGCCACCGTCCGCGGCGGCACCGCCGGGGCGGCCTCCGTGGCCCTGGCCCGCGGGGCGGCCTTCTCCAGCCTCATGCCGGTGACGGCTTCTCGTCGAGCGGGTCGAAGAGCAGCACGACATGCCGCGCCCCCGGCGAACTCGCCGGTTCCGAGACGACCATCGTGATCTGCCCGGGGCCTTTTCGCGGGTGGTAGAGGGGCCGGACGTCACCGTCGGGGTGGATGTACACCTCGGTGCTGCGCTCGTAAATGGGGCCCGCGTACTTGTCGCGTTTGACGTCCGCGTTCAGCTGCGCGAGGGAGCGGTTCTCCGGATGCTGAATGTGGGCGAGCCGGATCTGGTTGAGAATTCCGGGCGCCCAGCGCGTCTCCCAGTCCGTGAGAATGTGATCGCGGGCCTCGTCGGCGAGCGCCATCCACCGCATGGTGTTCTCCGGCGGTTTGCCGTCTTCGAAGATGTCGGCGAACGGCTGGTTGTACGCCACCAGGTCCCATTGGACGTTGTTCACGTACGAGATTTCGCGCTGCCCGGAGACGGCCCGCTGCCACGCGGCGGCGGCAGGCATCAGGACGCCGTCCGTGGGGTCGAGGGGGTGCGGCGGCCGCTGGCCGAGGCTGAGCAGATAGACCTGCGTGAACTCGTCCTCGCTCATCCGCAGGATCCGCCCGACCTCGCGCAGGTAGTCGTCGCGCGGGGACAACTTTCCGCTTTCGAATCGGTGGTAGGTGCCCACCGAGCGGTTCATGAGGATGTCCATATCGGGTTGTGCGAGACCGTGCACACGGGGCCCGGGGCGCCCCGTCGGCTTCGGCGGCAGACCCACTTCGGCGGGTGTGATTCTGGAACGCAGTTCTTTGAGTATGCGACGCAGCGCTTCCTCGTCCACTGCGTTCCCCCCTTTCCCGCTTCCCCGCTCCCCGTAGCCGTGAACATGGCCTGCCACGAGCACGGTTCCTGCACCATAAGCCCAAACGAGTCGCCGACCAACAGATCGTATTCATCGGACTCTTCCGCGTAACGCCCGGGTGGGCGGGGAGCCGTCCGGGCGCGGTGGTCAGCCGGCCGCCGCGGTGGCGTGGTGGTGCGTGTACGCCCAGCGTGCCGCGTGCGTGGCCAGATCCACCATCTCGATGGGCGCCGTCGCCTCGCCGAGGTGGTGGTACTCGATGAACGTCAGCATGACGACCCGCTCCGGCGCGCCCAGGTGCGGGTGGAATCCGGCGGCGAGGATGTCCGCCGCGGCCTCGTACGCGCCGAGCCCCCGCCCGTACCGCTCCTTGATCTCCCCTTCCAGGTCCCGCAGATAGCCGATGTACGCGCGCACCCCGTCGGGCCCGACGACCCGGCCGTGGCCCGGCACGATGTGCTCGGCGTCGAGCGCGAGCACCGCCTCGGCGGCCCGGACGACCTCTTTGAGCGGCCCCTCCCAGTGCACGGGGTGGTCGCCCTCGAAGATGACGTCGCCCGCCATCACGACGCCCTGCTGCGGCAGGTGCGCGACCAGGTCCCCGGCGGTGTGCGCCGGACCCACTTCGAGGAGGCGCACCTCGATGTCCCCGACCTGGAAGTCGTAGGAGCCGTTGAAGGTGACGGTGGGCGGGACCACGGTGATGCCGGTGTAGTCGTACGCCCCGAAGCGTTCGCGCGCGTACCAGCCGAGCGGGTTGGCCGGGTCGCTCGCGTGCACCAGGTACTGCATCTGCTGCGGGGAGATCTCGCGGCAGTGGCGTTCCAGGCTGGCCTGGGAGCTGATGATCTCGGCACCGGGGAAGAAGGCGTTGCCGAAGCAGTGGTCGCCGTTGGCGTGGGTGTTGACGACCGTGCGGACCCGGGCGCCCGGGGGCAGGGCGCGGTCGGCGGCGGCGATGAGCGCGCGGGTCATGCGCTCGTCGTAGGGGGTGTCGATGAGCGCGGTGTCGTCGCCCGAGGTGATGAGCAGGCAGTTGGCGAGGCCCCAGGAGCCCGCGGCGCCGCGCGGCGCCCAGAGGTAAAGGCCGTCGCCGCTCAGGGCGGTGAGGTCCACAGGAAGGTCCATGGACGTATTTTCGTCGGGAGTGGGGGGTTTCCCGGCTGTGGGGATGGCCACAGTGGCGACAACCAGTGTTGTTGAATTTTGAATAATTGGTTCGGCATCGCAGGGGATAAACCCGCCATTGATATCAGTTCTCTCGTTGACAAGGATGGCGGGTCACGAAGGATGACAGCTCACGAAGGATGACGGCCCGGCTCACAACTCACGGGCGCCCGCCCGTGGCTGAGGGCCCGTCGGTGACGCTCGACCACGGCGTCCGTCCTTCGCACGATCACTGCAATCCGAGCAGGGGGAGCATGTGCAGGACGTTGTGACGCAGGCAGCCCCCACCGTCCGCGGCGGGTCGCAGGGCGCGGCCGGTGCCCGGCTGACCGGGCCCGCCCCGACCGGGGAGCCCGCCGCCCGCCACCACGTGCCGCACGAGCCCGTGGACGTGTGCGAGGCCGGGCGGGTGCTGTACCTGCGAGCCCTTCAGGAACGCCGAGTTCCCGCCAAAGCCGCCGCCGCGACCCCGTGCCTCATCGACACCGGGCTCCTCCACCCGGACCCCGACGACGCCACCTGGCTGCGGCCCACCGCGGCCGCCGTCGCCCTGCCCCGCCTCCTTGAGGACATCGAGGGCCGCGTCGCCCGCCAGCGCGGCCGGGCGACCCGGCTGGCCGCCTCCTTCGAGCAGTTCCTGCGGCTCGGCGCCGACGGGCCCTCGGACCTCTCGCCGTCGCCGGTCACCGTGCTCAAGGGGGTCCCGCGCATCCGGCTCGCCGTCCGGCAGGCGATGGCCGATGCCTCCGAGGAGATCCTCGGCATCCAGCCCGGCGACTCCCGGCCGCGGCTGCTTCCGCACAACGAGCCCTGGCGCCTGGAGGAGTTCGCCGAGCGCGGCGGGCACATGCGGATGCTCTCGCGGCCTCGGACGGCCGACGACGTGCTGCCCGGGCTGCGCCTCCCCGACTCCTCCCTGCCCGACCCCGGACAGCCCGACTCCTCCCTACCCGGCCCCGGACAGCCCGGATCCGCCCCGACCGGACCAGGACAGCCCGGCCCCGGCGGGTCCGGGCCCGCAAGCCCCGCCCCATTAGGTCCCGCCCCCGCGAGGGCCGTCGGCCGTGAGGTCCGCACGCTCGACGAACTCCCGCCCTGCCTCCTCGTCTTCGACCGGGACGTCGCGTTCATCCCGGCCGTCGAGGACGGCTCGATCGCCTTCGAGCTGCGCTCCAGCGCCCTCGTCAGCTATCTCTCGACGGCCTTCGACATCCTGTGGCGCCTGGCCACGCCCCTGTACCGCGAGGACACCCCGCCCCCGCCCGAGCAGGAGATCAGCGACGTCCAGCGCGCCATCGCGCACTTCCTCACCGAGGGCCGCACCGACGCGGAGATCGCCCGGCACCTGGACATGAACGTCCGCACCGTCCGGCTGCACGTGGCCAGGCTCGCCGCCCTCCTCGGCAGCCGCAGCCGCACCCAACTCGGCTATCTCATCGGCCGCTCGGGCCTGGTCGAGCAGCACCAGTAGGCGCACGCGCGGTCAGCGGGCACACCGGGCGCGCTCGTTCGCACCCTCGTTCGCACCCGCGCATACGCCCTCCCCGGCACGCCGTCTCCGTGATCCCGCGCGCCCATGGCCTCATGGAGGTGCTGCCCCGGCACGCACCGCACCGCCGAGCGCGGGCAGCCTGACCGGGGAGGGAGTACGACGTTGTCCGGCGAGCAGAGACCCAAAAGCGCAGAGGACCCGGCACGGAGACCGGCGACAGGACCGGCGACAGGACCGGCGACAGCGCCAACGCCCGCACCTGCAACGGCACCAGAACCCGCACCACCGGACCCCGCACCGGCACCCGCACCACCGACGACCGCGCCCCCCGACCCCTCCGGCCCCCACACCGCCCACGGCCCCGACACCCTGTGTCCGCCCGGCGCCGCCCTCTACCGCCGGGCCCTGTGCACGGGCCGCCTCCACACCCGCGAGGCCGAACCGGCCCCGTGCCTGGTCGACTTCGGGCTGCTGCACCCGGACATCGACGACATGCAGTGGCTCCTTCCGAGCGAGCCCACGAGCGCGCTGCTCGGGCTGTTGCGGGGCATCGAGGAGCAGGTCGGGCTGGAGCGGCAGCGCGAGGCGGAGCTGATGGCGGCCCTGGAACCACTGCTCACCCGCGTCCCCGCCCAGCCCGGGAGACCCATCGGCCCGCCCGCGAGACCCGCCGACACCTCCACGCAGCCCGAGAAGCCCACCGGCGACCCCACCCAGCCGGAGAGCCCCACTCACCCCAACAACCCCGCCACCTCTACCAGCGCCATCAGCCCCACCAGCCCCACCAGCCCCGCCATCACCCTCCACACCACCCTCCCCCACATCGCCCACGCCATCGACGCGGCCGTGTCCCGGTGTGCGGAGGAGGTCCTGACGATCCAGCCGGGCGGTTTCAGGCCCATCGCGGATCTGGGCGCCGCGCCGCCGCGCGAGCAGGCGCTGCTGTCCCGCGGCTGCCGGATGCGCACGCTCTACCAGCACACGACCCGGCACGCCTTCCCCGTGATCGCGCACTTCGAGCGCCTCGACGGCGATGTGGAGGTGCGGACGCTGAGCGAAGTCACCGAGCAACTGGTCGTGTTCGACCGCGCGGTCGCGTTCGTACCGGCCGACCGGGACTCCACCGAGGCCCTGGAGATCCGCGCGCCCGCCGTCGTCGGCTATCTGGTCGCGCTCTTCGAGCGGCTGTGGCACCTCGCCACGCCGATGTTCCCGCACCCCGCGGCGCCGCAGCCCGCCAAGGACGGGGTCACCGCCCGCCAGCGGGCCATCGCCGAACTCCTCGTCGAGGGCCTGACGGACGCCGAGATCGCCGACCGGCTCGGCATGAACGTACGGACCGTACGCGTCCATATCGCGAAGCTCACCAGCACCTTGGGCAGCCGCAACCGCACGCAACTCGGATTCCTCATCAATCGCTCAGGAATCCTGCGCCCCGGGCACCCCGTGTGAATCACGAACGTCCGGATTTGCCGCCACTTGCCCCTACCTCCGCCCCTTGCACCGCAACAAGTTGACGGTAGCGGAGCGTGGGCGAGCCGTTGCATCGTGGTGACGGCGGCAGGGAGCGGCCAGAGCCGTCTCAGGTACTGGAACCGACCGCTCCCCGCGGCCGAGTGGCTCTGTCGTGGTCTCCCCCCGCAGAGTCGCGCTTCCCTAAGGGGTTGCCCCGGTTCGGCTACGCCCCGTGGCCGACCGGGGCGCTCGCGCCTTCGGGGGAGTGAGCGCCCCGTCCCACGGGCGGCCCGGGGTGGGCTGCTCAGGCGTGTGCCGCGCTGCCGTCGGCCCACTCCTGCAGCAGTCGCTCCCGCTCGTCCCTGCGCGGCGAACCGCCCTCGTGCGCGCGGCCCCACGCGGCCATCGCGGCGAGCGTGGTCATGAGGGTCGCGGCGCCCTCGGTGAGGCGGGCGAGCAGGGCGCGCGAGAGGTCGTACTCCTTCTGGGAGTAGCCCGCGGCCGCGGCGACGTACGCCGTCAGCTCGATCTCCTCGTCGGCCGTCCCGACGCACACCGTCATCGTCGGCGCGTCGTCACCGCCGCCGAGGCCCATCGTGAGCGCCATGTCGACGACGGCGCCCACCTGCCGCTTGAGGGACCGCACGGGCACGTCCTCGACGGTGAGCGCGCGGACGTCGTCCCACAGCCACAGGCCGGACTGTCCATGGCCGATACCGGTGATGCCCTCGGAGGTGAGCCGCACCCCGGGGGCGAGCCCGGCCGGTTTCGATCCCACGTACACATCGCCTTCGGCGATCCAGAACAGCCCCACCATGGCCATGGTCTTCCAGCTCCCCCTGTGCCGAGCACAGCGCTCGATTCGATTGCGCGGTCGGGCGAGACGGGCTGGTCAGGGGCGCTCCGCGCCCGGCCCGCGGTGATGAGTGCCTCGCCCCGCCCACTATAAGGAGGCAAGCGACCGGGCCGGGAGTTCCCCATGGGAGCCCCCGGCCCGGACAGAGCGCGGTGCGTGCGCCGGAGCGCGTGTCACGCCTCCGGCGACCTCTTCGGCCGCCACACCACGAGCGCGCTGGTCTGCTGGACGTCCTGGTACGGCACGAGGTCGCGGCGGTACGAGGCGTGCACCGCGGCCTCGCGCTGCTGCATCGCCGCCGCGGCGCCCTCGACGGCCGCCGACAGCTCTGCCACCCGGGACTGGAGCGCCGTGACCTGGTTCTCCAGCTCGATGATGCGCTTGATGCCCGCCAGGTTGATGCCTTCCTCCTGCGACAACTGCTGGACGGTGCGCAGCAGTTCGATGTCGCGGGCGGAGTACCTGCGGCCCCGTCCGGCGGTGCGGTCGGGCGAGACCAGGCCCAGGCGGTCGTACTGCCGCAGGGTCTGCGGATGCAGGCCGGAGAGCTGAGCCGCCACCGAGATGACGTACACCGGGGTCTCGTCCGTCAGTTGATACGGGTTGCGTCGGCGGCCGTCCCGCTCCATGAGGTCACGCTCCCTTCGCGGCCTTGAACAGTTCTGCCCGCGGATCGGTGTCCGCAGTCGCCTTCCGGTACGCCTCCAGCGCTTCCTGGGCCGCGGACGTCAGCGTGGTCGGCACGGCGACCTCCACGGTCACCAGGAGGTCCCCTCGGGTGCCGTCCTTGCGGACCGCGCCCTTGCCGCGGGCGCGCATGGTGCGGCCGTTGGGCGTGCCGGGGGGCAGCTTCAGGGTGACGGGCGGGCCGCCGAGCGTGGGCACCTTCACCTCGCCGCCGAGCGCCGCTTCCGCGTACGTCACCGGCACGGTCACCGTCAGGTTGTCGCCCTTGCGGCCGAAGACCGGGTGGGCGTCGACATGGACGACCACGTACAGATCACCGGCGGGGCCGCCGCGCTCGCCCGGCGCGCCCTTGCCGCGCAGACGGATGCGCTGGCCGTCGCTGACGCCCGGCGGGACGCGGACCTGCATGGTCCGCGAGGACTTGGCGCGGCCGCTGCCGTGGCAGACCTCGCAGGGGTCCTGCGCGATCAGGCCGCGGCCCTTGCAGTCCACGCAGGGGTCGGTCAGCGAGAAGCCGCCACCGCCGCCGCGCGAGACCTGTCCCGTGCCCACGCACGTCGGGCAGACGCGCGGGGTGCCGTTCTTGTCGCCCGTGCCCGAACAGGCCTTGCACGGGGCCTGCGACGACATGCGCAGCGGAACCGTCGCGCCGTCCACCGCCTCCGTGAAGCTGAGCGTGACCTCGGACTCGATGTCCTGGCCGCGGCGCGGCTGCGTCCTCGTACCGGCGGTCGCGCCGCCGCGGTTGAACAAGCCCCCGAAGACGTCACCGAGGCCGCCCCCGAATCCGCCGGCGCCCGTCTGTCCGCCTCCGCCCGGGGCGCCGCCTCCGAAGAGGTCGCCCAGGTCGAAGTTGAACGATCCGCCGCCGGCGCCCGCGGGCCCTGGCCTGAATCCTCCGCCGTTGCCGAAGAGCGCGCGGGCCTCGTCGTACTCCTTGCGCTTCTTGGGGTCGCCGAGGACGTCGTTCGCCTCGGAGATCTCCTTGAAGCGCTCCTCGGCCTTGGCGTTGCCCTTGTTGGCGTCCGGGTGGTTCTCGCGGGCGAGCTTCCGGTACGCCTTCTTGATCTCGGCTTCGGTGGCGTCCTTGGGGACGCCGAGGACCTTGTAGTAGTCCTTCTCGATGAAGTCCTTGGTGCTCATCCCCGACGTCCCTCCTTCCCTGTCATCCGGCGGGCTCCGGCGCCGAGGTCGCCCTCGGCGCCGAAGCCGCCGTCCGTGTCGGCGTCAGCCCTCGTCCGGGCCACCGCTCTCCTTGCCCTTGGCGTCCGCGGTGTCCGCGGCGCCGTCGGCCTTGCTCTCCGCGTCCGCGGGCGCGCTGTCGTCGCCCTCGGCCGCTTCGGACTCCACCGTCTTCACCGTCTGCGCGCCGGGCTGCGGCTCGGCCACCGCCACGCGCGCGGGGCGCACGACCCGCTCGCCGATGCGATACCCCGGCTGGAGAATCGCGACGCACGTCGTCTCCGTGACGTCCGGTGCGTAGCTGTGCATCAGCGCTTCGTGGATCGTCGGGTCGAAGGGCTCGCCCTCCTTGCCGAACTGCTGCAGACCCATCTTGGCGACGACGGTCTCCAGCGCCTCGGCGACGGACTTGAAGCCGCCGACCAGCTCGCCGTGTTCCCTCGCCCGGCCGACGTCGTCGAGCGTCGGGAGCAGCTCCGTCAGGAGGTTCGCCGCGGCGATCTCCTTGACCGTCACCTTGTCCCGCTCCACCCGGCGGCGGTAGTTCTGATACTCGGCCTGCAGCCGCTGGAGATCCGCGGTGCGCTCGGTGAGCGCGGTGCGGACCTGGTCCAGCTGGGCGGTCAGGCCCACGATCTGGCTTGCGTCCCCGGCCGGGGCCGCCGGGCCCTCCTCGGTGGAGGGCCCGGCGGCCTGCGGCGCCTTGTCGTCCGAGGTGGCGCCCGCGGAGGGGACGTCGGGCTGCTCGGCGTTCTCGCCGAAGCCCGGGGTCTCCTCCGTCATCAGGCAGCGCCGCCCTTCGCGTCACCGGGCTTCTCGTCGTCGACGATCTCGGCGTCCACGACGTCGTCTTCCTTGGACATGTTCGGAGCCTCGGCACCCGGAGCGGCACCCTCGGCGCCGCCCGCGGCCTGCGCCGCCTGGGCGTCGGCGTACATGGCCTGGCCCAGCTTCTGGGAGACGGCGGCGACCTTCTCGGCGGCCGTGCGGATGTCGGCGGTGTCCTCGCCCTTGAGCTTCTCCTTGAGCTCGGCGACGGCTTCCTCGACCTCGGTCTTGACGTCGCCGGGGACCTTGTCCTCGTTGTCCTTGAGGAACTTCTCGGTCTGGTAGACGAGCTGCTCGCCCTGGTTGCGGGACTCGGCGGCCTCGCGGCGCGACTGGTCCTCCTCGGCGTACTTCTCGGCCTCTTCGCGCATCCGGTTGACCTCGTCCTTCGGCAGCGAGGAGCCACCGGTGACGGTCATCTTCTGCTCCTTGCCCGTGCCGAGGTCCTTCGCGGTCACGTGCATGATGCCGTTGGCGTCGATGTCGAAGGCGACCTCGATCTGCGGGACGCCGCGGGGCGCCGGGGGCAGACCGGTCAGCTCGAACATGCCGAGCTTCTTGTTGTACGCCGCGATCTCGCGCTCGCCCTGGTAGACCTGGATCTGCACCGACGGCTGGTTGTCCTCCGCCGTCGTGAAGATCTCGGAGCGCTTCGTCGGGATCGTGGTGTTGCGCTCGATCAGCTTGGTCATGATGCCGCCCTTGGTCTCGATGCCGAGGGACAGCGGGGTGACGTCGAGGAGCAGGACGTCCTTGACCTCGCCCTTGAGGACACCGGCCTGGAGCGCGGCGCCGATGGCGACGACCTCGTCCGGGTTCACGCCCTTGTTGGCGTCCTTGCCGCCGGTCAGCTCCTTGACGAGCTCGGCGACGGCGGGCATGCGGGTGGAGCCGCCGACGAGGACGACGTGGTCGATCTCGGAGAGGGCGATGCCCGCGTCCTTGATGACGTTGTGGAACGGCGTCTTGCAGCGCTCCAGGAGGTCGGACGTGAGCTGCTGGAACTGGGCGCGCGTGAGCTTCTCGTCCAGGTGCAGGGGGCCCTCGGCGGAGGCCGTGATGTACGGCAGGTTGATCGTGGTCTCCGTGGAGGAGGACAGCTCGATCTTCGCCTTCTCGGCGGCCTCGCGCAGGCGCTGGAGCGCCATCTTGTCCTTGGAGAGGTCCACGCCGTGGCCGTTGTTGAACTGCTTGACCAGGTAGTCGACGACGCGCTGGTCCCAGTCGTCGCCACCGAGGTGGTTGTCGCCGTTGGTGGCCTTCACCTCGACGACGCCGTCGCCGATCTCCAGGAGGGACACGTCGAAGGTGCCGCCACCGAGGTCGAAGACGAGGATCGTCTGGTCGTCCTTGTCCAGGCCGTAGGCCAGGGCGGCCGCGGTCGGCTCGTTCACGATGCGCAGGACGTTCAGGCCCGCGATCTCGCCGGCCTCCTTGGTGGCCTGGCGCTCGGAGTCGTTGAAGTACGCGGGGACGGTGATCACGGCGTCCGTGACCTTCTCGCCCAGGTACGACTCGGCGTCGCGCTTCAGCTTCTGCAGGATGAAGGCGCTGATCTGCTGCGGGTTGAAGTTCTTGTCGTCGATGCCCACCTTCCAGTCAGTGCCCATGTGGCGCTTGACGGAGCGGATGGTCCTGTCGACGTTGGTGACCGCCTGGCGCTTCGCAACCTCGCCGACCAGCACTTCACCGTTCTTCGCGAAGGCGACGACGGACGGCGTGGTCCTGGCACCCTCGGCGTTGGTGATGACGGTGGGCTCGCCGCCCTCCAGAACGCTGACGACGGAGTTAGTCGTGCCCAGGTCGATGCCGACCGCACGTGCCATTTCAATGCCTCCAGATAACTTCTTGAGTGGAACTGACTCAAGGATGCATCAGGGGTTCCCAGGAGTCAACAGACCTGAGTCACCTCGACTCAACTCTTATCCCCTCCTTACGCGCAACCCAAGGGTGCTGTGCGAGGAGACGCCGCACCCGGGGGACAGGGTTGCGCGACGCCCCGGATAGGGCAGCCTGAGCGACGCAGATCACCGCTTCGCTGGCTACAGTGCGGCGATGTAAGTGGGTAGTCTCAGACGGACTGCATAAGTTACCGCTTAGTAATACGTTGGATTGCCCACCCTCGCAGGCCCGAGGAGCCCCGAAATGCAACTCGCCGCGATCATCGTGTCGCTGGTCCTAATCGCGGTCGGCGTCGCCCTGTTCGGCCGTGCCATCCTGCAGATCTACCAGTTCATGCGGCTCGGTCAGCCCGTGCCCGCGGGCACAAGGACCGACGCGCCCGCCGAGCGCACCCTCACCGTGGCCAAGGAGTTCCTCGGCCACACGCGCATGAACCGGTGGGGCATCGTCGGTGTGGCGCACTGGTTCGTCGCGGTGGGCTTCTTCTCGCTGCTCCTGACGATCGTCAACGCCATCGGCCAGCTCTTCAAGGCCGACTGGATGCTGCCGATCATCGGTGACTGGGCGCCGTACAACATGTTCGTCGAGTTCCTCGGCACCATGACGGTCCTCGGCATCGTGACCCTGATCGTCGTCCGGCAGCTGAGCCGCCCCGACCGGCCGGGCCGCAAGTCCCGCTTCGCGGGCTCCAACACCGGCCAGGCGTACTTCGTCGAGACCGTCATCCTCATCGTCGGCGTCTGCATCTTCACGCTGCACGCCCTGGAGGGCGCCCAGCACCACGTGGACGGTTACGAGGCCTCGTTCTTCATCTCGTACCCGTTCGTCTCGTGGTTCGGGGGCATGGACGTCTCGACGCTCCAGAACCTCACGTACTTCTTCGCGGGCCTGAAGATCGCGACCTCCTTCATCTGGATGATCACGGTCGCCCTGAAGACCGACATGGGCGTCGCCTGGCACCGCTTCCTGGCCTTCCCCAACATCTGGTTCAAGCGCGAGGCCGACGGCTCCACCGCCCTCGGCGAGCTGCTGCCCATGACCAGCGGCGGCAAGGAGATCGACTGGGAGGACCCGGACGAGGACACCGTCTTCGGCGTCAGCCAGGTCGAGCAGTTCTCCTGGAAGGGCCTGCTCGACTTCTCCACCTGCACCGAGTGCGGCCGCTGCCAGTCGCAGTGCCCCGCCTGGAACACCGGCAAGCCGCTCTCCCCCAAGCTCCTCATCATGTCGCTGCGCGACCACGCGCACGCCAAGGCCCCGTACCTGCTCGCGGGCGGCGGCAAGACGATGGAGGGCGAGGAGAAGGCGTCCGAGGAGCAGCTGAAGGACGTGCCCGCGGCCGCCCTCGCGGAGGCCGAGCGCCCCCTCATCGGCACCCTCGAGGAGAACGGCGTCATCGACCCCGACGTCCTGTGGTCCTGCACCACCTGCGGCGCCTGCGTCGAGCAGTGCCCGGTCGACATCGAGCACATCGACCACATCGTCGACATGCGCCGCTACCAGGTCATGATCGAGAGCGCGTTCCCGTCCGAGGCCGGGACGATGCTCAAGAACCTGGAGAAGAAGGGCAACCCCTGGGGTCTGGCCAAGAAGCAGCGCGTGGAGTGGACCAAGGAGGTCGACTTCGAGGTCCCGATCGTCGGCAAGGACATCGAGGACCTCACCGAGGTCGACTACCTGTACTGGGTCGGCTGCGCGGGCGCCCTCGAGGACCGGGCCAAGAAGACCACCAAGGCCTTCGCGGAGCTGCTTCACATGGCGGGCGTCAAGTTCGCGATCATGGGCGGCGACGAGAAGTGCACCGGTGACTCGGCCCGCCGCCTCGGCAACGAGCCGCTGTTCCAGCAGCTCGGCGCCGAGAACGTCGCGATGCTGAACATGGCGTACGGCGAGGATGACGAGGACGAGAGCACCAAGAAGCCGAAGTCGGCGAAGAAGATCGTCGCCACCTGCCCGCACTGCTTCAACACGATCGCCAACGAGTATCCGCAGCTCGGCGGCGAGTTCGAGGTCATCCACCACACGCAGCTGCTCCAGCACCTCATCGACGAGGGCAAGCTGGTCCCGGTCACGCCGGTCGAGGGCCTCATCACCTACCACGACCCCTGCTACCTGGGCCGCCACAACAAGGTCTACACGCCGCCGCGCGAGATCATGGACAAGGTGCCCGGCCTGCGCCAGCAGGAGATGCACCGCCACAAGGAACGCGGCTTCTGCTGCGGCGCCGGTGGCGCGCGGATGTGGATGGAGGAGCGGATCGGCAAGCGCATCAACACGGAGCGGGTGGACGAGGCGCTGTCCCTCAACCCCGACATCGTGTCGACGGCCTGCCCGTTCTGCCTCGTCATGCTGACCGACTCCGTCAACGGCAAGAAGAACGACGGCAAGGCCAAGGAGTCGCTCCAGGTCGTGGACGTGGCGCAACTGCTCCTCGACTCCGTGAAGACGCCGGTGGACCCGGCGGGCGAGGAGGAGTCGGCGGACGCGCCGGAGCCCGAGCCGGTGAAGTAGCCGCCGCGGCGGTACGTGGACGGTGGGGCCGGTTTCGCCTGGGGGCGGGACCGGCCCTTCGTCGTTCGTGTAAACCTGTGGTGCTGTCGTGCACATGAAGTCATCGGGTGACGCTGGGGTGGGTGGGGCATGAGGAGTTCCGGGATACGTCTGCTGGCCGCCGTCGTGGGCGGCGCCCTGGTCCTCGCGGGTTGCAGTGGCGGTGGCGGCGACAGCGACGAGTCCCCCTCCCGTCCGGCGGCCGCCGACCTTGCGAACAAGAGCGCGCCCCAGCAGCCCGTCCCGCGCGGCAAGGGCAGCAAGGTGCCGGACGACTTCAACGGCGACGGCGCCAGGGACCTCGTACTGGACGCGCTCGCCCATCGCGGGCACGGCGACGACCCCGGCATCGGCATCGTCTACGGAAGCCGCCAAAGCGGCCTCGTCCCCGGCGCGCGGCAGTTGCTGAGCGCACGCGCCGACGGGGCCCGTACGAAGGGTGAGTCGCCCGCCGCGTTCGAGTCCGAGGCGTCCTGCGACCTGGACGAGGACGGCTTCACGGACCTCGTCGTGTCGACGGACCCGCCCTACGACGGCCAGGGCCGTCCGCCCGTCCCCCTCCAAATCCTCTTCGGCTCCCCCGCCGGCCTCACCGGCAAGGCCGTCAAGCTCCAGGTGCCCGCGCGGGCCCGCCTCGGCAACGACTGGGCCGACCAGCCGGTGTGCGGCGACTTCGACGGCGACGGCGCGAACGACCTCGTCCTGCACGCGAGCGGCGCCCATCTCACGTATCTGCGCGGCCCGTTCACCCGCAAGGGTGCCCCCGACACTGCGGGCAAGCCGATCACCGCCCCCGGCAACGACCTGGCCACCGGCGCGCCCGCCGTCGACGTCAACGACGACGGCTACGACGACCTCGTCGTCCGCGAGGAGGCACGTGCCTCCAAGGGCAGCCTGGTCCTCGGCGGCCCCAAGGGCCCCACCCGCACCGGCGTCCTCTTCCCCGCCGCGACCGACGTGGCGTTCGGCGCCTTCGGCCGCGCCGAGGACATGGACGCGGCGCTCGCGGCGCCGGGCGGCATCGCCCTGCGGTACGACGTGCCGGGCACCGCCCGCGCCAAGATCGACGTAAGGAACGCGACCGTGTACGCGGGCGACCTCGACGGCGACGGCCGCAGCGAGCTGGTCGTGGGCGGGGGCGGGCCCGGCGAGGTGTGGGTGTACCGGGGCCGCGCGTCCGGCCTCGCCGCCAACGCCACGGCGACGGTGGTGCCCTCCGAGGGCGCCAAGGCCACGGTCCAGGTCCTGAAGGTGGCCGACTTCGACGGGGACCGGCGGGCCGACCTCGTCGTGCGGACGGCCTGGGGGCAGGGCCGGGACCGGGTGGAGGTGTATCCCGGCAGGGCGGGGGCGGACGGGCCGGTGTCCCGGAAGCCGGGGGTCACGTTCTCCACGGCGGGCTTCAGGTAGACGCGGGCCTCCGGTGGGCCCGCAGGGAGGCGCCCTGGGCCGCTTTCCACGCCTTCCGCATACGCACGCCTGTCGTGCAGTGGTCGCCGCCCTCACACGGGCGGCACCCGTACAGATGGCTCATGTAGGCGGCGTAGACCTCCGTCGCGCGGGCGTCGAGTTCGGCCGGGGTGGTGCTCACGGCTCGACCACCTTCAGGGTCTCGGCGGTCATGAGCAGTGCGCTCAGGTGCGCGGTGTCGCACAGGCCGCCGGGGACCGTCGGGGGCACCACCCAACGCGTCAGCATCGACACCGGTTGACCCAGGCGCGGGACGCCGAGGAACGTGTCGGTGCTCAGCCGCTCCTCCGTGCCGCCCCAGGCGGAGTCCGGGGCGATGAGGACGTAGTACGGGCCGTGGCCGCTGCGGATGTCACGGATGACCGGACCCGCGAGCCAGTCCCCCAGGAACGCGGCCACGGTCTGGGCCTCGCTGCTGTGGACGGCGGCGTGGATGCGCGCGGCGGGTACGCGGACCGCGTCGAAGCGACGGCCCAGCGGGAGCAGGGCCACGCCCCGTTCCGCCCACGCCTCGTGGACGGTGTCCGGACGGGCGTCGGCCTCCGCGAGCCAGGTGCTGATCAGTCGCTTGTTGCCTTCGAGCATGGTCATCGGGGCCCTTAAGGTCAGGGTGGTTCGCCTCACGCAAGTGACGTTAAGTCCACCCGAACCCGACTGATGACCGAAATCCGGTCACCCTGTGTCAGACACCCAGAAGGCCGATGCCCACGGCCAGGTCGGCGGCCCGGCGCCTTCGGCCGGAGTGCTTCGACTCGGCCTCCTCAAGGATGATGCGGCGGGCATGGCCGTTGTAGCGGATCGTCTCGGGGGCGGCCTCGTATGCCTTCTGGAGGGTGGCGATCGCCACGTCCGGCTGGCCGTCGAGGTGGAAGCCGCGGGCCTCCTCGATCCGGTGCCTGGCCCGGCGTGGGCGGGACTTGATGACGGACTTGTCCGCGCGGGCCGCCTGCCGTACCGACTCGCCGCCCTGGCGCAGCTCGACCGCCACGGTGACGGCGTGCGCGCCCATGATCGCGCGGCTGAAGCTGGTGACGGGGTGGAAGTAGTCCGCGGGCAGCCGGGCCGCCATGTCCTTGGCCCTGTCCCAGTGCCGCCAGGCCGTGCCGGTGTCGCGGCGGCGGGCCGCGGTGTACCCGAGCTCGAATTCCAGGGCGCCCGCGAGGGCGAGGACGTCGTCGGGGGCGTCGGGGAGGAGGGGTTCGAGGAAGCGGACGGCTTCGAGGTCGATGGCGTCGGCGGCGTCGAAGTGCCGGGGCCCGGTGTCGCGATGGGCCTGCGCCAGGAGCCAGGCGGCCACGCCGATGGCGTGCGGGTCGCCGGAGTCCTGCGCGGCGACCATGCCGCGCTCCGCGACGCGCCACAGCAGGGCGGCGTCGGGCTGATAGGCGAGGAAGAACTGCGACAGCGAGTACGTCTCGGCGAGGCGGGCCTGGGCCACCCGCCGCTCGACGGCCGTCTCGGCGTGCCGTGCGATCGCCCGCGCGTCGCGGATCAGGTCGGGCAGCAACGTGCCGATGACCTCACGGTGATCGGGCGACCGGTGCCGTGCCTTCCAGGCCGCGTGCAGGCGGGCTTCCAGGTGGGCGACGGAGGGCGGTTCCACGGTCGTGGCCAGGGCGAAGTCGTCGACGGCCGCTTGGACGGCGGCGAGGCGGGGATGGCCGGGCCCGGCGAACAGATCCACGTGCGCGTCCGGTCGACCGGTCAGCTCCGCCAGGTCGCGTACGCGCAGCGCCTCGGCGATGCGCAGCACCATGTCGAGCGCCGGGGCCCGCTGCTGGCCGTTCTCGATCTTTCGGAGGGTGTGCACCGAGACCCCGATGAAGTCCGCGAGTTGGGCACGGGTCATGCCGCGGCGCTCGCGCAGGATCTGTACGCGCTGACCGAACCGCAGCGGGTCGGCGTACGGGTCCGGGGTGTCACCTGAGGACATCACGGCCTTGCCCTTCTCTGGACGGCTCGCCACCGCCAGCGTATGGGGCGGGGCCGACCCGCGTGAGCCCTCTGCGGACTCCGCGCACGCGGGGACGTCAGGGGCCCAGGTGCACCCGCCCCCGCGCCCGCGCCCGGCACGAGGCACCCCCGCTCCCCCGAAGCCCCCGAAGCCCCCCGGCTCGCACAACCTTTCCCCCACCCCGCCAGTCACACCCCTCGGAACCCCACACCACCGTTCACCCAAGGTCCACCCCCTGGTGACCCCCCGTGAACCCACAAGCCCGGGAGCCCCACGTGCGCGTAAGAAGCCTGGCCGTCGCGGTCACCACCGCAGCCCTCGCTGCCGGAGGACTGACCCTGCCCCTGGCCGGGACGGCCTCCGCGGCCCCCGCCGCCCTGAAGGACGACTTCAACGGCGACGGCTACCGCGATCTCGCGGTGGGCGCCCCCAAGGGCAACTCGGTGACCGTGACGTACGGCTCGGCGTCCGGCGTGAAGGCGGGCCGCGGCACGACCGTCACGCAGAACACGGCCGGAGTGCCCGGAACCACCGAGTCCGGCGACGAGTTCGGCGAGAGCGTCACCAGCGGCGACGTGAACAGCGACGGCTACGCCGACCTGATCGTCGGCGCCCCCGGCGAGAAGGTGTCCGGCAAGCCCGACGGCACCGTCACCATCGTCTGGGGCGGCAAGAACGGCTTCAAGACGGGCGGCAAGACCCTCACCGCGCCGAGCGCCGACGACCACCGCTTCGGCGAGGCCGCGACGTTCGTCGACATCGACGGCGACGAGGTGTCCAACCTCGCGGTGATCAGCGGCAACCACTGGTGGTTCTACGCCGACGGCAACCCGCAGGACGGCCGCGCGATCCCGCTCGAAACCGACTTCCTGCCCAAGAACGTCCGCCTGGACGACATGACCGCGGGCCACTTCACGAACAAGGACGGCTACACGTACATCCTCGCGGGTGAGCGCGAGGACGGCGGCGCCTACACCGCGTACATGAAGGGCGGCGCCGGCGACCTCGGCTACTGGTCCGGCGTCCTGGCCGAGGGCGACGACCCGACGGCGACGCGCGGCCCGCTCGCCGGGGCCGACGTCAACGGCGACGGCTACGACGACCTGATCACCGGCAACCCGCGCGCGGGCAAGGGCGGTTCGGTCAGCGTCCGCTACGGCGCCGACAGCAAGCTGGGCGCGCCCGTGACGTACACGCAGGACACCGCGGGCGTACCCGGCACGGACGAGGCGGGCGACGGCTTCGGCTCGGCGGTGGCCGCCGGCGACGTGACCGGCGACGGCAGCGCGGACATCGCGGTGGGCGCGCCCGGCGAGCAGGTCGGAACCGTACCCGGCACCGGGAGCGTGACTCTCCTCAAGGGCGGGACGAGCGGACTGGGCGGCGGCAAGACCTGGCACCAGGAGACGGCGGGCGTCCCCGGAGTCGCCGAGAGGAACGACCGGTTCGGGTCTTCCGTACGCCTGAAGGACATCAACAAGAACGGCAGGGCCGACCTGTCGATCGGCGCGCGCGGCGAGGACATCGGCAGCGCGGCGGACGCGGGCGCGGTGTGGGTGCTTCGCGGTACGACGACGGGTCTCACGTCGTCGTACGCGACCTCGTTCAACGGCTCGGACTTCCGCGCGGGCGGCGCGGGTCGGGGCTTCGGCGAGACGCTCCGCTGACATCCCGCCCCAACTCACGTACTTTCTCGGCCACTTGGAGACACCTTGCGCAAGAAGACTCTCTCCGCCGCCGCACTGTGCGCGGCGACCGTGATCGGCGTCGCGGGCCTGTCCGCGACCCCCGCCGTCGCGGCCGAGCCCGCCCCGAAGCCGAAGTCGGACTTCAACGGCGACGGCTACGCGGACCTCGCCGTCGGCGTCCCCGGCGCGACCGTCGGCGGCAAGGCCAAGGCGGGCTACGTGAACGTGGTCTGGGGCGGCAAGAAGGGCCTGGGCGGCCACGGTTCGACGACCGTCAGCCAGGGCAGCGCCGGAGTTCCCGGCACCGTGGAGAAGGGCGACGGCTTCGGGTACGCGGTGTCGCCCGCCGACATGAACGGCGACGGCATCACGGACATCGTCGTCGGCACGCCCGGCGAGGACAACGACTCGGGGGCCTCCGCGGGCACCCTCACCATCCTCTGGGGCGCCAAGTCCGGCATCAAGGGCGGCTTCACGGCCGCCAACGGCAGGTACGCGGGCAACCAGATCGGCGGCCTCGTCACCACCGGCGACTACGACGGCGACGGCGACCGGGACATCGCGCTCAGCACGAAGAACGACGAGAGCGCCGCGATGGAGACACGCCCGGGACCGTTCAGGGCCGGGTCCCCCGCGACCCTGCAGCGCGTCGACAGCTGGCACTTCAGCGGTCCCCGCGCGGTGACGTCCGGGGACTTCGACGCGGACGGCCGCGACGACCTCGCGGTGACGTACGGGGGGATGGAGATCGCGGGTACGGCGGTGTACGGCACGGGGGCGGGGGCTTCCGGGGCTTCCGGCGCTTCCGGGGCTTCCGGCGCTTCCGGCGCTTCCGGCGCTTCCGGCGCTTCCGGCGCTTCCGGCGCTTCCGGCGCTTCCGGCGCTTCCGGCGAGTGGAAGCAGACGTGGCGCGCGGGCGACACCGCGACCTCCCTCGCCACCGGCGACTTCGACGGCGACGGCACCGCCGACCTCGCCCTCGGCGAAGTCCGGCCCAACCCCGAGGCCGAGGAGGGCGACGAGGGCTACTGCGCGGACCGCCTGGGCGGCGCGATCGCCACCGTGTACGGCAAGTCCGGCACCACGCTGGGCGGCGCCGTGTCCTGCACGACCCAGTCCACTCCCCGGGTCGACGGCAACGCCGAGGCCGAGGACAACTTCGGCGCGGCGCTCGCCGTGGGCGATCTGGACCGCGAGGACGGCGACGAACTGATCGCGGGCGCGAGTGCCGAGTCGGTCGGCATCGACAAGGCGGCCGGCGCGTACTGGATCCTGGAGTCCACCGGCACCGGCAAGGAGCTCTACGGCGACGGCCTCAACCAGACCTCCCCGGGCGTCCCCGGCGCCGCCGAGGCGGGCGACCGCTTCGGCGCTGCGCTCGCCGTGGACGACTACAACGGCGACGCCTACCCCGACTCGGCCGTCGCCGCCCCCGGCGAGAACGCCTCGTCCGGCGGCGTCTGGTACGGCACCCCGAAGGACCGTCCGGCGCCGCAGGTGTCGGTGACGCCGACCAAGCTCGGTCTCGCGGGGGCGCGTTCGTACGGGGCGGTCCTCGGCCACTGACTCCCCACCCGCCCGCCCCCCTGGGGCTCCGCCCCAGCCCCCGCTCCTCAAACGCCGGAGGGGCTGTCCCCCACCCACCCGCCCCTTCCAGCCCGTCCGGCGCTTGACGACGAGGCGCGGAGCACCGATACGGGGCGGAGCCCCGGGTTCGGAGAAGGGGTGGGACTGGGGCGCCCCCGCGAGGGCCGACCTCAGCGGACACCGCCGAGGCCCCGTGGGCGCCCGCGCCTCCCCGGCGAGCGCGGGCGCCTCACTCTCACCACCCCTTCATCACTGCCCCACCGCTCCCCCTCCATAACGACACAGCAACTCCTCATCGGCCCCATACAACCCACACATCCCACAACTGGTCTCTCCTAGGCCGAGGTTGAGGACAACGTGCCCACGAACGCGCGCCCAACCCCTGGCAAACACATTCGCCAGCACCGCAGGAGAGACCACCGCATGGCCCAGCTCAAGCGCACCACCTCCCGCGCCACCGCCACCGCCGCCGTTCTGGCGCTGACCGGCGGACTCCTCACGGCCACGGCGGCCACGGCGGCCACGGCGGCCACGGCGTACGCGACCGCCCCGGCGGCCGACGCCCCGCGCGCCGAACTCCCGTCCACCGACGCGGACTTCGACAACGACGGCCGCGCGGACATCGCCGCGTCCACGCCCTTCGCCCACGTGGGCGGCAAGAAGAACGCGGGCGCCGTCGTCGTCACGTACGGGAAGGCGGCCGGTGTCGGCCGCACCAAGGCCTACACGCAGAACAGCCCCGGCGTGCCCGGGACCGCCGAGAAGGGCGACGTCTTCGGCAACGACCTCGCGTACGGCGACTTCGACGGAGACGGCTACGACGACCTGCTGGCCAGCGCGGGCGGCGAGGACGTCGGCAGCGACAAGGACGGCGGCACCGCCACCATCCTGTGGGGCTCGGCGAGCGGCCTCAAGGGCGGCACGACGCTCAAGGACCCGCGCCCCGCCCAGCACGACGGCTTCAGCGAGATCCTCCAGGCCGGTGACTTCAACGGCGACGGAAAGGACGACATCGCCCTCGGCACCGGCACGACGGCGGTCATCGACGTCTTCCGCGGCGGCTTCACGCGCTCGGGCCGCACCGGCGGACACTCCACCGTCAAGGCGCCCATCCACGACGAGGGCCAGAACGGCGTTCGCCAGCTGCACTCCGGGGACGCCGACGGCGACGGCAAGGAGGACCTGATCGTCAACGGCTTCGAACGCGACTCCGCGCAGGGCTACAACGCGAACTTCTGGTTCCCCGGCTCCAGTTCGGGACCGCGCGCGTCCCGTGCCCAGAAGCTCCCGGCGGGCACCATCACCGACCTCGGCGACACCGACAAGGACGGTTACGACGACGTCGTCATCGGCACCTTCTGGGACAGCGGCATCCCGGGCTCGGCCCGCGGCGGCGCGGTGAACATCGTCCACGGCACCAAGAGCGGACCAGCGGACGGCGACCGCCAGAAGTTCACGCAGAACACCGCCGGCGTGCCCGGCAGCAGCGAGAAGGGCGACAGCTTCGGGTACGAGTTCGACCTCGGCGACATCAACGGCGACGGCAACCTGGACCTGGTGATCGGCGCCCCGGGCGAGAGCGTCGACGGCGTCTCGGACTCGGGCGCGGCGACGATCGTCTACGGCGCGGCGAACGGCTCCGGCCTGACCGGCCGCGGCGCGAAGCTCCTCACCCAGAACACGCCCGGCGTCCCCGACTCCGACGAGAAGGGCGACTTCCTCGGCACGGACGTCCACCTGGACGACCTGAACGGCGACGGCCGCGCCGATGTCGTCCTCGGCGCCCACGGCGAGAACGGCGGCAACGGCGCGATGTACCCGCTGCTCACCAAGGCGGACGGCTCCCTCAGGGGCACCTCCGGCGTCTACCTCGGCACGGCCGGCCTCCCCGGCACGGGCACCCCGCGCCTCGGTTCCAACTTCGCCGACTGACACCCCTTCCCCGGCCGGGCCCGCCACGGGCCCGGCCCCTCCCCGAGGAGCCCCCGTGCGCAGGGCGGCCCCGGGGTTCCAGGCACCGACGGGAACGGCGACGCGTGGGGCGAAGACGTCCGGGTCGCCGCGGACTTCAGCGGGACACCGACCGCGACGGCTACGCCGACCGCTACGCGAGCGGGGACCAGGACGACATCCGTCTCCTCGGCTCGCCGTCCGGCGTCACGACCGCCGGTGCGAGATCCCTGGGGCGCGACGGCCTCACCTCCGGCATCCTCCAGCAACCCTCGCCGTCCCTCACACAACTATCCCTCGCCGTCCCTCACACAACCGTTCCCCAACTCCGCGTGTCACACAGGTGAACCCAAGCCACCACCAACGAGTTGGAGCACCTGTGCGCACACGCACCCTCGCCCTGGCCGCCGCCACGGCGCTCGCGGCGACCGGCCTCGCCCTGCCGTTCGCCGCGGGCGCCGCCGCGGACGAGCCGGCGCC
Source organism: Streptomyces sp. NPDC041205 (assembly GCF_055591765.1). Taxonomy (NCBI): domain Bacteria; kingdom Bacillati; phylum Actinomycetota; class Actinomycetes; order Kitasatosporales; family Streptomycetaceae; genus Streptomyces; species Streptomyces sp. NPDC041205. The sequence goes on along the minus strand of NZ_JBVIZH010000016.1, from coordinate 7,634 downwards.
GCCCGCCACCGAGAGCGACTTCAACGGCGACGGCTACGCCGACCTCGCCGTGGGCGTCCCCGCCGCCACGGTGGGCGGCAAGGCCAAGGCCGGGTACGTGAACGTCGTGTGGGGCGGGCCGAAGGGGCTGCGGGGCGGCGGCAACGTACGCGTCACGCAGGCCACCGCGCACGTCCCCGGCACCCCGGAGGCCGGGGACCGCTTCGGCGCGGCCGTCGCCGTCACCGACGTGGACAACGACGGGTACGCGGACCTCGCGATCGGCGCGCCCGGCGAGGACATCGACGGGCGTGCCGACACCGGCAGCGTCACCGTCGTGTACGGCGACACGGGCGGCTTCGCCGGGTCCCACACGGCCGCGCGCGGCGAGAAGCCCGAGGACCAGTACGGCAACGCCATCGTCGCCGGGGACTTCACCGGCGACACGGACATGGACCTGGCGATCGGCGGCACCGACAAGGTCGTCGTCAACTACAACCCCCGCGCCGACCGCACCCAGCCCGGCATGGGCGACCGCATGGGCGGCCGCGCCCCCGTCCTGTCCACGGGCGACTACAACGCCGACGGCCGCACCGACCTCGCCGTCGCGTACTACACGAAGCAGCAGCCGTACACCCAGTCCCACGTCATGCTCTACCACTACGACAGCCGGGAGGGCCGCCTCCTCCTCGACTGGGCCAACAGCAACGGCGCCACCTCCGCCTTCGCCACCGGCGACTTCAACGGCGACGGCCACGACGACCTCGCCCTCGGCAACTGCCGCGAGATAGCCGACGAGAACATCGACGACCCGTGCGGCCCCGAGGAGCTGACGAAGGGCGGCGGCGTCCACATCCGCTACGGCGGCGACCGCCCCGACAGCTTCGGCACGCGCAAGCAGACCCTCAACCAGGACACCCCGGGCGTCCCCGGCATCGCCGAGACCGGCGACGGCTTCGGTGAGGCCGTCACCGCCGCGGACGTCAACGGCGACGGCCGCGACGACCTGATCGTGGGCGCGCCCGGCGAGGCCATCGGGTCCAAGAAGAACGCGGGCAGCGCCACCGTCCTGTACGGCGGCAAGAAGGGCATCCTCGACGCGGACGACGAGATCGGGGACGGCACGGCCAACGGCTACGCGTTCCAGCAGGACACGTACCAGATCCCCGGCACCGCGGAGACCGGCGACCGGTTCGGCGCGGCGCTCGCCACCGGCGACCACGACAAGGACGGCACACCCGACCTGGCCGTCTCCGCCCCCGGCGAGAACGCCTCGGCCGGCGGCGTCTGGGCCGCCCCGGGCGCGCTCCCGCCCGGCACCACCGCCCTCACTCCCAACTCCCTCTCCCTCCCGGCCACTTCCACCGCACTGGCGTACGGAAGCGTCCTCGGGCGCTGACCCGAGCCCCTGACCTGGGGTTGTCCCCTCAGGGTCCCCCTAGGGGTTGTCACAGCTCAGCCGCAAACCCGCTCTCCTCCACAGGACGGACGACCGCACCCCGCCAGACCAGGTACGTTCGATTCCGTGGCTGGATTCAGGATCGGACGCGGCGGCCGGGACAACCGCGCACAGCAAGGACCCCGACAGGGCCCGCCCCAAGGCGGGCACCCCGGTCAGGGCGGTCACCCGGGGCCGCACCAAGGACCGCGGCAGGACCCGTACGGACAGCAGGCCCCCCAGGGCGGCCAGCCGTCGTACGGGTACCCGCCCGCGCCCGGCGGCGGCCGCCCGGCCCCGCAGCCGTACGGGGGACAGCCGCCCTACGGCGGCCCGGGCCCCGGCCAGTACGGCGGCGGGCAGCGCGGCGGCCACGGGGGCGGCGGCCAGCACCACGGCGGAGCCCAGCAGTGGCCGCAGCCCCCGGGCGGCCAGGGCGAGCCCGAGTACTTCGGCGGGCACGGCGGTCATGGCGGCCAGGGCGGTCACGGCGGCGGCCACGACCCGTACGCCGCCAACAACCCCGGGCACACCCAGGCCTTCTCCCTCGGCGAGGACCCGTACAACGACGGCGACACCTACCGCGCGGGACAGGCCCCCGCGGGCCCCATCGGCCCGAAGCTCCCCTGGAAGGAGCTGCTGCGCGGCATCGTCTTCCGCCCGGCCCCGACCTTCCTCCAGATGCGGGACTACGCGATGTGGGCCCCGGCCGTCATCGTCACGTTCCTCTACGGCCTGCTCGCCGTCTTCGGCTTCGACGAGGCCCGCGAGGACGTGCTGAACGCCACGCTGTCCACGGCGATCCCGTACGTCATCACGACCGGCGTCGCGATCTCGCTCAGCGCCTTCATCCTCGGCATCGTCACGCACTCCCTGGCCCGCCAGTTCGGCGGCGACGGCGCCTGGCAGCCGACGGTCGGCCTCTCCATGCTGATCATGGCGATCACGGACGCCCCGCGCGTCATCGTCGCCCTGTTCCTCGGCGGCGGCAACGGCTTCGTCCAGCTCCTCGGCTGGGCCACCTGGCTCGCCGCGGGCGCGCTGCTCACGCTGATGGTGAGCAAGTCCCACGACCTGCCGTGGCCGCGGGCCCTCGGCGCGTCGGCGATCCAGCTCCTGGCGATCCTGTCGATCATCAAGCTCGGTACGTTCTGACGCTTCCGTACGAGGCGGTACGCAGCGAAGGGCCCCGGCGAGCACAAGCTCGCCGGGGCCCTTCGCGTACGCATCCCGTACGCACGAGAACCGCCCGCTACGCGTCGAGAACCTGCCCCTGCCGCTTCACGACCGGCGGCTCGACACTCCACGGGAAATTGATCCACTCATCGGTGCGCTTCCACACGTACTCGCACTTCACGAGCGAGTGGGACTTCTCATAGATGACGGCGGAGCGCACCTCGGCGACGGTGTCGAGGCAGAAGTCGTGGACGAGCTTCAGCGTCTTCCCGGTGTCGGCGACGTCGTCGGTGATGAGCACCTTCTTGTCGGAGAAGTCGATGGCGTTGGGGACGGGGGCCAGCATGACCGGCATCTCCAGGGTCGTCCCCACCCCCGTGTAGAACTCCACGTTCACCAGGTGGATGTTCTTGCAGTCGAGGGCGTACGCGAGCCCGCCCGCGACGAAGACGCCGCCGCGCGCGATGCTCAGCACGATGTCGGGCTCGTACCCGTCGTCGGCGATGGTCTGCGCCAGCTCGCGCACGGCACCGCCGAACTTCTCGTACGAAAGGTTCTCGCGAACGTCACTCATGGAAGGGCTCACACCTGGGTTCGATGGAAGTTGAGGAAGGAACGGGAGGCGGTGGGTCCGCGCTGGTTCTGGTAGCGCGACCCGTAGCGCTCGGACCCGTAGGGGGACTCGGCGGCGGAGCTCAGCCGGAACATGCACAGCTGGCCGATCTTCATCCCCGGCCACAGCTTGATGGGCAGCGTCGCGAGGTTGGACAGCTCCAGGGTCACGTGACCGCTGAATCCCGGGTCGATGAACCCGGCGGTGGAGTGGGTGACGAGCCCGAGCCGCCCGAGGCTGGACTTGCCCTCCAGGCGCGAGGCCAGGTCGTCGGGCAGGGTGATGACCTCGTACGTGGAGGCCAGCACGAACTCCCCGGGGTGGAGGATGAACGGCTCGTCGCCCTCGGGCTCCACAAGCCGGGTCAGATCCGCCTGCTCGACGGACGGATCAATATGCGGGTAACGGTGGTTCTCGAACACCCGGAAGAAGCGGTCGAGGCGCACGTCGATGCTCGACGGCTGCACCATGGATTCGTCGTAGGGATCGATCCGGACCCGCCCGGCGTCGATCTCGGCCCGGATGTCCTTGTCTGAGAGAAGCACGCACCGAGGATACGCAGAGCGCGCGGGACCGCCCCAATCGGACAGACCCGCGCGCCTCGGGTACGGGGCGTGCTCGCCCTCCCCCGCCCGCTACCGCTTCTGCAGCTCCACCGGAACCGCGTGCCGCAGCCGGGCACAGCGAGGACATCGGATCAGCCGACCGGGGCCGAGCCGGTCGGCCTGCTGCATCGGGAACGAAGCGGTGCTGAACACGTGCCCTTCGGCACAACGGACGACGGTGCGCTCCATCAAGTCCTCGAGTCCCTTCCCCAGAGCCGTATGCAAGAGCCGTATGCGAGAGCCGTCCACTCATGTCATGAACGGAGGCCACTTCCGGCCTTCCGGCCGACGGCGAAAGCCACATTACGGGATGAAAGGGACGTCACTCCAGGCGGCACTCCGGCTCATCCGGCCCCCCGCACGGCGCCCTCACAGAACCCCCACGGAGCCCTCCGGCCGACCCCTCAGCCCACCACCCCGGGCACCCCCGGGCCCCCGAGGCGGCCCCTACCGTACGCCCCAACTCCCTTCGCCCGCAGTCACGCAGAGCCCACGCAGCGCAGCGAGGCCTCGACGCGGCGGCGCCCGGGGTCCGGGATGGGGTAGAGTGTGCGAAGCTACGAAACCGGTTCAACCGGGAGCGTCGCGCGGGTGTAGTTTAGTGGTAGAACATCAGCTTCCCAAGCTGAGAGTGCGAGTTCGATTCTCGTCACCCGCTCTTCTTCGAACCCCCGGGTCATGGACCCGGGGGTTCTTTGCCGCCTAGGGGTTCTTTGCTTCCCGGACCGGTTGGGCACACCCTCGGCCACCCGCCGCTCACCACCGAAACCGCGCCTTCCCCTCCCTGATCCGGATCATGAACCTCGTGATGGCCTCTCCCTGCCCGAGCGGGACCAGGACGAGCCCGGCCTCAAGGATCCGCCGGTCCGCCGCCAGGGCAGCGTCCTTGTCACCCCGCGCCCAGGCGTCGTGCGAGGCATCGAAGAGGGGACGCATTGCGGACCATGCGGGTCCGGGCTCGAAGACGCAGTCCGTCCAGAACATGTCGATGGCTTCCATCCGCAGGGTCCCGACAAGCTGGTCCCCGCGCATGAGCTGCCAACTTTCCTCGGGCAACTGGGTCATGAGGCCTCCTCAGCTCAGGTGGCCGGGAGTTGGTAGGAGAGGACGTAGGCGTCTGCGGCCATGACGGTGTCGCAGACTTCCACGGCTCGCCCTTCGGTGTCGTACGCGGTCCGGATCAGACAGATCACGGGCACTCCGGGTGCGAGTCGCAGTGTCTTGGCCTCGGTGGGTGAGGGCATGCGGGCGCGGATCTCTTCCTCGAAGTGGTTGAGGTGGTGGCCGAGTTCTTCGAGGCGGGCGTAGATGCCGCCGGGGCCGGGGTTGGGTTCGGCGATGGGGGTGCCGCGGGCGATGTCGGCGGGGACATAGGAGGTGGCGTACTCGACGGGCCGCCCGTCCAGCAGGTACCGGCGCCTCCGTACGAGCACCTTTCGTGCCGAACCGAGCCGGGTGGAGATGTCCTGGCTGGCCTTCTCCTCCTTGACCTCCAGGCTGTCGACCTGGGGGTGACCGCCGGCCGCGTCGGCTTCGACGATGAACGCGGACTTGCCCTGATCGCGGTGGCGGCGGGCGAAGCGGTCGGAGGCGAGGCGCCGCACGGGTGGCCGCGGTCGTACGAAGACGCCCTTGCCGTGCTCGGCGTGCACGAGCCCCTCCCCCTGGAGGAGGGAGAAGGAGTGCCGCACCGTCATCCGGGAGACCCCGTAGTGGTCGACAAGCTCAGCTTCGGAGGGCAGCTTCTCGCCTTCCCTGAACCGCCCACGCTCGATGGCCTCGCGCAGCTGATCGGCGATCTGCCGGAACACCGCACGATCGCTCCTGGGATCGACCTCGCCGAGGTGGCCGGTAGGGAGTGAAGTCACGCGTACTCCTTTAGATATCTAGACGAGTGGCCGAGTGCCGTTGCTACGGTGGAGAGCCTAGCCAGCCGAGAGGGCCGAGGAACGTGAGCACTGACCGCCCCCATTCCGTGAGCGTCGCCGGAGTCATAGTCGACGACCAGGGGCGGGCCCTGCTGATCCAGCGCCGCGACAACTGCCAGTGGGAGCCGCCGGGTGGCGTCCTCGAACGTGAGGAAACCATTCCCGAGGCCCTCCAGCGCGAGGTTCTCGAAGAAACCGGCGTCAAGATCGCGCTTCCCGCGACCCTGACCGGCGTCTACAAGAACATGACGGGCCTGATCGTCTCCCTGGTCTTCCGTTGCGAGGCCGCCGACGGCACGCCCACCACCGGCGAGGAGACCCGCGCCCTGCGCTGGGCCACCCGCGAAGAGGTCACCCAACTCGCCGACGAGGCGTACGCGATCCGCGTCCTGGACGCGCTCGACGCGACGACCCCACCGGCCATCCGCGCCCACGACGGCGTGAAACTCGTATAGCCGAACCCGCTGCACATGGCGGCCTAGCAGCACGAAGGAACTTGTATGCACGAGTATACGAGCACGACCAGCGTTGCCCGGGTCTGGGGACTCACGTGCCCAGGTCTCCCCGAAGAGGTCAGCCGGGCCCGCCGCTGGACCCGCGACATCCTGGGCTCCTCACCTCTCGCGGAGGACGCCGAACTGATCGCGAGCGAGCTGAGCGCGAACGCGATCCTGCACACGGCCAGCGGCCGGCCCACGGGCAGCTTCCACCTGGCTCTGGCGGTGTCGCCCCAGGTCATCGCCCTGTCAGTCACGGATGGCGGGGCCGCGGGCGGGACCGCACCGAAGGTCGAGCACCCCGACGAGGAGGCGGTCCACGGCAGAGGTCTGGGGATGGTCAGCGCCCTTGCTCACCGGGTGGTGGTGCGGAACAGCGACGGCGCACACACGGTGACGGCGGAGCTGTTCACTTCACCGCGGCCGGGGCCGGGGGAGCATCCATGCTGAGCGACGACGGCCTAACCGGCGGGTTCTGGTGCGAATGCTGGGCGGAGGACCTCGCGGGGTCGGCCCGACCGACAGTGAGGACATCCTTCGGCGCGTACTCCGCGACCCAGGCGGACGGCTGGCTCCCCACGGCCCTACGAGCCATCACAGCGGAGCTGAACCCCGCTGCGCCCAAGGAGACTTGGGACTGGCTCTACGAGAGCCGCATCGACACCCGCCGAGCCCTCCTGCGCTCGGAGCCGTGCACGGTGTCGGTGACCTACGCGAGCACCCGCATCACGTGGACGGTGCACCCGGTGCTCTTCCTGCCCCTCGCGGACGACCACGAGGCACCTGAACTCCCAGCGGGTTTCCACGACTTCAAGCCGGGCACGAAGCCCCACGCACCCGACTGAGTTACAACTTTCTCTACTGGTTCAAGGCGGCTCGCTCCGCTCACCGCGCGCGGCCCGGCCCCCGGCCGAGCCTGCGCTCCTGTCTCCGCCCCGCTCCAGCCCGGCCGCGGACCGTGCCGCGCGCAGGTGGATAAGCCGAGAACGGCAAGTGGAGTACCGCGCGGTACGCGGTCGAGGTAAGAACCATGCCTCCGGCGGGGGATCGGCCAGCACCGGGATGGAGGGGGCGCCGTTCCCGGCCGCGGGCGCATCGTGGCGAGCGGGGTGAGTGGTGGGTTGAGACAGCGGTGATAGTGGAGAGCCAGAAAGCTAGATCAAGGACGCTCTGCACTGCTAGCGCGGTAGCTACACGCAAAGGAGATCGATCAGCGATCTCCTGATCTTCCTATTCCTGTAAACATCACTCGCGCGACCGCCTGGTCCTTTAGCATCGATGCCCATCAGTCTGGCGATGGGGGTTACTGAGCCTGAACTTGTGAAGTCGCCTCGGTGATGGATAAGCCGGTTCCGGCGAGGCATCCGTCGATGAGGTCACTGCGGTATTGGATCGTGC
>NZ_JBVIZH010000015.1:0-149065 GCF_055591765.1 Streptomyces sp. NPDC041205 | reverse complement strand
CCGGCAACGCCTTCTTGTCGACCTTCCCATTCGTCGTCAACGGCAGCCGGTCAAGCACCACCACCGTCGCCGGCACCATGAAATCCGGCAACCGCCGGGCCAGGAAGGTCCGCAGCTCGCCCGTCGCGAACCCCGAACTGAGATCCAGATAGCCGGTGCCGCCACTCGCACGGGTCCCACCGGCCGCTGCGGCGTCGGCGTCGACGGGGACGGCGTACCCGACCAACTGCCGGCCGCTGTCCCGTCCTTCGTGGGCGACCACGACGGCCTGGGCGACCCGGGGGTGCGAGGCCAGCGTCGCCTCGATCTCGCCGACCTCGATCCGCAGCCCCCGGATCTTGACCTGGTCGTCGGTGCGGCCGAGGTATTCGAGCTGGCCGTCGTCGCCCTGGCGGACCAGGTCGCCCGTGCGGTACATGCGGTGGCCGGGCGCGCCGAAGGGGTCGGCGACGAACCGGTCGGCGGTGGTGCCGGGGCGGCCCAGATAGCCGCGGGCCACGCCAGGACCCGCCACGTACAACTCGCCCGGGGAGCCCGCGGGGACGGGGACGAGGCGGTCGTCGAGGACGTGCACGCGGGTGCCGGGGACGGGGGTGCCGATGGGGACGCGGGGGGCGGGGAGGAGGCGGGCCACGGTGGCCGCGCAGGTGGTCTCCGTGGGGCCGTAGGCGTTCATGACGAGGCGGCCGGGGGCCCAGCGGGCGATCAGGTCGGGCGGGCAGGCCTCACCGGCCAGGGACAGGACGCGCAGCCCCGTGAGGGCCCGGGGCGCGTCGGCGGGAAGCGTGTTGACGACGGACGGCGGCAAGGTGACGTGGGTGATCCGCCGGTGGGTCAGGGTGGCGGCCAGTTCGTCGCCGACCAGGCGCAGTCGGTGCGGCAGGACCAGGGTGACGCCGGTGGTGAGGCCCATGACCAGGTCCCACACCGACACGTCGAAGCTGGGCGAGGCGCACTGCAGCACGCGGGAGCCCGGCGTGAGGTCGAACCGGGCGACGTGGACGGCGCGCAGCGCGGCCAGGCCGGTGTGGGTGACGGTGACACCCTTGGGGCGGCCCGTGGAGCCCGACGTGTAGATGACGTACGCGGGGTTGGCCGGGTCGAGCGGGGCGGCGCGGTCCGCGTCGACCGGGTCGGTGTCCGGGTGCCGCGCCCAGGCGTGTACGAGGGCGGGCTCGTCCACCGCCACGACGTCCGGGCCCACCTGAGCTGCCTGACCTGCCGACAGGTCCGCGGCCAGGCTCGTGGCCGTGGCCCGGGTGGTGAGGACGAGCGCGGGGGCCGCGTCCGACGCCATGTACCGCACGCGCTCGCCCGGATAGTCCGAGTCGATCGGAAGGTAGGCGCCACCGGCCTTCATGATCCCCAGGAGCACGGCCACCTGCTCGGCGGAGCGCGGCAGGGACACCCCGACCAGGCGCTCCGGTCCGACGCCCCGCCTGATGAGCCAGTGGGCGATCCGATTCGCCCGGGAGTTCAGCTCCGCGTACGTCCAGGAGAGTTCGCCCGACTCCACGGCAGGCGCGTCCGGTGTCGCCGCCACCCGGTCCTGGAACAGGGCGGGGAACGTGGCGGACGAGCAGGGGTCGCCCGCTCGGAGCCCGGCGGCGGACGATTCCTGAAGGTGGGACACGAAAGCTCCAGAAGGACGAACAACGAACGGTGCGTGGGGGGAGCCAGCTCAGCGCGTCCGGAACGGCCTGTGCCGCCCGTGACCGCGGCGGGGGCGGGTCACGGGCGGCTGGTCACCGGTGGACGCGCGGGACGCCCCGGCGTGTGGATGCCCTGGACGACCCGGCGCGTGTACGCGCTAGACGACCCGGCGCGGCGGCCTGGAGAACGGGCACGGCTGGGAGAAGAACTCGCGCCGCTCCTGCACAGCACGGAAGTTGACCTGTGTGGACGCGCCGGTCGCGGCGAGCAGCATCCCGTCGGAGGACTCCGGCCCGTCGAGGTAGCCGATCAGCGGCCCCGCCGAGCTGGACGGGACGTGCGCGGCGACGGCGTGCCGCTCCAGGGCGTCGCCGTGCGCCGCGTTGTCCCGCATCTTGCGGACCGTGCGGATGGCGTCCGGGGCGCCGGTGAGCGACTTGGTCTCCATGCCGCCGAGGTTGTTGCGCGGCAGGTGCAGATGCATGTCGCGCCAGGCGAAGATGAACACCCGCAGGCCCACACCGTGCCGTTCGAGCCGGGGGAGCAGCGGGTCCGCGCCGCCCTCGGCCCGCAGCCGCGCCAGCTCCGCGGCGAACTGCTCGTACAGGTCCGTGAACAGGTGGAATCGCATGCTGACCGAGTGGCTGCCGCTCGTCAGGCCGAGGTTCTCGCGGATCTGGTGGTAGTCGTGGGTGCTGAGGTTGTCGACGATCGGCGGCAGGCACGCCTCGACCGGGTCGAACAGCTCGGCGGCGCCGTCCAGGGCGTCGACGGCGGCCGCGATGTCACCGGCGCGGGCGCTGCGGATGGCGGCCTCGATACGGTCGTTGATCTCCCGTACGAGAAGTTCGGGGATCTGGTGAAGTGCCCGGAACTGGGTGAAATATGTGTCACCGGCCAAGCGGTGCTCATGGACGGCGTGGTGCAGCCGGTCGCTGGCCAGCAGCCGCTCGGGGGAGACGCCCGGCGCGGGATGCGCGGCCTTCGCCAGGTTCGAACTCCACACCCGGGCGTCGTGGTTGGCGACGCGCACGCAGTGCAGGACGCCGAACCACCGGTCCTCGAGGCCGCGTTCGGCGATGACCCCCGACACGTCGACCAGGCCCTGCCCGGCGAGCGCGGTGAGCCGCTGGTCGAAGCGGCGCAGGGCCGGGGTGAACTCGGCGAACGCGGGGGTCTCCTCGACGTCCCAGCGGGGCGCCTCGTCCGGTATGCCGCCGCTCACGCGCAGGGCGGCGACGCTGAGGCGGACCAGGACGCGGTGGAAGCTGCGGACCCAGTGCAAAGCCGTCACGCAACGGTCGACATCCAGCCTTTCCAGATGGCCGCCGGCGCGGTCGAGAAGGTCCGTGAGGTTGTGCAGGGCGATCTCGGCCGACTGGTAGAGCCCCACGAGCAAGGCCTGCGGGGTGACCGGATCGGCGGTCGCCTCGGCGCGGGCGTCCTCGATGGCACGCAGGCTCTGCAGGGCGTAGTAGTGCTCGGCTATGACGCCTCGTTCGTTGTGGGTGGGGGTGCGGGAGGCGACAGGCGTGGGGTGCAAGAGACTCTCCCTCAGGGGCGATTGACTCACCATTGGGTGCCGTTGCCCGAATGGTGGCCGATGTCATCTGTCGTACGGCATGAGCAGATGTCGTACTTCTTAGTGAGGAGCATTTCCGGGCGATACACTGAAAGGTTTTCCTGTCCTGTCGACAGGACAGGCGGCCCATGAATTCCGCGAAGCTGCGGACCCGGGCCGGTAACTCCCGGCCCGTCCTGGAAGTTCGCTGGTGGGGGTGGCTCTTCCCGTTCACTGCAACGTAGTTCGCCCATCCGGCGGGCTGGATACGTGTGCCCAGCACCGGTGGGGCAGCTCCAGACTCGCTCACCTTAGGCGCCGAGTGGTATGGGTAAAAGTGCGTATCGACACTCGAGGAACGCGTTAAGAGCGCAATAAAAATTACGGGGAGACGCAGTGTTAGTTATGTCCGCTATATCCGTGCGTCACTATCGGCGCATGCTCGACCTCGCCATCGAGGCGCTACGGGAACCGGATCCCGGGCGGCTGTGGCCGCCGGTGGTGTCGGAATTACTGAACGCCTGCGGCGGCGAGTTCCTGTTCCTGACCCAGGCGGAACGGACGGGCGGCGGGGGCCCGGTCCGTTCCTGGACCGCGGACGGGGCCGCCGACCACCGTCTCGACGATCACCTGAGGGAGCGTATCCGCCTCAGTTGTCCCTTCGCGGACCACTACGGCTCGTCCGGCGACCGCGCGCCGCGGACCGCCGCGGACATCCTCGGCGAGCGGGAGTGGCACGGCAGTGAGCTGGCGCGGCTGCTGCACAGCCGCCTCGGCACGGACCACCTCCTGGTGGTGCCGCTGCCCGACGCCTCGGGGACGCGCCGCTACTTCCTCATCTGCCGTTCCGGGACGGACTTCACCGACGCCCACCTCGCGTACGCGCGCCGCATCCAGCCCCTGCTCGCGAGCGTCGACGAGCAGGCGGAACTGCTCAGCCGCTGGCGCGCGGCGGCCGCGTCCCCGGCGGGTCGAGAGGGCGACGGCAAGGCCGGGGCCGTGGCGGAGGACGGCCCGGACGCCGAAGAGCCGGTGCCCGGCGGCGATCTCACGCCGCGCGAGCTGACCGTCCTCGGCCTGCTCGCCGACGCCCTCACCGCCGCGGTCATCGGCCGCCGCCTCGGCATCTCGGTGCACACGGTGCAGAAGCACATCCAGAGCATCTACCGGAAGCTCGGCACCCGCGACCGGGTCACCACCGTCCTGCGGGCGCAGACGTACGGCCTGATCCCCGCCCCCGCCGGGGCGCCGGAGGCGGGTGGGACGGGAGCCGCCGGACGGCACTACGCCGACAGGGCCTAGCCTGCGGGCATGTTCACGACGCGCCCCACGCTCCAGGGCACCTTCGGCATGGTGTCGTCCACCCACTGGCTCGCCTCGCAGTCCGCGATGGCCGTCCTGGAGGACGGCGGCAACGCCTACGACGCGGCCGTCGCGGCGGGCTTCGTGCTGCATGTGGTCGAGCCGCATCTGAACGGGCCCGCCGGCGAGGTGCCGATCATCCTCGCCCCGGCGGGCGGCGACGTGCGCGTCCTGTGCGGCCAGGGCGTCGCGCCCGCCGGGGCGAGCGTCGCCCACTACCGGGACGCCCTCGGCCTCGGCCTCGTGCCCGGCACCGGGCCGCTCGCCGCCGCCGTGCCCGGCGCCTTCGACGCGTGGATGCTGTTGCTGCGCGACCACGGCACCAAGTCGCTCGCCGAGGTCCTGAAGTACGCCATCGGGTACGCCGAGGACGGGCACCCGCCGGTGGAACGCGTCACGGAGACCGTCGAGACCGTACGGGAACTGTTCGAGACCGAGTGGACGTCGTCGGCCGAGGTCTACCTGCCCGGTGGCGCCCCGCCCGCCCCCGGCGAACTCCTGCGCAATCCGCGCCTCGCCGCCACCTGGCGGCGGCTCGTCGCCGAGGCCGAGGCCGCGGGCGGCGCCGACCGCGACGCACAGATCGACGCGGCCCGCGAGGTGTGGCGCACCGGCTTCATCGCCGAGGCACTGGTCCGCCAGGCCGCGCGCCCCACCCTGGACACCAGCGGCAAGCGCCACACCGGCACCCTCACCGCCGCCGACCTCGCCGGCTGGTCGGCCACGTATGAGGACCCGGTCACCTGCGACTGGAACGGCTGGACCCTCTGCAAGGCGGGCCCCTGGAGCCAGGGCCCCGCCTTCCTCCAGCAACTCGCCCTGCTTCCGGCCGAATTGCCCGCATACGGCTCGGCCGACTACACGCATCTGCTCGTCGAGGGCTGCAAGCTCGCCATGGCCGACCGCGAGGCCTGGTACGGGGACGCCGCCGAGGTGCCGGTCGCCGAACTGCTCTCGGACACCTACAACGCCCGGCGCCGGGAGCTGATCGGCGAGCGGGCCTCCCGCGAACTGCGGCCCGGGCGGCCCGGTGGACGGGAGCCGAGGCTGTCCGCGCACGCGCGGGCCGTCGCCTCGGGGGCGGCCGCGCTCGGGGGCGCGGTGGGCGCGGGGGAGCCGACGGTGGCGGGGGCCGGTGAGCCGACCGTGGCACGGGACGGCGAGCCCGCCGTGACGCCGGACGGCGGGACCCGGGGCGACACCTGCCACCTGGACGTCGTCGACCGCTGGGGGAACATGGTCGCGGCGACGCCGTCGGGCGGCTGGCTCCAGTCCAACCCGGTCGTGCCGGAACTCGGCTTCCCGCTCGGCACCCGGCTGCAGATGGCCTGGCTGGAGGAGGGCCTGCCCAACTCGCTCACCCCCGGCCGCCGCCCCCGCACGACGCTGACTCCGTCGCTCGCCCTCAAGGGCGGCGTGCCCGTCATGGCCTTCGGTACGCCGGGCGGGGACCAGCAGGACCAGTGGCAGGTGCACTTCTTCCTTTCGGTGGCGCTGCGCGCGCCGGTACGCGGCGGGCTCGACCTGCAAGGCGCCGTCGACGCCCCCAACTGGCACACCGAGTCCTTCCCCGAGTCCTTCTACCCGCGCGGGATGCGGCCGGGCAGCCTCGTCGTCGAGTCCCGCACCGACCCGGAGGTCGTGGCGGAGCTGCGGCGCCGCGGCCACGACGTGACGGTGGGCGGCCCCTGGTCGGAGGGGCGGCTGTGCGCGGTGGCGCGGGATCCGCGGACGGGGGTGCTTTCGGCGGCGGCGAATCCGCGGGGGATGCAGGGGTACGCGGTCGGGCGGTGAGGCCGGTCGGGCGCGGGGGCCGGTCGGGTGCGGGCCCCAGATCTCCCAGCGGCTCCCTTTCATCCCGATTCCACCCGTTGTTCACCCCGGGAGTCCGCGTTGTCAGTGGTACGTGCTCTCATGGAGGCATGATCGAAACACAGGCAATCAAGGAAAGCATCGACGACTTTCTCGCACGACAGACCGCTGACGTGGAGCGCGTGGTCCGCGAGGCCGCCGCGGCGGAGATCACCCCGAGGTTCCGGCAGCTCGCCGAGGCCGACGTCGTCCAGAAGAGCGGCCCGCACGACCTGGTGACCGTCGCCGACCGGCTGGCGGAGGAGCACCTGACCCGTGAGCTGACGGCGCTGCTGCCCGGCTCGGTCGTCGTCGGCGAGGAAGCGGTGCACGCCGACCCGGCGAGGTACGACGCGATAGCGGGCGACGCGCCGGTCTGGATCGTCGATCCCGTCGACGGGACACGCCAGTTCGTCCACGGAGACCCCGGTTTCTGCACGCTCGTCGCGCTCGCCCTGGACGGCGTCGTCCTGGCCTCGTGGACGTACGCGCCCGCGCTCGACGAGTTCGCGACGGCGGTCCGCGGAAAGGGCGCGACGCTCAACGGCACGCCCCTGCGCGCCGGTTCCCCCGACCCCGGCCGCGCGCTGACGGTGGCCACGTCCCACCCGGACTTCACCACCGACGACCAGAAGCACGCCCTGCTCGGCCTCACCGCCGAAGGCTTCGCCGCCCGCCCCTGCGGCTCGGCGGGCCTGGAGTACCTGGCCATCGCCCGCGGCGCTCTCGACGCCGTCGCCTTCAGCTGGGAGCTGGCCTGGGACCACGCCGCGGGCCTGCTCCTGGTGGAGGAGGCGGGCGGCGCCCACCGCACCCGCGAGGGCGTGCCGTTCGCCATCACCGGAGGCAACGCCCTGCCGTTCACCGCGGCCCGCGACGAGGCCACGGCCCGCCGGGTGGCGGGGGCGCTCGCGAGCGGGGCCTGATCGGGGCGGGTGCCACAGCGCGAGGTGGTCCGGGAGGCGCGTGCGCCGGGGCGGGGGCCGCTCGCGTGCGTCGCGGGGTGTGCCGTGGCCGATCGGCGCGCTGCCGTCGGTTGCCGCGGAGTGCGGGCCGTGTGCGTCGGGGGGCGTGCCGGTCGGCACACGCGCTGCCGCGGGCGACGGCGGGCGCGGCCCTTCCGGAAGCGGCCGCGGTCGACAGGACGGTTCGGCCTCGGTGGCGCCGCACGTCACCGCCGGGCCCGGCCGGGGACGCGGCCCTGCTCGACGGCGCGCCCCGACCCGCGTGCTGTCGGAGGCCGCCGGGGCCCGGGAAGCGGCCGTGGTCCGGCATATCCTGGGCGGCACTGGCCATCGGCTGACGAAGGAGTCCGAAGGTGCCGTCGATGCTCGATGCCGTCGTCGTGGGGGCGGGACCGAACGGTCTGACCGCTGCCGTGGAGCTGGCCCGCCGCGGCTTCTCCGTGGCCGTCTTCGAGGCCCGTGGCAGCGTCGGTGGCGGCGCCCGCACTGAGGAGCTGACCCTCCCCGGCTTCCGGCACGACCCGTGCTCTGCGGCGCACCCGCTCGGCATCAACTCGCCCGCGTTCCGCGCCATGCCCCTGGAGCGGTACGGCCTTGACTGGCTCCAGCCCGAGCTGCCCATGGCCCACCCCCTCCTCGACGGCCGCGCCGCCGTGCTCGCGCGTTCCGTCGCCGAGACCGCCGCCTCCTTCGGGCCGCGCGACGCGGGGGCGTACCGCAGACTCGTCGAGCCCTTCCTGCCCCACTGGGACACCCTGCTGCGGGACTTCATGTCGCTGCCGCTGACCGCGCTGCCCCGCGACCCGGCGCTGCTCGCCCGGTTCGGGCTCGTGGGGCTGCCGCCGTCGACGTGGCTGATGCGGCGCTTTCGCGACGAGCCCGCGCGGGCGCTGTTCTCCGGACTCGTCGCCCACGTCATCGCGCCGCTCGGCGGCCTCGCCACCGGCGGCGTCGGCATGGTCTTCGCGCTCGCCGCGCACGCCCGCGGCTGGCCGCTGGCCCGCGGCGGCTCGCAGTCCATCTCCGACGCGCTCGCGGCGTACCTCACCGACCTCGGCGGCATCATCCACACCGACTACGAGGTCAAGCGGCTCGACGACCTGCCGCCCGCCCGCGCGTACGTCTTCGACACCTCACCCACCGCACTCGCCCGGATCGCCGGTCTCGGGCGCTACTACGACAACTTCCGGTACGGAGCCGGCGCCTTCAAGATCGACTACGCGCTCGACGGGCCCGTGCCGTGGACCGCGCCCGAGGCGCGCGTCGCGGGCACCGTCCAGGTCGGCGCGGGCAGCCGCGAGATCGGCGCCGCGCTGCGGGCCGCCTCCCGCGAGGGCCGGGCACCGGACGCCCCGTTCCTGATCACGGTGCAGCCCGGCGTCGTCGACCCGTCCCGGGCGCCCGAGGGCAAGCAGGTCTTCTGGGCGTACGGGCACGTTCCGAACGGCTGGCAGGGCGACCTCACCGACGCCATCGAGCGGCAGTTGGAACGCTTCGCGCCCGGCTTCCGCGACCGCGTCCTCGCCCGCGCCACGGCGGGACCGCCGCAGCTCGCCGCCCGCAACGCCAACTACGTCGGCGGCGACATCGCCTGCGGCGCCGCCAGCGGACTCCAACTGCTGCTGCGGCCCCGGCTCACCGCGTACCCGTACCGCACCCGGCACCCCGCCGTCTTCATCTGCTCGTCGGCGACCCCGCCAGGACCCGGCGTGCACGGCATGTCCGGCCACAACGCGGCGAAGGCCGTCTGGAAGAGGCTGCGGGAGCCCGCGTGAGCGCCCGCGTCACCCTCGTCCAGGGCGACATCACCCGCCAGCGCGCCGACGTCCTCGTGAACGCGGCGAACTCCTCGCTGCTCGGCGGCGGAGGCGTCGACGGCGCCATCCACCGGCGCGGCGGCCCCGACATCCTCGCCGACTGCCGCCGTCTGCGGGCCTCGCGCTACGGCAAGGGCCTGCCGACCGGCCAGGCCGTGGCGACGACCGCCGGACGCCTGACCGCGGACCACGTCGTCCACACCGTCGGCCCCGTGTGGTCCCCCACCGAGGACCGCTCGGCCCTGCTCGCCTCCTGCTACCGCGAGTCACTGCGGGTCGCGGCCGAGCTGGGGGCCCGCACGGTCGCCTTTCCGGCGATCTCGACGGGGGTGTACCGGTGGCCGCTGGACGACGCGGCCAGGATCGCGGTGGGCGCGGTGCGGGGCGCCTTGGCGGCGGGCCTGGAGGGGGCGGGGGCGGACGGGGCGGGCCTGGTCGGGGAGCGTACGGACGGGGAGGGCCTGGTCGGGGAGGGCTCGGTCCAGGTGGGCCCGGCTGGGTCGGGCTCCGGTGCGGCAGGGCTGGGTGGAGCGGGCTCGGGCGCGGCGGGGCCGGGTGGAGCGGGCTCGGGCGAGATGGGGACGGACGAGGTCGGGTCGGGTGGAGTGGGCTCCGATGCGGCGGGGCCGGGCGAGAGGGACCCGGGCGGGGCGGGCCCGGACGGGGTGGTGCCGATGGGGTGGGACTTCGACGAGGTGCGGTTCGTCCTGTTCGACGAGGTCGCGTACCGGGCGTTCGAGGAGGCCCTGGCCGCGCAAGGTTGATGTCGGATTCTCGCCAGCCCCGGGCGCGGGGATGTCCGATGCTTGAGCCATGCCGACCGTGACGCACACCCCACCCCGAGACCCCGAGGTCACCGCCGCCACAGCAGCAGGCCTGTCCGAGGGCCCGGCCGTGCCCGGCACCCACCCGACGACGGGGGCGGACGGCACGGGGCGCTTCGGCCCGGCAGGGGCACAGCGTGCCGACAGGACCGGCCCGGCGGAGCCGCAGGGCGACGTACGTCCCGGTCGGGAGGAAGCGCCCGGCGCAGGTAGCCCCGGCCCGGCGGCGGCCCAAGGCGCCGGTTCTCCCGGCGGCAGGGGAGCCCGACGCGGCACCGGCCGTCCCGGCCCGGCCGGGGGACAGGGGTCTGGGCACGTCGGCCCGGCAGCCGCACAGCACCCCACCACCCCCACCACCCCCCTCACCTCCACCCGAAAAGCCGCGCCCGCAGGGACGTACGGGGACTTCGAACGCTGTGTGCGGGCCGTGCAGTCCAAGGACGCCCGGTTCGACGGATGGTTCTTCACCGCCGTCCTGACGACCCGCATCTACTGCCGTCCCAGTTGCCCGGTCGTGCCGCCCAAGCCCGAGAACATGAGCTTCTACCCGAGCGCCGCCGCCTGCCAGCAGGCCGGATTCCGCGCCTGCAAGCGCTGCCGCCCCGACAGCAGCCCCGGCTCGCCCGAGTGGAACCAGCGGGCCGACCTCGTGGCCCGCGCCATGCGGCTCATCGGCGACGGCATCGTCGACCGCGAGGGCGTCCCCGGCCTCGCCACCCGCCTCGGCTACAGCACCCGCCAGGTCGAGCGGCAACTCCTCGCCGAACTCGGCGCGGGCCCGCTCGCCCTCGCCCGCGCCCAGCGCGCCCAGACCGCCCGGCTGCTCATCGAGACCACCGCCCTGCCCATGGCACAGATCGCCTTCGGCGCGGGCTTCTCCTCGATCCGTACGTTCAACGACACCGTCCGGGAAGTCTTCGCCCTCGCCCCGGGGGAACTTCGGGCCCGGGCGGCGAAGCGGGCTGGGGGCAGGCGAGCGGCCGCCGGCGCCGGTGCCAGTGCTGGTGCCCACGGCGGTGCCTCCGTCGGTGCGCGCGGTGCGCATGATGTGCGTGAGGTCCCCGCGGCCGGAGGGGCACCCGCGACCAACGGCCCGCACGCGGCCCCCGCCTCCCACACCTCCGCCGTCCCCGACACCGCTCCCGGCGCCCTCGCCACCATCTCCCTCCGCCTCCCCTTCCGCGCCCCCCTCAACCCCGACAACCTCTTCGGACACCTCGTCGCCACCGCCGTGCCCGGCGTGGAGGAATGGCGCGACGGCGCCTACCGCCGCACCCTGCGCCTGCCCTACGGACACGGCATCGCGGCCCTCGCCCCGCACCCGGACCACATCGGCTGCCGACTCACCCTCACCGACCCGCGCGACCTGACCCTCGCCATCAGCCGCTGCCGTCGCCTGCTCGACCTGGACGCCGACCCCGTCGCCGTCGACGGCCAGCTCGCCGACGACCCGCTGCTCGCCCCGCTCGTCGCGAAGGCGCCGGGGCGGCGGGTGCCGCGCACCGTGGACGAGGCCGAGTTCGCCGTACGCGCGGTCCTCGGGCAGCAGGTCTCCACGGCCGCCGCCCGCACCCACGCCGCGCGCCTCGTCACCGCCCACGGCGAGCCCATCGACGACCCCGAGGGCGGCCTCACCCACCTCTTCCCCGCGCCGGACGCCCTCGCGGACCTCGACCCGGAGTCGCTCGCGCTGCCCCGCAGCCGCCGCGCCACCCTGCTGACGCTGGTGCGCCACCTCGCCGACGGCACCCTTCAACTGGGCGTCGAGAACGACTGGGAGCGCGCCCGCGCCCAGCTCACCGCCCTGCCGGGCTTCGGCCCCTGGACCACGGAGGTCATCGCGATGCGGGCCCTCGGCGACCCGGACGCGTTCCTGCCCTCCGACCTCGGCATCCGGCGCGCCGCCCAGGCGCTCGGCCTGCCGCACACCCCCGCCGCCCTCACGGCGCGCGCCGCCGCCTGGCGCCCCTGGCGCGCCTACGCCGTGCAGTACCTCTGGACCACCGAGGACCACGCCATCAACTACCTCCCCGAGTAAGGGCTTCCACCACGTTCCCGCACCGCGGGGACCCGAACGGGACGTGACCCATGCACCGACAGCACACCGTCGTCGACAGCCCCTACGGGCCGCTCACCCTCGTCGCCACCGACGGCACCCTCAGCGGCCTCTACATGACCGAGCAGCGCCACAGACCCGCCGAGGAGACCTTCGGCGACCGCGACCCGTCCCCCTTCGGCCCGGCGACGGAGCAGCTCCAGGCCTACTTCGCGGCCGAGTTGAAGGAGTTCGACCTGCCGCTGCGCCTGGACGGCACCCCGTTCCAGCGCTCGGTGTGGCAGCGGCTCCTGGAGATCCCCTACGGCGAGACCCGTACGTACGGCGAACTCGCCGCGGAACTCGGCAACCCCGCCGCCTCCCGCGCCGTCGGCCTCGCCAACGGCAAGAACCCCATCGGCGTCATCGTCCCCTGCCACCGCGTCATCGGCGCGAACGGCGGCCTCACCGGCTACGGCGGCGGCCTCGACCGCAAGCAGCGCCTCCTCGCGTTCGAGAGCGGGTCGGTCCTCTTCTAGGGCAGGCCGTTCGGGGCAGTCGAAGGAGCGGAAAGGAGCGAAAACGGGCTCGGGTCAGCCGATCCGGCGCCCGTTCTCCAACTCCACCGCCCCCGTCCCGGCGTCCAGCGCGTCCAGCGCCGCGAGGACCCGGCCCGCGAGCGGCCCCGGGAGGTACGTCGGCAACTCCTCGCGAGTGGCGAGGCGCCACGAGAGCAGTTCCTCCTCCTGGAGCCGGATCGCCTCGAACCGGTCGTCGGCAAGCACCCCGCCGTCGTACAGGAAGGCCACCAGCGGAGGCCGTGCCGACGTGCCCGGCACCCAGTCCACGGCGAGCAGTCCACCGGGCTCGACGTCCAGGCCGATCTCCTCGACGGTCTCACGGCGCGCACCCTGGCGCGGGCTCTCGCCGTCGTCCGACTCGACGGTGCCGCCCGGAAGGGCCCAGCCCTCACGGTAGTTGGGCTCCACGAGCAGGACGCGTCCGGCACGGTCGCGGATGACGCTGGCGGCTCCGGCGAGGACGCGGGGGAGGCCCGCGATGTACGTGGCGTAGTCGAGAGTGGTCACGACAGGCAGCGTAGCGCCAGGTGGATCACCCGCCGTGGCGCTTCGGCGGCGTCAAGTCCTGCGGCTCCACCGCCCCCGCCTCCCGCACCGCCAACCGCACCGTCCGCTCCGCCAGTTCGCTGATCCGCGCCCCGTCGTAGCCGAACACCGCGCTGCGCACCCGGTCCCGCAGCGGATCGCGCCACTGCGCCGGAATGGCCGCCGCTCCGCACAGCACCCCCGCGACGGACCCCGCCGTCGCTCCGTTCGAGTCGGTGTCGAGGCCGCCGCGGACGGTCAGCGCGATGGTGTGCGTGAAGTCCCCTTCGCCGTACAGCAGTCCGGCCGTGAGGACGGCGGCGTTCGGCACGGCGTGGATCCAGCCGAGCCCCGCCGTCTCGCTCTCCACCGTCGCCAGGGTCTCCTCCCAGCTCAGCGACGCCTCGTACAGCGACATCACACGGCGTACCGTCCGCGCGAACCGGCTGCTCGCCGGGATCACGGTGAGCGCGGAGTCGAGCGCGTCCCGCGGTCCCGCCGCCGTGAACGCCGCCGCGACCAGCGCCGCCGCCCACATCGCCGCGTACACGCCGTTGCCCGAGTGCGAGAGCACCGCGTCCCTGCGGGCGAGGGACGCGGCGCGGCGCGGGTCGCCAGGGCAGGTCCAGCCGAAGATGTCGGCGCGGATCAGCGCCCCGATGAACTCCTGGTACGGATTGTCGTACGTCGCCGTCAGCGGCGGCTTGAGCCCGTTCGTGAGATTGCGGTACGCGGCGCGCTCCGCCGTGTACGTCTGGAGATAGGGCAGCCGCAGCAGCCACAGCTCGCCCACCTGCTCGGTGCTGAAGCCGAACCCGTGCGACTCCAGGAGATCCAGGCCGAGGATCGCGTAGTCCACGTCGTCGTCGCGGCAACTGCCGTCGACGCGGCCGCGGACGCAGGCGCGCCACTCCGGGCGCAGCTCGAAGCCCGCCGCGCCCTCCGGCGGCTCCGGCAGGTAGTCGGTGAGGGGAAGCGCGCCGGTGAGCCGCAGATAGCGGTCGATGCGGTCACGCGTCCAGTAGTCGCCGCGCTCGACGGGCTTGCCGAGCATGTTCCCGGCGACCCGGCCGAGCCAGCCGCCATGGACGCGGTCCGCGAGCGGGATGTCCGGTGCCGTCGACGTCATGCGTCCGGTCTACCCGACGGCGGGGGTGCGCCGCGCGCCGCCGACCGGGACCCGGGGATGATCGATCATCCCCCGCACATCCTGCGCACCGCTTTGCCCCGACATGAGCGGAAATCTCCGGGCAGTGGATCAACGTCCGCTCCGGTCGACCATGGGCAG
Source organism: Streptomyces sp. NPDC041205 (assembly GCF_055591765.1). Taxonomy (NCBI): domain Bacteria; kingdom Bacillati; phylum Actinomycetota; class Actinomycetes; order Kitasatosporales; family Streptomycetaceae; genus Streptomyces; species Streptomyces sp. NPDC041205. Next base: position 134,603 of record NZ_JBVIZH010000015.1, on the reverse strand, counting down.
CGGCCCCCTCCTGCGGTTATGGTCGCAGCGGCGCGACTGCCTTGACGCGAGCAAGGCCCGGAAAGCAAGGGGAATGCAAGGTGGCGGACGCTGCAGAGACGGCGGGAGCCGGCGCGGCACAGGGCGCCGGGGGCACGGGCCGTGGCCATGTGCTCATCGCCGCGGACAAGTTCAAGGGGTCCCTCACGGCCGTGCAGGTCGCCCAGCGCGTGACGGCGGGCCTGCACGGCGTGCTGCCGGGCCTCCCGGTGCGGGCGCTGCCCGTGGCCGACGGCGGTGACGGCACGGTCGACGCGGCCGTGGCGGCCGGGTTCGAACGCCGGGAGGCGCGGGTCACCGGGCCGCTCGGCGGCGAGGTGGTGGCGGCGTACGCGCTGCGCGACGGCACGGCCGTCGTGGAGATGGCCGAGGCCTCCGGGTTGCAGCTGCTGCCCGCCGGGACGTTCGCGCCGCTCACCGCGACGACGTACGGCAGCGGCGAGCTGATCCGCGCGGCGCTCGACGCGGGCGCCCGCACCCTCGTCTTCGGCGTCGGCGGCAGCGCGACGACCGACGGCGGCGCGGGCATGCTGGCGGCGCTCGGCGCGCGGTTCCTGGACGCGGCCGGGGAGCCCGTCGCGCCCGGCGGCGGCCCCCTGCGGGAGCTGGCGTCGGCCGATCTGTCCGGCCTCGACCCTCGGCTCGCGGACGTCGACATCGTGCTCGCCAGTGACGTCGACAACCCGCTGACGGGCCCCAAGGGCGCGCCCGCGGTGTACGGGCCGCAGAAGGGCGCCTCGCCGGACGACGTCGCCGCCCTCGACGCCGCGCTCGCGCATTTCGCGCGGGTCCTCGCGCGGGACGCCGGGCCGCAGGCCCTGGAGTACGCGGACGCGCCGGGTGCCGGCGCGGCGGGCGGCATCGGCTACGGGGCGCTGGTCGGCCTCGGGGCGTCGTTCCGGCCGGGCATCGACGTCATGCTGGACGTCCTCGGCTTCGCGCCCGCGCTCGCCGGGGCGACGCTCGTCATCACGGGGGAGGGGTCCCTCGACGAGCAGACCCTGCACGGGAAGGCGCCCGCCGGGGTGGCGGCGGCCGCTCGTTGTGCCGGGGTGGACGTGGTCGCCGTCTGCGGGCGCCTCGCGCTGCCCCCGTCGGCGCTCGGCACGGCCGGAATCCGCCGGGCGTACGCCCTGACCGACATCGAACCGGACGTGGCCCGCTGCGTGGCCGAGGCGGGCCCCCTCCTGGAGCGCCTCTCAGCCAAGATCGCCACGGACTTCCTGACCTGACCGGGGCCGGTGAGCGTCACAACGTCCGAGGGGCCCGAACCAAACGGTTCGGGCCCCTCGGGGCGACGTACAAGATCCGCTACGGCAACTGCGTGGCGCGGGCCTCACGCCGGTTGTCCCGGAAGTTGTTCACCCGGCGAGCCGTGGCGAACAACGGAATCACCGCGCCGAGGACGAGCTGCAGCGCACACCCGGTCTGGAGCAGCAGCTGCCCACCGGGCGCGTCGAAGGCCCAGGCGGCCAGCAACCCCATCGCGGAGACGATCCAGGCGAGCATGGCGACCGCGAGCGGCCCCCGCGGCTTCGGGTACTCGACCCGGCTCACCATCAGCCAGGCCGTGCCGATGATCGCGAGGAGCGTGGCCACGAAGGGCAGCTCCAGGAGCACGATGGAGACCACCGTCAGCGCCCCGAAGGGCGAGGGCATGCCCTGGAACGTGCCGTCCGGCAGCGTCACGCAGGAGAATCTCGCAAGCCGCAGCACCACCGCCAGCAGGACCACGATGGCGCCCACCGCCGCGACCCGCTCGTGCGCGTCCCGCGCGACCATGCCGTACACGAGCACGAAGTACGCGGGTGCCAGGCCGAAGCTGATCAGGTCGGAGAGGTTGTCCAGCTCCGCGCCCATCGGCGACGACCGCAGCTTGCGGGCCACGAGGCCGTCGAAGAGGTCGAAGACCGCCGCGCACAGCATCAGGATCACCGCGGTGGCGGCGCTGTTGCGGGCCATGCCCGACTCGTCGCCCGACAGGTGCGGGATCAGGATGCCGGTGGTGGTGAAGTACACCGCCATGAAGCCGCACGTGGCGTTACCGAGCGTGAGGGTGTCCGCTATCGACAGGCGCAGCGACAGGGGCATGTCCTCGTCGGCGTCGTCCGCGTCCACGGCCTCGGGCACCCAGCCCGCTTGTGTCTCCGGATCAGTCACGGTCAATGCGAGTCACCCCAGCCACGGTCTTCTGACCCACTTCGACATCCACCTCGACGCCCTCGGGCAGGTAGATGTCGACGCGCGAGCCGAAGCGGATCAGGCCGATCCGCTCGCCCTGCTCCACCTTCGTGCCCTGCGGCACGTACGGCACGATGCGGCGCGCGACCGCGCCCGCGATCTGGATCATCTCGATGTCGCCGAGCTCGGTGTCGAAGTGCCAGACAACACGCTCGTTGTTCTCGCTCTCCTTGTTGAACGCCGGGACGAACCCGCCGGGGATGTGCTCCACGGACGTCACCGTGCCCGCGAGGGGCGCGCGGTTGACGTGCACGTTCAAGGGGCTCATGAAGATCGCGACGCGGGTGCGTCCGTCCTTCCACGGCATGATGCTCTGCACCACGCCGTCGGCCGGGGAGATCACCCGGCCCTGGGTGATCTCGCGCTCGGGGTCGCGGAAGAACCACAGCATTCCGGCCGCGAGGGCGGTCGCGGGCACGGCGACCGCCGCCGCGCCCTTGGAGCGGCGCGCCTTGGCCAGGCTGAGTGCCGCGGTGGCGACGGTCGGCAGGAGCCACGGCGATGCTCCGCGCGCGAGGCGTACGCCGGCCAGGCTGTCGCGAGGTGCAGAGGTTTGGCTGTGGGGCATGGATGACCTTCGTAGCGGATGATGCCGCACTGCATACGGGGGGACGGCGGCTTTCCCGGGATCGTATCGGTTGCGAGCCACAACTGGGCAAGCCAGGAAGCCGAGTCGGCCGCCGGAGCGTGCTGACAGGGTGTGATCTTCTTCTCGAATAAATCTCGAAGGAATCACCCCAAGTCAGACATTTATCCCTGGAATCGATACTCTTCGAGGAGTCGTCGGCCAATGATCATTTTCTGGATCTCGGCGGTACCTTCACCGATGAGCAACATCGGTGCCTCACGGTAGAGACGCTCGATCTCGTACTCCTTCGAGAAGCCGTAGCCACCGTGAATCCTGAACGCGTCCTCTACGACTTCCTTGCAGTATTCGGACGCCAGATACTTCGCCATTCCGGCTTCGAGGTCGTTTCGCTCCCCGGAGTCCTTTTTGCGTGCTGCGTTCACCATCATCGCATGGGCGGCCTCGACCTTGGTAGCCATCTCGGCCAGCTTGAACTGAATCGCCTGGTGCTGGGCGATCGGCTTTCCGAAAGTGTGACGTTGTTGGGCATAGGAGACGCCCAGCTCGAAGGCACGCTGCGCGACCCCGCAACCACGCGCGGCCACATTCACGCGGCCGACCTCGACGCCGTCCATCATTTGGTAAAAGCCGCGGCCGGTCTGTCCGCCGAGCACGCGATTGGCCGGAATGCGCAGGCCATCCATGATCAGTTCGGTGGTGTCGACACCCTTGTAACCCATCTTGTCGATCTTCCCGGGGATGGTGAGGCCCGGACGCACCTCGCCGAAGCCCGGTTCCTTCTCCACCAGGAAGGTCGTCATCGACTTGTGGGGGGCCGTGCCCTCAGGGTGTCCTTCGTCACTTCTGACGAGTACGGCGACCAGAGTTGACGAGCCCCCGTTGGTCAGCCACATCTTCTGACCGTTGAGTACGTACTCCTCGCCGTCCCTGACCGCCTTCGACGTGATCGCCGACACGTCCGAGCCGAGCCCCGGCTCCGACATCGAGAACGCGCCCCGCACCTCACCCGTCGCCATCCGCGGCAGGAAGTGGTCCTTCTGCTCCTGGGTGCCGTGCTGCTTGAGCATGTACGCCACGATGAAGTGGGTGTTGATGATGCCGGACACCGACATCCAGCCGCGCGCTATCTCCTCCACGCACAGCGCGTAGGTGAGCAGCGACTCGCCGAGACCCCCGTACTCCTCCGGGATCATCAGGCCGAACAGGCCCAACTCCTTGAGGCCGTCCACGATCGCTTGCGGGTACTCGTCACGGTGTTCCAGCTCCGTCGCCACCGGAAGGATCTCTTTGTCGACGAAGTCCCTGACGGTGGCCAGGATTTCCTGCTGGATGTCGGTCAGACCGGCGGTCTGGGCGAGTCGGCTCATCACGGTCTCAGCTTTCGGTCTTCGGCGACGGGGTGTTCAGCTCCGGGCGGCCGGGCTGCTCGCCGCCCCTCTCCTTGATGTACGTCTCCGTGGGCACCATCACCTTGCGGCGGAACACACAGACCAGCGTGCCGTCCTGCTTGTAGCCCTTGGTCTCGACGTACACGATGCCGCGGTCCGACTTGGACCTCGACGGCGTCTTGTCCAGGACGGTCGTCTCGCCGTAGATCGTGTCCCCGTGGAACGTCGGCGCCACGTGCTTGAGCGACTCGACCTCCAGGTTCGCGATCGCCTTGCCCGACACGTCCGGCACCGACATGCCGAGCAGCAGCGAGTAGACGTAGTTGCCGACGACGACGTTCTTGCCGAAGTCGGTCGTCTGCTCCGCGTAGTTGCTGTCCATGTGCAGCGGATGATGGTTCATGGTGAGCAGACAGAAGAGGTGGTCGTCGTACTCGGTGACCGTCTTGCCGGGCCAGTGCTTGTACACGGCGCCGACTTCGAACTCCTCGTAGGTGCGGCCGAATTGCATGATCCCTACGCCTCCGGGGCCTCGAACGTGCTGGTGCGCTTCATGCCCGCGGCCCGGCCCTTGCCGGAGATGACGAGCGCCATCTTGCGGCTGGCCTCGTCGATCATCTCGTCGCCGAGCATCGCGGAGCCCTTCTTGCCGCCCGCCTCGGACGTGTAGTAGTCGTACGCGTCCAGGATCAGCTCGGCGTGGTCGTAGTCCTCCTGGGACGGCGAGAAGATCTCGTTGGACGCCTCGACCTGGCCCGGGTGCAGCACCCACTTGCCGTCGAAGCCGAGCGCGGCGGCGCGCTGGGCGACCTCGCGGTAGCCGTCGGTGTTGCGGATCTGCAGGTAGGGGCCGTCGATCGCCTGGAGGTTGTTGGCGCGGGCGGCCATCAGGATCTTCATCAGGATGTAGTGGTAGGCGTCGGCCGGGTAGCCGGGCGGCTGCTCGCCCACGACCAGCGACTTCATGTTGATCGACGCCATGAAGTCGGCCGGGCCGAAGATGATCGTCTCGACGCGCTGGGAGGCCGTCGCGATCTCGTTGACGTTGTTGAGGCCCTGGGCGTTCTCGATCTGCGCCTCGATGCCGATCTTGCCGACCTCGAAGCCCATCGTCTTCTCGATCTGGGTGAGCAGCAGGTCGAGGGCCACGACCTGCTGGGCGTCCTGGACCTTGGGCAGCATGATGCAGTCCAGGTTCGGGCCCGCGCCCTCGACGACGGTCACGACGTCGCGGTACGTCCACTCGGTCGTCCAGTCGTTCACGCGCACGACCCTGGTCTTGCCCGTCCAGTCGCCCTCGTTGAGGAACTTGACGATGGTGTGCCGCGCCTCCGGTTTGGCGAGCGGCGCGCAGGCGTCCTCCAGGTCGAGGAACACCTGGTCGGCGGGGAGGCCCTGGGCCTTCTCCAGGAAGCGCGGGTTCGAGCCCGGCACGGCCAGGCAGGAGCGGCGCGGGCGGAGCCGGTTCACGGCGCCGGGCTGCGGCTGGGACGGGGTCATGCGGGGACCTCCAGGGGGTCGAGGTGGTTCGCTTTGCGGATCTCGTCGACGATACGGCCGATGATCTCCGTGATGCCGAAGTCCTTGGGGGTGAACACGGCGGCCACACCCGCCGCCTTCAGGTCCTCGGCGTCGCTGGTGGGGATGATGCCCCCGGCGATGACGGGAATGTCGTGCGCGCCCGCCGCCCGCAGCCGCGTCAGGACGTCCGGTACGAGCTGCGCGTGCGAGCCGGAGAGGATCGACAGGCCCACGGCGTGCACGTCCTCCGCCAGCGCGGCGTCCACGATCTGCTCCGGGGTCAGCCGGATGCCCTGGTAGACCACCTCGAACCCGGCGTCACGCGCGCGCACCGCGATCTGCTCGGCGCCGTTGGAGTGCCCGTCCAGGCCCGGCTTGCCGACCAGGAAGCGGAGCTTGCCGCTGCCGAGGTCGGCGGACGTCTTCTCGACCTTCTCGCGGACCAGGGCGAGCGGCGTGCCCGCCTCCGCGGTGACCGCCACCGGCGCCCCGGACACGCCCGTGGGCGCCCGGAACTCCCCGAAGACCTCCCGCAGCGCGCCCGCCCACTCGCCGGTCGTGACACCGGAGCGCGCGCACTCCAGGGTGGCCTCCATCAGGTTGCCGGTCCCGGCCGCGACCTCCTTGAGCCGGTCGAGTGCCTGCTGGACGGTGGGGAAGTGGAACGGGTCGCCCAGACCCTGCCGGTCCGAGGACTCCTGCCGGGTGGTGCGCCAGGTGCCGATGGCGTCCACGACGCGCGCCTCGACCGCCGGGTCGACCGTCATGATCGCGGTGTCCAGGTCGGCGGTGAGCGGGTTCGGCTCCGTCGTCTCGAAGACGTTCACGCCGATGATCTTGTCCTCGCCGGCCTCGATCCGCGCCCGGCGCTCGGCGTGCGAGGACACCAGCGCCGCCTTCAGATAGCCCGACTCGACGGCGGCCATCGCGCCGCCCATCTGCTCGATGCGGTCCATCTCCGCGAGGGACTCCTCGACCAGGGCGTCCACCTTGGCCTCGATGACGTGGGAGCCCGCGAAGATGTCCTCGTACTCCAGCAGGTCGCTCTCGTGCGCGAGGACCTGCTGGATGCGCAGCGACCACTGCTGGTCCCAGGGGCGGGGCAGGCCGAGCGCCTCGTTCCAGGCCGGCAGCTGCACGGCACGCGCGCGTGCGTCCTTCGACAGCGTGACGGCGAGCATCTCCAGGACGATGCGCTGGACGTTGTTCTCCGGCTGCGCCTCGGTCAGGCCGAGCGAGTTGACCTGCACGCCGTAGCGGAAGCGGCGCTGCTTGGGGTTGCCGATGCCGTACCGCTCGCGCGCGACCCGGTCCCAGATGCGGCCGAAGGCCCGCATCTTGCACATCTCCTCGATGAACCGCACCCCGGCGTTCACGAAGAACGAGATCCGCGCGACCACGTCGCCGAACTTCTCCTCGGGCACCTGCCCGGAGGCGCGCACCGCGTCGAGCACCGCGATCGCCGTGCTCATCGCGTACGCGATCTCCTGCACCGGCGTGGCCCCGGCCTCCTGCAGGTGGTAGCTGCAGATGTTGATCGGGTTCCACTTCGGGATGTGCGCCACCGTGTACGTGATCATGTCGGTGGTCAGCCGCAGGCTCGGCCCCGGCGGGAACACGTGCGTGCCGCGCGACAGGTACTCCTTGACGATGTCGTTCTGCGTCGTCCCCTGGAGCTGGGTGATGTCGGCGCCCTGCTCCTCGGCGACGACCTGGTACAGCGCGAGCAGCCACATGGCGGTCGCGTTGATCGTCATGGAGGTGTTCATCTGCTCCAGGGGGATGTCCTGGAACAGCCGCCGCATGTCGCCGAGATGGGACACCGGGACGCCGACCCGGCCCACCTCCCCGCGCGCGAGGATGTGGTCCGGGTCGTAGCCGGTCTGCGTCGGCAGGTCGAAGGCGACCGACAGGCCGGTCTGGCCCTTGGCGAGGTTGCGCCGGTACAGCTCGTTCGACGCCTCCGCCGTGGAGTGACCGGCGTAGGTGCGCATCAGCCACGGCCGGTCTTTCTGGCGCTCAGTCATGTATGGGCCCTCGCCCCTCAGATGTTGCGGAAGCGGTTGATGGCGTCGAGGTGCAGGGCCCGCTTCTCCGCGTCGCGCACGCCGAGCCCCTCCTCGGGCGCGAGCGCGAGGACGCCGACCTTGCCCTGGTGGAGGTTGCGGTGCACGTCGTAGGCGGCCTGCCCGGTGTCCTCCAGGGAGTACACCTTGGAGAGCGTCGGGTGGATCTTGCCCTTGGCGATCAGCCGGTTGGCCTCCCAGGCCTCGCGGTAGTTGGCGAAGTGCGAGCCGATGATGCGCTTCAGGGACATCCACAGGTAGCGGTTGTCGTACTCGTGCATGTAGCCCGAGGTGGAGGCGCAGGTGGTGATGGTGCCGCCCTTGCGGGTCACGTAGACGCTGGCGCCGAAGGTCTCCCGGCCGGGGTGCTCGAAGACGATGTCGATGTCCTCGCCGCCGGTGAACTCGCGGATGCGCTTGCCGAAGCGCTTCCACTCCTTGGGGTCCTGGGTGCGCTCGTCCTTCCAGAACTTGTACCCCTCGGCGTTGCGGTCGATGATCGCCTCGGCGCCCATGGCGCGGCAGATCTCCGCCTTCTGCGGGCTGCTCACCACGCAGATCGGGTTGGCGCCGCCGGCCAGCGCGAACTGCGTGGCGTACGACCCGAGTCCACCGCTCGCGCCCCAGATCAGGACGTTGTCGCCCTGCTTCATGCCGGCGCCGTTGCGGGAGACGAGCTGGCGGTACGCGGTGGAGTTCACCAGGCCGGGCGCCGCCGCCTCCTCCCAGCTGAGGTGGTCCGGCTTCGGCATCAGCTGGTTGGACTTCACCAGCGCGATCTCCGCGAGGCCGCCGAAGTTGGTCTCGAAGCCCCAGATGCGCTGCTCGGGGTCGAGCATCGTGTCGTTGTGGCCGTCGGAGGACTCCAGCTCCACGGACAGGCAGTGCGCGACGACCTCGTCGCCTGGGTGCCAGGCGTTCACTCCGGGGCCGGTACGCAGAACGACGCCCGCGAGGTCGGAGCCGATGATGTGGTACGGCAGGTCGTGGCGCTTGGTGAGGTCGCTCAACTTGCCGTACCGCTCCAGGAACCCGAAGGTCGACAGCGGCTCGAAGATGGACGTCCACACGGAGTTGTAGTTCACGGACGAGGCCATCACGGCCACCAGGGCCTCGCCCGGGCCGAGTTCGGGCACCGGCACTTCGTCCAGGTGCAGCGACTTGCGCGGGTCCTTGTCGCGGGTCGCGAGCCCGGCGAACAGCTCCGTCTCGTCCTTGTGCACGGTCACCGCGCGGTACGACTCGGGCAGCGGCAGCGCGGCGAAGTCGGCGGCCGAGGTGTCCTGCGATTGGATCGCGTCCAGGATTTCCTGCATGGGTTGCCTCCGGCGAAGGGCGCTTCGAGGGGGAGCGCTCTGAGGGGTACGTCGGGGTGGTGCTGGAAAGCGGGATGGTGCCGTCGGTTCGGCGGAGGTGGTGCTGTGGCGGCGCCCTGGTGGGGCGCGGGGTGCCTGTGACGCAGGCGTCCGGGCGCGCTTGCCAGTGGCTCGCGGGGACAGCCGGTGGGGGAAGGTTCTCCACCCGTCGGCCGCCCGGACAACATCAACGTATGACACCGCGTGCCAGTCGGCAAGACACTCAGTGCCAACAATTTCTCTCAGTTGTCACCGAGGGGGTTCATCTGAGCGATGATCGATCATCGCAGGTCAGAGGGCATGCAGAGGACGGGCACACAAAAGCCGGACGGGCAGTGACAGCCCGTCCGGCGATTGAGGACGAGGCCCGAAGGGCCGAAAAAGGGGGAGAGGGGCGAAGCCCCATCAGGCGCGGGTGCGCAGCGCCTTCTCGATGGTGCGCATGACCTCGTCGAGGGGGGCGTCCGTGCGGGCGACGGTGACCAGAACCTCACCGCCGTCGGAGACGGTGGCCGCAGCCGAGGAGGGCGCCGTGTCCCGCCCGGCCGGGATCCCCGTGCCGAAGGTGCGCCGCACGATCCCGAAGGCGTGGTCCAGCTGCCCCTCCACGTCCCCCTGGCCCCCGGCCCGCAGCCAGCGCCGCAGGACGTGGTTGTGGGCCGTGACGACGGCGGACGCGGCGACCTCCGCGAGCAGCGGATCGTCGTTGCCGTGGTGGTGCGCGTGCTCGTCGAAGTGCCCGAGGAGGTAACGGGTGAAGAGCCGTTCGTAGCGCGCCACGGAGGCGATCTCGCGCTCGCGCAGCGTGGGCACCTCGCGCGTGAGCCGGTAACGCTCCACGGACACGGCGGGCGAGGCCGCGTACATCTTCATGACTTCCTTGATCCCGCGGCACACCGTGTCGAGCGGGTGCTCGTGCGCGGGCGCCGCGTTCAGCACGGCCTCCGCGCGGATCAGGGTGTCGTCGTGGTCGGGGAAGATCGCCTCTTCCTTGGACCGGAAGTGGCGGAAGAAGGTCCGGCGGGCCACCCCGGCCGCGGCGGCGATCTCGTCGACCGTCGTCGCCTCGTACCCCTTGGACGCGAAGAGTTCCATGGCGGCGGCCGCCAGCTCCCGGCGCATCTTGAGCCGTTGTGCGGCGGCGCGGCTGCCCGCGGCGCTCTCCGGAGCGTCGGGCGTAGCTGTCGTACGTGAGGACTTGGCGGCCTTGGGCATGCCCCGAACGTACTGCATGTGCGCAGCTGAGTGCGCCTGCGGGACGGGGCTGCCCGACGGTTCGAGCAGCCCGCCCCAGTCCGCGCGCTCGGCGCGCACCGCCTCGTGTGCTCTGGCCCCGGGGTCCGCGCGCCGGTCAGCGCCGGGCATATTCGCGGAAACCCCGGCCCGTCTTGCGGCCGAGGCAGCCCGCGGCCACCAGGTGTTCCAGGAGCGGCGCGGGGGCGAGCCCGGGCTCGCGGAACTCGCGGTGCAGCACCTTCTCGATGGCGAGCGAGACGTCCAGGCCGACGACGTCCAGGAGCTCGAAGGGTCCCATCGGGTAGCCGCCGCCGAGCTTCATGGCCGCGTCGATGTCGTCGAGGGACGCGTAGTGCTCCTGGACCATCTTGATCGCGTTGTTCAGGTACGGGAACAGGAGCGCGTTCACGATGAAGCCGGCCCGGTCGCCGCAGTCCACCGGGTGCTTCTTGATCGACGCGCACACCTCGCGGGCGGTGGCGTGCACGTCGTCCTCGGTCAGGACGGTGCGCACGACCTCGACGAGCTTCATGGCGGGCGCCGGGTTGAAGAAGTGCAGGCCGATCACGTCGCCGGGGCGGGAGGTGGCGCGGGCGCAGGCCACGACGGGCAGCGAGGACGTGGTGGTGGCGAGGACGGCACCGGGCTTGCAGACCTTGTCGAGCGTCGCGAACAGCTGCTGCTTGATCTCCAGGTCCTCGGCGACCGCCTCCAGGGCGAGATCGACGTCGGCGAACGCGTCGTACGTTCCGCTCGGAGTGATCCGGTCCAGGGTCTTCGCCGCCGCCTCCGCCGTGAGGCGCCCCTTGTCGACGGAGCGCGCAAGCGACTTGGCGACCCGGGCCCTGGCCGCGGCGGCCTTCTCCTCGCTGCGGGCGGCGATCACCACGTCGTACCCGGCCTTGGCGAAGACCTCCGCGATCCCGGACGCCATGGTGCCGGAACCGGCCACGCCGACGGAGCGGACCTCGCGCCCGTGTGCCTGCCGGGTGCCCTCCAGCGGTGTCGCCGCGTCCCGCACCACCTCGTCGCTGCCGGACGCCGCGTACGTGTAGAAGCCCCGGCCCGACTTGCGCCCCGTCAGGCCCGCCTCGCTGAGCTGCTTGAGGATCGGCGCGGGCGCGTGCAGCCGGTCCTGCGACTCGGCGTACATGGCGTCGAGGACGGTGCGGGCGGTGTCGACGCCGATCAGGTCGAGCAGCGCGAGCGGTCCCATCGGCAGTCCGCAGCCGAGCCGCATCGCCGCGTCGATGTCCTCCCGGCTCGCGTACTTGGCCTCGTACATCGCCGCGGCCTGGTTGAGGTAGCCGAAGAGCAGCCCGTCGGCGACGAAGCCGGGGCGGTCGCCGACGGCGACGGGCTCCTTGCCGAGCGCGCAGGCGAGGTCGGTCACCGCCGCCACGGCGGCCGGCGCGGTGAGCACCGAAGAGACGACCTCGACGAGCTTCATGGCGGGCGCCGGGTTGAAGAAGTGCAGCCCCAACACCCGCTCGGGGTGCGCGGATTCGGCGGCGAGCCGGGTCACGGACAGCGCGTTCGTGCCGGTGGCGAGGACCGTCTCGGGGCGCACGATGCCGTCGAGCTCACGGAAGATCTGCTGCTTGATCTCGTACGACTCGGGGGCGACCTCGATCACCAGGTCGGCCTCGGCCGCCGCCCGCAGGTCGGTGAAGGCGCGGAAGCGGGCGAGGATGTCCTCGCGCTCGCCCTCGGTGATCCGTTCGCGGCGCACGGCCCGCGCGGTGGAGGCCTCCAGGGCGGCGACGGCGTGGGCCGTGGCCTGTTCGCTGATGTCGATGCCGATGACCTCGCGGCCCGCGTGCGCGAGCACCTCGGCGATGCCGGCGCCCATCGTGCCGAGACCGACGACGGCGACCGTGCTGAAGGGAGTGTCCATGGGTGGACTCCAGAAGTGAGTGACGACTGAGGGGCGCACGCGCATGGCGCGTGGCGGGGGCGCACCGGACACGGGTCACGCGAGCGTGCGTGGCGGCCACGCGAGCGGGCGCGAAGTGGCGTACGGCGTGCGGAGGTTGCGCGAGAAGGGAACCGGCAGGCCCTGTCCCGTGGCCACGCCGTCCTGCGGTACGTGCGTACCGAACCGACAACACTCAAGACGGCTGCGTCACCAGGCCGTCAGGAGCTGAAATGCGAAGAGCGAGAACTGCGAACGAACTCTACGCGGGGAGTGTGCCCCGCTCACATGAGATTAACCCGCGAGTAACGAGCGCGCCAGCCCCCGGTGTCTGTGACGTCCGTCGCGACTAGGCTCTGCGCATGGATGCGGAGTTGCGGACGGTGACGGATCGCTTACGACGCGAGGCGGTGGCGTCGGGAGCGCTGGACGCGTACGAAAGACTGCTGGCCGCCGACGCCGCGGACGAGCTCGCGGGGGTGCTGCTCGCGGCCGGGCAGCCGCTGTGGGCACGGGAGTTGGCGGCCGTCAGGCTGGGGGTCCTGGGGGACCGGCGGGCCTTCGAGTCGCTGGTGCTGCTGCTCAACCACCGGGATCCGCCCCGCTGCGCCGCCGCCGCGTACGCCCTCGCGCGGCTCGGCGACCGGCGCACGGCGCGCGCGGCGGCCGCGCTCGCCACGAACGAACTGCGGGTCGCCTACGCCCTGCATCCGGTGCGCCTCCTCACGGAGCTGCGCGCCCCGGAGTCGGCGCCCGCCCTGATCGTCACCCTCCAGCGCCGCCTCGCCCCCAACGACCCTTACGGCAAGGTCGCGCTGGCGTGCGTCGAAGGGCTCGGGGCGCTCGGGGACGCGCGGGCCATACCGGTGCTCACGGCTGCCTGCGCCCACCCGCGCCTCGCGGCGGCCGCGGCGGCGGCGCTCGCACGGGTGTCGGTGCGGGCGCAGGGGTCATGAGGGTCTGCCGGGCGTGAGGCGGCGCAGAAGGCGCACGTAGGGGCTCCAGCGGGCGGGGTGGCGGACCGTGCCGGTCAGGGCGCGCTCCGCCCGGTCGAGGCTGTCCTCGAGGCAGGCGTCGTGGAAGGGGCGGTACGCCAGCGGCCAGGTCAGCCGGGCCGGGCCGCGGGTGTGCATCGTCAGGGTGTGGCGCAGGACCGTGTGCCCGCTGCCGTCGTCCAGTGGGTGCACCGTGTACTCGTGGAACCCGTCGAAGCCGCGCGGCCCGGTGAAGGCGAACCGCACCCACTGCCGGGGCGCGTGCGCCGCCACCGTGTACCTCACCGGGCCGTGGCCGCCGCGCGACCCGGGCGCGAGCCCCCGGTCCAGCCTCATGGGCGGCCAGGCGGCCGTGGGCCACAGCGGGTCGTCCGGGGTGGCGAGGGCGTCGACGAGGTCGCCGACCGCGCTCGGCTCGACGGGCAGGAGGCGTTCGTGGACGTTGAGGACGGCCATGATGGCTCCAGGTGCGGTGTGGAGGGACCTCTCTCTTTAATTGGAGGGTACTCTCCAATACATGGCGAGACCACCCCGGTACGACATGAGCCGCTTTCTCGACGCCGCCGTCGAACTGGCCGCGGACGCGGGCCCTTCCGCGGTCACGATGACGGCCGTGGCCAAGGCGGTCGGCGCGCCCAGCGGATCGGTCTACCACCGGTTCCCGGGGCGTCCCGCGCTGCTCGCGGAGGTGTGGCTGCGGACCGTCGAGGACTTCCAGGAGGGGTGGTTCGCGGCGCTGGGGTCCGGCGCGGGCGATCCGCGGGCGGCGGCCCGGGCGGCGGCCGTCCACGTGGTCGCGTGGAGCCGGGCGCACCCGAGCGCCGCGGCGCTGCTCCTGTACGGCGCCGCCGACTTCGCCCAGGACGACTGGCCCGAGCCGAGCACCCGGCGGGCGGCGGCGGGGCATCGGCGGGTGGGCGAGGCCGTGGCGGGACTGTGCGCGGCGCTGGGCGCGGAGGCCGGGCCCGCCGCGGACCGGGTCGCGCTCGCCGTGATCGACATGCCGCTGACGATCGTCCGCCGCCATCTGCGCCGCGGCCAGGAGCTGCCCGCGCACGCGGAGGAACTGGCGGGGGAGAGCGCGCTGTTGCTGCTGGGCGAGGGGCCCGGGGGTCGTTAGGCGCCCGGAGCGGGCCCAGAGCCGTCAGGCGCCCGAGGGGCCGCTAGGCGCCCGTCGCGTTCTCCTCCGGGACCACCGCGAGCGCCTCTATCTCCATCAGGAACTCGGGCCCCACCAACGCCGCCACCTGCACTGCCGACGAGGCGGGCAGCCGGGCCGGGTCGAGGTGGGCGTCGCGGGCGGCGCGGACCGCGGTCATGTGCGCCACGTCCGTGACGAAGTACGTCAGCTTGATCACGTCGTCGAAGTCCGCGCCCGCGGCCGCCAGGCAGCGCCGCAGGTTCTCGAAGACCTGGAGGGCCTGTGCCGCCGCGTCCCCCGCGCCGACCAGCTTGCCCTCCTCGTCCAGGGCGAGTTGACCGGAGACGGCGACGAGGCGGCCCGTGCCGGACACCACGTGGGTGTACCCGGTCGCGGGCGCGACTCCGTCGGGGGCGTTGATGTGTGTCAGTCGGCTCATGGTCACCATGGTGGACCACGGCTCTGACAACGCCTCCGACGGAGTCCCGGTCCGCGGATCAGCCGCGGTTGTCGGCTCGGCCGCGGCTGTCGGCTCGGCGGCGGCTGTCGGCTCGGCGGCGGATATCAGCCGCGGAAGCCGAGCAGCCGGTGGAGTTCCGAGCCGCTGCCCGCCGCCTCGCCCCTGGTCGCGCCGGCGCGCGCCGTGCCCTTCGGCTTCGGGTCGGGCAGCGGCTTGCACACCGCGTCGACCTCACCGCCGCTGTGCGGCACCTTGCCGTCCCTCAGGTACGCCGCCAGATGCCGGTCCAGGCAGGCGTTCCCGCTCAGGGTGATGCCGTGGTTGCCGCCGCCCTGCTCCACCACCAGGCGCGATCCGCGCAGCTTGCGGTGCATCGTGATCGCGCCCTGGTACGGCGTGGCCGCGTCGTCGGTGGCCTGGAACAGCAGCACCGGCGGCAGGGAGACGTTGGTGACGTCGGGGTGGTGCAGCGACCGCACCGGCCAGAACGCGCACGGGGCGTTGTACCAGGCGTTGTTCCAGGTCATGAACGGCGCCTTCGCGTGCGTGCGCCAGTTGTCGCGGCGCCACTGCCCCCAGTCGCGCGGCCAGGCCGCGTCCCGGCACCCCACGGAGGTGTACACCGAATAGCTGTTGTCGCCCGCGGCGTCCACGGCGCCGAAGTTCTCGTAGGCCTCGACCAGGAGATCGGTGTCCTTGGTGCGTGCGTACGAGGAGAACGCCTCCGCGAGGAACGGCCAGTAGCCGTTGAAGTAGGCGCCCGGCATGAAGGTGTCCTCCAGCTCGGCGGCGCCGACCTTCTTGCCGGCCGGCTTCTTGGCGAGGGCGGCGCGCATGGCGTACCACCTGGCCTCGATCTTCGCCGGGTCCTTGCCGAGCCGGTACTGCTTGTGGTGCTTGGCGACCCAGGCCATGAAGGCCTTGTGGCGGCTGTCGAAGGCGTGGTCCTGGGACAGGTTCGCGTCGTACCAGACGAGGTGCGGGTCCACCACGGAGTCCAGGGCCATGCGACGCACCCGGTCGGGGAACAGCTTCGCGTACACGGCGCCCAGGTAGGTGCCGTACGAGTACCCGAAGTAGTTGATCTCGTCGGCGCCCACCGCCGCGCGGATCGCGTCCATGTCCTTGACCGCGCTCACCGTGTCGATGAACGGCAGGACGTCCGCGTACTTGGAGGCGCACGCCTTGGCGAAGGCCCGCGCGCGGTTGAGGTTGGCCTTCTCCAGGGCGGCCGTGTGCGGCACCGTGGCGGGCCGTACGGGCTTGAAGTGGCCGGGGCGGCAGGTGAGGGCGGGCTTGCTCCTGCCGACGCCGCGCGGGTCGAAGCCGATGACGTCGTAGCCCGCGGCGACCTTCGCCGGGAGCGTCTTGGCGACGAAACCGGCCATGGACAGACCGCTGCCGCCGGGGCCGCCGGGGTTCACCAGGAGGGGGCCCTGGTAGCGCTTGGCGGTGTGCGCGATCCGGGACAGGGCGAGCGTGATCTGCTCGCCGTGCGGGTGGTCGTGGTCGAGCGGGACCTTCAGGGACGCGCACTGGAGCTTCGGATGGGTCTTGGTGGCGCACTTCTTCCACGTGAGGGGGTGTGGGGTGTGCGCGGTGCGCGGCACGGACCGCGTGTCGGTGCCCGCGGCGGACGGCACCGCCACGACGAGACCGGTCACCAGCGCGGCGGCGCCGCACAGCGAGACGGCGGTTGCTCTCATCGAGCCTCCCAGAGCGGAGGGTTCGGGGCCGCGAGGCCCACGACCCCCGCGGCATCGTCCCGGAAACCCCGCCCGGAAGCGGCTGTTCTCCGGGCGAACTACCTGAAAGGAGCATGACGAAGGCCGCCGATGGCCCAGCCCGGATCAGAGCAGCGTGAGCTGGGTGGCCCCGGGGGCGGGCACTGTCTTCCGGGGCTCGGGGATGCGGCGCGCGGCGCCCGCGCGGGACGGGCCGATGCCGAACTCCCGTGCCAGGTCGTGCACCTGGCGGGTGATGCGGCGCTGGTACCACTTCGGGGCGTACGCGCCGTCCGCGTACAGGCGCTCGTACCGCCGCACCAGATGCGGATGGTGGTGTGCGAGCCAGGCCATGAACCACTCGCGCGCGCCGGGCCGCAGGTGCAGCGTCAGCGGCGTCACCGACGTCGCCCCGGCCGCCGCGACGGCCCGCACCGTGGCGCGCAACTGGTCCGGGTGGTCGCCGAGGAACGGGATCACCGGGGCCATCAGGACACCGCACCCGATGCCGTGCCCGCTCAGGGTGCGCACGACCTCCAGGCGCCGCCCGGGGGCCGGGGTGCCCGGCTCGACCGTGCGCCACAGGTGCTCGTCCAGGAAGCCCACGGACACCGAGATGCCGACGTCCGTGACGGCGGCGGCCTGCCGCAGCAGGTCAAGGTCGCGCAGGATCAGCGTGCCCTTGGTGAGGATCGAGAACGGGTTGGCGTGGTCGCGCAGGGCCGCGATGATGCCCGGCATCAGCGCGTACCGCCCCTCCGCGCGCTGGTAGCAGTCGACGTTGGTGCCCATCGCGATGTGCTCGCCGCCCCAGCGCGCCGACGCGAGGTGCCGGCGCAGCAGCTCGGGCGCGTTGACCTTCACCACGATCTGGCTGTCGAAGTCCAGGCCCGTGTCCAGGTCCAGATAGGAGTGCGTCTTGCGGGCGAAGCAGTACACACACGCGTGCGTGCAGCCCCGGTAGGGGTTGACCGTCCACTCGAAGGGCATGCGGGACGCCCCCGGGACCCGGTTCACGATCGACTTCGCCCGCACCTCGTGGAAGGTGATCCCGCGGAACTCGGGGGTGTCGAAGGTCCGGGTGGTCACGGCGTCGGCGCCGAACAGGGCGGCGTCCGCGGCGCCCCCTCGCGGCCCGTCGGACAGGTTCTCCCAGCGCATGGCGCCTCCTCCGTAGCACTGACCAGCAGCAACCAGCGCGGACAACAACGGCAACAACACTCACCCCAGAGAATAGAACACATGTTCCCTCGATCGTGCGAACGTGGTCCGGACCCGATTTGGGGCGCCGGTGCGCGGGGTGGTTGGCTGACCGTCCAACCCCTGAGACACCCAACTGCTGGAGGAAGTGCAATGGCGCAGGTCGAGGCGACCACGGAGCGGATCATCGCGGCGCAGCCGGAGGACGTCTTCGATGCGCTGGCCGACTACAGCGGCACGCGCGCGAAGATCCTGTCGGAGCACTTCAGTGAGTACGAGGTGCGCGAGGGCGGCGACGGCGAGGGCACCCTCGTCCACTGGAAGCTCCAGGCCACCAGCAAGCGGATCCGCGACTGCCTGCTCGAGGTGAGCGAGCCCACCGACGGCGAACTCGTCGAGAAGGACCGCAACTCGTCGATGGTCACCACCTGGCGGGTGACCCCGGGGGGCGAGGGCGCCTCGCGCGTCGTCGTCACCACGGTGTGGAACGGCGCGGGCGGCATCGGCGGCTTCTTCGAGAAGACCTTCGCACCCAAGGGCCTCGCGCGGATCTACGACGCCGTGCTCGACAAGCTCGCCGCGGAGGTCGAGAAGTAGGCCCACCCCGCCGGTTGGGGCTGCGCTGGCGTCTGACCCCGCCAACTCCCGTAACCCATCAGGGTTGTTGTCACGCTCACCGTTTCGAGTGGTTCTCGGGGCGGTCCAGTTGTACGCCGTAGGGCTCCCACCGGCGCTTACGCGCGCCGGTGTGCGCCCGAGGGCGACTCGTCGCACTTGCTCCAGTTTTCGCGTAATGCGAGAAATGGGCGGCGCAGGCGCGACGAGGGGAGCAGCAAGTGGGCGGGACGACGCTGGTGACGGGCGCCGGACACGGCGATCGGGCGGTTGAACCGCCCCTCACGGCCGCCGCGGAGCAGGTCGGGGCGCCGGAGCCGCCACCGCCCCCGGAGGCCGTGCAGACGCCGCCGCACGGCCTCAGCCCCGCCCGGGTCCGGATGGTCTTCGTCGGCCTCATGCTCGCGCTGCTGCTCGCCGCGCTGGAGCAGATGATCGTCGCCACCGCGCTGCCGAAGATCGTCGGCGAGCTGCACGGCCTGGACAAGATGTCCTGGGCGATCACCGCGTACCTGCTGACCTCCACCGTCGGACTGCCCATCTACGGCAAGCTCGGCGACCTCTTCGGACGCAAGGGCGTCTTCCAGTTCGCCATCGTCGTCTTCGTCATCGGCTCCGCCCTCGCGGGCGCCTCGCGCACCATGGACCAGCTCATCGCCTTCCGCGCGCTCCAGGGCGTCGGTGCGGGCGGCCTCATGATCGGCGTCCAGGCGATCATCGCCGACATCGTGCCGCCCCGCGCGCGGGGCCGCTACATGGGCCTCATCGGCGCCTGCTTCGGCCTGGCCTCCGTCGCCGGGCCGCTTCTCGGCGGCTTCTTCACCGACCATGTCTCCTGGCGCTGGTGCTTCTACTTCAACGTGCCGTTCGGCCTGGTCACCCTGCTCGTGGTCGCGCTCGTCCTGAAGCTGCCCAAGCCCGCGGCCCGGGGCAGGCTCGACGTGCTCGGCGCGCTGCTGCTCGTCGCCGCCTCCACCTGCCTGGTGCTCCTGACCAGTTGGGGCGGCACGGAGTACGCCTGGGGATCGCGCGTCATCCTCGGGCTCGCCGCCGGAGCGGCCGTGTCGACCGTGCTCTTCCTCGTCGCCGAGCGGTTCGCGGCAGAACCGATCATCCCGCTGCGCCTGTTCCGTGATTCCGTCTTCAACATCACGGGTCTAGTAGGGCTCGTCGTCGGCATCGCCCTCTTCGGAGCGGCCAGTTACCTGCCGACGTTCCTGCAGATGGTCGACGGCGCGAGCGCCACGGAGTCCGGCCTCCTGATGCTGCCGATGATGGGCGGTGTCGTCGGCGCCTCCATCATCGCCGGTCAACTCATCAGCCACACCGGGCGCTACCGGATCTACCCGATCCTCGGCGGCGCCCTCTCCGTCGTCGGCATGTTCCTGCTCTCGCGGCTCGAATCGGACACGCCCCGGCTGCACTACAGCATCTGGATGGCCGTCCTCGGCGCCGGCGTCGGCCTGGTCATGCCCGTGCTGATCCTCGCCGTGCAGAACGCCGTGCCGCCCGCCGACCTCGGCACCGCGACCAGCGCCAACAACTACTTCCGGCAGATCGGCGGCTGCGTGGGCGCCGCGGTCTTCGGCACGCTCCTCGCCGACCGCCTCACCGGCGCCCTCGCCGAGAGCCTGCCCGCGGGCGCCGACCTGCCGGACGCCGAATCGATCACCCCCCAGCTCGTCCACGCGATGCCCGCCCCGCTGCGCGAGGGCTACATCCAGGCGTACGCCGACGCGATGCCGCGGATCTTCCTCTACCTGGTCCCGGTGCTCGTCCTCGGCCTGCTGCTCGCCTTCTTCCTCAAGGAGACCCCCCTCGTGTCCAGCGCCGTGTCCTCGAAAACCCCGCACGCCCCCCTCGGCGAGCAGGCCGCCGTCCCAGGGGCCCGCGCCCCGTACGCCGCCGGAGTGCCCGTCTGCGGCACCGTGCAGCACCCGGACGGCACCGTCGTGCCCCGCGCCGCCCTGACCCTCATCGACGTCGCGGGCCAGCAGATCGGGCGCGGCGCCAGCGGCGACGACGGGCGGTACGCGCTGGCCACCCCCGGCGCCGGATCGTTCGTCCTGATCGCTGCGGCGGGCGGCCACCAGCCGCAGGCCGTCACCGTCACCGTCGGCGAGCGCCCCGTGGAGCTCGACGTGGTCCTCGGCGGCGCGGGCCGCCTCGCCGGGAGCGTGCGCACCGCCGACGGCTCGCCCGTCCGGGACGCCGCCGTCACCCTCACCGACGTCCGGGGCGACGTCGTCGCCACCGCCCGCAGCGGCCGCGAGGGCGCGTACGCGATCACGGAACTGGTCGCGGGGGAGTACACACTGGCCGCCAGCGCGCCCGCGTTCCGTCCGGCGGCCCTGCCCGTCAGCGTGCAGGCGTCCCGCGAGACCCGCCAGGACATCGAGCTGGCCGGGGGAGCGGTCCTGCGGGGCACCGTGCGGGCCGGTGGCGGGCGGCCCGTGGAGGACGCCCGCGTCACGCTCCTGGACGCGGCGGGCAACGTCGTCGACACCCTGACCACGGGCGCCGACGGCACGTTCCGCTTCGTCGACCTGTCGTCCGGCGAGTACACGGTGATCGCCGCCGGATACCCGCCGGTCGCCACGGTGCTCCAGGTCGCGGGCGGCGGACGGACGGAGCGGGACCTGCAACTGGGCCACGAGGACTGAGAACGTGCCCCCGCGAGTGCTCCGGAGGCGCCCCCTCGGCGAGCCAATTCGCCGATAGCGCCGCACCGCAACCCGATGCGGCCGTACGGTGGTTGGGGGGCGTTGCAGATCTTTCCGTGCCGAGGGAGGGAGCCGAGGCCATGGAGCGTGACATCCCGGACGGCGAGCCGGTGACCCGCGGCGGCATGTCCGGCCGCGTCCCCCTGGCCGTGGTCGTCGTCGACGGGGACGGGCTCGTCTCCCACTGGAGCACCGGCGCGCGCCGCCTGTTCGGGTACGCCAAGGAAGAAGCCGTGGGCCGCCCGGCCGGTGACCTGCTGCCCGTCTCCGGAGCCCTGCCGCAGGACGGCGGAGCCCGCGGGGAGTACGACGCGCTCGGCCCCGACCTCGGCAGCTCCCTGGACGGACGGCTCTCCTACCCCACCGCGGGCCGCGCCCGCCTGACCGCCTCGACCCGTGAACGCGAGCGCATCGACGTCCTGTGGTGGGCCTACCCGCTCGTCGGACCGGGACCGGAGCGGCTGCTCGTGCTCGCCGCCGACGCCGCCCGCCTCGCCGTCGAGGGCGACCCGGACACCGACCGGGTCGAGCGCATAGCGCCCGGGTTCGCGCTGCACACCGACTTCCCCGGGTCCGACGAACTCGCGCGCCGCCTCCCCGAGATCCTGCCGAGCATGAGCGTCGGCGAGAGCGCCCGCATCGCCGCCCAGGTCCTCGAACTGGGCTATCCGGTGCTTGAGTTCAGCCAGCACGACCGTGTGCCCGTCACCCCCGACTGGGGCGTCCCGCGCCGCGCCGAGCGCCGGGCCCGCAGGCGGCGCGCCGAAGAGGCGACCGCCGCCGGGCAGGCGCCGCCGCCCGACGCCGAAGACGGCGAGGACCTCGAATACGCGGCGGTGCGCGAGCGCCTGGAGTTCCTGAACGAGGTCAGCGGCCGCATCGGCACCTCCCTCGACCTGTCCCGCACCATCGTCGAGGTCAGCAAGGCCGTCGTGCCGCGCTTCACCGACGTCGCGGGCACCTATCTGCGCGAACAGGTCGTCGCGGGCGAGGGCTTCCCCGAGGGCCCGCCCGACGAGACCACCCTCTGGCACCGGGTCGCCGTCGAGCACACGGACGAGCCGGGCCGCTGGGACGACGTCGTGCCGGTCGGCGAGTCCATGCCGTTCCCGGCGCACACCCCGTTCTTCCAGTGCATGACGTCGGGCGACCCCGTCCTCGTACCGCGCATCACCGAGGAGATGGGCAACGCCATCGCCTCCCAGTTCGAGAAGCGCGACATCCGGCCGCTGATCAACCACCGCTCGATGCTGGTCGTGCCCCTGAAGGCGCGCAATGTCGTCCTCGGCTTCATGATCCTGCTGCGCCACCGCGAGCGGCCCGTCTTCAACGACATGGACCGCGTCACCGGCGCCGAACTGGCCGCCCGCGCCGGTCTCGTCCTGGACAACGCCCGCATGTACACCTACCAGGAGTCGGTCGCCGACACCCTCCAGGACAGCATGCTGCCGCACATACAGCCCCGCATGTCCGGCTGCGACATCGCCACCCGCTACCTCCCGGGCACCCTGCTCGGCCGCGTCGGCGGTGACTGGTTCGACTCCGTGAAACTCCCCGGCGCCCGCACCGCCCTCGTGGTCGGCGACGTCATGGGACACGGCCTGAACTCCGCGGCGATGATGGGCCAGTTGCGTACGGCCGTGCAGACCATGGCCGCCCTCGACCTGCCGCCCGCGCAGCTCCTGCGCAACCTCGACGACCTCGCCCAGCGGCTCGGCGAGCACTACTTGGCGACGTGCCTGTACGCGGTGTACGACCCGATCGCCGGTGAGCTCCAACTGGCCAACGCCGGCCACATCCCGCCCGTCCTGGTGCGCGCCCTGGACGGCCGCAGCGAACTGCTCGACCTGCCCACAGGGGCGCCCATCGGCGTCGGCGGCGTGCCGTTCGAGTCGGTGCGGGTCCGCGTCGCGCCCGGCGACCGCCTGTTGATGTGCACCGACGGTCTGGTCGAGGTGCGCGGCGAGGACATCGGCGTGGGCCTCGCCACCCTCGTCGAGTCGGCCGCCCACCCCGCCGCCTCCATGGACGACGCCTGCGACACGATCATCCGCGCCCTCGCCGCGACGTTCTCGGAAGCGGGCCGCGGCGGCCGCAAGGACGACGTCGCCCTGCTGATGGCCCGGCTGAACGGCGTGGCCTCCACCGACGTCGGGCACTGGCGGCTCGCGCCCGACCCCAGCGAGGTCAGCAGGGCCCGCGACCTGGTCCGCCGCCAACTGCGCGACTGGGGCCTCGACGCCATCAGTGACATCGCCGTGCTCCTGGCCAGCGAACTCGTCACGAATGCCGTACGACACGCGCGCGGCGGCCGCATCGGCCTGCGCCTGGTCCGCTCCGGCCAGCTCCTGTGCGAGGTCGAGGACGACGACGCGACCCTGCCGACGCTGCTCAGCGCGAGCCCCGCCGACGAGTTCGGACGCGGCCTGCGCATCGTCACCAGCCTCGCCAAGGAGTGGGGCACCAGCCGGACGAGCACGGGCAAGACCGTGTGGTTCGAGCTGTCCCCGCCGCGCCGGTAGCCGCGCGTCCCGGGCCGCGTCGCCCAGCCGGGCGACGAGCCGCGCCAGGGGCCGGGCGGGCGGGCCGCACGCCGGGGCAGCGGTGCCGCGCAGGCGCACGCGGGGGGAACGCGCCTCGAAAGCGCCGTGAAGGTGCGCGCGTGCGGCTTGTCGGGCGCTTCCCCGAGCGGTAGACCGATCTTGTCGCCGGGTTCGGCGGCGCTTGTCGCACCCCGGGGAGCTGGCATGGGCGTCACTAGTCGGTACCAGGAGGCCTGGGAGGGCTTTTGGAGCGAGGCCCCCGCGGAGGCGGGCGGCGTCTTCTGGGACTCCGAGCCCGCCCTCACCGTGGGCATCCATCTGGCCCTGTTCGAACCGCACTTGACGGCACCCGACCTGCCGATGGTGGACCTCGGCTGCGGCAACGGCACCCAGACCCGCTTCCTCGCCGACCGCTTCCCGCGCGTCCTCGGCGTCGACCTGGCGGCCGCCGCCGTCGACCACGCCCGGCACGCGGACCCCGCGGGCCAGGCCGAGTTCCGCCAGCTCGACGCGGCCGACAAGAGCACGGCCGAGCAACTGCACGCCGAACTCGGCGACACCAACGTCTACATGCGGGGCGTACTGCACCAGTGCGAGCCCGCCGACCGGCAGCCGCTCATCGACTCCGTCGCGGCCCTGACCGGGGAGCGCGGGCGGGCCTGCCTGGTCGAACTGGCCGAGGCCGCGGGGCCGGTGCTGCGCGGCCTCGCTGAGGACGCCGGGGGGCCGCCGCCCAAGCTGGCGCCCGTGTTCGCGCACGGCATCGCGCCGGGCGAGGTGGCCGACGCCGCCGTCCCGGAGCTGGTGCGCTCGGCGGGCCTGACCGTGCTGGCCGCCGGTTCGCTGCCGCTGACCACGACCGAGTACAGAGCGGACGGCACCCGCATCGAACTGCCGTCGAAGTGGCTGGTCGTGGGCCGCGCCGGGGCCACCTCATAGCGCTGGGGCGCCTCGTGGGGAGGGGAGCCACCTCATGGCGCTGGGGCCACCTCGCGACGGCGGGACGCTCATCGCGGCCGCGCCACCTCATGAGGCCCGCCCGAGCGCGGCTCACGCGGGTGCGGGCGAGTCCGGGTGCCGGGACTCCGTGCGCATGCCCATGACCACCACGGTGATGCCACAGAACGCGATGACCGTCTCCGCCCAGAGGAAGGCGATGTAGTCGAGGAGGGATCCGATGGGCGGCGCGCCCGGGGCGGTGTCGCGGAAGGCCGCGAGGGCGAAGAGCGTCGCGGCCGTCCAGCCGACCGCGGGCCACGTCAGGCCCTTCTTCCTGCTCAGCAGGAACCACGCCCCGATGAGGACGGCGACGGCTAGCGCCCACATGGCGGCCCTCATGAACACCGCGAAGAGTGAGCACGCTGGTCGGGCGCGCGAGGCCGAGGTCGAACACCGTGACGCCGTCCTCCTCGGACGCCTCGACCGAGGTCGTGAACAGCGCGTCGTTGTTGGACAGCGCCATCCGGACCGGGACGGCCTCACCGCCCTGCACGGCGCCGAACTCCAGCGCGGCGTCATAGGCGTCGAACGGATAGTCCGTGATGGACCCCGCCGTCAGGGCGACGGGCACGTCCACGATCGAGATCCGGCTGTGGGCAGGGAAGGCGAGGTCCCCGCCCGTCGAGGTCGACGTCTGGAGTGTGAGGTTCTCGGCGGGGGAGATCCCGCCGGCCTCCGCGAGGCCGCCGCCACAGCGAGCAGGACGAGCCCCGCGATCAGGGCCCTGCCGCGGGACGGGGGCGGCGGATGACCACAGCCGCTCCGGGGGTGGGGCGGACGGTCAGTCGACCGGCTCGCCGGGCTGGTCGTGCGTGGAACAGTGGATGCCACCGCCGCCGGAGGCGATGGTGTCGATCTCGACCTGCACGATGTCGCGCTTGGGGAAGTGCTCCTGGAGGATGCTCTTGGCGCGCTTGTCGGCCTTGCGGTCGCCGAACCTCGGCAGGAACACGGAGTCGTTGGCGACGTAGAAGTTGGCGTACGTCGACACGAAGTCGTCGCCCTCGCCGGTGATCCGGTCCAGGTCGGGCTGCGGCAGGTCGATGATCTCGAAGCGGCGGCCCCTGGCGTCCGTGGCCTCGCTCAGGACGGACTTCGCCTGGTCGGCGGAGCGGGACCAGGAGTCGGCGGGCATCCCGGGGAACGCCCGGTCCAGGAGCACCACGCCGGGTGCGGTGAACCGGACGAGGCTGTCCACGTGCGCGTCGGTGATGTCCTCGCCGCGCACGCCCGCGAGCCAGATCACCTTCTCGACGCCCAGGGTCTCCTTGAGCTCGGCCTCGATCCGGTCCCGGCTCTTGCCGCGGTTGCGGTTGCCGTTGACGATCGAGCTCTCCGTGATCAGGAGCGTGCCCTCGCCGTCGGTCTCGAACGAGCCGCCCTCGGAGACCAGGGGCGCCTTCTCGCGGGGGACGTCGTACTTCGACAGCAGAGTGCGGCCCACCCGGGCGTCGTTGGTGTGCTCCTGCTTGTTCCCCCACCCGTTGAAGTTGAAGTCGACGCCGACGACCTCGCCGTCCTCCTCCACGAACACGGGCACGGTGTCACGTGCCCACAGGTCGTCGACCGCCAGGGGGATGACCTCGACGTCGCGCCCGCAGGCCCGCTGGGCGGCCTTCTGCTGGTCGGGCCGCGCCATCATCACCACGTACTCGTACTCCGCGATGGCGCGCGCGACGCGGGCGATGTCCTCCCGTACGTAGGGCAGGTCCTCCTCCCACACCGACTCCAGGGCCGGCCACGACATGAAGGTGCGCGCGTGGCTCTCCCACTCGGCGCCGAGGCGCCGCCCCTCGGTCGCGGTGTCCGCACCGGCCGTGCCCGCGGCCTTCGTCACGCCCGAGCCGCCGGGCCCGCAGGCCGCGGAGCCGAGGGCGACGGCGCCGACACCGGCGAGCACGCGCAGGGCGGAGCGGCGGGAGGGGCGCATCGAGGCGAGGGGGGACGCAGGGGTGAGGGAGGGGAGGCGGGAGTGGGGGGTGCGGGGCGACACGGTGAACTCCGATCATCGTGGTGGTCACAAGCTAGCCGTCGGCAGGGTGGGGCGCTCGACGAGAGCGACGCGGACGGCGCGTGCTGTACCGGGAGCGGCCGGGTGGCGCACCGCGCCTGGGGTGCGACCGTGCTGCCCCGTCGCGGTGGCCGGGATGCCACTCTGGCATGGACTGAAAATTCAGTCAAAGAGAAGTGTGGTGTGTCCGGGGTCGACGGTGGGGCTGGTGTCGGCGACGTGTTCCAGGCGGGCCAGCTTCACCGTCATGGCCTCGCGCATCAGTCGGCGGGCGTGCGCCAGGGGTGGCACTTCGCTGAGTCAGTGCAGGTAGAAGCCCTCCAGTGCGGCGACGAGCCGTTCGGCGACCAGGGCGAGGGTGGGTGCTGCCGGGTGGCTTCTGGATATATTGACTGAAGCTTCAGTTGGTAGCGTGATCGTCCCCAGGGCGGCCCGCGGTCGCCGCGTCAGCACGCGCGGGTGCGGCCACCGACACACCGCACGCTCTCGACGCCGAACTCACCGGCCCCGACCCCGACTACGAGTTCGGCCTGATGGCCGGGAAGGAGGGGCCGGTCGCGGTGGTCGTGAGCCGCCGTCGCAAGAGCGGCTGACCTGCTCCGACCCTGCTGCCCGGTCCAGATCACCGGGCCCGGACCGGCCCGGTAGGGTTCGGATCCATGGCGCCTCGCACTACCCAGATCCTCGAAGCGGCCGCACGGCTGATCGCCCGTCGCGGAGTCCGCGGTCTGCGCGTCGAAGAACTCGCCGCCGAGGCGGGCGTCTCCACCGGGCTGATCTACTACCACTTCAAGGACCGCACCGGGATCCTGCGCCAGACCCTGGAGTTCATCAACGGCCGCGCCGAGCGCTACACCGCCGGCCGCGACCCGGAGGCCGCACCCCTCGCTCCCCGCGAGGAACTGGAGGAGATCCTCCTCCTCGAGCTCCAGGACACCCCCGAGGTCAGGGAGAACAGCTCCGCCTGGGGCGAGTTGCGAGCGAGCGCCGTCTTCGACGAGGTGCTGCGCGAGGACCTGGCCCGGGCCACCCTGGTGTGGGTGCAGGAGGTCGCCGCGCTCATCGGGCAGGTGCAGCCGATGACC
This sequence comes from Streptomyces sp. NPDC041205, assembly GCF_055591765.1. NCBI lineage: Bacteria > Bacillati > Actinomycetota > Actinomycetes > Kitasatosporales > Streptomycetaceae > Streptomyces > Streptomyces sp. NPDC041205. Next base: position 106,757 of record NZ_JBVIZH010000015.1, on the reverse strand, counting down.
CCGGCGCCCGCCCTCGCCGCGGCCGGCGAACGGCTCACCGCACTGCTCGAAGGGCTCAGCATGCGCTGGCTCAGCGGAGGCATGCGGCTCGACCACGCGCGGGACCTGATGCGCGGGGCCATCGACGCGGAGCTGACGCTGCTGCGGCGGAAGTAGCGCCCGCGCCGGTTCGTTGCCCGTTGCCCGCTGGTTCGCTCCTGGCCTGCCGCGCCTGCCGCCGACGGCCACGCCTCACCTCCAGCCTCTGGACGCTTCCTCGCCCCCGGCCGCGCCTTGGGGAAGAGGTCTAGGCCGCGGCGTTCCGTACCGCGTAGCGTGACGCCGTGTGAAGATCTTTACCTCGGACCGGCGGTGTCCGTGGGCCGGGTGAGCGATGCTGATGCCGCTCCCCGCGCCCACGCCTCCCACGCACCGCCTCGCACCCAAGGCTGGAGCTCATGAAAATCCTCATCAGCGCCGACATGGAGGGCGCCACCGGCGTCACCTGGCCCGCCGACGTGCTGCCGGGCACGCCGCAGTGGGAGCGGTGCCGGTCGATGTTCACCTCGGACGTGAACGCCGCCGTGCTCGGGTTCTTCGACGGCGGCGCCGACGAGGTGCTCATCAACGAGGCGCACTGGACCATGCGCAATCTGCTGCTCGAACAGCTCGACGAGCGGGCCGAGATGCTCACGGGCAGGCACAAGTCGCTGTCGATGGTCGAGGGCGTCCAGCACGCCGACGTGGACGGCATCGCCTTCATCGGCTACCACGCGGGCGCGGGCATGGAGGGCGTCCTCGCGCACACCTATCTGGCCAACCAGATCACGGGCGTGTGGGTCGACGGCGTCCGCGCCAGCGAGGGCCTGCTGAACTCCCATGTCGTCGCGGAGTACGGCGTCCCCGTGGTCCTCGTCACCGGCGACGACCTGGCCTGCGAGGACGCCCTCGGCTACGCGCCGGGCGCGCTGAAGGTCGCGGTCAAGGACCATGTGTCGCGGTACGCGGCGGTGTGCCGCACCCCCGCGCGCACCGCCGCCGACATCCGGGCCGCCGCCAAGGGCGCGGCGGCCCTCGCCGTGCGGCACGAGCCGGTGGCGGGCGGCCCGCACACCGTGGAGGTCGAGTTCGACGCGGAGCATCTGTCGATGGCGGCGACGGTGGTTCCGGGCGTGCGGCGCGTGGCGGAACGGAAGGTCGCCTACACGAGCGACACCATGTACGAAGGCATCCGCACGTTCAAGGCGGTCACCACGATCGCCTCCGCCGCTGTTGAGGAGCAGTATGGCTGACCAGGTCGACCCTCAAGCACTGGACGAGGTCGTCCGGTTCACCTCCGACCTCATCCGCATCGACACCACCAATCGGGGCGACGGCGAATGCCGCGAGCGCCCCGCGGCCGAGTACGCCGCCGAGCAGCTCGCCGGGGCGGGTGTCGAGCCCACGCTCCTGGAGCGGACAGCGGGCCGTACGAACGTCGTCGCCCGGATCGAGGGCACCGACCCGTCGGCGGACGCGCTGCTCGTCCACGGGCATCTGGACGTGGTCCCGGCCGAGGCCGCCGACTGGCGCGTGCACCCCTTCTCCGGCGAGATCGTCGACGGTGTCGTGTGGGGGCGCGGCGCCATCGACATGAAGAACATGGACGCGATGATCCTCGCGGCCGTGCGCAGCTGGGCGCGGACGGGTGTGCGGCCGCGCCGGGACATCGTGATCGCGTTCACCGCCGACGAGGAGGCCAGTGCCCTCGACGGCTCCGGGTTCCTCGCCGACGAGCACGCGGGCCTGTTCGAGGGCTGTACGGAGGGCATCAGCGAGTCCGGGGCGTTCACGTTCCACGACGGCCGGGGCAACCAGCTCTACCCGATCGCGGCGGGCGAGCGCGGCACCGGCTGGCTCAAGCTCACCGCGCGCGGCACGGCGGGCCACGGCTCCAAGGTGAACCGCGCGAACGCCGTCAGCAGGCTCGCCGCGGCCGTCACCCGCATCGGGGAGCACCGCTGGCCGGTGCGGCTCACCCCGACGGTGCGGGCGGCCCTGGTCGAACTCGCCGGGCTCTACGGCCTGGAGGCCGACCCGGACGCGCCCGGTTTCGACGTCGACGCCTTCATGGAGAAGCTCGGCCCCACCGCCGCCCTCGTCGAGCCCACGGTGCGCAACAGCGCCAACCCGACCATGCTCCAGTCCGGGTACAAGGTCAACGTGGTGCCCGGTGAGGCCACGGCGTATGTGGACGGCCGATATGTGCCCGGCGGCGAGGAAGAGTTCCGCGCCACCCTTGACCTGCTCACCGGACCCGACGTCGACTGGGAGTTCCACCACCGGGAGGTGGCGCTGCAGGCGCCGGTGGACACACCCACGTATGCCAGGATGCGGGCGGCCGTCGAGGAGTTCGCGCCGGAGGGCCGCGTCCTTCCGTACTGCATGTCGGGAGGCACGGACGCCAAGCAGTTCTCGCGGCTCGGCATCCGCGGCTACGGCTTCTCGCCGCTGCGGACGCCGGAGGGCTTCGACTATCAGGCCCTCTTCCACGGAGTGGACGAGCGGGTGCCGGTCGAGGCGCTGCACTTCGGCACCCGGGTGCTCGACCGCTTCCTGCGCACGGCCTGACCGACCTTTGGGGGAGATGAACGACATGGCGAAGACCAAGCCGTACGGCTCGTGGCTGTCCCCGATCGGCGCCGCGCTCGCCGCGGCCCACGACGGCCACCCCGCCTTCGTCGGCTTCGTGGGGGACGAGGCCTGGTGGACCGAGCCACGACCCACCGAGAGCGGGCGGCGGGCGCTGGTGCGGCGCCGCCCGGACGGGACCGAGGAGTCGGTGCTGCCCGCGCCGTGGAACGTCCGCAGCCGCGTCATCGAGTACGGCGGCCTGCCCTGGGCCGCCGCCGCCCGGCCAGGTGATCCGCGCGGACCGCTCGTGGTGTTCGCCGACTTCACCGACCAGCGCCTGTACGCCTACGAGCCCGACGTCCCCGAGGCCGAGCCCAGACCCCTGACCCCGCTGTCCGGCGTCGGCGGCGGGCTGCGCTTCGCCGACCCGCGCGTCCACATGGACCGCGGCGAGGTCTGGTGCGTCCTGGAGGAGTTCACCGGCGAGGGACCCACCGACGTGCGGCGCGTCCTGGCCGCCGTACCGCTGGACGGCTCGGCGGCCGAGGACCGGGCGGCGCTGCGGGAGCTGTCCGACGGGCGGCACCGCTTCGTCACCGGACCGCGGCTCTCCCCGGACGGCACCAAGGTCGCCTGGCTGGCCTGGGACCATCCGCGGATGCCGTGGGACGGCACGGAACTCCTGGTCGCCGACGTCGTGGACGGCGTCTTCGAGGGTGCCCGGGTCCTCGCGGGCGGCCCGGAGGAGTCGATCGCGCAGGCCGACTGGGCGCGGGACGGGCGGCTGCTGTACGCCGGCGACCGCTCCGGCTGGTGGAACCTGTACCGCGCGGAGCCCGACGGCACGGCGAGCGCGCTCTGTCCGCGCGAGGAGGAGTTCGGCGGGCCCCTGTGGCAGCTCGGCCTCAGCTGGTTCGCGCCCCTGGACAGCGGACTGATCGCCGTCGTGCACGGCACCGGAGCCTCCGCGCTCGGCATCCTCGACCCGGAGACCGGCGAGGTCGTCGACGCGGCCGGCCCCTGGTCGGAGTGGTCGGCCTCGCTCGCCGTCCACGGCACCCGTGTCGTGGGCATAGCCGCGAGCCCCCGCAGCGCCTACGAAGTCGTGGAGCTCGACACCCGCACCGGCAGGGCCCGCGTCGTCGGCGCCGCGCACGACGACCCGGTCGACCCCACGTACTATCCCGAACCCCAGATCCGCACCTTCCTCGGTCCCGCCGGACGCGAGATCCACGCCCACATCTACCCGCCGCACCACCCCGGCCACGTCGCCCCCGGCGACGAACTGCCGCCCTACGTGGTGTGGGCGCACGGCGGCCCCACCTCCCGCGCCCCCCTCGTCCTCGACCTGGCCATCGCCTACTTCACGTCCCGTGGCATAGGCGTCGCCGAAGTCAACTACAGCGGCTCCACGGGGTACGGCCGGGCCTACCGCAACCGGCTGCGCGAGCAGTGGGGCATCGCCGACGTCGACGACTGCGCGGCCGTGGCGCTCGCCCTCGCCGACGAGGGCACCGCCGACCGCGCGCGGCTCGCGATCCGCGGCGGCAGCGCGGGCGGCTGGACCACGGCGGCCTCCCTGACCACGACCGACGTGTACGCCTGCGGCACCATCATCTACCCCGTCCTCGACCTCGCCTCCTGGCAGGACGGCGAGACCCACGACTTCGAGTCGCGCTACCTGGAGACCCTGGTCGGCCCCTACGCCGAGGTGCCCGGCCGCTACGAGGAACGCTCGCCCGCCCGGCACGCCGACCGCATCACCGCGCCGTTCCTGCTGCTCCAGGGCCTCGACGACGTGATCTGCCTGCCCGCGCAGTCCGAGCTGCTCCTGGAGCGGATGCAGCGGCGCGGGGTGCCGCACGCGTACATCGCCTTCGAGGGCGAGGGGCACGGGTTCCGGCGCGCGGACACCATGATCCGGGCCCTGGAGGCCGAACTCTCCCTGTACGCGCAGGTGTTCCGCTTCGACCCGGCGGGCGGCACGCCCACGCTGGAGCTCGCCAAGTGACCGGATCCGAGGAGCCCGTGGACCGCCCGAAGCTCACCGTGCCGCCGCCCGCGCCCGCCCCCGGGCCCGCGGTCGCCATGCCGCCCCTGGTCCGGCCGCCCCGCCTGGCCCCCGGCGACCGGGTCGCCGTCGTCGCGCCGAGCGGGCCCGTGCCCGAGCACCGGCTCGAAGCGGGCCTCGACATCCTGCGCGGCTGGGACCTGGAGCCCGTCGTCGCCCCCCACGTCCTGGACGTGCACCGGGAGTTCGACCACCTCGCGGGCGAGGACGCAGACCGGGCGCGGGACCTGGAGCGGGCCTGGCGCGATCCGTCGGTGGCGGGCGTGTTCTGCGCGCGCGGCGGCTATGGGGCCGCGCGGATGGTGGAGCTGATCGACTGGAATGCCCTGCGGGCCTTTCCGCCCAAGGTGTTCCTCGGGTACAGCGACATCACCACGCTGCACGAGGCGTTCGCGCGGCGCCTCGGGGTCGTCACCCTGCACGGGCCGATGGTGGCCGCGGCCGACTTCCTCAAGAACGCCCGCGCCCAGGAACACCTGCGGCTCACCCTGTTCGAGCCGGAGGCGGTCCAGGTCATCGACTCGCCCGGGCGGCCCCTCGTCGGCGGCCGGGCCCGCGGGGTCACCTTCGGCGGCTGCCTGTCCCTGCTGGCCGCGGACCTCGGTGTGCCGGGGACGCGGGTGCCCGCGCGCGGCGGGCTGCTGTTCCTGGAGGACACGGGCGAGGAGCCGTACCGGCTCGACCGGTGCCTCACGCAACTCCTGCGCGCCGGACAGCTCGACGGCGTCACGGGCATCGCCCTCGGCTCCTGGGAGGAGTGCGGCCCCTACGACGCCGTGCGCGCGGTCCTGCGCGACCGGCTCGGGGGCCTCGGCGTGCCGGTCGTGGAGGAGTTCGGGTTCGGCCACTGCGAGGGGGCGCTGACGATCCCGTTCGGGGTGCCGGGGGAGCTGGACGCGGAGACGGGGACGCTGCGGCTCGACACGGCGGCGCTGGGGGAGCGCTCGGGCTGAGGCGCGGGCGGGGCGGGCGGGACCGTCCGCCCCGCCCGCGTCACCCGAATGGCCCACACCGTCCCGCCCCCGGCGACACCCACCGCGCGGGATCCCGTACCACTGCCCATCCTGGACCCGGGGGAGCGGCCGACGCTCCGACGGAACGGAAGGGTCCAGACATGAGCCCCAAGAGCTCCACGGGCGGCTCCACGAGCCCCTCTCAGGGCGGCGTGGGTGCGCTGATGACGCCCGGCAGAGTGACCGTCGCGGTGATCGCCCTCCTCACGCTGGTCTTCATCTTCGAGAACACCCGCAGCACCAAGATCCGGCTCCTGATCCCGGAAGTCACCGTGCCGCTGTGGATGGCGCTGCTCGGCACCGGCCTGATCGGCGCCCTGTGCGGGGCGTTCTTCGTCAGCCGGCGCAAGTGACGGGGCCCTGGACGCGGCGCCTGGGCGGGAGCGTCCGCGTGCGGTGACGTCGCGGACCGCCGGGTAGCGTGGCCGGATGTCGCACATCCGCCCCGCCCCGCTCGCCGAAGGCCCCCGCGTGGGCATACGCCCCTACTCGTACGCGGACGCGGCCGAGTTCACCGCCCGGGCCCGGGAGAGCGCCGAACTGCACCGGCCCTGGCTGTTCCCGCCGACGACGGACGAGAGCTACGCGGCGTACGCGCGCGTGCTCATCGAGGACCCCACCAAGGCCGGTTTCCTCGTGTACGAGCGGTCCGACGGCGCCCTCGCGGGGTTCATCAACATCAACAACATCGTCGAGGGCGGCTTCCGGTGCGGGGCCCTCGGCTACGGCGCGTTCGCGCACGCCGCGGGGCGCGGACTCATGGGGGAGGCGCTCGGGCTCGTCGTGGGCCACGCCTTCGGGGAACTGCGGCTGCACCGTCTGGAGATCAACGTCCAGCCGCGCAACACCGCCTCCATCGCGCTCGCCCGCCGCGCGGGCTTCCGCCTCGAAGGGTTCTCCCCCCGCTTCCTCTTCATCGACGGCGGCTGGCGCGACCATCAGCGGTGGGCCCTCACCACCGAGATGACGACGGCCGGGGGCCATTGAAAGCGGCCGCGCCGGTCACGGAGGATGAGCGCCATGCGAACTGTTGTGATCATCGACGCGCCCTCCAACCTGGGGCTGCGTCCGCCCGCTCCCGGCACCGTACCCGGTTGCTACAAGCTCGCCGGAGCGCTGCGCGAGCGCGGCATCCTGCGCCGCCTGGACGCCGTGGAGGGCGGCGTCGTCGTACCGCCGCGCTATGACCGCGGCGACTGGAAGGAGGGCGACGGCGTCTTCAACGCCGCCGCCATCGCCGCCTACACACCGATGCTCGCCGACCGCATCGAGACGCATGTGCGCGCCGGTGACCTGCCCGTCGTCCTCGGCGGCGACTGCTCCATCCAACTCGGCGCGTCCCTCGCGCTGCGCCGGATCGGACGCTTCGGCCTCGCCGCGATCGACGCCTCCGCCGACTTCCGGCACCCGGGCAACTCCGAGGGCGTCGGCGCCGCGGGCGGCGAGGAACTGGCGCTCGCCACCGGGCGCGGCCAGCGCGACCTCTCCGACCTCGAAGGGCTCGGCCCCTACCTGCGCGACGAGGACGTACGGCTCTTCGGGATGCGCGACGAGGACGAGGACCGGGCCGAACTCGGCGAGCTCGGCATACCCACCGTCACCGTCGGCGAACTGCGCCAGTGGGGCGCCGACGAGGTGGCCCGCTCCGCGGCCCTGAGCCTGGAGCACGAGGCCCTGGAGGGCTTCTGGGTGCACCTCGACGCCGATGTCCTCGACCCCTCCGTGATGCCGGCCGTCGACAGCCCCGACGCGGACGGCCTGCACCCCGACGAACTCCTCGCGCTGCTCCGCCCGTTGGTGCGCTCCCCGCGCTGCGTCGGCCTCAACGTCACGATCTACGACCCCGACCTGGACCCGGACGGCACCGCGGGCGACGTCCTCACCGATGTGATCGTGGCGGCCTTCACGGAATCCTGACCCTTCTGTGCGAAACGCGTGCGCAATCCTGACCGGTGAAGGCCCTGGCAGGAGCGGGGCCGAGCGTGTTCCATGGTCAACGGGGCCCGGGGACGCGCGGCGTCCTTGAACTGAGGAGGACGCCTTGGCGACGACCGTGCGACGTGACGTGACGACCCTGTCGGCGGCCGAGTTGGGGCCGGAGAACCCGCTGCCCCCGCTCAAGCCGCTCGACACGGCGCACGGCCTCGACGACCGGGACCGGCAGGAGCTGCCGCGCGACATGGCGCGGCAGCTCACGTACGAACCGCTGCGGTCGGTGCTGCCCGCGCGCATCCGCGACGGCTACGGCCGCGAGCGGACCCCCACGTCCTTCGACGCCCTCGTCATCGAGAACACCCGGCTGCGCGTCACCGTCCTGCCCGGCCTCGGTGGCCGGATCCACTCCCTCTTCCACAAGCCGACCGGCCGTGAACTCCTCTACCGCAACCCGGTGTTCCAGCCCGCCGACTTCGCCCTCAACGGCGCCTGGTACTCCGGCGGCATCGAGTGGAACATCGGCGCCACCGGTCACACGGCACTGTCCTGCGCGCCGCTGCACGCCGCGCGCCTGACCGCGCCCGACGGCGGCGAGATGGTGCGCCTGTGGGAGTGGGAGCGACTGCGCGACATCCCCTTCCAGGTCGACCTGTGGCTGCCGGAGGACTCCGACTTCCTGCACGTCGGCGTCCGGATCCGCAACCCCCACGAGCGGCCCGTGCCCGTCTACTGGTGGTCCAACATCGCCGTGCCCGAGGACCGCCGGATCCTCGCCCCCGCCGACGAGGCCTGGCACTACGGGTACGCGCGCACCCTGCGGAAGGTGCCGGTGCCCGAGCACGACGGCGTGGACCGCACCCGCCCGCCGCGCGCCGAGTTCCCCGCCGACTACTTCTACGACGTCCCCGACGGGGAACGCCGCTGGATCGCGGCCCTCGACGCCGACGGGCACGGCCTCGCGCAGACCTCCACCGCCCTGCTGCGCGGCCGCAAGCTCTTCGTGTGGGGCACCGGCGCGGGCGGGCGGCGCTGGCAGCGGTGGCTCACCGAACCCGGCACCGGCGGCTACGCCGAGATCCAGGCCGGGCTCGCGCGCACCCAGCTGGAGCATGTACGCCTGGACGCGGAGAGCGAGTTCGCGTGGCTGGAGTCGTACGGGCCGCTGACCGCCGCCCCGGACGTCGTGCACGGCGCCGACTGGACGGCGGCCCGCGGCGAGGCGCAGACGCGGCTCGACCTGGCGCTGCCCGCCGCCGTCGTGGACGCCGCCTTCGCGCAGTGGCGGCCCTGCGCCGACACCGAGCCGGAGGAGACGCTCGCCGTCGGGTCGGGCTGGGGCGCCCTCGAAGTCCTGCGCGGGCAGTACAAGGTGCCCGGCACGCCCTTCGCCGAGTCCACGCTCGGCCCCGAACAGGAGCCGTGGCTGGAGCTGTTGCGCAGCGGGGCCGTGCCGGAGCCCCGGCGGGTCGGGCCGCCCGGGCCCACTCTGGTCGCCCCGCACTGGCGGGACATGCTGGAGACCGCGCCCGCGCAGCCGCACGCCGAGTACCACCTGGGCGTCGCCCAGTGGCACGCCGGGGATCTGGCCCAGGCGGTGCGCAGTTGGGAGCGCGGCCTGGAACTCGCTCCGTCGCGCTGGCCGTTGCTGCGCTGCCTCGCCGTCGCCGACCAGGAGTCCGGCCATGTGGAGCGCGCCGCCGACCGGTACGCCGAGGCCTTCGACGACCTGTGCGCCGAGCGCCGCGACGACGGCGTGGTGTGGTCCGCGGCGACCGCGGCCCTCGGCCGTGAGGCCATCGGCGCCCTCGTGGCCGCGGGGCGCGCCGAGGCGGCGCGGGGCGTGTGGAACCGTGTGCATCCGCACACCCGGCGCACGGGTCGATTCCGGCTGATCGAGGCCCAGTTGCTCCTCGCGGAGGGCGATCTCACCGCCGCCCGCGCCGTCTTCGACGAGAACTTCGAGGTGGCCGACCTGAGGGAGGCCGACGAGGTCATCGGCGAGGTGTGGGCGGCGGTGTCGGAGGAGCCCCTGCCGGGGAGGTACGACTTCCGGATGCGGCCGTGAGAGGGCTTGTGCGGTGAGTGGGGTGTGCCCTGCCTGACTGTGCTTCACGTCGGCCTGAACCGGCCGACCTTCACGCCTTCACCCTCGTTGGCCCGCCCTCGCACCCTCGCGCCCTCGCCCGTCCCGTCCGCCCCGGTTCGGTGCCGGGGCGACGGTGACGGGTGGGCGCTGTCGGGTCGGGGCGGGGCCGGGTCAGTGGGGGGCGGGGGCGTTGCGGTCCACGTACTCGAAGACCGCGCCGTCGGGGTGCATCGCGATGAGGTTGCGGCCGGCGGGCGTGGGCACGGGGCCTGCGACGATGTGCGCGCCGGAGGCGGTGAGGGTCGCGTGCGCCTCGTCGACGTCCTTGACGGCGATGGTCGCCGCGACCTTGCGCAGGACCTCCAACTCCGCCTCCGGCCCGCTCATGAGCAGGAAGCAGCCGACCGAGGCGACGGCCACGCCGCCCCGCTCGAAGCGCATCGCGGTGCTGCCCGTCAGCCGTTCGTAGAACGTGACGGACGCCTCCAAGTCGCTGACGCACACGCGCAGCACGGTTCCCAGGATCTCCATGGGGACGAGCCTAGTTGGCGCCGCGCGGACACGAGATCGTTTCCGGTTCTCGGGGCACCGGGGCCCGATGCCGTTACGCGCCGCGGGCGCCGGGTACCCGTCCGCCCCGACCGCTTCGGACAGGAAGGACGAGAAGATGCCGGTCCAGGACAAGAACGTACCGCTGACGGACAGGACCCTGGGCGACGCCCTGTCGCAGGTCGTCCGCGACGCGGTGCACGAGTCCCTGCGGGAGACGGTGCGGCAGTCGCTGCGCGAGGAGCTGCGCCACGAGTTGCGCGAGGAACTGCGCGCGGAGGTCTCCGGGGTGGCGCGCAAGCAGCGCCGCAAGGCCGCGCTGTACGCGTCGTCCGGCGTCGCCGCCCTGTACGCGGGCGCCGCCGCCGCGCTCGCCCTCGGCCTGGTCATCGCCCTGGGCCTGCCCGGCTGGGCGGCCGCGCTGATCGTGACCGCGCTGCTCGCCGTGGCCGCCGTGGTGATGCGCAACGCGGCCCGGTCGCCGGGGAAGGCCTCCGGGGCGCGTGAGGCTCCCAGGGCTCCGGCGGTCCCTGAGGCACCCGTGGCCCGCGCGGACGCCGCTGCCCCCGAGGCTCCCGCGGTCCCCGAGGCACCCGCACCCTCCGCGCCGGCCGGGTCCCCGGCGGCGACGAAGCCCCCGGCCGCCCCGAACTTCCCGGCAACCCCGGTGAAGCCCGCACCTCCGGCGGAGCCCGCCCGTCCGGCGGAGCCCGCCCCTCCGACAACCCCGCCCACCGGCACCGGCGGCACGCCCCCGACCGGCGGCACCGCCGACTTCCCGACGGTCCCGCCGTCCCGCGCGCCCCTCAGGAGGCCCAACCCGCCCGGCTGATGACCTCCGCCGCGATGTCGCCCACCGTCCGGCCGTCCGTCGGCACACGGTGGGCGTCCGGCGGCACCAGTTCGTCCAGGTGCCGGGACATGAGCGCGCTGCGCCGCAGCTGCCGCTCCAGCTCCGAGCCCAGCTCGCGCTGCTTGAGGCGCTGTTCGGCAGTGGCGTCGGTCGCCGTGAGCAGGATCCGGATGATCCGGGGGCGGCCCAGGGCCTCGGTGAACAGCCACTCCTCGGAGGGCAGGACGCTCGCCGTGTTCGTGTAGACGAGGCGGCGGCAGCCGAGGTCGGCGTAGTTCGCCCAGAGGGCGGCGAGGTTGCGGCAGGTGAGCCGGGAGCGGTGCGGGTCGCCCGCCGGGGTGGGGTGGACGGCGTCCAGGAAGTCGCCCTCGATCAAGGCGTGGCCGACGTCCGCGGCCACCAACTGCGCCGCGACCTCCCAGCCGACGGACGACTTCCCCACCCCTGAACGCCCCCCGATCAGCACGACGTCCGGTCCCACGTGCCGCCCGGCGCCGTCCGCGGTGCCCGGCCCCGGGGTGGGCACCGCGGACGACGCCGAGTCCCCGGTCGACCCCGCGTCCCTCGTCGACCCTGTGGTCGACGTAGCCGACCCCGCATCCCTCATCGCGTCCATGACCGCCGAGCATGCCCACGCCCCGCCCCCTCACGCGACCGATATTCACCGCACCTCACGCGACCCCTCGACGCGCCCTCACGCGATCCGGTACTCCTCCACGTCCGGCGTGCGCAGCAGCAGCCCGTGGCCGGTGCCGACGCCCGGGCGGACCGTGCCGCCGGTCGGGTCGAGGACGCCGTCGAAGAGGATCGACTCGACCCGGACGTGGTCGTGGAACCATTCGACGTGCCGCAGGTTCGGCACGCACGCCGCGACCGCCGCGTGCGCGTGCGGGGCGCCGCGCGCCGACATCTCCAGGCCGTGGGCCTCGGCGAGCGCGGCGGCGCGCAGCCACGCGGTGAGGCCGCCGCAGCGGGTGGCGTCGGCCTGGAGGCAGTCGACGGAGGGGACCATCCGGGCGAAGTAGGGGAGGCCGTGCCCGTACCCGCCCGCCGCGACGTCGCAGACGAGGGCGTCACGCACCAGCGCGAGCCCCCGCAGGTCGTCGGAGGACACCGGCTCCTCGAACCAGCCCACGCCGTGCTCGGCGAGCACCCGGCCGATCCGTACCGCCTGCTTGCGGGTGTAGGCGCCGCCCGCGTCGACGTACAGCTCGGCCTGCCGCCCGATGACATCGCGGGCCCGCCGCACCCGCGCCACGTCGCGCGCCGCGGCCCGCCCCCAGCTCTCGCCGACCTTGATCTTGACGCGCGGTATCCGCTGGCCGTGCACCCAGCCGTTGAGCTGGGCCGCCAGATGCGTGTCGTGGTACGTGGTGAAGCCGCCGCTGCCGTAGACCGGCACGTCGTCGCGGGCCGCCCCGATGAGCCGGACCAGCGGGACCTCGAAGAGACGGGCCTTGAGGTCCCACAGGGCGATGTCGAGGGCCGAGATCGCGCGGGCGGCGAGCCCCTCGCGGCCGGCGTCGCGCACCGCCTTGGTGAGCGCGTCGTGGGCGGCGGGGATGTCGAGGGCGTCGCGGCCCGCGAGGACGGGCGAAAGCTGCTCCCGTACGAGGTCGACGGTGGCGGCGGGCGCGTAGGTCCAGCCGGTGCCGGTGGCGTCGCCCGCGGAGACCTCCGCGACGACGATCGTCGTGGTGTCCCACGCGAACGTGCCGTCGGCCTCGGGGGCGTCCGCCGGGATCGTGTACGCCGACACCACGGGTGGCTCCACGCTGACGTATCCGGACTCGGCCATGGGGCACACGCCCTTCGCTGTGGTGTGAAGGTCGGGTAACCCGGGGGCGCGGCGGCAAACGGCGGGCGTTTCACCGGGGGCGGGCCAGGGCACGCGGGAGGTCCGTTCCGGAACACACCGGACGTACCGGACCACGCCGGAGGCACACTGTGAGCCGAACTGCCAGCCGACCGCACGTCGTCATCGTCGGTGCCGGCTTCGCGGGGTTCCAGGCCGCCCGCGCCCTGTCGCGACTGACCCGAGGCCGGGCCGACATCACCCTGCTCAACCCCACCGACTACTTCCTGTACCTGCCGCTGCTTCCCCAGGTCGCCGCGGGCGTCCTCGAACCGCGCCGCGTCACCGTGTCGCTCGCGGGCGCGCTGCGCCACGTACGCCTCGTGCTCGGCGAGGCCGACGGCATCGACCTGACGCGGCGCGCCGTGCACTACGCCGACCCCGAGGGCCAGGACGGCGAACTCTCCTACGACCGCCTGGTGCTGGCCGTCGGCAGCGTCAACAAACTGCTGCCCGTGCCCGGGGTCGCCGAGCACGCGCACGGCTTCCGCGGCCTGCCCGAGGCCCTGTACCTGCGCGACCACGTGACGCGGCAGATCGAGCTCGCCGCGGCCGTGGACGATCCCGCCGCGTGCCGGGCGCGCTGCACGTTCGTCGTGGCGGGCGCCGGTTACACGGGCGTCGAAGTCGCCGCGCACGGCCAGCTGTTCACGCGTTCGCTGGTACGGCGGCAGCCGCTGCGGACCGGGATCGAGCCGCGCTGGGTGCTGCTCGACATCGCCCCGCGGGTCCTGCCGGAGCTGGACCGGCGGCTGTCCGACACCGCGGACCGGGTGCTGCGCCGACGCGGCGTGGAGGTCCGCACGGGGACGTCCGTGAAGGAGGCGACCCGCGAGGGCGTGCTCCTCTCCGACGGCGACCATCTGCCCACGCGCACCCTGCTGTGGTGCGTGGGCGTGCGGCCCGACCCGCTCGTCGCCGGGATCGGCAGTCCGCTGGAGCGGGGCCGGCTGCTCGTCGACCCGTTCCTGAACGTGCCCGGCCACCCCGAGGTGTTCGCGTGCGGCGACGCGGCGGCCGTGCCCGACCTGACCGAGAAGGGGCAGTACACGGCGATGACCGCACAGCACGCCTGGCGGCAGGGGAAGACCGCGGGCCACAACGTCGCCGCCTCCCTCGGCCTCGGCAAGCGGCGCCCCTACCGCCACCACGACCTCGGCTTCACCGTCGACCTCGGCGGCGTCAGCGGCGCCGCCAACCCGCTGGGCGTCCCGCTGTCCGGCCCCCTCGCCGGGGCCGTCACCCGCGGCTACCACCTGGCCGCGATGCCCGGCAACCGGGTCCGGGTCGCCGCCGACTGGCTCCTGGACGCCGTACTCCCGCGCCAAGGCGTGCAGTTGGGCCTCGTCCGGTCCTGGTCGGTGCCGCTGGACACGGCGTCACCGGAGACCGCGAGGGTGGCGGGGGCGCCGGAGCGGACGCGGGACGCGGCCGAGCGGACCGGGGAGTAGCCACGACGGACGGCGGGACCCGTCGTGGGGCGCGGGGCGGCGCGTCTCGGCGGTGCGGGCCCCGCACCCCACCGGTTTGGCCCGCGCCCGTGGGGTCACTCGGACCAGGAGGTGGCCATGACCCAGACGTCAAGAAAGCAGAGCGCCAACAAGACCCAGGCCGACACCGACGACCTGCCCGGGCCCGTCGCCGTGCTGCGCTGCGCGCGTGAGCAACTGGCGGAACTCACCGGCCTGACGGTCGAGTCCGTGTCGTCCTTCGAACGGACCGAAGAGGGCTGGGACCTGGCCGTCGAGGTCGTCGAACTGGTCCGCGTGCCGGACACGATGAGCCTGCTCGCGACCTACGCCGTGACCCTCGACCCGCAGGGCGACCTGACCGGGTACCGGCGCGTGCGGCGCTACGAACGAGGGCGGGCCGACCCGCCCCGGCCGGGCGGCGGCTGACCCCCGCCCCGCCGGACGACGACCGACCCGCCCCGGACATCCGCGGCGCGCCCGAACGGCCCGGCTCCCCCGCCGGGCCCCCAGCCGTTCCCGACAACCCCCGACACTCCCCACGCAAGGAGGGCAACTCGGCATGACCGTAGTCCCAGCACAGCAGTCCGGCGGCGCAGGCGGCACCAGCGGCCTGTACGACGTCATCGAACTCATCCTGGACCGCGGGCTCGTCATCGACGCCTTCGTCCGTGTCTCGCTCGTCGGCATCGAGATCCTGAAGATCGACGTGCGGGTCGTGGTCGCGAGCGTCGACACGTATCTGCGGTTCGCCGAGGCCTGCAACCGCCTCGACCTGGAGGCGGGCCCGCACAAGAGCCCCGGCCTGCCCGACCTCGTCGGCGAGATCACCGAATCCGGCGCGCGCGGCAAGTCCAAGGGCGCGCTCTCCGGCGCCGCGGAGACCATCTCCGACGCGTTCCGGCAGGCCCGCGACGAGGGCCGCGGCGAGGAGGAGCCCGCCCGGCCGCGTGCCCGGCGCGCATCGTCCCGCACCCGGAAGGAGGAGCAGGAGTGACCACGTACATCTACGGCATCGCCGCCACCACGCACCCGGCGCTTCCCGAGGGCATGGGCGGCATCGGCGACCCCGCGCACAAGGTCCGCGTCGTCCGGCACGACGGCCTCGCCGCGCTCGTCTCCGACAGCCCCGAGGACCTGCGGCCCAAGCGGCGCGACCTGCTCGCGCACCAGAGCGTCCTGGACGAGGCGGGCGCGGGCGGCCCGATCCTTCCGATGCGCTTCGGCAGCATCGCGCAGGACGACGACGCCGTCGTCGCGGTGCTCGCCGACCGGGCCGAGCACTACGAGGAGCGGCTGCGCGCCCTCGAAGGCAAGGCCGAGTACAACGTGAAGGCCGCTCACGACGAGCAGGCCGTGCTGCACCAGGTGCTCGCCGAGAACCCCGAGCTGCGCTCCATGGTCGAGGCCAACCGGCGTGCGGGCGGCGGCAGTTACGAACAGAAGCTGCGCCTCGGCGAGCAGGTGACCGCGGCCGTGCGGGCCCGCGAGGCCGGGGACGGCGCCGAGGTGCGGCGCGCCCTGGAGCCGTGCGCCGACTCCGTGAGCGCAGGACCCGAGGGCACCGGCTGGCTCGCCAACGTGTCGTTCCTGGTGAGCCGCGACCGAGCCGACGGATTCGTCGCCGCCGTCGAGGAACTGCGCCGCAGCCAGCCCCACCTGGAGCTGCGCGTCCACGGTCCGCTGCCCCCGTACAGCTTCGTCGACCCGGGCCCGGCGCGGCCCGCGGACGACGCGGCGGGCGTGGGCTGAGGCGTCGAGGCCCGGCCATGGGACTCATCGGCGAACTGCTCGCCCTGCCACTGGCACCGGCCCGGGGCACCCTGTGGGTGCTCCGGCAGGTGGCCACGGAGGCCGAGCGGCAGTACTACGACCCCTCGGCCATCACCGAGGAACTCGCCCTGCTAGCCGAGCGGTTGGACGCCGGTGAGATCGACGAGGACGAGTTCGACCGCCGCGAGGACGAACTCCTCGCCCGTCTCGGCCACGGACCCGTCGGCGACGTGGCGCGGGCGGACGACCGACCGCCGGCACCGTCAGGGCAGTGAAGTGAGGACAGGAACGTCATGAATCGACTGGCAGTGGGCCTCGCCGTGGGCGCGGGGTACCTTCTCGGACGCACGAAGAAGGCGAAACTCGCCTTCGCCGTGGGCACGATGGTGGCGGGCCGCAGGCTCCAGCTGAGCCCCGGCGCGCTCGCCGGCGCCGTGACACGGCAACTGGAGAACAATCCGCAGTTCAAGGAGATCGGCGACCAGCTCAAGCAGGACCTGCGGGGCGTCGGCAAGGCGGCGACCGGCTCGCTGCTCGACCGGCAGCTCGAAGGCATCGCCGACCGGCTGCACGACCGCACCCTGGACGTGCGCGACCGGCTCTCGGGGATCACCCCCGACACGGATGCCGTGCCCGGCGCGGACGAGGCGTCCGACAAGGCCCGGGACACGGGCAAGAGCGCGGGCGGTACGGCCAAGTCGGGTACCCGCAAGGCGGGTTCGGCGACGAAGAAGGCCACGTCGGCCGCCCGGGGCGAACGCAAGACGGGCCCGGACCGCAAGGCGAGGACCGCGCGCGGCACGGACGGCGCGCGCGGCTCGCAGCAGCGCGGCACGCAGCGGCGCACCGCGAAGAAGGCCACCCGGGCGCGGGGAGGCAGCGATGACTGACACCCGCGAACAGACCCGCGAGGACACCGGGAACGGCGGCCGGTCCGAGGCCCCGAACATGCTGCGGTCCGCCGTCAACAGCCCGGCGGCGGACCGCCTGAAGGACGAGGCCAAGGCCTATGCGATGGCGCAGGCCGAGCGCGCCCTGATCGGGGTCGGCCGCAAGCTCGGCGAGACCACCGTCAAGCTCAACGACATCGCCGACGGCCGCAGCCCCGGCTTCGGCAAGCTCGCCCTCGAAGGCGGCCGCAAGCTCGCCCAGGGCAAGGGCCCGCTGCGCGGCGCCGTGGAGCTGGGCGGCAGCCGCCTCAAGGACTCCGTCAAGGGCGCCCTGAAGAACCTCACCGGGCGCCGCAAGAAGGGCGGGGGCGGCCAGAAACCCACCGTCATCCTGGAGTACGTCGACGTCGGCGTGCCGGTCCGTGAGGCCTACGACCAGTGGACGCAGTTCCAGGAGTTCGCCACGTACGCCAAGGGCGTCAAGAGCGCGAGCGCGGCGGGCGACACGGACTCCGACTGGCAGCTCAAGGTCTTCTGGTCCAGCCGCAGTTGGAAGGCGCACGTCACCGAGCAGGTGCCGGACCAGCGGATCTCCTGGACGTCGGAGGGCGCGAAGGGCACCACGAAGGGCGTGGTCACCTTCCACCCGCTCGGCGAACAGCTGACCCGCGTCCTGCTCGTCATCGAGTACTACCCGAAGGGCCTGTTCGAGAAGACCGGCAACATCTGGCGCGCCCAGGGCCGCCGGGTCCGCCTCGACCTCAAGCACTTCGCCCGGTATCTGTCGATGCGGGGCGAGGCGAGCGACGGCTGGCGCGGAGAGATCCGTGACGGCGAGGTGGTGCGCGGCCACGACGAGGCGGTCGCGGACGAGGAGGACGAGGAGCGCGCGCACGAGGAAGAGCACCAGGGCGCGTACGAGGAGGAGGACGAGGACGACGAGGGGGCCTACGACGAGGACGGCGAGGACGGCGAGGGGGCCTACGACGAGGTCGACGAGGACGCGCGCGCCGAAGAGGAGGACGAGGCCGACGTGGACCCGGAAGCGGTTGACGACGGCGAGTACGCGGACGCCGATGGCGCCGATGACGAACTCGTCGCTGCCGACGGCGGCCGGAACCGCCGATGACGACCGCGAGCCGGTTGCCCGAGCCCTACCCGCAGGGCGGCGCGAACCTCGCCGACATCCTCGAACGCGTCCTGGACAAGGGCATCGTCATCGCGGGGGACATCCGGATCAACCTGCTCGACATCGAACTCCTCACCATCAAGCTCCGCCTCGTCGTCGCCTCCGTGGAGCGAGCCAAGGAGATGGGCATCGACTGGTGGGAGGACGATCCGGCGCTGTCCAGCGGTGCGCGCCGGACCGCGCTCGCGCGGGAGAACGAGGAACTGCGCCGCCGCGTCGAGCAGTTGGAGACGGACGCGGAGGGCCGCGGCATCCTTGACCGTGGCGGCAGCACCGCACCTGACGGCACCGGGCAAGACGGCCGAGGAGAACGTGAACGTGAACGATGACCTGCGCTATGTGTACGCCGTGTGCCGCCCGCCGGCCGCGCCGCTGCACGCCGACCTCATCGGCGTGGGCGGCGCGCCGCCGCGCCAGCTCGCCCACGAGGACCTGGTGGCCGTCGTCAGCCCCGTCCCCGAACGGGACTTCGGGCGGGAGGCGCTGCACGCGCACCTGGAGGACCTGCACTGGCTGGCCGCGACGGCCCGCGCCCATCAGAACGTCGTCGCCGCCCTCGCGACCGTGACCTGTCCGCTGCCGCTGAGGCTCGCGACGGTCTTCCACGACGACAGCGCCGTACGCGCCATGCTGGAGGACGAGTCCGAGCGGCTGCACCGGATCCTGGACCGCATCGACGGCCATGTCGAGTGGGGCGTGAAGGTGTGGCTGGGCGCCGCGGCCGACGACGGGGGCGCGGAGGGGGGCAGGGGCGCCGACGGGGCCGCCGCACCGCCGCCCTCGCGTGCGCCGAGGTCAGGGCGGGACTATCTGCGCCGCCGCAGGGCCGGGAACGCGGCGCGCGAGGAGGCCGTGGCGCGGGCCGAGGTGTTCACGCGGCGCCTGCACGGCGACCTCGCCCGGTACGCGGCCGACGCGCGGCTGCACCCCGTGCAGAGCGGGCCGCTCACCGACGCCGGATCGGGCCGGAACATCCTCAACTCCGCCTATCTGGTGCCCCGTACCCGGTCCGAGGAGTTCCTGGAGCTGATCGGCCGCACCGAGGGCACTCGGCCGGGGCTGCGTGTGGAGGTGACCGGACCGTGGGCGGCGTACTCCTTCACGGACGACCCCGACGTCATGGACGACCCCGACGTCATGGGCGACCCCGGTGCGGGGGAGGGGGCGCACGGCGGGGAGGGCGCGGTACGCCAGGACGCGGGCGGGTCGCCGTGAGCGCGTCGGCCGACCGTGCCGGGCGTGCGTCCGTCGAGCCGTTCGCGCGGCGGGAGATCGCGCTCGTCGACGTCCTCGACCGGCTGCTGGCCGGTGGTGTGGTCATCGCGGGCGACATCACCCTGCGCATCGCGGACGTCGACCTCGTCCGCATCGACCTGAAGGCGCTGATCAGCGCGGTCAACGCGCGGGTGCCTCCGCCGTGGCCGACGGCCGATGAGGACGACCGGACCGGAGGTGGGCGAGCCGGTGGCGAGCGGTGGGCTGCCCCGGAGAGGCCATGAAGCCGGGGCCGACATGAAGCCGGAGCCGACCATGAAGCGGGAGCCGTCATGAAGCTGGACCTGGAACCGGACACCGTGGAGCGCGACCTCGTCGCCCTCGTCCTGACCGTCGTCGAGCTGCTGCGCGAGCTGATGGAGCGCCAGGCCATCCGCCGATTCGAGTCGGGGGAGCTGACGGAGGATCAGGAGGAGCGGGTCGGCATGACGTTGATGCTCCTGGAGGACCGCATGACGCGGCTCCGCGAGCGCTACGGACTGCGCCCCGAGGACCTGAACCTGGACCTCGGCCCCCTGGGCCCCCTGCTGCCACGGGACTGAACCCCCGCGCTGCCCGGAGGCCGAGCCTGCCGCGCTGCCTGGAGGCCGAGCCCGCGGCGCTGCCCGGAGACCGAGCCTGCCGCCGCCCCCCCGCCGACCGCGTCAGGTCACCTCACGCCCGGCACAGCAACTCCCCGTGCAGCACCACGAACCAGCCGTCCTCCGCCCGCCCCCACTCCCGCCAGGCCGCCGCGACCGCCGCAAGCTGCTCCTGGTCCGCGTGCCCGCCCGCCGTCGCCCGCTCCGCGTACGCGGACGCCACCGTGCGGTCCGCCCACAGCCCGCTCCACCAGGCCCGTTCCTCGGGCGTGCTGTAGCACCAAGTGCCCGCGGACGCCGTGACCTCGGTGAAACCGGCCTCCCGCGCCCAGGACTTGAGGCGCCGCCCGGCGTCCGGCTCGCCGCCGTTGGCGCGGGCGACCCGCCGGTACAGATCGAGCCAGTCGTCCAAGCCCGCCACGCGCGGGTACCAGGTCATCGCCGCGTAGTCGCTGTCGCGCACCGCGACGACGCCGCCCGGGCGGCACACCCGGCGCATCTCGCGCAGCGCCCGCACGGGATCGCCGACGTGCTGGAGCACCTGGTGGGCGTGCACGACGTCGAAGGTGTCGTCGGGGTGGTCGAGGGCGTGCACGTCGGCGACGGCGAACGTCACGTTGCCGAGGCCGCGTTCGGCCGCCGTGGCGCGCGCCCGGTCCAGGATGTCGGGCGCGCGGTCGACGCCGGTGACGTGCCCGTCCGGGACCAGCGCGGCCAGGTCGGCGGTGATGGTGCCCGGGCCGCAGCCGACGTCGAGGATCCGCAGGTGCGGCC
Source organism: Streptomyces sp. NPDC041205 (assembly GCF_055591765.1). Taxonomy (NCBI): domain Bacteria; kingdom Bacillati; phylum Actinomycetota; class Actinomycetes; order Kitasatosporales; family Streptomycetaceae; genus Streptomyces; species Streptomyces sp. NPDC041205. The sequence goes on along the minus strand of NZ_JBVIZH010000015.1, from coordinate 85,852 downwards.
GGAGCGAGTCGAGGAGGTAGGCCGCCGAGTTGGCGGCGGTGCGCCAGGTGTGGGAGCGGAGGACGGACTCGTGGTGCCCGTGCGTGTAGACGGCGGTCTCGGCGTGGGGCTGCTGCGGTGCTGACATGACGGCACTGTAAGCCGCTCATGCCGAATAATGAGACCCGCGTCTCGTCATGTGGTCAACCAGGGTGGGAAGCATACGGTCGGCCGGGTTGGGCGGCATACCGGCAGCCGGGCTCGGCGGCGCGGGGCCCGTAGCCAGCGACGGCGGCGCGGGTCACGTCGCCAGCGACGGCCGATACACGGCCAGCGCCTCCGGCAGCTTGTCAAGCAGCAACTCACCCTCCGCCGAAGCGAGTTCGCCGTCGTAGGCGATCTTCGTGCCGGGTGCGAGGCCGTCGATGCGCAGGCGTCGCGGGCGGGCCGTGGTCTGGATGGGGGAGCGCTCCAGCGGAGCCGTCAGCGCGGCCGCGAGGAGCCGGGAGCCGGGCCTGCGGCCGCCGTGCACGACGCGCACGTCGAGCAGGCCGTCGGCCAGGTCGAAGCGCCGCGTGGGCGCCGGGCCCAGGCGGTTGTACGTGCAGTTCCCGGCGAAGAGCAGCCACAGGGCCCGCTCGGTGCCGCCGATCTCGGCGCGCAGCGGGTGCTGGTCGGAGCGCAGGACGCGCGCCGCGGCGAGGACCCCCGCGGGCCAGCCGCCGATCCGGGGCGACCACCGCTCCCGCTCCCGCACCAGCTCGGGGTAGACGCCGAGGCTGAAGGTGTTGACGAAGTGCCCGGAACCGGCGTGGGAGCGGAAGCGGCCGACGTCCACCGCGACCGCGTCGCCCACCTCCACGGCCCGCGCCAGCTCGCGGGGCCCTTCCACCCCGAGGTCGTGCGCGAAGTGGTTGAGCGTGCCGCCGGGCAGCACCGCCAGCGGCACGCCGTGCCGCAGGGCCACCGAGGCGGCCGCGTTGACGGTGCCGTCACCGCCGCACACCCCGAGGGCGCGGGCGCGGGCCGCCGCCTTCTCCAACTCGGCCACGAGGCCGTCCGGCGCGCACGTCACCACCTCGGCGTGCGGCAGGACGTCGAGCAGCTCACGCACCCGGTCGGAGGTCTTCGCGCCGCTGTTGGCGACCACGACGAGGCCGCGCCCGCCGGGCAGGGCGGGGGCCTCGGCGCGCGGCCGCCCCGGCAGCGGCAACTGGGACCGGGTCGGCACGAGGCCGCGTACGGCGAACGCGGCACCCGCGCCCAGGGCGGCACCGGCGAGGACGTCGCTCGGGAAGTGCGCGCCCGTGTAGACGCGGGACAGCGCGACGGCGCCCGCGAGCGGGGCGACGGCCGCGCCGAGCCGGGGCGACTCCAGGGCCACCCCGACCGCGAAGGCCGCCGCGGACGCGGCGTGCCCCGAGGGGAACGACGTGGTGACGGGCTGCCGCTTCAGCCTGCGCATGAGCGGCACGCCGTCCAGGGCGGGCCGGGGCCGCCGCACGGAGCGCTTGCCGAGCGTGTTGATCGTCACGGACGCCAGCGCGAGGGACGCCACGCCCCGGGCGGCGGCGCGCTTGGCCCGCGGGCCCCGGGTCGCGGCGAGCACGCCCGCCGTGGCGAACCACAGGCGCCCGTGGTTCGCGGCGTGGCTGAGCCGCGGAAGCAGCCGGTCGGGGCCTGGCCAGTGCCGGGCGGCCACGGCGTCGAAGACCTGGCGGTCCAGCGCGATCAGCCGGTTCCGGGGCCCGCGGGCCGGGGACAGGGAGCGGTCGGCATCTGAGGTCATATGTGTCGCGTACCCCCCGGCGGCGATCTGCAACGGATCAAGGCGATCTGCAACGGATCAACCCGCCAAGCGCCCCCGACACCGCCCTGGCGGCTCGGCCGCCCCGAGGATCCGCTCGGCCGCACCGGCCCCCTCCCGGGAAATCGTTTGCCGTCACCGAACGGTGCCCCGGACAATCGCCCCCATGGGACATCTGGAAGCCGCACACCTCGAGTACTACCTGCCGGACGGGCGAGCGCTGCTCGGTGATGTCTCGTTCCGGGTGGGCGAGGGCGCGGCGGTGGCGCTGGTCGGAGCGAACGGCGCGGGCAAGACGACGCTGCTGCGGCTCATCGCGGGGGAGCTCAAGCCGCACGGCGGCACCGTCACGGTGTCCGGCGGCCTCGGCGTGATGCCCCAGTTCGTCGGCTCCGTGCGCGACGGCACGACCGTGCGCGACCTCCTGGTGTCCGTGGCGCAGCCCCGCATCCGCGAGGCCGCCCGGGCCGTCGACCGCGCCGAGCACGCCATCATGACGGTCGACGACGAGGCGGCCCAGCTCCAGTACGCGCAGGCGCTCTCCGACTGGGCGGAGGCCCGGGGGTACGAGGCCGAGACGCTGTGGGACATCTGCACGACGGCGGCGCTCGGCGTCCCGTACGACAAGGCCCAGTGGCGCGAGGTGCGCACGCTCTCCGGCGGTGAGCAGAAGCGCCTGGTCCTCGAAGCGCTGCTGCGCGGCACCGACGAGGTGCTGCTCCTGGACGAGCCCGACAACTACCTGGACGTCCCCGGCAAGCGCTGGCTGGAGCAGCGCCTGGAGGAGACCCGCAAGACCGTCCTGTTCGTCAGCCACGACCGGGAGCTCCTCGCCCGCTCCGCCGAGAAGATCGTCAGCGTGGAGCCCAGCCCCGGCGGCTCGGAGGTGTGGGTGCACGGCGCGGGCTTCGCGACGTACCACGAGGCGCGCCAGGAGCGCTTCGCCCGCTTCGAGGAGCTGCGCCGCCGCTGGGACGAGAAGCACGCCCAGCTGAAGAAGCTCGTCCTGGACATGCAGCAGTACGCCGCGCGCAGCGACGAGATGGCGTCCCGCTACCAGGCGGCGAAGACCCGGCTGCGCAAGTTCGAGGAGGCCGGACCGCCGCCCGAGCCGCCGCGCAAGCAGGACATCACCATGCGCCTGCACGGCGGCCGCACCGGCGTCCGGGCCGTCACCTGCAAGAACCTCGAACTGACCGGCCTGATGAAACCCTTCGACCTGGAGGTCTTCTACGGCGAGCGGGTCGCCGTCCTCGGCTCCAACGGCTCTGGAAAGTCGCACTTCCTGCGCCTCCTCGCGGGTGACACCGACAACCCGGTGGCACACACGGGGGGGTGGAAGCTCGGCGCCCGTGTCGTGCCGGGTCACTTCGCGCAGACCCACGCCCACCCGGAGCTGCTGGGCCGCACCCTCCTCGACATCCTGTGGCGCGAGCACGCCAAGGACCGGGGCGCGGCGATGTCCCGGCTGCGCCGCTACGAACTCACCGGACAGGCCGAGCAGCGCTTCGAGAAGCTCTCCGGCGGCCAGCAGGCCCGCTTCCAGATCCTGCTCCTGGAGCTGGAGGGCGCCACCGCCCTGCTGCTCGACGAGCCCACCGACAACCTCGACCTGGAGTCGGCCGAGGCACTGCAGGAGGGCCTCGAGGCATACGAGGGCACGGTGCTCGCCGTGACCCACGACCGCTGGTTCGCCCGCTCCTTCGACCGGTACCTGGTCTTCGGCGCCGACGGCCGCGTCCGGGAGACCCCGGAGGCCGTATGGGACGAGCAAAGAGTGGAACGGGCCCGCTAGCGCTGCGGGTAGCGTGGTCAAACCACGCCGTACGCTGTGCAGTTGGAGAGACCGTGGCCGCCAGGACGCCTTTTCGGACCAGTGATGTGGACGAGGCCCGGGAGGTGTTGGTGGCGGCCTACTACAGCAACTTCCTGGACGTCCTCGACCGGCAGCGGTCCTTTCGCGCGGAGTTCACCATCGGGCACCTCGGCGCGCTCACCGTCGGAGGCCTGACCTGCGGCACGGACGTGCGCGTGCGCCTCGGGGAACTCGGGGCGTACCACGTCAACATCCCGCTCAGCGGCCACATGGTCTGGCACCAGGGCTCCGGCGCGCGCACACTCACCACGTCCGACAGCGCCGCCGTCTACCAGCCGTGCGGCGACACCGCCGTCGACCGCTGGTCGGGCGACTGCCGGGTGCTCGCCGTGAAGCTGGACCGGGTGGCCCTGGAGGACAGCCTGGAGACGCTGCTCGACCGGCCCACCCGCGGCCCGCTGCCGCTCGACCCGGGCTTCGACACCAGCCGGGGGCCCGGCCGGAGCTGGACCCGGCTCGTGCGCGCGGTCGCGGACGACCTCCTCGACGAGTCCGCGACGCTGAGCGGGTCCCTGGTCGCCGCGCCCCTGCAGGAGGCGCTCCTGAACGGCCTGCTGCTCGCCGCCGGACACCGCTACCGCGACCAGCTCACCGACCCCGTCGCCCGGTTGCGGCCCGCGCCGGTCAAGCGCGCCATGGACGCCGTGCAGCAGCGCCCCGAGCACCCCTTCACCGCCGCGACGCTCGCCGCCGAGGCCCGGGTCGGGGTGCGCTGGCTCCAGGAGGCATTCCGCCGGTACGTGGGGATGTCCCCGATGGCGTACGTACGCGACGTACGGCTGCAGCGCGTGCGGGACGAACTGCGCGCGGCCGTGCCCGAGGAGCGGTGCGTGAGCGACGTCGCCCACCGCTGGGGCTTCACGCACCTCGGCCGGTTCGCGGAGCAGTACCGGGCGCGCTTCGGGGAACTGCCGTCGCAGACGCTGCGCGGGTGAGGGTGCGCGGCGGGTCGCGGGGTGGTGCGGCGCGGTCCGTGACGCGGAACGGCGTGTCGCGGTGCGTTATTCGGACACCCGCCGCGTCGAGCGGATCGTGGGCCCGGGGGCGCCCGCCTAGGGTGTCGTGGTGCCGGGCGGACCGGTCGCCGTCGCGGGAGCCCTAGCCTTCTTCCGGGGCGTCGGCCGTGGACGGAACCTCGGCGCTTCCGGCCCGGCGGAGCCCGCCGGGCCGGCTCGGGCCGCGGGCCCGGTCGCTCCCCCTCGGCACCCGCGCGGTGTCATCGGGCCCGCCCTTCCGGCCTCATTTCCGGCCTTCCGGCTCGCTCCCGCTGCCCGGCACGCACGGCGGGGTCACACTCGAAGGTGCGCGCACAGCGGTGCCGCGCACCGGAGACGGACCGGAGGCGGCATGAGCGCGACCGACACCACCCACCTGCTCCGGCGCCACGGCCGGGCCCTCGACCTGTTCACCGACCGGGTGCACGCCGTCCGCGCCGACCAGTGGGACGCGCCGACACCCTGCGCACAGTGGACGGTACGGGACCTCGTCGGCCACCTCGTCGTCGAGCAGCTGTGGGTGCCGCCGCTGGTCCGCGACGGCGCGACCCTCGCGTCCGTCGGCGACAGCTTCGACGGCGACGTCCTCGGCCCCGACCCGGTCGCCTCCTGGGACACCGCGGCCGACGCCGCCCGCACCGCGTTCGGCGAGCCCGGCGCCCTGGACCGCGCCGTGCACCTCTCGTACGGCGAGACACCCGCGCCCGACTACTGCGCGCAGATGGTCACCGACCTCGTCGTGCACACCTGGGACCTGTCCCGGGCGATCGGCGCCGACGAACGGCTCCCGGACGACCTCGTCGCCGCCGCCCTGCGCGAAGTGACGCCGTACGCGGCCGAGTTGAGCAAGAGCGGCCTGTTCGGCCCCGCCGTGCGGCCCCCGGCCGGGGCGGACGCGCAGACCGAGCTCCTGAACCTGCTGGGACGAACTCCCTGACGCCCGGCCCTTGACGCCTTGCCCTGTGAACGCCCGGCCCCTTCATGCGGGACCGCTCAGCTCCAGGCCCCGCCGCCCCGCTCGGCCGACAGATCGCCGATGCTGACCATGCCGACGGGCCTGCCGTCCTCGACGACGGGCAGTCGGCGCACCGCGTGGGCCCGCATCAGGCCGACGGCCTCCGACACCGCGTCGTCGGGGGCGACCACCACGGGGTTCGGCGTGCACACGGACTGGGCGCTGACCGTCAGCGGGTCGGCGCCGTCGGCCACGGCCCGCAGTGTGATGTCCCGGTCGGTGAGCACCCCGAGGAGCCGGCCGCCGCCCGTGACGACGACACCGCCGATGTCCTCGGCGCGCATCACCTGCGCGGCCTCCACCAGTGACGCGTCGGGCCTGACCGCCGCCACTCCCGGTGTCATGACGTCCCTCACGTAGCGCTCCATGGCGTCGAGCCCCTCTTTCCGCTCCGTCCGGCCTTCCGTCCGAGCCACCGCTGTCCGGGTGCCCATCCGGCGGGGGTTCTCACATCGAGGTTTCGGGAGGGCCGGGGAGGGGCGCGGGGCGCGAGGTCAGCCGAAGGCGAGGCCCACGTCGTGCGTGACGCAGTGCTCCAGGACGGCGACCGGTTCGCGTACGTCGTCCACGCGCCGTCGGTGCGCCGGATCGGCGTCACCCTCGTGCCGCTGGCCGGTGATCTCCCGCAGGCGCGGCAGCATCGCGGCGCACTGGCCCGGGGTGAGGTCGGGGCCGCCGTCGTCGGCGTGGTCGAGCAGCGGCGTGAGCGGGCCGGAGACCTCGCTCCGGGGGCGCTGGCCGCCGAAGCCGCGCATCGAGTCCGGCGCGAAGCCCTCGGCCCGCGCCAGCCACTGCCGGAACATCGAGAAGCCGGTGTACGGCCACGAGACGTCCGGGCTTTCGGCGGCAGCACCCGCCGGGCACAGCATCAGCCCCACCGCGCCCTCCTCTGCCTGGTCGGCGGCCGGACGCACAGGATACGGAGACGTCCTCCCCCCGGCCGGTGCGGACCCGGTGCGTCCGGGCGGGTGTTTGCCCCGCGGCGCGCGGGGCAGGCGGAAAGACAGTGCTTCGGACCGGAGGCACGTCCGTGGGAGCGGTATCGCTCGCCCGGGTGTGCCCAGGTGCGATGAGCGCACGCCCTCCCACGGTGACCGTCCACACCAGGCACCGGCTCAAAGGGAGTTGCACGCATCATGCGATCCGATGCAGCACGATTCCAGGACACGACCCGCCACCACGGCGCCGTACGCCCCGCACACCCCCAGCCCCCGCGCCCGCAGCGCACGCGGTCCAAGCGGCACCCGCACGACGACGCCCCCGACACCGCCGCGGCCTTCCGGCGGCTCTGCGAACTGCCCCACGGACCCGAACGTGACGCCCTGCGCGAGGAGTTGGTGCGGGCCTGGCTGCCCATGGCCGACCGGCTCGCGGGCCGCTTCCGCAACCGCGGCGAAGCCCTCGACGACCTGCGTCAGGTCGCCGCCCTCGGCCTCGTCAAGGCCGTCGACCGCTACGACCCCGAGCGCGGCAACGCCTTCGAGAGCTACGCCGTGCCGACCGTCACCGGCGAGATCAAGCGCCACTTCCGCGACCACATGTGGACGCTGCACGTGCCGCGACGCGTGCAGGACCTGCGCAACCGCGTGCGGTTCGCCTGCCAGGACCTGACCCAGACCACGCCCGGACGCACCCCCAGCGTCCCCGAGATCGCCGAGCGGGCCGGGATGAGCGAGGAGGACGCGGCGACCGGACTCGAAGCGCTCGACAGCTTCACCGCACTGTCCCTGGACGCCGAACTCCCGGGCGGCGACGACGGCTACGCCCTGCGCGACACCCTCGGCGGCCCCGACCCCGCCCTCGACGTCGTCGTCGACCGCGAGGCCGTCAAACCCCGCCTCGCACAACTGCCGGAACGCGAACGGACCATCCTCTACCTGCGGTTCTTCCGCGACATGACGCAGAGCCGCATCGCCGAGCACCTGGGCATCTCCCAGATGCACGTGTCGCGCCTGATCAGCCGCTGCTGCGGGCGGATGCGCGAGGAGGTCCTGCGCGAGACGACCCACCACGCGGGCGCCGCCCGGCGCGAGGAGCGGGCCCGCGCCGCCCGGGTCACCCCGAGCGCCGCATAGCCAGGGCGATGTGCCGGGACATCACATCCACGGCGCGCGCCTCCGCCATCGAGAACGCGAGGCGCGCGCCGGTCCTGAACAGGCTCAGCACCCCCTCGACCGGACCGCCGGGCCCCGGCGCGATCGGCACGCACAGCAGGGACGTGACATGCGCGCGCACGAGGACCGGGGCGCCGCTCGCGTCCCGGCCGAAGCTGTCCGGCGGATCCGGCCGCACCTGCAGCGTCGGCGCCCCGCAGCGCGCCGTCTCCATGACCAGCGGGCAGTCGGCCGGATCCTGCGCGAGGACGTCGGCGACCGGGCCGCCCTCGGGGCCGAGGACCGTGCGCCGCCGCGGCCGCTCGGCGCCCTCGTCGGCGATCACCCAGTCGGCGAACCGGCCGTGCAGCACCTCGGGGACCCGGGCGAGCACCCGGGTCGGGTCCCCGCTCGGCGCGGTGAGCAGCGTGACCGTCATGGCGTCCGTGAGTTCGACGAGTTCGGCGTTGCGGGTCGCCTCGGCGAGGTCCGGCGTCCGGTCCCGCACGCTCCGCGGCAGCGGGTCCCGGGTGCCCGGCGGCTGCAGGACGACGAGGACGACGGTGCGGGGCTCGGTGCCGGGCCGCAGCGCGGTCAACGTGGCCCGCACCGGAATCCGCGGCTGGTGCTGCAACCGGACCGTCAGGCTGCGGTCGCCCTCCCTGCGGGCCACCGCCGCGGCCTGCGAGCGGAACGCGGTCCGGTCGGACGGCGTCAGGAAGCCGGCGAACGGCCGCCCCGTCGCGTACCCGCCGCGCACCCCCGTGAGATCCGCCGCCGCGGTGTTCAGGCGCCGCACCACCGTCTCGCCGTCGACGAGCGCCACCGGCAGCGGGAACCGCTGGAACACGGTGCGCAGCAGCCGCTGTTCGTCCCGCACGGCCGTCGTGCCCGGCGCCGGGCCGTCCGCGGCGAGCCGCTCGAAACCGGGCCACAGCCGCTCCGCCACGTGGTCGAGCTCGAACAACGCCGCGTCGAGCATGGTGCGCAGGTCACTTGAGGGAACCGTGCGCGAAGCCTTCAACTCCGCGACCCGGCGCACGAAGTCCGCCAGGTCCTCGCCGAAACGGTCGGTGTCCGTCATGCCATGAACGTATCGGCTGGGGCCGTTTTCCGGGGGTGTCAGAGGGAACCCGACAGAGAGGAAACGAGGAGGCGTGTCACCATGCCGATGCTGCTCGGAACGGACGGGCCGGAATCCGCCCTGCCGGCCCGCAGGCTCTCGGAGCTGGCCGAACAGGCGCTGCGCTGCACCGCCGAGTGCTGCGGCGCGGGCGCGACCGTCAGCGAGGGCGGCCAGGTGCACCCGGCCGCCGTCACCCACCCCGACCTGTCCGGCCTCGTCTCGGCGCAGTTGCGCTCCGGCGACGGGCCCATCCCCGCGGCCCAGGAGCGGGGCGCGCCGGTGGACGCGGAGGACCTCCTGCACGACGACCGCTGGCCGGAGTACCGCGCGCTCGCCCTGGACTCCGGAGTCCGCGCGAGCATCACGCTGCCCTTCCGGCGCTCCGGGCTCACCCTCACCCTCAGCCTGTTCAGCTTCCGCCCCGGCACCCTCGACGACGCGGGCTGCGGCCCCGCGCAGGCGCTCGGCGACCTCGCGGCGGCGGGCCTTGTCCGCGACCGCCACTACCGCGCCGCGCTCACGGAACTCGACCACCTGGGCGAGGCGCTGCGCACCCGCCCCGTCGTCGATCAGGCCTGCGGCATCATCATGCACATCGTGACCTGCGACGCCGACCGTGCCTTCACTCTTCTGCGCCGCGTCTCCCAGCAGTCCAACCGGAAACTCGCCGAGGTGGCGGCGGCGCTGGTGGAGACGCGGGGCAGGGGTCTGGAGGCCGAGCTGACGGCACTGGCCGAGTGAGGCACGGGGCCCGGCCCCGATCACCCGGCCGGAGGTCACACCGCGCGGATGACGCACCCCCACGCTCGAATGACCTCATGCGCACTTCCGTCCCGCACCTCGCCCTGACCCTCACCACGGCCGCCCTCTGCACCCTCGCCGCAGCCCCGTCCGCGTACGCGGGAGACGCCACCGCCGAAGTCACCCCCAAGCACCTCGCCCCCGGCGAACAGATCACCGTCTCCGTGTCCTGCCCGGACACCGGCGGCACACCCCCGCAGACCATGACCGCCAGCTCCCAGGCCTTCGAGCAGGGCAGCGTCCAGCTCCAGCGCGTGCAGAGCGGCCAGGGGCTGCCGAACGAGCGGCAGCAGCACGAGCAGGGCGACCCGTACGGCCTCACCGACCCGCAGGGACTCGAACCCGGCGGCGAGCCGGGCCTTGAGCCCGGTCTGGAGTCCGACCTCGGGACCGTACCCGGCGAGGAGTCCGGCACCGGGACGGGAACGGACTCGGGGACGGACTCAGGGACGGGAACCGGCACGGGGACCGGGACCGGGACCGGGACGGAAAGGGGGGCGGGGGCGGGCGACGAGGCCGGGCTCAGGGGCGACGCGGAGAACGGGGACTACGCCGGGGGCCGGAGCGACGCCGAGAACCCGGGCGGTGCCGGGAGCCGGGACGACGCCGAGAACCCGGGCGGCGCCGGGGCCGCCTATCAAGGCACGGCCCGCATCGCCGCCGCCGCGTCCTTCGAGGGCGGCGGCCCCGACACCGTGGGCACCGAGTCGCAGTGGGCCGTGGACGGCGCCTGCCACGACGACGGCCAGTGGAAGGCGACGTTCACCGTCACCCGTACCGCCCACACCCCCACCCACCGGCCCACCCACGACCCCACCCATACGGCCCCCGCCGCCCACGGCGTCCACGCCGGGCGCGACGGCGGCTTCACCGACTCCCCGGCGGCCCTCGCCGCGGGCGGCCTGCTGGTCAGCGGGGCCCTGGGCGCCGCCGTGCACCGGCTGCGCCGCGACCGGACGTCCGCCCGCTGACCGCCGGTCAGGTCAAGCGGCCGACCACCGGGACGTGGAGCGGCGCCGCCGTGGGTACGGAGACACCCGACGGCACACGAAAGGTCACGGGAGCGCACGGAGGTACCCATGCGGCGGACGGACCACGAGGGTCGCGGCCGCGTCCGGTACGGCCCGCCCCTGCCGGAGCCCGGGCTCCCAGTCCTCGCGGAGCTGACCGCCGCCCTCGCGTCCGCCGCGGGCCGCTCGCACGCCCAGCCGCCCGGCGGCGACCCGGCGCTGCTCGACGCGGCCTGCGGCTACTGGACCCGGCGCGGCCTGCCCGCAGAGCGCGACCACGTCGCCGCCGCGCCCGGCGCCGCGCCGCTGCTGCTCGCCCTCACCGCGGCCGTCGGCGGCGACGTGCTCCTGCCGCGCCCGTGCGCCGCCTGGTGGGAGCCCCAAGTACGCCTCCTGGGCCGGTCGGTGTACCACGTGCCGACGCCCGCCGAGTGCGGCGGCGTGCCCGATCCCTACGCCCTCCTCGAAACCGTCCGCCGCGTCCGCGCCGAGGGCGGCTCGCCGCGTCTGCTCGTGATGTCGGTCGCCGACGACCCGACGGCCACGGTGCCGCCGCCGGAGGTCGTGCACGAGGCCGTCGAGGCCGCGGCGGGCGAGGGCCTGCACATCGTCAGCGACGAGACCTGGCGCGACACCCTGCACCGCCCGCGCGAGACCGTCCTGGTCGGCCCCGCCGAGATGGCGCCCGACCGGGTCACCGTCGTCTGCGACCTGTCCGGCGCCTTCCTGCCACCCGCCCTGCCCGCGGCCATCGCCCGGTTCCCGGCGGGCGGCCCCGCGGCGGCCCTGCGGGCCCGCGTCCTGGACGTCCTCACCGCGCTCGGCGCGTCCCCGGCCGCGCCGGTCGCCGCCGCGGCCGCGTACGCCCTGGGGGAACCGGACGAGATCACCGCCCGCCTGACCGCAGCGACCCGGCTGCACGCGCGCGTGGCCGCGGCTCTCCGGCGGGCGGTGGTCGCGGCGGGCGGCTACGCCCGGCCGCCGCGGGCGGGGCGGCACCTGTACGCCGACCTCGGGCCGCTGCGGTCCGAGCTTGCCGCGCGCGGGGTGACCGACGCGCAGGAACTGGAGGACTTCCTGGCCACCCGGCTAGGCATGCCGGCCCCCGGCGGCCACCGCTTCGGCGACGACATCGCCGCGCTGCGCGTCCGCCTGTCCACGGGGCCGTTCCTCGGCACGGACCCCGGGCAGCGGATGGCCGCGCTGGCCGCCCCCGACCCCCTGCAACTGCCGCACGTGGAACGGGCGCTGACCCTGTTCGGAGCGGCCTTCGACGACCTTCGTGCCGAAGCACAGCGATGGGAGCCTCCTCGGTGACGCAGCAGACGCAGCAGCAGCCACGGGACAGCGAACAGGCGGAGCAGACGCAGCCGGTACGGCGGGGGCGGGACGCCCCGGAAGGGCGGGACGCGCAGGACGTCCGAGGCAGTGGTGGGGGAGGGGCGGAGGCGCGGGGTGTGCTGGAGGTGCGGGACGCGCGGGGTGGTCGTGGCGGGCGGGCCGTCCGGACCGGTGCCGTTCCGGTCGCGCCCCGCACGCCCGGCACCGTCCGGCTGTGGCCCAAGTCCTTCGCCGACCGGCTCACCGCGCCGCTGCCCGGGCTCCGGGCCTTCGCCCGGTTCGCCCGTGAGGGGGTGCTCAGGCCACCGCCCGCGGCGCTCGCCGACGTCCCGCGGCTGCCGTACGAACCGGGCCCGCTGCCCCGCGTCGACGCCCGCACGGTCGCGGTGACCTGGGCCGGGCACGCCAGCTGGGTGGTGCGCGTCGGCGGGCTCACCGTCCTCACCGACCCCGTCTGGTCCCGCAGGATCCTCGGCACCCCCGCCCGGGTCACCCCCGTCGGCGTCCCCTGGAGCGCGCTGCCCCGCGTCGACGCGGTGGTCATCAGCCACAACCACTACGACCACCTGGACGCGCCCACCCTCAGAAGGCTCCCGCGCGACACCCCCGTCCTCGTCCCCGCGGGTCTCGCCCGGTGGTTCACGCGCCGCCGCTTCACCCGGGTCGTCGAGCTCGACTGGTGGGAGGGCGCCGAACTCGGTCCGGGAGTGCGCTTCGACTTCGTACCGGCGCACCACTGGTCCAAGCGGGGCTTGCGGGACACCTGCCGGAGCCTGTGGGGCGGCTGGGTGCTCACCGACGCGGACGGGCAGCGGGTGTACTTCGCCGGGGACACGGGGTACGGGCACTGGTTCGAGCGGATCGGGGAGCGCTACCCCGGGATCGACCTGGCGCTGCTTCCCATCGGGGCGTACGAGCCGCGCTGGTGGCTGCGGGACGTGCACTGCGACCCGGAGGAGGCGGTGCGGGCCGCGCTGGACGTGGGGGCGCGGCGGATGGCGCCCATGCACTGGGGGACGTTCCTGCTGTCGGCGGAGCCGGTCCTCGAACCGCTGGTGCGCGTGCGGGACGCCTGGGCGGCGGCCGGGAGGGAGCGGGGGGATCTGTGGGATCTGCCGGTGGGCGGGTCCCGGGTGCTTCCCGGCTGAGGTGCCGGTGCGTTCACGTGGCCGTTGAGCGGGCCCTGTGGAAGCGGCGCCACGCCGTCGGGGCCAGGCTGATGACGACCGTGAGGCCGACGGCCAGGGCCACGCCCTGCCAGGGCTCCTCGAACAGGGAGCCGCCGAGAATGCCGATGAGCTGGTACGTCACGGCCCAGGCCAGGCAGGCCGGGAGGTTGCCGCGGGCGAACCGGCGCAGGGGCAGCTTCGCGAGGAGGCAGGCCAGCATCACCGGGAGGCGGCCCGCAGGGACGAGCCGCGACAGGACGAGCACCAGGACGCCGTGGTCCTGGAGTTTGTCCTGGGCCTGGGCGAGCCGCTCCTCCGGAGCCCGGTCCCGGATGGCCTCCAGCCAGCGCGAGCCGTTCTTGGACCGCATGCCGCGCTGCCCGAGCCAGTACAGGCCCATGTCCCCGGCGAACGCCGCGAGCGACGCCACCCCGAACACGATGAGCAGCGCGAAGGGCGAGGTGTCGGTCTGGTGGAAGGCCACCACCGCCGCCGAACTCACCAACGCGCCCGTCGGCACCACAGGCACCAGCGCGCCGAGCACCACGAGGAGGAACAACGACGGATAGCCCACCGCCTGCTGCGTGGAGTCCGGCGTCACCGCCGCCGCGGCGGCGAGGATCATCGAGCGACCTCCGGCCGTACGGACTCGCCGTGCCCGAGCCGGTGCACGGCGACAGCCGGCGCGCGGCGGGCCGCCTGGCGTACGAACTCGTCCCCCGGCCCGTGGAATTCGTGCGGCCGCACCGCGTCCATGCCGATCGGCCAGTACGTGCCGTAGTGCACCGGCACCGCGCTGCGCGGCGCGATCCTGGCGAGGGCCTCGGCGGCGAGGGCCGGGTCGAGGTGGCCGTGGCCGAGGTAGGGGCCCCAGCCGCCGACGGGAAGCAGTGCCACGTCGACGGGACCCACCTCGTCGGCCATCGCGTCGAACAGGCCCGTGTCGCCCGCGAAATACGTGCGGGCGCGGCCCTCGACGACATAGCCGAGGGCGGGGGAGCGGTGCGGGCCGAGGGGGAGGCGACGGCCGTCGTGGAGGGCGGGCACGACGCGCACGACGACGCCGCCACCGCCGCTCTCGACGGGCACCTCGTCGCCCGGAGCGACCTCCGTGAACCGCAGGTGGGACAGCTTGCGCAGGCCCGGCACGGAGCGGGGGGCGCCGCGCGGGACCAGGACGCGCGTGCCCGGGGCCAGGCGGGCCAGGGACGGCACGTGCAGATGGTCGGCGTGCAGATGCGACAGCAGGACGACGTCCGCGACGGCGGCCCGCGCCGGCGGTAGCGCCCCCCTGCGCCGGCGCAGGTGCGCGAGACGGCGCACGAACAGCGGATCCGTCAGCACGCGGGTGCCCGAGTCCTCCACCGTGCACGTGGCATGGCCCCACCAGGTGACCGTGACGTCGGCCCGCACCCGTTCCTCCTTCGTGTGACTGTCTCCGAGCCTACGGCCAGGAGTAGTGTCGTCGGCTGACGGCAGAGGTGAGGGGGACGCCATGGGAGATGCCGGCGGGGGGACCGCCCGCGCGGTGCGGGTCGCGGCGATCGCCAGCCTGACGCCCCTGGAGGAGCTGGACGCCGACCCCTTCCTCGTCGACTCGCGCAGCCAGCACGCCATGTGCGCGAAGTGGGCTGCCGCCCAGGGGTACGTGGTGACCCGCGAGCTCGTCGTCCGCGGTCTGCGCGCCGACCACGCCGTCCTCTGGGGCGACGTCGACGCCGGACTCGTCGACCTCTTCGTCGTCCCCTGCCGCCGCGTGCTCGAACTGGCCCTCCAGTCCGCCGACGAGTTCACCGCGGAGTGCGCGCGGCGCGGCGTGCGCATCGAGACGGCGGGGTTCGCGGAACCGGCGTACGACTCGGGGATGAAGGCGCGGGTGCACCGTCGGCTGTCTATGCCTACGGCGGGCTACGACGGCTGCTGAGCCTGGCCCCGGGGCCCTCACCATCCTCCCTTCGCCTCCGGTCACCCCACGCCCTGGGGCAAGCACCGCCCGAGCCCCGTGCGGCAACCCCACCCGCCCACCCCTTACTGTCGTCCCCGCCTCACCCTCGGCGGCCTGGCCCGGCCGTGCGTTGCTGTTGTCCCCGGCTCGCCCTCGGCGGTGCAGCGCAGCGCCCAGCGGTCGTCCTCCTCCGCCGCCCTTCGCGTTCCCGGGGAGCCGGGGGCACGACGGGTCCGGGAGCAACGGGTGGGTGGGGAAAACCGCCGCGGAGCGGCGGAGGTTGCCGTCGAGGGGGGCACGCGGGGACCGCGGCTACGGGTGGGTGGGTGGGGAGAGCCGCCGCGGAGCGGCGGGGAGGGGTGCCGCCCGGGGCGCACGGCCGTGGCGGGGGCGGGGGCGGGGGCGGGGTGGACGGTTGAGGTCCACGGCCTGTGACACGCTGGGGGCAAGGGCAGAGCATGTGAGGTGGGCGGACGCGGTGCGCGACGGACGATGGCGGGCAGTGGGACGCGCACTGTGGCGTGTGATCGCCGTGTGGGCGGTGAGCACGGTCACGATGCTCGCCCTCGCCGGGATCCTCCCGGACTTCAAGCTCCAGTCGGACGACGGCGACAGCGCCACCCGCATCGCGATCACCGCGGCCCTGGGCGCGGGCGCCTTCGGCCTCCTGTCGGCCCTGGTGTGGCCGCTGCTCGTACGCGCGCTGCTCCTCGTACCCGCCCTCGTCCTCGGCCTGCTCAACTTCTTCCTCAACGGCTCCCTGCTGCTGCTCGCCCTGCGCCTCATCCCCGACGGCCGCGGCGACGCCAACGCCGAGACCGCCGTGGTCGTCGCGGCCGTGATGTCGGCCGTCGCCTCCGCGACCGGCGGCGCCCTGGCCGTCCGCGACGACGACGCCTACCGCCGCCGCCTGTACCGCCTCGCCGACCGAAGACGCCGCCGCGCCGCCGGGGCCCAGGGACCGAGCACCCCGGGCATCCTCTTCCTCCAGCTCGACGGCGTCGGCCACGACGTCCTCCGCGACGCCGTCCGCAAAGGCCTCATGCCCACCGTCGCCCGCTGGCTCGGCGAGAGCGGGGGCGGGAGCGGGAGCGTCAAGGAGGGCGCGAACGACGAGGCGGGCGAGGGCGCGCCTGCGAGAGGGAGCAGCCCCCGGACGCCGGGCGCGCCCTCCGTGCCCCCCGCACCTCCCACCCACCGCCTCACCCCCTGGCGCACCGACTGGTCCAGCCAGACCGGTGCCAGCCAGCTCGCCATCCTGCACGGCAGCAACTTCGACGTCCCCGCCTTCCGCTGGTACGAGAAGGACACCGGCGAGGTCATGGTGTCCAACCGCCCCGCCTCCGCCGTGGAGCTGCAGCGTCGGGCCGTCGCCCGCACCGGTGCCCCGGGGCTGCTCGCCGACGACGGCGCCAGCCGTGGCAACCTGTTCAGCGGGGGCGCCGACCAGCTCGCCCTCGTCCTGTCGATGGCCGCGCGGCGCGACAAGCGCAACCGTTCCCGCGCCGGGTACTTCGCCTACTTCTCCGACCCCGCGAACGCCGTCCGCACCGCGCTCTCCTTCGTCGCCGAGGTCGGCCGGGAGATCGGCGAGTCCACGCGCGCCCGGCTCTGCAGACGCCGCCCCCGAGTGAGCCGCGGCGGGCTCTACCCCTTCATCCGTGCCTTCGCCACCGTCGTGGAGCGCGACGTCGTGGTCGCCGCCGTCATCGGCGACATGCTCGCCGGGCGCGCCGCCGTCTACGCCGACCTCGTCGCCTACGACGAGGTCGCCCACCACTCGGGGCCCACCAGCGGCGACGCGGAGCGGGTGCTGCGCCGCCTGGACCGCTCCCTCGCCCTCATCGAGCAGGTCGCCGACCACGCGCCCCGCCGCTACCGCATCGTGCTGCTCTCCGACCACGGCCAGAGCCCCGGCGAAACCTTCCGCGCCCGCTACGGCCTGTCCCTCGCCGACCTGGTGCGGGCCGGGTGCGGGCTGCCCGTGCCCCGCAGGGCGCGGCGTACGCACAGCGGTGCCGAGGCCCGTTCGGCGGTGCGGGCCGCGCTGCGCCGTCCCGTCGAGGAGGGCGCGGGCGAGCACAGGCCGGGCCGCCGCGCCGAGCCGATCGTCCTCGCCTCCGGCAACCTCGGCCTCGTCTCCTTCCCCGACGTGCCCCACCGCATGACCCGCGAGGAGATCGACCGCCGCCACCCGGCGCTCCTGCCGACCCTCGCCAACCACCCCGGCGTCGGCTTCCTGCTCGTCCGCAGCGCCGAGCACGGCCCGCTCGTCCTCGGGGCGCGCGGCACGGAGCTCCGCCTCGACGACGTCCCGGTCGGCGCCGGTCCCGACGGCCCCGGTCCCCTCGACGACTTCGGGCCCGGCGCCGCCGACGCCGTGCGCCGCACCGACTCCTTCCCGCACACCGCCGACATCATGGTCAACTCCTGGTACGACCCCGAGGACGGCGAAGTCCTCGCCTTCGAGGAACAGATCGGCTCCCACGGCGGGCTCGGCGGCGCCCAGTCCCGCCCGTTCCTGCTGTCCCCGCTCGCGCTTTCCCCGGCCGTCGAGGACGGCGGCGAACTCGTCGGCGCCGAGGCCGTGCACGCCGTACTGCGGCGGTGGCGGGAAGAGGAGTGCGGACACGGGGCGGGGATGAAGGCCACGGCGGCCGCAGCCGAGCCCGTGGCCGCAGCCGACCCCGCGGTGACCGCCGACCCGACGGTCACCGACCCCACCGCCCCCGCGGACAATTGCCTCCCCCAAGCCCCGCCTCCGACAGCTTTTCCTGCCGCCGACCACGCCGTACAGGACAAAACTTCTTGATTTTGCGCAGCGTGTGCCGTGCCCGACCATGGGCGGGCTCCCGGCGATCCCGGGCGCACGGCACAACGAGAGGCGCACCACCCCATGCACGACACCGGAACCGTTTCCTCGTCGGCTCCGGCCCCTGACCTGGGGGAACTTCCGGCCGAGCGGGGCCAGGACGGCGGCGACAAGCACGCCCGCCGCTTCGGGCTCCCCGTCGCCACCTGCCTCGTGATGGGCAACATCATCGGTGGCGGCATCTTCCTGCTGCCCGCCTCCGTCGCGCCGTTCGGCACCATCAGCCTCGTCGCGTTCGCCGTGCTGACGGCGGGCGCGATCTGCCTGGCGCTGGTCTTCGGGCGGCTCGCGAGCCGTGACCCGCGCACCGGCGGGCCGTATGTGTACGCGCGTGCCGCGTTCGGCGACTTCGCGGGGTTCCTCGCCGCCTGGTCGTACTGGATCACGACGTGGGTGTCGAACGCGGCGCTCGCCGTCGCCGCCGTCGGCTATCTCGACGTGCTGATACCGGTGGCGGACCACAAGTGGACCGCCTGCCTCGCGGCGCTGACGCTGCAACTGCTGCCCGCGCTCGCCAACTTCGCCGGGACCCGCTATGTCGGCGCCGTCCAACTCGTCGCCACCGTCCTGAAGTTCCTGCCGCTGCTTCTCGTCGCCTTCGGCGGTCTGTTCTTCTTCGACAGCGCGAACCTCGGGCCGTTCCGGGCGGGCGACGAGAGCCCCGTCGGCGCGGTGTCCGCGTCCGCCGCGATCCTGCTCTTCTCGTACTTGGGCGTGGAGTCCGCCGCCGTCAGCGCCGGTGAGGTGCGCGACCCCCGGCGCAACGTCGGCCGCGCCACCGTCCTCGGCACCCTCGGCGCCGCCCTCGTCTACCTTCTGGGCACCCTCGCCGTGTTCGGGACGGTCGCGCACGACAAGCTCGTGGCCTCCACGGCGCCGTTCTCGGACGCCGTGAACGCCATGTTCGGCGGCTCCTGGGGCGGCACGGCGGTGGCGCTCGCCGCGCTCGTGTCGATGGTAGGCGCCCTCAACGGGTGGACGCTCCTGAGCGCCCAGACACCGTACGCCGCCGCGCGCGACGGTCTCTTTCCGAGCGCGTTCGCCCGCAAGCGGCGCGGTGTGCCGACCGTCGGCGTCCTGGTGACCGTCGTCCTCGCCTCGCTGCTCACGGTCTACAACTACACGGCCGGTTCGGCGGGCGTCTTCGAAGTCCTCGTGCTCGTCACCACGTTCACCGCCACCGTGCCGTACCTCCTCGCCACCGCCGCGCAGATCTACTTCCTCGCCTCCGGGCAGGGCGAGCGCGTGCACCGGGGGCGCCTCGTGCGCGACGCGATCCTCGCCGCGCTCGCGTTCGGCTTCTCGATGTGGCTGGTCGCGGGCGCCGGGTACGCGGCCGTCTACCAGGGTGTGCTGTTCCTCTTCGTGGGTGTCCTCGTGTACGCGTGGATGGCGGCCCGCAAGCAGCGGACCGCCACCCAGTAGCGCCCTCTCTCCGTCACCCGGCTGCCCGGTCGACTCGTTACCTCGCCAGGGGCGCGATCACCCAGCGCTGCGTCTTGAAGCCGCCGTCCCGCGGGCCGATCTCGACCAGCTTGCGGGCCGCGAGGTAGGCCTCGTTGCCCTCGACCTCGTAGCCGACCTGGAGCGTGCCGGGCACGTCCCTGATCTCGGGCCGCTGTTCCCGCCCGACCGCCGCGGGATAGTCGCCGTCCTCGGGTGTGCCCCGGACCGCCAGCTCGGCGAGCAGCCGCTCCTGGGCCGCGGCGAGCGCCTCCTGCGGGTCACGCGGGGCCGGTGCCACGGCGCCCTCGGCTCCGGGAGGCGTCACGAGGGCGCCGG
Organism: Streptomyces sp. NPDC041205; assembly: GCF_055591765.1. Lineage (NCBI taxonomy): Bacteria > Bacillati > Actinomycetota > Actinomycetes > Kitasatosporales > Streptomycetaceae > Streptomyces > Streptomyces sp. NPDC041205. The sequence goes on along the minus strand of NZ_JBVIZH010000015.1, from coordinate 66,041 downwards.
CCTCGCGCGTCGTGCCCGTCGCGGTACGCGTGGACAGCTGGGCCTGCACGACCGTGCCGTCGTTGTCGAGGCCGACCCGGATCACACCGCGGTCCGGCGTGATGATCGGCACGCCGTCGAAGGCCTGCCGGAACGTGACGTGGGTCTGCAGCGACACCGGCGCGCCGATCTCCGAGCCGTCCTTCGTGCCGGAGTTCTGCATCAGGTCGTGCACGCTGTCGACGATCAGTTCGGCGCCGTCGGCGTGCTGCTCGGCGAAGGCGCGCGCCAACTCGACGGCGCGGTCGGTGGGCAGCGCCGTGGTGTTGCGGTGGTTGGGTTCGGCGAGCCGCACCCAGCGCACCGCGTGCGGGCCCGTGGACGCGACGCGGTCCCCGGAGGTGGCACTGAGGACGCCCTGCCGCTCGACGTGCACCTCTTCGAGGGCCGCCGTCGGGAAGCTCGCGATCCGGCCGGCCTCGGCCAGCTCGGCGCTCGGGTCGCGCGGCGCGAGCTGGATCACCTGCGGGTTGTCCGGGGCGGCCGTGAGCTGCTCGGCGAGCGACTCGCGGGCGTTGTACCAGCGCCACGCGTACCAGTTGTCCGGCACGGCGGCGCGGTAGAAGTTCCGCTCGGTGTTGAGCCGGTTCACGGCCTCGGCCTGGGTCGCGCCGACCGCGCACACGGACGGGGCCTGGCCCTTGTGGATGTCCCAGCTCGCGTTCAGCCAGGCGTCGCAGTACGTCTGCCCGGACCGCCACTTGTCCCAGAACTTCCGGCCGTAGTCCGGGTGGTCGATGCTGGTGGTCTCGAAGCCGAAGAGCATCCGGAAGCCGACGTTCGGCCCGGCCCAGGTGCGGATCGGGGAGTGCCCGGAGAGGACCCGCAGCGAGAAGCAGGTCGACCAGAAGATGTACCGGCACTTCTCGTTGCCGAGTGCCATCCGGTTGGAGGTCGCCTCGGTGCGCCCGTCCCAGGCCGCGCCGAGCGGCGCGTGGAAGACGCCGTTGCCGTCCATGTCGCCGTGGCCCGAGTGGTACACGGCACACACCGCGTCCATCCCGTAGCGGTCCTGCCAGTTGTCGTAGGTCTCCTCGTACGCCCAGACCTGCACGCCCCCGTCGGCGAACCAGAAGTTGCGGTCGTAGAACTGCTGGAGGTACGCCAGCCAGCCGGTGGCGTCCTCGTGGGTGTAGAACAGCGGCGACGCGGTGGCGAACTTCTCGATGCTGAAGGCGCCCCACCAGCCGAACGTCGAGTCCCGTTCCCCGGCCGCGCCGGGCTTGTCGGGCTCGAGCGGCGACGGACCCCTGTCCGTGTAGATCATGCGCATGCCTAACCCCCTGAGTGGTGCCCCCGATGTGCCCGGGCGTTGCGCCGCGCAGCCGTCACGTGGCTGGGTCCGCACGGTCGAGGGGGCCTAAAAGTGTCACCCCGTGGGGGCCTTGCCCAGTTGCCATTTCGGCCATAGGTACCCCGTACCGCCCATGTCGCGTGCCCCACGCGCCCCGGTGGCGGGAGCGCGTGGGGTGGTACAGGGCCGGGTGGCCGAGGGGGATCGGCGCGAGGCATGGAACGCGCCACGGTGCCTCACTGTTCGTACCGCACCCCGCGCACCAGCGCGGCCCCCTCGAACACCCTTGGTGCTACTTGCCGTAGTACGCGTGGAGGACGGACAAGGTCGACTTGTTGCCCTTCCTGTCGGTGATCTTGGCGTGGAAGGAGATGCCCTTGCCCGCGGCGGGGTTCTTCACCGTGACGCGGCCGTCGGTGACCTTCAGCTCCTCCCAGTGGCGGCCGTAGTCGTAACTGGCGTACACGTGCAGCGACTTCAGGTTCGCCCCGGCCGCCGCGCCCTGCACGGTCACCGGCATCCGCTGCTTCTCGCCCGCGGGCGCCCGGCTGGTCAGGTCCAGCTTGGGCGCGAACCGGGCGGTGGACACCGGGAGTTCCTTCGGGCCGCCCCGCTTGGAGCGGAACGTCCAGGAGGCGTCGACGCGGGTGGAGGCCGCCGAGAGGGCGACCGAGCGCTTCACGGAGGTGGTCAGCCGGTATTCGGCGTCCGTGTCCGGAACGTCGAAGGCCCCGTCCTCACCCGAGAGCGGGTCCTCGTTGGCGCCGATCCTCCTGCCGTCGCGGTACAGCTCCGTCTTCGCCGACGTGAGGTCCGTCCAGCCGACGTTGCCCTTCCCGTCGGCGAACAGAGGCAGGTTTCCGTACAGCTTCGAGCCGTCCCGGAACACACCCGCGCCCGCGCCGAGGCGCGGGCCGAACACGCCGACGCCGAACGATTCGCGATAGCTCCGCCCCGCCTTGTAGGCGCGCGGCTCGGCGAACCGGTAGTAGCTCTCGATGAGCGGGTTGCCCTCCTCGTCGACGCCGCCGTACTGCTCGAAGCCGAGGTCCCACTTGACCTTGCCGAGCGCCGACAGGTGCAGTGTCTTGGTGCGCGGCAGCGTCTGCACCGGCGGGATCATGGAGATGCCGCCCGCCTCAGGGAGATATCCCGCCGCGCTGAGGCTGCCCGTCTTCCGCGCCGACGAAGCGCCCATGCTCACCTTGACGGTCGCGAAGTCGGTGGGCTTGAGGTGCTTGACGTAGCCCGTGGCGAGCTTGGTCACCTTGCCGCCGACGAGCATCTCGTACGCGGTGTCGGCGCCCTTGCGCCAAGTGCCGAGCCACTGCTGACCGAGCCCGTCGGGCACCGCGGGGCCGAGGTGGGCGGTGCGCATGCTCTGGAAGGCGCTGACGCGCAGGGCGCCCATCTCGTAGCCCGCGTAGGTGTAGCGCGCGTCCATGAAGGCGAGCTTCGCGCTCCGGTCCGGGACGGTGATGTCGACGGGCTCGGCCTTGCGGGCGTCGAGCGTGACCGTCATCTTCTTGTCGACGGTCAGCTTGGGCCGCACCAGCCAGTCGACGCCCTTGTCCCCGTTCCGCGGGTCGACGTAGACCGCGGAGTCCAGGAGGTAACTCCCCTTGGCCACACGGACCTTGACGGTGCCCGAGGGGTCGTACGGGAAGCGGTTCGTGCCGGTGTCGGCGCCGGTGATCGCCGACAGCATCGTCTCGTGATGCGGCGCGGGCCGCCCGTCCCGGCCGATCGACTTCAGCGTCAGGTCGTACGACTCGACCTCGCGCTGCACGGCTGCGGCCGTGCGGACGCTCTGGCCGCCGCCGGTCGCCACCACGTACGCGGAATAGGCGCCGTCGACAGCCCCGCCGAGGCGCGTGTCGGTGGTCAGGTCGACGGAGGCCGTGCCGCCCGCGGGGACGGTGACCTTCTTCGCGCCGAGGGCGAAGAACCCGGCGGGCGCCGGACGTCCCTTCGGGTCGAGGGCCGACACGGTCAGGTCGAGGGTGACGTCCTTCGTGCCGCGATTCTTGTACGCCACCTTCTTGGTGACCGGCTTGTCGTCGGTGTGCGGCCACAGCTGGGTGCCGTAGTTGAGGGACACCGGGTCGGCGTACACGGTCTGCTTGATGGCCCGGTCCACGGCGATACGGCCCGAACCCTGCTGGAAGGGCGTGTACTTGCCGCCCTTGGTGGACGCGGTGAGCGCGCCCTTCAGCTCCGGCTGCTTCCAGTCGGGGTGCTGCTGCTTGAGGAGGGCGGCGGCGCCCGCGGCGTGCGGGGTCGCCATCGACGTTCCGGAGATCGTCAGGTAGCCCTCGGGCTTCTGGCCGACCTCCTTCTCGATCTCGCTGCCGGGCGCGGCGGCCGCGGTGATGTCGACGCCGGGCGCGGTCACGTCGGGCTTGATGGCGCCGTCGCCGACGCGCGGGCCCTGGCTGGAGAAGTCGGCGATCTTGTCGTTGTCGTCGACCGCGCCGACGGTGAGCGCCGCGTCCGCGCTGCCCGGGGAGTTGACGGACCCCGGATCGCCGCTGTTGCCCGCCGCGACGGCGAACAGGATGCCCTTGTCGGCGGAGACCTTGTTGATCGCGGCCTCCATCGGGTCGACGCCGGGCGTGTCGCCCCCGCCGAGGCTCATGTTCACCACGTCGGCGCCCTGGGCCGCGGCCCAGTCGATGCCCGCGATGATCTCGGAGTCGCTGCCCCTGCCGTCGTCCCCGAGGACCTTGCCGTTGAGGATCTTGGCGCCGGGCGCCACACCCTTGTACGCGGCGTTCTTGGCGCCGGTGCCCGCCGCGATGGACGCCACGTGCGTGCCGTGCCCGTACCGGTCCTTGCTGTCCGGTGACGGCGTGAAGTTCTTGTCCCCGACGACCTGTTCCTTCAGGTCCGGGTGGGTGGCGTCGACGCCCGTGTCCAGGACGGCGATCTTGACGCCCTTGCCGTCGTACCCGGCCTCCCACGCCTTCGGCACGCCGATCTGCTTGACGGACTTGTCCAGGCTCACCCGGCGGGTGCCGTCCAGCCACAGATGGCTGACCCCGGCGGCCGCACCGCCCCGCTCGTCGGTGAGCTCCTTCCACAACGCCGCCGCGTCCCGCTTCGGCGTCGTCACGGCGTCCGCGTTCAGCGACGCGAAGGAGCGGCGGACCGTGGTGTCACCGGCCGCGCGCACTCCGGCGCGGGCGTCGCGGGCCGCGGTGCCCCGGTAGCCGACGATGAGCTTCAGGCCGTTCTTCTGGGCCTCGCGGTTCGCCTTCCGGCTCAGCTCCGTGACGTCGAACAGGCGCTGGTCGACTTTGCCCGCGGCGATGAGCCGCTGCGCGTCGTACGGCAGGACCAGCGTGTGCCCGGCGAAGGCGCGGGTGCGGACGGGTATGTGCTCGCGGCCCTCGGCGGGCCGGAACCCGGTGATCCGCCCCTTGGCGTCGACGGTGACGCGGTCACCGGTGACCAGGGTGAGGCGGTGCCCCGACCCCGGCTTCACGGCGGTCGGGCCGGTGCTCCGGTCGGTGGCGGCCGTGCCGGTGCCCCGGCTGTCCTGCGCGCGGTCCGCGTCCGCCGCCGCCGGGCCGGTCATGCCCGCGGCCAGCGCCACGGCCGCCGCCGCGGCGACGGTCGCCGCGTGCGCTCTTCGCCGCCGGGGCGCTCCGCCCGCCCCTCGTGCCTCTGTCGTTCCCTCGGTGTGATGGTGCAACGTGTCCCTCGCGATCGTCGCGTCCTGGCCGAGGCGCTCGGTCGCGCGCCTCAACTCACCCCTTCAGACGCACGGTTGAGGCCATTGCGTTGCGTGGCGCACCTGGTGTGCACGGGGCGGCCCCGGACCAGGCGGTCCCTCCTTCGGCCGCGCACGGCCGCCCGACGCGCGGACCGGCCCCGGAGTGTGATCGGATGGACCCCAAGGAACTTCACCGAAGGGATTTGGCATCGTGGCTACCACGCGCTCCGCACACACGGTCTGGGAAGGCAGCCTGACCGAGGGCTCCGGCACCGTCACCTTCGACTCCTCGGGCATCGGGCAGCAGGCCGTCTCCTGGCCGTCCCGCGCCGAGGAGGCGAACGGCAAGACCAGCCCCGAGGAGCTCATCGCCGCCGCGCACTCGAGCTGCTTCTCCATGGCTCTCTCCCACGGCCTCACCGGCGCGGGCACCCCGCCCACCAAGCTGGTCACGTCCGCCGACGTGACCTTCCAGCCGGGCACCGGCATCACCGGCATCCACCTCACCGTCGAGGGCGAGGTGCCCGGGCTCGACGAGGCCGCCTTCGTCTCGGCTGCCGAGAACGCCAAGGCCAACTGCCCCGTCAGCCAGGCGCTCACGGGCACGACGATCACCCTCTCGGCCAAGCTGGCCTGAGCCCCGCACGACCGCGGCGAAGCCGCCGACCGGAGCCATCGGTCGGCGGCTTCGCCCTGTCCGGCGCCGCACGCCCCGCCCGGACGCCCGGCCCGCACACCCCGCCCCCGTACGCGGCATTGACAATGGCCCGCTCAAGTTTTGTGCTGGAGGGCGAAGTAGCGCCGCGTCGGAAGGGGTTGTTGGACATGGCACGTGCGGTCGGGATCGATCTCGGGACGACGAACTCGGTGGTGGCCGTCCTGGAGGGCGGCGAGCCAACCGTCATCGCGAACGCGGAGGGAGCCCGCACCACCCCGTCGGTCGTCGCCTTCGCCAAGAGCGGCGACGTCCTCGTCGGTGAGGTCGCCAAGCGCCAGGCGGTCACCAACGTGGAGCGCACCGCCCGCTCCGTCAAACGCCACATGGGCGACGGGAGCTGGCGCTTCCCGGAGAGCGGCTCCGGCATCGACGGCACCCGCTACACCGCCCAGGAACTGTCCGCCCGCGTGCTGCAGAAACTCAAGCGGGACGCCGAGTCCTACCTCGGCGAGGACGTCACCGACGCGGTGATCACCGTGCCCGCGTACTTCGACGACGCCCAGCGCCAGGCCACCAAGGAGGCCGGGGAGATCGCGGGCCTGAAGGTCCTGCGCATCATCAACGAGCCGACGGCCGCCGCCCTGGCCTACGGCCTCGACAAGGGCGACGACCAGACCGTCCTTGTCTTCGACCTCGGCGGCGGCACCTTCGACGTGTCGCTCCTGGAGATGGGCGACGGCGTCATCGAGGTCAAGGCAACCAACGGCGACACCCAGCTCGGCGGCGACGACTGGGACCAGCGGGTCGTCGAGCACCTCGTACGGCAGTTCAAGAACGCGCACGGCATCGACCTCGGCAAGGACAAGATGGCCCTGCAGCGGCTGCGCGAAGGCGCCGAGAAGGCGAAGATCGAGCTGTCCTCGTCCAGCGAGACCGACATCAACCTGCCCTACGTCACCGCGTCCGCGGACGGCCCCCTGCACCTGGCCGAGAAGCTCACCCGGGCCCAGTTCCAGGAGCTGACCGCAGACCTCCTCGACCGCTGCAAGCGCCCCTTCGACCAGGCCGTCAAGGACGCCGGCGTGGAGCTCGCCGCCGTCGACCACGTCATCCTCGTCGGCGGCTCCACGCGTATGCCCGCCGTCGGCGACCTGGTGCGGGAACTCACCGGCAGGGACCCGCACAAGGGCGTCAACCCCGACGAGGTCGTGGCCCTCGGCGCGACCCTCCAGGCGGGCGTGATCCGCGGCGACGTGAAGGACGTCCTGCTGCTCGACGTGACGCCGCTGTCCCTCGGCATCGAGACCAAGGGCGGCATCATGACCAAGCTCATCGAGCGCAACACCACCATCCCCACCCGCCGTTCGGAGACCTTCTCCACCGCCGAGGACAACCAGCCCTCGGTCGGCATCCAGGTCTTCCAGGGCGAGCGCGAGATCGCCGCGTACAACAAGAAGCTCGGCGTCTTCGACCTCACGGGTCTTCCGCCCGCACCCCGCGGCGTGCCGAAGATCGAGGTCACCTTCGACATCGACGCCAACGGCATCATGCACGTCTCCGCCAAGGACGAGGCCACCGGGCGCGAGCAGCGCATGACCGTCACCGGCGGCTCGGCGCTGCCCAAGGACGCCATCGACCGCATGGTCCGCGAGGCGGAGGCGCACGCCGAGGAGGACCGCAAGCGCCGCGAGGCCGCCGAGACCCGCAACCAGGCCGAGCAGCTCCTCTACCAGACCGAGCGGTTCCTGCGGGACAACGGCGGCGAGGACGGGCGCATACCCGCCGACACCAAGGCCGAAGTGGAGTCCGCGGCGGCCGAGTTGAGGCCCCTGCTCAAGGGCGACGACACCCTCGCCATCCGGGCCGCGGCGGAGAAGCTCGCCGCCGTCAGCCAGCGGATGGGGCAGGCCATGTACGCGGCCGCGCAGGCGAACCAGGGCGGTCAGGACGCACAGGAGGGCGGCGGCGCGCAGGACGCCCCGCCGCGGGGGGACGCCGCCGGGCAGGGAGACGGCGGGGCCGGGGCCCGGGGCGGCGCCGACGAGGGCGTCGTCGAGGCGGAGATCGTGGAGGACGAGCCGGAGGGCGGGAAGCGAGCGGACGGTGGCCCGGGGCAGGGCGGCGGCCCGGGGCACAGCGATGGCCCGGGACAGGGCGGCGGCAAGGACGGGCAGCCACCCCGTACCTGACGGCGACCAGCGCCCGTTCAGGCCCCCGGGGCGCCGTTCCCGAGGGTGCGAGGCGCCCCGGCTACGCCTTCGACTGGAGGTACTTGACCGTCGCCGGGTCGGCCGGCAGCAGGGTCTCGATGGCCAGCTCGGCGACGGTCACGTCCATCGGCGTGTTGAACGTGGAGATCGACGACACGAAGGACAGCACCCGGCCCTCGTGCTCGATCCTGAGCGGCAGCGCGAAGTGCGCCACCTGCCCGTCGGCGGCCGTGTCCTCGCCGGGATCGGCCACGGGGTACGCCGCCACCTCGTCGTACAGCGCCTTCAGCTCGGCCGACCGGTGCAGGGCGATCTGCCGCCCCATCTGGTGCAGCAGATGCTCGCGCCACTCCCGCAGGTTGCGGACCTTCGGGGCGAGGCCGCGCGGGTGCAGGACGAGCCGGATCGCGTTCAGGGGCGGTGCGAGCAGGTCCTCGGGGACGTCGTCGAGGAGCATCACGATGCCCCGGTTCGCGGCGACCACCTGGTACGTGGCGTCGACGACCAGCGCCGGATACGGCTCGTAGCCCTGCAGCAGCTGTTCGAGACCGGCGCGCAGCGTCGCCATCGACGGGTCGTCGAGGGGCGTCTGCTTGAAGCGGGGCGCGTACCCGGCGGCGAGGAGCAGCGCGTTGCGCTCGCGCACGGGCACGTCCAGGTGCTCGGCGAGCTTCAGGACGAAGTCCTCGCTGGGCTTGGCGCGGCCCGTCTCGACGAAGCTGATGTGGCGCGCGGAGGAGTCCGCGCGCAGGGCCAGCTCCAGCTGGCTGACGCGCCGCTCCTCGCGCCAGGCGCGCAGCAGCGCGCCCACCTCGGACGGCTCGGCCGCACCGGACGGCGTGGCCGCGCGCGGGCCCTTGGCGCGGCTGGTCCTGGCGTTCTGGGGGCCGACTTCGTGGTTCCGGTGGCGAGGCGCGACAGTTGGCATGGCAAAGACGGTAATCGAGGAGGAGCGCATGACGAATCCGTGGGACCCGCTGTCGTGGGAGGCCACCGTCGCGTACCGGGCCCGGGTGCGCGGCTGTCTGCTCGGCGGCGCGGTCGGTGACGCGCTCGGGTACGCGGTCGAGTTCAGCTCCCTCGCGGCCATCCGCGCCGCGCACGGCCCGCACGGCCTGCGGGCGCCGCTGGTCGACGCGGCGGGCGTCAGCCGGATCAGCGACGACACCCAGATGACGCTGTTCACCGCCGAGGCCCTGCGGACCGCGCACGCCCGCGAGCGCCGCAAGGGCATCGGGGGCGCGGCGCCGAGGCTGGTGCAGCAGGCGTATCTGCGCTGGCTGGACACCCAGCACAAGCCGGGCCCCGATCCGCGGCCAGGGGCCGACGCCCAGTCAGGGTCCGATCCGCAGCACGAGCTGAAGCCCGGGTCGGCGCCGGGTGCGCCGCCGTCGGACACCCCGCCCGTCCCCCCGCACCCCGCCGACCTCAGCTCCCAGGCCTGGCTGTACGCCCAGCGGGCCCCCGGCAACGCCTGCCTGAGCGGCCTGGCACAGGGGTACGTACCCGACCCCGCCCTGGAACTCGGCCCGCGCGGCCGCGTCAACCCCGAGTCCAAGGGGTGCGGCACCGTCATGCGCTCGGCGCCCTTCGGGCTCACGCGCGCACCCGCCGACCGCGCCTTCGAACTCGCCGCGCGCTGCGCCCAGATCACCCACGGCCACCCGACCGGCTACTACGCGGCGGGCGCGCTCGCCGCGATCGTCGCGCACCTCGTCGAGGGCGACTCCCTGGAGGGCGCCGTCCTGCGCACCCTGCGGCTGCTCGCCCGGTACCCCGGGCACGAGGAGACGTCGACGGCCCTGACCGCCGCCGTCGACCTGGCCGCCGCGGGCGGGCCCAGCGCGGAGCGCGTCGAGTCCCTGGGTGGGGGCTGGGTCGCCGAGGAGGCCCTGGCCATCGGCGTGTACGCGGCCCTCGTCACCCACGGCGTCGAGGACGCGCTGCTCCTCGCCGTGAACCACTCGGGCGACAGCGACTCCACCGGCTCCGTCTGCGGCAACCTCCTCGGCGCGCTGCGCGGCGACCACGAACTGCCCGAGGAGTGGCTGCGGTTGACCGAGGGGCGCGCGGTGATCGCGGCGGTGGCGGACGACTTGGCGGGGGAGTGCGCGCGGCGCTGAGGGCCCGCCGGGCGGGGCGGGCGCGCGGCGGGGGCGTCGGCCGCGCGGCCGGATGCGTGCGGCGGTGGCCCGCAGAGGTGTACCGCCGGCTTCCGCCCGGCAGGTGCTGTGGCAGGCTGGCACGACAAGGTCCAGACCCGCACAAACGCAGGAAGGAGCGCGGCCATGCCTCTCGAGCCGCTGTCGCAGAAGGAGATCGAGGACCGGCTCGCCGAGCTTCCCGGCTGGTCGCTCACGTCGGGCGGCACGGAGGGCGCCGCTTCCGCTGCCGCCGAGGTGAAGCTCACCCGCGCCTACGGCCTCCCCTCGCACTTCGCGGCGACCGCGTTCGTCGTGCACATCTCCCAGGTCCAGGAGGAACTGGACCACCACGCCGAGCTGACCCTCGGCTACAACACCGTGGCCCTCGCCGTGAACACCCACAGCGCGGGCGGTGCCCTCACCGACCTCGACTTCGAACTGGCCCGCAGGGTCGAGGCGCTGGCGACGGGCCACGGAGCGGAATGATGCGGGACGGAACAGAGCGGGCTGCCGTGGCGGGACGTGTGCCGCCTCCTGGGGTACGTCCTCGGGCGGCCGTGCGTCGGTCGCCCGGGCCGGTCACGTCCATGCGGCGCCCGCCCGGTTCGCGACCCGCCGGAAGCCGTCCGCCGGGACCGGGGCCCGGCCGGGGCCGCGCGGGGTCCGGAGCGGGTGCCTGATGCTCGACTACGGCAAGGAGGCGGTGCGGTACGACGCGTCGCGCGGGGGTGAGCCACGGGCCGTGGCCGCCGCCGACGCGGTGCTCTCGCTGCTGCCGCCGGGGACGGACGCGCTGCTCGACGTGGCCTGCGGCACGGGCCTGGTCACGCGGAGCCTCGCGGCGCGGCCGGGGCTGCGAGTGGTGGGTGTGGACGCGGCGTTGGCCATGGCGCGGATGGCCGCCGTCCGTGTACCCGGTGGCATCGTGCTCGGGGACAGCAGGCGCCTGCCGTTCGGCGACGCCACCTTCGACGCGGCGACGGCGGTGTGGCTGCTGCATCTGCTGCCCGACCCGGACGAGGCGGCGGCCGTCGTCGGGGAGTGCGCACGGGTGCTCCGGCCCGGCGGGGTCCTCGTCACCACCGTCGACAAGGCCGCCTCGCACGACGTGGGCAGCGACATCGACGCGGCGCTCGCGGGCCGTCCCGTGCGCTCGCCGGTGGACGGGGCGGCCCGCGTCGAGCAGTACGCGGCCGCATACGGCCTCATCCGCGCGGGCCGGGCCCGCTTCCGGGGTCACGGCCAGGGCCGCAGCCCCCGCAGCACGGCCGAGGACCTGCGCCGGGGCTGGTTCACCAGCGTCCCACCGGGCAGCCCACTCGCGACCCGCTTCGAGCGCCGTCTCGCGGAACTCCCGGACCAGGAAGTCCGACGCCCCGACCCGGAGTTCGCCCTGCACGCGTTCCGCAAGCCGCTGGGCTGAGGCGTCGGGCCCGGCCCCGGCCGCCGCAGCCGGCGTCGGCGCGCTCCCGGCGAGGTCTGACTCCGGGCCGCAGTGACAGCGCCCGCGCCCACGCGCCTTTCCCACCTCGGGGACGGCCGCCGCCCAGGCACCTCTTTGCCGAAACGGCAACGCGGGTGGCCGAAATCGCTGGAGAGGGGGCAGGCTGGCGACGTAACCACAAACGGGTGCGGAAGCGCTGAGAGCGCAGGAGAGGCGGCGGTGACGGTGGCGGAGCATGAGGGTGCGGTGCACGGGGCGGGTGCGGAGCGCGAGGGCGCGGCGCACGGAGCGGGTGCGGAGCAGGGGCACGGGGCCGAGTGCGGCGGCCACGGGCGCGGCGAGGGGCGCGCGCACGGGGGCGGCCACGGGCATGGGCATGGGCACAGTCATGGGCACGCCGACATCGACTGGGCCGTCATGGCCCCCGTCCTTGAGCAGAACGCGGAGGTCACCGCCCCCGTCTACCGCGAGGTGGCGGCCTGGCTGCGTGACCTGCGCGCGGTACGCGAGGACGGGCGCCCCGCAGTCGACGGTCGCCCCGACGCCGACGGGAGCCCCGCCGACGGCGATCCGTCACTGATCGTCGACGCGGGCAGCGGCCCGGGCGTCGTCACCTGCCTGTTCGCCGAGGTGTTCCCGAAGGCCCAGGTGATCGCGGCGGACCCCGAGGAGGCGCTGCTGGAGCGCACGGTGGAGCGGGCGGCCCGCCTCGGCCTCGCGGACCGGGTGCGCACGCACCGCGCGGAACTCCCCGACGGCCTCGGCGAGTTGCCGCCCGCCGACCTCATCTGGGCGGCGCGTTCCGTGCACCACGTCGGCGACCAGGTGGCCGCCCTGACGGCGCTCGCGGACCGGCTCGCGCCGGGCGGCACGCTCGCGATCCTCGAAGGGGGCCTCGCGCCGCGCAGCCTCCCGCGCGACTTCGGCATCGGCCGCCCCGGGCTCCAGGCCCGCCTGGACGCGGCCAACGAGGAGTGGTTCGCGCGGATGCGGGCCGACCTGCCGGGTGCGAAGGAGGCGACGGAGGACTGGGCCGCGCTGCTCACGGCGGCCGGCTTGCGCCACGTGGCGACGCGCAGCTTCCTCGTGGACCTGCCCGCGCCGTTGGACGCCGCGGCCCGCGACCACATCGTCACCACCTTCGGCCGCTACCGCGACCTCGCCGCCGACGCCGAGAACCCGATCCTCGCCCCCGAGGACCGGGCCACCCTCGACCGCCTCCTCGACCCGCAGGACCCCGAGAGCCTGCACCGGCGCGCCGACCTGTTCCTGCTGACGGCGCACACGGTGCATGTGGCGGTGCGGGAAGCGTGAGCCGCTCACCCGCTCACCCGCTCACCCCCGCAACTCCTCCAACCGCACCAACGCGTCCCGTACCGCCACCCGCTCCTCCTCCGTGAGCTGGACCCCGGCGGCCCGCTCCAGCAGCCGTGCCGCGAGCGCGTCCTCGCCGAGCCGCTGGGCGATGTCCCCGCGCAGCACCAGGAGCCGCAGGTGCTGCGCGGGCGTGGGCTGTTCGTCGGTCAGGGCGAGGGCCCGGTCGATGACCTTCGCGGCACCCGCGAGGTCCTCCTTGGAGTCGACGAAGACGTCCGCGAGGTGCAGGGCCCGCGCGAAGGTCTCCTTCGGCGCGGGCCGGTGCGCCTGGTCGTCGCTGATCTGCTGGCCGACGCGGATGCTGTTCCCCGCCGGGTCGGTCATCAGGAACTGCCGCACCCCGTACGACATGTCCTTGAGCGGCCCGATGCGCGGCAGCCCCCGGCTCGGGATCCTCCCGTACGCGGCCTTGAGCCCCGCGCGGAAGGCGGTGTGCAGGGAGTCCACGTCGTCCGTGAGGATGTAGCCCCCCGATATCGACGCGGCGGGGTCGTACTGCTTCATGCCGAAGAACTGCAGCTCCACGGTGCCGCGTTCGACGACGGCGTACGCGTACGGGCTCTTCTGGAGGTATGTCGTCTCGAACCCCAGGGCGGTGTAGAAGTCGACGATCGGCTGGACGGTCACGCAGGGCAGCAGGGGGATGGTTTTCTCAGCCATGCGGTCAGTCTAGTCAAAGTTGAATAGATGGAGTGAGGGGTTACGCCTCGACAGCAGGGACTCCCTTGCGGGCGGCCGCCGGTCTCGGCAGTGGCCAGGCCGGGCGTGCAGAGGCACGCGGGCGTCCGAGGACCGCCAGGAGCGGCACGCCTCGAAGTCGTCGCCGAGAACGTCCCGCTTCACGGCGGCCAGGGCGGCCGGGTCCGCGGGGGCGCCGGTGGGATCGCCGACCCTAGGACGCGGTCCTGTGCCGAGTTCAGCCCGGACGGACGCACGCTGGCGGCCGTCCAGGCACGTGGAACGCGCACGGCACCCGCCTGCTCGGCCTCCTCACACCCGGCTCCTACGACATCGCCGCGGGCGATCCACTGCTCCTGGCCTTCTCGCCCGACAGCCGCCACCTGGCCCTGGGCCGCGAGGACGGCACCGTACGCCTCTGGGAGACCGGCACCCCCCGCCTCACCGGCGCTGAATACCCCGGCACCGACGGCCCCGTCCTCGCTCTCGGCTTCACCCGCGACGAACTGCGCGTCACCACCCCCCCCGCACCCCCGTCCGCACCCTCCCCCTCTCCCCTGAGCGGGTCGCCGACCGGGCCTGTGCACGTGCCGGAGGCGGTCTCACCCGTAACGAATGGCGGACGTATTTGCCCACTCTGGAGTATCGACGGACGTGTTGAGGGATGGTGGGGGGAGGGAACGGGACACCTGACCCAGGGGGGCGCGGATGGCGAACGAGCTGATGCGGTGGGAGTCGGACGAGGGGCCGGTCGTCGTGGAGGTGGACTCCAGGGACCCGGGCTACAGGTCCGTGTCGCGCCGGGACGGCGACGGTGAGATCCACGACGTGGAGGGCCGGTTCGAGTCGGCGCTCAGCAACGTGCGCGGCGCCGCACTCTCCGCCCTGCGGACCTTCCGTACGCAGGCGCTCGACCCCGACGAGATCTCGCTGGAGTTCGGGGTCAAGCTGAGCGCCGCCGCGGGCGCCGTCATCGCGAAGACCGCCGCCGAGGGGCACTTGACCGTCAAACTGACCTGGTCCCGCGAGGACGCGCAAGGCGAATAATGGCGGACATGCACTGGCGTGCCCGCATCGGCACGGTCGGCGGTGCGCCGCTGGGTGCGGGCGTCCTTGTCGACAGCACCCGCCTGATCACCTGCGCCCACGTCGTCGACGGCCTGCGCGAGATCCGCGTGGCGCTGCCCGGCCGCGCCGACGGACTGCGGGCCACCGTGTCCTGGTCCGGGGACTGGCGGCGCTTCGGCGACACCGGCGACATCGCGGTGCTCACGCTCGACGAACCCTTACGCGTACCGGCCTGCGTCTTCGCCCCGCTCGGCGCGCTGCGGCCCCGCGCGGGCCACACCGCGTACGTGCTGCGCGCCCTCGGCTTCCCGCACGGGCACGAGGAGAACGGCACCCACGTCACGCTGCGCACCAGCGAGGACCGGCAACTGAGCAGTGAGTGGCTGGAGATGGACGTCGAACAGGCGCATCTGCAGCGCCTCGACGAGGGGTTCAGTGGCGCAGCCGTGTACGACATCGAGTCCCGCCAGGTCGTCGGGATCGTCACCGACGCGGTACTCGCCGGCGACCAGGAGGGCTACCTGGGCCGGATGCTCTCCCTGGACGTGATCCGCCGCCACTGGGAGGGCCTGGACGACCTGTTGCCCCTCGACTGGCTGCCGCCCGCGCCGCGACGCGAGCTGCGCGCCCTCTTCGAGGGCGTTCAAGTCGAGCCGAGCGCACTGGAGTTGGCGGTGCGGCGGGCCTTTCCCACGCTGCGGCGCGATCCGCCGCCCTTCCGCTCGGTGTGGCAGGCGGTCCGGTACGTCGCCGAGGAGCTGACCGGCGAGGACCGGCTCGCCCGGCTCCTTTGGCAACTCGGGCAGTGGTCGCCGGGCGGCAGCGGGCCGGGCGTCGCGGCCTGGACGCGCCGGTGGGTTCCTGGGGAAGGGGAGGGAGAGGGGGCGGGGGAGCCCGGCGCGGGGCTTCATGGAGGGATCCAGGGGTGGCGTCCCCGGGGGAGCCAGGGGGGACGTCACGGAGGGATCCGTGGAGGGTGTTACGGGGGGATCCAGGGCGGGCCCCACGCCGGGCCGGGTGAAGGGCCGGGCCGGCGCGCGCGGGCCGATGCGCCCCCTCCCACCGGCTCCGTCGTGTTCCGCGCCGAGCCCATGACCCGCGGCGGCAGCCTGGAGCTGTCCGTGTGCACCGTCGTCGACGGTGTGCCGGTGGGGAGGGCCGGGCCCGTGCGGATCCGCCGTCAGCAGTTGCAGGCGCGCGTCGAGGCGCTGCTCGCCGAACAGGTCGGCAGGGTCCACGAGTTCGACTGGATGCTGGAGTTCGTGGTGTCGCCCGGGCTGATGAGTGAGCCGTACGAGGAGTGGCACATCCGTGAGCCGGGTGCCGCCCGGCCCCGCCCCATGCGCACCGTGCCCGTCGTCGTCCGGCACGTGGAACGCCTCAAGCCGCTGACCGTCTCCCGGCTCACCCGCAAGCGCTGGGAGACCGTCCGGGCCCGCGGCGAGACCCGGCCCGTGCCCGTCGAATGCGGACTGCCCTACGGCTACGAGCAGTTCTACGGCTGGCTCGACGCCGACGACGACCTGTGCGCCCTCGCGTACGCCGCCCGGCCCGTCGACGACTGGCTCTCGGCCGCCCTCGACACCGGCGTGCCCATCATGCTGTGGCGGCGGCACGACTGCGGCGACGTCGGCCACGCGGCGTGCGCGCCCAAGGCGTTCCTGGACCGGCTCACCGAGGCCGTCGCCACCCTGGAGCCCGACCAACTGCCCGTGGAAATCATGAGGTTGCGCAAGGAGGCGCGTTCCCCGCACAAAGGGGACGCCGATCACTGCGGGCACCGCCTGACGCTGTTCTGGGACGACCCGGAACGCATGCCTGATCCGCCGCTGGCCATGGGGAACACCATGGGGAGCCCGATGGGGAACAAAGGGAGCGCCTGAGATGCCGACGCCGCCGACGCCAGCCTCGTCCGACCCACCGCCGCACACCCCGCCCTCCGGCCCTGCGCCTTCCGCCTCCTTGCCCTCCGCCTCCTTGCCCTCCGGCTCCTCGCCCCCCGGCCCCCCGACCTCCTGGCAGATCTACTCCGGCACCCGCACCCCGCACGACGGCATCACGCGCCTCCCGGCCCCGCCGCCCTGGCGGACCTTCAAGGGCGGCCCGCCCCTGCCCACCCCGCCCGGCGACTCCGGCAACCAGCACGCGGCCGTCAGCTACCGCCCGAGCGCGGACGCCGTCCGCCAGGTCAACGCCGCCCTCTATCTGCGCAGGCCGCTCCTGGTCACCGGCGCCCCCGGTACCGGCAAGTCGTCCCTTGCCTACGCCGTCGCCCACGAGCTGGGCCTCGGCAAGGTCCTGCACTGGCCGATCACCAGCCGCGTCACGCTCCGCGACGGCCTCTACGCGTACGACCCCCTGACCCGCCTCTACGCCGCCGCACGCGCACGCCACGACGCCACGGGTGGCATCGGGACGATCGACGCGCGGGGCGGCGGCGCGGACGACGGCGGCGCGGACAGCGCCGGGGCGGGCGACCGCCCGACGGGAGACGACATCGGCGACTACCTCCGCCTCGGCCCCCTCGGCACCGCCCTGCTGCCGTTCGCCCGGCCCCGCGTCCTGCTCGTCGACGAGATCGACAAGAGCGACATCGACCTGCCCAACGACCTGCTCACCATCTTCGAGAAGGGCTCCTACGAACTCGTCGAGCTGGCCCGCCGCGCGGCACTCACCGCCCGGGTGATGACGGCCGACAGCACCAAGGACCGGGTGGAGATCCGCGACGGCACCGTCACCTGCCGGGCCTTCCCCCTCGTCGTCATGACGAGCAACGGCGAACGCGAGTTCCCGCCCGCGTTCCTGCGCCGCTGCGTCACCGTGGACCTGAAGCAGCCCGCGACCCTCGACGAGCTGACCGCCATCGTCCGTGAGCACCTGGGCCCCGTCGTCGAGGACGCTGACGGGGCGCTCCCGGCCGGGGTGCGGGACGTCATCCAGCGGTTCTTCGACCGGCGCAGCGGCGGTCTGCTCGCCAACGACCAGCTCCTCAACGCCATCTACATGTGCCACCACGCGGCCCTCACGGAACCGCCCGAGAGCGTGGCGATCCTCGCGGACCAGGTGATGCCGTTCCTGACCGCCGAAACGGCGCGGTCCGATGACGCTTGACCGGCTGCGGGACCTGCTTGCCGCCCTCGGGCCGCCCGTCACGCCGCTGGCTCTCGCCGAGATGCTGTGGCTCGCGGAGCGGCTGCCGCCGGGCGAGGACGCGGCCGGGGACGGGCAGCTGCCGCCGCTCGGCGAGGGGAGGGTGTCCGGCGGCGCCCGCACGCCCGGCCGTCCCGGCGGCCACGGTCCGGGAGCCGGGGGAGCCGGGGGGGCCGGGGGAGCCGAGGGCGCCGGGGGATCCGGTGATGCCGAAGGCGGCAGCCCCGGCCGCGACGGCCGCGACGCCCCCGAACCGGCCCGCACGGACGCCGACGCGACCACCGCCGACACCGACGCGACCGCAGCCGCCACCGCTCCCCAAGCCCGCAGAGCCGCCCTGCACCTCCCACGCGGCGCCCCCCACCCCGGCGCCGACGCCGACGACGTCCTCGTACCCGCCCCGCAGGCCTTGCGCCACGAGCTGGCGATCCAGCGCGCCCTGCGCCCCCTGAAGCAGCGCGTCCCCGACCGGCGCCGCCGTGTCCTCGACGAGGCGGCGACGGCCGCGCGTGCCGCGGAGCACCCCGGTTCGCTCCCGTGGGCCCCGGTCCTCGTGCCCGCCACCGACCGCCTGTTGAGCCTCGCCCTCGTCGTCGACACCGGCCCGGCGATGACCGTGTGGCGGCCCCTCGTACGGGAGTTGCGCGAGGCCATGCAGCGCACCGGCGCGTTCCGTGACGTCCGCGTGTGGCACCTCGCCGACCTCGGGAAGCGCGTCGGCGTGCGCTCCTCGCCCCGCGGCCCGGCCGTCGCCCCCGCGGCCGTGCTCGACCCGACGGGCCGTCAGGTCGTCCTCGTCCTCAGCGACTGCTCGGGCCTCCACTGGTGGGGCGGCCGTGCGGGCCCCGCCCTGCACCTGTGGGCCGGGCGCGGCCCCACCGCGCTCCTCCAGCCGCTCCCCGAACGCCTCTGGCGGCGCACCGCGGCCCCCGCCGTCCCCGGCCGCGCCATCGCCTCCCGCGCGGGCGCCCCCAACACGGCCCTGCGGTTCACCCCGCACGACGGCAGCGCCCGCCTCCCCGCCGGGGCCGTCCCGGTCCCCGTCCTGGAGCTCGCCCCCGAGTGGCTGGCCGACTGGGCCGGGCTCCTCATGGCCCAGGGCGACCACCACCGCGACACCGCCGTCACGTACGTCACCGCCCACGCCGACCCGCAGGAGCAACCCGTCGCCGAGGAGGGCGACTTGCCGATCACCGAACGCATCCTCCGCTTCCAGTCGGCGGCCTCGCCCACGGCCGCCGACCTCGCGGCACACGTCGCCCTCTCGGTGCCCGCGCTGCCGGTGATGCGCCTCATCCAGCAGCGCGTCACCCCCGGCTCCCGGCCGAGCGACCTCGCCGAGGTGCTGTTGAGCGGCCTCCTGGAGCCGGTCGACCCGGCCCGCGGCCTCTACGACTTCGTACCGGGAGCGCGCAGCGCCCTGCTCCAGACCCTGCCGCGCCCCGAGTCCCTGGCCGTCGCCGAACTCCTCGGCCGCATCGGTGCGGAGATCGAGGCCCGGGCAGGCTCGGCGACGCGCGCGTTCCGGGCGGTGGTGGCCGTGGCGGAGGGGGCGGGCAGCCGGGGGCTCGGGGCGGCGGGGGAGCCGTTCGCGCTGGTGAGCGAGGAGGCGTTGGGGCTGTTGCGGGGGCGGGCGATACCGGTGGTGGAGCGGCCGGTTGAGGCGGAGCGGCCGACGGCAGTGGAGGGGGAGTCGGTCACCGCGCCGCCCCCGCCGGCCCTGTCGGCGGCGGTGAACATCCCGAGGCCCAGCGCGGCGTTCGTCGGCCGGTCCGGGGAACTCCAGCGCCTCGAAGCGGACCTCTTCGGAACAGACGTCCCCTCCGACAGGTTGCGGGTGGTCGTCGTCCACGGCATGGCGGGCGTGGGCAAGACGGAGCTCGCGGCGGCGTGGGTGGAGAGGACGGTGCCGACCCGCCCGCGGGGGACCTGGTGGTGGGTGCGTGCGGACTCGGCGGAGGAGATACGCGAGGGTCTGCTCGCGCTGGCCCACGCACTGAACCCCGCTGTCGTGGGCGCGCTGCCCCGGAGCGCGGGCGTCGAATGGGCCGTGTGGTGGCTGGCCTCGCACTCGGACTGGGTGCTCATCCTCGACGACGTGCGCGACTCCGCCGACGTGCGGGACGTCCTCGCCCGACTCGGTGCCGGTGGCCGGGTCCTGATGACGAGTCGGATCACGACCGGGTGGGGTCCGACGTTTCTCGCGGGCCAGGGGGCCGTCCTGACGTCGATGAACCTCGGGTCTCTCCAACTCCCCGAGGCCGTCGAATTGTTGACCACGTTGGCGGGCAAGGCCGCGGCGCTGGACGGCGCGGCGGCCCTCTGTGAGGAACTCGACTGTCATCCGCTCGCGGTGACGCGGGCCGCCGTGAACATCGCCCGTACGAGAATGTCCGTCAAGGAGTACCGGAGGCTGACCGGCCGCCGTCAGGGCGGCGACCGGAGTTCCCTCTTGCGGAAGGTGGTGCGCGCGTCCGAGGATCCCTTGGCGGCGCGGGTCCTGAACGTGCTCGCGTGGCTGGCCCCCGATCCCGTACCGCGCTCGGTGGTGTCCCGCGTGGCAAGTGTCCGGGAGCTGGGCAGCGCCCTGCGGTTTCTGGAAATCCTCGGCCTCGTCGGTGTCGACGACGAGGTGATCCAGGTGCACCCCGGAGTCCAGCACGCGGTCCGCACGGCGGACGACTCCACCCCGTTCCGGAGCCGCGAGGCCGTCGGCTGGGCCCGTGCCGAGGCCGCCGTCTGCCTCGCCAACACCCTGCCGCGGGACCCGAAGGCCGTCTACACCTGGCCACGCTGGCGCGAAGTGCTGCCGCACGTCCTCGCGTTGGCGGAGCACGTCCGGCCCGAGGACGACTCCGCGCCGCTCGCCTCCTCGCTCGCGCTGACGGCGGGATACGTCCTCGCCCAAGGGCAGCCGGAACGGGCCGTCGGGATGCTGGAGCGTGCCGTCGAGAGCCTGCGCAGGATCTCCGGGGCGGACGCGCCCGAGACCCTGGCCGCGTCCGGGCAGCTCGCAGGGGCGTACCGTGCGGCAGGGGACGCGCGGCGGGCCGTCGCGCTGTACGAGAGCATGGTGCTCGCCCTGGGCAGGACGCTCGGCGCGGGCCAGAGCGAGACCCTGGCGCTCCGCCTCGAACTCGCGGCGACGCACCTGGAACTGGGGTCCGTGCCGGAGGCCCGGCAGCAGTTCGACGCGGTGTTCCAGCTCGGCACGGAGAGGTACCCGCAGGACGACGAGCACGCGCTGGCCGCACGCGCGGGCCTCGCGGACACCGTGCTGGAGGACAACGCGCAGGACGCGGTGTCCCTGTACGAGGACACCCTGGCGGAGTGCCGCAGGATGCTGGGCGACGAGCACCCCCTCACGATCGACGTACGTGGCAAGCTGTCCGCCGCCGCCCACCGGACGGGCGACCACACGCGGGCGCAGAGCACGGCGGAGTCGACGCTGGCCGCCTGCCGTCGCGCCTTCGGGGACGACCACCCGCGGACCATCAAGGCCATGAGCGACCTGGCGTACTTGTACGAGGACTCCGAGCGCCTCCGGCCCTGGGCGGTCGAGGCGTACGAGGAGGCGCTGGCGAACAGCACGGCGGTACGCGGCCCGCGGCATCCGGAGACCCTGGCCCTGGGGGACCGGCTCGCGGTGGTGCACACGCGGGACGAGAACTGGCAGCGTGCGATCGCGCTGTACGAGAAGGTGCTCGCGGCCCGCGCCGCCGTGCTGGGCGACGACCATCCGGAGACCCTGCGCACGGTGGAACACCTCGCCGCGGCGCACGGCTCCGCGGGGGCCTGGGGCAAGGCCGTCGCGCTGCGCGAGCGCGTCCTCGACGCCCGGAGGCGAGCGCTGGGGGACGGGCACGCCGACACCTGGCCGGCCTACGACCGGCTCGCGGACGCCCAGCGCGAGGCCGGCAACGTACAGGACGCCCTCCAGCTGTACGAGCGGGTCCTGGACTTCAGGACGGCGGCGCTGGGCAGGCAGCACCACGACACCGTGACGACCCTGGAGGCCGTGGCGCGCGTGCGCTTGGACGCCGACGACCTGGACCAGGCCCTCGCCGCGTACGTGCGGGCGATGGAGTTGCGGCGGGGCGCGCAGGGGGAGCTGCACCCCGACACGCTCGCCGCCGTCCGCCGCGTCGCCCGGCTGTACGCGGAGGCGGGTGACGCCCAGAGCGCCGTCGTGACGTACCGCAGGACCGTGAACCACTGTGCCGCCGTGGGCGACGTCTGGCACGCGGTCGCCCTGCTGGAGTGGGCCGGCGCGCATGTGGCCCCGGCACTCGGCGCCGACCATCCGGAGTCCCTCAGGATCCGGGAAGAGCTGGACCACCTGCGCCGCCGCTGAAGGGTCGGCGCAGGTGGTCCGGGGCAGTCACCTGTCCGGCGGGACCTACATCTCCGCCGGGTCAGGACCGAGCCGCCGGTCCTCGTTCAGCGCGCTGATCGCCGCCATGTCCTCGGGGTCCAGCTCGAAGCCGAACACGTCGATGTTCTCCTTGATGCGGGAGGGGGTCACCGACTTGGGGATGACCACGTTCCCGAGCTGGATGTGCCAGCGGAGCACGATCTGCGCGGGCGTGCGCCCGTGCTTCTGGGCGATGGCGATGATCGCCGGGACCTCCAGGAGGCCCTTGCCCTGGCCGAGCGGCGACCAGGCCTCCGTGGCGATGCCCTGCTCGCCGTGGTAAGCGCGGGAGGCGCGCTGCTGGAGGTGCGGGTGCAGCTCGATCTGGTTCACCGCCGGGATCACCGACGTGGCGTCGATGAGGCGGTCCAGGTGCTCCGGAAGGAAGTTGGAGACGCCGATGGACTTGGCGCGGCCGTCGGCGAGGATCTTCTCGAAGGCCTTGTACGTGTCGATGTACGTGTCCGCGGACGGCATCGGCCAGTGGATCAGGTACAGATCGACGTAGTCCAGGCCCAGCTTCTCCAGGGAGGCGTCGAACGCGCGCAGCGTCGAGTCGTACCCCTGCCGGTCGTTCCAGAGCTTCGTCGTGACGAAGAGCTTGTCGCGGTCGATTCCGGAGGCGGCGATGCCCTTGCCGGTGCCCACTTCGTTCTCGTAGACGGCCGCCGTGTCGATGCTGCGGTACCCGGACTCCAGGGCCGTCGCCACGGCCCGCTCCGCCTCGTCGTCCGGCACCTGCCAGACACCGAAGCCCAGCTGCGGCATCTCGATGCCGTTGTTCAGGATGATCGGGGGGACCTTGCTCACGAGCTCTCGATCCTTATACGTCGTCGGGTGGTACATCCATGGTCAACGATCAGGGACCGGGCCGCATTCCTGGCGTGGCGTTCCCGCTGTCCGGCGCCCTGAGAATGGCTAGATATAGCTCCGACCTTATCGGTCCGAACCATTGACCGCGTCCCGTCATGACGCAACTCTGTTGCACGTCACTGAACGCAGGCCACCCATGTGAACACCCTAGGCGCATGCGTCGCAACTCGTCCCAGTGACTCCTGAACCCCCCACTTTTCAGGAAGGCAGGAACACGCACATGAACACTCACGAGATGGAGACCTCGGAGGTCGCCCCGGTCTCTCCCGAGACCGGGCCCACCGGCTGGCAGACCCCCGAGTACACGGTCGTCGAGACCTCGCTCGAGGTCACCGCGTACCGCCTCGCCGACCGGTAGACCCGCCCGATGCTGCTCCAGGTGCTCGGCACCGCGGCGGGCGGCGGACTCCCCCAGTGGAACTGCGCGTGCCCCGGCTGTGCCGGGGCACGCGCCCACCCGGAACGCCGCCGCCTGCACGCCTCGCTCGCCCTGCGCGCGAGCCCCGGCCGCTGGTACGTCGTCAACGCCACCCCCGACATCGGCGAACAGATCGAGACCTGCCCCGGCCTGCTCCCCGAACCGGGCCCGACCGCCGACACCCGCCTCTCCCCGCTCGCCGGCGTCGTCCTCACCGACGCCGAACTCGACCACACCCTCGGCATCGCCCGGCTCCGGGAGGCCCGCGACGGCGTCGACGTGCTCGCCACCGCGCCCGTGCTCGCGGCCGTCCGGGACCGCCTCGGACTCGGCGCTGTGCTCGGCCCGTACACGCCGACGCGCTGGCACGAACTCACGAGCGCCGGGCGGCAACTGAACGACCAGTCAGCAGTGCGGGTCGCCGCGGTGCGGATTTCGGCCAAGCGGCCGCGCTACGCCGCCGACCTCGGCCCGGACGACGCCGCCTGGTCCGTCGCCTTGCGCCTGCACGACACCGGGACCGGCCGCACCGCCTTGTACGCCCCGGCGCTCGCCGCCTGGACCGACGCCTTCGAGGAGGCCGCCCGCGAGGCGGACGTCGTCCTCGTCGACGGCACCTTCTGGGACGAGGAGGAACCCCGGCGGGCCGGATTCAGCGACCGCACGGCCACCGGCATGGGCCATCTGCCCATCGCCGGGCCCGGCGGCACCGCCCACCGGCTCGCCGCGCTGCCCGGACGGTGCCTCTACACGCACCTGAACAACACCAACCCGCTCGGCGACCCGAGCGCCGAACAGCAGAAGCAACTCGCCGACTGGGGGCTGGAAGTCGCGCAGGACCGGATGGTGATCGAGCTGTGACCACGACCGTCAAGACCGCAGCGGGCCCCGGGCAGGGGTCCGAGGGGGCGGGGGCCGACCGGGTGCCCTGGACCCCCGACGAACTCACCGCGCGGCTGCGCGCCGTCTCCGCCGCCCGCTACCACGACCGCCACCCCTTCAACGTACGCATGCACGAAGGCACCCTGACCCGCGCCGAGTTGCGCCGCTGGATCGCCAACCGCTTCCACTACCAGCGGCACATCCCCGTCAAGGACGCCCTGATCCTGGCCAAGTTCGACGACCCCGCGCTGCGCCGGGGCTGGTCGCGGCGGATCAGGGACCACGACGGGGAGCGCCCCGGCGAGGGCGGCATCGAGCGGTGGCTGCGGCTCGGCGAGGCCGCGGGCATCGCGCGCGCGGAGCTTCTGGACACCTCCCGGGTACTGCCCGGGGTACGGCTCGCCGTCGACGGATACGTCAACTTCTGCCGCCTGCGGCCCGCGCTCGACGCCGTCGCCGCCTCGCTCACCGAACTGTCCGCACCCGACCTGATGCGCACCCGCATCGCCGCGTTCGAGCGGCACTACCCGTGGATCGACACCGAGGGCCTCACCTACTTCCGGGGCCGGGTCGACCAGGGCGGCAGGGACGGGCAGGAGGCGCTCGGCCTGGTGCGCGCCTGGGCCCGCACCCGCGAGGAGCAGGAGCGGGCGGTGGCGGCGCTCGCCTTCAAGTGCGATGTGCTGTGGTCGCTGCTCGACGCGGTCGACGGGGCTTCCGGCGGGGCGCATGGCGGGGCTTCCGGCGGGTCGGCCAAAGGGTCGCGCGGCGGGGCTTCCGGCGGGGCTTCCGGCGAGGGCGCGGGGGAGGGGGACGGTGATGCGTGAGGCCTTGGTGGAGGGCCGGGTGCCAGTCGCCGACGATCTGGGCGGCGCCGATGTCTCGGGCGCCGCCGGTCCGGCCGCCGGCGGCCCCGACGGCCCCGCGGCCGAGCCCGTGCGCCCCGACTGGCGGCCCGTCCTCGCCCGCTCCGTCGTCCTGCGCCGCGACCGGGTGCGCGGCGCCGACCTGCTCCTGTTGCCCGAGCGCGTCGTGGTCCTGCGGGGCGCGGCCGCGAGCATCGTGGCGCTGTGCGACGGGGAGCGCGATGTGGCCGGAATCGTCGCGGAGCTGGAGCGGCGCCACCCGGGCGCGCCCGTCGGCGCCGAAGTCCCGGTGTTCCTGGGCCGGTTGCGGGAGCAGAGGTGGCTGCGATGAGCCCTGCCCCCGAGCCGCCCTGGGCCCTCCTGGCCGAGCTGACGCACGGCTGCCCGCTCCGCTGCGCCTATTGCTCCAACCCGGTCAAACTGAACAGTCGGTCAGTGGAACTGTCCGGCGACGAGTGGGGCGACGTGCTGCGACAGGCCGCCGACCTGGGCGTCGTCCAGACGCATCTGTCGGGCGGCGAGCCGCTGCTGCGCCGCGATCTGCGCGACATCGTCGCGGCGGCGGACGCGGCGGGCATCCACACCCAGCTCGTCACCAGCGGGGTCGGCCTGCACGAGGCGCGCCTCGCCGGGCTCGTCGACGCGGGCCTGCGCAGCGTCCAGTTGTCCGTGCAGCACGCCGACCCCGCCCGCGCCGACCTCATCGCCGGGGCCCGGGCCACCGGCGCGAAGGAGCGCGCCGCCCGCCTCGTCCGCGAGGCAGGCCTTCCGCTCGGCCTGAACGCCGTCCTGCACCGCGCCAACCTCGACGCCCTCGACGCCCTCGTGGAACTGGGCCTCGCCTGGGGCGCCGACCGGATCGAGCTGGCCAACACGCAGTTCTACGGCTGGGCGCTGCGCAACCGCGACGCGCTGCTCCCCGACCCGGAGCAGGTGGCCCGCGCCCGGGTGACCCTGGAGCGGTGGCGGGTCCGGCTCGGCGGCCGGATGGAGCTGGTGTGGGTCGCGCCCGACTACGTGGACGCCACCGCCAAGCCGTGCATGGGCGGCTGGGGCGCGGTGTCCCTGACCGTCGCACCCGACGGAACGGTGCTGCCCTGTCCGGCCGCGGCGGAGCTGCTCGGCGCGGACGCGCCCAACGTCCGGGAGCGGCCGCTGGACTGGATCTGGCGGGAGTCGCCCGCGTTCACCCGCTACCGCGGCGAGGACTGGATGCGTGAGCCCTGCCGCTCCTGCGAGCTGCGCACCGTCGACTTCGGCGGCTGCCGCTGCCAGGCCCACGCCCTGACCGGCGACGCCGCCCGCACGGACCCCGCCTGCCACCGCTCACCCGACCACGGCGTGGTGCGCGCCCTGGTCGACGCGGCACGCGGGCCCGCACCGGACCACTCCGGCTACGCCTACCGCGAGGGAGGAACCTGATGCGCCGCCCCAGCCCACCCACCTCACCGACACCGGCCCCACCGCGGCCCGCCGCGCCCGCGTCCGCGCCGTCCTGGCCGTCCGGGCCCGGCGTGCCGCCCGCGCGGCCGCACCGCCGGGCGGCCCGCGCCGTCCTGGCCGCGCTCCTCGCCGGGTGCGCCGCCCTCGCCGCGCAGACGGCCCCCGCGGCGGCCGATGCCGCACCCGCCGCCGACCGGGCGCCCACCGCGCGGCCCCAGGGCACGGACTGGTCCGTCGCGATGGTCGAGTCGACCACGACCCGCTTCACGCCCGCCAGCATCGGCGGCTGGTCCTACCCCGTCGGGCTCTACCTCATCGGCCAGTACCAGACGTACCAACGCACCCACGACGAGCGCTACTTGACGTACATCAAGAGCTACGTCGACCGCTTCGTCGACAGTGAGGGGAACATCGGGCAGAAGTTCAACAGCCTCGACAGCATCCAGGCCGGGCGGCTCCTGGTGATCCTGCACCACGAGACCGGCGAGGACCGCTACCGCGTCGCCGCCCGGAAGATCAGGGACCGCCTGAAGACCTACCCGCGCACCGAGGACGGCGGCTTCTGGCACGCCGACACCGCGAGCCGCGCGCACCAACTCTGGTCGGACGGCGTCTACATGGTCACGCCGTTCCTGGTGGAGTACGGCAAGGAGTTCGGCGACGAGACGTACACCGACCGCGAGGCCGTCGAGCAGCTGAACGTGTACGCGCGCCATCTCCAGGCGGACAACGGCCTGTTCCAACACGCCTACGACGAGTCGCGGACCGCGTCCTGGGCCGACAAGGAAACCGGGCGTGCCCCGGAACAGTGGTGCCGGGCGATCGGCTGGTACTCCATGGCCGCCGTGAACGTCCTGGACGCCACTGCGCTCAGCGACCCCGGGCGACCAGAACTGCTGGGCCATGTGCGGAAGTTGGCGGCCGGGATCGCGCGGGCCCAGGACCCGGGGACCGGCCGCTGGTTCCAGGTCGTGAACAAGGGGGCGGAGAGCGGCAACTGGACCGAGACGTCCTGCTCCAGCATGTTCACCTTCGCCCTGTCGCGCGCCGCCGAGAAGGGCTACGTCCCACCGGAGTACCAGGGCGTCGCGCGCCGCGGCCACGCGGGTGTCCTGAAGAAGATCTCACTCGGCTCCGACGGTCTGACCAACCTCACGGACATCTCCATCGGCACCAACGTCGGCGACTACGCCTTCTACATAGCCCGGCCCCGGCAGACCAACGACTTCCACGGCCTCGGGGCATTTCTGATCATGAACGAGCAACTCAGGAAGAAGAGGTGAGCCCCTCATGACCCCCTCCCGCAGAGCCCTGCTCGCGGCGGCGCTCGGCACCGGCGCGGGCGCGGCCGCCACCGCGGCGGGACTCTCACCGGCCGCCGCCGCGCCCACCGCGGACTGGCAGTTGCGCTGGTCGCCGTCCGCCCGTGACGTCGGCCTGCGCGCCTTCGAGACGCTGGAGGACGACCGCGCCGACTCGCACCCGGCCGCGAAACCGCACATCTTCGCCGAGGGCGACAACTTCCGCTTCACCATGCACACCGTCGACCGCGACACCAGCACCGACCGGCAGCGCCACGAGGTCACGGGGCTGCGGAACGGCGACTCCTTCCTGAAGTGGCAGAAGGGCCAGACCTGGCGGGTCACGTACCGCATGTTCCTGCCCAGCACGCTGAAGGCGACGACGAGCTTCACGCACATCATGCAGATGAAGCAGCCCGGCGCGGGCAGCGCGCCGATCGTCGTGCAGTCGCTGCGGCGGGTCGACGGCAAGCAGACCATCGAGCTGAAGATCTTCGATCAGGACATCCTCGTCGGCCGCACCGATCTGGCGCCGCTGCACGACAAGTGGACCGACGTCGACTTCCAGATCAAGATCGGCGACGGGGCGTCGGGGTCCGTGCGCTGGATCCTCAAGAGCGGCGGGGCGACCGTCATCGACAAGTCGAAGTCAGGCGTCGACACCTTCCTCGCCGACCGGGTGCGGCCCAAGTGGGGCATCTACCGCTCCCTCGGGGACAGTTCGGGATCGCTGCAGAACACGTACATGCTCCTGACCGGCATGCGCGGCTACCAACTCGTGTGAATACCGGCTGACTCGCGCGAAGCACCTGAAAGGAATCCCCGTGCGCCGACTCATGGGCCTGGGCGGACTCGCCCTCGCCGCCGTCCTCGGACTGTCCCCCTTGCCCGCGACCGCGAGCACGTCCGCGACCGCGTCTGCCTCCCAGGCCGAGGCCGCTCCCCGAGCCGAGGCCGCCCCTCGTGCCGCGGGCACGATCCACGCCGCACCCTACGAGTACCTGGGCTGGGGCAATCCGCAGAAGCCCACCGACGTGATGGCCGCGACCGGCGTGAAGTGGTTCACGCTGGCGTTCATCCTGTCCGACGGCGGCTGCAACCCGGCCTGGGACGGCAGCAGGCCGCTCAAGGGCGGCTCCGACGAGTCCGCCGTCAAGTCCATTCGCGCGGCCGGCGGCGACATCGTCGTGTCCGTCGGCGGCTGGAGCGGCGCCAAGCTCGGCGAGAAGTGCTCCAGCGCCGGCGCGCTCGCCGCCGCGTACCAAAAGGTCATCGACGCCTACAAGTTGAAGGCGTTCGACGTCGACATCGAGAACACCGAGTTCAACAACCCCACCGTGCGGCAGCGCGTCGTCGACGCGCTGAAGATCGTGGAGCAGAGGAACCCGGGCATCGTCACCTACGTCACCCTCGGCACCACCCCGAACGGCCCCGACGCCACCGGCAGGGACCTCATCCAGCGCGGCGCCCGGGCCGGGCTCGCCGCCGACGCCTGGGTGATCATGCCGTTCGACTTCGACGGCCACAGCGGCACCATGGGCGACGCCTCGGTGAGCGCCCTCGAAGGCCTGAAGAGCACGGTCAAGAGCGCCTACGGCTACAGCGAAACCGACGCCTACCGGCACATCGGCGTCTCGTCCATGAACGGCAAGACGGACGTGGCCGGGGAGACCGTCACCACCGCCGACTTCAAGAAGATCCTCGGCTACGCCCGGCAGCACCACATCGCGCGCTTCGCCTTCTGGTCCGTCAACCGCGACCGGTCCTGCGCGGGCGGCGGCGGAGCGGGCGACTCGTGCAGCGGCATCGGTCAGCAGCCGTATGAGTTCACCAAGATCGTTGCCCAGTACGGAGGCTGATCCTCCGTCAGTCCAGGGCGAAGGTTCGCAACCCCCACGCACACATCCCCACATGGAGGCACTCGTGCACGACAGCAGGAGCAAGGGCCGCCCGGCCCGGAAGGTGGCGCTCGCCGCGACGGCCGCACTGACGGCGGGACTTGTGGCGTACGTCCCGTCGGTGTCGGCCGCCCCGGCCGCGCCCGCCGGTGAGCCCACCGGCGTCAAGACCATCTCCAGCGGCTGGACCATACCCTGGGGCACGTCCTGGCTGCCCGACGGCAAGTCCGCGCTCGTCACCGAACGGGACGACTTCCGGGTCTGGTCGATCTCGGCCGACGGCGCGACGAAGAAGCAGGTCGGCACGGTGCCCGAGTCCCAGACGACGGGCGGCGAGGGCGGCCTCATGGGCGTCGCCGTGGACCCCCAGTGGGCGACGAACCACTACGTGTACGTCATGCACACCTCGTCCGAGGGCAACCGCGTCGCGCGCATGACGTACGACGGCTCCTCCCTCAGCGGCTACACCGTGCTCCTCAAGGGCATCAAGAAGGCCAGGTACCACAACGGCGGCCGCCTCGCCTTCGGCCCCGACGGCTACCTGTACGCCACCACCGGCGATGCCCAGTCCAAGCCGCTCGCGCAGGACAAGGACTCCCTCAACGGCAAGATCCTGCGCATGACCCGGGACGGCAAGCCCGCCCCCGGAAACCCCTTCGGCAACTACGTGTACAGCCTCGGCCACCGCAACCCGCAGGGCATCGCCTTCGATCCGCAGGGCCGCCTGTGGGAGGCCGAGCTGGGCGATGCCACCAGGGACGAGCTGAACCTCATCAAGCCCGGCAAGAACTACGGCTGGCCCACCTGCGAGGGCAACTGCAACGTCTCCGGCATGACCAACCCGAAGAAGACGTGGGGCGTCGCCGAAGCCTCCCCGAGCGGGGTGGCGATCGTCGACGGCGCGGTCTACATGGCGGCCCTCAAGGGTGAGCGCCTGTGGCGCATCCCGATCAACGCCGACAACGAGAACGTCGGCACCGCCAAGGCCTTCTACGTCGGCCAGTACGGCCGCCTGCGCGCGGTGACCACCGTGCCGGGCGCGAAGGCGCTGTGGCTGTCCACGACCAACGCGGACGGCAACGGCGGGCAGCCGGACGGCGCGGACAAGATCTTCCGCGTGACCATCGGCTAGCCGGAGGGACCCCCGGCCGCCCGCACGACCACCGGCCGGGCGGGCGGGTCAGGTGTGGTAGAGCGCCTCGACCTCGTCCGCGTACGCCTGCTCGATGGCCTTGCGCTTGAGCTTCAGCGAGGGCGTGAGCAGGCCGTGCTCCTCGGTGAACTGGTGGGCCAGGATACGGAAGGTGCGGATCGACTCGGCCTGGGAGACCAGGGTGTTGGCGGCGACCACGGCGCGCCGCACCTCGGTCTCCAGGTCGGGGTCGCGGACCAGGTCACCGGGGGGCATCGGGGGTTTGTTGCGCATGGAAAGCCAGTGCTCGACGGCTTCCGCGTCGAGTGTGACGAGGGCGGCGATGTAGGGGCGGTCGTTGCCGACGACGATGCACTGGCCGACCAGCGGGTGGTCGCGGACGCGTTCCTCGAGCTGCGCGGGCGAGACGCTCTTGCCGCCGGAGGTCACCAGGATCTCCTTCTTGCGGCCGGTGATGGTGAGATAGCCGTCGTCGTCGAGGGTGCCCAGGTCACCCGTGGCGAGCCAGCCGTCGTGCAGGGTCGCGTCGGTGGCCTTGGGGTCGTTGAGGTAGCCCTGGAAGACATGGCCGCCGCGCAGCCACACCTCGCCGTCCTCGGCGATGTGCACGGTGGTGCCGGGGATGGCCTGGCCGACCGTGCCGTAGCGGGTGCGCTCGGGCGGGTTGACGGTCGCGGCGGCCGTGGACTCGGTCAGGCCGTACCCCTCGAAGACCTGCACGCCCGCGCCCGCGAAGAACAGGCCGAGGCGCCGGTCCATCGCCGAGCCGCCGGACATCGCGTGCCGCACCCTGCCGCCCATGGCGTCGCGGACCTTGGCGTAGACGAGCTTGTCGAAGACCTGGTGCTGCATGCGCAGCGCCGTCGAAGGACCCGGCCCGGTGCCGAACGCCTTGGCCTCCGTCGCGTCGGCGTACCGCACCGCCGCCTCCACCGCCTTGTCGAACGGGCCCGCCCTGCCCTCCCGGTCGGCCTTGCGGCGGGCCGCGTTGAAGACCTTCTCGAAGATGTACGGCACGGCCAGGATGAACGTCGGCCGGAACGCGGCGAAGTCGGGGATCAGGGCGGCGGCGTTCAGGCTCGGCTGGTGGCCGAACTTGACGCGGGCGCGCACCGCGGCGATCTGCACCATGCGGCCGAAGACGTGCGCGAGCGGCAGGAACAGCAGGGTCGACGGCTCGTCGCCGCGCTTGCCGCGGAACACTGGCTCCCAGCGCTCGATGAGCGTGTCCACCTCGAACATGAAGTTCGCGTGGGTCAGGACGCAGCCCTTGGGGCGGCCCGTGGTGCCGGAGGTGTAGATCACGGTGGCCACGGAGTCCGGCGTGACCGCGCGGCGGTGGCGGTGCACCACCTCGTCGTCCAGGTCCCGCCCGGCCTCGGAGAGTTCGCGTACCGCGTCGCCGTCGAGTTGCCACAGGCGGCGCAGTTGGGGCAGCCGGTCGACGACCGAGCCGATGGTCATGGCGTGGTCCTCGTGCTCGACCATCGCCGCCGACACCTGCGCGTCGTGCAGCATCCAGAAGACCTGCTCGGCCGACGACGTCGGATACACGGGGACGACCTGCGCGCCCACGGTCCACAGGGCGAAGTCGAACAGCGTCCACTCGTAGCGGGTGCGGCACATGATGGCGACCCGGTCGCCGAACCGCACACCCTGTGCGAGCAGCCCTTTGGCGAGCGCGAGGACCTCGTCGCGGAACTCCGCCGACGTCACGTCCTGCCACACTCCGTCGCGCTTGCGGCCGAGGACGACGCGGACCGGATCCTCAAGGGCATGGTCGAACACGGCGTCGGCAAGGCCGCCCACCCGCGGCGCCGACGCCATGGGAGGGTTCGTGAACTCGCGCAATGGTGCTCCTTGTGGCGCTCCGCACAGCGCCGGTGACGGTACCCCACCCCGATCCCTTCCGGGAGGGGGGCGGGAAGCACCCATAGGTGCACGATCGTCACAGGTCAGCAGGTGAAATGCGGCCACAAGGGTAGGGGCCGGACAGATTACTGACGGCTGAGTAAGTTTCGGTGGCGTAATCTCCACCGAATCTGTACCGGGCGATTACCCCTGGAGTTGCTTCACGGGGGTCGGCTCCGGGGCCGCCGAGGGGGCCTGACCTGCACCGGACGCGGGTTTGGTCCGGACCATCAGGAGCACCGCGAGCCCCGCAGCGACCCCCACCGCACCGGCCGTGAGCGACGCCCCGTTGAGCCCGGCGGCGAAGGCCTCCCGCACGTCGTGCGCGGACACCTGCCCGGCCAGCGCGGACGCCCCGCCCCCGGCGGCCGTGTGCGCCGCGTCCTGCCCGATCGAGTCCTGCATCCGGGAGGTGAGGACCGTGCCGAACACCGCGACGCCGAGCGCGTACCCGAGCTGCCGGAACGTGTTGACGGCGCCGCCCGCCATGCCCGCGTGGCGCGGGGGCACCGCCGCGAGCGCCGCCCCCGCGAGCCCCGGCGCGACCAGGCCCGTGCCGATGCCCGCCAGCGTGAGACCCGGCACCAGGGCCCGCCACGACGACCCGGCGTCGAGCGTCGCCATCGCCAGGCCCCCCGCGCCGATCAGCAGCAGCCCGCCGCCGATGACGTACCGCGCGGGCGCCCCGTGCAGCAGCCTCCCGCCGACGGCCGCCACCACGAACGACGTCGCCGCCAGGGGGAGCAGCACCAGGCTGCCGCGGATCGGGCTCATGCCGAGCACGGTCTGCAGCCAGATCGAGAGGTACGGGATCACGGCGAAGGCCGCCGCGTTGTAGCCGACCGCGCCGATCAGGACGCCGGTGAACGCGGGCTTGCGCAGCAGCCGCAGGTCGATCAGCGGGTGCGCGACGCGGCGTTCGACGGCCGCGAACGCGATCAGCGCGAGCGCCGCGACCGCGAAGGTCACGCCGGTGCGCGCCGACGTCCAGCCCTCGGCGGACGCCCGCACCGCCCCGTACGTCAGCGCCCCCGCGAACAGCGCGAACGTCACGGTGCCCGCCCAGTCCACGCGCCGCGCCGGGGCCCCCGTCGGCTGGGCCGGCCGCGCCGACTCCGGCACCCAGCGCAGCGTCAGCCACACCGCGGCCACGCTCACCGGCAGGTTCACGAAGAAGATCCACCGCCAGCCGGGCCCCTCCGTGAGCAGCCCGCCGAAGATCGGTCCGAGCGCGGCGGCACCCCCGCTGACCGCACCCCACACGCCGAGCGCCACCGAGCGCCGCTTGCCCTGGTAGGCGGCCCCGAGCAGCGGCAGCGTCGTCGCGAACATCGCCGCCGCGCCGAGCCCCTGCACCGCCCGCGCGGCCACCAGGACCTCCGCGTTCGACGCGAGCCCGCAGCCCAGCGACGCCAGCGCGAACACGACGGTGCCCGCGACCTGTATCCGGCGCCGTCCGAGGACATCGGCGGCGGCGCCGACGCCGAGCAGCAGCGCGGCGAGGGCGAGCGCGTAGCCGTCGATCACCCACTGCAGATCGCTCAGCGACGCGTCGAGCGCCCGCGCCATGTCGGGCAGCGCCACCACCACGATCGTCACGTCCAACAACAGCATGAATGTGCCCAGGCACACCGCGGTCAGCGGCCCCCATGTGCGCATCTTCTTCACTCCTCGTGCAGCGTCCCAAGAATTCGTACGACGACGTACGATCCTTCAGAGCCGCACGATCATGACGGCTGTCGGCCGAATTCCGGCAGGATTCGACACGAGAGGGGTTCGTGCGGATGAAATCCCACACAGTCCACACATCGCGTACGCCCGGCACGTCCCGCACGCCCGGCACGCTCGACGAGCTGGACATGAAGCTCCTGCACGCCCTGGAGACCGACGGGCGCGCGCCCTTCAGCAAGATCGCGGCGGTCCTCGGCGTCTCCGACCAGACCATCGCGCGCCGCTACCGGAAGCTCACCGCCGAAGGCGGCCTGAACGTGGTCGGCGTGCGCAACGCCGAGCGGCTCGGCACGGACTTCTGGATGCTGCGCCTGCGCTGCACGCCCGAGGGCGCGCAGACCATCGCGAACGCGCTCGCCCGCCGCCCCGACACCTCCTGGGTGGCCCTGATGTCGGGCGGCACGGAGGTGACGTGCATGACGCGCCCCCGCAGCCCCGGCGACCACGACGACCTGCTCCTCGGCAAGCTGCCGCGTACGCCGCACATCGTGGAGATCCGCGCGTTCCAGCTCCTGCACAGCTTCTTCGGCGGGCCGCGCGGCTGGCTCAGCAAGTTCGCGCCGCTGAGCGAGGCGCAGCTCGCCGCGCTGACCCCGCAGCTCCCGCCCGCCACAGGGGCCCCGGCCCGCATCGCGTCCGGGGACGAGGCGCTGGTGACCGCGCTCGAAGCGGACGGCCGGGCCACGTATCCCGAACTGCAGCGTGCCACCGGCCTCTCGGAGTCGTCCGTGAAGCGCCGCCTGACCGCTCTCCTGGAGTCCCGGGCGCTCTTCGTCGACGTCGAGTACACGCCCGAGTTGCTCGGGTACCACGTGGCCGCGTCCCTGTGGATCACCGCCGCCCCGGCCGCCCTGCACTCCGTGGGCGAAGCGCTCGCGTCCCACTACGAGATCGCCTTCGCCTCGGCCACCGCGGGGCCCTCGAACCTGCTCGCCACGGTCGTCGCCCGCGACACCGCGGGGCTGTACGCCTACATCAGTGGGAAACTCGGGCAGTTGGAGGGCGTCCAGCACGTGGAGACGGCCCCGTTCCTGCGCCGGGTCAAGCAGTTGACGTACCGTCAGGGCCGCTAGTCGCGTCCCCGCTGCAACCTGTCCCCGCCCGCGAGGATCGCCGCCGCCAAGGCCTCCGCCGCGCCCCGCGCCGCCGTCCCCCGCTCGCCGTGCCGCAGCACGAAGTCCACCGCCCCCAGCTCCGGCAGCCCCGCCCGGTCCGGGAGCCGCGCCAGGCCCGGGGGGATCAGACCGCGTGAGTGCGCCATCACGCCGAGCCCCGCGCGGGCCGCGGCCACCAGGCCGTTGAGGCTGCCGCTGGTGCAGGCCACGCGCCAGGGGCGGCCGCTGCGCTCCAGGGCCTCCATGGCGAGGGCGCGGGTGATGCCCGGCGGCGGGTACACGATGAGGGGCACCGGCAGGGCCGGGTCCAGGCGGAACCGGGGCGCTCCGATCCACACCAGGTCGTCGTGCCAGACCAGTTCGCCGCGCGGGTCCTCGGGGCGGCGCTTGGCGAGGACCAGGTCGAGCTTGCCCGCGTCGAGGCGCTCGTGCAGCGTGCCGGACAGCTCGACGGTCAGTTCCAGGTCGACCTCCGGATGCCCGCGCCGGAAGGACTCCAGGATGTCGGTGAGCCGGGTCAGGACGAAGTCCTCCGACGCGCCGAAGCGCAGCCGCCCGCCCGGCCGCGCCCCGGTGAAGTACGCGGCCGCCTGCTCGTGCACCTCCAGGATGCGCCGGGCGAAGCCGAGCATCGCCTCACCGGCCTCCGTCGGCTCCACGCTGTGGGTGTCCCGCGTGAACAGCGGCCGCCCCGTCGCGTCCTCCAGGCGCCGCACGTGCTGGCTCACCGTCGACTGGCGCAGGCCGAGGCGGCGCGCGGCCTGCGTGAAGCTCAACGTCTGGGCCACCGCGAGGAACGTACGGAGCTGAACGGGGTCGTACACCCTCCCAGGCTATCGCGGAACGTGATGACAGTCAGAGCGGTGTACGGGATTCCCGATCGCGGCCGGGAGGAGGAGCATGGAGAGGGCACGTACCGCCCCGGAGCCGGAACCAAGATCCTCCGAGCCTCCGAGCAGACCCGAGCGCATGGAGCACTGTGAAACGCCCGTCCTGGCCTTCCTGGATGCCGATCGACCCGTACATCGCGGCTCTCCTGGGCACCGTGGGACTCGCGGCGCTCCTGCCCGCCCGCGGCACGGCCGCCGATGTCGCGTCCGGCGCCTCGACCACCGCCGTCGCGCTGCTCTTCTTCCTGTACGGGGCCCGGCTCTCCACGCGCGAGGCGATGGACGGTCTGCGCCACTGGCGGCTGCACCTCACCGTGCTGCTCTGCACGTTCGCGGTCTTCCCGCTGCTCGGCCTCGCCGCCAAGGGGCTCGTGCCCTACGTCCTGACGCCCGCGCTCTACAGCGGCCTGCTGTTCCTGACGCTCGTGCCCTCGACGATCCAGTCGTCCATCGCCTTCACGTCGATGGCGCGCGGCAACGTCCCCGCGGCGATCTGCGCGGGCTCGTTCTCCTCGCTCGCGGGCATCGTGCTCACACCGCTGCTCGCGGCCGGGCTGCTCGGCCACGGCGCGGTCGGCTTCTCCACGGACTCGCTCCTGAAGATCGTGCTGCAACTCCTGGTGCCGTTCCTCGCGGGGCAGTTCCTGCGCCGGTGGGTCGGAGGGTTCATCGCCCGCAACAAGAAGGTGCTCTCCTTCGTCGACCGGGGCTCGATCCTGCTCGTCGTCTACACCGCGTTCAGCCAGGGCATGGTCGAGGGCATCTGGCACCAGGTCACCCCGGCCCGGCTCGGCGCGCTGCTCGGCGTCGAGGCGGTGCTGCTCGCCGCGATGCTCTCGCTGACCTGGTACGGCGCGAAGAAGCTCGGGTTCGGGCGGGCCGACAGGATCGCGATCCAGTTCGCCGGGTCGAAGAAGTCGCTGGCCGCCGGGCTGCCCATGGCGAGCGTCCTGTTCGGCGCCCAGGCCTCCCTCGCGGTGCTTCCGCTGATGTTGTTCCACCAGATGCAGCTCATGGTCTGCGCGGTGATCGCCAAGCGCCGCTCGCTGGACCCGGAGGCGGTCGCGGACCGGGCCGAGGAGGCGGGCGAGTCAGGGATCGCGAAGGCGGGGGAGTCAGGGCTCGTGAAGGCGGGGGAGCCAGAGCGCGCTCAGGGCGCGGGCGAGGCTCCCGGCGGCCGGGGCGGAACCGGTCCCGTCAGCTCTCCCGCTGGAAGCGCAGCGACACGAACCGCGGCCGGTACAGCTCCACGTTCCGGTTGATGTGGGCCTGCGCGTTCGCCGCCGCCGCGTCCAGCCAGTTGACGTCGTAGCTCACCACGAGCCGCCCGGCGCTGCTCACGGCCGGGTGGGCCTGCGGGTTGTAGGGCGCCGCGGCCGCCGTGTCCGGGGCGCCCGCGCCGCTCCCGCCGCCCGCGCTGTCCTTCGGCAGCGGCGGCGCGAACGCCTTGGCGGGCCCGTGCCAGGGACCGGTGGGGGAGCACGACCAGTACGACGTGACGCTCGTCAGGCCTTCGGCGCCCGCGGCCATGGTGAGCAGGACGTACGTCCCCTGGGTGCGGACCACGGTGAAGGCGCTGCCCACGCCCTTGTGGTCGCCGTTGCCGAGGACCGGGCGCGGCTTGCCCGTGCGGGTCCAGTCCGCGCCGTCCCAGTACTCCCAGGCGCCGGGGTCGGCGAGTGCGCCGTGCCGCACGCGGGCGACGTAGGCGTGCGAGGAGGGGCGGGCGGCGGCCTGCGCGTCGGTGCCGCCGAAGACGTAGGTCCACTCGCCGTCGTCGACGGTCGTCGTGCCGTAGAGGACCCGCTTCTCGGGGTCGGCGACGCCGCGCTGGTCCGAGATCCGCGTGATGTTCTCGACCCGCAGGTCCGGCAGGGACAGCGTGGCGACCTCCGTGGCGGCGGGCACCCCGTAGATCCAGGGGCCCGGGGCGGTCGCGCGGGTCCACAGGAGCACCCGCAGGACGTCCTCGTCGGCGCCCGGCGAGCGCGGCTCGACCTTCGCGGAGACCGGCCAGCGCCACTGCCCCGGCGCCGGATCGGCGAACATCGGGGTCGTGAGCGTACGCTCCAGGGCTCCCGAACGGTCCGTCACCACACCGGAGTTGCGCACCATCGGGGCGCTGGTGTCGCGCCACGCGTGCGGCTGCCCCTGCGGGTTGGGGGGCGCGTGCACCTGCCCGAGGAAGGTGTCGGAGAACAGCCAGAGCACCCGCCCGTCCGGCAGCT
This sequence comes from Streptomyces sp. NPDC041205, assembly GCF_055591765.1. NCBI lineage: Bacteria > Bacillati > Actinomycetota > Actinomycetes > Kitasatosporales > Streptomycetaceae > Streptomyces > Streptomyces sp. NPDC041205. The sequence continues at coordinate 27,138 of NZ_JBVIZH010000015.1, read as the reverse complement.
TCACCGAGTGCGTGCCGTCGCCGCCCGTCCAGTCGTCGGAGCGGGCGCCGTCGTCGCCGTACGAGGCGAACGCGCGGGTGAGTGCCCGTTCGGGCGTGGACGAGGCGACGGTGGTGGCCGCGCACGCCGGACCGCCCTCCCGGTCGTTCTCACCGTCCGGGAGGGCGGTCAGGAGCAGGGCGGCGCAGGCCAGGGCGAGCAGCAGGACGATCCAGGTCCTGCGCGCGCCCCGGCCGCCCGGGGGTCCGCCCTCGGTGGACGGATCTGCGTACGGCGTCGTGGTGGCGGACACGCCCGGGACGCTAGCTCCCCGGACGCACCCGGTCCATGGGCAGCCAGGTCACGGTGTTCCACGTCACAGCGGAGGACGGTGCCCGGTCGGACCCGAGCCGCGTCACCTCATCGTCGCTCAACGCCCGCTCGAACACGCCCACTTGGTCGATGGCGCCGGTGAAGTGGGCCCGGCTGTCCATGCGCTGGCCGATGTGCACGCCGAACGGCGAGTTGCGGCTGACGCTGCCGGGGACGTCGGGCCGGGAGAGCCGGTTGCCGTCGAGGAACAGGGACAGCTCGCCGTCGCCGCGGCGCAGGGCGATGTGGTGCCATTGGCCGTCGTTGTACGCGCCCTCGGTGCTCAGCGACACGGAGCGGGGCGGGCTGCCGCCGTCGCGGGTGGTGATGAGGCCCGTGACGCGGTTGTTCGCGGGTTCCCCGCGCAGCCACACCTGCGGCTGGCCGGTGCCGACGCCGCCCATCCAGAGCAGCGGCTGCTCCCCCCTCGTCGCCGAGTAGCGGAACCACAGCGAGGCCGTGAAGTCCTGGCTGTGCAGCGGAAGCCGGGAGCTGTACGGCAGCCGCACGGCGTCGTCGACCCCGTCGAAGGCGAGCGCCTGGCCGCCGAACACGCCGTCCGTGGGGCGGGCGCCGCCGAGCACCGCCGCGTCCCGCGCGCCCGGCGCCCAGTCGCTGGTGCGGGGGTCCGGGCCGCGGCGCGGCTTCAGCCACTCCTCGGTGAAGCGGGTGAAGCGGATCTCGTCGCGGGCGTCGACCGCTCCGCCCTCGTACATGAGGCCCACCCGCTCGTCGTCGACGGCCACCATGTCCGAGTAGCCGGACCAGTCGGTGGTGACGACGCTGGAGCGGTCGAAGCTGTCCCAGGTGCGGCCGCCGTCGTAGGAGGAGCGGACCGTCATGGTGCGGCGCCGGTCCGGGTCGCCGGGGGCGGCGAGCAGGAGCCGGCCGCCGAAGCGGAGCGTGGAGCCCTGCACCTGCGGGGTGTACAGGTCGGGGCTGGCCTCGAAGGAGCCGGTGAAGCTCTCGCCGCCGTCGCGGCTGACGACGTGGTCGCGGTGCCCGAGGTCGGTGCCGTCCTGCTCACGCCCGGACACGTAGATCGTGCCGTCCGCGCGCTCCGTGAGGGTCATCTCCGACGGCTTCTGCCGGAACGTGCCGTCGCTCGGGGAGATCGGGTACGAGTCCGTCGCGCCGATCCTCCAGGTGTCGCCGCCGTCGTCGCTGACGACCAGCGAGGCGTGGTTCTCGGTGACCCGGCTGCCGTTCCACGACTCGGCGTTGACGGTCAGGACCAGGCGGCCCTTGTGCCGCCCCCGGCTGAGCTGGATGCCGTGCACAGGGCCGGTGGCGTACCAGGAGTTCCAGGAATCGGGCAGGATCTCGTCGCTCAGGTCACGCGGTTTCGACCAGGTCGCGCCGTCGTCGTCGCTGTACTGCAGATGGGGCGTGCGCTCGCACGGCACCTCGCAGTTCTTGCCGTCCGTGCGGCCCGGGTTGTACGTCTCGGCGAGCAGGATCCGGCCCGTCTCGCGGTCGACGACGGGCGCGGGGTTGCCGTGCGTGTCGCCGCCGCCCTCGTTGATGACCCGCATCGGGCCCCAGGTCCGGCCGCCGTCGTGGCTGCGCTTGAGGACCAGGTCGATGTCACCGGCGTCGCTGCAGTCGTTGACGCGTCCCTCGGCGAAGGCGAGCAGCGTTCCCTTCGTCGTCTTCACGATCGCTGGTATCCGGAAGCACGAGTAGCCGGGGTCCTGGGAAGCCTTGAACAGGACCTGCTGCTCGAACGGGGCCCTCGTCTCGCCCGCGGCCCGGGCCGCGCCGCCGAGCGCGGGCGGCAGCGCGAGGGCGGCGAGCGCGGTGGCGGTCAGCGCGGCGACGGTACGCCGCCTGGGGGACATCAGGAGCTGGGGGAACCGGGGGGACCGGGCGGATCTGAGGCGTACACGGGGTCTCGACGGCATGGTGCGGGCCCTTCATGTCGACCGGACATTCGGACATCCCACGTCCAACGTGCGCGTCACTGAAGCTACTTGGGGGCCTTGGAGCAACACAAGAAGCGTGCGCGTAACGGAATCCCGGCGGGGCGCCGGGCGCGGATGTCGCAAGATTACGGGGTAAGTACGACTTTTCCGGTGTTGACGCGCGACTCGATTGCCGCGTGTGCCGCGGCCGCGTCCGCCAGGTCGAACGCGGCGTGCACGGCGGGCCGCAGCTCACCCGCGTGGAACAGCCGCCACAGGTCCCGGCGCCACTCCTCGTACAGCTCCGGCCGCTCCCGCGCGATGAGTGCCATCTGAAAGCCCGTCACCGACTTGGCCCCGACGAGCAGGTCGTAGGCCGACAGGGTGCCGCCGCCCGAGCTGTACGCCACCAGCCTGCCGTGCGGCGCGAGCGCGGCCACGGCCGGGCCGAGCAGCTCCCCGCCCACGCCGTCCAGGCAGTAGTCGACGGGCTCGCCCCAGTCCGGCGCGTCGTAGCGGACGACGTCGTCGGCGCCGACGACGCGCACGAAGTCGGCCTTCGCGGGATCCGAGACCGCGCCCACGACGCGCCCGGCGCCGCGCAGCTTGGCCAGGCGCACCGCCAGGTGGCCGACGCCGCTCGCCGCCGCCGTGATGAGCGCGGTCTCGCCCGCGGCGGGGCGGGCGGCCTCAAGGGCGCCGCGGGCGACCAGACCGCTGCGGACCAGGGCCACCGCGTCGACCGCGCTCGCGCCGTCGGGGACGGGGGAGGCCATCGCGGTGTGCAGCAGGGCGTAGTCCGCGTAGCCGTGCCCGAAGGCGAGGCCCGTGACCCGGTCACCGGTCGCGAAGCCCGTCACACCGTCGCCCAGGCGGACCACCTCGCCCGCGATCTCGCCGCCGAGCGCGACGGGTTCGGCGGCCTCGCGGACCTTGCGGACGACGGGCAGGGTCACGCCGACGGCCGCGACCCGGACGAGGAGCTCGCCCGGGCCGGGTTCGGGAACCGGTGCCTCCTCGACGAACAGGACCTCGGGGCCGCCTTGCCGCTCGTACCGGACGCGACGCATCCGCACCTCCACGCACTCGTCGGAAATCGTTGGGAGGCCCAACGGTAGTCACAAACTCATGGGGAAGTCCAACGATTCTTGGATAGGCTCACGCCATGCCCGAAACCCAGCCGACCCGCGCGTCGTCCACACCGTCCACGTCGACCGCCGCCGCCACCGTGCCCACCGCCATCCGCACCCTCCCCAGCTGGCTGCTCGGCCGGGCCGCAGCCCGCGGCCGCGGCCTGGTCGCCGAGGCGCTCGCCGCCGAGGGCATGAAGATGTGGCACCACGTCGTGCTCGCCGCCGTGGCCGATCTCGGCCCGGTGGCCCAGGCCGACCTCGGCCGGGGCATCCAGCTCGACCCCAAGGACCTGGTCGGTGTCCTGAACGACCTGCAAGGGGCCGGGCTCGTGGAACGCGCCCCCGACCCCAAGGACCGCCGCAAGAACGCCGTCACCCTCACCACCGACGGGCGCGCCCTGCTCAGCCGCTGCGCCACGGCGGCGCGGACCGCCAACGCCGACCTGCTCGCGCCCCTGTCGGCCGCCGAGCGGGAGGCGTTCCTGGACATGCTGGAGAGGGTCGCGCGGGTCGACGAATGAGCCCGGCGGCCGGGGCTGCGGGGCGCGGGCGGCGCTGGGGCCCGGCCGGCGCGGGGGGTGCTCCCCGCCGGGCCGGGCCGGGACCCCGTCGCCGTGTCGCGGTGGGGGCGCCGGTCAGGTCCGCGTGGCCGCGGTCCGCAGGGTCAGACGGTGCTCGCCCGTGTACACGTTCATGGAGGAGCCGCGCAGGAAACCGACCAGGGTCAGGCCGGTCTCGGCGGCGAGGTCGACGGCGAGCGACGAGGGTGCGGACACCGCCGCGAGCACCGGGATGCCCGCCATCACGGCCTTCTGCGCCAGCTCGAAGGAGGCACGCCCCGACACCATCAGGACGCTGCGGGCGAGCGGCAGGCGGCCGTCCTGGAGCGCCCGCCCCACCAGCTTGTCGACGGCGTTGTGGCGGCCCACGTCCTCGCGTACGTCGACGAGGTCGCCGTCCTCGGTGAACAGCGCCGCCGCGTGCAGCCCCCCGGTCCGGTCGAAGACCCGCTGGGCCGCGCGCAGCCGGTCGGGGAGGCGGGCGAGCAGCTCGGGCGTCAGCCGGACCGGGGGAGCGCCGTGCCCCTCGGGGTCGTCGTCGATCGGCCAGCGGGCGGTGGTGCGGACCGCGTCCAGGCTGGCCTTGCCGCACAGCCCGCACGACGAGGTCGTATAGACATTGCGTTCAAGGGTGATGTCCGGGAGGACGACACCGTCCGCCGTCGACACGTCCACCACGTTGTACGTGTTCGAGCCGTCCGCCGTCGCCCCCGCGCAGTACACGATGTTCCGCAGCTCGTCCGCCGAGCCGAGCACTCCCTCGCTGACGAGGAACCCGGCCGCGAGCGCGAAGTCGTCGCCGGGCGTGCGCATGGTGATCGCGAGCGGCTTGCCGTTGAGGCGTATCTCCAGGGGCTCCTCGGCGACGAGCGTGTCCGGCCGCTCGCTGACCGCGCCGTCGCGGATGCGGATGACGCGGCGGCGTTCCGTGACTCGTCCCATGTCGATCAGTCCCGGTTCTGTACGTGCTGGTAGCCGAAGCGGCCCTTGATGCAGAGGTTGCCGTGGGTCACCGGGCTGTCGTGCGGCGAGGTGACCTTCACGATTGCATTGTCCTGCACGTGCAGGGTGAGGCTGCAGCCGACTCCGCAGTACGCGCACACGGTGGTCGTCCGCGTCTGCGCGGCCTCGTCCCAGGTCCCGGCGGCACGCATGTCGAACTCGCTCTTGAAGCTGAGGGCGCCCGTCGGGTGGCGCGGGCGAGGGCGCTGATCGGGTTGAAGGAGATGTTGCCGAGCAGCTTGATCCAGATGTCGCCGCGCACGTCCGGCTCCACCGGGCACTTCAGGCCGCCCGCGCGCGTCGCCGCGCTGAAGCCGAGACAGCGCGCCGACCGGGTGCGGTCCGGCTCACCGACGGAGAAGCGGGTGCCTTCCAAGTGCCTTACGACGCCCGGCTCGGCGAGCTCCGTCGCCGCGTACGAAGTGGCCTTCAGGCCGAGGAAGACGAAGTCGACGGGGCCGATGCCGGCCGGGTCTGCGGTGGCGTGGACCCGCGCGGTGAAGTCGCCGCGCGGGCTGAGCACGCGTACGCCGTGCTGCCGCATGGCCGCCAAGTGCGGGCCGCGGGCCACGAGATGGACGTCCGCTCCCGCGCGGTGCAGGGCGGCTCCGACGTAGGCGCCGATGGCGCCGGCGCCCAGGCCCGCGACTTTCACGATGGCGCGCTCCGTTCGGTTGAGGGTTCCGACGGACCGGCGGCGCTCTCAGGCCGCGCTGGTCGCACGTGGCCGAGAAGCTGCACACGGTAGATGAAATATTGTCTACAGTATGGAAGTTGGGGCGGCAAGGGGTTGGGCGAGCCCTCTCCCGTCGACGCCGCGTCAGCTCGCGGCGGCCCCGAACCACTGGGGCAACTGGCCCTCCAGCTCCCGCTGGTCCTCGCCGGCCCACGCCACGTGCCCGTCCGGCCGCAACAGCACGGCGGGCACGTCCAGTTCCTCACTCGTGTCGACGACGTGGTCGACCCGGTCCGCCCAGCCCGCCACCGAGAGCCGGCCGGTCTGGTCGAGCAGCAGCCCACGGCCGCCGTGCATGAGCCCGTACAGCCGCCCGCGCTTCAACTCCACGTCCCGCAGCCGTCGGCCGAGCAGGTCGTGCCCCGCGCCGAAGTCGTAGCGGACCCCGATCGCGGTGATCTTCTCGATCAGGCGCCGGTTCACGTTCTCGAAGCCCGTCAGCTCCGAGAGGAGTCGGCGCACCGCGAGCGCGCCCGGGTCGTCGGACATCAGGTGGATCTGCGCGCGGGTGTTGTCGAGCACGTCCGCGGCCACCGGGTGCCGTTCGGCGTGGTAGCTGTCGAGCAGCCCGTCCGGCGCCCAGCCGTGCACGGTGGCGGCCAGCTTCCAGCCGAGGTTGACCGCGTCCTGGATGCCGAGGTTGAGGCCCTGCCCGCCGGTCGGCGGGTGGATGTGCGCCGCGTCGCCCGCGAGCAGCGCCCGGCCGACCCGGTAGCGCTCGGCCTGCCGCGTCGCGTCGCCGAAGCGGGACAGCCAGCGCGGCGAGTGCACGCCCAGGTCGGTCCCGGCGAACGCCCGCAACTGCTGCTTGAACTCCTCCAGGGTCGGCGGGGTCGTCCGGTCCTCGGACACCCCGTCGGCGGGCACGATCACGCGGTACACGCCGTCCCCCATGGGCATCGCGCCGAACCGCTGCTGGGTCTTGCGGACCTCGGCCACCACCTCCGTCAGCGTCTCCTGCGACACGCCGAGCTCCATCGCGCCGAGCAGGGTCTCGACCCGGGCGGGCTCACCGGGGAAGTCGACGCCGAGCAGCTTGCGCACCGTGCTGCGGCCGCCGTCGCAGCCCACCAGATAGCGCGAGCGCAGCCGCGTGCCGTCGGCGAGATCGACCTCCACCCCGTCCCCGTCCTGGCTCAGCGCCACCACCTCGCAGCCGCGCCGGATCTCGGCCCCCGACTCGGTGGCGCGCTCGGTGAGGAGCCGCTCGGTGATCTCCTGCGGGATGCCGAGGACGTACGAGTGCGCGGTGTCGAGGTCCTCGGGCCACGACGTGCCGAGACCGGCGAAGAAGCCCCCGACCGTGAACTGCTTCCCCAGCGGCAGGAACTTCTCAAGCAGGCCGCGCTGGTCCATCAGCTCGATGCTGCGCACGTGCAGCCCCTGCGCGCGAGACTGCTTGGTCGGCTCCGTCTCCTTCTCCAGGACGACCACCCGCACATCGTGCAGCCGCAGCTCAGCGGCCAGCATCAAGCCGGTCGGGCCGCCACCGGTGATGATCACGTCAAACATGGAACCTCCATGAAGCAAACAAAAGCGTACGCACTTCGCGAACTCTTGATTTCCGCAGGTCCTGGCCTGGGCCGGTCATTGTGCGCCATGCCCCGGGCCTTGCTGCAAGCCCCCTCGCGCGCTATACCTTGGGAGTGGCAAGGAGGCGTTTCTCTCCTTGCCTTCTTGTGTTTACGGGCGGCTTCGCTCGTACGGGCGGTTGTTCATGGGCGGTCGCGGGGCGCGGGCCGGAGCAGGGGACCGGACACCGGTGCGTCCCCGAGGTCGCCGTCCTGATGCCGCAGAACCCAGTCGTCGAGGTCCCGCGCGGCCTCCAGCGGCTCCCGCAGCAGGTACGACCGCCACCCGTCGGACTCGCCGACGGCCGAGTCGGACTCGTCGCCGGGGGAGCGCGGTCGCTCGCGGAAGCGCGCCTCGGCGGCCACGAAACGCTGCCGGGCCGCCGCCCTCTGATCGTCGGGGCCTGGCTCTGGGTCGGCCTTCCGCTCGCGTACGGCGTCTACGAGCTCGTACACAAGGCCAAACAGCTCTTCACCGGGTGACACGATGTGGCGAAGCATCCAAAGCGGACGCCCCTTTCCTGTCGCATTACCTCACCTGTTACCCGTGAGTCGCTGAGCAGACTGGACGGTCACGCACGTCCCGCACCGCCTGCACCACGAGGGGATCCGCCCATGCCCGGCTCACGCATCGCCGCCGTCGGCCACTACCAGCCCGCCAAGGTGCTCACGAACGACGACTTGACGGGCATGGTCGACACCAGCGACGAGTGGATCCGCTCCCGGGTGGGCATCCGCACCCGCCACATCGGGGGCCCCGAGGAGCCGGTCGACGAGCTCGCCGCGCACGCCGCCGCCAAGGCGCTCGCCTCCGCGGGCAGCGCGCCGTCGTCCGTGGACCTGGTCGTCGTCGCCACGTCCACGGCCATCGACCGCTCGCCGAACATGGCCGCGCGGGTCGCCGCCCGCCTCGGCCTCGCCTCGCCCGCCGCGATGGACGTCAACGTCGTCTGCGCGGGCTTCACGCACGCGCTCGCCACCGCCGACCACGCCGTACGGGCCGGGGCGGCGAGCCGGGCGCTGGTCATCGGCGCCGACAAGATGTCCGACGTCACGGACTGGACCGACCGCACGACGTGCGTGCTCGTCGGCGACGGGGCGGGCGCGGCCGTCGTCGAGCCGTGCGCGGACGGGGAGGAGCCCGGGATCGGCCCGGTCCTGTGGGGCTCGGTGCCGGAGATGGGGCACGCGGTGCGCATCGAGGGGATGCCGCCACGGTTCGCGCAGGAGGGGCAGAGCGTCTACCGCTGGGCCACCACGCGGCTGCCGCCGCTGGCCCGCGCCGCCTGCGAACGCGCCGGTCTGGTCCCCGCCGACCTCGCGGCGGTCGTCCTGCACCAGGCCAACCTGCGCATCGTCGAGCCGCTCGCCGACCGCATCGGCGCCGTCAACGCGGTCGTCGCGCGGGACGTGGTGGACTCCGGCAACACCTCGGCCGCGTCGGTGCCGCTCGCCCTGTCCAAGCTGGTCGAGCGGGGTGAGATCTCCAAGGGGGATCCGGTGCTGCTGTTCGGGTTCGGGGGGAACTTGTCGTACGCGGGGCAGGTCGTGCGCTGTCCCTGAGGCGGTCTTTCCCTGCGCCGTGAGGTGGCGTCTCCTCGCGCCCTGAGATGGCGTCCGCCGTTGTGACGCGCCCAACTGCCCCTGGTACTGGCCCTTGTGCTCGGTAAACTGTAGACAAAAGCCAATCTGTTTGACTTGGCTTGACGTCGTCCAGGAGGGGGCCGGGATGTTGTCCGCAGGACTGCCACAGGGGACAGTGCCCAAGTTGGAACGGCCGGGCCCGCTGCGCGAACGGGTCTACGAGGCGCTGCTGGAACTCATCACCACACGCGCCCTGCGTCCCGGCCAGCACCTCGTCGAGAGCGAACTCGCCGGGCACCTGGGCGTGTCCAGGCAGCCCGTGCGCGAGGCGCTGCAGCGTCTGAACACCGAGGGGTGGGTGGATCTGCGGCCCGCGCAGGGGGCGTTCGTGCACGAGCCGACGGAGGAGGAGGCCGACCAACTCCTCGCCGTCCGCACCCTCTTGGAGGCCGAGGCCGCACGGCTCGCCGCCGCCAACGCCGGTACGGCCGGGATCGCCGCCCTCGAAGAGCTGTGCGCCAAGGGCGAGTCGGCCGTCGCCGACGGTGACGTGGACCTCGTCGTCGCCACGAACGCGGCGTTCCACGCCAAGGTGATGGAACTGGCCGGGAACGTAGTCCTCGCCGAGCTGGCCGGGCAGGTCGACCGGCGCGTCCGCTGGTACTACACGCCGGTGGCCCGCCGGCGCGGCAAACAGTCCTGGGTCGAGCACCGCGAACTCATCGCCGCGATCGCCGCTCGGGACGAAGCCCGGGCGACGGAGGTCATGCGGGCGCATACGGAGCACACGCGGAAGACGTACCACGCACGTGAGGCGCCCTGACCGGGCCTGTTCGGGTGGGCCGGGGGCGCCGCCGATCGCGCTGCGCGCTCGTCCTCAATCGCCGGACGGGCTATCTCCCACCCACCTGCCCCAACGATCCGGACTGAGCAACGGCCCGGCACATCCAGCCGGTCCGGCGTTTGAGGACGAGCGCGCAGCGCCGACAACGGGGTCCGGGGCGGAGCCCCGGGGTTCGGGAAGGGGTGGGATGGGGGAGCCCCCGGCAAGGCCCCACCCCACCCCCCTTTGTCCTCGGACTGGAGAAAGTCGGAGGGAATTCGGGCGCAACTTCTTCCCAGCCCCGGCAACCGCTGCTACGTTCCCCTCGAAAGCCCAACGAACACACACGGGATTCGGCCGAACAGGCGGGGAGGGGCGCGTGAGACGTATGACGGCTCGACCCGCCAACGCGCACCAGGCGCGGCTACTGCGGCTGCTGCGCGACGGAGGGCCCAACTCCCGCGCCCAACTGGGCGACCAGGTCGACCTCTCCCGGTCCAAACTGGCCGTGGAGGTGGACCGCCTCCTGGAAACGGGCCTGGTGGTCGCCGACGGCCTCGCGGCGTCCCGAGGCGGCCGCCGCTCCCACAACATCCGCCTGGCCCCGGCCCTCCGCTTCCTCGGCGTGGACATCGGCGCGACCTCGGTCGACGTCGCCGTCACCAACGCCGAGCTGGAGGTCCTCGGCCACATCAACCAGCCCATGGACGTGCGCGAGGGCCCGGTCGCGGTCTTCGAGCAGGTCCTCGCGATGGCGGCCAAGTTGCGTGCCTCGGGACTCGCGGAGGGGTTCGACGGCGCCGGCATCGGCGTACCGGGCCCCGTCCGCTTCCCCGAGGGCGTCCCGGTCGCGCCGCCGATCATGCCCGGCTGGGACGGCTTCCCCGTGCGGGAGGCGCTCAGCCAGGACCTCGGCTGCCCGGTGATGGTCGACAACGACGTGAACCTGATGGCGATGGGCGAGCAGCACGCGGGCGTCGCCCGCTCCGTGGGCGACTTCCTGTGCGTCAAGATCGGCACCGGTATCGGCTGCGGCATCGTCGTCGGCGGCGAGGTGTACCGCGGTACGACGGGCAGCGCGGGCGACATCGGCCACATCCAGGTCGAGCCGGACGGCCGCCCGTGCGCGTGCGGCAACAAGGGCTGTCTGGAGGCGTACTTCAGCGGCGCCGCGCTCGCCCGCGACGCCGAGGAGGCCGCCCACCAGGGGCGTTCACCGGAGCTCTGCACCCGCTTCGAGAACTCCGGCGCGCTCACGGCCGTCGACGTCGCCGCGGCGGCGGCCGCCGGTGACGCCACCGCCCTCGACCTGATCCGCGCCGGCGGCAACCGCACCGGCCAGGTCATCGCGGGCCTCGTCAGCTTCTTCAACCCCGGCCTCGTGGTGATCGGCGGCGGCGTCACCGGCCTCGGTCACACGCTGCTCGCCGCGATCCGCACCCAGGTCTACCGCCAGTCGCTGCCCCTCGCGACCGGCAACCTCCCCATCGTCCTCGGTGAGCTGGGCCCCACCGCCGGAGTCATCGGCGGCGCCCGCCTCATCAGCGACCACCTGTTCTCCCCGGCCTAGCCGCCCCGGACGTACGTAGGACGCGCGAGCGATGGCCGCAGCATCTTGATCGACATTGTCATGCCCTTAACAAGATCCCCCTGCCCTTTTCCATCGGCCCCATTGCCTCCATCGGCCCCATCGCCCCCATCGGCTCTGCCAGCTCCATCAACTCCGTCCCGCCTCTCTCCGCTTCAACCTGCTCTGCCCTGAAACCGGCCGCACCCCCCGAGGGAACCGTCATGGCACCAGAACCACCCCTGCTCACCATGTCCGGCATCACCAAGTCGTTCCCGGGCGTCCGCGCGCTCGACGGCGTCGACCTGCAGGTACAGGCCGGTGAGGTGCACTGTCTGCTCGGCCAGAACGGCGCCGGCAAGTCCACGCTCATCAAGGTCCTCGCGGGCGCCCACCAGCCGGACGACGGCACCATCGCCTGGCGCGGCGACGAGGTCATCCTGCGCTCGCCGATCGCCGCCATGCGCCTCGGCATCGCCACCATCTACCAGGAACTCGACCTGGTGGAGGGCCTGTCCGTCGCCGAGAACGTCTACCTCGGGCACGAGCCGACCGCCGCCGGTTTCATGGTGCGCGGACGCGACGCGCGCGCGTCGACGGCCGCGCTCCTGAGGCGGCTCGGGCACAGCGAGATCGACCCGGCGCGGCTCGTCGGTGACCTGTCCGCGGCCCAGCAGCAGATCGTGTCGATGGCCCGCGCGCTCTCCCACGAGGTGCGGCTGATCGTCATGGACGAGCCGTCCGCCGCGCTCGACCCGGACGAGGTCGACAACCTCTTCCGCATCGTGGGTGATCTGACGGCCGACGGCGTCGCCGTCGTCTACATCTCCCACCGCTTGGAGGAGATCCGGCGCATCGGCGACCGCGTCACCGTCCTGAAGGACGGCCGCGCCGTAGCCGTCGGCCTGCCCGCCAAGGAGACACCGACACGCGAGGTCATCGCCCTGATGACGGGGCGCAACGTCGAGTACGTCTTCCCGGAGCGGAACCCTCGTGATCAGGAGGGCGCTCCCCGGCCCGAACCCGTGCTCGTCGTCCAAGGCCTCACCAGGGACGGCGAGTTCGCGCCCTTCGACCTCGAACTGCGCCCCGGCGAGATCGTCGGACTCGCCGGGCTCGTCGGCTCCGGGCGTTCGGAGATCCTGGAGACCATCTACGGCGCCCGCAAGCCGACGGGAGGCCAAGTCCAGGTAGGCGGACGTGTGTTGCGGCCCGGGAGCGTGCGCGCCGCGGTGCGCGCCGGGCTCGGTCTCGCCCCCGAGGAGCGCAAGGCGCAGGGCCTGCTCATGCTGGAGTCCGTCACCCGCAATGTGTCCGTGTCCTCCATGTCCCGCTTCTCGTACGGGGGCTGGCTGGACCGGTCGAAGGAGCGCGAGGCCGCCCGCGCCGCGACGCGTGAGCTGTCGCTGCGGCCCGACAACCCCTCGGTCCCCGTGCGCGCCCTCTCCGGCGGCAACCAGCAGAAGGCGGTCCTCGCCCGGTGGCTGCTGCGCGGCTGCCGCGTCCTGCTGCTCGACGAGCCGACCCGCGGCGTCGACGTCGGCGCCCGCGCCGAGCTGTACACCGTCATCCGACGGCTCGCCGACGAGGGCCTCGCCGTACTCCTCGTCTCCAGCGAGGTGCCGGAGGTGCTCGGCCTCGCCGACCGCGTCCTCGTCCTGCGCGAGGGCCAGGTCATCCACACCGCACCCGCGCACGACCTCGACGAACACCGCGTACTCGACCTCGTCCTCGCGTCGAGTGCGCCAGGACCGACCCTCACCAAGGGCCCCCACGGCCCCGCCACCACGGAAGGAAGCCCGGCGTCATGACGCAGCCCGCATCGCCCGCCCGGCCCGTCACCGAGAAGAGTCCGCCGGCCGACGACCACAAGAGTCCGTGGCGGTCCCTCGTCACCCGCGTCGACATGCGCACGCTGTCGCTGCTCGGTGTGCTCGCCACCCTCGTCGTGATCGGTGGTGTCACGGAGCCCGACGCGTTCCTCGACACCGACAATCTGCAGCTGATCCTCACTCAGGCTTCGGTGATCGGCGTCGTCACGGTCGGCATGACCTTCGTGATCATTTCCGGCGGCATCGACCTGTCGGTGGGTGCGATCGTCGCGCTGGCGTCGGTGTGGGCGACGACGGTGGCCACGCAGGAGTACGGCTTCGCCGGGATCCTGTTCACGGCCGTGATCGTGGGTCTGGGCTGCGGGCTCGTGAACGGACTGCTCATCGCGTACGGCGGGATCGTGCCGTTCATCGCGACGCTGGCCATGCTCGCCTCGGGGCGCGGCCTCGCCCTTGAGATCACCGACGGCAAGACCCAGATGGTCACTGTGGACGGTGTCCTGAAGCTGGGGGAGCGCGAGCACTACGTCCTCGGCATCCCGCCGCTCGTGATCGTCTTCGCGGCCGTGACGGTGGTCGGCTGGCTGTTGCTGAACCGCACGACCTTCGGGCGGCGGTCGGTGGCGGTGGGCGGCAACGCCGAGGCGGCGCGGCTCGCGGGCATCGACGTACGGCGGCAGCGGCTCTACCTGTATCTCCTTTCGGGGCTGTGCTGCGGCATCGCGGCGTTCCTGCTGATCGTCCTCGCGGGGTCGGGTCAGAACACCAACGGCAATCTGTACGAGCTGGACGCCATCGCGGCCGTGATCATCGGCGGCACCTTGCTGAGCGGGGGCCGGGGCACGATCACCGGGTCCGTGCTCGGCGTCCTGATCTTCACCACGATCACCAACATCTTCGCGCTCAACAACCTGGAGACCGCCGTCCAGCAGATCGCCAAGGGCGCGATCATCGTGGCCGCGGTCCTCGTCCAGCGGCGTACGGCTACCACGTAAGGGGTTCACTGTCATGCCAGATTTCGCGAGCCGCAGAGGACTGCTCTTCGGAGCGGCCGCCGTGTCGGCCGGTGCCGTGCTCACCGGCTGCACCAGCAACGAGTCCAAGGACGACGACTCGCCGTCCGACAACAACCTGGCCGTCGCCGACGACAAGCCCGGCAAGAAGGTCACCATCGGCTTCGCCGGTCCGCAGGCCGACCACGGCTGGCTGAACGCCATCAACGAGAACGCCAAGTCGCGGGCGAAGAAGTACAAGGACGTCACGCTGGAGGCCACCGAGGGCTCCAACGACACCGCCGCCCAGATCGGCCAGGTCGAGACCCTCATCAACAAGAAGGTCGACGTCCTCGTCATCCTGCCCGCCGACGGCAAGGCCCTCACCCAGGTCGGCCTCAAGGCGATGAGGGCCGGGATCCCCGTCGTCAACCTCGACCGGATCTTCGCGTCGGCGCAGGCGTACCGCTGCTGGATCGGCGGCGACAACTACGGCATGGGCCTCAACGCCGGGCACTACATCGGCGAGAAGCTGAAGGGCAAGAAGAACGCCAAGGTCGTCGAGCTGGCCGGTCTGGACAACCTGGAGCTGACCAAGCAGCGCACCAAGGGCTTCGACGACGCGCTGAAGAACTACTCGAACATCGAGAAGGTCGCCCGGCAGGCCGCCGAGTTCACCGTCGAGTCCGGGCAGTCGAAGATGTCGCAGCTGCTCCAGGCGCAGAAGAACTTCGACGCCCTGTGGAACCACGACGACGACCAGGGTGTCGGTGCCCTGCGGGCGATCAAGCAGGCCGGGCGGGACGACTTCCTGATGGTCGGCGGCGCGGGCGCGCTCTCCGCGTTCCAGGAGATCAAGCAGGACCGGGGCGTGCTCAAGGCCACCGTCCTGTACCCGCCGACGATGGCGGCCTCCGCGATCGACCTGGCGCGGGCGCTCGGCCAGGGCAAGGGCGTCAGTGGCATGGCCGAGTTCGAGATCCCGGCCTCCCTGACGCTCTACTCGGCCGTCGTCGACAAAGACAACGTCGACCAGTACATGTCCACCGGCTTCAAGTGAGGCGGCCCGGCCGGCATCCGGTACGGGAGCGCTCCCGTACCGGACGCGGGGAGCTGAGCGCCGAGTTGAGTCGACGCGTCGACGAGGAGGAGTTACCGCATGAGTGAGACGGAGCACGAGGCCGGTCCCGGGGCAGACGGCGCCCACTCCGGCAACGACCACGGAGCCGACGCGGGAACGGCACGCGCCGACCGGGGCGCGGCGGGCGCCGGACCGCGCCGGGTGGGCGTCGGCATGGTCGGCTACGCCTTCATGGGCGCCGCCCACTCCCAGGGCTGGCGGACCGTCGGCCATGTCTTCGACCTGCCCCTGGGCGCGCGGCTCGCCGCCGTGTGCGGGCGCGACGGCACCGCCGTGCGCGCCGCCGCCGACCGGCTCGGCTGGGCCGCCGCCGAGACCGACTGGCGCGCCCTGATCGCCCGCGACGACGTCGACATCGTCGACATCTGCACGCCGGGCGACAGCCACGCGGAGATCGCCATCGCCGCGCTCGACGCGGGCAAGCACGTGCTGTGCGAGAAGCCGCTGGCCAACACCGTCGAGGAGGCCGAAGCCATGGCCGCCGCCGCCGAACGGGCCGCCGCGCGCGGCCAGGTGGCGATGGTCGGCTTCAACTACCGCCGGGTGCCCGCCCTCGCCCTGGCCCGCCGGATGGTCGTCGAGGGACGCCTCGGGACGCTGCGGCACGTCCGTCTCACCTACCTGCAGGACTGGCTGGTCGACCCCGGCTTCCCGCTGACCTGGCGGCTGCGCAAGGACCGCGCGGGCTCCGGCGCGCTCGGCGACCTCGGCGCGCACATCGTGGACCTCGCGCAGTTCCTCACGGGCGAGGCCGTCGCGGGCGTCTCGGCGCTGACGGAGACCTTCGTACGCGAACGGCCGCTGCCCGAGGGCTCCTCCACCGGGATCACGGCGGCGGGCACCGGGGCCGATCCGGGCGCCGATCCGGCCGCCGGGGCGCGGGCCGACGGCGGGTACGGGGCCAGGTCCGGGCAGGTCACCGTCGACGACGCCGCCGTCTTCGCGGCACGCTTCCCCTCCGGCGCCCTCGCCACCTTCGAGGCCACCCGGTTCGCCACCGGCCGCAAGAACGCCCTGCGACTCGAACTCAACGGCTCCGACGGCTCGCTGGCCTTCGACCTGGAGCGCCTGAACGAACTCTCCTTCCACGACCACACCGAGCCCGCCGCCTCCTCCGGCTTCCGCCGCATCCTCGTCACCGAGCCCGGTCACCCCTACCTGGAGGCCTGGTGGCCGCCGGGGCACGGACTCGGCTACGAGCACACCTTCGTGCACCAGGCCCGCGACCTGCTCCACGCCATCGCCACGGGCACCGCGCCCGCGCCCTCCTTCGCGGACGGCCTCTCGGTGCAGCGGGTCCTCGCGGCCGTCGAGGAGAGCGCCGAGAAGAACGCCGTGTACACCCCGGTGAGCGGCCCCACGCCCACCCCCGCCCCCGTCAACGCCAGCGTCAACCTCGTCTGAGGAGGCTCGCCGATGCCCCGCTCGTTCACGCTCTTCACCGGCCAGTGGGCGGACCTGCCCCTGGAGGAGGTCTGCACCCTCGCCCGCGACTTCGGCTACGACGGCCTCGAACTCGCCTGCTGGGGCGACCACTTCGAGGTCGACAAGGCCCTCTCCGACCCCGGCTACGTCGACGGGCGGCACGCCCTGCTCGACAAGTACGGCCTGAAGTGCTGGGCCATCTCCAACCACCTGGTCGGCCAGGCGGTCTGCGACGCGATCATCGACGAGCGCCATCAGGCGATCCTGCCGTCCCGCATCTGGGGCGACGGCGACGCGGAGGGCGTACGGCAGCGGGCCGCGGCCGAGATGGCGGACACCGCGCGGGCCGCGGCGAAGTTCGGCGTGGACACCGTCGTCGGCTTCACGGGCTCGGCGATCTGGCACCTGGTGGCGATGTTCCCGCCCGCGCCGGAGTCGATGATCGAGCGCGGCTACGAGGATTTCGCGGAGCGCTGGAACCCGATCCTGGACGTCTTCGACGCCGAGGGCGTCCGCTTCGCGCACGAGGTCCACCCCTCGGAGATCGCGTACGACTACTGGACGACGCACAAGGCCCTGGACGCCATCGGTCACCGTCCGGCCTTCGGCCTCAACTTCGACCCCTCCCACTTCGTGTGGCAGGACCTCGACCCGGTCGGCTTCCTCTACGACTTCCGGGACCGGATCTACCACGTCGACTGCAAGGAGGCCCGCAAGCGCCTCGACGGCCGCAGCGGCAGGCTCGGCTCCCATCTGCCCTGGGGCGATCCGCGGCGCGGCTGGGACTTCGTCTCCACCGGCCACGGGGACGTGCCCTGGGAGGACGTGTTCCGGATGCTGCGCTCGATCGGCTACGAAGGGCCCGTCTCGGTGGAGTGGGAGGACGCGGGGATGGACCGGCTGCAAGGCGCTCCGGAGGCCCTGCGGCATCTGAAGGCGTACGACTTCGAGCCTCCGACGGCGTCGTTCGACGCGGCGTTCGGCGGCGAGAAGTAGCTGGTCACGGGGGACCGCGGGGCCCGTCGGCGGGGCTCCGCGGTGCACCGGCCTGTCCGGAACCGAGTTTGTCCACGCGCGGGAAAAAGTCCAACTAAAGGGCTGTGCAAGGGCTTTTCGTCGAGGACAAACCTGGCTACCGTCCCTGATGTGTACAGGACATAGACCCCTCCCGGGGTGACGGCGCATCCCGGGCGCCACACCCGCACCCCCACAGCGAACGGCCCCCGACCGGAGGACCCCGTGCACAGACTCCGCCCACGCAACCGCAGCGGCCTCGCCCTGCTCACCGGAACCCTGCTCACCGCCGCCACCCTCACCTTCGCCGCGCCCCACGCGGGCGCCCAGGCGGACCCGCGGCCGCGGGCACAGCCGAAGGCCGAGGACTTCCAGCAGGTCACCCTCGCCAAGGGCGAGCCGGAGATGGGCGAGCCGATGACGCTCGCCGTGCTCCCCGACCGCTCCGTCCTGCACACCTCCCGCGACGGCACCGTCCGCCTGACCGACGCCACCGGGCAGACCAAGGTCGCCGGGAAGATCCCCGTCTACAGCCACGACGAAGAAGGCCTCCAGGGCGTCGGCGTCGACCCGGGCTTCGCCAAGAACAGGGCCGTCTACTTCTATTACGCCCCGCCCCTGAGCACCCCCGCGGGTGATGCCCCCAACGACGGCACCGCGGCCGATTTCAAGAAGTTCGACGGCGTGAACCGGCTCTCCCGCTTCGTCCTGAAGGCCGACGGCACCCTGGACACCAAGAGCGAGAAGAAGGTGCTCGACGTCCCGGCCAGCCGCGGCATCTGCTGCCACGTCGGCGGCGACATCGACTTCGACAAGAACGGCAACCTCTACCTGTCGACCGGCGACGACTCCAACCCCTTCGCCTCCGACGGCTACACCCCCATCGACGAGCGCGCCACCCGCAACCCCGCCTACGACGCCCAGCGCTCCGCCGGGAACACCAACGACCTGCGCGGCAAGATCCTTCGCATCAAGGTGCGGGGGGACGGCTCCTACTCCGTGCCCAGCGGGAACCTCTTCAAGAAGGGCACCAAGAAGACCCGCCCCGAAATCTACGCGATGGGCTTCCGCAACCCCTTCCGGATGAGCGTCGACAAGCCCACCGGCATCGTCTACGTCGGCGACTACGGCCCCGACGCGGGCAAGGCCGACCCCAAGCGCGGCCCCGCGGGACAGGTCGAGTTCGCCCGCGTCACCAAGCCCGGCAACTACGGCTGGCCGTACTGCACCGGCAAGAACGAGGCGTACATCGACTACGACTTCGCCACCGGCGCCTCCGGCTCGGCCTTCGACTGCGCCGCGCCGAAGAACACCTCGCCGCACAACACCGGCCTCACCGCGCTGCCCCCGGCGCAGCCCGCCTGGATCCCCTACGACGGCGGGTCCGTTCCCGAGTTCGGCACCGGCTCGGAGTCGCCGATGGGCGGCCCCGTCTACCGCTACGACGCGAAGCTGGACTCGCCCGTCAAGTTCCCGCAGGCGTACGACGGGAACTACTTCGCCGGTGAGTTCGGGCGGCGCTGGATCAAGCGCATCGACCAGGGCGCCGACGGCACCGTCAAGTCGATCAACGCCTTCCCCTGGAAGGGCACCCAGGTGATGGACATGGAGTTCGGCCCCGACGGCGCCCTGTACGTCCTGGACTACGGCACCGGCTTCTTCAACGGCGACGAGCACTCCGCCCTCTACCGCATCGAGAACGCCACCGGCGGCCACTCGCCGGTCGTCGAGGCCGGGGCGTCCGCGACCAGCGGCCAGGCCCCGCTCGCCACCAAGTTCACGGCGAAGGCCACGGACGCCGACGGCGACGCGCTGACGTACAGCTGGGACTTCGGGGACGGCGGCAAGTCCACGGAGCAGAACCCCTCGCACACGTACGACAAGAACGGCGTCTACACCGCTACCGTCACCGCCAAGGACCCCTCGGGCCGCACCGGCACCGCGAGCGCGCACGTCACCGTCGGCAACACCGCACCCACCGTGAAGCTGGAACTCCCCGAGGACGGACAGCTGTTCACCTTCGGCGACAAGGTGCCCTTCAAGGTGACCGTGACCGACCCGGAGGACGGCACGATCGACTGCTCCAAGGTCAAGGTCACCCACATCCTCGGCCACGACAGCCACGGCCACCCCGTGACCTCCGCCAACGGCTGCGAGGGCACCTTGCAGACGACCGCTGACGGCGAACACGACCCGAACGCCAACATCTTCGGGGTCTTCGACGCCGAGTACACCGACAAGGGCGCGAACGGCCAGCCCGCGCTCACCACCCACGACCAGAACGTCGTCCAGCCCAAGCACCGCCAGGGCGAGCACTACGGCGACTCCAAGGGTGTCTCCGTCGTCAGCCACACCCCGGCCCACGGGGGCAAGACCGTCGGCGACATCCACAACGGCGACTGGGTCTCCTTCAAGCCGTACGTCCTCTCCAACGCCACGAAGCTGACCGCGCGCGTGGCCTCTGCCGGCTCCGGCGGCACCCTTGAAGTACGCGCCGGATCGGCGGACGGGACGCTCCTCGGCAGCGCGAAGGTCGACCCCACCGGGTCGTGGGAGACGTACACCGACGTTCAAACCGGCCTCGCCGGAGCACCCGCCGGGACGACGACGCTGTTCCTCGTCTTCAAGGGCGAAGGCACCGGCGCGCTCTACGACGTCGACGACTTCACCATCACCACGAGCTGAGGAAGGGGGCACCCCATGCGCGCACCAGCACGTCTGATCACCGCGACGGCTGCCGCCGCCCTGCTGATCGGCTGCGTGTCGGGTCCGGCTGCGTCCGACTCGGACTCCGCCCGCCCGGACGGCGACCGGAAGAGGGCGGGCGAACGGGTCCTGGTCTTCTCCAAGACGGCCGGGTTCCGCCACGACTCCATCCCCGACGGCGTCGCGGCCGTCAAGGACCTCGGCGCCGGACACGGCTTCACCGTCGACGCGACCGAGAACGCGGGCGCCTTCACCTCCAAGAACCTCGCCCGCTACGACGCCGTCATCTGGCTCTCCACCACCGGAGACGTCCTGAACGGCAAACAGCAGTCCGCCTTCGAGCGCTACATCCGCGCGGGCGGAGGCTACGTCGGCGTGCACGCCGCCGCCGACACCGAGTACGACTGGCCCTTCTACGGCCGCCTCGCGGGCGCCTACTTCCAGTCCCACCCCGCGATCCAGCCCGCGAAGATCAAGGTCGAGGACCACGCCCACCCGGCCACCGCGCACCTCGGCGCGGGCTGGGACCGCACCGACGAGTGGTACAACTACCGCGCCAGCCCGCGCGACCGGGCGCGCGTCCTCGCCTCCCTCGACGAGTCGTCCTACAGCGGCGGCAGCATGGGCGGCGACCATCCCATCGCCTGGTGCCAGGGCTCCGTCGACGGCACCCCGGGGCGCTCCTTCTACACCGGCGGCGGCCACACCAAGGAGTCCTACGCCGACCCCGCCTTCCGGGGGCACCTCCTCGGCGGCATCCGCTACGCCGCCGGTGCCGCCCAGGCCGACTGCCGTCCCGAGCAGGGCCACACCCCGCTCTTCGACGGCACCGCCGCGTCCCTCGCCCGCTGGAAGCAGGCCGGGCCCGGCTCCTTCGAGCGGAAGGACGACGGCACCATCACCTCCGTCGGCGGCATGGGCCTGCTCTGGTACGAACCCAAGCAGTTCGGCTCGTACTCCCTGAAGCTCGACTGGAAGATCTCCGGCGCCGACAAGGACGACAACTCCGGGATCTTCGTGGGCTTCCCGCCCTCCGACGACCCCTGGACCGCCGTGAACAACGGCTACGAGATCCAGATCGACGCCACCGACGTCCCCGAGAAGACCACCGGCTCGGTCTACGGCTTCAAGTCCGCCGACCTCGCCGCCCGCGACCGGGCCCTCAACCCGCCGGGGGAGTGGAACACCTACGAACTCCGCGTCGAGGGCGAGCACCTGCAGATCTGGCTCAACGGCGTGAAGATCAACGACTTCACCAACACCGACCCGGTACGGAGCCTGCGCGACGGCCACATCGGCATCCAGAACCACGGCGCCGACGACCAGGTCACGTTCCGCGACATCCGCATCAAGGAGCTCCCCACCGGCAAGGGGCTCCCCACCGGCCCGGACCTGCCCACCCACGGGGAGGTGGGCAGCCGATAGACGACGGTGGGCGGAGGACGCCGGACCTCCGCCCACCGTCTTGCCCTGCCCGCCGCGCGCGGGTCGGAGTCTGCTCCGTGCGGGGCGGGGCTCGGCCCCTGGGAGACGGGGTCCGCTCTGTGCGGTGCGGTGCGCGCTCTGTGCGGCGTGGGGTTCGCTTCGCGCGGCGTGGAGTTCGGCCCGTGTGGTGCGGGGTTCGCCTCGTGCGGTGCGGGGTTCGCCTCGTGGGGCGTGGAGTTCGCCCCGTGTGGTGCGGGGTTTGCTTCGCGCGGCGTGGAGTTCGCTTCGTGTGGCGTGGGCCCAGGCCCGTGTGGTGTGGGTGATGTACCGCAAGGCGCGGGCCCAGGCCCGTGTGGTGTGGGTGATGTACCGCAAGGCGCGGGCCCAGGCCCGTGTGGTGCGGGTGATGTACCGCAAGGCGCGGGCCCCGTTCCGCGAGGCGCGGGTGACGACCGTACGTGTCCGACGACAGGAGGCAGCCGTGTCCACCGAGTCCCCTTCTGCCAGCGCGCGCCCGACCGCTTCCACCGCCCCGGGCCCGACCGGGGTGTGGCTGATCGGAGCGCGCGGCTCCGTCGCGACGACAGCCATCGCGGGCTGCGCGGCGATGTCGGCGGGGCTGCACCCGCCCACCGGCCTGGTCACCGAGACACCTCCCTTCTCCGGCACCGGACTGCCAACGTTGTCCTCCCTCGTCTTCGGCGGGCACGACACCATGGAGTGCCCGCTCCCCAAACGCGCCGAACACCTCGCCGCCGGAGGTGTCCTGCCCCACGGCCTCCCTGCCGCCGTGCACGCCGAACTGGCCGCCGCCGACGCCGAGATCCGCCCGGGCGGCCCCCTCCCCGGCGACTCCCGAACCGACGACGAACTGATCACCGCCTTCGCCCAGGAGATGCGCGACTTCGCCCACCGCCACCGGCTCGCCCGCGTGGTCGTGATCAACGTGGCTTCGACGGAACCGGTGGCCGTCCCGGGGGGAACGGCTGCGGGCTCGACAGGGTCGGCGCCTGGTTCGACTGGGTCGGCCTCCACTTCTTGTGGGTCGGCTTCCGCTCCCGACGGGTCGGTGTCCGGCTCGGGCGGGTCGGGGCCCGGATCGGTCGGCGGCGCCTCGGACCCGGCTGGTCCGGCACCTTCGCCCGATGCGGGGCCTGCCTCCGCCGGACGGTCCCTCACCTCGGCCGGGTCGGCCCGTGCTTCGACGGGCTCGTCCTTGGACTTGGCTGGGTCGGCCAGTGTCTCGACGGATCTGGCCCTGGCCCTGGACGGTTCGGTCCCTGCCTCGGCCGACCAGGCCCTGGGCCCAGCCGAGTCGGCCCCCGCCACCCCCGATTCAGGCCTCGGCTCGCCCGAATCGGCGCCAGCCTCAGCCGAACCACCCCTCCTCTCCGCCGACCGGCTGCCGCCCAGTTCCCTCTACGCCGCCGCCGCGCTCCGCGCCGGTGCCCCCTACGTCAACTTCACCCCCTCGACCGGCCTGCACCACCCCGCCCTCGCCGACCTGGCCGCCGCCTCCGGGCTGCCCTTCGCCGGGCGGGACGGCAAGACCGGGCAGACCCTGCTCCGGTCCGTGCTCGGCCCGATGTTCGCCCAGCGCGCCCTGGCCGTCCGTGCCTGGTCCGGCACCAACCTCCTCGGCGGCGGCGACGGTGCCGCCCTCGCCGACCCCGCCGCGGCCGCCGCCAAGAACGCGGGCAAGGAACGCGTCCTCGCCGACACCCTCGGCGCCGTCCCCGAGGGCGAGGTCCACATCGACGACGTCCCCGCCCTCGGCGACTGGAAGACCGCCTGGGACCACATCGCCTTCGACGGGTTCCTCGGCACCCGCATGACCCTCCAGACCACCTGGCAGGGCTGCGACTCGGCCCTCGCCGCGCCCCTGATCCTGGACCTGGCCCGCCTCCTCGCCCGCGCCCACGAAGCGGGACTCGACGGACCACGCCCCGAACTCGCCTTCTACTTCAAGGACCCGGACCCCGGCGCCTCCTCCGCCCTGCCCGACCAGCACCTCGCTCTCCTCGCCTTCGCCGACCGCCTCCGGGAGACCACGTGACCGCCCGGCGCCCGGCGCCACATCGGCCGCCTCACCCCCTGCCCGCGTCGGCCCCCGTCACCGCGCCCGCCTCCGCACCGCCACGGCTGCCCGCGCTCCTGTCACCCCTTTCCGCCCTGTCCTCCCTCTTCGCGCGTCCCGAGGAGGCCTCATGAACCTCCGCGCCTGGGCTGAGCTCCTCCGCCTGCCCGCCCTGTTCACCGTCCCCGGCGACGCCCTCGCGGGCGCCGCCGCCACCGGCCTGCGCCCCGGCCGGGGCACCTTCCTCGCCATCGGCTCCTCCCTCTGCCTGTACGAGGCCGGGATGGCCCTGAACGACTGGGCCGACCGCGACGAGGACGCCGTCGACCGCCCCCATCGCCCCATCCCCTCGGGCCGCGTCACCCCCACCGCCGCCTTCACCGCCGCGGTCGCGCTCACCGTGGGCGGCCTCGCCCTGGCCTCCCGCGCGGGCCGCCCCGCCCTGGCCACCGCCACCGCCCTCGCCGGCACGGTCTGGGCGTACGACCTGGGCCTCAAGCGCACTCCCGCAGGTCCCGTGGCCATGGCGGCGGCCCGGGGCCTTGACCTGCTGCTGGGGGCCACGGCCACGGCGACAGGAGCGGGCGCTCGGGCGGACGCGGGCACACCTCTGTCCTCGGCCGCGGATTCCGGTGCGGCACAGGCCGTTGCGCAGACCCCGCTCGGGGGAGCCCGTACCGCCGAGGCCCCGGCAACCTGCCCCACCAGGCCCGGCGCGACGCGCCCCACCAGGCCCGGCGCGACGCACTCCGTCAGGTCCGAGGCGACACTTCCCGCTAAGGCCTCGACCGCACCCCACCGCACCGACCTCCACCTCCCAGACCACCACCGCACCCGCCCCCACCGCCCAGGCCCCGCGACAGCGGCCCGCGCCGCCCTGCCCGCCGCAGCCACCCTCGCCGCCCACACCCTCGCCGTGACCACGGTGTCCCGGCACGAGACCCAGGGCGGCTCGACCGGGGCCCCGTTGGGCGCCCTCGCCACGACGCTCGCGCTCGGGCACGCCGTGGCGTACACCCCGCACCCCCCGGCAGGTCGGCGGACCGCAGCCGCCGCCGGCCCGCCGGGCACCACCTCCGGCCTCCCGGGCACCACCTCCGGCCTCCCGAGCACCGCGTCCGTTCGGTCGAGCACCACCCTCGCCCTCGGCACGGCCTACGCCGCCACGGCCGCCCGCCCCTACCTCCACGCGGCCCTGAACCCTTCACCTCCCTTGACCCAACGCGCCGTCGGCGGCGGCATCCGTGCCCTGATTCCGCTCCAGGCCGCCCTCGCGGCCCGCTCCGGTGCCCTCGGCACGGCCCTGTTCACGGCGGCCCTGGCCCCGCTGGCCCGCCGGTTCGCCCGCAAGGTGAGTGTGACGTGAGCGCGGGCGACGGCACGATCACGGGCGGGACGGCGGCCGCACCCGTGCGACCCCGGTTCGGCTACGGCACCAACGGGCTCACCGACCTGCGGCTCGACGACGCCCTCGGCCTGCTCGCCGACCTCGGCTACGCCGGTGTCGGACTGACCCTCGACCACATGCACCTCGACCCCCTCGCACCCGACCTGGCCGCCCGCACCCGCCGTGTGGCCAGGCGCCTCAACCGGCTCGGCCTGACCGTCACCGTCGAGACGGGCGCCCGCTATGTCCTCGACCCGCGCCGCAAGCACGGCCCCTCCCTTCTCGATCCCGACCCCCAGCGCCGCGCCGACCGCGTACGCCTGCTCGTCCGCGCCGTCCAGGTCGCCGCGGACCTGGACGCCCACGCCGTCCACTGCTTCAGCGGCATCACCCCCGACGGCACCGACGACACCACCGCCTGGCAGCGCCTCGCCGACGCCCTGACCCCCGTCCTCGCCGCCGCGTCCGGTGCCGGAGTACCTCTCGCCATCGAGCCCGAACCCGGCCATCTGCTCGCCACGCTGGCCGACTTCCATCACCTCCGTCATCTGCTCGGCGACCCCGAACCCCTGGGCCTGACCCTCGACATCGGCCACTGCCAGTGCCTCGAACCCGAGTCACCCGCCGACTGCGTCCGCGCCGCCGCGCCCTGGCTCCGGCACGTCCAGATCGAGGACATGCGCCGCGGCGTCCACGAACACCTCCCGTTCGGCGACGGCGAGATCGACTTCCCGCCCGTCCTGCGCGCCCTCGCCGCCACCGGCTACCAGGGCCTGACCGTCGTCGAACTGCCCCGCCACTCCCACGCGGGCCCCGAACTCGCCTCCCGTTCCCTTGAGTTCCTGCGCCGGGCCGACCGGATCGCCGCCACCGGTTCCGCCGCCAGCGAGGCCGCACCCCGAGGAGGAACCTCGTGAGCAACAGCCCGCGGACCCTCACGGCCGACCTCCCCCCGGTCGCCGACCTCCGCTCCCGCCTCGACGCCGCCCTCGACGACGCCGCCCGCACCTGGCTCGACCAGGCCGTCACCGCGGCCGCCGCGAACCCCGCCGACAACACCTCCCCGCAAGCCACCTCGGCCCGGGCGACCTCGGCCCAGGACACCTTCGTCGAACCCACCTCCGCTCAACCCGGCACGGCCGCCTACCTCCCCGCGCCCGGCGCCACCCCTACCTGGGAGCTGCGATTCGCCGAAGCGGGCCGCCGTTGCGGGCCCGACCACGCCGACGCCGCCCGGCTGGTCCTCCTGCACGCCGCCCGCGCCGACACCGCCACCCTCACCCGGCTCTACGAACAGGGCACCGCCACCGAACGCCGCGCCGTCCTGGGCGCCCTGCCGCACCTGGTGCCGGGGCCCGACGCGCTGCCGCTGGTCGAGGACGCGCTGCGCACCAACGACACCCGGCTGGTCGCCGCCGCTCTCGGCCCGTACGCCGCCCGGCACCTGGCTCCCCACGACTGGCGTCACGCCGTCCTCAAGTGCCTGTTCACCGGCGTACCCGTCGACGCCGTCGCCGGTCTCGCCCACCGCGCCCGTGCCGACACCGAACTGGCCCGCATGCTCGGCGACTACGCCGCCGAACGCACCGCCGCCGGTCGCACCGTCTCCGGAGATCTGTACCGCGTCCTGGCCCTGACCGACCCGCCGATGGCCACCAATAGCGACACCCCGGCAACCCCCGGCCCCGACGACCGCGCGACGAGCCCCGACCACCCGGCGGCCGCGAATCCCGACCGACTGGCGGCCACCAGCCCAGACCACCTGGCGGCCCCCGCGCCCTTCGCGGCCCCTTCGACGCCCACCGGCGAGGAGCAGGAGTCCTGATGCGCATTTTCGACCCCCACATCCATATGACCTCCCGCACCACCGATGACTATGAGGCGATGTATGCGGCGGGGGTGCGTGCC
>NZ_JBVIZH010000014.1:0-151641 GCF_055591765.1 Streptomyces sp. NPDC041205 | reverse complement strand
GGTACTGCTCGGCCCAGTCGCCGCCGGTGGGGTAGGTGGCGCCGTCGGGCTTGACCCAGCCGGTGGGGGCCAGGAGCTTCTCGGCGGCGGGGTCGACGACTTCGGCCCAGGTGGAGAAGAGGCGGACGTGCGACCAGTCGCGCACCGCGTTGCCCGCGGACGGTCCGGCCTCCAGGACGAGCGGTTCGATGCCGCGCTCGATGAGGTGGGCGGCGGCGGCCAGGCCGATGGGGCCGGCGCCGATGACCACGGTCGGCAGGGCAGCGGGCGTGCTCTCGCTCATCACGTTCTCCAGGGCAGGCAGGGGACGCCGAACCATTGATTCGACGTCTATCGATATGTGAAAGCTTGCCGTGCGGCTTCGATGGATGTCAATATTGATGTATGTCGAATTTGAGTGTGGTGGAGGAGTTGTCGGTCCTGAACCAGTCGGACGAGGCGGTGGCGCCGTGTTGCCCGCCGATGACCGAGCGGCCCTTGAGTGCCGAGGAGGCGGAGCGGACCGCGAAGATGTTCAAGGCGCTCGGCGATCCGGTGCGGCTGCGACTGTTCTCCGCTGTCGCCTCGCACGAGGGCGGTGAGGCGTGCGTGTGCGACATCTCCGATGTCGGTGTCTCGCAGCCGACCGTCTCGCACCACCTGAAGAAGCTCAAGGACGCCGGCCTGCTGGCCTCGGAGCGGCGCGGCACCTGGGTGTACTACCGCATCGAGCCGAGCGTTCTGGCCGCGATGGGTCAGCTGCTCACCACGGCGGCCCGCTGACCCTCCCTGGTCCCGTGCGCGCAAGCGGCCGGGGTGCTCCCTGATGGGGGTGCCTCGGCCGCTTCTTGGTGTGTCGGTGCAAGTCAGGTAGTGCGAAACTTACGCCGCCAGGCCAGCGACACATAGACCAGTGCCACCAGTACCGGCACCTCGATGAGTGGGCCGACGACGCCGGACAGGGCCTGTCCGGAGGTGACGCCGAAGGTGGCGATGGCTACCGCGATGGCCAGCTCGAAGTTGTTGCCCGCCGCGGTGAAGGCGAGCGTCGCGGTCCGGTCGTACGCGAGGCCGATCGCCTTGCCGAGTGCGAAGGTCCCGAACCACATCACGGCGAAGTAGACCAGCAGTGGCAGCGCGATTCGTGCGACGTCCAGCGGCTGCGAGGTGATCGTCTTGCCCTGCAGGGCGAAGAGGATGACGATCGTGAACAGCAACCCGTACAACGCCCAAGGCCCGATCTTCGGAAGGAAGTTGGCCTCGTAGCCCTCGCGGCCCAGCTTCTGCTCGCCGATGCGGCGGGTCAGGAACCCGGCCAGCAACGGGACGCCGAGGAAGATGACGACGTTCAGTGCGATCTTCCACATCGAGATGTCCAGGTGCTCGCCGTCCCCCAGGCCGAGCCAGCCGGGCAGCAGGTCGAGGTAGAACCAGCCGAGCAGGCCGAACGCCAGGACCTGGAACACCGAGTTGAGTGCCACCAGGACGGCGGCGGCCTCGCGGTCGCCGCAGGCCAGGTCGTTCCAGATGATGACCATGGCGATGCAGCGAGCGAGCCCGACGATGATCAACCCGGTGCGGTACTCGGGCAGTTCCGCCAGGAAGATCCACGCCAGCGTGAACATCACCGCCGGGCCGACGACCCAGTTGATGACCAGTGACGATGCCATCAGCCTGCGGTCGCCGGTGACCGCGTCGAGCTTGTCGTAGCGGACCTTGGCAAGCACCGGATACATCATCACCAGCAGGCCGACGGCGATCGGCAGGGAGATCCTGCCGATCTCCACCTTCGCGAGCGCGTCGTTCAGGCCGGGGATCAGGCGCCCGAGACCGAGGCCGACGGCCATGGCGAGCAGGATCCACACGGCGAGGAAGCGGTCCAGGGTGGAGAGCTTGGCGACGACGCCCGCCTCCTCGCCGCTCGCTCTGCCGGTCGTGGCGGGTTCGGCCGACGTCATCAGCAGGCCCGCTTCCGGCCGGTCTCGATCGTCTCCCGCGCGGAGGTGGCCAGTTCCCCGAAGGAGACGGCTAGGGCGTCGATGACCTCGGGCTTCAGCTTGTAGTAGATGAACCGGCCGCACGGCTCGGTGTCCACCACACCCGCCTCTCGCAGCACCTTCATGTGGTTGGAGAGGTTGGTCTGCTTGGCGCCGGTCTCGGCGACCAAGTGCGTGGTGCACAGCGTCTCGTGGGCGAGCAGGGTCACGATCTTCAGCCTGAGCGGATCGGCGAGCACCCGCAATAGTTCAGTGTCGACTGACGTCAGCATGGGCTGATAATGTCACATCATTAGGGGCTGACACCAGTCCAGGCTGAACAATGAGCCCGTCACTGAACCGTGGAGCCCGTCGAGGGGGTCACCATGACCGCACCCACCCCGCGCGTCCTGCCCGAAGGCCGCCTCACCGCAGGCGCCGCCCGCCTGGCCGCTCGGTACTCCGGACACTTCTCAGTCGAGACGGTCCAGGCGCTGATCGCCGACTCCTACTCACTGCTCGCCGCCACCGCCCGCGTCCACGCGCACCTGTCGGTACTCGCCGAGCGCCTGACGGCCGAGCGTCTCGACGCCCTCGTGCACTTCCACAAGAGGCTCGGCAACAGCCCGCCCCGTGTGCTGATCGTCTGCAGCCGCAACGCCGGACGCTCCCAGCTCGCCGCCGCCCTCCTCGCTCACCGTGCAGCCGACCTGGTCCAGGTCTCCTCCGCAGGCACCGCACCGGCCGTCGACGTCGAGCCCTTCGTGGCCCAGGTCCTCACCGAAGCCGGCGTCGACCTCGCCGATGCCTTCCCCAAACCGCTGACGAACGAGGTCGTCCGGGCCGCCGACATCGTGGTCACCATGGGCTGCGGCGACGCCTGCCCCGTCGTACCCGGCCGCCGCTATTTAGATTGGCCCATCCCCGACCCCGAGGGCGCCCCGATCGCGGTCGTACGCGACATCCGCGACGCGATCGACGCCCACATCACGGACCTGCTCGCCTCCCTGCCCGGCACCTGAACCCCCCTCGCCCAGCTGTTGATCCACTGCCTGAAGGAAGAACTGATGCCCACCACCCCTGCCGCGTCTGTGCTGTTCGTCTGCGTGCACAACGCCGGACGCTCGCAGATGGCCGCCGGATTCCTCACCCACCTCGCGGGCGACCGCGTCGAGGTCCGCTCCGCCGGCTCGCTGCCCGCCGACCGGGTCAACCCGGCCGCCGTCGCAGCGATGAAGGAGATCGGCATCGACATCGCCGACCAGAGGCCGAAGGTCCTCACCACCGAAGCCGTCCAGGCATCCGACTACGTCATCACCATGGGTTGCGGCGACGCCTGCCCGATCTTCCCCGGCAAGAAGTACCTCGACTGGCAGCTCGAAGACCCTGCCGGGCAGGGGGTCGAGTCCGTACGTCCGATCCGCGACGAGATCCGCGCCCTGATCGAGGCACTGATTGCGGAGATCGACGCGAAGCTGTAGGCGCGAGCGCCGATACCGCCGAGCGGGCCGCCCTGCTGTCCGGCCGCGACGACGAGTTCGCCGCCCGTACGAAGCTGATGCCCTGCGCCCGCCACGGCAGGGCGTACGTCTTCCGTGGGCGTCGCACGCCTTGCCGGGGTCTTCTCGGGGGCGGTGTCCACCGTCCTCAACCAGCCCGACCGTGCCCCGGCGACGGCCAAGCAAGCACCGAGGCCACCGTGCGACGGCAGTTCATATATCGTCTGCCGATATCGGAGGCCGTAAGGCATACGGCCGGGCCGCGAGGAGTGAGTCCATGAGCAAGCCGTCGACCGCCGCCGGGATGCCGGACGAGTTGCAGCGGCGGCTGGGGGTGTCCGACGCGGTGGTGATCGGTCTGGGGTCGATGATCGGCGCGGGGATCTTCGCCGCGCTCGCCCCGGCCGCCGGGGCGGCAGGCTCCGGACTGCTGCTCGGCCTGGCCCTGGCTGCGGTGGTGGCGTACTGCAACGCGACATCCTCGGCCCGGCTTGCGGCCCGGTATCCGGCCTCGGGCGGCACCTATGTCTACGGTCGTGAGCGGCTGGGCGACTTCTGGGGCTACCTGGCCGGGTGGGCCTTCGTGGTCGGCAAGACCGCCTCCTGCGCGGCGATGGCCCTCACGGTCGGCGCGTACGTATGGCCCGGCCAGGCGCACGCGGTGGCGGTGGCCGCGGTGGTGGCGCTGACCGTCGTGAACTATGCCGGGGTGCAGAAGTCCGCGCTGCTGACCCGTGCGATCGTCGCCGTGGTCCTGGCGGTGCTGGCTGCCGTGGTGGTCGCCGCCGCCAGCTCCGGGGCGGCGGATGCGGCCCGGCTCGACATCGGGGACGATGCCGGCGTCGGCGGCGTGCTGCAGGCGGCGGGCCTGCTGTTCTTCGCGTTCGCCGGGTACGCGCGTATCGCGACGCTCGGTGAGGAGGTTCGCGACCCCGCGCGGACCATTCCCCGGGCCATCCCGATCGCGCTGGGCATCACCCTGGTCGTCTACGCCGTCGTCGCGGTCACCGTCCTCTCGGTGCTCGGCCCTGCTCGGCTGGCGGATGCGACCGCGCCGCTGTCGGACGCCGTACGGGCCGCCGGCGCGGGCTGGCTGGCACCCGTCGTGCGCGTCGGCGCCGCCGTGGCCGCGCTCGGCTCGCTGCTGGCGCTGATCCTCGGCGTCTCGCGCACCACGCTGGCGATGGCCCGTGACCGGCACCTGCCGCACGCCCTGGCTGCCGTCCACCCGAAGTTCAAGGTCCCCCACCGGGCCGAGCTGCTCGTGGGCGCGGTGGTGGCGGTGCTCGCCGCGACGGCGGACGTACGCGGGGCGATCGGCTTCTCGTCCTTCGGAGTCCTTGCCTACTACGCGGTCGCCAACGCCTCCGCCTGGACCCTCACACCGCAGGAGGGCCGCCCGCCGCGCCTGATCCCGGTGGTGGGGTTCGCGGGCTGTCTGCTGCTGGCCTTCACGCTGCCGCTCTCCTCGGTGATCTCCGGGGCGGCCGTGCTGACCGCGGGGGCCGCCGCGTACGGCATCCGCCGCGCGCTCGCCTCCCGCAACGTGACGTAGCCACAGCAGCGACGCGCCCCTGCGCAGGGCGGCGAAATACCGTCGGTGCCCTTCTGCCTCGCGGGACGATATCGGTGACCGATGCGCGTTTCGACGGCAGAGGGGCAGCCCACATGACTCAGCTCAAGACCTGGCAGGCGAAGCTCACCTCAACCAGCGCACCCGCGGCGGTGGTCCTCATCCGCCTGTACGTCGGGGCGGTCTTCCTCTTCGAGGGCATCCAGAAGTTCCTCTATCCCGACCAGCTCGGCACCGGCCGGTTCGACAAGGCCGGCATCCCCGCCCCCGGGTTCTTCGCCCCGCTGGACGGCGTCTTCGAGATCGCCTGCGGGGCGCTGATCCTCGGCGGTCTGCTCACCCGCCTCGCCGCCGTCCCGATGATCGTCAACATGCTCGGCGCGCTGCTCATCACCAAGCTGCCGATCTTGTGGGGCGACGCCCCGCTGTTCGACGGCGAGTCGGGCTGGTGGGAGTTCATCCACGAATCCCGCACCGATCTGGCGCAGTTGTGCGGAAGCCTCTTCCTGCTGCTCGTCGGGGCGGGTGCGTACTCCGTGGATGCCCGCCTGGCCCGGTACACCCGGCGGGATGCCGCGACCCGGCCCTGAGCAGGGGGTGGTGTCAGGGTGCTTCGTCGCCGAGGACCTCGCGGGCCAGTTCCTTGAGCGCCTTGCGGTCCTCGGCGAGGGCCTTCTTCCCGGCGTCGGTGGCCGTGTAGACGCGCCGGGTGCGGCCGTCGACCACCCGCTGCTCGGAGAGGAGAAGACCGTCCGCCTCCAGGCGGTGCAGCGTCGGGTACAGGGTGCCAGGGCTGATCTGGTAGCCGTGGGAGGCCAGTTCCTCGGTCATCCACGCGCCGTGGATCTCCTGTTCGGCCGCGTGATGCAGGATGTGCAGCCGCACCGCGCCCCGCTGGAACTCCCGCACCTCAACGCACCTCCCCGCCCCGCCGGGCAGTGACGAAACCGATATCGAGTATCGAGTCTACGTCTGCACGCCCCGCTTCTCGTTCCGCTCGCCGCGGCCGGCAACTCTGCGGTTGAGTGCGGCTACCCGGCGCCCGGTCAGCCGGTCGGCGCGTCCTCCGGTGCGGCGGTAGCGAGCCAGAGCCAGCCCACCGAGGACGGTGCTGATCAGTCCCACGAGCAGGGCCACGAAGGCCCCGCCTCGCCCGTTTCCGGTGCCGATGCCACTGTCGGAGGTGGCCACGACCAGAGCACCGAGGGCCATGGAGATCAGTCCCGCCACCAGGGTCACGGTGGCCCCGAGTTGCCCGGAGACGGCACCGAAACGACCGGTGGGGCGTGCCAGCGCCAGCCCACCGACGACCACGCCGACCAGCCCCAACAGAGCACCGGTGCCGGCCCCGAGCCGCCCGGCACTCATGGCGAGGACGCCGGCGGCCACCGGCTGGACCGCGACGTGCGCGGCCTCGGGGGCGGCAAGCACGAACTGGACTGACATGAGGTGCTCTTCTCGTACGACGGGATGTCGCCCGAGCATGTCCGCCGGACCCTCCGCCGGTCGTCCGGCGGGCGCAGGCAATTCGCCCTGCCACGGCAGCCGCAGCCGACTGCTGCGGACGCGGCAGGCGGCGCGAAGGTACTGCGTGCGCGGTAGTCGACCGCTCGTGCGGGAGCGGGACTCGCCCGCTGCGAGGCCCGGCTAGGGTGCGCGCATGAGCGCAGGACGGTTCGGTGTTCCGGCCGGTGTCAGAGATGGGGCGATCGCCGTCTGCGTGGCGGCGACGCTGCTGGTCACCGGGCTGTCCGGACAGCGCCCCACCACGAGCCTCGATCTGCTCGGCTGCGCGCTGCTCGTGGTCGGCGGTCTGGCGTTGGCCGCTGGTCGGCGGGCGCCGGTTCCCGTCCTGGCCGTCACCGGGCTGTGCGCGGTGGGCTATCAGGCCGCCGGTTTCGATGTGCCTGCCGTCGCTTTCCTGTTCGCGGTGTACGCCGTGGTGCGGGCGGGGCACCGCGTCATCGCGGTGGGGGCGTCCGTGGCCCTGCTGGCCGCTCTGCCGCTGGCGGCGCTGGTCTCGCTGCACGACATGGGCGAGGCGTACGCGCGGGCCCGGGGCGCTCTGGAGATCGCCTGGCTGATCGCCGCGGGTGCCGCAGGGGAGGCGCTGCGGCAGGCGGAGCGGCGGGCGGACGAGGCCGAGCGCACCCGGGAGGAGACCGCGCGACGCCGCGCCGACGAGGAGCG
The DNA here is from genome assembly GCF_055591765.1 of Streptomyces sp. NPDC041205. Taxonomy (NCBI): domain Bacteria; kingdom Bacillati; phylum Actinomycetota; class Actinomycetes; order Kitasatosporales; family Streptomycetaceae; genus Streptomyces; species Streptomyces sp. NPDC041205. Next base: position 144,424 of record NZ_JBVIZH010000014.1, on the reverse strand, counting down.
GCTGCACATCGCGCGGGAGCTGCACGATTCGCTCGTGCACCAGATCTCGATCATCAAGGTGCAGTCCGAAGTCGCCGTGCATGTGGCCCGCAGGCGTGGCGAACAGGTCTCGGAGGCCCTCCTCGCGATCCAGCAGGCCGGTCGCGAGGCGACCCGGGAACTGCGGGCGACACTGGGGGCGTTGCGCGACGACGACACGACCCCGCCACTCGGCCTCGACGACGTACCGGAAATGGTGGAACAGTTCCGCATGACCGGCCTGGACACGAGCCTGACGATCGAAGGACAGCAACACGACGTACCGGCCGCGGTGGGCCGGACCGTCTACCGGATCGTTCAGGAGTCGCTCACCAACATTGCCAGGCACGCCGCCGCGGCGACGGCATCGGTCCGGATCGACTGCCTTGCGGACGCCCTGACCATACGAGTCGATGACGACGGCAAGGCCACGCCGGACACTGCCCCGGTGGCCGGCGTCGGGCTGCTCGGGATGCGTGAACGCGTCACCGCCCTCGGCGGTCGCCTGCGCGCGGAACCGCGCGGCGAGGGCGGCTTCACCGTCCAGGCCGAACTTCCCCTGGACCGGGCGTCGTGATCCGTGTCCTGCTGGTCGACGACCAGCCGCTCATCCGCAGCGGATTCCGCGCGCTGCTCGACCTCGAAGACGACATCGAGGTGGTGGCCGAGGCCGCCGATGGGCAGGAGGGACTGGCTCTGGCCAGGGAACATCTCCCCGATGTCGCGCTCATCGACATCCAGATGCCGGTCGTCGACGGCATCGAGGCGACCCGGCTCATCGCCGCGGACCCGGCCTTGGCCGCGACGCACGTCGTCGTCCTGACCAACTACGGATTCGACGAGTACGTCTTCAACGCACTGCGGGCCGGCGCCGCCGGGTTCCTCGTCAAGGACATCGTGCCGGAAGACCTCCTGCACGCCGTACGCGTCGCCGCCCGTGGCGACGCCCTGCTCGCCCCCTCCATCACCCGCAAGCTGATCAACCGGTACGTCACCCAGCCCCTCCACCCGGGCGCCGACACCGGGTTGGAAGGGCTGACCAACCGCGAGCGCGAGGCCGTCGCCCTGGTCGCGCAGGGCCTGTCCAACGACCAGATCGCCGATCACATGGTGATCAGCCCACTGACCGCGAAGACCCACATCAACCGGGCCATGGCCAAAGTCCACGCGCGCGACCGCGCCCAACTCGTTGTCCTCGCCTATGAATCCGGCCTGGTAGCCCCACGCAACTGCTGACGCCCGCCGCAGTCCAGTGAGCGGCAGGGGCCGGAGCACGGGCCGTGTGGGGGTGAGGTCAGCGGCGCGCGGCCTGTCGCACCAAGTGGTCGGTGATGCGGCGCGCGGCACATGCGGATCCCGCGACGAAGCGCAGCATCGGCCCGAACACCGGAGCCGCCAGCGAGCCGGTGAAGTACAGCCCCGGCACCGTCGACTCGAAGGCTCCGGACAACTGAGGCGCCCCCGCCCCCGGCACGCACCCGACCTCGCGGCGCAGGGCTGGCGGGAGGAATGGGACGGTGCCCAGGTCGAGGCGGTAGCCGGTGGCGGCAAGCACATGGTCGACAGCGAGCCGAGCCGGACCGGCCCCCTCACCCGAAAGACTCAACTCCACCGCGGAGCCCACCGCCTGGGCGTGGGCGATACGCCGGGAGGTGTGGACGCGGACAACACCTTCGACCCGCTCGCGCAGCCACCAGCCGCCCGAAGGCCCCAGCGCGCGGCGGAACAGCAGCAGCCGCGCAGATGCGGGCAACAGCCGCACCGCGCCCGGAGCCCGGCACACCCCGGCCAGCACCCAGCCGGTGCCCAGCGGGGAGGCGGGCTGGGCCAGCCGCCGGAGCAGGGGCCGCTCAAGCTGCGGACGCACGCCCCAGCGCACCTGCGGGGCCCGCACCACGACATCGACCTCGGCGTCGGCCTCGCGCAGCAGTGCGGCACTCTCCAGCGCCGACTGCCCGCCCCCGACCACGGTGACTCGGCGCCCAGCGTACCGGGAGAGGTCGGTGTGCTGACTGGTGTGCGACAGCGCGGCATCCGGCGCGGGCCCATCGGGCACCAAGTGCCGCAGCTCGCCAGGGACATGGGCCAACGCGCCCAGCCCGGTGGCCACCACCACTGCCGCCGCCTGGACCTCCTCACCGCCTTCGAGCTGGACCGCGAAACCCTCCCCGTCCCGGAACACGCTGGTCACCCGCGCCGACTCGATGTCGCCGACGTACCGCCGGCGAACCACATCCCGTACCGCACGAACACCTCGCACGGGATCGGCGTCAGCTCGGTCAACTCCGGCTCACCCGCCTGACGGCAGAAGTCCCCAAGGCCGCCCCCCGGCACCGGAGCGGACAGGTCCGTCGCCGCCGGGGCCGACTTCAAGAACATGCCGGTGGCCATCGCATGCCGCCAGCTGCCCATCACCTCACCGAAGACCCGCACGGCAAGGCCCGCGGCACGCAGATGCGCCGCCACCGACAGCCCGTAGGGCCCGGCCCCGATCACCACCACCGGGGCACCCCGCCGCCCGGATACGCCCTGCGCCCGGGCGCGACGCGTCCCTGGAAACGACTGTGTCATGCATCCCCCCACGCCGACCAGCACACGCCCCTCCCCAGGACGCGCGGCACTGCGGTCCGCGTCCGGCTCGGCCGCCACGCGCACCGCTCTCCCTGCTCTGCCAGTGTGACCCGCTCAGCGCTATCGGGTTGCGATATCGACATACGTTGTCCAAAACGCTCCAGATCGCACATCCCGTGAACACGCCGCACGCCGGGCATCGAGCCCAACCTGCCTGTGGGCAAGCAGAGTTCAGGCGCGGTCACCATGAGGAAGGACATGAGAAGCACACCCGGTCAGGCCGCCGAGTCCAGGTCGGCACCACGGGCCGGCCGGGCGGTGAATGCCTGGTTCGCCTGGGGGACCGGGAGGGGGCCGAGCGGCTTGCCCAGCAGGCTTCCGACGCTGGCAACGCCGATGCCTTGGCCTCGATTGTCGAACTGCGCATGGTGGCGGGGGCCCGGGATATGGAAGGGGAGCGGGAAGGGGCCGAGCGGCTCCTGCAGGAGGGGACCGAGGGGCACCTGCGGCGGGCTGCCGACGCCGGTAACACATTCGCCCTGGTCTTACTCGCCGAACTGCTGAACATGGCCGGGGACCGGATCGGGGCCGAACAAGTCGCCCAGCAAGCCGCCCACACCGGCAACACCGACGCCCTGTTGCTGCTTGCCCGGATGCGGGAGGAGGTCGGAGATCGGGAGGGGGCCGAGCGGCTCCTGCGGCGGGCCGCCGACGCCGGCAACGAGGAGGCCGTGGGCCTACTCTGCGAACTGTGGGAGAAGGCCGGGGATTGGGAGGGGGCCGAGCGGATCGCCCGGGAGGCTGCCGACGCCGGCAACACCAGTGCCCTGGCCCGGCTCGCCGATATGCGGAAGATTGGCGGGACGGATGGAGATGGACTGTGGACTTATGGGCTCGACCCCGATGGCACGCCATCCACCCCTTGGTGACCACTCACCCACTTGAACGCTAACGCGACCTACAAGCTGCCATGGCGGGATCCCAAACAGGCAGTAAGGCACCACAAAGCAGTCCGGCAAAGCCCTGACTTGGGGTGACTTGAGTTGGATGAGACAGAGTGCCAGTCGCCTGCCTTCGATGAGACGGCGACTGGGTTTGATGGCAACGGACAGCGGCCCGCCTATCCGCATCCCGATCGGCGCCGGGGGAGAGAAGGGCAACCGACGGAATTGACTGACCTGCAGGAACGTGGCTTCCGCCAGGCGTCGATCCCGCGCAGCTGTGTCCGCGATCCCGGGTGATGACCGCTGACGGGAGCCAGCTGCGGTGCGAGCGCAGGCAGAGCCGTGATGCCCGGCCGACCGTCGACCGCGTTTCGTCACCTGGGCAGGCCCATTCCGTCGGTGGCGCCCTTCTCCCACGTGGGCACGAGACGGCTACGACACCTCACCGCGAGCGGGAATCGGATCGCCACGACCGGAGTTGGTGAGGGAAGTCAGCCGTTTTAGGAGGGGTCATGCGAGCGATTCAGGTTTCCGAAGTGGGCGGTCCCGAGGTGCTGCGACTGGTCGACATCGATCAACCGATGCCGGGCCCGGGCCAGGCGGTCGTGGAGGTCGCCGCGTCCGGCGTCAACTTCCTCGACGTATACCACCGCGAAGGCCGGTACACCCTCCCGCTGCCCTTCACCCCGGGCACTGAGGGCGCGGGCACGGTCCTCGAGGTCGGACCCGGCGTCACCCACGTCGCTGTGGGAGACCGGGTCGGCTGGGTGGAGATTCCCGGCACCTACGCCGAGCAGGCCGTCGTGGACTCCTCCCGGCTCGTGCCCCTGCCCGACGGCGTCGACTTCGAGGCTGCCGCCGCCGTGCTGCTGCAGGGCATGACGGCGCACTACCTCATCAAGGACGCCTACCCGGTCCAGCCCGGCGACACAGTGCTCGTGCACGCTGCCGCCGGCGGCATGGGGCTTGTGCTGACCCAGCTCATCACTCATCTCGGCGGCAGAGTGATCGGCACCACCTCGACACCGGAGAAGGCCCAGCTGGCGCGGCGCGCCGGGGCCGCCGAGGTGATCCTCTACTCCGCGGTGGACGATCTCGCGGCCGAGGTGAAGCGGCTCCATGGCGGCCAGGGCCTGCCTGTCGTCTTCGACGGCGTCGGCAGGGACACCTTCGATGCGAGCCTCGCCAGCCTGCGAACCCGGGGCCACCTGGTGCTCTTCGGCGCCGCGAGTGGTGCAGTGCCGCCCTTCGACCCCATCCGGCTCGCCCAGGGCGGTTCGCTGACCCTGATCCGGCCAAGCCTCGGGCACTTCATCGCCGATCGGTCCGAGCTGCTCCGCCGCGCCGCCGACGTACTTGAATGGGTGCGCACCAAGGCGCTTGAGACCACCGTGACGGCCCGCTACCCGCTCGCCGAGGTCGCCCAAGCTCACCGCGATCTGGAGGCTCGGCGTACCACCGGCAAGCTACTCGTCATCCCCTAGGGCCACCGACGGAATTGACTGACCTGCAGGAACGTGGCTTCCGCCAGGCATCGATCCCGCGCAGCTGTGTCCGCGATCCCGGGTGATGACCGCTGACGGGAGCCGGCTGCGGTGCGAGCGCAGGCAGAGCCGTGATGCCCGGCCGACCGTCGACCGCGTTTCGTCACCTGGGCAGGCCCATTCCGTCGGTGGCACGAGAATGCCTCGGGTGCAGTCCTGCTGGATGTGCCGCGGTCGGGTATCTCGTGGACCGGGGCCTCGGGCTCTTCGCCGCGGTCGGTACCGTCAGTGACGGTTCGCTGCGACAGGGGGAGGGCGAGGTGAGCCGCGCAGGAGGCGTCGAACGACGGGCGGCGGGGCGACGACACGCTCTCCAGCGCAGCGCATTCTCCCCAGATTCTCCCCAGGGGGTCAGGAGTGGCCTTACCGAGCCTTCGCGTGCGCGAAGTTGATCATTGGGTTGGAGTCCGCGGCTACAGCCAGTCCCGCTTCTTGAAGATGAAGTACAGACTCACGCACACCACCGCCATCAGCAGAATCGCGAACGGATACCCCGCCGCCCACTTCAGCTCGGGCATGGTCTCGAAGTTCATGCCGTAGATCGTTCCCACCAGTGTGGGAGCAAACAGAATGGCCGCCCACGACGAGATCTTCTTGATCTCCTCGTTCTGTTCGAAGCCCGCCTCGGCCAGGGCCCGCATCTCCGCGTTCTGTTGCTGTGTGACCAGCGTGGCATTGACGGTGAGGATGTCGGTGAGGGCCTGGCGGAAGCCGTCCACGCGTTCGCTGGTGTGGGTGACGTGGTCGGCTACGTCGCGGAGGTAGCGCTGGAGTTCCTCGTCCGTGCCGTACTTCGCGAAGCCCGCCATCAGGGCGTGCAGCATGCTCACCAGGGGGCGCGTCGCGCGCTGGAACTCGACGACCTCGCGGGAGAGTTCGTAGATGCGGCGGGAGACCGTCGGGTCGCCGCCGAAGACCTCCGTCTCGATCTCGTCGATGTCGTTCTGGACGCCGGACACGACGGGGGCGTAGCCGTCGACGACCGCGTCCAGGATCGCGTACAGGACCGCCTCCGGGCCGAGGCGCAGCAGTTCCGGGGTCTTCTCCATGCGGTGGCGTACCGCCGACAGGTCGGGGGCCGCGCCGTGCCGGACCGTGATGACGAAGTCCGCGCCGACGAACACGTGCAGCTCGCCGAAGTCGACCTCCTCGGGGGCGTCCAGGTAGCGGGCCGCCCGCAGCACGACGAACAGCGTCTCGCCGTACCGCTCCAGCTTGGGGCGCTGGTGGGCCTCCATCGCGTCCTCGACCGCCAGCTCGTGCAGGTCGAACTCGGCCGCCAGGGAGAGGAGTTCCTGCTCCGTCGGGCGGGCCAGGCCGATCCACGCCATGCCGTCGGGCTGGGCGCGCAGCTCGCGGAACGTGTCGGCGAGGGAGCCGGGGGAGGAGACGCGTACGCCGTCGCGGTACAGCGCCGCCTCCACGACGCTCGGGTCGGCCGCCGCCGTCTGCGCGGGGTCCCGTTCCGGGTGGTGGTTCGACGTGTCGGCGGGCGGCGGCGTGCCCTGCGTGGACTGGGAGGACGCCCGCCGCCACGCGTGCTTGCGCGGCTGCTGCGGGCGGTGAGGTCGTCGCTCCGGAGTCACCGGCAGCCCTTCCCGTGGTCGTCCGACTTCGGCCCGGCACGCGTGGATTCTGTCCCGGACATGCCCGGAGCAGGATATATGCGGCAGATGGCGTGGGTGTGACAGCCGTCGGGGGCAGTCGGTGCTCGTCGGTAGCCGTTGATGGCCGTCGGCGGGCGTGGTGGGTGGTGGCGGCGGGCGTCACGGGCGCGGCCGGAGTCGGCACGCGGCGGCGGGCAGAAGGTGGCGGACGGCGGGCGGCAGGTGGCAGGTGGTGGACGGCGGGCGGTAGGCGGTGGCGGGCGGTAGGCGGCACTCGTACGGCGCCCGCGGCGCGAGCAGGCGCGGTCGGCGCGCCCCTTGCGGACCGTATCTGTCCGCAAGCCCCGCTAGCGTGCGGAGCATGACGAAGACCCCGGCCGCCGCCCCCGTCCTCACCCGCCAGGCCCTCAACCGCGCCACCCTCGCCCGCCAGCTCCTCCTGGAGCGGGCCCCGATGGCCGGCGACGCGGCCCTCGCTCACCTCGTCGGGCTGCAGGCGCAGAACGTGAAGCCGCCGTACTACGCGCTCGCCGCGCGCCTCGCGGAGTTCGACCCGATGGAGCTGTCGGGTCTCATGGCGGAGCGCGCCGCGGTCCGTGCCGTCACCATGCGGTCCACCGTGCACACCCTCACCGCCGACGACCTCCTCACCCTGCGGCCCCTCACCCAGGCCGCCATCGACCGTGAGCTGCGGATGTTCCGGGGCGGTCTGACCGGCGTGGACCTGGACCGGCTCGCCGCCCTCGCCCGGGCGTACGTCGAGGAGGAGCCCCGCACCCCCGCCCAGATCCGCGCCGAACTGCTGCGCCACTGGCCCGACGCCGACCCGCAGTCCCTCGGCATCGCCGCCCGCGCCCGCCTTCCCCTCGTCCAGGTGACCCCGCGCGGCCTGTGGCGCCGCAGCGGGCAGGTCGCCCTCACCACCGCCGAGCACTGGCTCGGCCGCCCCCTCGCCGAGGACCCCGCGCCCGACGACACCGTCCTGCGCTACCTCGCCGCCTTCGGGCCCGCCTCCGTCAAGGACATGCAGGCCTGGGCCGGTCTGACCCGGCTCCGCGACGCCTTCGAGCGGCTGCGGCCCGGGCTCCGCACCTTCCGCGACGAGCACGGCGTCGAGCTGTTCGACCTGCCCGACGCGCCCCGCCCCGACCCCGAGACCCCGGCCCCGCCCCGCTTCCTGCCCGAGTTCGACAACCTCCTGCTGTCCCACGCCGACCGCACCCGCGTCGTGGCGCTCGCCCACAAGGACCGCACCTGGACCGGCAACCAGGCCCACTGCACCTTCCTGGTGGACGGGTACCTCGCCGGGCTCTGGCGCCTGGAGGAGGCCAAGGACGGCGCCGTGCGGCTCACCGTCGAGCCGTTCGGGAAGCTCACCAAGGCCCAGCGCGCGGAGGTCGCGGCGGAGGCGGAGCTGACGGCACGGCTCCTCGCGGCCGACGCCCCTTCGTACGACATCGGGTTCGGTGCCGTCGTGCAGAAGTGAGCGGGGGAGGAGGGAGGAGTGAGCCGGGGGAGGGCGGAGCGGCTGTCTCAGTCCGCTCTGCCCGTCAGGGCCACCGTCACCCCGAGGCCGATCATCGTGCAGCCGCCCGCCCCGCCGATCATCGCCAGCCTGCGGTCCGACCGCGCGAACCAGGTGCGCGCCGCCGACGCCGTCAGGCCCCACAGGGTGTCTGTGACCAGGCCGATGCCGATCGGAACCAGGCCGAGCAGCAGCATCTGCACGGGGACGTGGCCCGCCGCGTGGTCGACGAACTGCGGCAGCACCGCCGCCGCGAACACGATGCCCTTCGGGTTGGTCAGACCCACGAGGACGCCGTCGAGGACGGTGCGGACGTCACCGCGCGCGGGCCGCCCGCCCGCGCCCGCCGCGCCGATCGCCGCCGCCTTCATCGCCTTGCGGTGCCGGAACGCCTGTACGCCGAGGAACACGAGGTACGCCGCGCCCGCGAGCTTCACCGCCAGGAACACCGCGGCCGAGCGTTCAAGGACCGAGCCCAGGCCGAAGGAGACCGCCACGATCATGAGGTACGAGCCCGCGACATTGCCGAGGACCGTCGCCAAGGCGGTGCGGCGGCCGTGCGCCAGGGCGCGGCCCACCACGAACAGGACGCTCGGCCCCGGGATCACGATCACCAGCGCCGACATCGCGGCGAAGGCCAGGAACCTGTCGGTGGACACCATGCGGGCCTCATCCCCCTGCTGTGCGCCTGCCAGCGCGCGGGTGCCCTGTGGTCGTCCGCGTCGGGCGGCCCGCGGCGGACCGTGCCGGTCCTGCACGGTCGTGTACGCGTCATTGAACCCCGCGTAGCCCGGATCCGGCAGCGGAATCGGTACAGAGGGCGCCAATCCGCCAGGGCCCGCACGGCCCCCTTCGACCACTACGGCAGCACCCTGCCCTACGGCAGCGCTCTGCCCGACGACCGCACCCTGCCCTGAGGCAGCCCTCCGCCAACCACGGCAGCCCCCGTCCGCCCCGGCACCGCTACGGCAGCACCCCCGCCCGCCGCGCCGCCACCACCGCCTCCCACCGCGTGTGCGCGCCGAGCTTCCGCATCGCCGACCGCAGATAGCCCTTCACCGTCTCGGGGCGCAGGCCGAGGCGTTCGGCGGCCGCCGCGTTGGTGACGCCCCCGGCCACGCAGGCCAGCACGTCCAGTTCGCGCGGGGCGAGCCGGACGCCGGGGCCGGGGTCCGGCCTCGGGGAGTCGGCGGCCGCGTCCGTCAGCGTGCCGCACACCGCGAGCAGTTCCGCCCGCAGCGCGGGATCACCGATGCGCGCGGCCAGCGCGCGCAGTGCCCCGTGCGCCTCCCGCACGCGCTCCCACGCCGCGTCCCCGGAGCCGTACCCCCGCCCGGGCATCTCCGCGACCGCCTCCCGGGCCGCCGCCAGCATCGCGGCCGCCTCGTCCCGTACGACGAGGACCTGTTCGAGGTCCCGGGCCGCCGCCAAGGCCGCCGCGAGCGCCCGGTCGCCGAGGGGCTGCGCGGTGCGCAGGGCGCCGTACAGCAGGCCGCGCACCCGGCGGCGTACCACCAGCGGCACCGCGAGCACCGCCCGCAGGCCCTCCAACGCGACGGCGGTGTCGTACTCGTGGCTGATCTGCCGGGACGCGCCGTAGTCCGCGACGGCGCAGGGGCGGGCCAGGGCGACCGCCTTGCCGCCGAGGCCCGTGCCGACGTGGATCGCGAGGCCGTTCAGTGAGTGCGTGGCGGTGCCGCTGAGCTCGGCGATCCGTACCCGTGCGGTGCCGTCCGCGCCGGTCACGAGGCCGCCGAAGGCCACAGGAAGCCCCGTCCCGCGACGCAGCCGCAGCAGCGCGGCCCGCACGTCCGCCGCCTCGCCGCCGTCCGCAGCACTCACGCGCCCGCTCCCTCAGCTTTCGGCCCTGTGCCCCTGATGTCCACCGCATGTCCACCGCGATGTCCACCGACCTCGCGGGACACCACCCCCGTTCGGGGGTAGTGAGACCCGCATCACGAATTACACGATGGTACGGACGAGCGGCGTCAAGCGGAATGCGAGCGGAATGCGAGGGGTGCGGATGACGGCGACCGGAGCGGGTGGCGGCACGGAGGAGTTCCGTGCGGCGCGGGACTTCCTCCTGCGTCACCGGGAGGACTACCGGGCCGCGTACGAGGGTTTCGTCTGGCCCCGGCCCGCGCACTTCAACTGGGCCCTCGACTGGTTCGACGTCATCGCCGACGGCAACGACCGCACGGCGCTGCACATCGTCGAGGAGGACGGCGAGGAGACCCGCCTTTCGTTCGCGGAGCTGGCGCGGCGCTCCGCGCGGGCCGCCAACTGGCTGCGCGGGCTCGGCGTCCGCGCCGGGGACCGCATCGTCGTGATGCTGGGCAACCAGGCCGAGCTGTGGGAGGTCGCGCTCGCCGCGATGAAGCTGCGGGCCGTGGTGATCCCGGCGACGCCGCTGCTCGGCGCCGCCGACCTGCGCGACCGCATCGAGCGCGGCCGGGCCCGGCACGTGGTGGTGCGGGGCGAGGACGTCGCGAAGTTCGCGGACGTGCCGGGGGAGTACACCCGGATCGTGGTCGGCACCCAGGACGGCCGGGAAGCCACAGCGGTGGCCGCGTTCACCGAGGGTCCCGACGGCTGGATCCCCTACGACGGCGTCGACACCGCCCCCGTCGACTTCGCGCCCGACGGCGTCACCCGCGCCGACGACCCCCTGATGCTGTACTTCACCTCCGGCACCACCGCCCGGCCCAAGCTCGTCGAGCACACCCATGTGTCGTACCCCGTGGGCCACTTGGCGACGATGTACTGGATCGGCCTCAAGCCCGGCGACGTGCATCTGAACATCTCCTCGCCCGGCTGGGCCAAGCACGCCTGGTCGAACCTCTTCGCGCCGTGGAACGCGGAGGCGACCGTCTTCATCCACAACTACACGCGCTTCGACGCGGGCCGCCTCATGCGGGAGATGGACCGGGCGGCAGTCACCAGCTTCTGCGCGCCGCCCACCGTGTGGCGGATGCTCATCCAGGCCGACCTCACCCAGCTGCGGACGCCGCCGCGCGAGGTCGTCGCCGCGGGGGAGCCGCTGAACCCCGAGGTCATCGAGCAGGTGCGGCGCGACTGGGGCGTGACCATCCGGGACGGCTTCGGGCAGACCGAGACGGCCGTGCAGGTCGCCAACACCCCCGGCCAGGAGCTGCGCCCCGGCTCGATGGGACGCCCCACGCCCGGCTTCGCCGTCGAGCTGCTCGACCCGGTCACCGGGGCGCCGGGCGCCGCCGAGGGCGAGATCGCACTCGACCTGTCGGCGCGTCCCGTCGGCCTGATGACGGGCTACCACGGCGACCCGGAGCGCACCGCCGAGGCCATGGCGGACGGCTACTACCGCACCGGCGACATCGGCGCGCGGAGCGCCGACGGATATCTCACCTACGTCGGCCGGAGCGACGACGTCTTCAAGGCGTCCGACTACAAGATCTCCCCGTTCGAGCTGGAGAGCGCGCTCCTGGAGCACGAGGCGGTGGCCGAGGCGGCGGTCGTGCCCGCCCCGGATCCGGTACGTCTGGCCGTGCCGAAGGCGTACGTGGTGCTCGCCGAGGGCTATCAACCGGGCCCGGACACGGCCAAGTTGCTGTTCGAGCACTCCCGGTCGGTGCTCGCTCCCTACAAGCGGGTGCGCCGCCTGGAGTTCGGCGCGCTGCCCAAGACCGTGTCGGGCAAGATCCGCCGCATCGAGCTGCGGGAGGCGACGGCCAAGGGGTCCGGCGCCGAGTACCGCGAGGAGGACTTCCGGTGAGCGCGACGGTGAACGCCACGGGCGCGGACGGTGCCTCGGGTACGGGCGGCGTCTCGGGTACGGACGGTGCCTCGGGCACGGTCGGCGTCGCGGCGCTTTCGTACGCGCACGGCACCAGCAAGACCCCCCTCCTCGGCGACACCATCGGGCAGAACCTCGCCCGTGCCGTCGCCGCCTGGCCCGACCGTGACGCGCTCGTCGACGTCGCGGCCGGTGCCCGCTGGACGTACGCCGAATTCGGCGCTGCCGTAGAGGAGTTGGCGCTCGCTCTGATCGGCTCCGGGGTGGGCAAGGGCGACCGGGTCGGCATCTGGGCGGTCAGCTGCGCCGAGTGGGTGCTCGTGCAGTACGCCACGGCGCGCGTCGGCGCGATCATGGTGACCATCAACCCGGCGTACCGCGCGCACGAACTCGCCTACGTCCTCAAGCAGTCGGGCGTCTCGCTGCTCGTCGCCACCCGCGAGCACAAGACCAGCGACTACCGGGCGATGGTCGACGAGGTCCGGGGCGAGTGTCCGGACCTGCGGGCCGCGCACTACATCGCCGACCCGTCGTGGGACGCGCTCCTGGCCGCAGGTCAGTCCGTCGACCCCGCCGAACTCGCCGTGCGCGAGGCCGAGTTGAGCTGCGACGACCCGGTCAACATCCAGTACACCTCCGGCACCACGGGCTTCCCGAAGGGGGCCACGCTCTCCCACCACAACATCCTCAACAACGGATACTGGGTGGGGCGCACCATCGGCTACGGCGAGCAGGACCGGGTGTGCCTGCCCGTGCCCTTCTACCACTGCTTCGGCATGGTCATGGGCAACCTCGGCGCCACCTCGCACGGCGCCTGCGTCGTGATCCCCGCGCCGTCGTTCGACCCCGTGGCGACCCTGCACGCCGTCGAGCGCGAGCACTGCACCTCGCTGTACGGCGTGCCGACGATGTTCATCGCCGAGCTGAACCTCGCCGACTTCGCCACCTACGACCTGTCGTCGCTGCGCACCGGCATCATGGCCGGGTCGCCGTGCCCCGTCGAGGTCATGAAGCGGGTCGTCGCCGAGATGCACATGGCGGAGGTCTCCATCTGCTACGGCATGACCGAGACCTCGCCCGTCTCGCTCCAGACCCGCATGGACGACGACCTGGAGCGCCGCACCGGCACGGTGGGCCGGGTGCTGCCGCACATCGAGGTGAAGGTCGTCGACCCGGTGAGCGGGGTGACGCTGCCGCGCGGGGAGTCCGGTGAGCTGTGCACGCGCGGGTACAGCGTCATGCTCGGCTACTGGCAGGAGCCGGAGCGCACCGCCGAGGTCATCGACTCCGGGCGCTGGATGCACACGGGCGACCTCGCGGTGATGCGCGACGACGGGTACGTCCAGATCGTCGGGCGCATCAAGGACATGATCATCCGGGGTGGCGAGAACGTCTACCCGCGCGAGATCGAGGAGTTCCTGTACGCCCACCCGAAGATCGCGGACGTACAGGTCGTCGGGGTGCCGGACGAGCGGTACGGAGAGGTGCCGCTGGCCTGCGTCATCCTGCGCGACCCCGAGGAGACACTGACGCTGGAGGAACTGCACGGCTTCTGCGCGGGCAGGCTCGCCCACTACAAGGTCCCGGCGGGGCTGCGGATCCTGGAGGGCTTCCCGATGACGGTGTCGGGGAAGGTGCGGAAGGTGGAGCTGCGGGAGCGGTTCGGCTGAGCCGTCGTGAGACGCGGGCGTCCTGGGCCGGGTGCCGGGTGCTGGGCGGTGGGTGCGCCCCGGTCCGCGAGGTCAGGCGCCCGTCGCCGCCAGTTCGTCCGCCGCGCCGTTCAAGGGCTCCGGCGTGCCCGACAGGTCGATGCGGAACAGCGCCACGTCCAGCTCGTCGGCGCGGTCGCGGGCCGCGGGCGTGAAGTCGCACAGCGCGAAGCACACGCACGTCGCCGAGTGCGCCATGGCGGTGAGCCAGGCGCACTCGATGTCCCGCAGTGATGTCTCCCGCACGGCGGGCTCGACCTGCGCGAGCACACCGAGTGCCGCGAGCCGCGTGCCCGACGGCGGGCGCTCCTCGTAGGGTCCTGTCTCGCGCACGTCCTCGTAGCCGAGCCAGCGCAGATACAGCGCCGCCGTGGTCACCGCGTCCCCTGCGCTGCGGACGGGCAGGGGGCGGAAGGCGGGCCGGGGCGTGGGCGCGGTCCGCGGCAGCGGGATGTGGGACGGCGTGAGGGAGGGGTGGCTGCCCGCCTCGGGCTGCGCGGGGTCGCTGCCGCTGTGCGTCGCGGGCTCCTCGCCAGTGTGTGCCGCTGGCTCCTCGCCACCCTTCGCCGCTGGCTCGTCGCCACTGTTCGCTGAGGGTCCGCTCCCCTCGCCCCCGGCTGCCCCGTCTCCCTCGCCCGCCCCGTCTCCCTCGTACGACGCCACCGCCACCCGCAGCACCGTCCCGCACGCGCACCCCAGCTCCGGCCGCGGCCAGTCCGCCGTGCGCCCGCAGGCCGCGCACCGCACCGTCACCCAGGCGTCCGCGCCGGTCCGATGGGTGAGCGGAACGGCCGGGCCGTACCGGACGGGGGGCACGACGGGTTTGCCGCATACGCAGGGGAACGCCGGGGGAGCGTAGGCCTGTTCATGGCGGCACACCGGGCACCGCACCAGAACGCCGTCCTTCGCCATGGCCCTCACCGCCGTCCGTCCGCTCCGCCGCCCGTCCGCCGCCGAAGCTCCCCATCGTACGGAGCTCATCGTCGTACGGAAGGTGACCCCGCCGATACGCCATTTTGAGCTGGAGACGTGCCCCCGCCTGCCCCGCGTACCCCGGAATCCCTTGACGGCTCTGATGCACCCCCTTACATTGCTTCCATATAGCAGAACATAATTTCCGCAATGTGGAAGAAGCCGGAAGGCGGGCCACGGCGCGGAAGCAGCACCGGAAGGTACGGCTCATCGCGGGGCGCGACGGTGGCCGTGGCTTCGTCAGCCGAAGCAGGAGAACTCAATGGCTCGTATGACCGCTGCCCGCGCGGCAGTCGAGATCCTCAAGCGCGAGGGCGTCACCCACGCGTTCGGTGTGCCAGGGGCCGCGATCAACCCCTTCTACAAGGCGCTCAAGGAAGGCGGCGGCGTCGATCACACGCTCGCCCGCCACGTCGAGGGCGCCTCGCACATGGCCGAGGGGTACACCCGCACCCACCCGGGCAACATCGGTGTCTGCATCGGCACGTCGGGCCCGGCGGGCACCGACATGATCACCGGCCTCTACTCCGCGATCGGTGACTCGATCCCGATCCTGTGCATCACGGGCCAGGCGCCCACGAGCGTGATCCACAAGGAGGACTTCCAGGCCGTCGACATCGCCTCCATCGCGAAGCCGGTGACGAAGATGGCCGTCACGGTCCTGGAGGCCGCGCAGGTCCCCGGCGTCTTCCAGCAGGCCTTCCACCTGATGCGCTCCGGCCGTCCGGGCCCGGTCCTCATCGACCTGCCCATCGACGTCCAGCTCACCGAGATCGAGTTCGACCCGGAGACGTACCAGCCGCTGCCGGTCTACAAGCCCGCCGCGAGCCGCGCCCAGATCGAGAAGGCCATCGGCATGCTCGTGAACTCCGAGCGGCCGCTGATCGTCGCGGGCGGCGGCATCATCAACGCCGACGCCTGCGAACTCCTGCTGGAATTCGCCGAACTGACGGGCACTCCGGTCATCCCCACCCTCATGGGCTGGGGCGCCATCCCCGACGACCACGAGCTGAACGCGGGCATGGTCGGCCTGCAGACCTCGCACCGCTACGGCAACGCGACCTTCCTGGAGTCCGACTTCGTCCTCGGCATCGGCAACCGCTGGGCCAACCGCCACACCGGCTACAAGCTGGACGTGTACCGCGAGGGCCGGACGTTCGTGCACGTCGACATCGAGCCGACCCAGATCGGCAAGATCTTCGCGCCGGACTACGGCATCGCCTCCGACGCCAAGGCGGCCCTCGCGCTCTTCGTCGAGGTCGCCAAGGAGCTGAAGGCCGCGGGCGAGCTGCCCGACCGGGGTGCCTGGATCGCCCGGGGACAGGAGCACAAGTCCACGCTGCTTCGCCGCACGCACTTCGACGACATCCCGATCAAGCCGCAGCGCGTGTACGAGGAGATGAACAAGGCCTTCGGCCCGGAGACCCGGTACGTCTCCACCATCGGCCTCTCCCAGATCGCCGGCGCCCAGATGCTGCACGTCTACAAGCCGCGGCACTGGATCAACTGCGGCCAGGCGGGCCCGCTCGGCTGGACGATCCCGGCCGCCCTCGGCGTCGCCACGGCCGACCCGGACGCCCAGGTCGTCGCGCTCTCCGGCGACTACGACTTCCAGTTCATGATCGAGGAACTGGCCGTCGGCGCCCAGCACCGCATCCCCTACGTCCACGTCCTCGTGAACAACTCCTATCTGGGCCTGATCCGCCAGGCCCAGCTCGGCCTGGACATCAACTTCCAGGTCAACCTGGAGTTCGAGAACCTCAACTCCCCGGAGCTGGGCGTCTACGGCGTCGACCACGTCAAGGTCACCGAGGGCCTCGGCTGCAAGGCCATCCGCGTCACCGACCCGGCCGAGCTCGGCGCCGCCTTCGAGCAGGCCAAGAAGCTGGCACAGGAGTACCGGGTGCCGGTCGTCGTGGAGGCGATCCTGGAGCGCGTCACGAACATCTCCATGAGCCGCACGGCCGACATCAGCGATGTCACCGAGTTCGAGGAGATCGCCACGGAGCCGTGGCACGCGCCCAGCTCGATCAAGACGCTGAAGGCGTAGCGCGCGCGGCGCACCGGTCATCTGGTCGGAGGCGGACCGAGCGCTAAAGGTGAGGCCCTCGCCCCGGAGTTCGACTCCGGGGCGAGGGCCTCACCGCGTGCGCGGCGCCCCCGATGCGGCGTTCCGCGCCTCGTCCTCAATCTCCCCCGAGCTCTTAAGGGGCAGGGGGAACCCCGCGACGGGCTCTCTCCCACCCGCTCGAACTCGCACCGGCTGAGCAACAGCGCGACACCATCTGCCCCGCGATACCTCTCCGGCCCGCCCCGGCGACGATTCAGCCCGTCCGGCGTTTGAGGACGAGGCGCGGAGCGCCGATTCGGCGGAGGACTCTCCCACCCGAAGGGGGCACCCATCCCCGGGGGCCAGGGGCGGAGCCCGTGGTTTCGGAGAAGGGGTGGGACTGGGGCGCCCCGCGAGGGCCCGGCCGGTCAGGCCGACGGGCGGCGGCGTACGAAGTAGTGCACGGTCAGGGCCAGGACCAGCGGCCCCCACAGGCCGACCGGCAGGACGCAGGCCCGGAACAGGAACTCCCAGAAGGCGCTGTCGAACTCCCCGAAGGAGACGCCGAGGCCGAGGGCGCCGAGGGTGAAGGGCCCGAACAGGGCGGTCGCGCCGAGACCGCCGAGCGTCGCGGGCACCACCGCGACCCAGCGGTTCAGCGGCCGCCCGCCCAGCAGCGGGACCCAGTCCGGCACCACCTCGCCCCAGCCCCGCACGAGCCCGAAGGCCAGCAGGGCCAGTGCCTCCGTGAGCAGGCTCAGAGCGAAGATGTACGGCACCGAGATCCACAGGCTGCCGATGGACCCCGTGCCGGTGCCCATGTCGAACCCGAAGGCGAAGGGGAGCCGCCACACGCACTGGGCGAGCAGCACGAGGGGAATGACGTGGGCGACGCGCTCGGCCCACCGGGGGACGGGACGCTCGGTGCCGGTACGCGTGCGGGCGGCCGCAGCAGTGCCTGTGCCTGGGTCTGCGTCCATGCCCGTGCCCGGGGCCCAGCCCGCGTCGATGCCCGCGCCCGTGCCCGAGCCTGAGTCGATGCCCCACCCGGTGTCCCTGCCCTGGTCCGTGCCCGTGCCCGTGCGGATGGCGTCCTCGTGAACTGCGGTCGTCGTCATGACAGTTACTCTTCCGCCCGCGCGGGCGGAGATCGTCAGCCCGTGCGCCGGACCGTCTCCGCCGTGCGGGGGAGGGGGCCGTATACCGTGGCGGGAGGCGCGTACGTACGGATCGAAGGAGTCCTGCCATGGAGACGTTCGACGGGCTCCCGGTCCGCACGTTCGCCGACCGGAGCGCTCTGGAGGAGTGGCTGGACGCGCATCACGAGGACAGCCCCGGCATCTGGCTGAAGCTGGCCAAGAAGGCGTCGGGCGTCGCCTCCGTGACGACGGACGAGGTGATCGACCTGGAGCTGTGCTTCGGGTGGATCGACGGTCAGCGGCGCCGCCACGACGACACGTACTTCCTGCAGAAGATCACTCCGCGCCGCCCGCGCGGCACCTGGTCGAAGCGGAACATCGACCGGGTGGAGGCACTGATCGCCGCGGGCCGGGTGCGTCCGCGCGGCCTCGCCGAGATCGCGGCGGCGAAGGCGGACGGCCGCTGGGACGCCGCGTACGACCCGCAGGCCGAGGCGAGCGTCCCCGACGACCTCGCGGCCGCGCTGGCCGCCGAACCCCGGGCCGCCCGGACGTACGACGGGCTCGGCAGGACGGACCGGTTCCGGGTGATCCTGCGGCTGCAGACGGCGCGGACGGCGCGGACGGAGCGCACGCGGGCCGCGCGCCTGGAGCGGATGGTCGCGACGCTGGCGGCGGGGGAGAAGGTGCGCTGAGGCCCCGGGGACGACGAAGCCCCCGGGGCGCGATGTGCCCCGGGGGTTC
The DNA here is from genome assembly GCF_055591765.1 of Streptomyces sp. NPDC041205. Lineage (NCBI taxonomy): Bacteria > Bacillati > Actinomycetota > Actinomycetes > Kitasatosporales > Streptomycetaceae > Streptomyces > Streptomyces sp. NPDC041205. Next base: position 125,829 of record NZ_JBVIZH010000014.1, on the reverse strand, counting down.
GGGAGTTGCTGCCGCCCGACGGCGTGCGACTGGCGGAACATGCATACGCGCCGCCGGGCGGAATCTGGGGAGAACAGTGGGGATCGGGAGAACAGAGGGGATCGGGGGGCAAAGGAGATCAGGGAGGGACCAGAGGGAGGGGTGCCGGGACCGCGGCGGCACGGGCGACAGCCCCCGGGCGGCGCCTTCTCAGGTCGAAGGCGTGCCGGAAGACCTTCACCACCGCACTGGCTCGCCCGAGCCGCCGCGGTCCTCGTCGTCCCGCCCGCCGTGGGACCACCCCTCATCCGGGTCCACGGTGGTGCGGGTCTCCGCGCGGGGGGACTGACCTCCCGTCAAGTCCCCCGCGCAGCCTTGGGGTTGGTGGCGGACCTCAGTCGTCGCGCAGGGCGCGGACCGCCTCCTCGACGCGCTTGCCGTAGTCGGCGTCGGCGGCGTGGAAGTGGGCGAGGTTCTTCTCGATGACGTCGTCGCGGGAGACCTGCGAGAGACCGCCCGCGATGTTCGCGACCAGGCGGGACTTCTCCTCGGCCGACATCAGCCGGTACAGCTCGCCCGCCTGGTAGAAGTCGTCGTCCTTGGTGTGGGCCGGGGCCTCGTGCGTGCCGGTGTGGCCGCCCACGGCCAGCGGGGCCGACAGGGGCCTGCCGGTCTCGGTGGGGCCGTCGTAGGAGTTCGGCTCGTAGTTCCTGCGGTCGCGGCCGTAGGCGTTGGTGGCCATGAGGCCGTCGCGGCCGTAGTTGTCCGCGACGGTCGCCTTCGGGGCGTTCACGGCGAGCTGGGTGTGGTTGACGCCCAGGCGGTAGCGGTGCGCGTCGGCGTACGCGAACAGGCGGCCCTGGAGCATCTTGTCCGGCGAGGGACCGATGCCCGGCACGAAGTTGTTCGGCGAGAACGCGGACTGCTCGACCTCGGCGAAGACGTTGTCGGGGTTGCGGTCGAGGACCAGGCGGCCCACGCGCCGCAGCGGGTAGTCGCTGTGCGGCCACACCTTGGTGAGGTCGAAGGGGTTGAAGCGGTAGTTCGCCGCGTCGGCCGCCGGCATGATCTGCACGTGCAGGGTCCAGGACGGGTTCACGCCCCGCTCGATGGCCTGGAGCAGGTCCGTCTGGTGGGAGTTGGCGTCCTTGCCGGCGAGTTCCGCGCCCTGCTCGGCGGAGAGGCAGCGGATGCCCTGGTTCGTCTTGAAGTGGTACTTGACGAAGGAGGCCTCGCCCTGGGCGTTCGTCCACTGGTAGGTGTGCGAGCCGTAGCCGTTCATGTGGCGGTACGACGCCGGGATGCCGCGGTCGCCCATCAGCCAGGTCACCTGGTGCGTGGCCTCGGGGGCGTGTGCCCAGAAGTCCCAGACGTTGTCCGGCTCCTGCTTGCCCGTGAACGGGTCGCGCTTCTGCGAGTGGATGAAGTCGGGGAACTTCAGCGGGTCCTTGATGAAGAACACCGGGGTGTTGTTGCCGACGAGGTCGTAGTTCCCCTCCTCGGTGTAGAACTTCACCGCGAAGCCGCGCGGGTCGCGGACCGCGTCCGCGCCGCCGAGGCTGTCGGCCACGGTGGAGAACCGCAGGAAGGTCTCCGTGCGCTTGCCCACCTCGCCGAGGAAGGCGGCGGAGGTGTACGCGGTGACGTCGTCGGTCACCTCGAAGTAGCCGTAGGCGCCCGAGCCGCGGGCGTGCACGACGCGCTCCGGGATCCGCTCGCGGTTGAAGCGGGCGAGCTTCTCCAACAGGTGCTGGTCCTGGAGGAGCAGCGGGCCGCCGACACCGGCGGAAGCGGAGTTCTGGTTGTCGGCGACAGGAGCGCCGGACTCGGTCGTGAGCACACGCTGCGACATGGTGGTGGGTCGGCCTTCCGTGCTGTGGCTGCTGACGTGATGGGGAGCGTAAGGACCCCTGAGCTGCTGCGTCAACAGTTTGTTGAAGTTGATGAGAAGGGTGAGGGTTCCGGGCCGCGGCGGCGTCTGGGCGCGACAGGACAGGTGTCAACGCCACCGCGGCCCGGAAGTCTGGGGTGCTCTACGGCCTGCGGCCCGCGGTCAGAGCCGGGCGCCGGAGAGGCGCTCGACGGAGCGGAGCAGCGCGGAGTGGTCGAGGCCGCCGTCGCCCTGTGCGCGCAAGGAGGCGACGAGCTGGGCGACCACGGCGCCGACGGGCAGGGCCGCGCCGACGTTGCGGGCGGCGTCCGTGACGATGCCCATGTCCTTGTGGTGCAGGTCGATGCGGAAGCCCGGCTTGAAGTCGCGGTTCAGGAAGTTGTCCTTCTTGCGGGTCAGGACGGTCGATCCGGCGAGGCCGCCGCCCAGGACGTCCAGGGCCGCCGTCAGGTCCACGCCCGACTTCTCCAGGAAGACCACGGCCTCGGCGCACGCCTGGATGTTGACGGCGACGATCAGCTGGTTCGCGGCCTTCACCGTCTGGCCGGAGCCGTGCGGGCCGCACAGCACGATGGTCTTGCCGAGCGCGTCGAGGAGCGGCCTGGCCGCGTCGAAGTCGGCCTGCTCGCCGCCGACCATGATGGAGAGCACGGCCTCGATGGCACCGGCCTCGCCGCCGGACACCGGGGCGTCCAGGACGCGGACGCCCTTGTCCTTGGCGGCCTTCGCCAGGTCGACGGAGGTCTGCGGCGTGATCGACGACATGTCGACGAGCAGCGCGCCCGACTTCGCGTTCTCCAGGATGCCGTCCGGGCCGTACGCGATGGCCTCGACCTGCGGCGACGCGGGCACCATCGTGACGATCACGTCGGCGTCCCCGACGGCCTCGGCGATCGACTTCGCGGCGGTGCCGCCCGCCGCGGCGAGGCGGTCCAGCTTGTCCTGCTCCAGCGTGAAGCCGGTGACGGAGTACCCCGCCTTGATCAGGTTCTCGGACATGGGCGATCCCATGATGCCGAGTCCGATCCAGGCGACCTTGGGGAGGTTGCTCATGAGGGTGCCTCTCTAACTGCTTTCGTACGTCGATGGGTTGGCGCTCAGCGCGCTGCGCGGGCCTCGGCGGGCAGCCAGTCGAAGGCCTCGGCGCTCGGGCGGTCGCCCGCCTTGTACTCCAGGCCGACCCACCCCTCGTAACCGGCCTTCTTGAGCTGGTCGAGCAGGTTCTCAAGGGGGAGCGAGCCGGTGCCGGGCGCGCCGCGCCCGGGGTTGTCCGCGATCTGCACGTGCCCGGTCTTGGCGGCGTACCGCTCGATGACCGAGGGCAGGTCCTCGCCGTTCATGGAGAGGTGGTACAGGTCGAGGAGGAACTTGGCGTTGCCGAGGCCGGTCGCCGCGTTCACCTTGTCCACGATCTCGACGGCCTTGGGCGCGCTGACGATCGGGCAGAGCGGCGACTCCACGGCGTTGAGCGCCTCGATCAACAGGATCGCGCCCACGCGAGAGGCCTCACGGGCCGCCAGCACCAGGTTCTCCAGGGCGAGTTCGTCCTGGACCGCCGGGTCGACGCCGTCGACGCGGTTGCCGTACAGGGCGTTCAGCGCCGTGCAGCCGAGCGACTTCGCGAAGTCCGCCGCCACCGCGAGGTTCGCGCGGAACCTCTCGCTCTCCTCGCCGGGGATCGACAGGGCGCCGCGGTCGGGGCCCGGCAGTTGTCCGGCGTAGAAGTTCAGGCCCACCAACCGCACGCCCGCGTCCTCGATCGCCTTCTTCAGGGCGTCCAGCTCGGACCGCTCGGGGGTGGGGGCGTCGACCCAGGGCCACCACAGCTCGACCGCGCCGAAGCCGGCCTTCGCGGCGGCCGCGGGCCGCTCCAGGAGCGGGAGCTCGGTGAAGAGGATCGACAGGTTCACATTGAAGCGCTGGTCGGAGTATCCCATGGGGCTTCCGCGCTCCTTCCGTATTGCGGAAGTTCATTTCTGCTTGATGGAAGGTTGCATCCGATCCGCGGAAGCTGTCAAGGGGCTCCGCCGGAAAAGCCGCCACGGGCCCCGCCGGAAAATCGGGCGGGGTCGCCTGGCGTGCGGGAGGCCGCGTTAAGTTGGCGCCGTGCGATTGAGAGTGGAGTTCACGACCGAGCCCTTCGACCTCGACGAGGCGCCGCCCCACGCCCTGGCCGCCCGCGACGTCATCCAGGGCGCCGACCTCGACGCCGTGGACGTCGGCCCCTTCGGCAACACCGCCGAGGGTGACGTCGACGCGGTCCTGACGGCCGTCGACGCGATGCTGCGCCGGTCCCTGGGCGCCGGTGCCACCCGCGTCTCGCTCCAGGTCAATGTGATCGCGGAGTCCGAGCCGGGGGAGGTCGCCCGGTGACCGCCTTCGGGGACGATCCCTTCGCGGCCGCGGTCAAGCCGCTGGTGGACGCCATGGGCGGGGAGATGGTGCCGCCGGAGCAGGCGGGTCCGGACGATGTGGTGCTCGCCTGGGAGGGCGAGGACGTGCTCGCGGTGCGCCTCCCGCAGCTCGCCGACTCCCTCGACCACATCCTGCTCGCCCTGGAGCGCAAGCGCGGCATGCCCCTCGCGGAGCTCGACCGCAAGGCCAAGCAGGAGGTCGTACGGATACTCGAGGCCCGTGGCGCGTTCTCCGTGCGCCATGGCGTGGAGACCGTGGCGAGTGCGCTCGGGGTCAGCCGCTTCACCGTCTACAACTACCTGAACAGGGAAAACGCCGCGAAGGACAAGTGATTTCCCGTCGCGGGGCGACCCTGTCGTCACGCTGCGCGGCCGAGCCGTCACCCGTATCGCGGGGTGGCGGCTTCTTTGTTCAAATGATTTCAACAAACTGTTGACGGGATGTTGTTGAAGGTCTTAGCTGTTCCGCAGCCCGTCCAGCACATGGCCACGGAGGCACCCCGTGACTTCCCGTACGACACCGGGCCTGGCCCGGTTCAACGCCCTGCCGGAGCCGGCGGCCACCGCCGAGCTCCACGAGGCCTGCGCCTCCTCGGCCTGGGGGAGCGAGCTGCTCGCCCAGCGCCCCTTCACCACCGCCGACGCCCTCTACGCAGCCAGCGACGCCGCCATGGCCGAGCTGACCGCCGACGACCTGGCCGAGGCGATGGCGGGGCACCCGCCCATCGGGCGCCCGAAGCCGGGAGACCCGACCTCGTCCCGCGAGCAGCGGGGCATGGCCGGGGCGTCCGAGGAGCTCAAGGCCGAGATGCTCGACCTCAACCTGGCCTACCAGGACAAGTTCGGCCACGTCTTCCTCATCTGCGCCACCGGCAGGACCGGCGAGCAGATGCGGGACGCGGTCCGGGACCGGATCGGCAACTCGCCCGAGCAGGAGCGGGAGATCGTCCGCGCCGAACTCGGCAAGATCAACCGCATCCGCCTGGCCCGTCTCCTTGAGGAGGACCCCGCATGAGCACCGACACCACCGCATCCGTGTCCACGCACATCCTGGACACCAGCGTCGGCCGCCCCGCCGAGGGGGTCGCCATCACGCTCGCCGCCCGCGGTGGCGACGGCGCGGACTGGGCCGCGCTCGGCGGCTCGGGCACCGACGCGGACGGGCGCTGCAAGGACCTGCCGGCGCTGCCGGTGGGCACCACCCACGTACGGCTCGACTTCGCCGTCGAGGCGTACTTCCTGAGCAAGCAAGCCAAGCAAGCCGAGGCGCAGCAGGACGCCCCCGCGAATCGGGACAGCGGTGCGAGCGGAGTGTTCTTCCCCGAGGTGGCGATCACGTTCGCCGTCGTACCGGGCGAGCACTATCACGTACCGCTGCTGCTCAACCCGTTCGGCTACTCCGTTTACCGAGGGAGCTAGCAGACATGACAGACGATTCCCGCCGGGCCCGCCCTGTGATCCTGGGGCAGAACCAGTACGGCAAGGCCGAGAACCGGGTCGTCAAGATCACGCGGGACGGCGACACCCACCACATCAAGGACCTCAACGTCTCCGTCGCCCTCTCCGGCGACCTGGACGACGTGCACTACAGCGGCTCGAATGCCAACTGCCTGCCGACGGACACCACGAAGAACACCTGCTTCGCGTTCGCCAAGGAACACGGCATCGAGTCCGCCGAGCAGTACGGCATCCACCTCGCGCGGCACTTCGTGGACAGCCAGCCCTCCATCCACCGGGCGCGCATCCGCATCGAGGAGTACGCCTGGGAGCGCATCACCGCCTCCGATTCCCACTCGCGGTTCATAGGCGCCGACGAGGTCAAGCACTCCTTCGTGCGCAAGGGCCAGGAGACGCGGCTCGCCCAGATCACCTACACCGCCGACGGTGACGGGGGAGCGAACTTCGAGATCCTGAGCGGTCTGAAGGACCTGACCGTGATGAACTCCACGAACTCCGAGTTCTGGGGCTACATCAAGGACAAGTACACGACGCTCAAGGAGGACTACGACCGCATCCTCGCCACGTCCCTCTCGACGTGGTGGCGGCACAACTGGACCAGTGACGAGCAGCGCATGCCGAACTGGGAGAAGTCCTACGAGCAGGCCAAGAAGCACATCCTGCAGGCCTTCGTGGAGACCTACTCCCTCTCGCTCCAGCAGACGCTGTACCAGATGGGCACGCGGGTCCTGAACAACCGCGGCGAGATCGACGAGATCCGCTTCTCCGCGCCCAACAAGCACCACTTCCGCCAGGACCTGTCCTTCTGCGGTCTGGACAACGACGCCAAGGACGGCGCGGTCTACTACGCGGCCGACCGGCCCTACGGCCTCATCGAGGCCACCATCCTGCGCGACGGCACCGAGGCGAGGATCCCGGTCGACATGACCAACCTCTGACGCGGGACGCGCGCCCCGGCACCGATGCGCCGGGGCGCGCCACACCGGAGGGAACGACAGCCATGGCACAGCCCGCAATACCTGACGGTGAGTCAACTCCCGTCTGTCAGCCGGTAGATGAGCGTCAGCCGGTGGACGAGTGTCACCCGGTGGACGAGAAGCTCCACCCCTCGCGGCTGGTCCCCGCCGCGCTCCAGCACATCGCCGCCATGTACGCGGGCGTCGTCACCCCTCCGCTCATCATCGGCCAGGCCGTCGGCCTCGACACCGCCGCCCAGACCCGGCTCATCGCGGCCGGCCTGCTCATCGCCGGGCTCGCCACCCTGCTCCAGACCCTCGGCGTCAAAGGCGTGGTGGGCAACCGCCTGCCGTTCGTGAACGCCGCGTCCTCCGCGGGCATCGCCCCGATCCTCGCCATCGCCGAGAACAGCGCGACGGGACACCAACTCCCCGCGATCTACGGCGCGGTGATGGTCGCGGGCGTGTTCTGTCTCGCCGTCGGACCCTTCTTCGGGCGGCTCCTGCGCTTCTTCCCGCCGCTCGTCACCGGCGTCGTCATCACGCTCATCGGTGTGACGCTGATGCCCGTGCCCGTCACCTGGGCGCAGGGCGGCGACAAGGAGGCCGCCGACTTCGGCGACATGCGCTTCCTGGCGCTCGCCGCCTTCACGCTCGTGGTGATCCTGCTCTTCCAGCGCTTCGCCCGCGGCTTCCTCAAGCAAGTCGCCCTGCTCATGGGCCTGTTCATCGGCACGCTCGCCGCGATCCCGTTCGGGATGGCCGACTTCGCCGCCCTGAAGTCCGCGCCGGTCGCCGCCGTGCCCGAGCCGTTCGCCTTCGGCGCCCCCGAGTTCCAGCCCGCCGCGATCCTCTCCCTGTGCATCGTGATGCTCGTCCTGATGACGGAGTCCAGCGCCGGGATGCTCGCCCTCGGCGAGATCTGCGAGCGCGGGACGGACGGCAGGACCATCACCCGGGGCCTGCGCACCGACGGCATCGCCACCCTGGTCGGCCCCGTCTTCGGCGGCTTCCCGACCTCCGCCTTCGCGCAGAACGTCGGCGTCGTCTCCCTGACCCGGGTCCGCAGCCGCTACGTCGTCGCCGTCGCGGGCGGTGCGCTCATCGTGCTCGGCACCTTCCCGGCGCTAGGCGCGGTCGTCAGCCTCGTACCGATGCCGGTGCTCGGCGGCGCGGGCATCGTCCTCTTCGGGTCCATCGCGGTCAGCGGCATCCGTGCGCTCTCCGAGGCGGGCCTGGACGACAGCTCCAACATCATCCTGGTGGCCGTGTCGCTCGGAGCGGGCATCATCCCGCTCGCCGCGCCCACCTTCTACGCGGACTTCCCCGCGTGGGCCCAGACCGTCCTCGGCTCCGGCATCAGCGCGGGCGCGCTCACCGCGGTCTCGCTCAACCTGTTCTTCCACCACCTCGGCACCCGTGGCACCGCGCAGAACGCGGCCACGGCACTCAAATCTCCCTAGGGTCATGCCGTGCCCTCATCGCCACTCCCACGAGAAGGAAGCACCATGGCAGCATCGGCAACCCCCGGCGGCGCCGTCGAGCGCATCGTCATCGAGAACTGCGCCATCGCGACCGTGGACGCCGACGACACCGAGTACGCCTCGGGGTACGTGGTCGTCGCGGGCAACACGATCGAGTCGATCGGCGCGGGGAAGGCCCCCGAGGGCCTGGAGAACGTCGTACGCCGTGTGGACGGCACCGGCCACCTGGCCACCCCCGGCCTGGTCAACACGCACCACCACTTCTACCAGTGGATCACCCGGGGCCTCGCCACCGACCACAACCTGTTCAACTGGCTGGTGGCGCTGTACCCGACGTGGGCCCGCATCGACGAGGACATGGTCCGCGCCGCCGCGCAGGGCTCCCTCGGCATGATGGCCCGCGGCGGCGTCACCACCGCCATGGACCACCACTACGTCTACCCCAAGGGCTCCGGCGACCTGTCCGGCGCCATCATCGGGGCGGCCCGCGAGATGGGCGTGCGCTTCACCCTGGCGCGCGGCTCCATGGACCGCAGCGAGAAGGACGGCGGCCTGCCGCCGGACTTCGCCGTCGAGACCCTCGAAGGCGCGCTCGCCGCCACCGAGGAGACGGTCAACAAGCACCACGACGCCTCCTTCGGCGCCATGACGCAGGTGGCCGTCGCCCCCTGCTCGCCGTTCTCCGTCTCCACCGAACTCATGAAGCAGGGAGCCGAGTTGGCGCGCCGCCTCGGCGTACGTCTGCACACCCACGGCAGCGAGACGGTCGAGGAGGAGAAGTTCTGCCACGAGTTGTTCGGCCTGGGCCCGACCGACTACTTCGCGTCCACCGGCTGGCTCGGTGAGGACGTGTGGATGGCGCACTGCGTCCACATGAACGACTCCGACATCGAGGCGTTCGCGCGCACCGGCACCGGCGTCGCCCACTGCCCCTCCTCCAACGCCCGCCTCGCCGCCGGCATCGCCCGCGTACCCGACATGCTCGCCGCGGGCGTCCCCGTCGGCCTCGGCGTGGACGGCACCGCGTCCAACGAGTCCGGCGAACTGCACACCGAACTGCGCAACGCGCTCCTCATCAACCGCCTGGGCGCCCACAAGGAAGCCGCCCTGAACGCCCGTCAGGCCCTGCGCCTCGGGACGTACGGCGGTGCCCAGGTCCTCGGCCGGGCGAGCCAGATCGGCTCCCTGGAAGCGGGCAAGCTCGCCGACCTGGTCCTGTGGAAGATCGACGGCATCGGACACTCCTCGATCGCCGACCCGGTCACCGCCATCGTCTTCGGCGCGGCCGCGCCGGTGACCCTCTCCCTCGTGAACGGCGAGCCGGTCGTCGAGAACGGACGACTGCTCCACGCCGACGAGGACGCCATCGCCCGCGTCACGCGGGACGAGGCGCAGCGACTCGCGCGCATCGCCGCGGGGAGCTGACCCCTGGATCTCCGGTCGGGGGGGACGGCCCCCGACCGGACTCGAGCAGCCGAGCGGGCTGCTCGAGTGCCGCCCCGGAACGTGGCCCAAAGCTTCACGTTGCCGGGGCGGTCAGTACTGCCTGGGCGCTTCAACAACCGCATATCGAGCAAGTCCTTGCATCACGCACCACCTCCCAGAAGCGCGTGCCGGTCCGCAGCCGGCACAGGAAAACAAACGGAGGAGCCGCAGTGGCGACCAAGCCCAGGTTCACCAAGCAAGGCACCACCCCACAGCCCGAAGGGACCCCACGCCCCGACGGCACGACAGCCGACGTGCACCCCGTCGACGAGAAGCTGCCCGCGCTGAAGATGGCCACCACCGGCCTGCAGCACGTCGCCGCCATGTACGCGGGCGTCGTCGCGCCGCCGCTCATCGTGGGCGCCGCCGTCGGCCTCTCGGCGAAGGAACTCACCTTCCTCACCGGCGCCTGTCTGTTCACCGCAGGACTCGCGACCTTCCTCCAGACGCTCGGCATCTGGAAGATCGGCGCCCGCCTGCCCTTCGTCAACGGCGTCACCTTCGCCGGTGTCGCACCCATGCTCGCGGTCGTCGACTCCACCAAGGACAAGGACGACGCGCTGCCGATCATCTTCGGCGCGGTGATCGTCGCGGGCCTGCTCGGCTTCATAGCCGCGCCGTTCTTCTCGAAGATGGTCCGCTTCTTCCCGCCGGTGGTGACGGGTACGGTCATCACCCTCATCGGCATCTCCCTGATGCCGGTTGCCTTCGGCTGGATGCAGGGCCCGAACCCGGCGGCCGACGACTACGGCTCGACCAAGTTCCTCTCCCTCGCGGGCGTCACCCTCGTGATCGTCCTTCTGCTCCGTCGCTTCACGCGCGGCTTCGTCAAGCAGATCGCGGTGCTGCTCGGCCTCGTGATCGGCACGCTCGTCGCGATCCCCTTCGACGTCACGGACTTCGGGCCGGTCGCCGACGCGGACGTGGTCGGCTTCCCGACGCCGTTCCACTTCGGCGCCCCGCAGTTCGCCGCCGCCGCGATCGTCTCGCTCTGTGTCGTCATGGTCGTCTCCATGACCGAGTCGACGGCCGACATGCTCGCCCTCGGTGAGATCGTGGACCGCCCCGCCGACGAGAAGACCATCGCCGCGGGCCTGCGGGCCGACACCCTCGGCTCCGCCGTCAGCCCGCTCTTCAACGGCTTCATGTGCAGCGCCTTCGCGCAGAACATCGGCCTCGTCGCGATGACGAAGATCCGCAGCCGGTACGTCGTCGCGACCGGCGGCGGCTTCCTCGTCCTGATGGGCCTGTGCCCGATGGCCGCCTCGCTGATCGCGGTCGTGCCCCGTCCGGTGCTCGGCGGCGCGGGCGTCGTCCTGTTCGGCTCGGTCGCCGCGAGCGGCATCCAGACCCTCGTCAAGGCGGGCCTGGAGAAGGACAACAACGTCCTGATCGTCGCCGTCTCCCTCGCGGTGGGCCTGATCCCCATCTCCGCGCCGGAGTTCTACCACGCGTTCCCGGAGACCGCGAAGATCATCCTGGACTCCGGCATCTCCACCGGCTGCGTCGCCGCGGTCGTCCTGAACCTGCTGTTCAACCACACCGGCAAGGGCAGCGAGGACGACGAGGTCACCGCGCCCATGGAGCCCGGCGGGGAGATCGCCGAACAGCGCACACACTCCTCGTCCGCGGGGTCCTCCGCCGCCGGGGTGCACTGACGAAGCGCCGTGGCGCCCGCGGCACGCGCTCAGGCGTGCGTGCCGCGGGCACCGCACCCGACAGGACGTCAGCGGCACAGCTCCGTCGAGGTCACCGCCCCGCCCGCGTCGGTGGCGGCTAGCCGCCGATGTGGAAGGAATCGCCGTAGACCTTCCAGTCGAGCGGCGGGTTCAGGTTCAGGTTCTTCTTGTTGAGGAACACGCGCTGCGCGGTGTCCACGCGGCTGGTGTCCTCGTGGGCAGCCTCCTGCTTCATCGCCCAGACCCGGGCGTCGAGGAACGCGTGCAGGTACTTGATCTCGTCGCCGCCCTGCGCCGGGGGCTTGGCCTTGGTGAGGGCGCGCTTGCGTATGTTGCTGAAGCTGGTGCTGTCGCCGCCGTCGCCGTGCATGACGATCGCGTCGTAGTAGGCGAACTGGCCGAGCGCGCCGATGCCGTCGGCCTTGCCCTGCTTGACCGCAGGGTTGAAGTAGACCCGGTCGCGCTCGTCGTTCTGGGCCTTCTGGAACGCGGAGTCCTGCGCGGCCTTCTTCCAGTCCTTGGTGAAGTTCGGGTCCAGGCCCTCGTGCGAGTCGCTGCCGTCGACCTCGCGCAGCGCGGGCAGGTACTTCGCCAGGACGTTGCCGGGCTTGCGCTGGGTGTACAGCTCGACGAGGTCGAGCATGTCGCCGGTGCCGGAACAGAAGCCGATGATGCCCGCCGTGTAGCCGCGGCCGTCGTCGATGTCCTCGATGTAGCCGTACTGCGCCTTCCAGTCGAGCGAGGAGTTCTCCGCGCTGGAGACCAGCTTCATCGCGATCTCCTTCTTCGCCGGGTCGTCGAGCCCGGCGGCGGCGGAGACCGAGGGAGCGGCGCTCGCGGGCGCCGGGGCCGGGGCGGCGCCCGCGGTCTGGGTCAGGGCCAGGGAACCGGCGACCAGGGTGGCGCCGACCAGGCCGATCACGGCACGTCGCGTGGTGCGCCGGTGGGGGGAGCGGTGAGCGTGCAACGGGTCCTCCAGGTGGGGGAGTTCAGCGTTCCGCTGTTCTGTTAGGAAGGTTTCCTACCAGAGTTTGAAGGTGACGTATACCCGTCAAGCGAGAGTCGTCGGAGGTGTGGCGCCCTCCCGGGCCCGCGACCCGCGCCCCGGACGCCCCACGGGCCGCGCGACTTCGCCCATACATGGCCGGTCATCGACCTAGCCGCTGCTCACCCTGGTCCGTACTATCCCAGCACCCTCAGCCTCCGCTCATCGCTCGCGGGCCGCTCGTGGCCCCCGTGCGAGGGCTGAGTCAGTTCCTCCCAGCACGGCTACATCCCCCACCTCACGGCGCCGCGCCCTGCGCGCGTGCCGCCGTGGGCCGAAGCAAGAATGGGAGAACCATGTCCGTTGCACTGCTCGCCGGGGGCGCACTCGCCGCCCTGATCGGCGCGGGTCTGCCCGCGCAGGATCCGTCGGGTTTCTCCGACCCGCCGCCGGACAAGATCGTGATCGACGTCGCTACCGTGAACGGCTCGGGCTGCCCCAGAGGGACCGCCGCCGTCGCCGTCTCCGAGGACAACACGGCCTTCACCGTCACCTACAGCGACTACCTCGCCCAAGCGGGCGGCAATTCCGCCCCCACGGCGTTCCGCAAGAACTGCCAGCTCAGCCTGGTCGTTCACGTCCCCCACGGCTTCACCTACGCGATCGCGAGCGCCGACTACCGCGGCTTCGCGGCACTGGAGAGGGGCGCCAAGGGCACCGAGAAGGCGTCGTACTACTTCCAGGGTTCCCCGGACACGGGAACCAAGACGCACTCCTTCAACGGCCCGGTCGCCGACAACTGGCAGGCCACCGACGAGACCGAGGTCACCCAGCTGGTGTGGGCGCCCTGCGGCAAACAGCGCAACTTCAACATCAACACCGAGCTGCGCGTCGACCTCGGCACCTCGGACCGCACCAAGACCAGCTTCATGACGATGGACTCCACCGACGGGGACATCAGCACCATCTACCGCGTGAAGTGGAAGGAGTGCCCCTGATCGCGCCCGGGTGAGGCACTGACCAGTTCCTGGTGAGGGGGTCGCGCCCGCGGCGGAATGCTGCTTCCGTCCGTCCGCGGGCGCGGCGACTCACTCGGAACCGGCGAGCGCGGCGCGCACCTGCTTCGCGATCGCGTACGTGTCCCCGGTGGGGCGGACCGCGAGCCGGCCCGGCTGCCGGGTCCAGCGGTCCTCCAGCGCGAACCAGTCGATGTCCTTGGGCGCGCGGCCCTCGTCGAGCGCGGCGCGCAGCTCTCCGAAGTACGTCTTCCAGCGCAGCCGGTACAACCCGCCGACCAGGCCCGCCCACTCCCGGTTGGCGTAGTCCCTCAGGCCCGCGTCGGCCCCGGCGCGGGTGCCCCACACGGTCAGCAACGACAGCTGGTCGTAGGCGAGTCGGTCCCGTTCGCGGGCGTCGGCGCCCCAGCCCCTGGCGTCGGCGAGCGCGCGGCCGAGCAGATGCCGGGCGTCGGTGGCCACCAGCCGGTCGAGGAGGTCGATCAGGCCGAGCCAGGCGCGGGTCAGCTCGTCGAAGCGGGCGGTGTCCCGCCGGTCGTACGCGTCCTTGACGCGCGGCAGCAGCACCCGGCTGCGGTTGGAAAGGGCCTGCCGGGCCACGTCGAGCAGATCACGGCGGTACGCGGACGACCCGCGCAACTCCCTGCGCACCGCGAGCAGTTCATCGAGTGCGGGCTCGAAGTCCGCCGCCTCGTACCGCAGTGCCTTCGGTGACCAGGAGGCCGCCGACGTCACCGTGAGCCCGGGGCGCGCGCCGAACAGGCCGTCGGCGCCCTCGGCCCATTTGTCGGCCCGTGTGGTGCCGTAGGCGGTGCGGCGCAGCACGTCCCAGGCGGCCCGCGCGTGCGGATCGGCTGCTCCGTAGCGCGCCACCGACCACGCGTCGAACCACGCCTTGAGGTCCAAGTCGCCATCCAGCCAAGGCAGTTCGGAGAACAGAGCGAACGCGGCCGGGTTGTTGTCGGCGGCCTCCGGCATCAACGCGATGCCGCGCAGGGCGCTGCCGTCCTCGGTGCGCCACTTCTCGTACAGCTCCGCCCAGTCCGGCGTGTTCGCGCCGAGGACCGTGTGCCCGCCGAAGTTCCAGATCGAGCCGAAGGCGTACGGCGTGGAGCCCCAGTCGGACTCGCGGTCGGTGACCGTGGGGAAGCGGTCGGAGAGGCCGTCGACGACGAGCATGCGGGACTTGTCGACGGCGTCCGTGAGGGCCTTCGGCGGATTGTGCTGCCAGCCCAGGATCACCCAGAGCGCGTCCGGGTGGGCTCTGCGCAGCGCCTTCTCGACGCTCTTCGCGGCCTCGCCGACCGGCACGTCACCGGGCTTGCCGCCCTCGTGCAGCAGATCCATCTTGTACATCGTCGAAGGACCGAACAGCTCGTCCTGCACCCGGTAGAACGCGGCGGCCACGCGCGCGAACGCGTCGGTGCGCGGGTCCAGCCAGTCGGGCCGCGCGAATCCCACCCAGTCGCCCTGCGGAACGGTCCGGGCCCCCGGGTTGCGGCCCTCGAAACCGGGCGGGACGGTGCCGAAGTAGCCGGGAAGCACGGGCGTCATGCCCAGCTCACGGGCCCGGTCGGCGATGCGGCGGCCGAGGCGGGCGCGCTTGGCGAGCAACTGCCGTGACACGGGGTGCGGGAAGGACGACATGTTCTGCAGCAGCCACCACGGCTGGTGCGCGGGGCCCGGCACCCAGGCCCGCAGCTCCTCGTCGTCGTACCCGAACTCCTGAAACATCCGGTGATAGACGGCGTCGGCCCCGGCGTACACCAGGACTTCGTTGTAGCCGTGCAGGGCGAGTACGTCTAGTTCGTGCTCCCAGTAGGTCCAGTCGGCGTAGGCGTTCACGTAGCCGTCGTTGGTGTCGTTGAGCACGAAGCGGTGCGGGACGTCGGCGCGCCGGGTGACGGGGGCGCCCGGGGCGGGGAGCGTCGCGGGCAGGTCGAGCTGGTCGCCCGCCCAGGTGATCGAGGCGTGCGCGGTGTGCTGCAAGTAGTGCCGCAGGCCGGTGAGTTGGACGCCGGCGGTGGGTCCCGACACGACGATGTGGCCGCGCTTTCCGGACACCCGGAAGACGTCGTCGTCGCTCGCGACCGTCTTGAACGTGACCTGTTCCCAGTGGTCGGGGAGCAGCCGCCGTGCGGCCGCGGTGGCCGCCGCGGCGGGCCCGGACCCGCTGCGCGTACGGACCGACGTGCCGGGTGCCGGGCCGCCCGCGCCCCGTGACGAGGCGGGCGAACAGGCCACGGCGGCACCGGCCGTGCCGGCGAACGCGGTCAGGACGGTGCGGCGGCGGGGCGGGTGCGGCATACGGGGCTCCGGGGGTCGGGGCGGGCGGAGAGTACCGAGGTGACTCTTGCCCGGCCCTGCCCCGTCGCGTAACCCTCGGGCGGGAGGTTGCGCTGTCCTTCACTGTCCGGTCGGACGCCGTTCAGGCCGCACGCCTTGGGACGGGGACGCCGTTCAGGCCGCGGGCTGGGTCCGTCGGAAGTAGTCGTTGCCACTGCCGTCCGGCCAGGCGAACGTGAGTTGCCCGCCGTTGAGCCGGGCCGTCCCGGCCGCCGACTCGCCCATGCAGGTCGCCCGGATCACCATGGCCGAGGTGATGGTGCCGGGGCAGGACTTGCCGCCGGACGCCATGTTCATCGAGGTGCCGTTGATCGTCAGGACGATCAGCCGCCCGCCGCTGCCGCGCCGCACGTGGTACCAGGTGCCCTGCACGGACCGCGGCCCGGAGGCGGGGCGCGTGGTCTTCGTCGGGGGGACGGCGGGGGCGCTGGCGCGGGGCCTGGTGGGGGCGGCCGCGGCGGTGGGGGTGCCGGGGCGCGTCGGCGTGGCGGTCGCCTTCTTCGTACGACTGGGGGTGGGGGACGCGGTCTTCTCGGCGCCGCCCTTCTTATCGCCCTTGTCGTTCTTGTCGTTCTTGTCGTGCGTGGAGTTCTCGCCGTCGGTCTTCCCGGCCTCCTCCACGGACGCCGTGGAACCCGACGCGCCCTTGCCGCTCTTCTTGCCGTCACCTCCGCATCCGGTCAGAGCGAGGGAGAGCGCGGCGGCGACGCAGGTGGCAACGGCAGGTATTCGGCGCACGGAGAAGTCCTGAATTCCGGGTCTGGTGGGGGGACTTGGAGGAGCCTGCCACACGCCTGAGCGCGAGATCCAGGGCCGCCAAACATGTTCCTGGGATCAGTTCGACTGCACCATGGACCACCAGGATTCATCGGATCAACGAGTGCCGTACGCCCCAACTGATCCCCAGGAAGGTCTCGTTCCTCGCATTGACATCGGATGTATCTGCTCCTACGTTCCCCAGCGTTCCGTCAACGAACAGGAGCCCGCACATGCGTAGAAGAGTCCCCGCGCTCGCCCTGCTCCTCACCGCGGCCCTCTCGGCCACGGCCCTCCCGACGGCCGGCGCCGCGCCCGCGCCCCGCGCCCCCGCCCCGCCCGCCGGCCCCGCCGCGGGCCCCGGAACCGACCACGCCGCCGACGACCCCTTCACCGCCGACCGCACCAACTGGTTCCGCCAGGACCGCTTCGGCATGTTCATCCACTTCGGCGCGTACTCGAACCTGGAGGGCGAGTACAAGCGCCCCGACGGCACGCTCTGCCGCAACGCCGAGTGGATCCAGCGCCAGTGCAAGATCCCCAAGGACGCGTACGAGAAGCAGGCCAAGGCCTTCGACCCCGCGGACTTCGACGCGAAGGCGGTGGTGAGGGCGGCCAAGGACGCCGGGATGAAGTACATCGTCATCACGTCCAAGCACCACGAGGGCTACGCGATGTGGCCGACGAAGGTCAACTCCTGGAATCTGCGGGACCATTCGTCGTTCGACAAGAACCGCGACATCCTCGCGGAGCTGAAGGAGGCCTCCGACGGGGCGGGCATCAAGCTCGGCTTCTACTACTCGATCTGGGACTGGCACGACCCGGACTTCCCCGGCCCGGCGACCTTCCCGAAGTACGAGAAGCGCATGTACGCCCAGCTCAAGGAGCTGGTGGACACCTATGACCCGGCGCTGCTCTGGTTCGACGGCGAGTGGGACACCGAGGACCCGCACAACCCGTGGACCGCGAAGGACGGCGAGCGCCTGGAGTCCTACCTGCGCGGTCTGAACCCGGACCTCGTCATCAACAACCGGGTCGGCAAGCGCCGTGTCACGGACGGCGACTACGGCACCCCCGAGCAGGAGATCCCCGACGCCCCGGTGGACGGCCAGCTGTGGGAGTCCTGCATGACGCTGAACGACAACTGGGGCTTCGCCCGCTACGACCAGAACTGGAAGTCGGGCACGAGCCTCGTCCACAACCTGCTCGCCACCACGTCCCGCAGCGGCAACTACCTCCTGAACGTCGGCCCCGACGCGCGCGGCCGCATCCCGCAGCCGTCCGTCGACCGCCTCAGGGAGATGGGCACCTGGCTGCGCACGGCGGGCCAGGGCGAGGCGGTGCACGGAGCGCGCTACGGCGGCCTGGTCGAGGAGCCGAAGTGGGGCGCGGTGAGCCGCAAGGGCAACAAGCTGTACGCGGCGGTCACGCGGTGGCCCGGGGCGGGCAAGCCCCTGCACCTGACCGCGCGCACCGACTTCGAGGTCACGTCGGCCCGCGTGCTCGGCAGCTCTCAGCAGGTCACCGTCACCAAGTCCGGCGACGGCTTCGACCTGACCCCCTCCGGCGCCGCGACGAACCCGACCGCAACCGTGATCGAACTGACCGTGGACCCCGGCCGCACGGCCCGCCCCGGCAAGGGCAGGGGCCTCAAGCAGGAGGTCTTCGACAACCCGGAGCTGTCCGGCGCCCCGAAGATCACCCGCACCGACCCGACGGTCAACCACGCCTGGAAGTTCGGGGGTTCACCGGCCGCGTCCATCCCCTCCGATCGCTTCGGCGTCCGCTGGACCGGCTCGGTCGAGCCGCGCCGCACGGAGACGTACACCCTCACGACGGTCTCCGACGACGTGGTGCGCGTCTGGATCGACGGGAAGCTCGTCATCGACTCCTGGAACCCGCACGAGCCGAAGATCGACAAGGCCCAGGTCCCGCTGACGGCAGGCAAGCGCCACAGCGTCCGCGTCGACTACGCGGAGAACACCGGCGAGGCGCACATGAAGCTGCTGTGGTCGAGCCCTGGCCAGCCCCAGCAGGTCGTTCCCAGCACACAGCTGTTCACGCGGTAGAACGTTCGTTTTGGAGCTGTTCAGAGATGCGCGAGGGTGCTGTCCACGGTGGCCAGGAGAGCCTTCCGGTCGTCCTGGACCCGGCTCAGCACGCGCAGGCCGTAGTACGTGCTCTGCACCAGGCGGGCCAGGGTGCGGGCGTCGCGTCCGGGGGCGATCTCCCCTGCGGCCTGGCCCGTGCCCACGACCGCGCACAGCTCGTCCTCGACCCGGTCGAAGCAGCGCCGCACGGCGCTCTTGACGTCCGGGTCGAGGGCGGCGACCTCGACAGCGGCGTTCATGGCGAAGCAGCCGCGCCGCCCCTCGGCGTCGTCGAGGTCGCTGTCGAGGGAGTGCAGCATCATGGCGCGCAGCCGCTCCTTCGCGGAGCCGGGCTCGTTCAGGCGCGCGACCTGCTCGGCGGTGACCGTCTCGTAGTACCGCTCAAGGGCGCGCAGATACAGTTCGCGCTTGCCGCCGAAGGTGTTGTAGAGGCTCGACGGACCGAGGCCCGTGCTGTCGCACAGGTCGCGGGTGGAGGTGCCCTCGTACCCGTGGCGCCAGAAGGTCTCCATTGCGGCGGTGATGACGCGGTCCTCGTCGAACTGTCGTGGCCTGGCCATGGGCCGGAGCCTAACGGTTTTGGAATACCTTTTCAAAACCGGCGGGGTCGGCCGGGGTGACCAGGGGCGTCCTCCCCTGTGCGGCCCGTGCCGTCGCCCGCTCAAGCCGTCCCGCCCACAGCGCCCCCACGCACCCGAGCACCGCGAGCCCCGCCCCGACCCAGGCCACCGACGTGTACCCGTACCCGGCGTCGATGGTGAGCCCGCCGAGCATCGGGGCGAGTGTGTTGCCGACGTTGAACGCGGCGGTGTTGGTCGCGCCGACGAGGGTGGGCGCGTCCGGCGCGAGGGTGAACACCCGTGACTGGAGGGGCGGGTTGGTGACGTACCCCGCCGTGCCGAGCAGGAAGACGAGGACGAGCACGACGGCGATGGCGGTGTGCGCGGTGAGCGCGAGCGCGGCCGAGATCACGGCGAGCCCGCCGAGCCCCCACCCGAGCGTGCCGACGGCGTGCGCCTGCGCGGTGCGGCTGCCGATGAGCAGGCCGAGCATGCCGCCCGCCCCGAACAGCGCGAGCACGGCGGGTACCCAGCCCTCGCTCAGTCCGCTCTCGTCGGTGAGGAGGGAGGCGAGGTAGGAGAAGGTGACGATGACCGCGCCGAAGGCGAAGCCGGTGATGGCGTACGACAGCCACAGCTGCGGCCGCCTCATGCCCCGCAACTCGGCGCGCACGGACGGCGCCTCGCGCGAGCCCCGGCCGCCCGGCACGGCGAACATGGTCGCGGCCAGGCTGACGGCGGTCGCCGCGGCCACCGCCCAGAAGGCGGCGCGCCAGCTCGCGGACTGGCTGAGGACGGTCCCCGCGGGGACGCCGACGATGGTCGCGAGCGTCAGGCCGCCCGCGACGAGGCCGACCGCCTTGCTCTTGGCCTCGCTCGGGACGAGCGCCACGGCCGTGGCGACGGCCACGCCCCAGAACCCCGCGTACGCGAGCGCGCTGACGATCCGGGTCGCGAACAGCACGCCGTACCCCGGCGCGAGCGCGCCCACGACGTGCCCCGCGATGAACACGGCCTGAAGCAGCACGAGCGCCGTGCGGCGCGGCCACCGCAACGTCGCCACCGCGAGCAGCGGTGCCCCGACGACCATGCCGATCGCGAACGCCGAGATGAGCAGTCCGGCGTCCGGTATGGAAACACCCAGGTCGTCGGACATTCCGGGGAGCAGCCCCGACAGCATGAACTCCGATGTGCCCTGGGTGAAGATGCCGAGCGCCAACACGTAGACCGCGAGCGGCATGGAGGTCCCTCCTTGGTGGTGACTGGTGACTGGTGAGTGCGGCGGGGTGTGACGGGCCCGATGGGGGCCTGGTGGAAGCGCGTTGGGGGGTGCGACTCGTTTTGAATCACTCGCTTCAAAACGTCGACCGCACGGACCCTAGCATGTTCTGAATCGAGTGCTTCAAAACGAGTCGGGCCCCGTGACGAGCACCCCGGACTTCGCGACAATGCCCACGCTCGTCCGAGCGCGCATCCCCGCCCCCACAGGAGACCCCATGAGACTCCGGCTGATCATCGCCCAGTTACTGTGCGCGGCCCTCGCGGCCCTCGGCCTGCTCGCCGCCCCCACGGCCACCGCCGCCCCCGCCCAGACGGCGGTCCGCGGCGGCGACGTCCTGTACTCCGCGAGCGGCCGCTGCGCGGTCGCCTTCAACGTCACCAGCGGCACGCGCTTCCACGGAATCATGGGCGGCCACTGCGGCACCGTCGGCACCCAGTGGTACGCCGACCCTCGCCTCACCGTCCCGGTCGGCGTCACCGAAACCGTCGTCTTCCCCCGCAGCAGCTACGCCCTCGTGCGGTACACCAACACCGGCCTGGCCTACCCCAGCGAGATCAAGGCGGGGAGCCAGATCATCCGCGTCAACCGCGCCCCGCAGCCCGTCGTCGGCCAGCGGATCTGCCGTACCGGACCCACGACCGGCCTGCACTGCGGGACCGTCCAGTCCCTGAACGCCACGGTCACCTTCCCCGAGGGCGCCGTGTACGGCCTCATCCGCACGAACGTCTGCGCCGAGCCCGGCGACGCGGGTGGCCCCGGCTTCGCCGGTGACGCGGCGCTCGGCATCGTCGTGGGCGGCAGCGGCAACTGCGCGTCCGGCGGCACGACGTTCTTCCAGCCGCTCCCGCCGATCCTCAGCGCGCACGGCCTCCGGGTCGGGTACGCGCGTACGTGAGGAAGTCCCCCAGACGGCCGGGTCGTCGCCGCTGCCGGGCTGCGGCTGGACGCGGCCGACCTCGCGGAACCGGCGGCCGACCGACCGGCGGTCGGCTGACGGCCCCGTACGCGTCGGGCCCCTCAGAGGCCGAGCACCCGCGGGTCCGACGCCAGCGCCCTGAAGTACTCCTTCGGGTCCTCCACCATCCTGCGCTCCTTGAGGTCGAGCAGGCCGCCGAGAGCGGAGACCGTCGCGGCCACCTGCCCGTCCGCCCGCACGACGGTCTGCTCGATCCGGAACGTCTTCCGCTCACCCCACACGAACTGGCAGGTCACCTCGACCTCGTCGCCCGCCCGCAGCTCGCTCCGATACCGCACCGTGTTCTCCAGGGCGACCGGGCCGACCCCCTTCCCGAGGAGGTCGCGCTGCTCGATACCGGCCGCCCGCAGTGCCGACCAGCGCGCGTGCTCCGCGTACTGCAAGTACACGGACTGATTGAGGTGCCCCTGCGAGTCGGTCTCGTACCCACGGACGCTGATGTCCACGGAGAACGGCTTGGACGACGAATCCGTACTGGTCCCGGGCAATGGCTGCGACACGGCTTCCCCTTCACCTCTCACCTTCGACTGGCCTTCGGCTCAACTTCGACGGATGCAACAACAAGTCATCAGGTTGAACACCAACACCTTCCCGACGTACGGCATTCCGGCCACCGCCGAAACTCATCCCCTCCGGGGCGACACCAGCACATACCGCCCCGCCGCCCCGGCCGCTCCCGGCGCCCCCCGCTCGCTGTGCTCGCTGACCTGCCAGCCCGCGCGCTCCAGGGCCGTGGCACAGGCCCGGACGCCCTCCGGTGTCGGTTCGCGCACCGCCACCGCGTCCGGCTGCGGGGTCGCCGTGACGCGGTAGCCCTCGCGGTCCGGGCCCGCGGGCGTGCGGCCCGCTGCCTCCAGGGCTATCGCGGCCGCCTGCACCAGGTGGGTGCGTTCCCAGGCGCAGGGGCGGTCGCGGTCGGCGTCCGGGTTGGTCATGCGGCGCATCTCGACGAGGCCGAGCCAGGCGCCGCGCACCTCGCGCTGCCGGGCGGGGCCGTCCTCCACGCCCCTTGCCTCCTCCGTGCCCGTGCGGGCGGCGAAGACGCCGGGGACCCGCTCCACCGGGGCCGTCTCCGGGGCGGCCCGCTCGGGTTCCTCCCTGACGCGGTGGCCCGCCGGGGTCAGGAAGTACGCGTGTGGGGGGCGGGGGTGGCGGAAGGCCAGCTGTAGCCGTACGAGGGCGGTCAGCTGGGCCTCTGTGCCGGTCAGGCGGCCGGTGACCGGGTCGGCCGCCGCGATGACGCGGCGCTGTGCGGCTGTGGTCGGCCTGGCCATGGGGGCACCACCTCGTCTCCGGATCGCCCAGGGGGTCCTGGTCCCGATAGTGCCTCGTGCCACTGACAGCGGCCCTGCGGGGCTCTCCCCAATCCCGCCCCTTCCCGAAACCGGGGCTCCGCCCCTGGACCCCGGGGGTGGGGGTCCAGGGGCGGGTGGGACAGTCCGCCGCCGAATCGGCGCTTCGCGCCTCGTCCTCAATCGCCGGACGGGCTTAGACGTTGCCGGAGCGGGCTGGGAATGTGCGGCTGCATCTCAGCCCCTCCGGCGTTTGAGGAGCGGGGTCTGGGGCGGAGCCCCAGGTTCGGGAAGGGGCGGGGTCGGGGAGCCCCCGGCAGGGCCCCACCCCTTCAGGGCCGCACGTTCCACGTGGCCAGGACCGGGCGGCCGTGTTCGTAGCTGAGGCGGCTCACCGTGCCGGTGGCCAGTTGGAAGCGGGCGCCCGCCGCAGGGGGGAAGCCGAGGCGGCGGGCGGTGAGGGCGCGGAGGAAGTGGCCGTGGGCGAAGAGGACGACGCTGCCCTCCGTGTTGGCGAGGGCCGCGTCGACCTTGGCGAGCATCCGGTCGGCCCGCTCACCGACCTGCTCGGGGGTCTCGCCGGGGTGCTCGGCGGGCCCGGGCGCGACCCCGTCGGTGAAGAGGAACCAGTCGGGCCGGGTGCGGTGGATCTCGACGGTGGTGACGCCTTCGTACGCGCCGTAGTCCCACTCGGAGAGGTCGGGATCCACGCGCGCGTGACCGAACCCCGCGAGCTCGGCCGTCTCACGCGCGCGCACGCGCGGGCTCGTGAAGGCCGCGTCAACGCGGTACTTGCCGAGGAGCGGCGCGACGGCCCGAGCCTGGGCGCGTCCGTTTTCGGTGAGAGGGATCTCCGACCAGCTGGTGTGCTGCCCCGACAGGGACCATTCGGTCTCGCCGTGACGTACGAGGAGAAGATCACCCATGGCGTTGACGGTCCTGTTCTTGTCGGCGAATTGTCAGCCCAGCGTATGTATACAAAGCGCGGACGCATGGGGGTACCCGCCTTGGGATAGCGATGTGCCCAGGCCATCCCCCATTGAAGTCGAAGGGTGTTCATCGTGCATCCGGCTCAGAAGTTCGGCGACAACCCTGTCGAAGTACGAGAAACCGGCCACTACACCGAGGAGTATGTGCCCAGCTTCGTGGAGAAATGGGACTCGCTCATAGATTGGGAGAGGAGGGCGCAGAGCGAAGGAGACTTCTTCATCGATCTGCTGCGCAAACGCGGTGTGAAGAGCGTGCTGGACGTCGCGACCGGCACCGGCTTCCACTCCGTGCAACTGCTGGCCGCCGGGTTCGAGACGGTCAGCGCGGACGGCAGCGCGGAGATGCTGTCGGCGGCCTTCTCCAACGGCATGAAGGACGGCCATGTGATGCGGGTCGTCCAGGCGGACTGGCGCTGGCTCAACCGCGACGTGCACGGGGCGTACGACGCCATCGTCTGCCTCGGCAACTCCTTCACCCACCTGTTCTCGGAACGCGACCGCCGCAGGGCGCTCGCCGAGTTCTACGCGATGCTCAAGCACGACGGCATCCTCGTCCTCGACCAGCGCAACTACGACGCGATCCTCGACGACGGCTACACCAGCAAGCACACGTACTACTACTGCGGCGAAGACGTCTCCGTGGAGCCCGAGTACGTCGACGAGGGCCTCGTGCGGATGCGGTACAGCTTCCCGGACGACTCCGTGTACCACCTCAACATGTTCCCGCTGCGCAAGGACTACACCCGGCGGCTCATGTCGGAGGTGGGGTTCCAGAACATCGAGACGTACGGGGACTTCCAGCACACCTACCGGGGCGAGCAGCCCGACTTCTTCGTGCACGTCGCGGAGAAGGAGTACCGCGCGGACGACGAGCAGGACGAGCGGTACAGCGGCGCGGTCGGCGTCGCCCGCAGCTACTACAACTCCACCGACGCGGACAACTTCTACGCCCGCGTCTGGGGCGGCGAGGACATCCACATCGGCCTGTACGACCACTCCGGCGAGCCCATCGCCGACGCCAGCCGCCGCACCGTCGAGCGGATGGCGGCGAAGCTCGGCCTCACCGAGCAGTCCGTGGTCCTCGACCTGGGCTCCGGCTACGGCGGCTCCGCGCGGTACCTGGCGTCGACGTACGGCTGCCGCGTGCTCGCCCTCAACCTCAGCGAGGTGGAGAACCAGCGCCACAAGGAACTCAACGCGGCCCGCTCGCTGTCCGGCCTGATCGAGGTCGTCGACGGGTCCTTCGAGGACATCCCCTACCCGGACGACCAGGTCGACGTGGTGTGGTCGCAGGACGCCTTCCTGCACAGCGGCAACCGCGTCCGGGTCCTTGAGGAGATATCCCGGGTCCTGCGGCCCGGCGGGCAGCTCATCTTCACCGACCCGATGGCCGTCGACAACTGTCCACCGGGAGTGCTGCAGCCGATCCTCGACCGCATCCACCTCGACGACATGGGCTCACCCGGCTTCTACGCGCGAGAGCTGGCCCGGCTCGGGTTCGTCGCCTCGCCGGGCGGGTTCGAGGAGCACCGCGAGCAACTGGTGACGCACTACGCGCGCGTCCTTGAGGAGACCGAGCGCCAGGAGGCGGAAGGACTGGCCGGCCAGGTCAGCCACGACTACCTCACGCAGATGAAGATCGGCCTCGCCCGCTGGGTCGCCGCAGGCCGCGACGGGCACATCACCTGGGGCATCCTGCACTTCAGGAACGGTGCGAACGGTGCGTAGGTTCCGGCTCCTGTAGTACGTGCGACTCCTGTGGCTCCGGCTGGTGGCGGGAGCAGCAGGCGTGAGGGCGGGGACCGGGCCGGAGCGGCGTCGCAGCGCCGACGGGCCTCGGTGCTCCGGCCCGGCCGTCCTCACCGGGGACGCAGCTCGCGTCCCCCGAACGCCCCCGTCCCGTCCGCCTGCTTCCACCACGACTCCAGGCCCGCCTGGTCCAGGTCGCGCCAGCGCGGGGTCCGCTCGACCAGGGCCCGGCCGAGCCGCCGCCCCAGGGCGACCATCGTGCGGCCCGCCACGGTGCGGTCGGTGTCGTAGGACTCCAGGGCCTCCGGCCAGGTCGTCGCCGTGGCGATGGCGGACTCAAGGACCGTGGCGTCCTGCAGCGCCTTCACCGCGCCCGCGCCGGTGTGCGGCCGCGCGACCGTGGCCGCGTCGCCCGCGAGGAGCACCCGGTCCAGGGCGTAGCGGGGCGCCGTGAAGTCGTACAGGGGCTGGAGGAACAGCTCGTCGGGCCGGGTCGCGCGGACCACGGCGCCCCAGTACGGCGGCAGCAGCGCGTCGGCCACGTGCGCGAGATGGGCGTCGAGCGCGTCGGTGAGGCCGACGGGCGGCAGGCTCGTGGTGCGGGTGAAGCCCAGGTCGGCGTCCAGGCCCGGGGGCGGGGCGGTGTAGAGGACCCAGTTGACGCGGTGGCCGCCGGCGCCGTCCGGGATGCGGTAGACGATCAGGTGCCCGCCGTCGAAGACCGCGTACACGCAGTCCTCCTCGTCCCACAGGTGCGCGTCGGCCAGGCGGCCGGCGGGGTAGGCGCCGCGCCAGGCCAGATATCCGGCGTACTCGGCGCGCAGGCCCGGGTGGGCGGCGGCGCGCACCACCGAGCGGTAGCCGTCCGCGCCGACCACGACGTCGAACCGCTCGGTGCCCTCGGCGGTGTCCACCTCCGCGCCGACCGCCCCGGTGCGCACGGCCTCCACCGACGTGGCGGTGCGGAACTCCACGGACTCGGGCACCCGGCGCCGCAACTCGCCCCACAGCGGGCCCCAGTTGTAGGTGCGGAAGGGAAAGGGCATCGTGCCGATCGGGTGCCCGAGCGGGCCCGACGACCACTCGTCCCGTACGTACCAGCGGCGTCTGACCAACTGCACCCACGGCATGTCGGCGTCCATGTACCCGGCCGACTCCAGCTCCGCGTACCGGGAGTTGTGCACGGCGAGGCCCACGCCCCGCTCCGCGAGGCGGCCGCCCGCCCGCTCGTACACCGTGATCTCGTCGGCTCCGCCACGGTGCGCCGCCAGCGCCATGGCGCACCCCGCGACGCTGCCGCCGACGACGGCGACCCTGCCTGAATGCATCATCGCGCCATCCTGGCAGGGAAGGTGACGTTCTGTCATGAGTGCCTGTCAGCGCGTGGTCGACACGTCCGCGCGCGGGCCGAGCGATACGCCCCGGCCTGCGAAGAAGGGCTCGAATTGGGACATGGGCAACTCGGCCGTGCGGGTGCGCGCGTCGAGGCCCGAGGGGTTGTGGAAGTGCAGTGCGCCGTCCGCCGTGCGCCCCGTGATCAGGACCAGATGCCCGCCCCGGCCCGGCGCGGGGCGCTCGGGCCGCCGGATCTCGAAGTGCGCGGACACCATCACCGTGCGCCCCGCGTCCAGGAGCGCGGGGATCTCGTCGAGCGCGAGATGGCGGTGCACGGTCGCCTCCATGCCGTGCACGTCGCGCACGTATTCGGCGAACGGCGCGTAGATCAGCCCCCGGATCGTGCCCTCGGCGTCCTCCGTGTACCCGCCGTACTTCAGCGCGCCGTCGCGCAGCTCGAACAGCGACGGCGCGTCCGGGCCGAGCGCCATCCGCAGGCAGGCGATCCCGCACAGGTGCCTGCACCAGCGTCCGTAGTCCGCGAGGGTGGCGGCGCCCGACGTCCGCCAGGCCGGGTCGTCCGTGGCGTCGTGGCCCTCGTACACGATCTTTCCGACCAGCTCCGGCGAGGCGAACTGGGTGAGGGACGGTTTCTGGCAGCTGGTGCAGAGGGTCACCGGCACGCTCCTGTCGCGGGCTTGTGGCTACTGGCGATAGCCGCTCAGGAAGCGGCCGATACGGCTGATCGCCGCGTCCAGATCGTCAGCGTACGGGAGGGTGAGGATGCGGAAGTGGTCGGGGCGCGGCCAGTTGAAGCCGGTGCCCTGGACCACCTGGATCTTCTCCTGGAGCAGCAGGTCCAGGACGAACTTCTCGTCGTCGTGGATGGCGTGCACCTTCGGGTCGAGGCGCGCGAAGGCGTACAGCGCGCCGCGCGGTTTCACGCAGGAGACGCCGGGGATCTCGTTCAGCTTCTGCCAGGCCCGGTCGCGCTGTTCGTACAGCCTGCCGCCGGGCGCGGTCAGGTCGTGGATGGACTGGCGGCCGCCGAGCGCGGCCTGGATCGCGTACTGGGCGGGGGCGTTGGGGCACAGGCGCATGGAGGCCAGCATCGTCAGGCCCTCCAGGTAGTTCCGCGCGTGCTGCTTCGGGCCCGTCACCACCAGCCAGCCGGAGCGGAAGCCCGCGACCCGGTACGTCTTGGAGAGGCCGCAGAAGGTCAGGACCACCAGGTCCGGGGCCAGGGAGGCGACGCTGTGGTGCACCGCGTCGTCGTACAGGATCTGGTCGTAGATCTCGTCGGCGAAGACCATCAGGCCGTGGCGGCGGGCGAGGTCGAGCATGCCTTCGAGGATCTCGCGCGGATAGACCGCGCCCGTCGGGTTGTTCGGGTTGATGATCACCAGGGCCTTGGTGCGGTCGGTGATCTTCGACGCCAGGTCGTCGAGGTCCGGATACCAGTCGGCCCGCTCGTCGCACAGGTAGTGCACGGCCTTGCCCCCGGAGAGCGTCGTCACGGCCGTCCAGAGGGGGAAGTCCGGTGCGGGGACGAGGACTTCGTCGCCGTCCTCAAGGAGTGCCTGTACGGCCATCGTCACCAGTTCGGACACGCCGTTGCCGAGGAAGACGTCGTCGACGTCGATGTCGTCCAGGCCGAGCGCCTCATAGCGCTGCACCACCGCCCGGCGGGCCGAGAGGACGCCCCGCGAGTCCGTGTAGCCGTGCGCGCCCGGCAGCATCCGGATCATGTCCTGGACGATCTCCTCGGGCGCCTCGAAGCCGAAGAGCGCGGGGTTGCCGGTGTTGAGGCGCAGGACGCTGTGGCCCGCCTCCTCCAGGGCGTTGGCGTGCTCGATGACCGGGCCCCGGATCTCGTAACAGACCTCGCTGAGCTTGCTCGACTGCCGGAACTCCATGTGCTGTGCCTCCCTTGGCGTGCGTTACTTGGTTTTACCAAGCTGCCGCTTGGAAAGTCCAACAACTTGTCTAGACTGCGACGCATGCCACCTCGATCACGCCGAAGCTATGACCAGTACTGCGCGTCCGCCCGCGCTCTCGACGCCGTCGGTGATCGCTGGACCCTGCTGATCGTCCGCGAACTGCTCGCGGGGCCTCGCCGGTACACCGATCTGCACGCCGATCTGCCCGGCGTCAGCACGGACGTGCTCGCCTCGCGGCTCAAGGACATGGAGCAGGGCGGGATCGCCTCGCGGCGCCGGATGGCCGCGCCCGTCTCCGCGTACGTCTACGAACTCACCCCGCGCGGGCGGGCGTTGCTGCCCGTGCTGCAGGCGCTGGGGGAGTGGGGGGCCTTCGAGCTCGGTGAGCGCAGGGTTACCGACGCGGTGCGTGCGCACTGGTTCGCCCTGCCGTTGCGGGGGGTGTTGGAGGCGCTCGGTGGGCACGGGGTTGTTCACGTGCGGCTTGATGAGGGGGAGTTCCTGCTGTGGCTCGGGGATGCGGCCGAGGGGCGGGCCGTGTACGCCGACGGGGGTGGGGACGTTGGGGTCGACGCTCGGGTCGTGGTGGGGGCGGATGTGTGTGTTGCGCTTGCGCGGGGGGAGTTGGGGTGGGGGGATGCTGTGCGGGGTGGGGACGCCGTGGTGGAGGGGGAAGGGGTGCTGGCGAAGGTGTTGCGGGAGGGGTGAGGTGGGGTGCCCTCGCGGGGCGCCCCAGTCCCACCCCTTCCCGAAACCATGGGCTTCGCCCCTGGAACCCGGGGGTGGGTGTTCCCTTCGGGTGGGACGGGGGCGCCCTCGAATCGGCGCTTCGCGCCTCGTCCTCAAACGCCGGGCGGGCCGAAGATCCTCAGGCGGCCGATCGGCTGAAGGCCATCAGGTGGCCGACGGGCTGAAGGTCCTCAGTTTCCCGACGTGGGCCTTCCGTTGCCCCGCGTCAACGCGTAGCCTCCGATGCCCGCCAGCGCCGCGAGCACTCCGCCCGCGCCCGTCCAGATCCAGCGGTCCGTCCACCAGCCCGACGCCCAGCCGTCCTCCGGCTCCGCCGTCGACAGGGCCGCCCGGGTGCCCGAGTCGG
The DNA here is from genome assembly GCF_055591765.1 of Streptomyces sp. NPDC041205. NCBI lineage: Bacteria > Bacillati > Actinomycetota > Actinomycetes > Kitasatosporales > Streptomycetaceae > Streptomyces > Streptomyces sp. NPDC041205. The sequence goes on along the minus strand of NZ_JBVIZH010000014.1, from coordinate 96,050 downwards.
CTGTGTCGTCGGAGTCGACCGACGCGCCCGGCACCAGGGGCTTCGCCAGGGTGCCGTCCACCGCTGCCGCGCCGCCGATGTCCTTCGACGTCACTTCGACCTCGGCCGTGACGGGGGCGCCCAGGTCGGCCGTCCTCAGGCCGGTGGCCGTCAGGCGGATGTAGTACGTGCCCGGGAGCGGGTCGTTGGACCAGGGGTCCGACCAGGCGCGGACCGGGCGCAGGACGCAGGCCAGGTCGACCGTCGCCGCGTCCGCGGGCCTCGACTGCATGCCGTACATGCAGGACTGACGGCGCCTCAGGCCGTCGTACACGTCGACGCGCCACCGCGCCTCGGACCGGCGCGCCGCGTCGGGGAGCTTCACGGTCGCCTTGACCGTGGGCCGCTGGCCGGCGTCCGCCGGGAAGGACCAGTACAGGTAGTCGCCGGTCGACGCGCTCGCCGTGGCCCGGTGGCCCTGCTCGATCTCCGTGGCCGTGCGGAAGGACGTGCCCGCGTCGGAGCGCGACTTGTCATCGTCGTCGCCGGGGGCGGCGAGCGCCGCGCCCGGCGTGAGGAGCGCGACGAGGGCCGCCAGGCCCGCTGCCGCCGACAGACGTGTCGTACGCATCAGTTCGTCCTCCAGACAGCGACGCGCCACCGCGCCACCCAGCCCCACACCAATCCGCCGACGAAGCCGGTCAGCACCAGCGCGCCGAGCAGCCACCAGCCACGGCCGAGTCCGAACGCCGCCACGTCGGAGGCGTCGTCCGGGGCGTCCACGATGTCGACGGCCAGCTCCACGGGCAGACCCGGCTTGCCCTTCGCGGCGGCCGCCCCACCGGAAGCGGGCGCGTAGGAGTGGGACACCTGGAGGCAGACCGCCTCCGTCTCGGTGTCTTCGTCGTCCTGGTCCGGCTTCGGGTAGCGCAGGCCCGTCGAGATGGCGTCCGTGCGCCCGTCGCCCGCCTCCGAGCCGCGTACGATCTCACGGCCGTGCTTGGTGACGGCCCGCATCAGCACGCCGTAGTCGTTGGTCACGGCCCGGTCGGCCGCCACGCTCACCGAGGCGCGCAGCTCCTGACCCGGCTCGACGTCCACGCGGTACCAGCGGTGCTCGCCGAACCCCGTGCGGTCGGTGTACAGGCCGGGCTTGAGCCGCGGCGCTGCGGCGCAGCTTCCGGCGCCCTCGACCGCCACGGGGGTGACGACGGGGTCGGCCGCGCGGTCCACCAACTGGCCGACGCGGTCGGTGAGTTCGTCGGTGTGCCGGATGGAGGTGTAGGTACCTCCGGTGGCCTCGGCGATGCAGCTCAGCTGCGCGCGCATCTTGGTGTTCGGGACCAGGCCGAGCGTGTCGATGGTGAGGTGGATGCCCTTGGCGGCGATGTCCCGCGCCACCTCGCACGGGTCCAGGGGCTGGCAGGTGTCCTCGCCGTCGCTGATGAGGACGATGCGACGCGAGCCCTCGCCGCCCTTCAGATCGTCGGCGGCCTTCAGCAGGGCCGGGCCGATCGGGGTCCAGCCGGTGGGCGCCAGCGTGGCGACCGCCGTCTTGGCGTCCCTGCGGTCCAGCGGGCCCACCGGGTAGAGCTGCTCGGTGTCCTTGCAGCCCGTCTTGCGGTCGTCGCCGCGGTAGTTGGCACCGAGGGTGCGGATGCCGAGCTCGACGTCCTCGGGGGTGGCGTCGAGCACCTCGTTGAACGCCTGCTTCGCCGCGACCATGCGGCTCTTGCCGTCGATGTCGCGGGCCCGCATCGACCCGCTCGCGTCGAGCAGCAACTCGACCTTCGGGACGGGCCCCGACCCGCCGGAGCCGTCCGGTTCGTCGTCCGCGAACGCGGACGTGGGCGAGAGCCCCATGCTCAGGGCCGCGAACAGGGCGCAGAAGCCCGCCGCGAACCGCTTTCCAGTGATCATCGGAGGATCTTATGGATCAAGGACCGTCCGCTCCAAAAATGGCTTGCGGCCGCCGGTTAGGGTGGCTGGTGTGCTGCGAGAAGTGACGGCTGTCCGGTATCTGGAACCCCTGCGGGCCGGCGGCTCCGTGCCCGGGCTCGTCGAGGCCGACGACCTCGGGACCTACGTCCTGAAGTTCACCGGCTCCGCGCAGGGCCGCAAGGCGCTGGTCGCCGAGATCGTCGTCGGCGAGCTGGGGCGCCGCCTCGGCCTGCGCGTGCCCGAGCTGGTCCTCGCCCACTTCGACCCGGCCGTCGGCGCGCACGAACCGCACCAGGAGGTGCAGGACCTGCTGCGCGCCAGCGCGGGCCTGAACCTGGGCATGGACTATCTGCCGGGAGCCCGCGACTTCACCCCCGACACCGACCTGGACGTCGACCCGCTGGAGGCGGGCAAGGTCGTGTGGTTGGACGCCCTCACCGCGAACGTCGACCGCACGGTGCACAGCTCGAACCTCATGGTCTGGCCTGCCTTCGGCACCCGCGAGCCGCACCTGTGGCTCATCGACCACGGCGCGGCCCTCGTCTTCCACCACCGCTGGGACGCGGCCACCGTCCTCGCCACCGCCGAGAAGACGTACGACTTCCGCCAGCACGCCCTCGGCCGCTACGGCCCGGACACCGCGGCCGCCGACGCGGAACTCGCGCCGCGCGTCACCGAGGAACTCCTCCGCCACATCGTGGCCGAGGTCCCGGACGCGTGGCTCGCCGACGAGCCGGGCTTCGCCACGGCCGACGCCCTGCGGGACGCCTACGTCACCTACCTCACCGCCCGCGCCCGCGCCTCCGCCGCCTGGCTCCCCACCGACTTCCCCTCCCGCGCCGAGCTGGCCGCCGAGGACGTGCTGCGCGCCCGGGCCACGGAGGCGGGCCGCCCGGCCTGGCTGCGACGCGTCCCGAACCTGCACGGCAAGCCCGATCCGCGTCCCGCGAAGAGGTACCCATGAGCGACCGAGTCGAGCCCCGCCGCGCCGAGGCCGATCGCGCCGAGCCCCGCCGCGTCGAGATCGAGTACTGCACGCAGTGCCGCTGGCTGCCGCGCGCGGCCTGGCTCGCGCAGGAACTCCTCACGACCTTCGAGGCCGAACTGACCGAGCTGGCGCTGAAGCCGGGCACGGGCGGCGTCTTCGTCGTCCGCGTCGGCGGCGCGGTGGTCTGGGACCGCCGGGAACAGGGCTTCCCCGAGCCGACCGCCGTGAAGCGGCTGGTGAGGGACATCGTGGCACCGGGCCGGAGCCTCGGGCACTCGGAACGATAGCCGCGCACGGAGTGCCCGTCGGCCGCTCACCGAAGGTCAGCTCCCGCAGTACTCGGCGTCCACCAGCGCCATGGTCGAGGTGTACCGGTCGCCGTTCGCGTTGGCTGCCAGCGCGTGGCGGCCGTCCGCCGACGCGACCGCCACCGACGACGAGCCGAGCGCGCTGCCGGTGTGGCCCCAGACGGTGATGCCGCAGGAGAGCCGGTAGGAGCCGAGGCCGAGGCCGAAGCGGATCCCGGGGACGTCGGGGTGGACGGGGATGGTCGTCTTCATCGCGTCCAACTGGCGCTTCGGGAGGAGTTCGCCGCCGAGGAGCGCGGCGTAGAAGCGGTTCAGGTCCGCGCCGTTGGAGATCATCTCGCCCGCGGCCCCGGCGTAGGACGGGTTCAGCTCCGTCGTGTCGTGGAGGGTGCCGCCGGGCGCGCCGGACAGCAGGTCGTAGGCGCGGCTGCTGGGGCGGGGGAGGGCCGGGGACGTGCCGGGTACCCGGGTGCCGCGCAGGTGCAGGGGGTTGATGACGCGGCGGCGGATCTCGTCGCCGTAGGGGCGGCCCGTGGCCTTCTCGATGATGAGGCCCGCGAGCAGGAAGTTGGTCTTGGAGTAGAGCACGCCCTCGCCGGGCTGGTTGTGCGGTGCGTGGCGCATCGCCATGGCGATCATCCGGGCCGGGGTCCAGGTGTCGTAGCGGTGCTTGAGGAAGTCCTTGGAGAAGACCTTGCGCGCGTACTCGGGGTCCGCGTTGACGTCGTAGATCCCGCTGGAGTGGTTCAGGAGCTGCCGGATGGTGACGCGGTCGCCGTCGTGGCCGTTGCCCTCGACCACGCCCGGCAGCCAGGAGCCCACGGTGTCGTCGAGGTCCAGCCTGCCCTCGGCCTCCAGTTGGAGCACGACGGTGGCCACGAAGGTCTTGGTGATGCTGCCGACCCGGTAGTGGTCCCGCTCGCCGCGTGGGGTGCCGCGCTTCAGGTCGCCGAGGCCCGCCGCGGCCTTCCAGACGCCGTCCGCGTCCGTGACCCGCGCGGTCACGCCGGGGGCTCCGCCCGCGACGACGGCGTCCATGGCCGCGCGGGTCGCCCTGTGGCCGGGGCCATGCTCCTGGCGGGGTGCGGCGGTGGCGGTGGCGGCCATCGTCGTCAGCGCCACCGCCGATATCGCCGCGGCCGTCAGCCGTCTGCGCAGGTTCATGCCCATCCTCCGTCGCACCCGTGTTGAACCGTCAACTGCCGTGCTGGGCGGGGATGTTATGTCACAGGGGCGAGCGGAGGCGAAGATCTGCCCGTCGACGGGACAGGCGGTACGCAGACTGCCGCCCCCGGCACCGAGGAGTGCGGGGGCGGCAGCGCGCGTACCGTACGGGAGCGCTCGGGCTCAGCGGAGCTGCTCGTACGCGGGCAGCGTCAGGAAGTCCGCGTAGTCGGCGTCCAGGGAGACCTGGAGCAGCAGGTCGTGGGCCTGCTGCCACGTGCCGGCCGCGAAGGCCTCCTCGCCGATCTCGGCGCGGATCGCGGCCAGTTCGGCGGCGGCGACCTCACGGGCCAGCTCGGCCGTCGCGGGCGTACCGTCCGCGAAGACCACGCCCGCGTTGATCCACTGCCAGATCTGGGAGCGGGAGATCTCGGCGGTGGCCGCGTCCTCCATGAGGTTGAAGATGGCGACGGCGCCGAGTCCGCGCAGCCAGGCCTCGATGTAGCGGATGCCGACCTGGACGGCGTTGACCAGGCCGTCGTAGGTGGGCTTGGCGTCGAGGGAGTCGATGGCGATCAGGTCGCCGGGGGCCACGGAGACGTCCTCGCGCAGGCGGTCCTTCTGGTTCGGCTTGTCGCCGAGGACCTTGTCGAAGGACTCCAGGGCGATCGGGACCAGGTCGGGGTGGGCGACCCAGGAGCCGTCGAAGCCGTCGCCCGCCTCGCGGTCCTTGTCGGCGCGGACCTTCTCGAAGGCGACCTTGTTGACCTCGGCGTCCTTGCGGGACGGGATGAAGGCCGCCATGCCGCCGATGGCGTGCGCGCCGCGCTTGTGGCAGGTGCGGACGAGGAGTTCGGTGTAGGCGCGCATGAACGGGGCCGTCATCGTGACCAGGTTGCGGTCCGGAAGGACGAACTTCTGGCCGCCGTCACGGAAGTTCTTGACGATCGAGAAGAGGTAGTCCCAGCGCCCGGCGTTCAGTCCGGAGGCGTGGTCGCGCAGTTCGTAGAGGATCTCCTCCATCTCGTACGCGGCCGTGATCGTCTCGATGAGGACGGTGGCGCGGACGGTGCCCTGCGGGACGCCGACGTAGTCCTGCGCGAAGACGAAGATCTCGTTCCAGAGGCGGGCCTCCAGGTGTGACTCGGTCTTCGGGAGGTAGAAGTACGGGCCCTTGCCGAGGTCGATCAGGCGCTGGGCGTTGTGGAAGAAGTACAGGCCGAAGTCGACGAGGGCGCCCGGGACCGGCGTGCCGTCCGCGTCCGTGAGGTGCCGCTCGTTCAGGTGCCAGCCGCGGGGGCGCATCACGACGGTGGCGAGTTCGCCCGCGTCCTTCAGGGCGTACGACTTGCCGGTGCGCTCGTCCGTGAAGTCGATGCGGCGCTCATAGGCGTCGCTCATGTTCAGTTGGCCGAGGATCACGTTCTCCCAGGTGGGAGCGGAGGCGTCCTCGAAGTCGGCGAGCCAGACCTTCGCGCCGGAGTTGAGCGCGTTGATGGTCATCTTGCGGTCGGTGGGGCCGGTGATCTCCACCCGGCGGTCGTTGAGGGCGGCCGGGGCCGGGGCCACCTTCCAGGAGTCGTCCGCGCGGATCGCGGCGGTCTCCGGGAGGAAGTCCAGGGTCGAGGTGCGGGCACTCGCCGAAAATTCAGTGCGGCGCTCCGCGCGGCGGGCGAGGAGCTCGTCACGCCGGGGCGTGAACCTCCGGTGCAGCTCGGCCACGAAGGCGAGGGCCGCGGGCGTGAGGACCTCTTCCTGTCGGGGCAGGGGCTCGGCGTCGACGATGGCCAGCGGGGACGGCGCTGGTGCGGACATGAGCTGTCACTTCCTTCAGCGAGCTTGCTTCACGGGCGGTGCGGTGCCCTGGCCGGGCGGGCGGGTGCGGTGCCCTCGCGGCCGTCGGTCCGCGGCGGCAGGTCGCGGCACTCAGTGCCGCGGGGTCGGGATACGGCTGCGGGCGCCGTCCACCAGGTCGGGCGCTTCTGAGCAGTGGATACTAGTTTCCTCATGGTGGAAGTTCAATGGTTTGTTGACGTCGAGATTCTCTCCGTCGACAGAACATGGCGCTGGGTGCCATGCCCGTCACTCCAAGTTGACCGGCTCACTCCAGCCGCTCCAAGTCGGAGAGCGTGTCGATGTCGGACGGCTCGGCCACGTCCCCGCACTCGACCGCCGTGACGGCCCCGGCGTGCACCTTCAGATAGGCGCGGGCGCCCCGGTCGCCCGTCGCGCTCGCCGCGACACCGTCCCAGTGGTCCGCGCCGAACAGCACGGGATGGCCGCGCTCACCCGCGTACGTCGCCGCCGCGAGCGTCCCCGGGGAGCGGTACGCGGCCCGCACCCGGGCCACCGCCGTCGCCCCGATGCCCGGCTGGTCCACCAGGCACACCAGCGCCGCCCCCGCGCCGGTCGCGCCCAGCGAGGCGAGGCCTGCCCGCAGCGAGGACCCCATCCCCTCGCGCCAGTCCGGGTTGTCCACCAGGACGCACCCGGGCAGGTCCGCCCGCTCCCGTACGACATCGGCGGTGGCGCCGAGCACCACGTGCACGCGGGCGCAGCCGCCGTCCCGCAGCGCCCGTGCCGCACGCTCCACGAACAGCTCGCCGCGATGCTCGAGGAGGGCCTTCGGGCAGCCGCCGAGGCGCCGTCCACCGCCCGCCGCCAACAGCAGGCCGACGACCTCGGCGGGGGCGGTGGGGGCGGAAGGTGACAGTGATTCGGTCATGACTCTTGCTTACCGCATGGGTTCTGGGGACCCTGTTCCGGCCGGGGGCGTGGCCGAAAGTGACGCCTGCGTCGCGCCGTGGCCTCATCGGCCCGCGCCGCGCCCCTTCGGTGTCCGGCCGCCGCGGCGGGTCCGCCCGGGCCCGCGCGCGTACAGGCGCACAACGACGTGCGAGGGGGAGAGCTGTGTTGCGGAGCGTGGGGCAGAGAGCCGTGAGGGGAAACTTCGAGGATCCGCGGGTGACGGAACTGCGGGCGGCCGTGTCGCGGCTGCGCCGCGAACTGGCCGCCTACCCGGGCGAGTTCCCGGACCGGGCGATAGCGGAGGACGAGTTAGCGGCCCTGGCCGCCATGGCCGCGACCGGCGCGCCAGAGGCCCGCAGGCTGCGTCGTTCGCTGCTGCTCGTCGCGAGTTCGATCGGCTCGGTCAGTGCCCTGACCGGTGCTCTGACGGGCGTCAGGGGAGCCGTTGAGCTGTTCGGGGAGCCGCCGCGTCCGAGGTGATGCGGCGGCTCTCGTGCGTGGACGCGTGCGCTGAGCCGTGTGCGCGAGCCGTGTGCTGAACGCGGCGGTGCCCCGTTCCCCCAGCCGGGTCCCGCCGCGCTACGCCCACGGAGCCGCGTCACGCCACCCATTCCATGCGCTCCGGCTCCGCGCCCGTCGGCCGCAGCTTGCCGCCGAGCGCCGCCGCGAGCCGGACGGCCGCGTCCTCGTACAGGTCGGGCGCCAGCGTGAACGGGACGCGCAGCCGGTGCTCGTGGATGCCCGGATCGGCGCTCCGCGCCTCGTCCTCAGGCGTCGGACGGGCTTTTTCCCACCCGCCCGCCCGAGCCATTCACCGACTGGGCGACAGCCCGGCACCATCAGCCCGAACCGGCCCGCCCCGCGGCACCGCTTCACCTCGCCTCGCAGCGGTTCTCCGGCCCGCCCCGGCGAAGTTTTCAGCCCGTCATGGGGGTGCCCCCTGCTCCTTAAGGGCGTTGGGGGAGTTTGAGAACGAGGCGCGAAGCGCCGATCGGGCGAGGGCTGTCCCACCCGCACGGGACACCCGCCCCCGGGGTCCAGAGGCGGAGCCCCGGTTTCGGAGAAGGGGCGGGACTGGGGCGCCCCGCGAGGGCCGGGCGGTCAGGTCGACGGGGTCGACGTGGCCAGGGCCTCCGAGAGTTCCGCCGCGACCTGCTGCAGGACGGGGACGATCTTCTCGGTGGCTTCCTCGGTGACGCGGCCGGCGGGGCCGGAGATCGAGATGGCCGCCGCCGTAGGGGAGTCGGGCACGGACACGGCAAGACACCGCACCCCGATCTCCTGCTCGTTGTCGTCGACGGCGTACCCCGCCCGCCGCACCTCTTCGAGGGCGTCGAGAAAACCATCGGCCGTGGTGATGGTCTTCTCGGTGGCGGCGGGCATGCCCGTACGGGCGAGCAGCGCCCGCACCTCCTCCGCGGGGGTGTGCGCGAGCAGAGCCTTGCCGACACCGGTGGAGTGCGGAAGAACCCGCCGCCCCACCTCCGTGAACATGCGCATGGAGTGCTTGGACGGCACCTGCGCGACGTACACGATCTCGTCCCCGTCGAGCAGCGCCATGTTCGCGGTCTCGCCGGTCTCCTCGACGAGGCGGGCGAGATAGGGCCGCGCCCAGGTGCCGAGCAGCCGGGACGCGGACTCGCCGAGGCGGATCAGGCGCGGCCCGAGGGCGTAGCGGCGGTTGGGCTGCTGGCGGACGTAGCCACAGGCGACGAGCGTGCGCATCAGCCGGTGGATCGTCGGCAGCGGCAGCCCGCTGCTGGCGGACAGCTCGCTCAGGCCGACCTCGCCGCCCGCGTCCGCCATTCGCTCGAGCAGGTCGAAGGCGCGCTCGAGGGACTGTACGCCTCCGCTCGCGGGGGGCTTCGCGGCGTCGGTGGTGCTGGCGCTGGACGTCGGCACGGCGCGTTCCTTTCGGGGCCTTACGGGAGGGCAGGCAAGGCAGCAGCCTACCGGGCGCTTTCCCGGACAGCCCCGGTGCCGTCGTCACGTCAGTGCCGGTCAGTGGGCGTTTGTCCGGTCTTCGAGGCGGGCGGGGACCTCCCTTGACGGTCCGCGTTGTAGATAGCTACGTTCTGGTGTGCGGAATTCTATTTCCACTTTGTGGAAACGTATAGGCCCTTGACGGATCCCGGCCCGAGGCGAAGACTTCTTCAACAGAACGTTGAATTCCGCTGGCCGGAAGGTCGGCGGAGGCGCCCAGACGAACAGAGAGGGGCCGCGGTGTCCGGCGAGGAACTGGTGCTGCGCTCGACGCGCGTCATCACCCCGGAGGGGACGCGCGCCGCGTCCGTCGTCGTCTCGGACGGCACGATCGTGGCGGTGCGCGCGCATGACGCCGCCGTGTCGACGCACGCCCGCGTGGAGGACTTCGGCGACGACGCGCTGCTGCCCGGCCTCGTCGACACCCACGTCCACGTCAACGACCCGGGCCGCACCGAGTGGGAGGGCTTCTGGACGGCCACGCGTGCCGCGGCCGCCGGTGGCATCACCACCCTCGTCGACATGCCGCTGAACTCCCTGCCGCCGACGACCACGGTCGCGAACCTCCGTACGAAGAAGGACGTGGCGGCGGCCAAGGCGCACATCGACGTCGGGTTCTGGGGCGGCGCGCTGCCCGACAACGTCAAGGACCTGCGGCCCCTGCACGACGCGGGCGTCTTCGGCTTCAAGTGCTTCCTGTCGCCCTCGGGCGTCGACGAGTTCCCCGAGCTGACGCAGGATCAACTCGCCGTGTCGATGGGGGAGATCGCCGGGTTCGGCGGTCTTCTCATCGTGCACGCGGAGGACCCGCACGAGCTGGCCGCGGCCCCCGCGAGGAGCGGCCCGCGCTACACGGACTTCCTGGACTCCCGCCCGCGCGTCAGCGAGGACACCGCGATCGAGGGCCTCATCGCCGTCGCGAAGCGCATCGGCGCCCGCGTCCACATCCTGCACCTGTCGTCCTCCGACGCGCTGCCGCTGATCGCCGCCGCCAAGCGCGAGGGCGTCCGCCTCACCGTCGAGACCTGCCCGCACTACCTCACCCTGACGGCCGAGGAAGTGCCCGACGGGGCCAGCGAGTTCAAGTGCTGCCCGCCGATCCGAGAGGCCGCCAACCAGGACCTGCTGTGGCAGGCGCTCGCCGACGGCACCATCGACTGCGTCGTGACCGACCACTCCCCGTCCACCGCCGACCTCAAGACGGCCGACTTCGCCACCGCCTGGGGCGGCATCTCCGGCCTCCAGCTCAGCCTGCCCGCCGTGTGGACGGCGGCCCGGGCGCGGGGGTACGGCCTGGAGGACGTCGTGCGCTGGATGTCGACGCGCACCGCCGAGCTGGTCGGCCTCGACCGCAAGGGCGCCATCGAGGTCGGCCGCGACGCCGACTTCGCGGTCCTCGCGCCCGACGAGACCTTCACCGTGGACCCCGCGCGCCTCCAGCACCGCAACCGAGTCACCGCCTACGCGGGCAAGGCTCTCCGCGGTGTTGTGAAGTCCACCTGGCTGCGCGGCCAACGCATCGTGTCCGACGGCGAGTTCAGCGCGCCGTCGGGCCGACTTCTGGAAAGGAAGAACTGATCACCGTGACGGCGACACCGATCCCCCGCTTCACCGGCGACGCGAACCCCTACGGCGGCGGCGAGCCCTACGCCGACTACCGCACCGCCGACTTCCCCTTCACCCAGTACGCCAACCTCGCGGACCGCCAGCTCGGGGCCGGTGTCATTGCCGCCAACGACGAGTTCTTCGCCATGCGCGAGAACCTGCTGCTGCCGAACGACGCCGAGTTCGACCCCGAGCACTTCGGCCACAAGGGCAAGATCATGGACGGCTGGGAGACCCGGCGGCGGCGCGGCGCCTCCGCCGAGCACCCCTGGCCCACCGCCGACGACCACGACTGGGCGCTCGTCCGGCTCGGCGCGCCCGGCGTCATCCACGGCATCGTCGTCGACACCGCGCACTTCCGCGGCAACTACCCGCAGGCCGTGTCGGTCGAGGGCGCCAACGTCGAGGGCTCGCCCACCCCCGACGAACTTCTCGCCGACGGCGTGAAGTGGACGACCCTCGTGCCGCGTACGGCCGTCGGCGGTCACGCCGCGAACGGCTTCGCCGTCGACGCCCCCCAGCGCTTCACACACCTGCGCGTCAACCAGCACCCCGACGGGGGCATCGCCCGCCTGCGCGTGTACGGCGAAGTCGTCGCCGATCCCGCCTGGCTCGCCGCCCTCGGCACCTTCGACGTCGTCGCCCTCGAGAACGGCGGCCAGGTCGAGGACGCCTCCGACCGGTTCTACTCGCCCGCCACCAACACCATTCAGCCCGGACGGTCCCGGAAGATGGACGACGGGTGGGAGACGCGGCGGCGGCGCGACCAGGGGCACGACTGGATCCGCTATCGCCTCGCCGCCCAGTCCGAGGTCCGCGCCCTCGAGATCGACACCGCCTACCTCAAGGGGAACTCCGCCGGGTGGGCCTCCGTCTCCGTCCGGGACGGGGAGTCCGGCGACTGGGTCGAGGTCCTTGCGCGTACGCGGCTTCAGCCCGACACCAACCATCGCTTCACTCTGCCCGCGGCCGCCGTCGGGACGCACGCTCGCGTCGACATCTTCCCCGACGGGGGGATTTCGCGGCTGCGGCTGTACGGGGCGCCTACGGCGGGTGGGGCGGACGCGTTGGCCGCGCGGTATCGGGAGCTCGGGGGCTGAGGTCGGGGCCCTGCCGGGGGCTCCCCAGTCCCGCCCCTTCACCGAAACCGGGGCTCCGCCCCAGACCCCGTATCGGCGCTTCGCGCCTCGTCCTCAATCGCCGGACGGGCTGTCCATAGCCCCTCGTGGGGGTCCCCCCTGCTCCTTAAGAGCTTGGGGGAGTTTGAGGAGCGGGGTCTGGGGCGGAGCCCCAGTTTCGGTGAAGGGGCGGGACCGGGGCGCTCCCGCGAGGCCTACGCCGCGTGTCCCCCGTCCACAGCCCACTCGGCCCCCGTCACGTACGACGCCTCCTCCCCGGCCAAGTAGGCCACGGCGGAGGCGACTTCCCCGGCGGAGCCGTAGCGGCCGAGCGCCGTCCCGGCCGCTTGGGCCGAGGCGTAGGGCCCGTCGGCGGGGTTCATGTCGGTGTCGATGGGCCCGGGGTGCACGAGGTTCACGGTGATGCCGCGCTCACCGAGCTCACGGGCGAGCGCCTTGGTGAGCCCGACGAGCGCGGCCTTGCTGGTGGCGTACAACGTGGCCCCGGCCCCGGGCACATGCTGCACGATGCAGGAGCCGATGGACACGATGCGCCCACCACGCCGCATCCGCCCGGCCGCGGCCTGGGAGGCGAGGAACACCCCGCGCACGTTCACGGCGAGCACCCGGTCGACATCGGCGAGGGCGAGGTCCCCGATGGGCCCGAGCAGCCCCGCGCCGGCGTTGTTGACGAGGATGTCCAGGCCGCCCAGGTCATCGGCGGCCCGCTCCACGGCGCCCGCGGCGTCCCCGGCGTCGGCCGCGTCGGCCCGGATCGCGAACCCGCGCCGCCCCATCGACTCGATCTTGGCGACGACTTCGCGGGCGGCGTCCTCGCCCTGGACGTAGGTGACGGCCACGTCGGCGCCCTCCTGGGCGAGCCGCAGGGCCGTCGCCGCGCCGATACCGCGGCTGCCGCCGGTGACCAGAGCCGTCCTGCCGGTCAGAGAAGACATGTCCGTACCTCTTCGTTCTCGGAATTCATCGCGGAATTCGTTCTCGGAAAGTGCTTGCGGGTTCAACCGCTTCAACGAGTTCCATCAAAGCCGTGGGCACGGGAGACGGCTGGCGGTAAACGGACGGGGATGCCGGGGGCCACCCGGTGCGAGCCGATGAGTTCCGGCGCGGGCGGCGGTCTGAGTGGGTGAGACAGGCAAGACCGCGCCACGGGCGCGGCGGCCACCCCGGAGAGGTCACACCATGAAGATCACGCTCACCCAGTTCCTCACCCTCGACGGCGTCATCCAGGCCCCCGGCGGCCCACAGGAGGACACCAGCGGCGGCTTCCCGCACGGCGGCTGGTCGTTCCCGTACGGGGACGAGGACTTCATCCGGTTCGTCACGGAGGTCTTCGACCGGGCGGACGCCTTCCTGCTCGGGCGCAGGACGTACGACATCTTCGCTTCGTACTGGCCGAAGATGACCGACCCCGCCGACCCGATCGCCTCCCGTCTGAACGCCCTGCCGAAGTACGTCGCCAGCACCACGCTGACCGGTGCCGACTGGCAGGGCACCGAGATCATCGGGCGCGAGGACCTGGTCAAGGACGTCACCGCGCTCAAGGAGCGGCCGGGCCGCGAACTGCAACTGCACGGCAGCGCGGGGCTCGCGCGGTCCCTCATGGAGCACGAGTTGATCGACACGCTCCACCTGCTGACGTTCCCCGTGACTCTCGGCACCGGGAAGCGCCTGTTCGCGGAGGGCGGCCTGCCGACCGCGTTCCGGCACGCCGGGGCGCGTACGACGTCCAAGGGCGTCGCCATCCACACGTACGAGCGCGACGGCCGCCCGGAGTACGGGAGTTACTAGCGCGAAGGGAGAGCGACCGTGGGGTGAACGCGGTGTGGGGAGAGGTTCGTGAACGTGAGGGCCCCGGGGAGGTGGTTAACTTCCGGAAAATTCGATGTACTTGACGTTGACACATCAACCTCTACGCGCGTCATCCTGGGGGCATGCGAATCCCCCCACGGATCCTCAGTGTCACTGCCCTCGCCGCCGCCCTGCTCGTCGGCGGCTCCGTCACCGGCACCGCGAACGCCGCGGCCCCCCACACGGTCGCCGCCGTCGCGCCCGCCGGGTTCTCGGCCGCCGCCGTCGGCGAGATCTGCTACTCCGACCTGCCGTCCCAGGCGCACGACACGCTCGACCTGATCGAGCGGGGCGGCCCGTTCCCGTACCCGCAGGACGGCACCGTCTTCCAGAACAGGGAAGGCATCCTGCCCAAGCAGAGCAACGGCTACTACCACGAGTACACCGTCAAGACCCCCGGCTCCCCGAACCGGGGCGCGCGCCGCATCGTCACCGGTGAGTCCCAGCAGGAGGACTACTACACCGCCGACCACTACCGTTCGTTCGACCTCGTCGACCGCGGCTGCTGACCGCGTCCGGGGCGGGGTTCGGCTGAGCCGGGGCGCGCCCCGGCTCAGCCGAACCTGCGGCTCTCCGCCGCGGCGAACAGCGCGCACGCGAGCACGATCATCGCGATGCTCAGATACAGCTCGTAGCCGTCGACGAAAGCCAGGTGCTGTACCGCGCCCCACCCGCCCAGCCAGCCGGTGAGCTCGTTCAACAGGCCCACCGCGCCCTGGATCAGCAGGATCACACCGACAAACTCCAGCAGCTGTTTCATGGCTCGACAGCCTCGTCCCGCGGCCCCGCGCACACATCGGCCGCGGGGCGAGGCCTCGCCCGTCGCAAGGCGCACCCCGGCGCGCGCCCCGTTCGCCCAAAGTCTCGGACGCTCCGACTTTCGTCGATGATCACGTTCGGGGGCCGGGTGCGGCGCCGTGCGGTGCGTAGATTTGTCGAGTGTGAAGAGTCGTACGCAGCCCGCGGGCACCGCAGACGTCGGGACCGGGGCGGAGCCCGTGGCCCGCAGGCAGTGGTTCCTGCCGTCGGCGGTCGCCGCCGAGCTCGATCCGGACCGGGCCACCGGCAGGACCGGGCGGTACAAGCGGACCGTGCGCGACTGGATGGTCGACTTCGCCTGCTTCCTGATCGCCGTCTTCCTCGGCCTCGTCATCAGCGACGAGGTGCAGCACAACCCCACCGTCTCCGACGGCTGGGCCGCGCTCGACCATCTGCTCGGCGCGCTCGCCTGCGCCGGGGTGTGGCTGCGCAGGCGCTGGCCGGTGGGGTTCGCCGTCGCGATGGTCGCCGTCAGCCTGCTGTCCAACACCGCGGGCGGCGCCGCCCTCGTCGCCTACTTCACGCTCGCCGTGCACCGGCCCTGGAAGTACTCCGCCTGGCTCGTCGGCGCCGCCGTGGTGCTGATGGTGCCCTTCTACTGGTGGCGGCCCGACCCGGACCTGCCCTACGTCCTCTCGATCGTCCTCACCTCGCTGTTCGCCGCGACCACCGTCGCCTGGGGCATGTTCGTGCGCTCCCGGCGCCAGCTCCTGCTCGCCCTGCGCGACCGCGCCCGGCGCGCCGAGAACGAGGCCGCGCTGCGCGCCGAGAAGGCCCAGCAGCTCGCCCGCGAGGCCATCGCCCGCGAGATGCACGACGTCCTCGCCCACCGGCTCACCCTGCTCAGCGTGCACGCGGGCGCCCTGGAGTTCCGGCCCGACGCGCCCCGCGAGGAGATCGCACGCGCGGCCGGGGTCATCCGGGAGAGCTCGCACGAGGCGCTGCAGGACCTGCGGCAGGTCATCGGCGTCCTGCGCGGCGGCGACGCGGACGCGTCGGGACGGCCGCAGCCCACCCTCGCCGCCCTCGACACGCTCGTCGCCGAGTCCCGGGAAGCCGGCATGAAGGTCGCCCTCGACGTGCGCGTCCCCGCCCCGGAGTCGGTGCCCGCCGCGATCGGCCGCACCGCGTACCGCATCGCCCAGGAGGGCCTGACCAACGCCCGCAAACACGCGCCCGGCGCCGAGGTCACCGTCGTCGTCGCGGGCGCGCCCGGCGAGGGCCTCACCCTGTCCGTGCGCAATCCGCCGCCCCCCGGCGAGGTGCCGCAGGTGCCCGGCTCCGGTCAGGGCCTCATCGGCCTCACCGAACGCGCCGCGCTCGCCGGCGGACGCCTCACCCACGGCGGCGGCCCCGGCGGGAGCTTCGCGGTCGAGGCCTGGCTGCCCTGGGCCTGACGGCCGGGCTGTCGTCAGGGCGGCGGCCCGGCTGCTGTCGGCCTGACGGCCGGACTGTCGTGGACCTGACGACCTGGTGGCTTCGCTTCCGCACACCTTCTGTACGATCAGCCGCCACACAACGGAGAGTCGGAGGGCGGAGATCGTGACGGGGGAGAGCCCAGTGGGGTCGTCCGGCGGTGCGCCGGGGGACATACCGGGGGACAGCGGGGCGGACCGGACGCACGGCGCGGACGCCCAACGGCTCGCACGGGTCCGGCGGTTCGTCAGGACGCGGCGCGGTGCCGTCGCCACCGGCCTCGCCGTCGCGCTGCTCGCGGGCGGCCTCGGCACCTGGGCCACGGACACCTGGCCCTTCGACGGCCGGGACCAGTACTGCTGGGGCGCCTGGGAGCAGGACAGCGGGCCCGGCGTCCTCGGCGACGAGGGCTTCACGGGCGAGGACGGCCGCAGCCGTACGTCCACGGGGACCGCGCCGACGCCCGGCTCGCCGCGCGGCGAGTGCCGACTCACCGTCAGCTCCAGCCACACGTACAGCGACGGCGACAAGGAGCGGCAACGCACCACCGTCCGGGTGCGGTACGGCCCCGCGCCCAAGCCCGCGGGCGAACGTGTCAGCTGGCTCGGCGGCTATCTCGCCGACCGCGCCATGCCCCTGCCGGGCGGCCTGCCCGGCACCGCCGACGGCAACCACGGCATCCTCGTCCTGCCCGAGCGCTGCGACACCCGCGACGGCCGCCCGACCGCCGTCACCCTCGACGCCCACGAGGAGACGGACGCCGGCGACACGGTGCCCGACATCCCCGACCTCGGCGGCTCCCAGGCCGTCGCCGAACTCCTCGTCGCCGCCGCCAACAAGGGGATGAAGGCCGCCGGTTGCGCCGGGTCCGAGCCGCTGCGCGTCAGCTCGGCGGTGCCGGAGCTGCCGGAGCGCGCGGACACCTTCTCCCGCGGCCCCGTCTGCCGCATCCCCGGCCTCGACGTCGCCGCCGACCTCACCAAGGAGACCGCGATGCGCCTGGAGTACCAGGTCGGCGCGGTCAACCGGGACATGCAGTCCTGCTCGGCGCGGATCGGCCGCTCCCTGCGGCTCGGGGAGCGCACCGACCAGCCGCTGTTCGACGCCGTGATGGTGCGCGAGCCCCGGCTCACCCGGCTCCTCGACGGCGCGGCCGGGACCAGGGCGCCCGCCAAGGGCTGGCGGGGCACCGGCGACTTCGCCGCCGACCGGCGGTTCGTCCGCGCCGGGTGCGCGGGCCGCCCGACGGCGTTCCTGCTGCTCGGTACGCCTACGGGAGCCACGTCCGACTACTTCGCCACGTTCACCAACGCGGTGGCGCGGCGCCTCGGCTGCGCACCCGTCGCGCCGACCACCGACGCGGAGGGGAACCGTCGATGAGCGACATGGAGAAGGACGAGAAGGTGGGGCAGGGCGAGGGCACTGTGGGTGAGGGGGCAGCCGAGGGCGGAGCGAGCGGGGCGAAGCCCGGTGGTGACGTGCGTCCGGGCTCGGTGGACAGGCCTGACGGCGACGTGCGTTCGGGTTCGGCGGGGAAGTCCGGCGGTGACGTGCGTCCGGGCTCGGCGGGGAAGTCCGACAGTGAGGTGACTCCCGGCTCGGCGGGCAAGGCCGAGGGGGAGGTGACTCCCGCCCCGGCGGACAAGCCGCTGGGCGTCGTCGCCGCCGCCATCGCCGCCGCCCCTGCCCCCTGGTGGCACTGGCGCAGCTTGCGCCGTCTCACCCGTGGGCGCCGGAGGCGTGCCGTCGCCGCCGCGCTCGCGGGGGCGCTGCTCGGCGGGACCGTCGTGGCCTGGCAGGCCGATGCGGGGCCGTTCGAGCGGGAGCGGGCGTGCTGGGGCGCGCTCGACGAGGACGACGTCGCGGACCTGTTCCACGGCAAGCGGGACATCGCGTACTCCCAGATGGACATCGGTTACGACCGCATCGCCTCGGACGGGCCCTCCGGCCGGTGCGAGCTGCGGTCACCGCGCGGCCACCGCGTCCGTGCCCAACTGCACCGGCTCGACACCCGGTTCGGCGGCGACCGCGACGTGTGGGCCGACGAGTACCTGTCCGCGCGCATGACACCCCTGGGCGGCGGGCTGCTCGGCATGGTGTCGGACACGCGCGCGTGGCTCGCCGTACCGGAGGGCTGCGTCGGCCGCGCCCCCGACCGGGACGGACCGCTCGTCGTCGACATGGAGGCGGGCTGGACGACGTACCGCGACCCCGTCGACACCGACGAACGCGCCCGGCTCGCCCGCGCCGTCGTCAAGCTCGTCAACCACTACATGGACGACCAGGGGTGCGACAGCGACCTCCCCGACCCCACGGACCGCCTGGCCGCCCCCGCGCGGTTCATCGACGAGAAGCCCGGCGCGTTCTGCGGCGTCAAGGGCCTCAGGCTGCCCGGCTCAGGCGAGAGCAGCCGGTACGAACGCCCGCTGGTGAGCGGCGGCGGTGGCCCGGTGCGGACCTGCGACCGGGACGTCCTGTTCGGCCACCCGAAGCTGCGCCTGATGACGGTCGAGAGCTCCCGGCTCTCGGCGCTTTACCACGGGCTCTCCTTCGAGGGCGGCCGCCGGATCACGGCCGAAGGGGACACCAAGGACGAGACGCGGGGGCGCGGTTTCCTGCGCGAGGACATGGCGCTCTACCAGGCCTCCTGCCAGACCGGCGACGTCACCTTCCTGATCCGTTCGGACGACGGCGGCCGGGCCGCGGACATCCGCAGGCTCATGCCGCGCTACGTCGCCGCGGAGGCCGACCGGATCGGCTGCGGGCCGCTGCGCCTGAGGCTCCCGGCGTGAGGGGGCCCGGGCGTGCCGAGGGGGCACGCGAGGCTGGTTACGGTAGGCGCATGACACCGATCAGGCTGCTGCTCGTCGACGACGACCCGCTGGTCCGCGCCGGTCTTTCCTTCATGCTCGGCGGCGCCGACGACATCGAGATCGTGGGGGAGGCGGGCGACGGCAGCGAGGTCGCCGCGCTCGTCGCGGAGGTCCGGCCCGACGTCGTCCTGATGGACATCCGGATGCCCACGATGGACGGGCTCGCCGCCACCGAGGCCCTGCGCAAGCGGCCCGACGCCCCCGAGGTCGTCGTGCTCACCACCTTCCACGCCGACGAGCAGGTGCTGCGGGCGCTGCGGGCGGGGGCCGCCGGGTTCGTCCTGAAGGACACCGCGCCCGCCGAGATCGTCGCGGCGGTACGGGCGGTGGCCGCGGGCGAGCCGGTCCTCTCGCCCAGCGTGACACAGCAGTTGATCTCGCAGGTGGCCGGGGGCGGCCCCGAACTCGACCGGCGGCGGCGCGCCCTCGACCGGCTCGACGTGCTCGGCGACCGGGAGCGGGAGGTCGCCGTCGCCGTGGGCAAGGGCGCGTCCAACGCGGACATCGCCGCCGAGCTGTACCTGAGCGTGGCCACCGTGAAGGCCCATGTCTCCCGCGTTCTGACCAAGCTCGACCTGAACAACCGCGTCCAGATCGCCCTGTTGGTCCACGACGCGGGCCTCCTCAACGACGACTGACCGGCCCCGCCCGTCAACGGCCCGCGGGCGCGGGTACGTTGGCGGCCATGACGGATGACAAGGGGCGGACGGCCGTGGCCCACGACGGGGCGGGAGTGCCCGTGCTCGACCTGGACCTCGCTCGCAAGACCCTGGACGCCCAGCCCTTCAGCCGCCTGGTGCGCGCCGAGATCACCGCGTTCGGGGACGGCGCGGCCACCCTGGAGATCCCCATGCGCGGTGAACTCCGCCAGCAGAACGGCTTCGCGCACGGCGGCGTGCTGGCGTACGCGGCCGACAACAGCATCACGTTCGCGGCCGGGACAGCGCTCGGCCCCGCGGTCCTGACGTCCGGCTTCACCATCCAGTACGTGCGCCCCGCGACCGGCGCCCGTCTGGTGGCCCGCGCGACGGTGGCGGAGGCGACCCGCCGTCAGGCCGTCGTCCGCTGCGACGTGTTCGCCGTGGCCGACGACGGCGCCGAGTCGCTGTGCGCGCTGGCCCAGGGCACGGTCCGCGCCACGTCGACCTGAGCCGCGCCCGCCCCTGAGCCGCGCCCGCCCCTGAGGCCAGGCCCGGCCGGCCCCTCAGCCCCCGTCGACCTCCGCGAGCCGCACCGGCCGCCGCTCGGCCCGCGACCGCTCGCACGCTTCCGCGATCCGCAGCGCGTGCAGCGCCTCACGACCGTCGCAGGGGTTGGCCCGCTCGCCGCGCACGACCTCCACGAACGCGGCCAGCTCCGCCTCGTACGCGGGCGCGAAGCGCTCCAGGAAGCCGGGCCACGGCTTGTCGGGAGCGGGCGGGCCGTCCGGCTCGGCCGAGGTGAGCGGGGTGCGGTCGTTGACGCCGACCGCCACCTGGTCGGCCTCGCCCGCGAGTTCCATGCGGACGTCGTAGCCCGCTCCGTTGCAGCGCGTCGCCGTGGCCGTGGCCAGCGTGCCGTCGTCGAGGGTGAGCAGCACCGCGGCCGTGTCGACGTCGCCCGCCTCGCGGAACATCGCGGGTCCGGCGTCGGAGCCGGTGGCGTACACCTCCACCACCTCACGGCCCGTCACCCAGCGCAGGATGTCGAAGTCGTGCACCAGGCAGTCGCGGTACAGGCCGCCGGAGAGCGGCAGATACGCGGCGGGCGGCGGCGCCGGGTCCGACGTCATGGCCCGCACCGTGTGCAGCCGGCCGAGGCGCCCGGCCCGCACGGCGTCGCGGGCCGCCGCGTACCCGGCGTCGAAGCGCCGCTGGAAGCCGAGCTGGAGCACCGTGCCCGCCGCCTCGACCTCCGCGAGCGCGGCGAGGGTGCCGGGCAGGTCGAGGGCGATCGGCTTCTCGCAGAACACCGGCAGACCGGCCCGCGCCGCCCTGCCGATCAGCTCCGCGTGCGCCGAGGTCGCCGCCGTGACGACCAGGGCGTCCACGCCGGAGCCCGCCGTCCCCACCGCGAAGAGCGCGTCCACCGAGGGCGCCGCCTCCGCGCCCACCCGGGCCGCGAGGTCCGCCGCCCGGGCGGCGTCCACGTCCGCGACGACGAGTGAGTCCACCCCTGGATGGCCGACCAGGGCAGCCGAGTGGAAAGTGCCGATACGTCCCGTTCCGATCAGTCCGATGCGCATGGGCACACCTTCGCGAGGCACCCGCGCTCCTGTCAATGCTTTGTCCTGACAACAGAACTTCCGAACTTCCCGTCATCATCTCCCCGGACTACGCTCACCCCGTGACCGATCCAGCCGCGGCCAAAGCCGCCAAACCGGCCGTGGACCCCACGGTGGCCCTGCACCTCGGCGTCGACCGCAGCAGCCCGGTCCCGCTGTACTTCCAGCTGTCGCAGCAGTTGGAGGCGGCGATCGAGCGCGGCGCCCTGACCCCCGGCAGTCTCCTCGGCAACGAGATCGAGCTCGCGGGCCGCCTCGGCCTGTCCCGGCCCACCGTCCGCCAGGCCATCCAGTCGCTCGTCGACAAGGGCCTCCTGGTGCGCCGCAGGGGCGTCGGCACCCAGGTCGTGCACAGCCAGGTCAAGCGCCCGCTGGAGCTGAGCAGCCTCTACGACGACCTGGAGGCGGCCGGGCAGCGGCCCGAGACCCGGGTCCTGCGCAACGTCGTCGAGCCCGCGACCGCCGAGACCGCCGCCGCCCTCGGGGTCGCCGAGGGCAGCGACATCCACCTGGTGGAGCGCCTGCGCCTGGCCCACGGCGAGCCGATGGCGTACCTGCGGAACCACATCCCGGCCGGACTGCTCCCGCTCGACACGGAGCGTCTGGAGGCCACCGGGCTGTACCGCCTGATGCGTGCCGCCGGCATCACGCTGCACAGCGCCCGCCAGTCCGTCGGCGCCCGCGCCGCCGGGGCCGAGGAGGCCGACCTGCTCGCCGAGCCGGAGGGCGCGCCGCTGCTCACGATGCGCCGCACGACCTTCGACGACACCGGCCGCGCGGTCGAGTTCGGCTCCCACATCTACCGGGCCTCGCGGTACTCCTTCGAGTTTCAACTTCTGGTGCGGCCGTAAGAATGTTCTGACAAAGTCATTGACGCTGGCCCGCTCCCGCCGTTAGAACTCCTCAAGCCGCATCGGCGCGGCCGAAGCCGCGATCCGCGGCCGGGAGAAGGGCGGACCCCTCATGCGTACAGCCCGCACGGCAGCAGCGCTCCTAGCGGTCATCGCACTCGCGGCAGGGTGCAGCGGCTCCGGAGGCAAGGACTCCGAGGACTCCGGGAAGTCCGGGGGCTCCGGTGGCCAGGCCGCCGGGACCCCACGCCTGAAGATCGCGATGGTGACGCACTCCGGCGAGGGCGACACCTTCTGGGACATCGTCCAGAACGGCGCCAAGGAGGCCGCCAAGAAGGACAACGTCGAGTTCCTGTACTCCAACGACAAGGAGGGCAAGGGCCAGGCGGAACTCGTCCAGACCGCGATCGACAAGAAGGTCGACGGGATCGTGGTGACGCTCGCCAAGCCGGAGGCGATGAAGGCCGTGCTCGGCAAGGCCCGCGTGGCCGGGATCCCGGTCGTCACGATCAACTCCGGCGGGGAGTTCTCCACCCGCTTCGGCGCGCTCGGCCACATCGGCCAGGACGAGTCCGTGGCGGGCGAGGCCGTCGGCGACGAACTGGACCGGCGAGGGAGGAAGAAGGCCCTGTGCGTGATCCACGAACAGGGCAACGTCTCGCTGGAGCAGCGCTGTGCGGGTGTGAAGAAGACCTTCGACGGCACGGTGCAGAACCTCAACGTCGACGGCACCAACGCGCCCGGCGCCCAGTCGTCCGTCAGCGCCAAGCTCCAGGCCGCCAAGGACATCGACGCGGTCGTCACCCTGGGCGCGCCGATCGCGGCCGTGTCCGTGAAGGCGAAGGAGGACGCGGACAGCGAGGCGGAGGTCGACACCTTCGACCTCAACGCCGAGGTGGTCAAGCGGCTCAAGGCGGGCGAGGTCGGCTTCGCCGTCGATCAGCAGCCCTACCTCCAGGGCTACCTCGCGATCGACGAGCTGTGGCTGTACAAGTCCAACGCGAACGTGATCGGCGGCGGCAAACCGGTCCTGACCGGTCCGGCCGTGGTGACCAAGAAGGACGTACCGAAGCTGGAGAAGTACACCGCCCGCGGTACCCGATGACCACACGGCTGATCCGTGTGACCGATACTTGGGCGGCCGGGTCCGGGCAGCGGGCCCGGCCGCACCGAAGAACACAGCAAGCACTGCAAACCGAATCGGCGCCGCGAACGCAAATGTGGACGGCTCCGTGCGCACCGCAGGCACAGCAGACACTGGACAGCAAGAAGGGCACGACGTCGTGGCAAGGGTTCGGACTGGAGTACGTGCGGTGGGTGCCGTGCTTGTGGCGGTGCTCGGGGTGTCCCTGGCGGGATGCAGCAGCACCGGCGGCAAGCGCGCCGAGGACGCCCGCAAGGCGCAGCAGGCACAGGGCAGGGCGGCGGTGAACACGCCGCGCTGGACGTTCGCGATGATCACGCACTCGGGCGACGGCGACACGTTCTGGGACATCGTGCAGAGCGGCGCCAAGCAGGCTGCCGTGAAGGACAACATCAAGTTCCTGTACTCGCACCACGACGAGGCGCAGCAGCAGGCACAGCTCGTGGACGCCGCGATCGACAAGAAGGTCGACGGCATCATCGTCACGCTGGCCAAGCCGGACGCGATGAAGGCCGCCGTGGCCCGCGCGACCAAGGCCGGGATCCCGGTGATCACGGTGAACTCGGGCTCGGCGGAGTCCAAGAAGTTCGGCGCCCTGACCCACATCGGCCAGGACGAGACGATCGCGGGCGAGGCCGTCGGCGAGGAGCTGAACAAGCGCGGCAAGAAGAAGGCCCTGTGCGTCCTGCACGAGCAGGGCAACGTCGGCCACGAGCAGCGCTGCGAGGGCGCCAAGAAGACGTTCGACGGCGATATGCAGAACCTGTACGTCGAGGGCACCAACATGCCCGACGTGCAGTCCTCCATCGAGGCCAAGCTCCAGTCCGACAAGGACATCGACGCCGTGGTCACCCTCGGCGCGCCCTTCGCCGACACGGCCGTGAAGGCCAAGGACGGCGCGGGCAGCAAGGCCGAGATCGACACGTTCGACCTCAACGAGAAGGTCGCGGGCGGCCTGAAGTCCGGCACGCTCGGCTTCGCCGTGGACCAGCAGCCCTACCTTCAGGGCTACGAGGCCGTGGACCTGCTCTGGCTCTACAAGTACAACGCCGATGTGCTCGGCGGCGGCAAGCCGGTCCTCACCGGACCGCAGATCATCACCAAGGACCAGGCCGCCGAGCTGGAGGAATACGCGAAGCGGGGGACCCGATGAGCGCGACCGCACCTGCACCCGCACCGTCACCGCAGCGGCCCGAGAAGGCGGTCGACGAGCGGCTTCTGAAGACCTCGCCGCTGAAGAAGTTCCTGGGCCGGCCAGAGCTGGGCTCCGTCGTGGGCGCCGTGGCGGTGTTCCTGTTCTTCGCGGTCGTCGCCGACAGCTTCCTGCGCGCGGCGAGCCTCGCCACCGTCCTGTACGCGGCCTCCACGATCGGCATCATGGCGGTGCCGGTGGCGCTGCTGATGATCGGCGGTGAGTTCGACCTGTCGGCGGGCGTCATGGTGACGACGTCCGCGCTGATCTCGTCGATGTTCAGCTACCAGATGACGGCGAACGTCTGGGTCGGCGTGGGCGTGTCCCTGCTCGCCACCCTCGCCATCGGCGTCTTCAACGGCGTGATGCTGATCCGCACGGACCCGCCGAGCTTCATCATCACGCTCGGTACGTTCCTGATGCTGACCGGCGCGAACCTGGGCTTCACCAAGCTGATCAGCGACACCGTCTCCACCAAGTCGATCTCCGACATGGAGGGCTTCTCGTCCGCGAAGGACGTGTTCGCCTCCACGATCACCATCGGCGGCGTCGACTTCAAGATCACCATCGTGTGGTGGCTCGCGATGATCGCGGTCGCCACCTGGATCCTGCTGCGCACCCGCGCCGGCAACTGGATCTTCGCGGTCGGCGGCGGTGAGCAGGCCGCCCGCGCGGTCGGCGTGCCCGTCGGCAGGACCAAGATCGGCCTGTACATGGGCGTCGCCTTCGGCGCCTGGGTCTCCGGCCAGCACCTGCTCTTCAACTACGACGTCGTGCAGTCCGGCGAGGGTGTCGGCAACGAACTGATCTACATCATCGCGGCCGTCATCGGCGGCTGCCTGATCACCGGCGGCTACGGCTCGGCGGTCGGCGCCGCGGTCGGCGCCCTGATCTTCGGCATGACCAGCAAGGGCATCGTGTACGCCGAGTGGAACCCGGACTGGTTCAAGTTCTTCCTCGGAGCGATGCTGCTCCTCGCGACCCTGCTCAACGCCTGGGTCCGCAAGCGCGCGGAGGCGACGAAATGACCACTGAGGCCGTGGCCAGGGAAGAGACGGCCCCCGCGGACCGTACGCCGCTGGTCGAGCTCGACGCCGTCAGCAAGTACTACGGCAACATCCGGGCCCTCGAGGGCGTCTCCCTCGAAGTGCACGCCGGGGAGATCTCCTGCGTGCTCGGCGACAACGGCGCGGGCAAGTCCACCCTCATCAAGATCATCGCGGGTCTGCACCAGCACGACGCGGGCAGCCTGCGCGTCGAGGGCGAGGAGACCAAGCTCTCCAGCCCCCGCGAGGCCCTGGACCGCGGCATCGCCACCGTCTACCAGGACCTGGCCGTCGTCCCGCTGATGCCGGTCTGGCGGAACTTCTTCCTCGGCTCCGAGCCGACGAAGGGCACGGGCCCGTTCAAGCGCCTCGACGTCGACCTGATGCGCCGGACGACGCACGCGGAGCTGCTCCGCATGGGCATCGACCTGCGCGACGTGGACCAGCCGATCGGCACCCTCTCCGGCGGTGAGCGCCAGTGCGTGGCGATCGCCCGCGCCGTGTACTTCGGCGCGAAGGTCCTCGTCCTGGACGAGCCCACCGCCGCGCTCGGCGTGAAGCAGTCCGGGGTCGTCCTCAAGTACGTCGCGGCCGCCCGTGACGCGGGCCTCGGTGTGGTCCTGATCACCCACAACCCGCACCACGCCTACCTGGTCGGCAACCGCTTCGTCCTCCTCAAGCGCGGTGCGATGTCGGGCAGCCATTCCCGGGACGAGATCACGTTGGACGAGCTGACCCGCCAGATGGCGGGCGGCTCCGAGCTGGACGACCTCCGTCATGAACTGGAACGGGCTCCCGAGCCCGACCTCGGCGCCCCGTAGGCCGGGGCGGGCCTCGTAAGGGGCGCGGGGAACTGCGCGACCAGCCCCGACAAAGCCGCAGACGCGTCTGCCGATGACCGAGCAGACGCGTCTGCGGCTCTTCTCTGGCTGAGCGCGCAGTTCCCCGCGCCCCTGGGGAAGCCCGGGTGCCCGCACCCCGGAAGTGCGGGGCGCCTCACCACCCGGGGGCCGACCGGGGCGCCTCACCACCCCGGTCCCGTTGTGCGCGCCCCCGCGAGCGTGAGGCAGAATCGGCCCGATGAGCACCTACCGCGACCTCACGCACCGCGGCTCCGCACGAGCCACCGTTCTGCGGACCGTGGGCACGCGTGAGCGCCGATCCCATCTGACGGCGCCCCGCGTCCCCACCGTCGGCATCGACATCGGCGGCACGAAGGTGATGGCGGGCGTCGTGGACGCCGACGGCAACATCCTGGAGACGCTGCGCACCGAGACGCCGGACAAGTCCAAGAGCCCGAAGGTGGTCGAGGACACCATCGTCGAGCTGGTCCTGGACCTGTCCGACCGGCACGACGTGCACGCCGTCGGCATCGGCGCCGCGGGCTGGGTGGACGCGGACCGCAACCGCGTCCTGTTCGCCCCGCACCTGTCCTGGCGCAACGAACCCCTGCGCGACCGCATCTCCGGCCGCCTCGCGGTGCCCGTGCTCGTCGACAACGACGCGAACACCGCCGCGTGGGCCGAGTGGCGCTTCGGCGCGGCCCGCGGCGAGGACCACCTGGTCATGATCACGCTCGGCACCGGCATCGGGGGCGCGATCCTGGAGGACGGCCAGGTCAAGCGCGGCAAGTTCGGGGTCGCGGGCGAGTTCGGCCATATGCAGGTCGTGCCCGGCGGTCACCGCTGCCCGTGCGGCAACCGCGGCTGCTGGGAGCAGTACAGCTCCGGCAACGCCCTGGTGCGCGAGGCCCGCGAGCTGGCGGCCGCGGACTCCCCGGTGGCGTACGGCATCATCGAGCGCGTCAAGGGCAACGTCCCCGACATCACCGGGCCCCTCATCACCGAGCTGGCCCGTGAGGGCGACGCCATGTGCGTCGAGCTGCTCCAGGACATCGGCCAGTGGCTCGGCGTCGGCATCGCCAACCTCGCCGCCGCCCTCGACCCGTCCTGCTTCGTCATCGGCGGCGGCGTCAGCGCGGCCGACGACCTCCTGATCGGCCCGGCCAGGGACGCCTTCCGCCGCCACCTCACCGGCCGCGGCTACCGCCCCGAGGCCCGCATCGCCCGCGCCCAGCTCGGCCCCGAGGCGGGCATGGTGGGCGCCGCCGACCTGGCCCGGCTCGTCGCCCGCCGCTTCCGGCGCGCCAACCGCCGCCGCGTCGAACGCTACGAGCGGTACGAGCGCTACGCCGAGGCCCGCCGCTCCAACGACCGCACCGCCCAGGGGACCCAGTAGATGACCGTGCCCCGCCAGCCCTCGTCCCCGGACCTGCCGGGCCCGCCCGGACCGGGTGACGCGGAGCAGCGCCCTCCGGAAGACCGCCGCCACATGCTCCGCCGTCGCTGGCTCACCGCGACGATCATCGTGCTGCTCATCGGCGTCCCCGCCGTGTATCTGCTGATCTCCGCGAACCAGAGCCGCGACAGCGGCCGCGACAAGGAGAAGAAGTACTCCGCGACCGGCCTCACCGCGGGCTGGCCCTCCAAGGTCCAGCGCCGCCTCTACGACGTGCCGATCCCGCCGTACTCCGCGGAGGTCGCCTACTACGAGACCAACAACTGGCGCACCAGCCGCCTGTACGTCCAGTTCCTCACCAGCAACGAGGGCCTCGACAAGTTCCTCAGGGCCACCGGCACCGGCAAGGGCGTCAGCGCCCTGAAGAAGAACGACATCACCATCAGCAAGCGCGACCGCAAGGTCGTCGGCTGGGAGTTCACCGACCCCGGGCCCTGGTGGGGCCTCACCCACAAGATGAAGAACCCCACTCCCACCCAGGACATCGTCGTGAACCGCTCCGACCCGAAGCACCCCATGGTGTACGTCGTGTCGACGACGACGCCGTAGCGGCGCCGCGCACGAACGGGCCGAGGCCGTGACGGGACACGTCACGGCCTCGTAGCATGTCGGGATGATCCTCAGCCGCAGCACCTGTGCCACCGGAAGCCTCCGGGTCCGCGCACTGCCGTCGCACGCCTGTTGTTGATCCGCGCTCTCCTCTCTTTCCTCTCGGTACGGCGCTCCTCGTCCCGCGCGCCGCTCGCTTCCCTGACGGCGTACGGCGCTTCGCGCACTCGGAAAAGACCGTCACGCCCGCCGCGGAAGGCTGCCCTCATGACGCCCACGGAACCGATCACCGAAGCCGCCTACGACCGTCGTCGACTGCGCCAGTGGCTCGCGGGCGAGGCCCGCGCCGCCGGGGTGGCCCGCCGCGACGTGCTGCGCCTCGCCGCCGCCGGTCTCGCGGCAGCCGTGCCCGTCGCCTGGCCCGCCCCGCGCGCACGGGCCGCGACCGCGCCGGGCATCGTCAAACCGCTGCCCGACGACGTGTTCACGGTGCGCGGCACGAATGCCGAGACCCGCTTCGAAGCACTCGCCGACACCGGCCATCTGACCCCCGCCTCGCACTTCTTCGTACGCAACCACACCACCACGCCCCGCCCGGACGCCGCCGCGTGGCGGCTCACCGTGTGGGGCGACGGACTCACCGGTGGCGCACGGGAGTTCACGCTCGCCGACCTGAAGCGGCTGCCGTCGACGGCGCGCACGGCGTTCGTGGAGTGCGCGGGCAACGGCCGGAGCCTGTTCCAGACCCAGCAGGGCCAGCCGGTGTCGGGCACGGCCTGGACGCTCGGCGCCATCGGCACCGCACGCTGGCGCGGGGTCCGGCTCGCCGACGTCCTGCGCCGCGCGGGCCTCTCGTGCCGGGCCGTGGACGTCATGCCCCGCGGCCTGGACGACGACTACGTCACGGCCGACGGCACGAACCTCGGCCGGGTGCGGCGCCCACTGCCCCTCGCCAAGGCCCTGGACGACGTCCTCCTCGCGTACGAGATGAACGGCGAGCCGCTGCCGCCCGACCACGGCCACCCCGTGCGCGTCGTCGTGCCCTCCTGGACCGGCATCGCGTCCATCAAGTGGGTCGGCGACATCGAGGTCTCGACGACACCGCTCTACTCGCCCTGGAACACCGACTTCTACCGCCTGTTCGGCCCGCACTTCCCGGCCGAGGGCTCACCGCCGCTCACCCGCCAGACCCTGAAGTCGGCCTTCGAACTCCCCTGGAACGCCACGCTCCAGGCCGGAGCCCGGCACCGCCTCACGGGCCGCTCCTGGTCGGGCGACGGCGCCGTCGCCCGCGTCGACATCAGCACCGACCACGGCGGTACCTGGCACCGCGCCCGCCTCCACGACATACCCCGGCGCGGCTCCTGGGTGCGCTGGTCCACCGAGTGGCGGCCGCGCACGCCCGGCCCCGCGACACTCCTCGCCCGCGCCACGGACACGACCGGGCGCAGCCAGCCGCCGACGACGGTCCACAACACCCAGGGGTATCTGTTCGACGCGGTGGTGCGGCATCCCGTGACGGTGACGTGAGGCCGGGGCGGGGCGCTCAGGCGTCGGCGCCCCGCCATCTCTCGTACGCCGCCACCGCCACCGCGAGGTCCTCCCAGGCCATGCCCGCCGACTTGAACAGGCGCGGGCGGGCCTCCTCGACGGGCACCTCGCCGCGGGCCAGCTCGCGCAGGGTGCGCAGCCGCCGCAGGTCGAACGCGGCGGTGGCGACCGCCTGCACGATGTCGCCGCACTCCCGCATCGCCACGGACCGGGACTCGGCGACGACCGTGGCCCGGCCGAGGAGGCGTTCGTCGACCTCGCGGGCGTCGGGCTCGTGCGAGCCGACCGCGGCGACGGTCGCGTGCGGGGCGAGCAGCGAGCTGTCGAACAGCGGCTCGCGCGCCGTGGTGCAGCAGCACACCACGTCGGCGTGGGCGACGTCCTTCGGCGCCGCGGCCGCCGCCGCGAGTCCCGCCGCCCGGCACCGCTCCACGAACGCGGCCACCCGCCCCTGGTCGCGCCCGACGACGTCCACGTGCGCGAGGCCGGGACGCACCGCCCGTACCGCCTCCACATGCCCCCACGCCTGCGGCCCCGTCCCGAACACGAGCAGCCGCCGGACCTCCGGCGCGGCCAGGCGCCGGATCGCGGCGCCGGACACCGCGGGCGTGCGCCGCGAGGTGAGGGCGATGCCGTCGAGCAGGGCGAGCGGCTGGTGGGTCACGCCGTCGAGCAGGAGGTACAGGCCCTGGATGCGGGGCAGCCCGCGTTCGGGGTTGGCGGGGGTCACGGTCGCCACCTTCACGCCCGCGTACGAGGCCGTCGACGACGGCATGAGCAGCAGCTGACCGCCCGTCACACCGACGACGGACCGCGCGGGTTCCGCCTCGGGGTCGAGCCCGCCGCTCGCGAGCACGTCCTCGACGGCGTCGACGGCGGCCCCCATCGGGACCAGGCGGTCGAGCGTGGCGGCGTCGAGATGCGGAAGGGCCGGGTGGGGCGGGAGGGGGTTCTGTGGCGCGGGGGATTCGAGGTGCGGGGTCATTCGGTGATCCTCACCGCGGACGCCGCACCGAAACACCGGGGCGAGCCGGGCCCGTGGGACCGCGGGAACGGCGGTCGTGACCAGCGCGGGAGCGGTTGGTCAGGCGTCGGAGCCGTGCGGCACTATGGCCAGGTGCACATCATGATGCTCGGGCCCTTCGAGGTCCGGACCGCCACCGGGGCGGCGGTGGAAGTGCCGGGCACTCGTTTGCGCGCCCTGCTGTCCGCGCTCGCCCTCGAACCCGGCCGGGTCGTCACCCGGCCGAGGCTCGTGGACTGGATCTGGGGGGACCGGCCGCCCGCGGACGAGGCGAACGCCCTGCAGGTGCTCGTGTCCCGGCTGCGCAGGGTGCTGCCGGACGGGTCGGTCGAGGCGGAGTCCGGCGGGTACCGGCTGGCCGTGGCGCCCGACGCCGTGGACGTGAGCCGGTTCGAGCAGCTGCTCGGCCGGGCGCGCGCCGCCGACGACGTGCCGCGGCGGGCGGAGCTGCTGCGCTCGGCCCTGGAACTGTGGCGCGGCACGGCGCTCGCGGACATCGCGCCGCACGGCAGCGACGCCTTCGTCGCCGCGGCAACCCGCCTCGACGAACTCCGCCTCGCCGCGCTCGCCGACCGGGTGGACGCGGACCTCCGCCTCGGCCGCGGCGCGGACCTCGTCTCCGAACTGACCGAGCTGGTCGCCACGCACCCGCTGCGGGAAGGCCTCGTCGCCGCGCTGATGCGGGCGCTCGCCGAGGCGGGCCGGGGCAGCGAGGCCCTGATGGCGTATCAGAAGCTGCGCGAGCGGCTCGTCGACGCGCTGGGCGTGGAGCCCTCGGCCGAACTCTCCGCACTGCACACCGCGTTGCTGCGCGGGGACCTGGGCGAGCGTGGCGGCGCCCGACGCCGGCACGGCGAGCGCGCCGGGTCCACCGACCGCACAGACCGCACCGACCGTGCCGAGCGCCGCGAGCAGGGCGAGCAGCACGACCGGCGCGGCGGCCGGACGGAGCCGGAGCGGCCCCGCACCAACCTGCGCGCCGGGCTGACCAGCTTCGTCGGCAAGGACGAGGACGTCGCCGCGGTCGCCGACCTCGTCACCGAGCACCGCCTCGTCACCCTGACCGGACCCGGCGGCTCGGGCAAGACGCGCCTCGCCACGGAGACCGCGCGGCGGATGCTCGAAGACCTCCCGGACGGGGCCTGGCTGGTCGAGCTGGCCTCGGTGCGGGCGGGCGGGGAGCTGGCCCAGGTCGTGCTCACCGCGATCGGCCTGCGCGACCAGGCGCTGGTCGGCGGCGGCGCGGGCGGCGACGGAGGCGGGGACCCGGGCGGGGACTCGATGGACCGGCTCGTCACGGCGGTCCGGGACCGCGCGCACCTGCTGGTCCTCGACAACTGCGAGCACATGATCGAGGCGGCCGCGACCTTCGCGGACCGGCTGCTCGGGGAGTGCCGGGGCCTGCGGATCCTGGCCACGAGCCGGGAGCCGCTCGGCATCACCGGCGAGGCGCTGTGGCAGGTGGAGCCGCTCGCCCTGCCCGGCGCAAGCGCGGACCCGGCCGCGGTCGGGGCCTCGCCCGCGGTGCTGCTGCTGCGGGACCGGGCCGGCGCGGTGCGCAAGGACATCGTCTTCGACGAGCCGACCCTGGCCGCCATGGCCCGCATCTGCCGGGCGCTCGACGGCATTCCCCTCGCCATCGAACTGGCCGCGGCACGGCTGCGCACGATGTCCGTCGAGCAGCTTGCCCTCCGGCTCGACGACCGCTTCCGGCTGCTCAGCAGCGGCAGCCGCACGGCACTGCCCCGGCACAAGACCCTGCGCGCGGTCGTGGACTGGAGCTGGGACCTGCTCACCGAGGCCGAGCGGAGCGTGCTGCGACGCCTCTCGGTGTTCTCCGGCGGCGCGACGCTCGACGCGGCCGAGCGGGTGTGCGGGGGCGAGGCCCCGGGCGGGGAGCAGGTCCTCGACGTGCTCACCGCGCTGATCGAGAAGTCCCTGCTGCTCGCCGACGACACGGCCGTGCCGCGCTACCGGATGCTGGACACCATCAGGGAGTACGCGGCGCACCGCCTGGCCGAGGCCGGGGAGACCGAGTCGGCCCGCCGGGCGCACCTCGCGCACTTCACCGACCTCGCCGCGACGGCCGAACCGCACCTGCGCCGGACCGAGCAACTGGAGTGGCTCGCCGTCCTCGAGGCCGAGCACGACAACATCAACGCCGCCCTGCGCGGCGCCATCGCGGACGGCTGGGCCCACGAGGCGATGCGGCTCGTCGGACCCGCGGGCTGGTACTGGTTCCTGAGCGGACGCAAGGCCGAGGGCACCGAACTGAGCGTCGCCGCGGCTTCCCTGGACGGTCCCGTGCCCGACGACGTGCGCGCCATGGCGTACGCCGTCGTGACGCTGTTCCTGACCTCGGGCCAGGGTGACCAGTACGCGGCGCAGGAATGGATCCACAAGGCATACCGGTACGCCCGGCGCGGGACGAGCCGCCACCCGCTGATGGTCATGGTCGACCTGATGGAGCGGATGCTGGCGGAGCCGCTGGAGTTCCTGGCCGCGTTCGAGCCCATGCTCACCGACGAGGACTCGTGGGTGCGCGCCCAGGCCCGGCTCAACCGCAGCCGGCTGCGGCTCACCATCGGCCGCGTCGAGCCGGACACGGACACGGACATGGAGATCGCCCTGGCCGAGTTCCGGGCCCTCGGCGACCGGTGGGGGATGTCGCTCGCGCTGATGTCCCTGGCCGACCGGCTCGCCCAGCGCGGCGCGTTCGCCGAGGCCTGCGAGCACTACGAACAGGGGATCACGGCCCTGACCGAACTGGGCGCGATCGAGGACGCGATCGGTCTGCGGGCGCGCCAGGCCCAGCTGTACTGGCTGCTCGGCGACGAGGCGGCGAGCGCGGCCGCCATGGCACAGGCGCAGGCCTGCGTGGACCGGGTCGCCTGGCCGGACGCGCTGGCCGGGCTCGTCCTCGCGAAGGCGCAGCTGGCCCGTTGGCGCGGGCGGCGGGAGGAGGCGTACGCGCAACTGGACGCGGCCCGGCCGCTGCGCGTCACCGGGACCAGGGGCTACCTCCGGGTCGTGACCCAGGACTTGTACGGCTACCTCGCCGAGGACATCGAGGAGGCTCGCGGCCACTGGGCCGAGGCCTTCCGCGAGGCGGTGAAGCTGGGGCACCTGCCGCTGCTCGCGCACGTGCTCGTCGGCCTCGCGCAGCTCGCGCTGCGCCAGGGTCAGCACGAGCGGGCCGCGGCGCTGCTCGCGGCCGGTGACAGCGTGCGGGGCACACCGGACCGCTCACAGCCGGACGTCGACCGGATCACCGCACAGGCCCGCGCCCACCTCGGCGAACCGGCGTTCGCCGAGGCGACCCGGGCAGGCGGGGCGGGGGACTGGCGCGAGCTGGCCGAGGCCGTCCTCGCGGGGTGAACCCGTCACGGCCGCGGCCGTGAAGGTCTGCGGCGGTTTGGTGGAGGCGCCCACCCCCGTCGGTGCGCATGTGTGCGATGTGGCAGCGTGGAGCGGGTGAGCGAGACGAACACTGCAGCCCTGCAATACCGCTTTGACGGGCCGGAGGACGCCCCTGTCCTGGTCCTCGGCCCCTCCCTCGGCACCACATGGCACATGTGGGACCGGCAGGTGCCCGAACTCAGCAAGAACTGGCGGATCATCCGCTTCGACATGCCCGGACACGGCGGCGCCCCCGCCCACCCCGTGGACTCCGTCGGTGAACTCGCCCGCCGCGTGCTCGCCACGCTCGACGAACTCGGCGTGCAGCGCTTCGGGTTCGCGGGCTGCGCCCTCGGCGGCGCCATCGGGGCCGAACTGGCGCTGCGCAACCCGCACCGCGTCGCCTCGCTCGCACTCATCGCCACCTCGCCGCGGTTCGGCACCGCCGACGAGTTCCGCCAGCGCGGTGTGATCGTCCGCACCAACGGCCTCGACCCCATCGCCCGCAGCTCCCCGGAGCGCTGGTTCACGCCCGGCTTCGCCGCCGCCCAGCCCGCCATCACCGACTGGGCCGTGCAGATGGTGCGCACCACCGACCCCGGCTGCTACATCGCCGCCTGCGAGGCGCTCGCCGCCTTCGACATCCGCGCGGAGCTGGCCAGCATAGGAGTGCCCACCCTCGTCCTGGTCGGCTCCGAGGACCAGGTGACCGGCCAGGGCGAGGCCCGCACCCTCGTCGCGGGCATCCCCGACGCCCGCCTCGCCGTGGTGCCCGGCGCCTCCCACCTGGCCCCCGTGGAACAGCCCGGCGCGGTCACCGACCTGCTCGTACGCCACTTCTCCAGCGCCTGGCAGGCCGCCCCCGACACCCACGGCACCGGCCAGCACGCCATCACCGCGCCCCCCGTCAAGCCCGTGCTCGCGCCGCCCCCGGCCGCGCCGGTCGCCGAGATCGCCGCGGTCGAGCAGCCCGTGGCGACGGACGCCCGCCCCGACGCCTACGCGCAGGGGATGAAGGTCCGCCGCGAGGTACTCGGCGACGCGCACGTCGACCGGGCCATGGCCGCCGCCGACGAGTTCTCCGCGGACTTCCAGGACCTCGTCACCCGCTACGCCTGGGGCGAGATCTGGAACCGCCAGGGCCTGGACCGCCGCACCCGCAGCTGCGTCACCCTCACGGCCCTCGTCGCGGGCGGCCACCTGGACGAGCTGGCGTTCCACACCCGCGCCGCGCTCCGCAACGGCCTCACCCCGGCAGAGATCAAGGAAGTGCTGCTGCAGGCCGCGGTGTACTGCGGGGTCCCGGCGGCCAACAGCGCGTTCCGGGTCGCCCAGCAGGTGATCCGCGAGGAGACCACTCCGCAGGAGTAGCGGGGCATGTCCTCCTCGGGGCCGCCCCGGTCGGCTCCGGTCGGCCCCGAGGAGCAGGATGGGGGCATGACGACGTCTCACATCAAGCTCACCAAGAAGTCCCACGCGTGTGTGCGCCTGGAGAAGGACGGCCGCCTCCTCGTCATCGACCCCGGCGGCTTCAGCGAGGACGACGCCGCTGCCGGGGCCGACGCCCTCCTGGTCACGCACGAGCACCCCGATCACTTCGACGAGCGCCATCTGCGCGCCGCCCTGGAGGCCGACCCGGCCACCGAGCTGTGGACCCTCGCGTCCGTCGCCGACCAGCTCGCGGCGGCCTTCCCGGGGCGGGTGCACACCGTCGGCCACGGCGACACGTTCACGGCCGCCGGGTTCGACATCCAGGTCCACGGCGAGCTGCACGCCGTGATCCACCCGGACCTGCCCCGCGTCACCAACGTCGGCTACCTCGTCGACGGCACCGTCTTCCACCCCGGCGACGCGTTCACGGTGCCCGAGCACCCCGTGGACACGCTGATGGTCCCGGTGATGGCCCCCTGGAACAAGATCTCCGAAGTCATCGACTACGTACGGGAGGTCAAGCCGCGGCGCGCCCACGACATCCACGACGCCCTCCTCACCGACCTGGCGCTGCCGATCTACGGCGGTCACATCGGGCGGCTCGGCGGCACGGACCATGTGCGGCTCGCGCCGGGGGAGTCGGCCGAGGTGTGACCGCGCGGGGCGGGGCGGCGGGGCCGGGCGGCGTCGGGGGCGGGGGATCCGGGACTGTCAGTGGCGGCGGGTAGGTTGTTTCCCATGCGCATCGCGACCTGGAACGTGAACTCGATCACCGCCCGCCTTCCCCGGCTCCTGGCCTGGCTGGAGAAGACCGGCACGGACGTGCTGTGCGTCCAGGAGACCAAGTGCGGCGCGGAGCAGTTCCCCGCCGAGGCCCTGCGCGAGCTGGGGTACGAGTCCGCGGTGAACGCCACGGGCCGGTGGAACGGCGTCGCGCTGATCTCCCGCGTCGGCCTCGCCGACGTCACCACGGGCCTGCCCGGCGGCCCCGACTACGACGACGCGCAGGAGCCCCGCGCCATCTCCGCGACCTGCGGCCCCGCCCGCGTCTGGTCGGTCTACGTGCCCAACGGCCGCGAGGTCGACCACGCCCACTACGCCTACAAGCTCGCCTGGTTCGACGCCCTCAAGGCCGCCGTCGCCGAGGACGCGGCCGGGTCCCGGCCCTTCGCCGTCCTCGGTGACTTCAACGTCGCGCCGACCGACGACGACGTCTGGGACCCCGCCCTCTTCGAAGGCGCCACCCACGTCACGCCCGCCGAGCGCGGTGCCCTCGCCGCCCTCCGCGAGACCGGCCTCACGGACGTCGTCCCCCGGCCCCTCAAGTACGACCGCCCCTACACGTACTGGGACTACCGCCAGCTCGCCTTCCCCAAGAACAAGGGCATGCGCATCGACCTCGTCTATGGCAACGAGGCCTTCGCCAAGGCGGTGTCCGACTCCTACGTCGACCGTGAGGAACGCAAGGGCAAGGGCGCCTCGGACCACGCGCCCGTGGTGGTCGACCTGGATCTGTGACCTTTCCCCGACCCCGCCCCCTCCCGAAACCGGGGCTCCGCCCCGGACCCCGTTGTCGGCGCTTCGCGCCTCGTCCTCGAAGGCCGGACGGGCTATGGACAGCCCCTCCGGCGTTTGAGGAGCGGGGGTCTGGGGGCGGAGCCCCCAGTTACGGGAAGGGGCGGGGTTGGGGAGCCCTCGGCAGGGCTACGGCACCAGCGCCCCCAACCGCACCGACCGCCCGAGCGCGGCGAGCCCCGCGTCGCCCGGGTGGAGATGGTCCCCGCTGTCGTAGGCGGGCAGCATCCGCGAGGGACGGGCAGGATCGCGCAGGACGGCGTCGAAGTCGAGGACGGCGTCGAAGTCGCCACCACCCCGCAGGTAGGAGTTGACCTTCACCCGCTCCGCGTCCACCGCGGCAGTGCACCGAGCCTCCCCCTCACAGGGCACCACGGTCGCCGCGACCACCCGCATCCCCCGCTCCCGCGCCCGCAGGGCGATCTCGCGCAGCCCGGCGACGACGTCCTCGGCGGCCGCCCCGGCCCGTACGTCGTTGACGCCCTCGAAGACGACGAGCGTCCGCGCGGAGGTCTGGGCGAAGACGTCCCGGTCGAGGCGGTGCAGGGCGCTGACGCCACCGGTGTCGGTGGACACGCCGTCACCGGGGTAGCGGTCGGTGAGGACGCGGTTGGCGGAGATGCCCTGGTTCAGGACGCCGTAGCGCGGCACGTCGTCCTGGGCCAGGAGGCGCCGGGCCAGCTCGTCGGGCCAGCGTCGGTCGGTGTCGGGCGTGGAGCCGACGCCGTCCGTGATGGAGTCGCCGAGCAGCACCACGGACCCGGGCCCGCCCCCGACGTCGACGCCGGTGAGCAGCGGCCAGGTCCGCAGCGTCGAGGTGTACGCGAGCCCGGAGCCGTCGGCCGTGTGGTCGCCGGGCCCGCTGACGTACGAGGTCTGCAGGGCCTGGCTGTGCACGGGCGCGGAGGCCACCGGCCCGGGCAGGTGGAAGCTGACGAGGAGGTGCGCGTCCGACGGCACCGCGAACCGCAGCGGATCGCTGAACACCTGCGCCCCGGCGGGAATCTCGGCCCCCGAACGCCCGCCGAACCGCAGCGCCACCGGCTCCCCCCGGGCCCCGGCGCCCGCCGCGCGCACGGCGACCGTGGCACTCCCGATCCGTACCGGCGTACCCGCGAAGGTGTTGTCGAGGCGGATCCGCACCCGCGGCCCCCCGGCGCTGGTGTGCACCACGAGCCGCACGGTCCGGTCCTGCCAGGGCCCGACCGCGGTGTACCCGGCCGTCGAGGCCGCCCAGCTGCCCGTCCACCCCTTGGCCTCGCCCCGCACCGACAGCGCGAAGACATGCAGGTCGGTCCCCGTGCCGGGGTCCCGGGGCAGCACCACGGAGGTCACCTCGCGCCCGCGGGCGACCGGCACCGTGACGACGTACAGCCGGGCGCGCTCGGTGAGCTGGCCGCCGGGTGTGTTGATGTGGGGCAGGGCGACGGACTTGGTGGCGAGGGGGCCGCCGCGCCAGTCCGGCGCCGTCAGGCGGTAGCTGCCGCGTGAGCCGTCCCGGTAGCGCACGCTGCCCGTCCCGCTCGCGTCGCCACCCGTGCCCGCGACCAGGAACGCCAGCGCGTCCCCGCGCCCGCGCACCCGTACGGCCTGACCGTCCGCCCGTACGTTGTCCGGCTCGCCCGCCGCCGTGTCCGGCCAGGTGACACGGGCGCCGTCGACGCCGAGCGCCCGGCCGGGGGTCCAGCCGGCCGCCGCCAGGTCCCGCGCGGACAGCGAGGCCCCGGCGCCGTCGAAGTCCGCGTCGCCGGGGCGCGCGTCGTCGCTGACGGCCCGATTGTCGAACAGCCGCTCCAGGGGGAGCGGTCGGGTGCTCTTCGCGGAAGGCGACCGCCGGGCCTGCTCCGGCGCGGCCTCGGCGGCGGCCACCGGGGCGAGACCCGTGAGCAGGGCGAGTACGGCGGCGGCTCCCCAGATGCGTCCTCGCAAGATGCGTCTTCGCACGACGGACCCCTCCCACGACGTGGTGCACGGCGGACACGACTCGCACGACGGGCTGCTGACGCGTCATGCGGCTACGGACGACAGACGGTGCGTGATGAAACTAAGGAGCAGTCAGAAGCCCGTCAATGAACGCGGCGCGGACACCGGCACCCGATCCGGCCAAGGTCACGCGCACGGGGTCGGCGCGCGGGGGCCGGCGTGCACCGGCCAGGGGCGGCCCCCTCAGCCCCGCCCGTACGCCAGTGCCAGGATGGCGGCATGCACCTTTACGATGAGCGCCTGAGCGTCCCGGCCGTGTGGTGGTTCCTCGTCGTGCTCGCGGGCTGTCTCTTCGGCGGGTTCCTGCTGCCGTTCGGGCCCGTGGCCGCCGTGTTCGGCGTGCTCCTCGTCGGCGGGGTGTTCGGCCCGCTGGTCCACCGCTACGGCTCGGCCCGCATCGTCGTGACGCCCGGCACGCTCGTCGTGGGCGACCGGGTCATCCCGATCGACGACCTCGGCGGCACGGAGATCCTCGACGCGGGTGAGGCCTTCGAGTGGCGCACGTGCAAGGCGAACGCCTACGCCCTGCTCCTGCTGCGCGCCTACGTCCCCACGGCGCTCCGCGTCGAACTGCGGGGCCCGCACCACACCGCGCCCTACCTCTACCTCTCCACCCGCCGCCCGATGAACCTGGCGACGATCCTGGCCTTCACCCGCCGCTGATTCGCCTGATTCCGCTCATTCCGAGATCAACTGCCGCAAGATACATTCCTTGGAGCGCGGATCCGTCGTCCGGCCGCCCCGGCCCGCCCGGGGAGGCCGCCCCGGGCACCCCACGGAGAGGCCGGTCATGAACATTCCGTTCCTGGACAAATGGCGCAAGCGGCACCCGAGCGAGCCGGGGCTGCGGCTCGCGGCCGCCTTCGAGGACGATCCGGTCGGCGTGGGCGAACTGCTGTCCGAGTGCGAGCTGCTGCGCTCGCAGGCGGGCGCGGCCGGCCTTGAACTCGACGACTCCCCGGCGTCGTTGGCCGCCCTGGACCAGTTGCCGCCGCGCTGGCGCGACGACGCGGAGACGCTGCCGTGGCTCGGCAACGACGCGGGGCTGTATCTGGGCACGGTGATCGTGCGGACCGTGCCGGGCGCGGTCTGGCAGGTCCTTCCGGGTGGCACCCCGGTGGTGCGCCTGGTGTCGGGGCGGGAGTTCGACGTGGTCGCGGCGGGGCTCGACTGGGCGGTTCAGGGGACGCCCGAGTTGTCTCAGGTGTACGCGGAGGCGTCCGAGGCGTAGCCGCCAGGCAACGTAGCCTCAAATACGGTTAATGCCCATAAGTGCGTGTCGTCCAATAAGTCCCGTTTTCGCGTAGATAGTTTGCGCTGACCGACACCGCGATGAGTGGGCAGGTCTGGGCATGGCCGTCGATCCGTTGATCGAGCTGCGTGATGTGAACAAGTACTACGGAGAGCTGCATGTCCTCCAGGACATCGATCTCACCGTCGGCAAGGGGGAGGTGGTCGTGGTCATCGGCCCTTCGGGGTCGGGCAAATCAACGCTCTGCCGGACGATCAACCGTCTTGAGACCATCCAGTCGGGCCGCATCAGCCTCGACGGGCAGCCGCTGCCCGAGGAGGGCAAGGCGCTCGCGCGGCTCCGCGCCGAAGTGGGCATGGTCTTCCAGTCGTTCAACCTCTTCGCGCACAAGACCGTGCTGCAGAACGTCTCCATGGGCCAGGTGAAGGTCAGGGGCCGCAAGAAGGACGAGGCGGACCAGCGCTCCCGTGAGCTGCTCGAACGCGTCGGCCTCGGCGCACACGCCGCGAAGTACCCGGCGCAGCTCTCCGGCGGCCAGCAGCAGCGCGTGGCCATCGCCCGCGCGCTGGCCATGGACCCCAAAGTGATGCTCTTCGACGAGCCGACCTCGGCCCTCGACCCGGAGATGATCAACGAGGTCCTCGAAGTCATGCAGCAACTGGCGAGCGACGGCATGACCATGGTCGTCGTCACCCACGAGATGGGCTTCGCCCGCTCGGCCGCCAACCGCGTGGTCTTCATGGCCGACGGCCGCATCGTCGAGGACCGGGCCCCCGAGGACTTCTTCACCCACCCGGAGAGCGAGCGCGCCAAGGACTTCCTCTCCAAGATCCTCAAGCACTGACGGGGGGCTGAGCATGCTCCGTACGACACGTCTGTTCGCCGCGCTCGCCCTCACCGCGCTGGCCACCGCAGCCTGCGGCAAGGAGGGCAGCCCCCCGACCAAGGGCCCCGCGGCCGGTGAGCTGCCGAAGTACCAGGTGGCCAAGGGCTTCGAGCTGACCGAGTCCGGCACCTGGCGGAAGGCGAAGAGCCGCGGCCGCTTCGTCGTGGGTGCCAAGGAGGACCAGCCCTACCTCGGCGAGAAGGACCCGGCGACCGGCAGGTACTCGGGCTTCGACATCGAGATCGCCAAGATGGTCTCGGCCTCCCTCGGCCTCGACCCCGGGGAGATCTCCTTCCGGACGATCGCCTCCGCCAACCGCGAGACCGCCCTGCAGAACGGGCAGATCGACTACTACGTCGGCACCTACACCATCAACGACCTCCGCAAGAAGCTCGTCGGCTTCGCCGGCCCCTACTACATGGCCGGGCAGGGCCTGCTCGTGCGGCACGACGAGGACGACATCAAGGGCCCCCAGGACCTGAACGGCAAGCGCGTGTGCTCCGCCGCGGGGTCCACGCCGTACCAGCGCATCAAGCAGGACTACCCGAAGGCGACGCTCGTCGCGTACGACACGTACTCCGTGTGTGTCGACAATCTGCTGACCTATCAGGTCGACGCGGTCACCACCGACGACGCGATCCTCATCGGGTACGCGGCCAAGGTGCCCGACGAACTCAAGCTGGTCGGCAAGCCGTTCTCCAAGGAGCCCTACGGCATCGGCGTGCCCCGCGGCGACACCACGCTGCGCTTCGCCATCGACGACGCCCTGGCCGCCCGGGAGAAGAACGGCGACTGGAAGAAGGCGTACGAGGCCACCCTCGGGCTCTCCGGCGTCCCGGCGCCGAAGCCGCCCGCCATCGACCGCTACCCGGCGAGCTGAGGAGGCGTCGTGGACGTACTGACAGACAACTTCTCCACGTTCGGGGACGGCTTCCTCGGCACCGTCGAACTCACCGTGTACGCCTCGCTGCTCGCGCTCGCGCTCGGGTTCGTGATGGCCTCGTTCCGGGTGGCGCCCGTCGGGTCCTTCCGGGTGTTCGGCGCGGTGTGGGTGGCGGTCCTGCGGAACACGCCGCTGACGCTGCTGTTCTTCGCGGTGCTCCTCGGGCTGCCGCGGTTCGGGCTCGTGCTGCCCTTCAAGGTGTTCGCCGTGCTCGCGCTCGGCTGCTACACCTCGGCGTTCGTCTGCGAGGCGCTGCGCTCCGGCATCAACACCGTGCCCAAGGGGCAGGGCGAGGCGGCTCGCAGTCTCGGCATGACCTTCAGTCAGACCCTGTCCGCGGTGGTGCTCCCGCAGGCCTTCCGTTCGGTCATCCCGCCGGTCGGCTCCACGCTGATCGCGCTCGCCAAGAACTCCGCCATCGCCGGGGCGTTCAGCGTCACCGAACTGCTCGGCACCTACAAGACCCTCAGCGAACTCGGCTACAGCATCATCTGGACCTTCGTCTGGATCGCCCTCGGCTACCTGATCATCACCCTCGCCATCAGCGCCGTCTTCAACGTCCTCGAGAAGCGCTGGGGAGTCGCCCGATGACCACCACCACCCACGCTCCCGAAGCCACCGCGCTCTACGACATCCCGGGCCCGCGGACCCGCCGCAGACACCTGATCTACGGCATCCTCTCCACCGCCCTGATCGTCGGGCTCGTCGGCTGGATCCTGTATCTGCTGTTCGACACCGACCAGTTCACCGCCACCAAGTGGACGCCGTTCGAGTACAAGGGCATCCAGGAGCTGCTGCTCCGCGGGCTCGGCAACACGCTGAAGGCGTTCGCCATCGCCGCCGTGCTCTCGCTCGCCCTCGGCGGACTGCTCGCCACCGGGCGGCTCTCGGACCACCGGCCGGTGCGCTGGGTGGCCACGCTCCTGGTGGAGTTCTTCCGGGCCATGCCCGTGCTCGTGATGATCTTCTTCGTCTTCGTGGCGCTGAAGGTCCAGCCGCTGCCGGCGCTGGTCGCCGGGCTCACGCTCTACAACGGTTCCGTGCTCGCCGAGGTGTTCCGCTCCGGCGTCAACTCGGTCGAGCGCGGCCAGAGGGAGGCCGCTTACGCGCTTGGCATGAGAAAGACCCAGGTCATGTCGTACGTCCTGGTGCCGCAGGCGGTGCGGGCCATGCTGCCCGCCATCATCAGCCAGCTGGTCGTGGCCCTGAAGGACACCTCACTCGGCTATCTGATCACCTATGAGGAGTTCCTCCATGCCGGGAAGCTCATCGCGTCGAATCTCGACTACGATTTGCCTTTCATCCCCGTGGTCATGGTGATCTCACCGATCTACATCGGGATGTGCATGCTGCTTTCGTGGTTCGCCTACTGGGTGTCCAAGCGCCAGCAGCGCAGTCCCAAGACAGAGGCCGTGGATGTCGCCCCGGCTGAACCAGGGACGCTGCTGCCGGGCGGGGGTCCCCCCAGGGCCCCCGGCCCTTGACGGGAGCAGCAGCTGGAGGGCCAGGCCCGCCCGGCAGCAGCCGGAGATCACTGCTCGCGCAGGGGGACCGACACGTACGACGGGTCGGTTCCGGGCGAGGAGAAGGTCAGCTGCGCGCCGGACGGGTTGTGCTCGACATAGAGCGGGTCGACCGTGTCGACGACCAGGGCGAGCCGGTGCCCCGCCGGGACGTCGTAGGCCGTGGAGAACAGCTCCAGGTCGACGGCGAACGGCTTGCCCGGGGTCTTGCCGTGGAAGGTGTACGGCGCGTTGCTGACCAGCTTGCCGAGGCCGAGCGGGCCCACGTCGTAGAGGTACGCGACGAGGGTTCCGCTCTCCTTGGTGCTGGTGAGCGTGGTGTGCAGCTTCGCGGTACCGCGCACGCGCTGTTCCCGCTCGGCCCGCTCCGACTGCCACACCGCCGCGTACCGGCGCGGCAGCAGCGGCATCGACGCCACCGGCGGCAACTTCAGGAACTGGTCCAGGGTGTTGGAGAGCATCACGATGCCGCCGTTGGCCCCGGAGTCGACGTTCGCGCGGATCGTGGTGGAGCCCGCGAGGTCGATCTTCCTCTTCGTCGCGCCGACCGACTTCCAGTCCGGGTAGCCCTCGTAGCCGCCTGTGGAGCGGGACTTGAGCTGGACGGGCTGCTCCTTCTCGATGCCGTTCCGCTCGCCCTTGAGGTAGTGGTCGAACCAGCGCTGGGTGGTCGTCCAGGTGTCGTTGGGCAGGCCGAGCAGGCCGGCCGCCTCGGCCGTCGCGTGGTCGCCGGGGCGGAACTCCAGGCGCTTGGGGCCCGTCAGCTTCTCGTAGAAGGACGCGTACTGGTTGGGCGGGAAGATGGTGTCGCCCCAGGCGTTGGCGAGCAGGATCGCGGCGCCGTTCTTGTTGAGGCGGTCCAGGTAGGTCGCGGGGGAGCGCTTGGTGCCCCACGTGATCATCTCGTCCTCGCTGTCGAGGTTCGAGCCGAGGAAGTCCTTGAGGATGCGCTGGAGTTCGGCGCTGGGGCGGCCGGTGAGCCGGCCCGCGCCGCCGAGCAGCGCGCCCGCCTGGGCGTGCTGGGTGCGGCCGCTGTAGATGGACTCGACGAGGTCGCCCCAGCCGCTGAGCGCGCCGACGGCCTTCACCCGCTTGTCGTGGGCGGCGGCCAGCAGGCTGATGCCCGCGCCGTAACTGACGCCCGCCATGCCGACCTTGTCGGGGTCGGTGGGGGTGTTCTTCAGCGTCCAGTCGATGACCTTGGAGGCGTCGGCGATGTCCTCGGGGCCGCCGACCTCGA
The DNA here is from genome assembly GCF_055591765.1 of Streptomyces sp. NPDC041205. Classification (NCBI taxonomy): domain Bacteria; kingdom Bacillati; phylum Actinomycetota; class Actinomycetes; order Kitasatosporales; family Streptomycetaceae; genus Streptomyces; species Streptomyces sp. NPDC041205. The sequence continues at coordinate 51,089 of NZ_JBVIZH010000014.1, read as the reverse complement.
TCTCGCCGCCGGACTGCCAGAAGCCGCGGGAGTTGTAGCTGACGACGACGTACCCGGCGGCGGCGAGCTTCTTGGCCTGCGCGATGTATTCGATCTGCGGCATGGCCCAGCTGGTGGGCAGCACGATCGCGGGGTACGAGCTGTCCGCCCGCGCGCCCGCGGGCGCGACGACGTTGGCCTTGAGGACGGTGCCGCCGTCGCCGGGGATGTCGACGAACCGCACACTCGCCGCGGCCGCCGCGGCGGGGCGTTCGGCGGGTGCGGCCTGGGCCGCGGGCGCCAGGCCGAAGGCGGCGCCCGCGATCAGGGCGGCGGAGACGGCCCCCGCGGTCGTGGACCGCGGGGACTGGTGGGGGTCTCGCACGGGTCACTCCTCACTTGTTGAAAGTGCAAAGTGACCGAACGGTAGCCGTGGTTCTTTACCGGGGGTAACCCATCGGTAAGTTACGCCCCGGTAACGATTGTTGACGCGGCTGTCACCTCAAGAGGTCTGCTTCAGCGCGCTCTTGGCCTGCCAGTCCGCCCATGACAGGTTCCACAGGCCGTAACCGTTGCCCGGGTCCGGCGTGCCCTTGGAGCCCGAGCCCGTGACCTCGAACGGGTCGCCGACCTGGACCTGGCCGTACAGCCAGGAGGCGTCGGAGGTGCTCATGCCGACGCAGCCGGAGCTGTGGTTGGTGTTGCCGAAGTACGAGGCGTTCCAGGGCGCCGCGTGCGCGTACATGCCCGACCAGGTCAGCCGCATCGAGTAGTCGACCATCTTGTCGTAGGCGTCGCCGAGGCCGACGGTCTCGGAGCGCATGTTGATCGTGCCCTCCTTGGCCATCAGGACCGACGTACCGCCCCAGGACGCCTTCTCGCCGCCGGGGGTGCCGGCCGACATCGGGATCTGCTTGACGGTCTCGCCGTCCCGCGTCAGCGTCGCCGTCTTGCTGTCCAGGTTCACCTTGACGGCCTGGTTCTTGCCGATGGTGGCGGCGGTGTCGTAGTCGCGCACGAACCAGCCGCCGTCCGTGCCCGAGTCGACGCCGTTGAGCTGGGCGTCGAGCTCCACCTTGGTGCCGGGCTTCCAGTACTCCTCGGGGCGCCAGTCGACGCGGTCCTTGCCGTCGTAGTTCTTGATCCAGCCCCAGGATCCGGTGGTGTCGTTCGACGTGGTGACCTTGAGGTGCTTCTCCACCTCGGCCTTGTTCTTGACCGGGTGGTCGAAGACGATCGAGAGCGGCTGGGCCACGCCGACGGTCTTGAGGTTGCTGCCCGGCGTGATCGTGACCTTGTTGACCTTCTCGGGCGGGGCCGTCTTGAAGGACCTCGTCGCCTCGCCGCCCTGCTCGGTGGTGGCCCGCAGGGTGTAGCTGGTGCCGGGCGCGGCATTGCGCGTCGAGGTCCAGCTGCGGCCGTCGGCGGCGACCTTGCCCGCCAGCTTCGTGCCCTCGGCGTCGGCGACCGCGACGTCCTTGAGCCTGGCGTCCTTGGTGGCCAGCTTCACGGTGACGGGGGCGCCCGCCTTGGCCTGGTCGCCGGTGAGGTTCACGGAGACCCTCGGCTTGACGGCCTTGGCGTCGTCGGAGCCGGAGCCGCCGTCCGAGCAGGCGGACAGGGTGGCCGCCAGGGCCGCGACGCCCGCGACGGCGGCGTGGCGGGGGCGTATGGAGCGTCGGCGGTGCGACGGGCTCAGGGACCGGGACCTCAAGGAAACGTACCTCCGTGCGAATGTTCACTGCCTGCCCGGAGTGAGAGTGCGCGGGGTCCGCTTCGGTTGCCCCTCGCCCCGAAATTGCCGACTACGTCATAGAGGCGTTATTCGCGGCATACGTTCCGTGGGGGCGCGCTCACGTGCCGCTCACTTGGCGCGGTGGGAGTTGCGCGCGGCCGGGGCGGGGGTCGGGATCGGCTCCTGGGCGGGGCGGGTCACGTCCGCGACGAGCTCGACCACGTCCGGTCCGTAGGCCTGCGAGTTCACGACCTTCAGGAGCAGCACGAAGGAGTGGTTGCCGTGCTTGCGGGCGAGGCGCTCGTGGTGGCGTGCCAGATAGCGGGTCGCGGCCTGGTTGGTGATGGCGCGCTGGCCGCAGAAGAGGAAGACGGGTCGCGCGTCCGGCGTCTGCCCGGCGGTGAGGCGGGCCAGGATGACGTACTCGGTCCTGCCGCCCTCCATCCGGTAGCGCTCGGAGCCGATCTGGAAGGCGCCCCGGTCCGGGCCCGGCTCCGGGTCGGTGTTGACGCGCACGCCGGGCAGCAGTGAGTGCATGTGCGCGGCCATGCGGCGGTGCACCGCCGGGTTGCCGACGCAGAACTCGGTGCGCTCGCCGAAGCCCTGCTGGGCGGCGTCGTGCGCGACGATCTGGGCGTGCCCGCCGCATTCCTTGATCAGCGCGGCGAGTTCGAGCAGCGAGAACACGTCGTGCCGGGTCACGAGCAGCTCCGGGCCGCTCGCCTCGCGGTTGACCACGAGCAGCGACTCGGCGTTCGCGGGCAGCCCGAAGAACGCCTGCTTGCGGCGGAGCCTGCGCTTCCACAGCTGCGAACGCAGGAGCCAGCCCAGGGTGGCACCGAGCACGGCCGCGAGCAGGCCGAGGACGAGATAGCGCACGTCTTCAGTCATGGGGGCGCATGCTAGCGGCCATTCGGAGCCTCGTTCGAAGAGCCCATGGCGAGGCGCGGACACCGAAGTTACGCTGCGCAGACGGCTGTTGACTGGAGGTACGAATGCGGCGCGGTCTCGTACGGAATCTGACGCTATGCGCGGTCGGCGGGGTATTGGTGACGGTCGGTGCGGCGGCGCCCCCTTCGCCTTCGCGCTCGGCGCAACCGGGCATGAGCGCCGAATCGGCCGGCGCGGCCGAACCCGGCGCAAGACCGGAATCGGCCACTATGGCCAAAACAGGCGCTTCGAGTGCCACGACTCCGGAGAAGACACCGGTGGCCGTCGGCCACGGCGGTGCGGTGGCGAGCGTCGACCAGGACGCGTCCGCCGCCGGCATCGAGGTCCTGAAGAAGGGCGGCAACGCCGTGGACGCGGCGGTCGCCACGGCCGCGGCGCTCGGCGTCAGCGAGCCCTACTCCGCGGGGATCGGCGGCGGCGGTTACTTCGTGTACTACGACGCGAAGTCCCGTACGGTGCGCTCCCTCGACGGCCGCGAGACCGCGCCGCGCACCGCCGACTCCGGGCTCTTCCTGGAGAACGGCAAGCCGCTGCCGTTCGCGGAAGCCGTCACCAGCGGCCTGGCCGTGGGCACCCCCGGCACGCCCGCCACCTGGCAGGAGGCGCTGGACGCCTGGGGCAGCGAGTCGCTCGGCACGGTCCTGAAGCCCGCCGAGCGCCTGGCGCGGCACGGCTTCACCGTCGATGAGACCTTCCGCTCCCAGACCGCGTCGAACCAGGCGCGGTTCGCGGACTTCCCCGACACCGCGCGGCTGTTCCTGCCGGGCGGTGAGCTGCCCGTCGTCGGCTCGACCTTCAAGAACCCCGACCTCGCGCGCACGTACGCGGAGCTGGGGGACAAGGGCGTCGACACGCTGTACGACGGCAGGCTCGGCCGTGATCTGGTCCGCACCGTCAACAAGCCGCCCGTGGACCCGGACTCCGGGCGCAACGCCCGCCCCGGCGACCTGTCCATGAAGGACCTGCGCGACTACGCGGTGAAGCGCCGCACCCCCACCAAGACGTCCTACCGCGGCCTCGACGTCTACTCCATGGCGCCGTCCTCCTCCGGCGGCACCACCGTCGGCGAGGCCCTGAACATCCTGGAGCGCACCGACCTCTCCGAGGCCACCCGCACGCGCTATCTGCACCGCTTCATCGAGGCCAGCCGCATCGCGTTCGCCGACCGGGGGCGCTGGGTGGGCGACCCGGCCTTCGAGGACGTGCCGAAGAAGGAACTCCTGTCGCAGAAGTACGCGGACTCCCGCGCCTGCCTGATCAAGGACGACGCCGTCCTCAAGAGCCCGCTCGCGCCCGGTGACCCGCGCGACCCGGTGCCCTGCCGCGCCGGGGACAAGGCGGCCCCGACGACGTACGAGGGTGAGAACACCACGCATCTGACGGCCGCCGACAAGTGGGGCAACGTCGTCGCGTACACCCTCACCATCGAGCAGACCGGCGGCAGCGGGATCACCGTGCCCGGGCGCGGCTTCCTGCTCAACAACGAGCTGACCGACTTCTCCTTCGCGCCCGCCAACCCGGCCGTGCACGACCCGAACCTGCCGGGGCCCGGCAAGCGCCCGCGCTCGTCGCTCTCGCCGACCATCGTCCTCGACGGGCAGGACCGGCCGGTCGTCGCGCTCGGCTCGCCCGGCGGCGCGACCATCATCACGACCGTCCTGCAGACCCTGACCGGCTTCCTCGACCGGGGCCTGCCGCTCGTCGACGCGATCGCGGCGCCGCGCGCCAGCCAGCGCAACGCCGCCCAGACGGAGCTCGAACCGGGTCTGTGGAACAGCGAGACCCGGCGCAGGCTGGAGGCGATCGGCCACTCCTTCCGGCAGAACCCGGAGATCGGCGCCGCGACCGGCGTGCAGCGGCTCGCGGGCGGGCAGTGGCTCGCGGCGGCCGAGAAGGAGCGCAGGGGCGGCGGGTCGGCGATGGTGGTGAAGCCGCGGCGGTAGTCGGTCCAGCGGTCGGTCCAGCGGTCGGTCTCGCGGTCGGTGGTCCGGCCCGCGTGTGACCTTTGGGTACGCGGAGGTCCGTGCCGCCCCGGAACCGGGGCGGCACGGACCTCTTCGCTCACGTGGGGCGCGAGGGGTGGGCCCGCTCTCCGGGGCGCGCGGGGCGGGGCGGGCTCACAGGGCCGTGAGGATGCGCGGGCCCGCGTCCGTGATCGCCACCGTGTGCTCCACGTGGGCCGCGCGGCTGCCGTCGTTCGTGCGCAGGGTCCAGCCGTCCGGCGCGGCGTGATAGCCGTCCTTGCCGCTGGCGATCAGCATCGGCTCGATGGCGAGCACCATGCCGTGCCGCAGCGGCATGCCGCGGCCCGGGCGGCCCTCGTTCGGCACCCCGGGGTCCTCGTGCATGCTGCGGCCCACGCCGTGGCCGCCGAAGCCGTCCGGAATGCCGTACCCGGCGTCCCGGCAGACCGTGCCGACCGCGTGCGCGATGTCCCCGATGCGATTGCCCACGACGGCCGCGGCGATGCCGGCCTCCAGGGCCTGCTCTGCGGTCCTGACGAGCAGGACGTCCTCGGGGCGCGGGGTGCCGACGATGAAGCTGATGGCCGAGTCGCCCACCCAGCCGTCCAGACTGGCGCCGAAGTCCGCGGAGACCAGGTCGCCGTCCCGCAGGCGATACCCGTCCGGGATGCCGTGCACGATCGCGTCGTTCACCGACGTGATGAGCGTGGCCGGGAAGGGGACCGGGGCGAACGCCGGGTGGTAGTGCAGGAACGGTGACGTGGCGCCCGCGTCCTTCAGGACCTGGTGCGCCACCTCGTCCAGGTCCCGCAGGGCCACGCCGACGGCCGCCGCCTCGCGCACCGCTGTCAGGGCGCGCGCGACCACGCGCCCCGCCTCCCGCATCGCTTCGATGGATGTGTCTGTCTTGAGTTCGACCATGCCAATTACTATACCGGTATTTAAATGGTGTCCGGGGGTAGGATGGCACCATGGTTCGCACCCCCTTGACCCCCGAAGAGCGTGAACGCGGCGAGCGGCTCGGCCGGCTGCTGCGCGCGGCGCGCGGTGAGCGGAGCATGGTGGAGGTCGCCGCGAGCGCCGGGATCTCGGCGGAGACGCTGCGCAAGATCGAGACGGGGCGGGCACCGACGCCCGCCTTCTTCACGGTGGCGGCCCTCGCGGTGACGCTGGAGCTGTCGATGGACGAGGTGGCGCGGGCCTGCGCGCTGGTCCCGGTCTGATCCCTGCCGCAGGCCGCGCTCGTCACGCCCTCGCCGGTGACGGCTCCTCCCGCCGCGCCGCCCTGCGCCGCGCCAGCAGCGCTGCGCCCGCAGTCGCCGGCGCCAGTGCCACGAGCAGGGCGCCGACCCACACCGGGGAGCGGTAGCCGAGCCCCGACGCGATGGCCCGGCCGCCCGCCCAAGGCCCCACCGCCGCGCCCAAGTTGAAGGCCGCCGTGGCGAAGCCGCCCGCGAGCGTCGGCGCCCCTGTCGCCGCGTACAGCGCCTGCGAGATCAGAGTGGAGCCGACCGCGAACGACAGCAGCCCCTGGGTGAAGGCGAGCACGACCGCCGCCACCGGGCTGCCCGCCGTGAGTGCGAACACCACCCAGCCCGCGAGCAGCGCCACCGTGCCGCCCGCCAGGAGCGGCAACGGACGCGTGTCGGCGAGCCGCCCGCCGAGCGCGACCCCGACCGACGAGCCGAGCCCGAACAGGGCGAGCAGCCCGGGCACCCACGCGTCGTCGATGCCGGAGACATGCGTGGCCAGCGGTTCCAGGTACGTGAAGACGCAGAACGTGGCGCCGTTGACGAGCGCGCCGAGCAGCAGCGTCACCAGGAGCCTGGGGGAGCGCAGGGCCCGCAGCTCCGCGCGGGCCCCGGTGCGCGCGGCGGTGGGCGCCGACGGCGGCACGGCCCGGGCGACGGCGACGACGGCGGGCACCGAGATCAGCGCCACCGCCCAGAACGCGGCGCGCCAGCCCCACAGGTGGCCGAGCAGCGCGCCGCCCGGCACGCCCACCACGCAGGCGAGCGTGGTGCCGCCGAGCAGGATCGACGTGGCCCGGCCCTTGGCGTCCGGCGCGACCAGGCTGGTCGCGGTGGTCAGCGCCACGGCGAGGAAACCGGCGTTCGCGAGCGCGCCGACGACGCGGGTCGCGAGCAGTACGCCGTAGCTGGTGGTGAGGGCGCCCACCACATGCGCGAGCAGAAACGTGATCAGGAAGCCGAGGAGCGCGCGGCGGCGCGGCCAGCGCAGGCTCAACACCGCCATCAGGGGCGCCCCCACGATCATTCCGACGGCGAACGCCGAGGTCAGGGAACCGGCGGCCGGGACCGACACCGCCATGTCGGCGGCGATGTCCGACATCAGGCCGGACAGCATGAACTCGGACGTGCCCTGGGCGAACACGGCGAGAGCGAGCAGATACAGGACGAATGGCACAGCGAGACTCCGCGAGCGCTGAGAGGATCGGCGAGCCCCGCGGGCAGCCCTCGGCGGCGCGGCGAAGGGCCGCGCTGGCGCCGCGCGGCTGCCGCGCGGGGAAGAGGAGGGTGAGAAGCGTTCCGTGACTACGGCACTGAGCAGTCCGCGACTACGGCACTGCGGCGATCCTGTGGCGGAGGGGCCGCGGAGCGACACAAGGCGTCGTACCGGACAGCGGCACGACGTCGGTGTCGCTGCCACGCGGCAGCGAAGGACTCAAGGAGTCCGTGGAGCAGCCACCGGAGCGCCGGTGGCTAGCGTCTGTTCGCCTCGGGACTGGACATGTGCGCAGACTAGCCACGTCTGTCGCCGCACGTCCAAGTAATTAATGAAGCCTTCGGAAAACCGCGTGTAGCCGTCCCGTAACCCATCTGGTGTTATCTTCCGGACCGGCAGACTCCAGTCTCCCAGGGGGCGGTGCCCGACGATGGCAGTGGGACAACTCCCGGACGAGATCCGGGAGTTCGCAAAGTACTTGAACGATCTCCTGGCCCGGCTCGATCGGGACGGCGGGTGGTGCGGGGTGTTCCTCGCCCGCGACCCCGACGGCATGCGGGCCTGCCTGGAGGGCGCCGAGGTGCCGCCCTGGGACGTCGTGCAGGCGCTGCTCCACGACCTCGCGGCCGACGCGGGGGTGGGCGTCGCGCACGCCGAGACGGCACGGGCGCAGGCCCTGCACGCGGCGTCGGTGTCCGCGCACGACGACCGGCCCGGCGCGCGCGAACTCCTCAGCGACCGGCTCGACCTGATGCTCCAGGAGCAGCGGTTCGCCCAGGAACGGCAGCAGGAGCTGGCGCGCGCCCTCGCCGTCGCCGCCACGCCCGACGACGTGGACCGCATCCACCTGGACCTGGCGTGGGTGCGCGACGACCACGAACGCGCGGCCGCGCGCTGCGGGGAACTGCGTGCGCGCATCGACCGCCTCGACCGGGCGAGCGCGCCGCAGTGGGTGGACTTCGGGGGTCCGGGGCAGGAGGGCGTGCTGCCGATGGCGGAACCGGGCCACTCTCCGGACACCCGGCCTGCCGAGTACGACGCCCACCCTGCCGAGTACGACGCCCGCCCTGCCGAGTACGAGCCTCGCCCCGCCGAATACGAGCCTCGCCCCGCCGAATACGACTCCCGTCCCGCCGAGTACGGCACCGGCGCCCCCGTTCCCACCCCCACCCTCACCCCCGACGAGCACACCCACGCCGACCCGACCGGCCGCACCCCCCGCGTCCCGCACCAGTCCACCCCCCACCGCCGCCCCCGGGGCGCCCGCTTCGCCGGGTTCGCCGGGCTCGACGCCGACGAAGCGGAGGGAGCGGGACCCGTCGTCGCACCCGTGGCGGAGGGGCCGCGCGCCGACGCCGGGACACCCCGCGGCGCGCGCTACGCCCAGGCCATGGACGCCGCGCCGCGCGCCCCGAGGCGGTCCAGGTCCGTGGACCGGGAGGCCGCCGGTGACCGCGAGGCGGCCGACGCGCGCGCCGCCGCCGACGCGCACCTCGCGGACGAGCGCGTCACCGGCGACGCCGTGCGGGCCCTGATCCGGCTGCGCGGCGAGGGCCGCAGCGGCGAGGCGCACGGCGTGCTCGTCGAAGCGGCGGGGTGGCCCGCGGCCAGGCTCCCGCTGTTCGCCGAGGAGTTGCACCACGCGGGCCTCGCCGCCGACTGGGCGACCCTGCTGTGGGAGGCCGCGTCGCTGCCGCCCGACCGGCTCGTGGCCGTCGCGGACGCGCTCGCCGGGGCTGGTCGCGCGGAGGACTGCCGCAAGTTGCTGCGTCAGGGCGTGGCCCGGCCCGCCCCGGAGATCGCCGAGTCCCTGATCGCGCTCGCCGACGCGGGGCGCACCCGCGAGGCCAGGGCGCTGCTCGACGCGTTCGTCCGGGTCCGCAGCGCCGAGGACGTCGCGGCCTGCGCCCACACCGACCCGCCCCGGCTCATCCCGCAGCTCCTGGAGGCCGCGAAGGCGGCGTCGGACGACCGCCACTGGGACCTCGTGCACGCCTTGCGCGTCGCGGGCTTCACCACCTGAGCCGGCCCCGGCCGACCTGAACGCGCCCCGGCGCCGCCCGCGCCCGCCGCGCCGTTCCGTCACCCGCCCGGGTGCGAAACATGATCGACTCCGCCGCGTTACGACGATGGTCTTGGCAAGGCCGTCGATGAGGCTTACGTTCGTCTGTCTACGCAAGAAGTCTACGGGCGTAGAGGCTCTCTGACGTCCCGTCGAAGGAGCAGCTCATGGCCAATGTCGTACGCGCCGCACTGGTCCAGGCGACCTGGACAGGCGACACCGAATCCATGATCGCCAAGCATGAGGAGCACGCCCGCGAAGCCGCACGGCAGGGCGCGAAGGTCATCGGTTTCCAAGAGGTCTTCAACGCTCCCTACTTCTGCCAGGTCCAGGAGAAGGAGCACTACCGCTGGGCGGAGCCGGTGCCGGACGGGCCCACCGTGCGCCGCATGCAGGACCTCGCGCGCGAGACCGGCATGGTGATCGTCGTGCCGGTCTTCGAGGTCGAGCAGGCCGGCTTCTACTACAACACCGCCGCGGTGATCGACGCCGACGGCAGCTACCTGGGCAAGTACCGCAAGCACCACATCCCCCAAGTCAAGGGATTCTGGGAGAAGTTCTACTTCAGGCCGGGCAACATCGGCTGGCCCGTCTTCGACACCGCCGTCGGCCGTGTCGGCGTCTACATCTGCTACGACCGCCACTTCCCCGAGGGCTGGCGCCAGTTGGGCCTGAACGGCGCCCAGCTCGTCTACAACCCCTCGGCCACCTCCCGCGGCCTGTCCGCCTATCTGTGGCAGCTGGAACAGCCCGCGGCGGCCGTCGCCAACGAGTACTTCATCGCCGCGATCAACCGCGTCGGCCAAGAGGAGTACGGCGACAACGACTTCTACGGCACGAGTTACTTCGTGGACCCGCGCGGGCAGTTCGTCGGCGAGACGGCGAGCGACAAGGCGGAGGAACTCGTCGTGCGCGACCTCGACTTCGACCTGATCGACGAGGTCCGCGAACAGTGGGCGTTCTACCGGGACCGCCGCCCGGACGCGTACGAAGGGCTGGTCAACCCGTGAAGGATCTCCACGCCAGGCACCGGGCCGTCCTGCCGGACTGGCTCGCGCTCTACTACGACGAGCCCGTCGAGCTGACCCACGGCGAGGGCCGCCACGTCTGGGACGCCGCCGGACGGCGCTACCTCGACTTCTTCGGCGGCATCCTCACCACCATGACCGCGCACGCGCTGCCCGACGTCACCAAGGCCGTCGCCGAGCAGGCCGGCCGGATCATCCACAGCTCCACGCTCTATCTGAACCGGCCGATGGTCGACCTCGCGGAGCGGATCGCGGCCCTGTCCGGCATCCCGGACGCCCGCGTGTTCTTCACGACGTCGGGCACGGAGGCCAACGACACGGCGCTGCTCCTCGCCACCGCGCACCGCCGCTCCAACCAGATCCTGGCGATGCGCAACAGCTACCACGGCCGCTCCTTCACCGCGGTCGGCATCACCGGCAACCAGTCCTGGTCGCCCACGAGCCTGTCGCCGTTGCAGACGCTGTACGTCCACGGCGGCGTCCGCTCCCGCGGCCCCTACGCCGCCCTGAGCGACGCCGAGTTCACCGCGGCGTGCGTCGCGGACCTGCGGGACATGCTCGGCCAGTCCCGTGGCGGCGTCGCCGCGCTCATCGCCGAGCCGGTCCAGGGTGTCGGGGGCTTCACCTCACCGCCCGACGGGCTGTACGCCGCCTTCCGCGAGGTCCTCGCCGAGCACGGCATCCTGTGGATCGCCGACGAGGTGCAGACCGGCTGGGGCCGCACCGGCGACCACTTCTGGGGCTGGCAGGCGCACGCCGCGGCCGGACCGCCGGACCTGCTCACCTTCGCCAAGGGCATCGGCAACGGCATGTCCATCGGCGGCGTCGTCGGCCGCGCCGAGATCATGAACTCCCTGGACGCCAACTCCATCTCCACCTTCGGCGGCTCGCCCGTCACCATGGCCGCGGGCCTCGCCAACCTCTCGTACCTCCTGGAACACGACCTCCAGGGCAACGCCCGCCGCGTCGGCGGGCTGCTCATCGAGCGGCTGCGGGCCATCTGCGCCCAGCTCCCCGTGGTCCGCGAGGTGCGCGGCCGGGGGCTGATGATCGGCATCGAGCTGGTCAGGCCCGGCACCGACGAGGCGAATCCGCAGGCCGCCGCGGCCGTCCTGGAGGCGGCCCGCGAGGGTGGGCTGCTCATCGGCAAGGGAGGCGGGCACAGCACGAGCGTGCTGCGCGTCGCCCCGCCGCTCTCGCTGACCGTCGCCGAGGCCGAGGAGGGCGCCGCCATCCTGGAGCGGGCCCTGCGGAGCGTCTAGGCCGCCGCCCCGCCCCGTGCGCGGGCACACCCCGTGCCCGCCCACCGCACTCGCGTACCCCCGTACGTACGAAAGGGAGCGCACCACCATGAGTACCCGCACCCTGATCCGCGGCGGTCTGGTCGTCACCGCCGCCGAGGAGTTGCACGCCGACGTCCTGATCGAGGACGGCCGGATCGCGGCGCTCGCCGCGCGCGGCACCCAGGCCGCCGAGGCCTGGAGCGCGGACCGCGTCATCGACGCGAGCGACAAGTACGTCATCCCGGGCGGCGTCGACGCGCACACCCACATGGAGCTGCCGTTCGGCGGCACCTTCGCGTCGGACTCCTTCGAGACCGGTACCCGCGCGGCCGCCTGGGGCGGCACCACCACCATCGTCGACTTCGCCGTCCAGACCGTCGGCCGGGCGCTGCGCGAGGGCCTGGACGCGTGGTACTCGAAGGCCGACGGCAAGTGCGCCATCGACTACGCCTTCCACATGATCCTCTCCGACGTCAACGACCGGACGCTGAAGGAGATGGACCTGCTCGTGGAGGAGGGCATCACCTCCTTCAAGCTCTTCATGGCCTACCCCGGCGTCTTCTACAGCGACGACGGGCAGATCCTGCGCGCCATGCAGGGCTCCGCCGCCAACGGCGGGCTGATCATGATGCACGCCGAGAACGGCATCGCCATCGACGTGCTCGTGGAGCAGGCCCTCCAGCGCGGCGAGACGGACCCGCGCTACCACGGCGAGGTCAGGAAGGTCCTCCTGGAGGCCGAGGCCACGCACCGCGCCATCCAGCTCGCCCGGGTCGCGGGCGCCCCGCTGTACGTCGTGCACGTCTCCGCCGAGGAGGCCGTCGCGGAGCTCGCGGCCGCGCGGGACAAGGGACTCGACGTCTTCGGGGAGACCTGCCCGCAGTATCTGTTCCTGTCCACCGACAACCTCGCCGAGCCGGACTTCGAGGGCGCCAAGTACGTCTGCTCGACGCCGCTCAGGCCCCGCGAGCACCAGGCGGCGCTCTGGCGGGGCCTGAGGACCAACGACCTCCAGGTGGTCTCCACCGACCACTGCCCGTTCTGCTTCACCGGCCAGAAGGAGCTGGGCCGCGGCGACTTCTCGAAGATCCCCAACGGCCTCCCCGGCGTCGAGAACCGCATGGACCTGCTGCACCAGGCCGTCCTCGACGGGCACATCACCCGCCGCCGCTGGATCGAGATCGCCTGCGCCACCCCGGCCCGCATGTTCGGCCTCTACCCGAAGAAGGGCACCATCGCCCCCGGCGCCGACGCGGACGTCGTCATCTACGACCCCGGCGCGCCCCAGACCATCTCCGCGGCCACCCACCACATGAACGTCGACTACTCCGCGTACGAGGGAAAGCAGGTCACCGGCCGCGTCGAGACCGTCCTGTCGCGCGGCGAACCGGTCATCGACCGGCGGGAGTTCACCGGACGCGCCGGGCACGGCCTGTACACCCCGCGCGCCACCTGCCAGTACCTGAGCTGACCGGCCGCCCGTGCCGCTCACGCACCTGAACCAGCTAGGAGGTCCCTCGTGGATTTCGGACTCGTCCTGCAGACCGACCCGCCCGCGTCCGCCGTGGTCGACCTGATGCGCCGCGCCGAGCAGCGCGGCTTCCGCTACGGCTGGACGTTCGACTCGGCGGTCCTGTGGCAGGAACCGTTCGTGATCTACAGCCGGATCCTGGAGCACACCGAACACCTGACGGTCGGCCCGATGGTGACCAACCCGGGCACCAGGACCTGGGAGGTCACGGCCTCCACGTTCGCCACGCTCAACGACATGTACGGCAACCGCACCGTGTGCGGCATCGGCCGCGGCGACTCGGCGATGCGGGTCGCGGGCCGCAAGCCCAACACCCTGGCCCGCCTCGGCGCGTGCATCGACGCGGTCCGTGACCTCGCCGAGGGCCGGGAGGCGGACGTCGACGGGCGGACCCTGCGCATCCCGTGGGTGCGCGACGGCAGGCTGCCGGTGTGGATGGCCGCGTACGGCCCGAGGGCCCTTGCCCTCGCCGGGCAGAAGGCCGACGGGTTCATCCTCCAGCTCGCCGACCCGTTCCTGACGGAGTGGATGGTCAAGGCGGTGCGGGCCGCGGCGGTGGAGGCAGGACGTGATCCGGCGGCGGTGAAGATCTGTGTGGCGGCGCCCGCCTATCTCACCGACGACGACTCGCCCGAGGCCCTGGCGCACGCCCGCGACGAGTGCCGGTGGTTCGGCGGCATGGTCGGCAACCACGTGGCCGACCTGGTCGCCAAGTACGGGGAGCACTCGGGCCTGGTGCCCGAGGCGCTGACCGACTACATCAAGGCCCGTGAGGGGTACGACTACGCCCACCACGGCCGGACCGGCAATCCGGACACCGCCTTCGTGCCCGACGAGATCGTGGACCGCTTCTGCGTCATCGGCACCGCCGAGCAGCACCGGCGGAAGCTGGAGCGGTTGCGGGACCTCGGGGTCGATCAGTTCGCGGTGTACGCGATGCACGACGCCCGCGAGAAGGTCATCGACGGCTACGGCAGCGCGGTGATCCCGGCGCTGGGGGAGTAGCCGCGCACGGACGTCCATGAGACCGACGCGCAGGCGGACGCCGTTGTCCGCCTGCGCGCCGGTTCGTGCGGAGCTGACTTCAAACAGAGCTGACTTCAAGCAGAGTTGAGTTCATACGGAGCTGACTGCGTCCAGAGCTGATGGAGTGTCAGCCTTGGGCGCTCGGACGGGTTCCGCAGTTGCCCGCGGAGCACTTGTCCAGCCAGGTGGCGAAGTCGGCGTCATAGCGGGTGCCGATGGTGTTCTTCAGCAGGCTGCGGGCCGCCGCCCAGTCGCCCTTGCGGTAGTGGCCGAGCAGGGTCGCCACGTCCTGGGGGTGCGACTGGAGCAGGTAACGGACCGCCAGGTAGCCCCAGTTGTAGATGCGCGTGGAGTCGGCGTTGTCGTAGGTGGTGTCGAAGAGCGTGCTGAGCCTGTACGTCTTCTTGCCCGCCTGCTTGATCGCGTCGTCATAGGTGACATTGCGGTACGAGTAAGAGATGTACTCGGCGAAGCCCTCCACCCACATCACGGTCGGCGTCTTCATGCCCTCCGCGAAGTCGCCGTACATGTTGAAGCGGCCGTCGAGGTAGTGCGTGTACTCGTGGTTGAGGTTCCAGATCTGGAAGTCGGGGCGCAGCCACTCCGCCTCGTACGCGATGAACCGGGGCAGGTTGCCCGCCTGTGCCGGGTTGCCCTCCAGGTACATGCCGCCGTTGTTGGTGTCGATGCCGAAGACGATGCCCGCGTACGTCTTGTAGTCGCTGCTGGAGTCGAACGCGACGACTTCGAGGGTGGTGTTCTTGTCGTTGCCGACGGGGCCGTTGTCCTTGGCCACGCCGTGGAAGTAGGAGTCCTGCGCGAGCAGGCTGGAGCAGGCGGAGCTCAGCTCGGTGGACGTCATCTGCTGGGCCACGATCCGCAGGCTCGGGGCGCAGGTGTGCTTGACCGTCAGGACGGCGTTACGTACGCGGTTCTGCAGGTCACAGGTGTTGTAGTACGAGCAGTTGTCCTTGTCGTACGCGTCCGTCATCTCGGCGAGGCCGACCCACAGCGGGGCAGTGCGGCCGGTGATCCGGGTGCGGTCGAGGAGCTGCTTGACCAGCTGCGGGACCACGCCGGCGAATTGCTCGTGCCGCAGGAATCGGCCCAGCTCGCGTCCGGCGTTGGCGGTGAGGTACGACTTGTCGGTGCCGAGCAGGTCGTCGTGGGCGACGGCGAAGTCCCGCAGCACGGTCAGGACGCTCCGGTCGGCCTGCACGGCGGCCACGAACTCCGGGACCTGGTGGCCGCGGAACAGCACCGTGTAGGTGTTGTTGACCGCCACGACCATCCACCAGTGGGCGTTGTACGAGGAGTTGTAGCCGTTGAGGAGCCGCTTGACGACGTTCAGGAAGCGGGCGTTCTCACCCGAGCTGTCGATCAGGGTGACCGTCTCGGCGAGGGTCTCGCCGTTGGCCTCGGTCACGTCGAAGGCGCGCGCCGAGCCGAAGAAGGTGTTGAGGCCGCCCTGGATGGCGCTCTTGAGCGCCGGGCCGTAGGAGCCGACGGTGTCCGGCTGGCCCCACTGCACGTAGTAGCCGGCGCGCAGGTACAGCACCACCTGCGTGATCGAACCGCTGTTGTTCCCGGGGTAGTTGGCGGCCGTGTCGCGCAGCGCGCGGGCCACCGTCACCATCTGCTCCTCACGGAACAGGGCCCGGGCGTCCGAACCGGTCACGCCGAACAGCGTGTTGATGCAGCTGGTCTGCGAGGACTTGATCTGCTGGACCAGGGCGCCGCCGGTCTTCGACGTGAAGTCGGAGACGTTGCAGGCCGCCTTCGGGGCGCCGCGGTAGGCCTTGGGGGCCTGCTTGACGGTGTGCGTCGGCGGGCGCTTCGAGGGGTCCTTGGTCGGCTTGGCCGCGTGCTCGGCCTCGGTGGCCCGCAGGTCATCGGTCGAGGTGGGGGTGGCGGGCGAGGGGGCGGTGCCCGGGCGTGGGGCAGGTGCCTTGGCCCCGGCGTCCGCCGTGGCTGCCTGGCCGGTGAAGGCGACCAGGGTGAGGCCCAGACACATGACAAGGGCCGATATCAGGAGCTTGGCCAGGGAGGTTCTTGGTGTGGGGGAGTTCTGTGGTCTTGAGGTGCGTTTCAAAGTGCCCTCCGGGCGGTCGGCGGCCGTGCCCGAGCACGGCCGTGGGGGGTGCGCGAACCGTGGCGACAACGGGTACGGGGCGCTGAACTGCATGAACCCTTGATCTGTCATGCTCACGGAGAATGCGTGACATGTAATATTGCACACATCACATGGCCAGAGGAAGCCTTCTGCGGGCATGGGCAGGGATTGACGCAGCGTCACATCTGGGGCGGGGTGAAGGTGTTGTTCATCGTGATGCGGCCGTCGCGCCGTCCGCGCGACATAGTGCGGCCCGGTGCGGCCCGGTGGGGAGCGTCTGGTGAGGTGGGCGCGGGGCCGGGGTCGGCGGGTGGTGCCCGGCGTCAGCGGGCGGTGCCGAGTCCGCCCCTGCGGGGGCGCTTGGCCGGCTCCTGGGGCTGACGCCCCTTCGCCCACAGGGTCCGGACGTGCCCGAGGTGGCGCGTCATGCACTTCTCGGCGCCCTTGGCGTCACCGGCCAGCATCAGGTCGAGCAGCTCGATGTGCTCCTCGGCCGACGGGAGCAGCTCGCCGCGCTCGTCCAGACCCGTCAGGCCGTACAGCCGGGAGCGCTTGCGCAGATCGCCGACGGCTTCCACGAGCCGGTCGTTGCCCGACAGGGCGAGCAGCGACAGATGGAAGCGCCGGTCCGCCTCCAGATAGCCGATGAGGTCGTGGACGCGGGCGGCGCGCACGATCTCCTCGGCCACCTCGCGCAGCGCCTCCAGGTCCTCGCGGGCGGCGGTGCGCGTGATGCGGCCGACCGTGGGGACCTCGATCAGGGTGCGGATCTCCGTGTACTGGTCGAGGTCCTGTTCGTTGACCTCGGTGACGCGGAAGCCCTTGTTGCGGACCGGCTCGACCATGCCCTCCCGGGCCAGGTCCAGCATCGCCTCGCGCACCGGCGTCGCCGAGACCCCGAAGTCCTCGGCGAGGGCGGGCGCGGAGTAGACCTCGCCGGGCTTGAGCTCGCCGGAGATCAGGGCCGCGCGCAGCGCGTTCGCCACCTGGTCGCGCAGGCGCTCGCGGGTGGTGATGAGGTCGCGCTGCGTCAGATGACCCATGGCGGTGGTGATCCCTTCGTGCCTGCGCCCCGCGCCTTCGTGGCCGGGCGGATCACCAGCGTACAATGTCACGTTGTTTTCGCAGTTGAGCGGGCGGGAAAGGAAGCGGGTCCGGGCCCCTCGGGAGTTCCTCGGCCCGGTCCTTGGGCGGCTCCCGGCCCCTCAGTGGTGGCCGTCGGCGACGGCCTTCTCGGTGGCGGAGCGTACCGCCTGTTCCGCCGCGCCCGGCAGGGGCAGCCGTGGTGGGCGGGTCGGGCCGCCGTACCGCCCCGCGAGGTCCATGGACAGCTTGATCGCCTGGACGAACTCGGGCCGGGAGTCCCAACGCAGCAGCGAGTGCAGGGACTTGTACCGGGGCAGGGCGCGGTCGAGGTCGCCGGCCGTCGCCGCGCGGTACAGCTCGGCGCAGGAGGCCGGGAAGGCGTTCGGGTATCCGGCGATCCAGCCGACCGCGCCCGCGAGGGCCAGTTCGAGCAGGACGTCGTCGGCGCCGACGAGGAGGTCCAGGTCCGGGGCCAGCTCGGCGAGTTCGTAGGCCCTGCGGACATCGCCGCTGAACTCCTTGACGGCCACGATGTGCCCGGCCGCGCGCAACTCGGCGAGCAGCGCGGGGACCAGG
Source organism: Streptomyces sp. NPDC041205 (assembly GCF_055591765.1). Classification (NCBI taxonomy): domain Bacteria; kingdom Bacillati; phylum Actinomycetota; class Actinomycetes; order Kitasatosporales; family Streptomycetaceae; genus Streptomyces; species Streptomyces sp. NPDC041205. The sequence goes on along the minus strand of NZ_JBVIZH010000014.1, from coordinate 33,289 downwards.
TCGACCTTGGTGTCGAACGGGTTGTTGTAGGCGACGACCGGCAGGCCCGCCGAGGCGACCTCGGCGTAGTGGGCGCGCACGGCGTCGGCGTCGGCGCGGTAGGCGTTCGGCGGCAGCAACAGGACGCTTCCGCAGCCCACTTCGGCCGCGTGCTCGGCCCAGCGCCGTGACTCGGCGCTGCCGTACGCGCCGACTCCGGCCATGACGCGGGCCCCGTCGCCCGCCGCCTCAACTGCGACGCGCACCACCAGGGCGCGCTCCTCGCGCGTCAGTGTCTGGTACTCGCCGAGCGAACCGTTCGGGACGACGCCGTCGCAGCCGCCCTCGATCAGGAACCGCACATGCTCGGCGTACGCGTCGTAGTCGACCGTGCGGTCGGCGCGTAGCGGGAGGGCGGTGGCGACCATGATGCCGCGCCAGGGGCGGGCGGGGGTCCAGGAGGCGTCGGGGGTGCCTGAGGTGTCGGAGCTTTCGGTCGTGCTGGTGCTCATGGGGACTCCAGACGAGAGCGGGGGCTACGCGCGAGCGGTTCTCCTGGGGGTCTCATCGGGGGTTTCGCAGGGAATTCCACGGGGAGTTCCGTCGGGAGTTCCACTGGGGATCTCGGTAATATTTCACATGGCACCTAGGCTGCCAAGAGGGCGAACGCCCCCACGGCCCCGCCGCCGGGCGACGCGGGGTGAGGCACGGGGGGGCTCCGTCAGGCCGGGCGGGTCGCCGTCACCAGCCACACCCGCGCCTTCATCCGGACCCCGCGCCCGCCCGCGTACGGGCTGAGCGTGTCCTCCAGGGCCTTGCGGGTGACCCTCGGCACCACGCGGCCGGGCGTGCGGGAGAGGAGGAAGTCGACGGCGTCCGCCGGGTCGCGGCCCCAGTACGTCTCGACGGGCAGCGAGTCCACGGTCACGTCGGTGTAGGCCGCGAGGGAGCGGCGGATGTGGGCGGGGTCGCTGAGGGAGGCCATCGCGGCGCGGGCGTCGGTGTGGTCGGGGGAGGGGGCGGCCCCGTGGGCGCCGAGCAGGCCCGCGAGCAGGCCGAGCGCGCGGGACTCCTCTATGTCGGGGCTCGCGGGCTGCGGGCAGACGAACACCAGGCGCCCGCCGGGCCGCAGCGCGCGGGCCACATTGCGGAACGCGGCCGCGTGGTCGGCGAAGAACATCACGCCGCCCCTGCTGATCGCCACGTCGTAGCGGTCCCTGGGAAAGGCGTGCGTCTGGGCGTCGCCCAGTTCGTACGAGACGTTGGTGACCGCCTCGGCCGCCGTGCGCGCCCGGGCCCGCTCCAGGAGCGGCGCGGAGATGTCGACGCCGACCGCGTGCCCGTCGGGACCGGCGAGCCGCGCCGCGAGCCGCGTGACGGTGCCCGCGCCGCAGCCGATGTCCAGGACCCGGGCCCCGCCGCTGATCCGCGCGGCCGCGAAGAGCCGGCCGTTGAGGTCGCCGCTCATCGCGTCGTAGCGGTCCTGCTGCTCGGCCCAGTGCCGGCCGATGGGACCGTTCCAGAGCTCCTCCTGGCGGGCGTTGGGGCGGGCTTCGGGCCGGGTGTGCGTCGTCATGGCGGTTCCTTCGCCTCGGGGGTCGTCCATGGGATGGCGCTGCGCGATGCGGCGGTGCGGCGCCGATGCGGTGGTGCCGGTGCCGCTGCGTGGTGCTCGTGCCGCCGATCGTCGCCGCGCCGGTGCCCTTGGGTCGTCGTACCGGCGAAGGCAGTTGGATCTACGGCGCCGGGGGCGGGCGGGCGCGCGACTACTACGCGGGGAGTAGCGCGGGAGCGGTCCGCTCGGGGGACGTCGCGGTCCGAACCGCGGGCTAGGGTGCGGGACATGATGGGGGAACGCGGAGGACCAGGTGGCCGTGGCGTGCTCGACGGCCACGGCCACCTCGATGAGCGCAAGGCCAGGGCGATGGTCGTGGGGTTCGCCGTGATCGTCGCCGCCGTCGTCGTGGTCGCGACGGTGTACGAGGGCGGCGCGGACGCCGTCGACTACGCCCTGGTGTGCGTCGGCTCGCTCGCCCTCGCGGAGTACCGCCGGGCGCCGCGCGTCGTCCTCGTCGTCAGCGCGGTCGCCATGGCCGCCTTCGTGCTGCACGCCGAACCGGCCACGGCGGCGGCGTTCCCCGTCCTCGGCGCCGTGCACGCCGCCGCGCACAGCGGCCACCGGCTGCTCGCCACGGGCACCGGACTCGCCTTCCTCGCCGTGTTCCTCGGCGCCGACCCGGGCCGCGACGGCGCCGTCGAGCGGACCCTGCTGCTCACCGGGTGGTTCGTGTGCGCCGTCGCCACCGGCATCGCGGCCACGACCTGGCAGGCGTATCTGCGCCAGACCGAGGAGCGCGCCCTGGAGGCCGAGCGGACCCGCGAGGAGGTGGCGCTGCGCAGGGCAGGGGAGGAACGCCTGCGCATAGCCCGCGAACTGCACGACTCCCTCACCCACCAGATCTCCATCGTCAAGCTCCAGGCGGGCGTGGCCGTCCACCTGGCGCGCAAGCGCGGCGAGGAGGTGCCGCCCGCGCTGCTCGCCATCCAGGAGGCCGGCGGCGAGGCCATGCGGGAGCTGCGCGCCACCCTGGAGGTCCTGCGCACCGACGGGCCCACCGGCAGCCCCGCCCTGCTCGTCGAGCGCGCGCGGTCGGCGGGCCTGCCCGTCGAGCTGACGGTGACCGGGCGCGAGCGGGCCCTGCCGACGGCCCTGGAACAGGGCGTGTACCGCATCGTCCAGGAGTGCCTCACCAACGCGGCCCGGCACGCGGGCGGCCCGGCGAAGGTCGGCGTCCATCTCGACTACGGGGAGCGGCAGGTGGTGGTCCGCGTGGACGACGACGGGGCCGCTCACCCGGACCGGCCCGTGGAACCGGGGGTCGGACTCACCGGGATGCGCGAGCGGGTCGAGGCGCTGGGCGGCGCGCTGCGCGCCGGGGCGCGGGACGAGGGCGGCTTCTCGGTGCGGGCCGAGCTGCCGCTGGGGGCGGCCGGGTGATCCGGGTCGTGCTCGTCGACGACCAGGCCCTGATGCGGGCCGGGTTCCGGGCGCTCATGGACGCCGAGGACGGGATCGAGGTGGTGGGCGAGGCCGCCGACGGGGCCCAGGGAGTGGCGCTCGTGGGGGAACTCGTGCCCGACGTCGCGCTCATCGACGTACAGATGCCGGTGATGACGGGCATCGAGGCGACCCGCCGCATCGCCGCCGACCCGCGCCTCGCGGACGTGCGCGTCGTCATCCTCACCAACTACGGCCTGGACGAGTACGTCTTCGAGGCGCTGCGCGCGGGGGCCAGCGGCTTCCTGCTCAAGGACACCGAGCCCGCCGACCTGTTGCAGGCCATCGAGGTCGTGGCCCGCGGTGACGCGCTGCTGTCGCCCGCCGTGACACGGCGCCTGATCGGCGAGTTCGTGGCCCGGCCGCCGGACCGCGCGACCCCGCCGGGCCTGGAGGGCCTCACGCGCCGCGAACGCGAGGTGACGGCCCTCGCGGCTCGCGGCCTCACCAACGAGGAGATCGCCGCGCACATGGTCATCAGCCCGTTCACGGCCAAGACGCATGTGAGCCGGGCGATGACGAAGCTGGGCGCGCGCGACCGGGCCCAACTCGTGGTGTTCGCCTATGAGTCGGGGCTGGTGCGGGCGCGGGTGGAGGGGGATGGGGCCGGGGCCGGGGGCGGTGGGGGCGCGGGGGAGCCGTAGCCGTGTCCGGAGTGCGGGGTGGTCCGGCCGGGATCGGCGCGAGGTGCCGCGTGGCATGATCCCGGCGTGACTCTCCTCTCGCCCCGCCACGCCACCGCCCTCTGCGCCCTCGCGATACTCGTCGCCGGGTGCGGGCAGTCGAAGGGATCAGGGCAGGACGGCGCGGACGGCGCCGCGACCCGCGTCGCGGGCAAGGGTGGCCTGCCCCCGACCGCCGCCGGGACCCCGTCCGCCGCCGGGCCCGCCCCGTCCTACCGCGTCACCCCCGACGAACTCCCCTCCGGCGCCGAGAGCGCGCCCCCGTACGCCGCGCTGCCGCCCGAGCCCCGGCAGGCGTCCCGGGACTGCGCGGGCCGGCGCGGCGCCCTCGTCGAACCGGGCCCCGTCGACGCCGCGATGGGCCTGCGCGCGATGCGGGTGACCCTGACGCACTGCGGCACCGGCACCTACCGGCTCGACGGCTACCCCGGCCTGCGCGCGCTCGGCGACGACGGGGAGCCCCTCGACGTACGCACCCTGCGGGGCACCAGGAAGATCACCACCGCTGTGCCCGACCCGGGGCCGCACCCCGTGGCGCTGCGGCGGGGCGAGTCGGCGACGGTGGTCGTGGTGTGGCGCAACACCCACACGGACATGGTCGATCCCGCCGTGCACGCGCCCCGGCTGCGCGTCGTCCCCGCCCCCGGAGCCCCGGCCAGGAGCGTCACGCCGGACGGCGGCATCGACCTCGGCAGCACCGGCCGCATCGGGACGACGGCCTGGAAGAAGTACGTGCCCGACGGCACCGGGGGGTGAGACCGAGGGGTGAGACGGCCCGGGGCCGCCTCCGCCATGGGACGCGCCGTACAGAAGGCAAGTTGGCTTGAAATCGACATCGTGGGGGTGTGGTTTCAGCCGCGGGGAGAGTCCTGCCCGCGATAGATGGCCGACCCATGCACCGTACGTATGTACGTGGCCGACGGTGCGTCACCGTCCGGCCTGGGGTGTCGGGTTCCGCGGGGCGGTAGCACGCGCGCGGCCCCGATGGGTCCTTTCGCGACGAACCTTCCGGGCGGAGCCCCCCGGAGCTGAATGCCCGCTTCCACTGTGCGATCTTGTGACTAGCATGACCACCACAAGTGCCGTCGGAAGACAGCGCCACCAGGCGGACTTCCCTCGCGGCGGCACGCAGTCGAGGGCGGGCCGACGGCCCGCGCACCCGTGCCGACACCGAGGGACCAGGGAATGACACAGCCCGCCGATCGTCGTCCGGACCGCACCCCGAGCAGCCGGCGAACGGCATACACGCTGCCCGTGTGTCTCCTCATAGCCGCCGCGGCGGCGGGCGCCGCCGTCGCCGCCCTCGCCCCGGGCGAGGCCCGCGCCTGGGTGGGCGCCGCGGCCGCCGGGGGCTGGATCCTGCTCACCGTCGCCGTCCTCGTCGGCCTCGCGACGGCGAACAGGCTGCGCGCGCGGGCCGCCGACGCCGAGGGTGAACTGCTCTCCGTACGCGGTCAGTTGGACACCCGTACCGCCGAGGACATGGGCCTCGCGCAGGTGACCCTGCCGGGCGTCGCGCGGCTCGTGCGCGAGGGCGTCGCCCCGGACGAGGTGCTGCGGCAGACCCGGCCGCCCGCCCTGCCCTCCCAGCGCGAGCTGCTGCGGGTGTGCGTGAGCGCCCTCGCCGACGCCGAGCAGCGCGCCGCCACCGCGGCCGCGACCCAGCGCCGCGCCGTCGACGACCTGGCCCGCGTCACCGACGACATCCGGCTCCTCGCCGACGAGACCCTCCCCGGCGTGGTCGCCACCCTGCGCGGCGGCGCCTCCGTCGACCGCGCCCTCGCGAGCACGCGCTGGCCCGACGCCGCCGCGCTGCGCGCCCTGACCGAGACGGCCGTCCGCGAACTCGCCCTGAGCGAGCGGCGCGCGGCCGCCGCGCAGGCCGCGAGCGCCAAGGCCCTCAGCCGCGTCCAGGCCAAGTCCGTGAGCATGCTGGCCGACCTGCGCGACATGCAGGACCGGCACGGCGAGGAGGTCTTCGGCGACCTGCTCCGGCTCGACCACAGCACCTCGCAGCTCGGCCTCATGACCGACCGCCTCGCCCTGCTCATGGGCGGCCGCTCCAGCCGCGCCTGGAACAAGCCCATCGTGATGGAGTCCATCCTGCGCGGCGCCGTCGGCCGCATCGCCGCCTACCAGCGGGTGCGGCTGCACTGCTCGACCCGGGTCGCCGTCGTCGGCTTCGCCGCCGAGGGCGTGATGCACCTGCTCGCCGAACTCGCCGACAACGCTGCGAACTTCTCGCCGCCCACCGACGAGGTCCACGTGTACGTGGAGGAGTCCCGCACCGGCATCGTCATCACCATCGAGGACAGCGGCCTCAGGATGTCCGAGGCCGCCCAGCGCCGGGCCGAGGAGTCGGTGTCCGGGCGGATGACGGACCTCGCGCTCCTCCAGGGCACCCGGCTCGGGCTCGCCGTCGTCGGCGGCCTCGCCGTGAAGTACGGCATCAACGTCAGCTTCCGCCCCTCGGCGCGCGGCGGCACCGGCGTCGTCGTCCTGCTGCCCCCGCAGCTGATCGCCCAGCAGCCGCAGCCGGAGCGCGCCCCGGCACTCGACGCTCCCGCGCTGCCCGGTACCGATACGGGAGCCGCGGCCGGCGCGGAAGCCGTGCCCGCGCCGCGCCCCGCCGCGGAGGGCCCCGTCGGGACCCCGGCCGCACCCGCCGACGCGGGCCTCGGCGGCGCCCCCGGCGAGCGGGCCGAGACGCCCGAGCACACCGCCGTGCCCGAGCACACCGCCGTGCGCGAGCGCGCCGCCGTGCGCGAGCGCGCCGCCGACGGGGCCGACGAGTACGGGCGGGCGCCGGGCCACGGCACGGACGGCCGGGGTATCCGCACGGAAGGCTTGGGCGGCTCCGGAGGTACGGACGGCCGCGGTATCCGCACCGACGGCCGGGGCGGCACCGATGGCGCCGATGGCACGGACGGCCGGGGCATCCGTACGGACGGCCCGGGCGGCACCGACGGCACCGACGGCAGGGGCGCCACCCTCGGCGGACTGCCGATGCGGCGGCCGGGCCGCACCATGGCCGCCGCGCACGCCGAGCTCCAGCAGCGCCAGGCCGCCAACTCCGCCGCCCGGGAGGCCGCGCGGAGCGGCCCCGACACCACCCCGGGAGGCCGGGGCACCACCTCCGGCGCCCCCGACACCCACCGGCACACCGACCCGGCCGCACCCGGCACCACCCCCGCCGCGGACGGCGCGGACCCGGCCGGGGCGCAGCGCCCGCCCCGCGACCTGGGCGCCCGGTTCGGCGCGTTCCACCGCGCCCGGCGGGCCGCCGAGGAGAGCGAGCAGTCCCGGTTCGGCGGAGACAGCGAGTCGCCCCGGGCCGCCGAGGCGAGCGAGCCGCCGCAGGCCGCCCACGAGAGCGAGCCGCCGCAGGCCGCCCACGAGAGCGAGGCGGCGCAGGCCGTCCGCGTGAGCGAACCGCTACCGGCCGCCCGCGCGAGCGATTCGCCCCGGGCCGCTGAGGCGAGCGAGCCGCCGCAGGCCGTGCGCGCGAGTGAGCCACCACAAGCCGCCCACGCGAGCGAGCCGCCCCGGGCCGCCCACGCGAGCGAGCCGCCCCGGGCCGCCCACGCGAGCGAGCCGCCCCGGGCCGCCCACGCGAGCGAGCCGCCGCGCGCCGCCCACGAGAGCGAGCCGCCGCGGGCCGAGTGACCGGCCCCCGCGGCCGCCGGGGCCGGTCCGCCCGGACCGTGTCCCCGGGGCGCCGCGCGCACCCGGCGCCCGGCGCCGCCCCAGGGCCCGCACCGACGAGCCCCACCGTTCTCACCTTCCCCACCCCCGCCCCGCACCGAAAGGGAGGCACGGGCGTTCGCGCACCCGGTGATCGCCCCCAATTCACCATGCAGACCACCGACAACAGCCTGAACTGGCTTCTGGACACCCTCCTCGACGGCACCCCCGGCACCCGGCACGCCCTCGTGCTGTCCCGGGACGGCCTCAAGCTCTGCTGGAGTCCCGGCCTCAGCCTCGACCAGGCCGACCAGCTCTCCGCGATCTGTTCCGGCATCCAGGCGCTCGCCCAGGGCGCCTCCATGGAGTTCGGTGACGGCACCGGAGGCGTGCGGCACTCCATGACCGAGTTCCACGGCGGACTGCTCTTCGTCGTGGAGGCCGGACAGGGCGCGCACCTCGCCGTCATCGCCGACGAGGACGCCGACCCCGGTGTGGTGGGCCATCAGATGAGTCAGCTCGTCTCCCAGATCGGCGAACACCTGCGGGCCGAGCCGCGCGCCCAGGGGACCGCTCGGCCCGGGAGCCCCGGGAGCACGGCCTCGTGATGCGGCGGCCCGTCGATGTGGGCGAACCCGACCGGCTCTACACGGTCACCGGGGGCCGCAGCCGCTCCGACGGCAGCTCCTTCGACCTGGTCACGCTGATCGTCGCCGAGTGCGAGCCGTCCGTCGGCCAGCAGTCGGAGCACGCGCGCATCCTCGAACTGTGCCGCCACCCCACGGCCGTCGTCGAGATCGCCGCGGAGCTGTCCCTGCCCATCACCGTCGTCCGCATCCTCCTGGAGGACCTGCTGGCGACCGGCCGCATCACCCCTCGTCACCCCCGCGTGGCGGCCTCCGCCGCGCTGCCCGATTCCGCTCTTCTCACGGAGGTGCTCCATGGGCTCCGCAACCTCTGAGCTGCCGTCGTCCCGGACACCGCTGCGCGACACGGCCGAAAACGGACTGAAGATCGTCGTGGTGGGCGGCTTCGGCGTCGGCAAGACCACCCTCGTCCGCTCCGTCAGCGAGATCCGCCCCCTCAACACCGAGGAGGTGATGACGCAGGCGGGCGCCGGAGTCGACAAGATGCCCGAGTCGACCGGCAAGAACACCACCACCGTCGCCTTCGACTTCGGCCGCATCAGCCTCAACGACCGCCTGGTGCTCTATCTGTTCGGCGCCCCCGGCCAGAAGCGCTTCTGGTTCCTGTGGGACCGGCTGTTCTCCGGGACGCTCGGCGCGGTGGTCCTCGTGGACACCCGCAGGATGGACGAGTCCTGGTACGCCATCGACCGGCTCGAACACCACGGCACGCCCTTCGTGGTCGCCGTGAACCGCTTCGACGACGACACCGCGCGCCACTCCCTCCAGGACATACGCACCGCGCTCGCGCTTGCGGACCACGTCCCCCTCATCGACTGCGACGCCCGGGTCCGCTCGTCCGGCAAGGACGTGCTGATCACGCTCGTCGACCACCTCCACCACCTGGCACGGGAACGGGAACTGACAGCATGACCGAAGCGAGTGGACCCGCGGCCGCGCCGAACACCCCGCCGCCCGGCTGCCCCGCCCACACCGCCCACCCCGACGCGGTGCCCCTGAGCGGCCTGGAGTACCAGCAGACGCCCTTCGACCTGTATCGCAGCCTGCGCGGCAAGCACGGCTCCGTCGCGCCCGTCCTCCTCGACGGCGGCGTGCCCGCCTGGCTCGTCCTCGGCTACTCCGAGGTGTCGTACGTCACCGCGCACGACGAGCTGTTCGCCCGCGACTCCCGGCGCTGGAACCAGTGGGACAACATCCCCGCCGACTGGCCCCTGATGCCGTTCGTGGGCTACCAGCCCTCCGTCCTGTTCACCGAGGGCGCCGAGCACCGCCGCCGCGCGGGCGTCATCACCGAGGCCCTCGAAGGCGTCGACCAGTTCGAACTCGGCCGCGAGTGCGCCTACATCGCCGACCAGCTCATCGCGTCCTTCTCCGGCCGCGGCAGCGCCGAGCTGATGAGCGTCTACACCCACCCGCTGGCCATGCGCGCCGCCGTCCACATGGTCGGCATGCCGCCCGGCGCCGCCGACACCGAGGCCCTGGTCGAGGACCTGAGGATGTCCCTGGACGCCGCCGAGGGCGACGACCCGGTCGCCGCGTACGTCCGGGTCGGTGAGCGCGTCCACCGCCTGGTCAAGGAGCGGCGGCAGAACCCCGGAGCCGATGTCACATCGCGCATGCTGGAGCACCCGGCGGGCCTGTCCGACGAGGAGATCGTGCAGGACCTGATCTCCGTGATCGCGGCCGCCCAGCAGCCCACCGCGAACTGGATCTGCAACGCGCTGCGGCTGCTCCTGACCGACGAGCGGTTCGCCCTGAACGTCTCCGGCGGCCGCCTCAGCGTCAGTCAGGCCCTCAACGAAGTGCTGTGGCTCGACACGCCCACCCAGAACTTCATCGGCCGCTGGGCGGTCCGTGACACCCAGCTCGGCGGGCGCCGCATCCGGGCCGGCGACTGCCTGGTCCTCGGCCTCGCCGCCGCCAACGCCGACCCGCAGATCTGGCCGGGCGCGCAGGTGGGCTCCGAGAACTCCGCGCACCTGTCCTTCAGCAACGGCGAACACCGCTGCCCCTATCCGGCGCCGCTGCTCGCCGACGTCATCGCCCGCACCGCGGTCGAGACGCTCCTGGAGCGGCTGCCGGACCTGGTGCTCGCCGTCGACCCGGCGGAGCTGACCTGGCGGCCGTCCATCTGGATGCGCGGTCTGACGGCGCTGCCGGTCCAGTTCACGCCCGTGGCGCAGTGACGGCGGCGGCGCGGAGACGCTCCGCGCCGCACGCGGCGGGACGGCGCTCAGCGCGGCACGGGCGTGAACACCACGGGCAGGGCGGCGGGGCCCCGCGTGAACACGCCCTGCTCCGACGGTACGAAGCCGTCGGCGAGCCGGATGTCCGGCATGGCGTCGAGGAGTTGGTTGACGCCCGTCTCCACCTCGGCGCGGGCGAGCAGCGCGCCCACGCAGAAGTGCCTGCCGAGGGCGAACGCGAGATGGTCGGCCGCCGCGGAGAACGCGGTGGTGGTGGTCAGGTCGTCCCGGAAGATGTCGAACCGGTCCGGCTCGCGGTAGCGCTCGCCGTCCCGGTTGGCGGAGCCGATGAGGCAGGTCACGGTGGCACCGGCCGGAATGGTGCCACCGGCCACCTCGACGTCGACCGCGCTCTGCCGCATGATCATGTGGACGGGCGGGCTGTGCCGCAGGGTCTCCGCGAACGCCCGGTCGATCAGGGTGCGGTCCGCGCGCACGGCGGCGAGCTGGTCGGGGTGCGTGAGCAGGTTCGCGAAGATGCCCGCGATGGCCTTGTCGGTGGTCTCGCCGCCCGCGGCGAGCAGCAGGCTGCAGAACGCCTTGATGTCCTCGTCGCTCATCCGCACCCCGTCGACCTCGGCGGCGCACAGCGTCGAAAGCAGGTCGGTCCCCGGGTTCTTCCTGCGCTCGGCGATGATCGGGAACATGTACTCGGCGAACTCCACCCGGGTCCGCTCGCCCGCGGCCGCCACCTCGGGGTCGCCCGCCAGATTGCCGAGGAAGGCGATGACGGTCGTGTACCAGCCGTGGAACCGGGCGTGGTCGGCCTTGTCCAGGCCGAGCATGTCGGCGATCACGTTCACCGGGAAGCGGGTGGCGTAGTCGGCCACCAGGTCCGCGGAGCCGCGGTCGCGGAAGGCGTCGATCAGCTCCTCGGAGTTGCGGCGGATGACCGGCAGGAACACGTCCCGCAGTTCGGTGCCGCGGAAGGCCGGGGCGACCAGGGCCCGGCGCACCGCGTGTTCACGGCCGCTGAGCTGGAGTATCGTCCGGCCGTGCACGGGTTCGACCTGCCAGTCGTAGTTCTCCGTGGTGAACTGTGCCTCCTTGTCCTTGAAGACGCGGGCCACGTCCTCGTAGCGGGAGACGAGGTAGCTTTTGGTGGGCTCGTGCCACAGCAGCGGGGCTTGTTCCCGCAGGGCGCGATAGACAGGGTAGGGATCGGCCGCGAACTCGGGCGAGAGAATGTCCGGGATGGGCTGAGCAGTGGACACGGTGCTCCTTCGGAGGGCGACTGCCTGGCCGGCACAGCCTATTGATCAAGGAAAAGAACCAACAGAGTGCGTCAGCTGTCATCTGTCAGCTGTTCGTTGTCATCTGCCAGTTGTCACATGTCACCCATCAAGTGTTTTCCCCGCATTCCCCGAGCCCGTCGGGGCATACGGGATCCCACCACCCCCCCAACCCCCTGGAGGCACGCCGTGGAGGCCGAGGTCAGAGTGACGGTGTTCATGGAACTGGAGACGGCCGACACACCCGGCGGCCGCGCCCCCCTCTCCGCCGAACTCGCCTACGCGGCCGCCGATCCCTTCGCGGTCACCATGACGTTCCACTGCGAGGGCGGCGAGGTGACTCGCTGGCGCCTGGACCGGCAGCTCCTCGGCGACGGCTGCCGCGGCCCTGCCGGTGAGGGCGACGTGCGCGTCGAGCCGACCGCGGACCCGGGCCGAGGGCCCGGCGTGCGCGTCGAGCTGTTCGGCATGCCGGGCCCCGCGGGCCGCTCCCACGGCGTGCTGCACGCCGCCGCGGCCGACATCACCGCCTTCCTCGCGGGCACCCACGAGATCGTGCCGCCGGGCGCGGAGCGGATCTGCCTGGACGAACTCGTGGCGGCTTGCCTGGGGGACAGCGAGAGCCCGTTCGGGGAGCACGCGGCGTAGCCGCTGACGGCGACGGCGTTCACGCGGACCGCGGCCCGTCCGGCGCCCCGGCGGACCGCCGCAGCCGTTCCTCGATGACCGGCACGAGCGAGCGCAGGACGTCCGGCCGTACGAGGGTGTGGTGCTTGGAGCGGACGAGGTGCCGGGTGATGTCCCCGGCGACGTACCCGCGCCACATCTCCGCGGTGACGAGCGGCGGCTCCCGGTCGGTGGCCGCGAACAGGAGCATGTCGGCGGCGACCCGTTCGTGCCGGTGCCGCCCGGCCAGCCGCACGAAGTGCCGGGTCCGCCGCACCAGCGCCGCCACCTCCTCCTCGGACAGCGAGCCGAGCGCCGTGCCGGTGGTCCTCGCCGCCTCCGTGAACTGTTCGTAGGTGAGGCGGTCGGTGTCCGGCTCGGCGCCCATCAGTTCGAGCAGCGTCGCGTAGATGCGGCCGGTGTCGTCCATCCGCTCCAGCTCGTGGTCCGGGACGGGCCGCGCGGGTTCGCTGTCCAGACAGACGATGACCTCGACGCGTTCGCCGGACCGCTCCAGGAGCGCGGCCATGGCGTGCGAGACGATGCCGCCGAAGGAGTGCCCGAGCAGGTGGTACGGGCCCGTGGGCTGGACGCGCCGCATCTGCGCGACGCAGTCCGCCGCGATCTCGTCGATGCTCGCGGGCACGTCGTCGGGGTGCCGCAGCAGCCGTGACTGCAGGCCGTAGACGGGGAAGTCGGCGCTGAGCAGCGGCAGCAGATGGGCGTAGCTCCAGCTGTCGCCGCCGCCCTGGTGCACACAGAACAGCGGCGGCATGGCCCCGCCGGTGCGCAGCGGAAGCAGCACGTCCAGGGAGCTGTCGCCGTCCGTGGCGTCGTCGAGGTGGGCGGCGAGCCGGGCGGGCGTCGCGTGCACGAAGACGACGCGCAGCGGCACCTCGGCGCCGAGGGTCGTGCGGATGCGGCTGATGAGGGTCGTGGCGAGCAGCGAGTGGCCGCCCAGGTCGAAGAAGCTGTCGTCGACGCCGACCTCGCCGATGCCGAGGACCTCGGCGAACAGCGTGCACAGGATCTCCTCGCGCGGCGAGCGCGGCGCCCGCCCCCCGGCGGTCGCGGGGAGCCCGGGCGCGGGCAGGGCACGCCGGTCGACCTTCCCGTTCGGGGTGAGCGGGATGGCGTCGAGGGGGACGATCGCGGACGGGACCAGGTGCGCAGGGAGTTGTTCCTGGAGTGCGGTGCCAAGGTCGGCCAAGGGCAGTTCGCCGGGCACGGCGGGCACGACGTACGCGATGAGCCGCAGGTCGCCCGCCTCGGCCTGACGAGCCGTCACCACGGCCTGAGCAACGGCAGGATGGGCGGTGAGTGCTGCCTGGACTTCGCCGGGTTCGACGCGGAAGCCGCGGATCTTGACCTGGTCGTCGGTGCGACCGAGGTATTCGAGTTGTCCGTCGGGGGTGAGGCGGACGCGGTCTCCGGTGCGGTAGAGGCGTGAGCCGGGTGGTCCGTAGGGGTTGGCGGTGAAGTGGCTTGCGGTGAGGGCGGGTTGGCCGAGGTAGCCGCGGGCCAGTCCGGCGCCCTCGATGTACAGCTCGCCGGGGGTGCCGGGCGGCGTGAGGCCCAGATGCTCGTCGAGGACGTGCGGACGGGTCCGCGGCAGCGGTACGCCGATGGGCGCGCGGCCATCCGCCAGGGGGCGGCTGATCGTGGCGAGGGCCGTCGTCTCGGTGGGGCCGTAGCCGTTGAGGAGCCGTCGGCCGGGCGCCCAGCGGGCGACGAGGTCGGGCGGGCACGCCTCGGCGCCGACCATGAGCCCCCGCAGCTCGGTGAGGGCACGCGGGGCGTCGGCGGGCAGGGTGGCGAGGACCGAGGGCGGGATGAAGGCGTGCGTGACGCGCTGCTCGACCAGGAAGCGCGCCAACTCCTCGCCCACGAGCCGGGGTTGGCCGGGCACGACGAGGGCGGCCCCGGCGCGGAAGGCCATCGCGTACTCCAGGACGGACGCGTCGAAGCTCGCCGACGACAGCTGAAGCACCCTGCTGTCGGCGGTCACCTCCGCCCGCACGGCAAGCGCCGTGCCGAGCCCCGCGAGACCCGAGTGCGTGGCCGCGACGCCCTTCGGCCGCCCCGTCGAGCCCGACGTGTGGATGACGTACGCGAGGTGCGCGGGAGTGAGCGGCGTCGCCCGGTCGGCGTCCGTGGGGTCGGCGGTCGGCGCCTGCGCCAGGGCGTCGCGCACGTCGGGCGCGTCGAGGCGGACCAGGCGCGCGGGCAGCTCCGGGGGGAGGTCCCGGGCCGTGGGGCGGTCGGTGAGGACGAGCGCGGGAGGGGCGTCGGCGGTGAGGAAGGCGATGCGGTCGGCGGGGTAGGACGGGTCGACGGGCAGATGCGCGGCGCCCGCCTTGGCGATGCCGAGGACGGCGGCGATCTGCTCGCCGGAGCGGGGCAGGGCCACGCCCACGAGGTCCTCGGGGCCGATGCCCTGCCCGATGAGCCAGTGCGCGATCCGGTTGGCCCGCTCGTTCAACTCCCCGTACGACCAGGTGCGCGGCCCGTCCACGACCGCCGACGCGTCCGGCGTCGCCTGCGCCCCGGCCTGGAAGAGCGCGGGCAGGGTCAGGGGCTCCACCCCGGCCTCGTCCGGCTGCTCCCGAGGAGCCAGGAGCAGGTCCCGCTCCGCCGTCGTGAGCAGATCGGCGTCGCCGATGCGCAGCGCGGGGTCGGCGACCACGGCTGAGAGGAGCCGCCGCCAGCGGTCCACGAACGCCTCGATGGTCGCCGCGTCGAACAGCTCCGTGGAGTACTCGACGCCGATCACCAGACCCGCGGGCGTCGCCCGGCCCTCGAACGTCTCGGACAGGGTGAGCAGCAGGTCGTACCGGGACGTGCCGGTCGCCGCGCCCTCCGTGCGCACCCGCAGGCCGGGCAGGTCGAACTGGGCCTCCTCGTTGTTCTGCGGGGCGAGCGCGACCTGGAACAGCGGGTGCCGGGACGCCGAGCGCCGCGGGTTCAGCTTCTCCACGAGGCTCTCGAACGGCACGTCCTGATGGGTGTACGCGGCGAGGCTGGCCTCCCGCACCCGCGCGAGGAGATCCGCGAACGCCGGGTTGCCCGAGGTGTCCGTGCGCAGCACCAGCGTGTTCACGAAGAACCCGACGAGGTCGTCGAGGCCCGCGTCGGCGCGCCCCGCGACCGGTGTGCCGATCGCGATGTCGTCGCCCGCCCCGAGCCGGGTCAGGAGCGCCGCCATCGCGGCCTGGAACACCATCTGCACGGTGGCGCCGGCGGATCGGGCCAGCTCCGTCACCCGCTGGTGCAGGCGCGCGTCCACAGTGAACCGGGCGAACTCACCGGTGTGGGCCGAGTTGGCCGGGCGCGGCCGGTCGGCGGGCAGGGTCACCTCCTCGGGCAGCCCGGCGAGCCGCTCGGCCCAGTAGGCGTGCTGCCTGCCGTAGCGGCTGTCCGGGTCGTCGGCGTCGCCGAGGAGGTCGTGCTGCCACAGCGTGTAGTCGGCGTACTGCACCGGCAGCGGCGCCCAGTCCGGCGCGCCGCCCGCGCGCCGCGCGGTGTACGCGGTGGTGAGGTCCCGGGTGAGCGGGGTCAGGGACCAGCCGTCGGCGGCGATGTGATGGAGCACGAGCACGAGCACCGACCGCGTCGGGCCGAGGGTGAACAGCCGTGCGCGCAGGGGCGGTTCGTCGGTCAGGGAGAAGGCGTGCCGCGCCACGGCCGCGACGGCCGCCGTCAGCTCGTCCTCGCGGACCTGCCGCACGGGCAGGTCCAGCGGTGCCTCGTGCGGGTCGAGGACGTGCTGGTGGGGCTTGCCGTCGGTGACAGGGAAGACGGTGCGCAGGGTCTCGTGCCGCGCCACCACGTCGCCGAGCGCCGCCGTCAGGGCCGGGACGTCGAGGTCACCGGTGAGACGCAGGACGAACGGCATGTTGTACGTCGGCGACGGGCCCTCCAACTGGTGCAGGAACCACAGGCGCTGCTGGGCGAAGGACAGCGGAAGCCGCTCGGGCCCCCGCACCGCGGGCGCCAGCGGGTTCTGCGCGTGCGGGGCCGTGTCCAGGTGCGGGGCGAGCCCGGCGACCGTGGGGTGGGCGAAGAGCAGCCGCAGCGGCAACTCGGCGTCGAGGGCCGTGCGGATGCGGCTGATGAGCTTCGTGGCGAGGAGCGAGTGCCCGCCCAGGTCGAAGAAGTCGTCGTCGACGGTGACGGGCGCGGGCAGCCCGAGGGCCTCGGCGAACAGGGCGCACAGGATCTCCTCACGGGGTGTGCGCGGAGCCCGGCCGTCCCCGGCGGAACGGTGGTCGGGGCCCGGCAGCGCCCGGTGGTTGATCTTCCCGTTGGGCGTGAGCGGCACCTCCGTGATGGGGACGAGCGCCGACGGCACCATCGGCGCGGGCAGCCGGTCCTTCAGGCGCCGCCGCACGGCGGCGAGCAGGTCCGCCGTCGCCGCCGTGCCCGCCGGGGAGTTGGCGGGCACCGCGGGCGGGGCGGGGCAGGAGTACGTGCCGACGTGCGCTCCGTCGGCGCCCGGCGGCAGGATCACCGCGTCGAAGGCGTCCAGGGCGTGCCCGCTCCACGTGGTGCGGACCGTGCGGCCCCGCTCCCGCGCCCAGCGGTGGACGTCCTCGGGGTCGACGGCCCCGGTGTCGGCGTGGGCGAGGAGCTGCCGGATGTGCTCCAGCGGCGTGTGGCCCGACGCGGCGCGGTGCGCGGCGACTTCGCGGGTGAGGCGCGCGTTGGGGATGCCGGTGACGCGCAGCGGTCCTTCGACGGCGGCCGTGAGCGCGGACAGGGTGGCGGCGACGTCGGCGGGGCCGCCGTCCACGGGCCAGGGGCGGGCGGGTGCGGTGCCTAGGTCGGCCGGGCGGGGCGTGGTGTGCAGGACGGCGTCGTAGCGGTGGCGGCTCAGTTCGTTGTGCGCGGCGGCCCGCTTGAGGCGGATGTCGACGCCCGTGGTGCCCGGGTGGCGGCGCGCGTAGGCGGTGAAGTAGCCGGGGTGGACGAGGAGTTCCTCCTCCGTGAGCACGGAGCGCTGCACGGCGTCGTACAGTCCCGGCGTCGTCGTGACCCCGTCGCGCGGCGCGTGCGCGGCGGTCCGCAGGGCCGGCAGCAGCCCGTGGTGGCGGACGTCGCCGACGATGACGCGGCCGCCGGGCGCGAGGTGCCTCAGGGCCTGGTCCAGGACACCCGTCAGATAGGGGTGGCCGGGGAAGTACTGGACCACCGAGTTCAGCACGATCGTGTCGAAGTGCCCGGCGGGCAGCCCCGAGAAGTCGTGCGCGGGCTGCCGGCGTACGCGCACGTGGTCCCAGTGCCCGGTCAGCGCGGCGAGCCGGTCCACGGCCGCGGCGGACAGGTCCGTCGCCCAGTACGACTCCACGTCCGGCGCCAGCGGCCCCACGAGCAGCCCCGAACCCGCGCCGATCTCCAGGACGTGGCGCGGCCGGTGCTCACGGACGAGGGCGACGGTGGCGTCGCGCCACTCCCGCATCTCCTCGACGGGCAGCGGACGGCCGGTGTACGTGCTGTTCCAGCCGTGGAAGCCGGTGCCGAGCGGCACGTCGGGCGCCTCGGAGTACACGGCGTCGTAGACGCGTCGCCACTGCGTGAGGTGGCGCTCGCCGGTGTCGTCGTCGGTGGCGGGCACCACGTACGCGATCAGCTGCCGGTCACCGGCGTCCGTGTCCTGGGCGGTGACGACCGCGCGGGCGACGCCGGGCTGCTCGGCGAGGGCCGCCTGGACCTCACCGGGCTCGACGCGGAACCCGCGGATCTTGAGCTGTTCGTCGCCGCGGCCCAGATACTCCAACTGCCCGTCGGCGGCCCGCCGGACCAGGTCGCCCGTGCGGTACATGCGGGAGCCCGCGGGCCCGTACGGATCGGCGACGAACCGCTCCGCCGTCAGCGCGGTCCGCCCCAGATAGCCGCGCGCAAGGCCGGGACCCGCCACGTAAAGCTCGCCCGGGACGCCGGGCGGGGCGAGGCCGAGGCGCTCGTCGAGGACGTACAGGCGGGCGCCGACGGCGGCGGTGCCGATGGGCACGCGGGGGCCGGGGGTGAGCCGCGCCATGGTGGCGTCGCAGGTGATCTCCGTGGGGCCGTAGCCGTTCAGGAGGCGGCGGCCGGGCGCCCACCGGGCCGCGAGGTCCGGCGGGCACGCCTCCCCTGCCACTGTCAGGACCCGCAGCTCGCCGAGCGTCTCGGGGGCGTCGGCGGGCAGGGTGGCGACGACGGACGGCGGCAGCGTGACATGTGTGATGCGGCGGCCCGCCAGAGTCAGCGCCAACTCGTCCCCGGCGACCCGCGGTTGCGCGGGCAGGACCAGCGTCGCGCCGGTCGTCAGGCCCGTGAGCAGGTCCCACACCGCCACGTCGAAGCCCGTGGACGCCGCCTGGAGCACCCGTGCGCCCGGGCCCGGCGTCAGGTCCCGCAGTTGGGTGGCGCGCAGCGGGGCCAGGCCCGCGTGGGTCAGGACGACGCCCTTGGGGCGGCCGGTGGAGCCCGAGGTGTAGATGACGTACGCGGGGTGGGCGGGCGTGAGCGCGGTGGTGCGGTCGGCGTCGGTGGGGTCGGTCGCGGTGGACCGGGCCCAGGACGCGCGTGTCTCCGGGGCGTCCACGGCGGCCAGGCGCGCGGGCAGGTCGGAGGGCAGGCGGCGGGCGGTCTCGCGGGTGGTGAGGACGAGCGCGGGACGCGCGTCCTCGACGAGGTGGGCGACGCGGTCCGCCGGGTGTTCCGGGTCGATCGGGAGGTGGGCGGCGCCCGCCTTGGTGATGCCGAGGACGGCCGCGACCTGCTCGCACGAGCGGGGCAGGGCCACCCCCACCAGGTCCTCGGGGCCGATGCCCTGCCCGATGAGCCAGTGCGCGATCCGGTTGGCCCGCTCGTTCAACTCCGCGTACGACCAGAGGAGTTTGCCCGACTCCACGGCCGTGGCGTGCGGCGCCGCCCGCACCGCGGCCTCGAACAGCTCGGGCCAGGTCGCCGGGGGCGGCACGTCCACCCCGGCCCGCCCCGGCGCCGCCAGCAGCTCCGCGCGCTCGGCACCGGTGAGCAGGTCGGCGGCACCGATCCGCAGCCCCGGATCGGCCACCACGGCCCGCAGCAGCCGCTCCCAGCGGGCGACGAACACCTCGATGGTGGCGGGGTCGAAGAGCTCCGTGGAGTACTCGACGTCGATGGTGACCCCGGCGGGCGTGGTCCGGTCCCGGAAGGTCTCGGACAGGCTGAGCAGCACGTCGTAGCGGGACGTGCCGGTGCCGGTGGTCACGGTGCGCACCCGCAGACCCGGCAGGTCGAACCGCGCTTCCTCGTTGTTCTGCAGGACCAGGACGACCTGGAACAGCGGGTGGTGGGAGGGCGAGCGCTGTGGGTTGAGCCGCTCCACCAGGCTTTCGAAGGGGACGTCCTGGTGGGAGTAGGCCGCGAGGCTCGTCTCCCGCACCCGCGCGAGCAGGTCGGCGAACGCCGGGTCGCCGGAGGTGTCCGTGCGCAGCACCAGCGTGTTCACGAACAGGCCGACCAGGTCCTTCAGGCCCTCGTCGGTGCGTCCCGCGACACCGCTGCCGATGGGGATGTCCGTGCCCGCGCCGAGCCGGGTGAGCAGCGCGGCCATCGCGGCCTGGAGCACCATGAACGGCGTGGCTCCGGCACTGCGCGCCAGGTCGGTGACGCCCTGGTGGAGGCCGGCGTCCAGGGAGAGCCGGACCAGGTCGCCGCGGCCGGACAGGGCGGCGGGGCGCGGCCGGTCGGCGGGGAGGGTGACCTGTTCGGGCAGCCCGGCGAGCTGCCCGGCCCAGTACGCGTACTGCTCGCTGAACCGGCTGCCCGGGTCGTCGGCGTCACCGAGGAGCCCGTGCTGCCACAGCGTGTAGTCCGCGTACTGCACCGGCAGCGGCGCCCAGTCCGGCGCGCCGCCCGCACGCCGCGCGGTGTAGGCGGCGGCGAGATCCCGCGCGAGCGGCGCGAGCGACCAGCCGTCGCCCGCGATGTGATGGACCACCACGGAAAGGACGTGCTCGTCCGGACCGACCTCGAACAGCCAGGCCCGCAGCGGCAGGTCGGCGGCCAGGTCGAAGGCGTACCGCGCGCACTCGTCGAGCGCGCCCGGCAACTCCTCGTCCGGCACCCGCCGCGTCCGCAGCGGCGGCCGCGCCTCTCCCGGGTCCAGGACGTGCTGGTACGGCTCACCGTCGGCGATCGGGAACACGGTGCGCAGCGTCTCGTGCCGGGCGACGACATCGTGCAGCGCCGACTCCAGCGCGGCGACGTCGAGTTGACCGCCGAGGCGCAGGACGAACGGCATGTTGTACGTCGCCGACGGCCCTTCGAGCCGGTGCAGGAACCACAGGCGCCGCTGCGCGAACGACAGCGGAAGCCGCGCGGGCCGCCGGTCGGCACGCGCCAGGGGCGGCTGCGCCGGGGACGGACCGCCGTCGCCCAGCGCGGCGGCGAGCTCCGCGGCCGTGGGGTGCGCGAACAGCGTCCGCAGCGCCACCTCGACGCCGAGGGCCGTCCGGATGCGGCTGATGAGCTTCGTGGCGAGCAGGGAGTGCCCGCCCAGGTCGAAGAAGCTGTCGTCGACGGTCACGGCCGCCGCGCCCAGGACGTCCGCAAACAGCGCGCACAACGTCTCCTCGCGCGGCGAGCGCGGCGCCCGCCCCGCACCGCCCGAGGCCCGCTCGGGCGCGGGCAGCGCACTCCGGTCCACCTTCCCGCCGACCGTCAGCGGGATCGCGTCGAGCGTGACGAACGCCGACGGGACCATGGGTGCCGGAAGCCGCTCCGTCAGCGCGTCGCGCAGCGCGGCCACGGACAGATCCGCCGACGGAGCGGGCACTACATACGCGACGAGCCGCAGGTCGCCCGCTTCGGCCTGATGAGTAGTCACGACTGCTTGTTCAACCGCTGGTTGGGCGGTGAGGGCGGCTTGGATCTCGCCCGGTTCGATGCGGAAGCCGCGGATCTTGACCTGGTCGTCGGTGCGGCCGAGGTAGTGGAGTTGTCCGTCGGGAGCGAGGCGGACGCGGTCTCCGGTGCGGTAGAGGCGTGAGCCGGGTGGTCCGTAGGGGTTGGCGGCGAAGTGGCTTGCGGTGAGGGCAGGTTGGCCGAGGTAGCCGCGGGCCAGTCCGGCGCCCTCGATGTACAGCTCGCCGGGCGCTCCCGGCGGGGTGAGGTTCAGCCGAGGGTCGAGCACATACAGACGGGTGTGGGGCAGTGGGGTGCCGATGGGGGCGCTCTCGCCGGTCAGGGGCTCGCTGAGGGAGGCCACCGAAGTGGCCTCGGTGGGGCCGTAGGCGTTCAGGAGCCGTCGTCCGGGCGCCCAGCGGGCGACGAGGTCGGGCAGGCACGCCTCGGCGCCGACCATGAGCCCCCGCAGCTCGGTGAGGGCACGCGGGGCGTCGGCGGGCAGGGTGGCGAGGACCGAGGGCGGGATGAAGGCGTGCGTGACGCGCTGCTCGACCAGGAAGCGCGCCAACTCCTCGCCCACGAGCCGGGGTTGCTCGGGTACGACCAGGGTGGCGCCCCCGCACAGCGCCATCGTGTACTCCAGGACGGAGGCGTCGAAGGCGGCGGACGCCAGTTGCGGCACCCGGCTGCCGTGGGCGACCCGCGCCCGCGCGGCCAGGGCCGTACCGAGGCCCGCGAGCCCGGCGTGGGTGACGGCGACACCCTTCGGCCGCCCCGTCGAGCCCGACGTGTGGATGACGTACGCGGTGTGGGCGGTGGTGAGGGGCGCGCTGCGGTCGGCGTCACCGGGGCTCGTCGCGGCCGCCCGCTCCCACGCCGCCCGCACGTCCGGCGCGTCCACGGCGACGACCCGGGTGGGCAGGCCCTCGGGCAGGCCGGGTGCGGTGGCGCGGGTGGTGAGGGTGAGAGCCGGGCGGGCGTCGGCGATCAGGTGGGCGATGCGGTCGGGCGGGTAATCGGGGTCGAGGGGCAGATGGGCGGCGCCCGCCTTGGCGATGCCGAGGAGCACCGCGATCAGCTCGGCCGAGCGGGGCAGGGCGGTCCCCACGAGCTGATCGGTGCGGACACCTTGGGCGAGCAGCCAGTGCGCGACACGGTTCGCGTGCTCGGCGAGCGTCCGGTACGTCCACGACGTGCCGCCGTGCGTGACGGCGACCGCGTCCGGCGTGGCCGCCGCCTGCCGGTCGAACAGCTGAGGCAGCGTCAATTCCGGTACGGGCAGACCGGTGTCGTTGAACTCGTGCAGGACCCGCTCCCGCTCGGCGGGCGACAGCGTGTCCAGGCGCCCCACCGGCAGCTGCGGGTCGTCGGCGCACTGCCGCAGGACCCGGGCGAACCGCTCGGCGACGGCGACCACGGCGGCACGGTCGAACACGTGGTGCTGGTACTGGAGGAGAAGGCGCAGCCGGGGCTCGGCGTCGGCCACCACCGTCAGCGGGTAGTGCGTGCCGCTCACCGCGCTGAGACCCGTGACCGCGACACCCGCCGCCGAGTACGCGTCGGCGAGGGAGACGGTGTCGATCGGATAGGAGTCGAACCCGATCATGGTGTCGAACAGGGAGTCCAGGCCGACGGCCTGCTGGATGTCCGACAGGCCGTAGTGGTGGTGGTCGAGGAGGGCGGCCTGGCGGTCCTGGAGGCCGGTGAGGAGCTGGGCGAGGGTCTGGCCGGGGTCGGCCGTGACGCGGACGGGCAGGGTGTTGATGAACAGGCCGACCATGGTGTCGACGCCGGTGACCGAGGGAGGGCGTCCGGAGACGGTGGCGCCGAAGGTCACGTCCTGGCGTCCCGTCAACTGGCCGAGGGTCAGTGCCCAGGCGCCCTGCACCAGGGTGTTGAGGGTGATGCCCAGCTCCGAGGCGCGCCGCGAGAGGGTGCGGGCGTCCTCGGTGGGCAGCGGCACCTCGACCATGTCCAGGCCGCCCTGCTCCTCCGAGGCGCCCGGAGCCAGCATCGTCGGCTCCTCGACCCCGTCCAGCTCCTGGGCCCAGGCCCGGGCCGCCTCGCCCCGGTCCTGCTGCGAGAGCCAGGCCAGGAACTCGCGGTAGCTGCGCACGCGCGGCAGGT
Source organism: Streptomyces sp. NPDC041205 (assembly GCF_055591765.1). Lineage (NCBI taxonomy): Bacteria > Bacillati > Actinomycetota > Actinomycetes > Kitasatosporales > Streptomycetaceae > Streptomyces > Streptomyces sp. NPDC041205. The sequence goes on along the minus strand of NZ_JBVIZH010000014.1, from coordinate 10,090 downwards.
CCGCGGGGTCGCCGTGGGAGCCGTACAGGCGCAGGAGGTCCTGGATGAGCATGGGGAAGGACCAGCCGTCGTACAGCACGTGGTGGGCGCTGAAGACCAGCTCGGAGAGGTTGTCGTCCAGCTTGACCAGGCACATCCGCAGCAGCGGCGCGGTGGCCGGGTCGAAGTGGGTGACCTGGTCCTCGGCGAGGAGCCTTTCGAGGGCGGCCTCGCGTTCGTGCGGGGGCAGTCCGCTCAGGTCGGCCTCGCTCCAGGGGAGTTCGACGCCGTCGACGATGAGCTGGACCGGCTCGCCCGCCGAGTCGTGCACGAAGGCCGACCTCAGGTTCGCGTACCGGTCCAGCAGCGCCTGCCCCGCCGCGCGCATGCGCCGCGGGTCCACCTGCCCGGACAGGTGGAGCACCAGGCGGACCTGGTAGGCGTCGTGCTCGGTGTCGCCGAGCATGCTGTGGTAGAGCAGGCCCGACTGCGTCGGGGTCAGCGGCCATACGTCCGTGAGGCCGGGGTACGCCGCCTCCCAGACCTCGATGTCGGACTGCTCGACACCGACCAGCGGCACGTCGGACGGCGTGAGGCCGCCCGCGTCCGGGGTGGCGGCGTGGCGGGTGAGGCCGTCCAGGGCCTCGCACCACAGGTCCGCCAGGCGGCGCACCTCGTCCTCGGCGAGCAGACCGGTAGGGAAGCCGAACCGGGCACGCAGGCGGGGGCCGCCCGCGCCGTCCGTGACGTACGCGTTCAGCTCGACCGTCGCGAGGGCGGGCATCTCCGCATCGAGGTCGGCGATGAGCGCGTCGGTGTCGGGGGCGATGCTCCAGCCGAGGCCGCGCAGTTCCTCGGGCATGTCGTCGGCGGAGAACCGGCCCAGGTAGTTGAAGGCGATCTGGCCCGTCGGCCGCCCCTCCAGGACGCGGGACGTGTCCGGGTTGAGGTAGCGCAGGAGGCCGAAGCCGATGCCCTTGTCCGGTACGGACAGCAGCTGCTCCTTGACCGCCTTGACGACCGACCCCGCGGCCCTGCCGCCCGCGAACGCCTCCGCCACGTCGTGCCCCGCCACGTCCAGACGTACCGGGAACATGCTGGTGAACCAGCCGACGGTACGGGACACATCCGCGCCGGGAACGATGTGCTCCTCGCGGCCGTGGCCTTCGAGGCGGATCAGCGTCGAGGACTCCGACACGCCCCGCTCGTCCCGCCAGCGCGACACCGCGAGGGCGAGCGCGGCGAGCAGGCCGTCGTTGACGCCGCCGTGGAACGCGGCCGGGACGGTCGTCAGGAGCGACTCCGTCACCGCCACCGGCAGCTCCACCCAGAGGTGGTCCACGGTGGCCGCGGTGTCCACGGCGCTGTCGAAGGGGCGCGCGCCCAGGTCGGGGTCTGGGCCGTCCAACACGCTCTGCCAGAAGGGGAGTTCGGCGGTCCGGGTCTCGCTGTGCGCCTCGTCCTTCAGGGCGTGCGCCCAGCGGCGCAGCGAGGTCGCCACGGGTGCGAGCTCCGGCGCCCTGCCCGCCTTGACCTGCTCCCAGGCCGCGGCCAGGTCCGGCACCAGGATGCGCCAGGACACACCGTCCACCACCAGGTGGTGCAGCACGACGATGAGCCGCCCGGCCGCCTCGACACCCGCGGTGTCGAACCACACGAACTGCGCCATCACCCCCGCCGCCGGGTTCAACCGGCCCGTGGCGGCGTCGAGTTCGGCGGCGGCGAGCCGCTGCCAGGCCTCCGCCGACCACTCGCCGTCGCACTCCACCCGGTGCACCAGCGGCGCCACGTCGACCGAACCGGGCGCAGCGACCACTAGGCCCCCCTCGCCCTCGGTGATCAAGCGTGAGCGCAGCACGTCGTGGGCGTCGACAACGGCCGTGAGGGTCGCGAGGAGGCCCGCCTCGTCGATGCCCGCGGGCAGGTCGAGGACGGTGGACTGGGAGAACCGGCCGATGTGGGAACCGAGTTCGGCCGTCATGTAGCGGGCGACGGGCAGGAGCGGCATCCAGCCGACACCGCCCCCTTCCAGCTCCGCCAGCTTCTCCAGAACTTCCAGGTCCGCCGGGGTCGTACCGACGCCCGAGCCCTCACGCGCCGCCGCGGCGTCGGCCAGCTCGGCCACCGTGCGGCACTCGAAGATCTGCCTCGGCGTGATCTCGACACCCTGGGCGCGGGCCCGCGAGACGGCCTGGATGGAACGGATGGAGTCGCCGCCGACGGCGAAGAAGTCGTCGTCGATGCCGACCCGGTCCAGGCCGAGGACCTCGGCGAAGACCCCGGCGATGACCTTCTCCGCCGTCGAGCGCGGCGCACGGTGGTCGCCGCCGGTGAACTCCGGCTCGGGCAGGGCCCGATGGTCCACCTTGCCGTTCGGAGTCAGCGGCAGCCCGTCGAGGACCACGAACACCGCGGGCACCATGAACTCCGGCAGCCGTGCGGCGAGGAAGCGGCGCAGGTCACGACTGGAGACCACGGTGGCCAGGTCGACGTCCAGGCCGCTGAGGTACTGGTGCTCCACAGATGCCGACGATCCCGCCGCTCCAGACGACCCCACCGGCACCACGTAGCCCACCAGTTGCCGGTTCCCGTTGCCCTCCCGCACGGTCACGACCGCTTGGGCCACCCCGGGATGTGCCGTCAGCGCGGCCTGGATCTCGCCGGGTTCGATGCGGATGCCGTGGACCTTGACCTGTTCGTCGCTGCGGCCGAGGTGTTCGAGCTGGCCGTCGGGGGCGCGGCGGACCAGGTCGCCGGTGCGGTAGAGGCGGGATCCGGGGGCGCCATAAGGGTTGGCGACGAAGCGGGATGCGGTGAGCGCGGTCCGGCCGAGGTAGCCGCGGGCCAGCCCGGCGCCCTCGACGTACAGCTCTCCGGGGGTGCCGGGCGGGGTGGGGGCGAGGTGTTCGTCGAGGACGTGCAGGCGTGTGCGGGGGAGCGGCGAGCCGATGGGGACGCGGTCGCCCGTCATGGGGCGGCTGATCGTGGCGAGGGCGGTGATCTCGGTCGGCCCGTAGCCGTTGAGGAGGTGCCTCCCCGGCGACCAGCGGGCCACCAGGTCCGGCGGGCAGGCCTCCGCGCCCACGACGAGGTCGCGCAGATCGGTGAGGGCGGCCGGGGCCTCGGGCGGGAGGGTGGCGAGGACGGAGGGCGGTATGAAGGCGTGGGTGATGCGCTGGTCGGCCAGAACGTGGGCCAACTCATCGCCGACCAGCCGCGGTTGGACGGGGATGACCAGGGCGGCACCGGCGCGGAACGCCATCGCGTGTTCGAGGACCGACGCGTCGAAGCTGACCGACGACAGCTGGAGGACGCGGCTGCCGGGGGTCACGCGGGCGCGCTCGGCCAGCGCGGCGCCGAGCCCGGCGAGGCCGGTGTGGGTGGCGGTGACGCCTTTCGGGTGGCCGGTGGAGCCCGACGTGTAGATGAGGTACGCGGCGTGCGCGGGGGTGAGGGGCGCGGTGCGGTCGGCGTCCGTGGGGTCGGAGGCGGGCGCCTGCTGCCAGGCCGTGCGGACGTCGGGCGCGTCGATCGTGACGAGGCCGCCCAAGCCGCCACGGTTGCTGAGGCCGTCGGGCCCACCGAGGCCGTCGGGCCCACCGGGTGGACCGGGCTCACCGGGTCCCCCCGCGCCGCCGAGGGTGCCGTGCAGCCCCGGCGGCAGCTCCTCGGCCGTGGCCCGGTCCGTCAGGATCAGCGCCGGTCGCGCGTCCTCGGCGAGGAAAGCGATGCGGTCGGCCGGGTACGCGGGGTCGACCGGCAGGTGCGTGGCGCCCGCCTTCGCGATGCCCAGGACGACGGCCAACTGCTCGCAGGAGCGGGGCAGGACGACCCCGACCACCTGCTCGGGTCCGACGCCCCGCCCGATGAGCCAGTGCGCGATCCGATTGGCGCGCTCGTTCAACTCCCGGTACGTCAGTGAGTGCTGGCCGTCGATGGCCGCCGCGCCGTCCGGGTGGGCCAGGACCCGCGCCTCGAACAGCTCCGGCAGCGTCATCACGCCGGGTGTCGCCGCGTCCTGGGCCGCCGCATCGGAGTGCGGCCCCTCCTCCACGGGCGGCAGCAGCAGGCGCCGCTCCGCCCCGGTCAGCAGGTCGACCGCACCGACGCGCACCCCGGGGTCGGCGACCACGGCCGTCAGGAACCGCCGCCACCGGTCCACGAACGCCTCGACGGTCGCCGCGTCGAACAGCTCCGTGGAGTACTCGACGTCCACGGTGACCCCGGCGGGCGTCCCGCGGCCCTCGAAGCCCCCCGAATCCCTCGAAGCCACCGAGCCCCCCGCTCCCGCCCCCGCGAAGGCCTCGGACACACTGAGGAGCAGGTCGTACCGCGATGTCCCCGTGCCGACGGTCTCGGCGCGCACCCGCAGCCCCGGCAGCTCGAACCGAGCCTCCTCGTTGTTCTGCAAGGTGAGCGCGACCTGGAACAGCGGGTGCCGCGACGTCGAGCGCCGCGGGTTCAGCCGCTCGACCAGGGTCTCGAAGGGCACGTCGTGGGCGTACGCGGCCAGGCTCGTCTCCCGTACCCGGGCGAGAAGGTCCGCGAACGCCGGGTTGCCTGAAGTGTCCGTGCGCAGCACCAGCGTGTTGACGAACATGCCGACCACATCGGTGAGTTGGTCGTCGGCGCGGCCCGCGCTGCCGCTGCCGACGGCGATGTCCGTACCGGCGCCGAGCCGCGTGAGCAGCGCCGCCGTTGCGGCCTGGAGCACCATGTGGAGCGTGGCGCCCGACGACCGGGCCAGGTCGACGAGCCCGCGGTGCAGCGAGGCGTCGAGGGTGAACGTCGCCGTGTCGCCGGTGTGGGCGAGGGCGGCCGGGCGCGGGCGGTCGCCGGTCAGGGTGACCTGCTCGGGCAGGTCCGCGAGCTGCTCCGCCCAGTAGGCGTGCCGCCGGGCGAGGAGGCTGTCGGGGGCGTCCGCGTCACCGAGGAGTTCGCGCTGCCACAGCGTGTGGTCGGCGTACCGCACTGGCAGCGGCGGCCAGTCGGGCGCGGCGCCCGCGAGCCGGGCGGTGTAGGCGGTGCTGAGATCCCGGGCGAGCGGCGCGAGGGACCAGCCGTCGACGGCGATGTGATGGAACACGAGCACCAGCGCCGACCGCTCCGCGCCGAGCGTGAACAGGCGCGCCCGCAGCGGTACTTCGCCGGACAGGTCGAAGGTGTGCCGCGCGGCCTCGGCGACCGCCGCGGCCAGTTCCTCCTCGCCGACCTCCGCCACCGGCAGGCCGGCCTTGGCCTCCCGCGGGTCGAGGACACGCTGGTGGGGCTTGCCGCCGATCGCCGGGTAGAGGGTGCGCAGCGGCTCGTGGCGGGCGACGAGGTCACCGAGCGCCGACTCCAGGGCCGGGACGTCGAGCGCGCCGGTGAGGTGCAGGACGTACGGCATGTTGTACGTCGCCGAAGGGCCCTGGAGCTTGTGCAGGAACCACAGCCCCTGCTGGGCGTACGACAGCGGCAGCAGCTCCGGCCGCCGCGCGGCGGGCACCAGTGGCACCCGTGCGTCCGGCCCGTCCGCGAGCGCCGGGGCGAGACGCGCCACCGACGGGTGGGCGAAGAGGGTGCGCAGCGCCACCTCGGCGCCGAGGACCGTGCGGATGCGGCTGATGAGCTTGGCGGCGAGCAGCGAATGCCCGCCGAGGTCGAAGAAGTCGTCGTCGATCCCGGCCCGGCGTACGCCGAGGACCTCCGCGAACAGGGCGCACAGCGCCTCCTCGCGCGGGGTGCGGGGCGCACGGTACCCGGCACCCGCGAACTCGGGTTCCGGCAGCGCGCCCCGGTCCACCTTCCCGTTCGGGCCCAGCGGCAGTCGCTCCAGGGCCAGGAACGCCGACGGCACGAGATGGCCGGGCAGCCTGCCCGACACGAAGTCCCGCAGCCCCGCCGCGCCGTCCCTCGCGCACGCCGCGTCGCCGTCGAGGACCACGTACGCCATCAGGCGCCGCCCCGCGGGACCTCCGTCGTCGCGGGCGACCACGACCGCCTGCGCCACCTCCGGGTGGGCCGTGAGGGCCGCCTCGACCTCGGCGGGCTCGATGCGGAAGCCGCGCACCTTGACCTGCGTGTCGCCGCGGCCCCGGTACTCCAGTTGCCCGTCGGCGTTCCAGCGGGCCAGATCCCCGGTGCGGTACATGCGGTCACCGGCCGGGCCGTACGGGTCCGCGACGAAGCGGTCCGCGGTGAGCGCGGCCCGGCCGTGGTAGCCGCGGCCGATGTTGCCCGCCACGTACAACTCGCCCACCACACCCGGCGGAACGGGCCTGAGGGTCGGCCCGAGGACGTAGGCGCGCATGTTCCCGAGCGGTGTGCCGATCGGGGCGCCGCCCACGCCCTGCCACTCGGCGTCGGCGGCGAGCACGAAGACGGTGGCGTAGAAGGTCTCACTCTGGCCATAGGCGTTCACGACCGTCACGCCGGGCATGGCCTCGCGGACCCGGCGCACCAGGGACGCGGGCAGCGACTCACCGGCGAACACCAGCGTGTCCGGCACGGAGCGGGGGGCGCGCCCGCCCGCGCCCGGCCCGTCGGAGGCGCCCCCGGCCACCGTCCCTTCGGCGATCCGGTCGGCCATCTCGGCGAAGACCGACGGCACGGTACTGACCACGTCCACCGCCGGCGCGCCGGGCTCGACCAGGGCAAGGGCGTCCCGGACGACCTCGACGGTGCCGCCGATGGCGAGCGTCGTGAACGTCTCGAACACCGACACGTCGAAGTTCACGGACGTCCCCGCGAGCACCCGCACCCCCGCACCGCAGCCCACCCGCGCGGCCAACTGCGTCACGCCGTTGACCACGTTGGCGTGCGTGATGACGACACCCTTGGGGGTACCGGCGGAGCCCGACGTGTACATCACGTACGCCATGTGGTCGGGGCCGAGCGGCGCGGGCCGGTCGGCGTCGGTGACCGGCGCTGTCGGGGTGCCGTCGAGGGCCAGCTCGTCGAGGCGCAGCCGCGGTACGTCGGAGGCGGGCAGCGCAGCGGCGGTCCCGGCGTCGGTCAGGAGCAGCCGCGGCCGCGCCTGCGCGAGGACGAAGCCGAGGCGCGCGCTCGGGTACATGGGGTCGATCGGCAGGTATCCGGCGCCGGACTTGAGGATGCCGAGCATGCCGACGACGAGGTCCGCGGAGCGCGGCAGGGCCAGCCCCACGACGGTCTCCGGGCCCGCGCCCCGGGCGATCAGCTCCCGCGCGAGCCGGTCCGCCCGCGCGTCCAGTTCCCGGTACGTGTACGTCACGTCGCCGCAGGCCACCGCCACCGCTTCGGGCGTACGAGCCGTCTGCCGGGACACGAGCCCCGGCACCGTGCGGTCGGGCACCGGCTCGGTGGCCGCGCGGGCGCGCTCCAGCACGCGGCGGCGCTCGGCGGGCTCCAGGACGTCCACGGCGGCGACCGGCAGGGCGGGGTCCGCCGCGAACTGCCGCAGGACACGGGCCAAGCGGGCGGCGAGGTCGTCGGCCGTCTCCCGGTCGAAGACGCTCCGCTGGTACTGGACGTCGAGCCGTGGGTGCTCCCCGTCCGGGTAGACGAAGACGGCCACCGGGTAGTGGCTCGCGGTGAACGCGCGGATTCCGGAGACGGTGATCCCCGCCGCCGCGCTCGCCTCGGCGATGCCCGCCCGGTCCATCGGGAAGGACTCGAACCCGACGAGGGTGTCGAACAGTGCCTTGAGGCCGGTCGCCTCATGGATCTCGGTGAGGCCGTAGTGGTGGTGGTCCAGGAGGGCGGCCTGCCGGTCCTGGAGGCCGGTCAGGAGATCGGCGAAGCTGTCGGCCGGGGCACAACGGACGCGTACGGGAAGGGTGTTGAGGAACATCCCGACAATCGAGTCCACCCCCGGCATGGAGGGCGGCCGCCCCGCCACCGTGGCGGAGAGCACCACGTCCTGACGGTTCGTCAACTGGCCGAGCAGGATGCCCCAGGCGCCTTGCACCACGGTGTTGAGGGTGACGCCCGCCTCGGCCGCCCGCCGCGCCAACTCCCGGGCCCGCGGCGCGGACAGCGGTACGGAGACCTGGCCGATCCCGGCGCTGTCGGCTCCTGCCCGGACGCCGGGGGCCAGCAGGGTCGGCTCGTCGACGCCGTCCAGCTCGCGCCGCCAGGCTTCGGCGGACACCTCGGGGTCCTGCTGGGCGAGCCAGGCGAGATAGTCGCGGTACGTCCGTGCGGGCGGCTCCGTCGGGCCGGTGCCGTCGTCGGCGTAACACCTGAGCAGGTCCTGGACGAGCAGGGGCAGGGACCAGCCGTCGAACAGCGCGTGGTGCGCCGTGAGGACCAGCTCGTGCCGCTCCTCGTCCCGTTTGGCGAGGGAGAGCCGCAGCATCGGCGGTCGGAGCGGGTCGAAGTGGTGTTTCAGATCCTCGGCGAGGAAGTCCTCCAAGGTCTGGTCGGGGCCGCTGAGGTCGACCTCCTGCCAGGGCAGCTCGATGCCGTCGACGACGAGTTGGACGAGGTCGCCGGATGCGTCGTTGACGAAGGCGGTGCGCAGGGCGGGGTGGCGGTCGAGCATGGCCTGTCCGGCGGCGCGCATCCGTGCCGGGTCGATCCGGCCGGAGAGCTGGAGGGCGTATTGCACCTGGTAGGCGTCGAAGGAGGACTCTGTGTCGTCGGCCATGAGTGTGTGGAAGAGGAGGCCGGATTGGAGGGGGGAGGTGGGCCAGACGTCGGAGAGGCCGGGGTAGTGCTCTTCCCAGGTTTCGATGTCGCTCTGGGTGGCTGTGACCAGGGGGATGTCGGAGGGGGTCAGGCCGCCCGCGCCGGGCTGGGTGGCGTGTCGGGCTAGGCCTTCCAGGGCGGCGGACCACAGGCCGGCGAGTTCGCGGACTTCCTCCTGGGTGAGGATGCCGGCGGGGGCGGTGAACAGGGCGGTGAGCTGGGGGCCTTGGGGGGTGTCGGTGACGGAGGCGTTGATGTCGATCTCGGCCGGGGCAGGCATCGCCTGGTCCTGCGCGGCGTCGAGTTCCGCGAGTTCCTCCACGTCGGTGGCTTGGGTGAAGCCGAGGTTCTGGGCGTGGGCGGGCATGTCGCTGTGCGCGGAGAAACGGCCGAGGTAGTTGAAGCCGACCTGGCCGTGTCCGTGCGCGGACAGCACCGGCGCGGTGTCGGGGTTGAGGTGGCGCAGCAGCCCGTAGCCGATGCCCTTGTCCGGGATCGCGCGCAGCTGTTCCTTGACGGTTTTCAGGACGCGGGCGGCGGCGGGGCCGCCACGGAAGGCGTCATCGAGGTCGGCGCCGGCGAGGTCGAGGCGGACGGGGAAGACACTGGTGAACCAGCCCACGGTCTGGGAGAGGTCCGCGCCCGGCGCGGCGGCCTCCTCACGCCCGTGGCCCTCCAGGCGGATCAGGGAAGAAGACTCCTCGGTGCCGCGGGTGCGGCGCCACTGGGCCAGCGCCAGAGCCAGACCGGCCAGGAGGCCGTCGTTGACCTCGCCGTGGAACGCCGCCGGAACACTCGTGAGGAGCGCCTCGGTCAGGGCAGCGGGAAGCTGGACGCGGGTCTTGGTCAGCGTCGCGATGACATCCACGGCCGGATCCAGACGGCGTGTGCCCAGGACCGGGTCGGGGCCCTCCACGATCTTCTGCCACAACTCCAGCTCCGCGGCCCGTTTGTCGCTGGCGGCTTCCTGGGCCAGGGCATGCGCCCAGGCCCGCATCGAGGTCGCCACCGGCGCGAGCCGCGGGGTGCGCCCGCCACGGACCTGCTCCCAGGCCACGGCCAGGTCCGGCATCAGGATCCGCCAGGACACCCCGTCCACCACCAGGTGATGCAACACCACCAGCAACCGCCCCGGCCTGCCCGCCCCGGCGCCGTCGTCGGCGGGGGCGAACCACACGAACTTCGCGACGACCCCGCTCTCGGGGTCCAGCGAGGCCGCAGCCGCGTCGAGCTCGGCCATCACAGAGGCGTGCCAGGCCTCGCTCGCCCACTCCCCGTCACACTCCACCCGCGTAAGGAGCGAGGCGGCATCGGCACTCCCGGCCGCGGCGACCTCCAGACCACCCCCGCCGTCCTCGACCAGGCGCGCCCGCAGCAGGTCATGCCGGTCGAACACGGCCGAGAGGGTGGCCGTGAGCTGCTCGGCACTGATGCCTTCGGGCAGGTCCAGGACCATCGC
>NZ_JBVIZH010000013.1:0-192536 GCF_055591765.1 Streptomyces sp. NPDC041205 | reverse complement strand
GCCCGGTTACATTCCGAACCCGGAAGCTAAGCCTTACAGCGCCGATGGTACTGCAGGGGGGACCCTGTGGGAGAGTAGGACGCCGCCGAACTAAAATTGATAAAAGAGCTGGTCCCTGAACTTCGGTTCAGGGACCAGCTCTTTTTTGTTGCGCGTTACTCCCCGTTCACGTTGCGCGACCAACATCCGCAGACATGGGAACACTTGCGATGCTGCGAGCCGCAGGAGTCGGCAGCGGGGACGAGGTCGTCGTCCCCGCCTACGGGAACGCCGAAGTGGCCGAGGCCGCCGTGCTCGCGGGCGCCATGCCCGTGTTCGCGGACATCGACCCACGGACGTACTGCCTCGACCCCGATGCGGTCGACGCCGTCGTCACCCCCCGAACGGCCGCCGTGGTCGCCGTGCACCGCTTCGGGAACCAGGCAGACATCGCCGGGCTGCACGCCGTCGGACAGCGGCACGCGCTCCTCGTACTGGAGCACGCGGAGCCGGACGCGCCGCGTGACGGGATCGCGCAGCGGCAGGCGTACGCCTCGTATCTGAACGGGCGTCTCACCGGAGTGATAACGCCGGCCGGAGGAGCCGCACACAGCCACCAGTACGTCGTGCGGGTGCCCGGGAACGGGCGGCCGGACCGTGACGCGTTCGCGCGCGCCGTACGGGCCAGGGGAGTTGACTGCCGCGTACCCGTGAAGACGCCGCTGCACCGGACGCCGAAGTACTGGCGGGACGTGGAACTGCCGCAGACCGAGCGGGCCGCCGACGAGACGCTCGCGCTGCCCGTGGACGCCTCGTTGACGCGGCGGGAACTCCAGCGGATCGTGTCGGCGTGCAACGCGCTCGGCGGACTGCTGCAGCCCGCATTCTGAATCCGGCCAGTTCCTCGGCGCACGAGGAGACGGCGGTTCTGAGGCGCCCGATGTTCGGGTATGATCTATTCCGTTGCCGCGCGGGAAACCGTGCAGAACGCAACTGGCCCCTATAGCTCAGTCGGTAGAGCGTCTCCATGGTAAGGAGAAGGTCAGCGGTTCGATTCCGCTTGGGGGCTCAGAGATTGAAGGAAAGAAAGAAGGCCATCGTCCTGGGGACGGTGGCCTTCTCTGTTGTGTGCCCCCTCCTGCGGAGGGGGCGGTCATCGGTCAGTCGTCGAGGCCTGAGACGCGCATCGCCAGGATCGCCATGTCGTCCGACGGGGCGTCCGACGCGAAGCGCTCCACCGCACGCATGATGCGGGCCGCCACCGCGCCCGCCGTGAGCCCCGTGCACGTCGTGAGGACATCGGCGAGACCGTCGTCGCCCAGCATGCGCGTGCCCTCGCGGCGCTCCGTCACACCGTCCGTGACGCACAGCAGGACATCCCCGGGATCCAGGGTCACCGTCTGCTCGTACAGCTCCAGGTCGTCCATGACGCCGAGCAGGGGCTGCGGCTCCGCGTACGGCTCCACAGTGCCGTCCTGGCGCAGGCGCAGCGGCAGCGGATGGCCGGCACAGACGATCTTCAGGACCGCCGAGCCGTCCTCCTGGGGCCACAACTCGCCATACAGGAGCGTGAGGAAGCGACTGCGGGCGCCCTCGTCGAGGATCGCCGCGTTCAGGCGCTCCAGGACCGCGGGGCCGCCGAAGCCCTCGCGGGCCAGCAGGCGCAGGGCGTGCCGGGCCAGGCCCGTGACCGCGGCCGCCTCCGGGCCCGTGCCGCAGACGTCGCCGATCGCGAAGCCGTACGCGCCGTCGCGGATCGGGAAGAGGTCGTAGAAGTCACCGCCGACCTCGTTGCCCTCGCCGGCCGCGCGGTAGATGACCTCCACCTCCACACCCGGGACCTGGGGCAGGCCGGGCGGGAGCAGACTGCGCTGGAGGGACTGGCTGATCGCCATGCGCTCCGAGTACAGGCGGGCGTTGTCCAGGGCCAGGGCGGCACGGCGGGACAGGTCCTCGGCGAGCTCCAGGATCTCCTGGCGGAAGTGTTCGTCGGACGGCTTGCCGAGCACCAGCATGCCGATGACGCGGTTGCGGGCGACCAGGGGCAGGACGACCGTCTCGCCGCCCACCGCGGAGGCCGTCGACAGCGTCGTGCCGATGCCCGCGCCGACCGTCATCGGCTCGCCGAGGCCGAGGTTGCGCATCGACGTGCGCAGGGCCGCCTGGTGCGCGGCGTCCGAAGGGGCCGTCCAGACGCGGGCGCCCGGGGTCGGGACCGGGTCCGGCGGGGCGACCTTGGCGAGGAGGGCCTTGAGGCCGTCGATGCGCTCCTCGTCCTCGTGCAGGACGTACGAGAGATACGGCTCCGATGCCTGGTCGGCGATCGTGTAGACGGCGCACCACGTGGCGAGCGTCGGGACGGTCATCTGGGCCATGAGGGCCAGGGTCTGGTCGCGGTCGAGGGTGCCCGCGAGCAGGTCGGAGGCCTCCACGAGGAAGGACAGCGAGCCGCGGCGCAGCCGTTCCAGCTCGCCGAGGCGGGCCGACTCGACGGCGAGTGCGATGCGGTCGGCGGCGAACTGAAGGCGCAGGGCCTCTTCGTTCGAGTACCGGTCGGGGGCCTCGGCGGCGACACCGAGCGAGCCCGTGAGGCGGCCCTCGACCTTCAGCGGGACCGTGACGACCGAGCGCATGCCGGTGCTGTTGAGCAGCGGGACGGCGCCCGGGACCACCGTGAGGTCCTCGTGGACGGCCGGGAGGCGGGCGGAGCCGTACCGGCCGGGGCCCGCCTCCACGGGGACGCGGGCGAAGCGCTGGCGGGCCGACGGCAGGCCCGTGGAGGCGCGGACCTCCAGCTCCGTCTCGTCGTCCGTGGCCAGGAGCAGGAAGGCCGCGTCGCCGTCGAGCATGTCGCGGGCGCGCTCGACCGTGCGCTGCAGGAGACCGTCCAGGTCCTCAGGGGCGGGCGAGCCGATGAAGACCTCGAAGGGGTCGGCGGCGCGCGGCTCGCTGAGGGTGCCGGGCTCGGCGGAGGGGCCGCGCAGCGGGGTCTGCAGGACGGCGCGCTCGTCGTCGCGTACGAGCAGGCAGACCGTGGAGGGCTCGCCGTCGGTGTCGCGCACGCGCAGGTGCGAGGCGTAGACGGGGATGACGCGGCCGCCGGAGTCGCGGATGCCGTAGCTGCCCTCCCAGCGGGAGAGCTGGAGGGCGTCGGCGATGCCGGTGCTGGTGCCGGGGGTGTGCGGCCAGGCGGCGAGGTCGGTGAGGGGCTTGCCGGTGACCTGCTCGGCGACGTACCCGAAGAGTTCCTCGGCGTCCTCGTTCCACGCCGAGATGGCGCCCGCGCGGTCGATCTGGACGACGGCGACGCGGACGCGGCCGTCGGTGATCGGGAGGAGGTCGGCCGGGAGCGCGGGGCCGGCGGCGCGGGTGCCGACGGGGCGGTCGGGCAGGTTGAGTTGGAACCAGACCTGCTTGTGGGTCGAGGTGTAGTCGACGCCCCAGCGGGTGGCGAGCGCGGCGCAGAGCTGGAGGCCGCGGCCGCCCTCGCGGTCGGGGCTGCCCATGGTCGCCGGGGAGTTCTGGAGGGGGATCTCACGCTCGGGATAGTGGTCGGAGACCTCGATGCGGACGGCGTCCTCGGTGCGCAGACACAGGACGTCGGCGGCGGTGCCGGCGTGGACGACGGCGTTCGTGACGAGTTCACTGGTCAGAACGACCGCGTCGTCGACGATGTCGGAGAACCCCCAGCCCTGGAGGGTGTCTCTGACGAACGAACGGGCCGTCGCGACGGAACGCCCGACGGGTTCGAAAGTCGCAGCCGCGCGCGCGGTGATCACAGAGCTCCTCGTCCGTTGTCCCCCGGGAATCTGCAGTCCCATGGTGCGGCCGCCCCTCCGATGCCCGCTGTTTATGTGTGCCACCGCCCTGGCCGGGCAGGACCGGGGTGGTTGGACAGCCGGATGCCAGGTTACTTACCTTCGCCGTCCAAGCTGATGCCGGTCGCCAGTGTTTCCGCCCGGAGGGTGTGCGGACGGTGTGCGAAGCTGCCGAACTGTTATGGCCTGGTTCGGCCATGGTGAAACACTGGGCAGGCTTCCAGATGGAGCCCCAGCAGTACGGTCGACCCTTGCGGGAGGGACACAGTGGAGTCTGGCGCTGCGACGCGTGCCACCAAGACGCGCGCGAAAGACGGACGGTCCCTGAGCAGTCAGCGCAAGCCGCGGAACGGGACGACGGCCACGGTGGACGCCGCGGCCCTCAACAGGCTGCTCGTCGCCCTGGTGGCGATGCGGGACGGGAACTTCCGCAAGCGCCTGACGGTCTCGGGCGACGACGTGATGTCGGAGATCGCCGCCGTCTTCAACGAGGTCGCCGACCGCAATCTCCACCTCACCGGTGAGCTGTCGCGGGTACGGCGCACGGTGGGGCGTGAGGGAAAGCTCACAGAGCGGCTGCAGGGCGGGGCCATGGAGGGCTCCTGGGCGGCGGCGATCGACGCCTCGAACGCCCTCGTGGAGGACCTCGTACGGCCCGTCTCCGAGGTCGGCCGGGTGCTTTCGGCGGTTGCCGAGGGCGACCTGGAGCAGCGCATGGAGCTGCGCGCGGAGGCGGACGAGGGCAACGGCCATCCGCTGCGCGGTGAGTTCCTGAAGGTCGGGCGGACGGTCAACAACCTGGTCGACCAGCTGTCCACGTTCACCGACGAGGTCACGCGGGTGGCCAGCGAGGTCGGCACGGAGGGCAAGCTCGGCGGGCAGGCCCGGTTGCGCGGTATGTCCGGTTCGTGGAAGGACCTCACGGACTCGGTCAACACGATGGCGTACCGGCTGACGGCGCAGGTGCGCGACATCGCCCTGGTGACGACGGCGGTCGCCAAGGGCGATCTGTCCCGCAAGGTCACGGTGCATGTGGCCGGCGAGATGCTGGAGCTGAAGAACACCGTCAACACGATGGTGGACCAGCTGTCCTCGTTCTCCTCCGAGGTCACCCGGGTCGCGCGGGAGGTCGGCACGGAGGGCGAGCTCGGCGGGCAGGCGCAGGTGCCGGGTGTCGCGGGTGTGTGGAAGGACCTCACCGACTCGGTGAACCTGATGGCGGGCAACCTGACCGCGCAGGTGCGGGGCATCGCCCAGGTCACGACAGCCGTCGCGAACGGCGATCTGTCGCAGAAGGTGCGGGTGAGCGCGCGCGGCGAGGTGGCCCAGCTCGCGGAGACCATCAACCAGATGACGGAGACGCTGCGGACGTTCGCGGACGAGGTCACGCGCGTCGCCAACGAGGTGGGCGCGGAGGGGCAGCTCGGCGGGCAGGCCAATGTGCCGGGCGCGGCCGGGACGTGGAAGGACCTGACCGACTCCGTCAACACGGTCTTCAGGAACCTGACGACGCAGGTGCGGGACATCGCGCAGGTGACGACGGCGGTGGCCAACGGCGACCTCTCCCAGAAGGTCACCGTCGACGTCGCGGGCGAGATGCTGGAGTTGAAGAACACCGTCAACACGATGGTGGACCAGCTGTCGTCATTCGGCGCCGAAGTGACGCGGGTGGCGCGGGAGGTCGGTGTCGAGGGCGAGCTCGGCGGGCAGGCGCAGGTGCCGGGCGCCGCCGGGACGTGGAAGGACCTCACCGACTCGGTGAACACCGCCTTCCGCAACCTCACCGGGCAGGTGCGCAACATCGCGCAGGTGACGACGGCGGTGGCCAACGGCGACCTCTCCCAGAAGGTCACGGTCGACGTCTCCGGAGAGATGCTCCAGCTGAAAAACACCGTGAACACGATGGTGGACCAGCTGTCGTCGTTCGCCGACCAGGTCACGCGGATGGCGCGGGACGTGGGCACGGAGGGGCGGCTCGGCGGCCAGGCGCGCGTGGACGGCGTCAGCGGTACGTGGAAGGAGCTCACGGACTCCGTCAACTTCATGGCGGGGAACCTGACTTCGCAGGTGCGCCAGATCGCCCAGGTGACGACGGCGGTCGCCCGCGGTGACCTGTCGCAGAAGATCGACGTGGACGCGCGCGGGGAGATCCTGGAGCTGAAGAACACCATCAACACGATGGTGGACCAGCTCTCCGCGTTCGCCGACCAGGTGACGCGCGTGGCGCGGGAAGTGGGCACGGAAGGGCGCCTTGGCGGCCAGGCGCAGGTGCCGGGCGTCGCCGGTGTGTGGCGCGACCTGACCGACTCCGTGAACGGCATGGCCGGGAACCTCACGGCTCAGGTGCGCAACATCGCGCAGGTCGCGACGGCGGTCGCCCGCGGTGACCTGTCGCAGAAGATCGACGTGGACGCCCGGGGCGAGATCCTGGAGCTGAAGAACACCCTCAACACGATGGTGGACCAGCTGTCGGCCTTCGCCGAGCAGGTGACGCGGGTGTCCCGCGAGGTGGGTACGGACGGCATCCTCGGCGGACAGGCCGAGGTGCAGGGCGTGTCGGGTACGTGGAAGGACCTGACGCAGTCCGTGAACGGCATGGCGAACAACCTCACCCTCCAGGTGCGCAACATCGCCGAGGTCACGACGGCCGTCGCCATGGGGGACCTGTCCAAAAAGATCACCGTCGACGCCAAGGGCGAGATCCTCGAACTCGTCACGACCGTGAACACGATGGTCGACCAGCTGTCGTCGTTCGCGGAGCAGGTCACTCGGGTGGCCCGTGAGGTGGGCACGGAGGGCAAGCTGGGCGGCCAGGCACGGGTGGTCGGCGTCACGGGCATCTGGAAGGACCTCAGCGACAACGTCAACCTGATGGCCAACAACCTGACCATGCAGGTGCGCAACATCTCGCAGGTCGCCGCGTCCGTCGCCAACGGTGACCTCACGAAGACGGTGACGATCGAGGCGCGCGGCGAGGTCGCGCAGCTCGCGGACACCTTCAACACGATGGTGAAGACGCTGAGTTCGTTCGCCGACCAGGTCACCAAGGTGGCCCGTGAGGTGGGCACGGACGGCATCCTCGGCGGCCAGGCACGCGTCCCGGGCGTGTCCGGTACGTGGAAGGACCTCACCGAGTCCGTGAACGGGATGGCGTCCAACCTGACCGGGCAGGTGCGCAACATCGCGATGGTCACGACGGCCATCGCCAAGGGCGACCTCACCAAGAAGATCGACATCGACGCGCGCGGCGAGATCCTGGAGCTCAAGACCACCATCAACACGATGGTCGACCAGCTCTCCTCGTTCGCCGAGCAGGTCACCCGGGTCGCCCGCGAGGTGGGCACCGAAGGGCAGCTGGGCGGTCAGGCGCGGGTGCGGGACGTCGACGGGACCTGGCGGGACCTGACGGAGTCCGTGAACGAGATGGCCGGGAACCTCACCCGGCAGGTGCGCGCCATCGCGGCCGTCGCCACCGCGGTGACGCGCGGCGACCTCAACCTGAAGATCGACGTGGACGCGGCCGGCGAGATCCAGGTCCTCCAGGACAACATCAACACGATGATCGCGAACCTCCGCGACACCACCCTCGCCAACAAGGAGCAGGACTGGCTCAAGGGCAACCTGGCACGGATCTCCGGCCTGATGCAGGGCCGCCGCGACCTGGAGGACGTGGCCTCGCTGATCATGAGCGAGCTGACGCCGGTCGTCTCGGCGCAGCACGGCGCGTTCTTCCTGGCCATGCCGACCGACGACGCGAGTGACCTCGGCGGTGACGAGGACGCGTACGAACTGCGCATGCTCGGCAGCTACGGCTATTCGATGGGGTCGATGCCGACGTCGTTCCGGCCGGGGGAGACGCTGATCGGCACGGCCGCCAAGGAGCGGCGCACGATCCTCGTGGAGAACGCCCCGTCCGGCTACCTGCGGATCGCCTCCGGGCTCGGTGAGGCGCCCCCGGCGCAGGTCATCGTGTTGCCGGTGCTCTTCGAAGGCAAGGTGCTCGGCGTCATCGAGCTGGCGTCCTTCCAGCCGTTCACGCACATCCAGAAGGACTTCCTCAGCCAGATCGCCGAGATGATCGCGACGAGCGTCAACACCATCAGCGTCAACACGAAGACGGAGATCCTGCTCAAGCAGTCGCAGGAGCTCACCGAGCAACTGCGGGAGCGCTCCGCGGAGTTGGAGAACCGGCAGAAGGCGCTGCAGGAGTCCAACGCCGAGCTGGAGGACAAGGCGGCGCTGCTCGCCCAGCAGAACCGCGACATCGAGGTCAAGAACACCGAGATCGAAGAGGCCCGGCAGGTCCTGGAGGAGCGCGCCGAACAGCTCGCGGTGTCGATGCGCTACAAGTCCGAGTTCCTGGCGAACATGTCGCACGAGCTGCGCACCCCGCTCAACTCGCTGCTCATCCTCGCCAAGCTGCTCGCCGACAACGCCGACGCGAACCTCACGCCCAAGCAGGTGGAGTTCGCCGAGACGATCCACGGCGCGGGCTCGGACCTGCTCCAGCTGATCAACGACATCCTCGACCTGTCGAAGGTCGAGGCGGGCAAGATGGACGTCAGCCCGACGCGCATCGCCCTGGTCCAACTCGTCGACTACGTAGAGGCCACTTTCCGGCCGCTGACCGCGGAGAAGGGCCTCGACTTCTCCGTACGGGTGTCGCCGGAACTGCCGGCGACACTGCACACGGACGAACAGCGCCTCCTTCAGGTGCTGCGCAACCTGCTGGCCAACGCGGTGAAGTTCACCGACTCCGGAGCGGTCGAACTGGTCATCCGGCTCGCCAGCAACGACGTGCCCGACGCCATCCGGGAGCAGTTGCTCGAAGCCGGGTCGCTGCGGGACGCCGACGCCGATCTGATCGCCTTCTCCGTGGCCGACACCGGCATCGGCATCGCGGCCAGCAAGATGCGGGTGATCTTCGAGGCCTTCAAGCAGGCCGACGGCACGACCAGCCGCAAGTACGGCGGCACGGGCCTCGGTCTGTCGATCAGCCGGGAGATCGCACGACTGCTCGGCGGCGAGATCCACGCGGCCAGCGAACCGGGGCGCGGCTCCACCTTCACGCTGTATTTGCCGCTGCACCCCAGCGAACTGCCGCCGCAGGGCTACACCCAGCTCCCGCCGCCGCCCACGGCTCCCGAGCTGCCCGCACTGGAGTCCCTGGAGTCCCTGCAGTCCCTGGAGGCCGCCGCGGACGAGGACGGGCGCCCGGAGTCCCAGCCGCCCTCCGCCACGCCCCCGCAGGCGGCTCCTGGCCCCGCCGCGCTGTTCCGGCGCCGCCGCCGGGGCGCGCCGCCCGCCACGGGTCCGGCGCGGGCGGTCCCGGGGCAGCCCGCGGCCGGGTCCGGCGCGGGGGCGCCGGAGCAGTGGCAGGAGGGCGCGGGGCAGGAGGCTCCGGCCGCGCGGGTGCGCATCCAGTTCGGCGGCGAGAAGGTGCTCATCGTCGACGACGACATCCGCAATGTGTTCGCGCTCACCAGCGTCCTGGAGCAGCACGGCCTGTCCGTGCTGTACGCGGAGAACGGCCGGGAAGGCATCGAAGTCCTGGAGCAGCACGACGACGTGACGGTCGTCCTGATGGACATCATGATGCCGGAGATGGACGGCTACGCGACGACGACGGCGATCCGCCGCATGCCGCAGTTCGCCGGGCTGCCGATCATCGCGCTCACGGCGAAGGCCATGAAGGGCGACCGGGAGAAGGCCATCGACTCCGGGGCCTCGGACTATGTGACCAAGCCGGTCGACCCCGATCATTTGTTGTCGGTGATGCACCAGTGGATGCACCGGGAGTGACCCGCCGGCCCTGGCGCGGCGGGAAGCCGACTCGGGTACGGCGGGAGGGCGGCTCGCGGTCGGTGCGAAGAAGCCGCACCATTACGCGGAGTTGCTGACAGAGTGTGGCCGACGTCGTGTAGAACTGCGGTATTCGGGGAACCTTCTGGTCCGCCGCTGCGTTTCTGCTACGTGCACAGTGACATCGCGGTGACAGGGTGTGGCGACAGGCGGGGTGCGGCTACCATGACCGGCACAAGGGCGGACGGCGCAAGGGAGCCGTCCCCTGGGGCGGCGCCCGGTGTACCGCCGGGGCGAGGAGGGCGGGCCATGGTGCAGAAGGCCAAGATCCTCCTGGTCGATGACCGGCCGGAGAATCTGCTGGCGCTGGAGGCCATCCTCTCTGCGCTCGATCAGACGCTGGTGCGGGCATCGTCCGGGGAGGAAGCGCTCAAAGCGCTGCTGACGGACGACTTCGCGGTCATTCTGCTGGACGTCCAGATGCCAGGAATGGACGGTTTCGAGACCGCCGCGCACATCAAGCGGCGGGAGCGGACCCGGGACATCCCGATCATCTTCCTCACCGCGATCAACCACGGCCCGCACCACACCTTCCGCGGGTACGCGGCCGGTGCCGTGGACTACATCTCCAAGCCCTTCGACCCGTGGGTGCTGCGCGCCAAGGTCTCGGTGTTCGTCGAGCTGTACATGAAGAACTGCCAACTGCGTGAGCAGGCGGCGCTGCTGCGGCTCCAGCTCGAAGGCGGCGCCAAGGCCGCGGCCGCCGAGGCCAAGGAGCCCGCCGGTCTGCTCGCCGAGCTGTCGGCGCGCCTCGCGGCCGTCGAGGAGCAGGCCGAGGCGCTGTCCAAGCAGCTCGACGACGACTCGGCGGACGCCGCCGCCGTCGCCACGGCAGCCCATCTCGAACGCAAACTCACGGGTTTGCGCAGGGCTCTTGACGCACTGGAGCCGGGCACGGGCAGCGGCGCCCCTTCGGTGCCGTCGCAGAACTGACGCGCGCGGGTCCCGCCCGCCCATTGTGAACACCCGTCAGTTCCCCGCCCCGGCAAGGGCGACACAGACGGGTGAAGCAGTGGGCACACGTGTCCACCGTCGTCTCCCCCGGTAACCTCACACCCATGGCCTCACGTCAGCCCGCAGCCAAGAAGACGCCCGCGAAGAAGGCGGCCGCGCCGACCAAGGCTCCGGCGAAGAAGGCCGCCGCCAAGAAAGCGCCCGCGAAGCCCGCGGCGAAGAAGGCGCCCGCCAAGAAGGCCGCGGCCAAGAAGCCCGCCCCGAAGCCGGCGCCGAGCCCCACCAACGGCCTCTACCGCGTGGTGCGTGCCGTCTGGCTCGGCATCGCGCACGCGGTGGGCGCGATGTTCCGCGGTGTGGGGCGCGGCGCCAAGGGCCTCGACCCGGCGCACCGCAAGGACGGCATCGCGCTGCTGCTGCTCGGCCTCGCCCTGATCGTCGCCGCGGGCACCTGGTCCAATCTGCGCGGGCCCGTGGGCGATCTGGTCGAGATGCTGGTGACCGGCGCCTTCGGCCGGCTCGACCTGCTGGTGCCGATACTGCTCGCGGCCATCGCCGTGCGGTTCATCCGGCACCCCGAGAAGATCGACGCCAACGGCCGCATCGTGATCGGCCTGTCCGCGCTCGTCGTCGGCGTGCTCGGACAGGTGCACATCGCGTGCGGGTCGCCCGCGCGCGACGACGGCATGCAGGCGATAAGGGACGCGGGCGGGCTCATCGGCTGGGGCGTTTCCACGCCGCTGAACAAGGCCATGGGCGAGGTCCTCGCCGTACCGATGCTGGTGCTGCTGACCGTGTTCGGGCTGCTCGTCGTCACGGCCACCCCCGTCAACGCCATCCCGCAGCGGCTGCGGCAGCTCGGCGTGCGGCTCGGTGTCGTGGAGGCGCCCGCGGAAGAGGGCGCCTACGGGGACCACGGTGAGTACGCCGACTACGCGGGTTACTCGGAGGACGTCACCGACGACGAGCGCTACGACGAGCAGTGGCGCGAGGCCCTGCCCGCGCGGCGCCGCAGGAAGCCCGGGAGCGGCCCGCAGGGGCCCTCGGCCGACGAGGCGGAGGAAGAGGCGCTGTCGAAGCGGCGCAGGCCGCGTCGTGCGTCCGTGCGCCCCGACCTGGACCGCCCCATGGACGCCGTGGACGTGGCCGCCGCCGCGGCCGCCGCGCTCGACGGCGCCGTCATGCACGGCATGCCGCCCTCGCCCCTGGTCGCAGACCTCACGCAGGGCGTCGCCGTGGACCGCGAGGAGCACGAGCGGTCCGCCCCCGTGCCGCCGGCCCGCGCCACCGAGGCCCCCGTCCCGGGTCGGAAGGCGGCGCCCAAGCCCCCCGCGGGCGGCGTCCCCGACCTGACCAAGGCCGCCCCCGACGAGCCCCGCGACCTGCCCCCGCGCGCGGAGCAACTGCAGCTCTCCGGAGACATCACCTACTCGCTGCCCTCGCTCGACCTCCTGGAGCGCGGCGGCCCCGGCAAGTCCCGCAGCGCCGCGAACGACGCGGTGGTGGACTCCCTCACGAACGTCTTCAGGGAGTTCAAGGTCGACGCCGACGTCACCGGCTTCACGCGCGGTCCGACGGTCACGCGCTACGAGATCGAGCTCGGCCCCGCCGTGAAGGTCGAGAAGATCACGGCCCTGGCCAAGAACATCGCGTACGCGGTGGCCTCCCCGGACGTGCGGATCATCTCGCCCATCCCCGGCAAGTCCGCGGTCGGCATCGAGATCCCCAACACCGACCGCGAGATGGTCAACGTCGGTGACGTCCTGCGCCTCGCGGACGCCGCGGAGGACGACCACCCGATGCTGGTGGCGCTCGGCAAGGACGTCGAGGGCGGCTACGTGATGGCCAACATGGCCAAGATGCCGCACATCCTGGTGGCCGGAGCCACCGGCTCCGGCAAGTCGTCGTGCATCAACTGCCTGATCACTTCGATCATGATAAGAGCGACGCCCGAGGACGTCCGGATGGTCCTCGTCGACCCCAAGCGCGTCGAGCTCACCGCGTACGAGGGCATCCCGCACCTGATCACGCCGATCATCACCAACCCCAAGCGGGCGGCCGAGGCCCTGCAGTGGGTCGTGCGCGAGATGGACCTGCGCTACGACGACCTCGCGGCGTTCGGCTACCGGCACATCGACGACTTCAACCAGGCCATCCGCGACGGCAAGCTCAAGACGCCCGAGGGCAGCGAGCGGGAGCTGAAGACTTACCCGTATCTGCTGGTGATCGTCGACGAGCTCGCCGACCTGATGATGGTCGCGCCGCGTGACGTCGAGGACTCGATCGTGCGCATCACACAGCTCGCGCGGGCGGCGGGCATCCACCTGGTGCTCGCCACGCAGCGGCCCTCCGTGGACGTCGTGACCGGCCTCATCAAGGCAAACGTTCCCTCACGGCTCGCCTTCGCGACCTCTTCGCTCGCCGACAGCCGCGTCATCCTCGACCAGCCGGGTGCGGAGAAGCTGATCGGCAAGGGTGACGGTCTGTTCCTGCCGATGGGCGCGAACAAGCCCACCCGCATGCAGGGCGCCTTCGTCACCGAGGACGAGATCCACGCGGTCGTCCAGCACTGCAAGGACCAGATGGCGCCCGTCTTCCGTGACGACGTCACCGTGGCCACCAAGCAGAAGAAGGAGATCGACGAGGACATCGGCGACGACCTGGACCTGCTGTGCCAGGCGGCCGAGCTGGTCGTCTCCACCCAGTTCGGGTCCACGTCGATGCTGCAGCGCAAGCTGCGCGTCGGCTTCGCCAAGGCGGGCCGCCTGATGGACCTCATGGAGTCGCGGAACATCGTCGGACCGAGCGAAGGCTCAAAGGCACGTGACGTTCTTGTGAAACCCGATGAGCTGGATGGAGTGCTCGCCGTGATCCGCGGGGAGGCTCCCTGACGGAGCCGGGTTCGCCCGTGCGGAGCCGGTTTGGCCCGGGGAGTCGTGTTCACCCGTACGGGGACGTGCTCACCCGTTCGAGAACGCAAGCAACCGTTTCTCTTCGGCTCACGTCAAGTTGAGGGGAAGAACAGCACGATGTCCCACCATCAGGATGTCCGGCCATTCTGATGGCGTACAAAGTCCGTCCGCCCGGTTGCCCCACCCTTTCTCGGCCCCCCTAGACTGAATGTCCGGCAGGTGGCTACACGCTCGAAAGGCGCACCCGTGTCCATCGGCAACTCCCCTGAAGACGACCACCCTTCAGACGACCGCCTCGCAGAGGACAGCCCCGCGGCCGCACGTCCCGCGGAAGAGCGTCCCTCGATCGGTCACGTCCTTCGGCAGGCACGCGTGGACGCGGGACTGACCGTCGACGAGATCAGTACGTCCACCCGGGTGCGCATCCCGATCGTGCACGCGATCGAACAGGACGACTTCTCCCGCTGCGGCGGCGACGTGTACGCCCGCGGGCACATCCGTACGCTGGCGCGCGCCGTCGGCATCGACCCGGCCCCGCTGGTCACGCAGTACGACGCCGGCCACGGCGGCAGGCCGCCCGCGCCCACCCCGGCCGCGCCGCTGTTCGAGGCCGAGCGGATCCGCTCCGAGCCGCGCCGCCCGAACTGGACCGCGGCCATGGTGGCCGCCATCGTCGCCGTGATCGCCTTCGTCGGGTACACCGCGTTCAGCGGCGGCGACGACAGCGACGGCGGCCAGCCGATCGCCGAGGGCTCCACGCCCAGCAAGGCCGCCCCGAAGCCGAGCGGCAGCAAGCCCGCCGACCCCAAGCCGGACCCCTCGGACAGCGCCGTCGCCGGGGTGCCGCGGGACAAGGTGACAGTCAAGGTCGACGCCGCCGACGGCCGCAGCTGGATCTCGGTGAAGGACCACAACGGGCGGCAGCTGTTCGACGGCCTGCTCAAGCAGGGCCAGACCAAGACCTTCCAGGACAAGCAGAAGATCGACCTCGTGCTCGGTGACGCCGGCGCGATCAAGCTGTTCGTGAACGGCAAGCCGGTCGACAACGAATTCGAACCGGGCCAGGTCGAGCGCCTGACGTACACGAAGGGTGACCCGGAAGTCGGCTGACCCGCCCCGCCCCGAGCGCCCGTCGCGATCACCAGTGAACCCTGGCGGCGGGCGCCGACGCATGGACGAAGTAGTCTTGATTCCATGCCCGAACGCCGCACCGTCGCCCTTGTCACGCTTGGCTGCGCCCGTAACGAGGTGGACTCGGAGGAGCTCGCAGGCCGCTTGGAGGCGGACGGCTGGGACCTCGTGGAGGACGCCGAGAACGCGGACGTAGCCGTCGTCAACACCTGCGGCTTCGTCGAAGCCGCCAAGAAGGACTCCGTAGACGCCCTGCTCGAAGCCAATGACCTCAAGGGTCACGGCAGGACGCAGGCCGTCGTGGCCGTCGGCTGCATGGCCGAGCGCTACGGCAAGGATCTCGCCGAGGCGCTGCCCGAAGCCGACGGTGTCCTCGGCTTCGACGACTACGCCGACATCTCCGACCGCCTGCAGACCATCCTCAACGGCGGCATCCACGCCTCGCACACCCCGCGCGACCGCCGCAAGCTGCTCCCGATCAGCCCCGCCGAGCGCCAGGAAGCGGGCACAGAGGTCTCCCTGCCCGGTCACGCGCCCGTGGACCTGCCCGAGGGCCTCGCGCCCGCCTCCGGGCCGCGTGCGCCCCTGCGCCGCCGCCTGGGGAGCAACCCGGTCGCCTCGGTGAAGCTCGCCTCCGGCTGTGACCGCAGGTGCTCCTTCTGCGCCATCCCGTCCTTCCGCGGCTCCTTCATCTCGCGCCGCCCCTCGGACGTGCTCGGCGAGACCCGCTGGCTGGCCGAGCAGGGCGTCAAGGAGGTCATGCTGGTCTCCGAGAACAACACCTCGTACGGCAAGGACCTCGGCGACATCCGCCTCCTGGAGACGCTGCTTCCCGAGCTGGCCGCCGTCGACGGCATCGAGCGCGTCCGCGTCAGCTATCTGCAGCCCGCCGAGATGCGCCCCGGGCTCATCGACGTCCTGACGTCCACGGAGAAGGTCGCGCCGTACTTCGACCTCTCCTTCCAGCACTCCGCGCCCGGCGTGCTGCGCGCGATGCGCCGCTTCGGAGACACCGACCGCTTCCTGGAGCTTCTGGAGACCATCCGGGGGAAGGCCCCGCAGGCCGGTGTGCGGTCCAACTTCATCGTCGGCTTCCCCGGCGAGACCGAGGCCGACGTCGCCGAGCTGGAGCGGTTCCTCACGGGTGCGCGGCTCGACGCGATCGGCGTCTTCGGGTACTCCGACGAGGAGGGCACCGAAGCGGCGACGTACGAGCACAAGCTCGACCAGGACACCGTCGACGAGCGGCTCGCGCGGGTCTCGAGGCTCGCGGAGGAGCTGACCTCCCAGCGCGCCGAGGAGCGCCTCGGCGAGCGCCTGGAGGTGCTGATCGAGTCCGTCGACGACGAGGACGGCGCCATCGGCCGTGCCGCGCACCAGGCGCCCGAGACGGACGGCCAGATCCGATTCGCGGACGCGACCGCTGGGGAGCCCTTGCACGTCGGCCGTATGGTCGTGGCAAAGGTGGTCGGCACGGAAGGCGTGGATCTGGTGGCGGAGCAGTGCGAGCTCCTGGGAGACGGGGCCGGAGCCGGCCCCGAGGGCCCCGGTGCGGGCCGGTCCCGGGGCGTCGGCGAAGGGACGGGCAGATGACCCAAGTCCCGGCATCCGCGGCGGGCGGCTCCGGCGCGAAGCCGGTGCGCGGCGGGAAGCTGGGCGCCGCGGCGGTCGACCAGGCCAGCCTGTGGAACGTCGCGAACCTGCTGACCATGGTCCGGCTGCTGCTCGTGCCCGGCTTTGTGATGCTGCTCCTCGGCAACGGCGGCTACGACCCGGCCTGGCGCTCGTTCGCCTGGGCGGCCTTCGCCATCGCCATGATCACCGACCTCTTCGACGGTCACCTCGCCCGCACGTACAACCTGGTCACGGACTTCGGGAAGATCGCCGACCCCATCGCCGACAAAGCGATCATGGGGGCGGCGCTGATCTGTCTGTCCTGGCTGGGTGACCTGCCCTGGTGGGTGACCGGTGTGATCCTCGGGCGTGAGCTGGGGATCACACTGCTGCGCTTCTGGGTGATCCGCTACGGCGTCATCCCGGCCAGCCGCGGCGGCAAGATGAAGACGCTCGCGCAGGGCACAGCCGTCGGGATGTACGTCCTGGCGCTGACCGGCCCGCTCGCGACCCTGCGGTTCTGGGTGATGGCGGTCGCCGTCGTCCTCACCGTGGTCACCGGCCTGGACTATGTGAAGCAGGCCGTGGTGCTGCGCAGGCAGGGCATGGCGGCGAGTGCGGCTGCGGCTGCGGCGCGCGAGGAGGCCGGCCCGGAGCCTGAGCGGGGGGCCGCGAAGTGATGTCCGGGGGGTCGGTGGCGGGGGCCGGTGCGGATACCGGGGCCGGGGTCGCCGCCGAGGTGCTGCGGCTGCTCGCCGGGCGCGGTGAGACGCTGGCTGTCGCCGAATCCCTGACCGGCGGTCTCGTGGCCGCCGAGGTAACGTCGGTGCCGGGTGCCTCGCGGGTCTTCCGCGGCTCCGTCACGGCGTACGCGACGGAGCTGAAGCGGGATGTCCTCGGGGTGGACGGCGAGCTGCTCGCCGCCCGGGGAGCCGTGGACGGCGACGTCGCCCTGCAGATGGCCGCCGGTGTGCGCGAGCTGCTCGGCGCGGACTGGGGGCTCGCCACGACGGGCGTCGCCGGTCCCGATCCGCAGGACGGACAGGAGGTCGGAACGGTGTTCGTCGCGGTCGTCGGGCCGGGTTCCCCGCTTCGCTCTGAGGGGAATGTGGCCGGCCTGAGGTTGAACGGAATCCGTACGGAAATCCGTAGAGAGAGCGTACGCAGTGTGCTGGGACTGCTCCTTCGGCAGCTCTCGGGAGAACGCGCCGGGAATGAGCGGGCACAGGATACGGAACAGAACGGGGGGACTTGATGTTTGCAGCCCTGAGTGAACACGACATCGCTCCCCGCACGGCCGCCGCGCGAGGCGGTACGGTGGGGCGTGAAGGATGCGGCTACGCGGTCCGAGGAGGGAGCCACCGATGATTCTGCTCCGTCGCCTGCTGGGTGACGTGCTGCGTCGGCAGCGCCAGCGCCAGGGCCGTACTCTGCGCGAAGTCTCCTCGTCCGCCCGAGTCTCACTCGGCTATCTCTCCGAGGTGGAGCGGGGGCAGAAGGAGGCTTCCTCCGAGCTGCTTTCCGCGATCTGCGACGCGCTTGACGTACGGATGTCCGAGCTCATGCGAGAAGTGAGCGACGAGCTCTCGCTCGCCGAGCTGGCCCAGTCGGCAGCGGCTACGGAACCGGTGCGCGCACCGATGCGTCCGATGCTCAATTCCGTCTCGGTGACCGGTGTGCCACCGGAACGGGTGACCATCAAGGCGCCCGCGGAAGCGGTCGACGTCGTCGCCGCCTGACGTACGGGCCCCTTACGCGCACAGAGCCCCGGCCGGGTTGTCCGGCCGGGGCTTTCGCTGTCTCTGTGTCTCTGTCCTTGTCACCTGGCGCTTCTTGCCTGCCGGTGGTGCCCGAAGTAGCCGTAATGAAGCGCTTGCGCGATGGTTGATGGTGTTTTGGACGGCGTTGTTTGGACAGCCGAGACACGAAGGCAGCCGACTGGCTGTGACAGCCGAGACAACAGCCGAGACAACAGCCGAGACGACAGTCAAGACGCGGAGGAATCGATGTACGTCGTGAAGAGCCCGTTGCCCGACGACGATCTGAAGACTGTGTCCGAGGCGCTGCAGGGCGCCCTCGTGGACCTCGTCGACCTGTCCCTGGTGGCCAAGCAGATCCACTGGAACGTGGTCGGCCCGCGCTTCCGCTCCGTGCACCTGCAGCTCGACGAGGTCGTGGACACCGCCCGGCTGCACTCAGACACCGTCGCCGAGCGCGCCTCCACACTGGGTGTCTCGCCCGACGGACGGGCCGGGACGGTGGCGTCCAGCAGCGGCATCGGTCAGGTTCCCGACGGCTGGGTCAAGGACACCGACGCGGTCGGGGCGCTCGTGGACGCGCTCGGCGCGGTGATCACGCGGATGCGGGAGCGGGTGGGGGCCACCGGTGACGCGGATCCGGTCAGCCAGGACATCTTCATCCAGATCACGGCTGATCTGGAGAAGCACCACTGGATGTTCCAGGCCGAGAACGGATAGGGCTGGCGGGGGCGCCCCAGGGGACGGGGCGCCCTGGGGGCAGGGCGGTGGGCGCCTCGGCGGGGCGCCCCGCCGAGGCAGCCGACGCCCGAGCAGGTGCGGGCCGTGCCCATCTGGCGGGGCGTGAGCAGGTCGTCTTCTGCCTGGCGAGTCTGACCTTCGGGATGCTCTCGGGCGTCCTCCAGCCGCTGGTACGGCTGACGCCCGCGCCGATCGTGCCGATGGTGGAGGCTATGCGCGGGTATTGGCGGCTTGCGCGGGTGGAGCGGGAGATTGCGGGGGTGGGGGTGGTGGCGCTGGTTCTGCCGCGGGGGCTGGTGGCGGGCGGTGATGGCGGTGGACGTGTGCTCTTCGGATGCGCGGGCGGGTGGGGCGGGGGAGACTCGGAAAGCCCGCGTCCGGCGTCGGTCCGGGCGGGCTCTGTGTGTGGCCGTGCGGTCGGCCTGGCTCCTGGCGGGAGGTGACAGCCGTGCCGTGGCGCATCGTGCGGTGGGCGCCGATGCTGGGGCTTTCCGCGCTGTGGTGGTGGGCGGTCTTCCGGCTGGCCCTGGCGCCCGAGGCGGGGGTCCTTGAAGGGGCCGTCGCCGCCGGTGGGTGGGGGTTGAGTCTGCTGCCGGTGCACTGTGTGGCGAAGGCGCGGGCCGCGGGGGTCGCCCGGCGCAGGTCACCACGGCATCGCGACGCCGCCGTTCGGGCGCAGGATCTGGCCCGTCGTGAACGATGACGCGTCCGACGCCAGGTGCAGTACGGCGTGCGCGACGTCCTCCGGTTCGCCGACCCTGCCCAGGGGCGACCTGCGGGCCAGCGCGGCCTCCGTCGCCGCCTGCGCCTCCTCCTCGTGCCGGTGCGTCATCGGCGTACGCGTCCATCCCGGGGCCACGGCGTTGACGCGGATTCCGTGCTCGCCGACCTCCGCGGCCAGCGTCTTCGTCAGCTGTACGACGGCCGCCTTCGCCGAGGCGTAGCAGAGCAGGCCTGGGTGGCTGGTGTCGACGGCGCTCGACGCCATCGTCACGATGCTGCCGCCCGTGCCCGCGGCGATCATCGTCCGGGCCGCCGCCTGGCACGCGTACAGGACTCCCTTGAAGTTCACTCCCAGGACCCGGTCGAGGTCCTCGTCGCGGGTCTCCAGGACCGGGCTGCTGTGCATGATCCCGGCGATGGCCGCCATCACGTCCAGTCCGCCCGTCGCCCCGGCCGCGTCCGCCACGGCCTCGTCGACCTGTGCCTTGTCGGCGACGTCCACGGTGTACGGGTAAGCCGTGCCGCCGTCCGCCCTGATGTGTGTCGCCGTCTCCTTCAGGCCCTGGGCATCGCGGTCGGCGCAGTGCACTGTCGCGCCCGCCTGGGCGAGCAGTACGGCGGTGGCGCGGCCGATTCCGCTGGCGGCGCCTGTGACGAACGCGGTGCGGTCGGTGAGGTCGTACGCCGTTATGGGCATGGCGGGACCGTACGGTGGAATCTGACGGGTCGTCAACTGGTTGGTTTGCGTGGGTGCGTGGGTGCGTGGGTGCGTGGGTGCGTGGGTGGTTCTGTTACGGGGTGGGGCCCTGCTGACAGGTCGGGCACCAGTACGTGGGGCGTTTGCGGGTGGGGTCGCCCTGGTCCGCCGAGCGCAGGGGTGTGCCGCAGCGCAGGCAGGGGCGGGGCGCGCGGCCGTACACGTACAGGCGTTGGCCGGGGCGGGTGCTGCCCGTCGTCGTGCGGGCCGGGCGGTCGCGGTTCGCCTCCAGGAGCTTCTTCGCCAGGGTCGGGAGGCGGGTGGCCTGCTCCTCGGAGAGTTCGCCGATCGGGAGCCAGGGGGTGGCTCTGAGCAGGAAGCAGAGTTCGCTCTTGTAGATGTTGCCGATGCCCGCGAGATTCCGTTGGTCAAGCAGCGCCTCGCCCAGGGCGCGCTCGGGGTCCGTCCGTAGGTTCCGCAGCGCCTGGTCCGGGTCCCAGTCCGGGCCCAGGAGGTCCGGGCCGAGGTGGCCCACGGCGCGGTGCTCGTCGGCCGTGCGGAGCAGTTCCAGGACCGGCAGGCGGTAGCCGACGGCTGTGTGGTCGGCGGTGGCGAGGATGGCGCGGATCTGATGCGTGGGGCCGCCGCGCCAGCGTTCCTGCGGGGTGTACACGCGCCAGGAGCCGTCCATGCCCAGGTGCGAGTGGAGGGTGAGGCCGCCTTCTACGCGGGTGAGGAGGTGTTTGCCGCGGGCGGTTACGTCCAGGACGGTGCGGGTGGTCAGGTCGGTGGTGGCGAGCTTGGGGACGCGGAGGTCGCAGCGGGTGAGGGGGAGGCCGGAGAGGGTGGTGTGGAGGCGGTGGGCGGATTGGTGGACGGTGTCTCCTTCGGGCATGGGGGTAGCGTTCCACTTTTGCTGGCGGGGGCGCCTTGGGCGGTGGGGTGGGTCTTGTCGGGCGGTGGGTCTGGTGGGGGTTGCTGTCCTTCGCCCTCTGTCCGGTTCGTGGGGTGGGGCCGTGCCGGTATGTCCGTGCTCGCGTGTGCCTCATCGCCAACGTTTTGCTTTACGTCCTTCGTGGTGGGCCGAGTTGCGCGCGGACATACCGGCACGTCCCCTCCGGTTCGTTTGCGGGGATCGGTCCGGTGGGGGTTCCTCATTTGGCCAACGGTTCGGTGGGGGTTCCCGTTCGGCTAACGGTTCGGTGGGGGTTGCGGCCGCTGGCCGTCCCGCTCTGTGGGCGGCTGGGCTGCGCAGAGGGTGATGGGGGTCCTCTCTGATCGAGCGAAGCCGAGAGCTTGGGGGAGGGTGGGCGCAGCCCAGGCCGACGGTGCCCTTGATGTGGGGGAGGGGTACGGACCCAGGTCGAAGGTGGCTGTGATGTGCAGGGAGGGGGTAGGGGTACGGCCCCAGGCCGGTGGTGGCTGTGGTGGGGGTTAGGGGCGGATTCGGAGGCCGCGGGGGGTCGCGTGGAAGCCTGAGTTTTCCAGGAGGAGGGACAAGGGGGACGTCAGGGCGGGGGAGCCGTTGATGCGTTCCACGGTTACCGTGCCGAGTGTGCCCGCCTTCGCCGCGGACGCCAACGCCGAGGCGGCCGCGGGCAGGCGGGGGTCCTCCGACGGGGCGGAGCCGTCCGTGCTGGTGGACCACGCGAGCAGCGACTTGCCGCCGCGCTCCATGTACAGGGTCAACTCGCCGTCCACCAGGACCACCAGCGACCCCGCCTTCCGGCCGGGCTTGTGGCCGGCCTCGGCCGGTGGCTCGGGCCAGGGCAGGGCGGCGCCGTAGGCGTTGGCCGGGTCGGCGGCGGCCAGGACGACGGCTTGGGCGTCGGACGGCCGGGAACCGTCCCCGCGCTCACGGGCGTTGGCCCCGGCCCGCAGCCGGTCCACCGCGCCGTCCATCGCGAACTGCGCGGCCCCGAGCCCCTCCACCACGTATCCCCGCCGGGTCTGGCCGTTGTCCTCGAAGGCCGACAGGACGCGGTACACCGCTGAGAAGCCGCCCTCGACGCCTTCGGCCCCGACCGCCCCGCGGGTCACCACACCGTGCCGGTCGAGGAGCGTGCGGGCCAGGGCGTGGGCCCGCAGCGTCGGGTCGGGCTCACGGGCGGGCAGCAGGGACCAGCGGCCCGCGACCGTGGGCGGACCCGTGCGGGAAGTGGGGCGGGCCGCGGCCGTCAGCGAGCCGTACCGCCCGCGCGGGACACTGCGCTTCGCGCGGTGGGCCGTGGAACCGGCGGTGCGCCCCGACCCGAGGAGGGAGCGCATCGGGGCGAGCGTGTCGTTGGTGAGGCGGCCCGACCATGCCAGGTCCCAGACGGCGTCGGCCAGTTGGGGATCGGAGGCGTCCGGGTGGGTGGTCGCGCGGATCTGGTCGGCGATCTGCCGGAAGAACAGGCCGTAGCCCCCGGAGAGGGTGTCCAGGACGGACTGGTGGAGCGCGGTCAGCTCCAGGGGGTGCGGCGGCGGGAGCAGGAGAGGGGCCGCGTCCGCCAAGTAGAGGCTGATCCAGCCGTCCTTGCCCGGGAGTGCTCCGGCGCCCGCCCAGACCACCTCCCCGGCCGCCGTCAGCTCGTCGAGCATCGCGGGGGCGTACCCCGTGACCCGGGAGGGCAGGACGAGCTTCTCCAGGGCGGACGCCGGGACCGACGCGCCCTGGAGCTGCTCGATGGCGCGCACCAGACCGTCGACACCGCGAAGCCCGTGCCCGCTCAAGTGCTGCCACTGGGGCAGGAACTGGGCGAGGGCGGCCGGTGGCACCGGTTCCAGTTCGTGCCGCAGGGCGGCCAGCGAGCGGCGGCGCAGACGGCGCAGGACAGTGGCGTCGCACCACTCCTGGCCGATGCCCGCGGGGTGGAACTCGCCCTGTACGACACGGCCGTTCGCCGCGAGGCGCTGCAGGGCTCCGTCCGTGACCGCCGCGCCCAGGCCGAAGCGGGCGGCGGCCGCGGCGGACGTGAACGGGCCGTGCGTGCGGGCGTAGCGCGCGAGAAGGTCGCCCAGGGGGTCCTTGACGGGTTCGGTGAAGGCCTCCGGGATGCCGACCGGCAGCGCCGTGCCGAGTGCGTCCCGCAGGCGGCCCGCGTCCTCGATCGCCGCCCAGTGGTCGGCCCCGCCGACGCGGACCCGGATGGCCCGGCGGGCGCCCGCCAGCTCCTCGGCCCACACGGGCTCCGCGCCCCGCTCGGCCAGCTCGGCGTCCGTGAGCGGGCCGAGGAGACGCAGCAGGTCGGCCACGCCTTCGGCGTCCTTGACGCGGCGGTCGTCGGTGAGCCACTGGAGCTCCTGCTCCAGGGTCGCGAGGACGTCCGCGTCGAGGAGCTCGCGCAGCTCCGCCTGGCCGAGCAGCTCCGCCAGGAGGCGGGAGTCCAGGGACAGGGCGGCGGCGCGGCGCTCGGCGAGCGGTGAGTCGCCCTCGTACAGGAACTGCGCCACGTACCCGAACAGGAGGGAGCGGGCGAAGGGGGACGGCTCCGGGGTGGTGACCTCGACGAGGCGGACGCGGCGGGACTCGATGTCGCCCATCAGCTCCGTCAGGCCCGGTACGTCGAAGACGTCCTGGAGGCATTCCCTGACCGCCTCCAGGACGATCGGGAAGGAACCGAACTCGCTGGTGACCTCCAGGAGCTGGGCGGCGCGCTGGCGCTGCTGCCACAGGGGCGTGCGCTTGCCGGGGCTGCGGCGCGGCAGCAGCAGCGCGCGGGCGGCGCACTCGCGGAAGCGGGAGGCGAACAGCGCCGAGCCGCCCACCTGGTCGGTGACGATCTGGCCGACCTCGCCCTTGTCGAAGGCCACGTCTCCCGCGCCCACGGGTGCCTTCTCCGGGTCGAGCGTCGAGTCCACGGTCGTGCCGAGGTCTGCCGGGTCCTGGTCGAGCAGATCGAGGCCCATCAGGTCGGCGTCGGGCAGGCGCAGCACGATGCCGTCGTCGGCGTGCATGACCTGGGCGTCCATGCCGTACCGCTCGGTGAGGCGGGCGCCGAGGGCCAGGGCCCAGGGGGCGTGCACCTGGGCGCCGAACGGGGAGTGCACCACCACGCGCCAGTCGCCCAGCTCGTCGCGGAAGCGCTCCACCACGATCGTGCGGTCGTCCGGGATGTGGCCGCACGCCTCGCGCTGCTCGGTGAGGTACGTCAGGACGTTGTCCGCGGCCCAGGTGTCGAGGCCCGCCGCGAGGAGCCGGTCGCGCGCGTCGGCCTCGGGCAGCGAGCCGATCTCCCGGAGGAACGCGCCCAGGGCGCGGCCCAGTTCGAGCGGGCGGCCCAGCTGGTCGCCCTTCCAGAACGGCAGCCTTCCGGGGACGCCGGGCGCGGGGGAGACCAGGACGCGGTCGCGCGTGATGTCCTCGATGCGCCAGGAACTCGTCCCGAGAGTGAAGACGTCGCCCACACGGGATTCGTAGACCATCTCCTCGTCGAGCTCGCCTACGCGGCCGCCGCCCTGCTTCGGGTCGGCGCCCGCGAGGAAGACCCCGAACAGGCCGCGGTCGGGAATCGTCCCCCCGGAGGTGACCGCCAGGCGCTGTGCGCCCGGCCGTCCGGTGACCGTGCCCGCGACACGGTCCCACACCACGCGCGGGCGCAGCTCCGCGAACGCGTCGGACGGATAGCGGCCGGCGAGCATGTCGAGCACGGAGGTGAACGCCGACTCCGGGAGCGAGGCGAACGGCGCGGCACGGCGCACCAGGGCCAGCAGGTCGTCCACCTGCCAGCTGTCCAGAGCGACCATCGCGACCAACTGCTGGGCCAGCACGTCCAGGGGGTTGGCGGGGACCCTCAGCGACTCGATGGCGCCCGTGCGCATCCGCTCCGTGACGACCGCGGCCTGGACCAGGTCGCCGCGGTACTTAGGGAAGACGACACCCGTGGAGACCGCGCCCACCTGGTGCCCCGCGCGGCCCACCCGCTGCAGGCCGGACGCCACGGAGGGCGGCGACTCCACCTGCACCACCAGGTCCACCGCGCCCATGTCGATGCCCAGCTCCAGGCTGGATGTGGCGACGACCGCGGGCAGGCGGCCCGCCTTCAGGTCCTCCTCGACCTGGGCGCGCTGCTCCTTGGAGACCGAGCCGTGGTGCGCGCGGGCGAGGACGGGCGGCGCGCCCTGGGCGGCGCCGGACTGCGCCATCACCTCCGCCGGGCTGTGGTCGTCCGGGAGGGCCTCGCCCGTCGCGCGCTCGTAGGCGATCTCGTTGAGGCGGTTGCACAGGCGCTCCGCCAGGCGGCGGGAGTTGGCGAAGACGATCGTCGAGCGGTGCGCCTGCACGAGGTCGGTGATGCGCTCCTCCACGTGCGGCCAGATCGACGGGCGCTCCGCTCCCTGGTCGGAGTCCGCCGCCGGCGAGCCGCCCAGCTCCCCCAGGTCCTCGACCGGCACCACCACGGAGAGGTCGAACTCCTTGCCCGACTCCGACTGGACGATCTCCACCCGGCGCTGCGGCGACAGATAGCGGGCGACCTCGTCCGCGGGGCGGACCGTCGCCGACAGGCCGATCCGGCGGGCGGGGCGCTTCAGGAGCGCGTCGAGCCGCTCCAGGGACAGCGCCAGGTGAGCTCCGCGCTTGGTGCCCGCGACGGCGTGCACCTCGTCCAGGATCACCGTCTCGATGCCCGTGAGCGCGTCCCGCGTGGCCGACGTGAGCATCAGGAACAGCGACTCCGGCGTCGTGATCAGGATGTCCGGCGGGCGCGTGGCCAGGGCCCGGCGCTCGGCCGCAGGGGTGTCCCCGGAGCGGATGCCCACGCGCACCTCGGGCTCGGGCAGGCCGAGGCGCACCGACTCCTGGCGGATGCCCGTGAGCGGGCTGCGCAGATTGCGCTCCACGTCGACCGCGAGGGCCTTCAGCGGCGATACGTACAGCACGCGGCAGCGCTGCTTGGGGTCGGCCGGGGGCGGGGTCGAGGCCAGCTGGTCCAGAGCGGCGAGGAAGGCGGCCAGGGTCTTGCCGGAGCCCGTCGGGGCGACCACCAAGACGTCCGAGCCCTCCGCGATCGCCCGCCACGCCCCGGCCTGGGCGGACGTGGGCGCGGAGAAGGCCCCCGTGAACCAGCCGCGGGTCGCGGGGGAGAAGCCGTCGAGGGCATCGTCGTGACTGCGTGCGGACCTGACCATGACCCCATCGTGCACCCCGCCACTGACATTGGCTCCGACCTGCGAAAAAGGGCTTGCGGCCGAGGAGCGGAAGGGGCGCAGAATGGAGGTATGGCTGGTTCGGCGGAGCAGGCACGGCACTGGACGTACGCCGAGCTGCCCGGCGTCGACCTGCTGCGCGCCCACTACGTCCGCAAGACGTTCGCGCGCCACACCCACGAGCACTTCGTGATGGCGGCGATCCGCGAGGGCGTCGACGTGTTCCAGCACACCGGCACCGACCGGCACGCCGGACCCGGAAGCATCGCCCTGATCAACCCCGACACCCCGCACACCGGCCGCGCCGGAGCCCCCGAGGGCTGGCGCTACGGGGCCGTCTACCCGGCCCCCGACGTGGTCGCCGCCATCGCCAAGGAGACGACCACCCTGCGGGGAGCGCCCGGCTTCGTCCTGCCGGTCCTCGACGATCCGTACGCCGTGGCCCTGGTCCACCGGGTCCTGCGGGCCGCCGAGGAGGGCAACGCGCTCGCCGCCGACACGTTCCTGCGGGTCGCCGTCACCCGGCTGCTGCGGTCGAACGGCGGCAACCTGCCGCAGCGCAGTGTGCGCTCCGCGGGCGCGCGGGTCGCGGCACGCGCGCGTGCCGTCCTGGAGGAACGGCTCGTCGACCCGCCGAGCCTGGAGCGCCTCGCCGCCGGTCTCGGCGTCAGCTCCTTCGCCCTGCTGCGGGCCTTCCGCGACGCGTACGGCATGCCGCCGCACGCCTGGCTCACCGACGCGCGCGTGCGGCGCGCCCGCCACCTCCTGGACGCCGGTACGAGCCCCGCCGAGGCGGCCGTCGCCGTCGGCTTCACCGACCAGCCGCATCTGAACCGGCACTTCGCGCGGATCGTCGGCGTGCCCCCGGGCGCCTATCAGAGGGAGCGCAAGAACGTACAAGACCGTCCTGACCTGCCCCTCGTAGCGTCCGGGGGGTGGCAGAGCGAACATCATCCCCAGACATACCCGGGTACTCCGAAGGAGCCCCCGAGGTTCCGGTCCCCGTGGACAGCGCCGGTCCCGGTCCGGCGGCCCGTCCCGACTCCGCTGTCGTCCGCGACGCCCTCGGCGTCGGAATCGCCGTAGGCCTCTCCGGCTTCGCCTTCGGGGTGACGTCGGCCGGCAGCGGCCTCACCGTGCTCCAGACCTGCGTGCTGAGTCTGCTGGCCTTCACCGGCGCCTCCCAGTTCGCCCTGGTCGGCGCGCTCGCCGGGGGCGGGAGCCCGTTCACGGCCGCCGTGGGCGCCGTCTTCCTCAGCATGCGCAACGCCTTCTACGGGATCAGGCTCTCCCAACTGCTCGCCCTCCCGCGCGCGGTGCGCCCGCTCGCCGCGCACATGGTGATCGACGAGACGACGGCCGTCTCGCTGGCGCAGCAGGGGCGGCGCGCGGCACGGATCGGTTTCGTCGTCACCGGAGTCAGCCTCTACCTCCTGTGGAACCTCTCCACGTTCCTGGGTGCCCTCGGGGCGGAGGCCATCGGGGACACCGCCACCTGGGGGCTCGACGCCGCAGGTCCCGCCGTGTTCCTCGCGCTGCTCGCGCCGATGGTGCGGACCACGACGCAACGGGCGGTCGCGGCCGTCGCCGTCCTTCTGGGGCTCGGACTGCTGCCGGTGCTGCCTTCGGGGGTGCCGGTCCTCGCGGCTGCCCTCGCTGTCCCTGCCGTCCTCTACGTAGAGGGCCGCAAAGCACAGCGAGCACAGCAGACACCGCCCGACAGCACGCAAGGGAAAGACCGTTGAACATCTGGATCGCCATCGCCGTGACCGTCGTCGGCTGCTACGC
The DNA here is from genome assembly GCF_055591765.1 of Streptomyces sp. NPDC041205. Classification (NCBI taxonomy): domain Bacteria; kingdom Bacillati; phylum Actinomycetota; class Actinomycetes; order Kitasatosporales; family Streptomycetaceae; genus Streptomyces; species Streptomyces sp. NPDC041205. The sequence goes on along the minus strand of NZ_JBVIZH010000013.1, from coordinate 164,431 downwards.
CGTCAAGCTCGCGGGCCTGCTCGTGCCCGCGGGCACCCTGGAACGACCGCTCGTCCAGCGCACGGCCGCCCTGCTGCCGGTGGCGCTGCTCGCCGCCCTCACGGCCCAGCAGGCCTTCGCCGACGGCCGGGTGCTCGTGCTCGACGCCAAGGCGGCAGGCCTGGCGGCAGCCGCCCTGGCGCTGCTGTTGCGCGCGCCCTTCCTGGTGGTCATCGGGGCGGCCGTCGTCGTCACGGCGGGCGCGCGGGCCCTGGCGGGGTGAGCCGCGGCGGGCCCGGGCAGCGAACCGCGCAGTGCGCTCGGGCGGTCCGTCAGCTGATGGGCCGCCCGTACGCCCGCAGCGTCCGCAGCGCCTCCACCGTGACGATCGGACGGCACTCAAGGGACGTGCCGGGTGCCCACTGCCGCCACCGGATCGGCCAACCGCCGTCCTCTTGTTGCTCGTTCGCGAGGAAGTCCAGGGAGCGCGCCATCTCCTCATCCGTGAACCACGCGCGGGCCAGCGACTCCGGCGCCTTGGCGAAGTCGTACGCGAAGTGGTGCTCCCCGGGGCCGTACCCCGGGGCGACCGGGTTGGTGTCGGCGTGATCCGGGTCGAGGACCGCGAGGCGCTGCTCGCGGACCAGTCGGCCCAGCCGGTCGGCGGCCGCCTCCGCGCGCGGGCGGTCGGGCGCGCCGTCGAGGAAGACGACGGCGGCCTGGATCTCGTACGGATGCGACTTCTCCAGGGTCTCCACGGTCTGCCAGCAGAAGTCGGTGGCCCGGAACAGCCAGGCGTGCCACACCTCGTTGCGGTGCAGCAGGCCCACCACCGGCCCGGTGGCGAGCAGTTCGCTGGGCGGGTCGGTCACCACGGGCACGAACGGCGCCGAGGGGTAGCCGCGCTGGCTGGGATGGATCGCCGGGAGCGCGCCGTCCGGTGTCGACACCGCGGTCAGATAGCGGCACACCCGCTCCACGCGCATGCCGCCGCAGCGCTGGATGGAGTCCAGGACGCGCAGCGCGTGCCCGGTGTGCAGCGGCTGGCTGACGGGCCCGCGCAGGTCGGGTTCCAGCGCGTGGCCGTACCCGCCGTCCTCGTTGCCGTACGCGGCCAGCGCTGTCTCCACCGCATCGGCGCTCCCGGTGCCGCCGTCCAGGAAGTGGTACGCGAACCGTCGCTGTTCGAGCACGCGCGCGGTGAGCCAGATGAACTGCTCGGCGCGGCGCAGCGGGGAGGACGGCGACGGGGAGGAAGCGGCGTGCGGGGACGCTCCGTTTTCGGCCATGTTCCGAAGGTAGGGCGGAACGCGGCTCGGGGAAGCCCTCTGTGCGGGGCTGCACTCTCAGGGGCGCGATACTGGAGGCATGCGGTTGACGGTCTTCTGGCAGCGGATGGCGGCTCACTTCGGCGCGGGGTACGCCGAGACCTTCGCGCGCGATCACGTGATGACGGAGCTCGGCGGGCGCACGGTGCACCAGGCACTGGACGCGGGCTGGGAGGCGAAGGACGTGTGGCGGGCGGTGTGCTCGGCCATGAACGTACCGGCTGAAAACCGCTGACACGGGGCAGCTCTGTCGCGGGGGCGTGCGTTCTACGTGCGCGGTGACGTACTCCACGCGCGCGTAGGGCCATGAAATCCGGGGGCGGCGGCCGAATGGTCGTGGCGTGGGTGAGACTGGCACGGTGGCACCCACAGACGAGACCGCACAGATCACCCCCGAGGCAGCACCGCCCGGCACCACCCCGCCCGCCCAGCCCCCCTCGGCGGAGCAGGCCCGTGGCACCGGCATGCCGCGCTGGCTGCCGCGCGCCATGGTGCTCGCGCTCGCTCTGGTCGCCTGTTTCCAGCTCGGCAGCTGGGCCTTCCACCAGCTCACCGGACTGTTGATCAATATCTTGATCGCGTTCTTCCTGGCACTCGCCGTCGAGCCCGCCGTGAGCTGGATGGCGGCCCGCGGGCTGCGCAGGGGCCTGGCCACGGCCATCGTCTTCCTGGGCGTCATGATCGCGAGTGCGGGCTTCATCACCATGATGGGATCAATGCTCGCGGGCCAGATCGTCGACATGGTCGAGGACTTCCCCGACTATCTGGACAAGGTCATCCGCTGGATCAACATGACCTTCGACACGGACCTGTCCCGGGTCGAGGTCCAGGACAGCCTCATCCACTCCGACTGGCTGCGGAAGTACGTGCAGAACAGCGCGAGCGGCGTCCTGGACGTCTCCGCGCAGGTGCTCGGCGGCCTCTTCCAGCTTCTGACGATCCTGCTGTTCTCGTTCTACTTCGCCGCCGACGGGCCGCGGCTGCGGCGCGCGCTGTGCTCCGTGCTGCCGCCCGCCAAGCAGGCCGAGGTGCTGCGCGCCTGGGAGATCGCGGTCAACAAGACCGGCGGCTATCTCTACTCCCGCGGTCTGATGGCGCTGATCTCCGGGATCGCGCACTACATCCTGCTGCAGGTCCTCGAAGTGCCCTACGCCCCCGTGCTCGCGGTGTGGGTCGGCCTGGTCTCGCAGTTCATCCCGACGATCGGCACGTACCTCGCGGGCGCCCTGCCGATGCTGATCGCCTTCACCGTGGACCCCTGGTACGCGCTGTGGGTGCTGATCTTCGTCGTGATCTACCAGCAGTTCGAGAACTACGTCCTGCAGCCCAAACTCACCGCTAAGAGCGTCGACATCCACCCGGCGGTCGCCTTCGGGTCGGTCATCGCGGGCACGGCGCTCCTCGGCGCGGTCGGGGCCCTGATCGCCATCCCTGCGGTCGCGACGCTGCAGGCCTTCCTGGGGGCGTATGTGAAGCGGTATGACGTCATGGACGACCCACGCGTGCACGGGCACCGTCGCCGCGGCGGATCGCCTCTCCTCGCGCGCGTGCGGCGCTTGGTGTCGGGGCCCGGGGACGAGCCGCCGCCCGGTCCGCGCTAGCGGAGCGCGGCTACGTCAGGCCGAGGCCCGGGTCGACGCCCACCAGCTCGCAGCTGGCGGCCCACAGCCGGGCCGCGACGGCGGGGTCGGCCATGTGCGCCGGTACGTGCTCAAGGCGGGGCCTGCCGCGCAGGCCGAAGACGCTCGGCCCCCACAGCTGCCCCCCTCGTACGTCCGGATCGAGGACGGCCCGTACGAGGGGCCACGCTCCCGCGTCCTTGCCCTGGACCAGCAGCCCGGCGGGCAGGCCGCGCAGCCGCTCCCCGAAACTCCGGGTGTGCACCGGTGGCCGGGAGGGCGTGAGGGCGTCCAGCGCGCCCCCGGGATGGGCCACCACACTGCGTACCGAGCTGCCGACGGCACGCAGGCGGCGGTCGAGCTCGAAGCCGAAGGACATCTGCGCCAGCTTCGAGCGGCCGTAGGCGCGCTTGGGCCGGTAGTCGTGGGCGCACTGCAGATCGTCCAGGTCAAGGCGCTCGGACCGGGCCGCGAAGCTGCCGACCGTCACGACACGGCCCGCCGGTGCCGCGGCGAGGAGCGGTGCGAGCCACCTGGTCAGCGCGAAGTGGCCGAGGTGGTTCGTGGCGAACATGAGCTCGTGGCCGTCCCGGGTCTCGCGACGCGGTGGATCGTCGAGCGCGATCCCGGCGTTGTGGACCACCGCGTCCAGGCGGTCGAGTTCTCCTGTGTCCACGGCGGCCTTCAGGGATGCCGGTTCGGCGAGGTCCAGCGGCAGGTGGTGCAGGCGGGCCCCGGGGACGTACGAGCGGATCGAGGCCATGGCGGCCTCGGCCTTCCGGGGGTCCCGGCTGCCGAGCACGATCCGGGCTCCGGTCGCGGCGAGCTGCTCCGCCACGAAGTAGCCGATGCCTGCGTTGCCTCCGGTGATCAGGAAGGTCCGCTCCGGGACGGGCGGCAGGTCATGGACGTTCCAGGGCTGGAGCGGGGGTTCCGGGGTGATCGGGGAGTCGTGGGGTGCTCGGGGTTTCTGCGGTTCCTGGGGTTCTTGGGGCGGCGACGACACGGCGGAAGCAGGCTCCTTGCGCTCGGGTGCCGCTCTTGAGGGCGACATCGACGCGTTCACCGTCGCAGCCGCCGCCGACACTCCGGCGATGGTTCGTCGTCATCGCCGACAGGCTGCCGACAGCCCTCCCAGGAGCTGCGGGAGGGGTGTTGGGCGTCGCGTCCGGTGTCGTCGCCGGGCTGATGGTGTCGCCGAGTCGACGGCGGCCACCTTCCTGCCGGTGCCGTCGGCTACGGAGTCAGCCCTTGTGCGCGTCGGCGAGCGGTTCGCCCGTCTCCAGCAGGCTCTTCAGGCTGGAGAGGATGGCCGGCCAGCCCTGGCTGCACATCGAGTGCAGGACGCCGGCCGGGTCGAATTCGTGGGTGACGGTCAGCTTGACCTGATCGCCGTGCGGCTCGAGGTCGAAGGTGACCTGGGAACGGCGCTCCTCGGCCAGCTGGGCGCGGGTCTCCTCGCTGATGCCGTTGGCCTCGGCCCACTCCGTGGTGAAGGTGTGCCAGGTGTAGGACAGCTTGCTGTGGGGCTCGTGGGCGAGGACGACCTGCTCGGGGTCCTCGGTGACGCTGCCGCCGACCTGGTTCCAGGCCATGGGGGATCCCTTGGCCCAGTCGGTCCGGAAGCCGATGCCCCAGTAGCGGTTGGTGAAGGCCGGGTCGGTCAGGGCCTGCCAGAGCCGCTCGGGAGTGGTGCGGATGTAGGTCGTGTAGACGAAGGTCTTGCTGTCCATGGGAGGTTGCTCCAGTGCTCTCTTCAGGTCCGCGAGCGCGTTGACCCGCTCGCGGTCGAATTGGCTGATCCATCGCTCCGCGATGGCGTTGATCGGAGCGGCGTTCAAGTAGTGCAGCTTCTCCCGCCCCTGCCGCACCGTGGTCACCAGCTCGGCCGCCTCCAGCACGGCCAGGTGCTTGCTGACCGACTGCCGGGCCATGTCCAGTCCCGCGCACAGCTCCCGCAGGGTCTGTCCATTGCGGTCCCGGAGCCGGTCCAGCAGCCGCCGACGACTGGGATCGGCCAGTGCCTTGAACACCGCGTCCATGGTTCCGCCACCCCCAGTCATGCAGCCAAGTGGTTGCCTTTTCATAATGGGCAGCCTATTGGCTGCATGTCAAGTGGGAGGGGCTCCTGAAGCTCTGGAGGGTCGATGGACCTGTGGGGTCGGTTGGACTGGTCGGGCGGCTTCGCCGAAGGTCTGCCGAGATGAAGCTCGGTGAAGGTCGCCCGAGCTGAAGCTCACTGGCAGGCCCCCGCGTGGTGCGCTTGACAGTAAAATCGAACATCCATTCATATAGGGGTTCTGGTGGCGCGTTCCCGGGGGTTCACGGGGGGATCCCCGGGCCGCGCCGGTGGCTCGAGGAGGGCGGATCGCCCGGAGTTATCCACAGGCCGGGCGGGCGTCGGGGCGCATTGTCAGTGGCAGGCGTTAGCGTCTTTGACGTGAAGCGATCGACTCAAGCAAATCGGGTGGAACCCATGGCAGGAACCGACCGCGAGAAGGCGCTCGACGCCGCGCTCGCACAGATTGAACGGCAATTCGGCAAGGGCGCAGTGATGCGCATGGGCGAGCGGCCGAACGAGCCCATCGAGGTCATCCCCACCGGGTCGACCGCACTCGACGTCGCCCTCGGCGTCGGCGGCATCCCCCGCGGCCGCGTGGTGGAGGTGTACGGCCCCGAGTCCTCCGGTAAGACGACCCTCACCCTGCACGCCGTGGCCAACGCCCAGCGGGCCGGTGGCGCGGTGGCCTTCGTGGACGCCGAGCACGCCCTCGACCCGGAGTACGCCAAGAAGCTCGGCGTGGACATCGACAACCTCATCCTGTCCCAGCCGGACAACGGCGAGCAGGCCCTCGAGATCGTCGACATGCTCGTCCGCTCCGGTGCCCTCGACCTGATCGTCATCGACTCCGTCGCCGCCCTGGTGCCGCGCGCGGAGATCGAGGGCGAGATGGGCGACTCGCACGTGGGTCTGCAGGCCCGCCTGATGAGCCAGGCGCTCCGGAAGATCACCAGCGCGCTCAACCAGTCCAAGACCACCGCGATCTTCATCAACCAGCTTCGCGAGAAGATCGGTGTGATGTTCGGCTCCCCGGAGACCACGACCGGTGGCCGGGCCCTGAAGTTCTACGCCTCGGTGCGCATGGACATCCGCCGCATCGAGACCCTCAAGGACGGCACGGACGCGGTGGGCAACCGCACCCGCGTCAAGGTCGTCAAGAACAAGGTCGCGCCGCCCTTCAAGCAGGCCGAGTTCGACATCCTCTACGGCCAGGGCATCAGCCGCGAGGGCGGCCTGATCGACATGGGCGTGGAACACGGCTTCGTCCGCAAGGCCGGTGCCTGGTACACGTACGAGGGCGACCAGCTCGGCCAGGGCAAGGAGAACGCCCGCAACTTCCTCAAGGACAACCCCGACCTCGCCAACGAGATCGAGAAGAAGATCAAGGAGAAGCTGGGCGTCGGCGTGCGCCCGGAGACCCCGGCGGAGCCGGGCGCGGACGCCGCGGTCGGCGCGGCCCCCACGGAGGAGGACGCCGCCAAGACCGTGCCCGCCCCCGCGGTCAAGGCCACCAAGTCCAAGGCCGCGGCGGCCAAGAGCTAGGCCATGACGCGACGAACCGACTGGGCGGACCGTGCCGACCCCGCGGGGCGCAGCCGCCCCGAGACCGTCGGCCCGGACGGCCGCGCCCCGGCCGGTGTCGCCCCGGGACTCCCGGACGACGACGAGAGCGGCGGCCCGCACGGCGGCGGTCGTGGCGGCAGGGGCGGTCGGGCCGGTGGCCGTCGGCGGCGCGGCGGCTTCGGCCAACAGGACAGCGGTTCCCCGTCCTCGTCGAGGGCCGAGGACGGGGAACCGCCCACGGGGGACCCGGCTGAGCGGGCACGGGCCATCTGCCTGCGCCTGCTCACCGGGACCCCGCGCACGCGCAAACAGCTCGCCGACGCGTTGCGCAAGCGGGAGATCCCCGACGACGTGGCGGAGGAAGTGCTGTCCCGCTTCGAAGAGGTCGGCCTCATCAACGACGAGGCCTTCGCGGACGCCTGGGTCGAGTCCCGGCACCACGGCCGGGGCCTGGCGCGGCGGGCGCTCGCGCGGGAGCTGCGCACCAAGGGCGTGGACTCGGCCGTGATCGACGAGGCCGTCGGGCAACTGGACGCGGACCAGGAAGAAGCCACTGCCCGCGAGCTGGTCGCCCGCAAGCTCCGCTCCACTCGAGGCCTCGACCGGGACAAGAGACTCCGCCGCCTCGCCGGCATGCTCGCCCGCAAGGGGTACGCGGAAGGCCTGGCGCTCCGGGTCGTGCGACAGGCGCTGGAGGAAGAGGGGGAAGACACGGAGGACCTGGGGTACGAGGCGTACTGACCTGGGACCCGGTCGAAAGGTGGAGTTGTCCCCAGCTTGAACATGCCTGGTCGCCTCAGTGCACAGGAATCTGTGCACAGGCGAGTGTGTACGCATGGCTCAGGACGAGAGCACCACTGACGACGACGCCGCGCTCGGTGAGGGCAGTGCCTTGTTCGGCCACTGTCAGCCGCATCGTGCCGCGGGACCCTGCGGATGCTGCGCACCGAGGCGCTCGCCGTCCTGCTCCTCGCGACCGTGCTCGGCAGCGGCAGCGGCATCGCCCTCGCCGTCCTGACCGGCTTCAGCGTCGGCATGACCGGCACCGCGGCGCCCGACCGTCCTGCTCCTCGTCCTCGCGGCCGTGGTCGGCATCGCCGGACTGCTAGCCCCGACGGCGACGGCACTGCCCGGCCGGGCGGCCCTGAAGCCGCGCCCCGTCACGCTCGCGACGGCCAGGGAGTGAGGGCGGGTGAGGGGCGAGGGGGAGGAGCGAGCTAGCTGGCTGGCCAAGGAGTAAGGGGCGGTATGCAATGGCGGACGCCCCTTACTCGGCCTGCTCGGCATGCTCGACCTCCCCGACCGGTACCCGGTCTCACCCGACCGCTCGCGGTCTACTCGACCGGCAGCCCCGCCGCCTTCCACGCCTGAAATCCGCCGATGAGGTCCGTCGCGTGCCGCAGCCCCAACTGCCGCAGGGAGGCGGCCGCGAGGCTCGACGCGTAGCCCTCGTTGCAGAACACCACGACCCGCAGCTCATGGCTGGTGGCCTCGGCTGCGCGGTGGCTGCCCTGGGGGTCCAGGCGCCACTCCAGTTCGTTGCGCTCGACGACGAGGGCGCCGGGGATCAGACCGTCCCGCTCGCGCAGTTCCGCGTACCGGGTGTCGACGAGCAGCCCGCCCGAGTCCGCGATCTCGTACGCCTGCTCAGGGGTGACCCGGTCGAGTCCGCGCCGTACCCGCTCCAGCAACTCGTCGATGCCTACAGGGGATTGAGGTTCTCCGGAGGGATGCTGCTCCGCGGGGACTCCGGGGACGCCGTTCACTTCCAGGCCCGCGCTCACTGCCAGTCCTCCGGACGCTCGACGTGCTCGAGGCGCAGCACGGCGCCGGTGCGGCTGTAGCGGCGGATCTGGGGGAGCGGGGGGTAGTAGGCGTGCACGGAGATGGCGTGCTGGTCAGTGGACTCGTTGAGCACCTCGTGCACGTGGTTGCGGCCGAAGGCCCGGCCCTGTCCGGTGGCGAGCCGGCGTTCGCGGTCGACGCCCTCGGTGAGTTCCAGGGTCTTCCAGCCGTCGGTGGGCAGGCGGGCGGCGAGCGAGTTCTCCTTGAGGGTGCCCGCCGCGGTGGTGAACGCGCCGACCGACTCGGCGTGGTCGTGCCAGCCGGTGCCGGTGCGGGGCGGCCAGCCGATCAGCCAGGCCTCGCTGCCCTGGGGGCCTTCGAGGCGGACCCAGGTGCGGCCCTGCGCGTCCAGGGGCAGCGAGGCGATGAGGTCGGTGTCGGCCGCGGCGCGACGCACGAAGTCGAGGAGCTCGGCCGAGGTGGGCTTGGCCGTCGGCCGGGCCGTCGTGTGCAGCGCGGCGGGTACGGGAGCAGAGGCCGGTACGGAGGCAGACATGGGGTCCGTCCAGTGAGTTCGCGGAAGCGCACACCGGCGTACGGCATGCGCGGAAAAGGGAAATGGCGAATTCAGCAGGACGGCTGACACACGCAGCCCGCGTAGCGGACGAGGTCCATATGGACCCTCCGCCACAGGCGAACAGCGGTGTCGGTCATGGTCGGGAGTAGACCATGCGACCGGGAGACGGTCAACTCATGTTCAGCATCCGGTCGGTCGGTCGTCTCAGGATGAGCCACCGGGCTTCTTGGGGTCGTGCTTTCCGCTGGTCGGAGCGTTGGACGGGGCACGGGAGGGGGCGCTGGACGCGGAGTCGGACAGGTGCTCGGGCGAAGTGCCGGACACCTCGCCGGAAGCGGAAGCGGAACGGGAATCCACATCGCCTTCGCCCGCACCACCCCCGCCCGCATCGCCCTCGCCCGCACTGCTCCCGTCCGCCCCGCCCCGACCGCCCGAATTCCGCCCCCCGGGAGCCCGACCTCCCGAAGCCCGACCTCCCGCACCCTCGCCCAGCGCCGCCTCAGCCGCCGCGTACAGCTCCGCCGGACGCACCCCGCTGAGCGCGGTGACCAGATGGCCGTCGGGGCGTACGAGAAGGACGGAGTGCGCCGGGGCGCCCGGGTAGCCCTCCGCGACGAGGAGTTCGGCGGGATGGGGGAGCGCGGTGACCGCGGCGGCGAGCCGGGGCATGATCCCGGCCGTCACCCAGTGCCGCCGCTCCCACACGACGGTGCCCGGCGCGACGAGCACGACGAGCAGATGGCCGCGGCCGAGCCGGTCCCGCAGCCGCACGAAGGTGCCGTCGGGCGCGGTCACGCCCACGTCGATGACCGGACTGCCCGGTTCCGTGTCCACCGCCACGACGGAGTCCGAACTCTCCGGAGCCAGCGGCGAGTCGGTGTACCTGCCGGGCCCGCCCAGCTGTCCGTTGCCCACATGGCCGTCCATGAGCAGGGCGTCCTGCCCGCGCGCGGTCCCGGGGACGTATGCCCGCAGGCCCTTGCCTCCGCGCAGCGCGGGCAGCGCCTGGTCGGCGGCGCGCAGACGCGCTGAGACGGCGCCCCGGCGCTCGGCCTGATAGCTGTCGAGCAGTGTGTCGCGCGGGCCGTGGTGCCAGGCCAGGGCGAGCTTCCAGGCGAGGTTGTCCGCGTCGCGCAGGCCCTCGTCCAGGCCGTGGGTGCCGAGCGCGCCGAGGAGGTGCGCGGCGTCCCCGGCCAGGAAGGCGCGGCCGACGCGCCACCGGCGGGCGAGGCGGTGGTGGACGGTGTGGACGCCGGTGTCGAGCAGTTCGTACGCCGGGGTGGCGCCGCCGCACCAGCCGGCGAGCGTCTCGCGGATGCGGGTCACGAGGACGTCGGGTGTCACCAGCTCGCCGCGCGGCGGCAGGAGCCAGTCGATCCGCCACGCGCCGTCGGCCAGCGGACGTCCCGTCACCTCGGCACCGCCACCGCGCCAAGGGGGGCTCCGATGCAACAACGCCTGGCCGGGCCACGGAAGTTCCGTGCGCAGCGCGGCGACCGCGTGCCGCTCCACCGCCGTGCGCCCCGGGAAGCGGACGTCGAGCAGCTTGCGCACGGTCGAACGGGGCCCGTCGCACCCCACCAGATAACTGCCACGCCACCAGGTGTCCTTGAGTCCGCGCGTGTGGGCGGTGAGCCCGGAGGCATCCTGCTCCAGGGCGTCGAGCTTGCTCTCCACGGCGACCTTGACGAGGCGTTCGTCGGCGATGGCGGCCCGCAGCGCGCCGGTCAGCTCGTGCTGCGGGACGTGCAGCGGAGAGGGCAGCTCGTCACTGAACGTGAGCTCCCGCATCACCTGCTTGCGGCGCATCGAACGCCATCCGGTCCAGCGCGCGCCGGTCTCCACGTCGCCGAACGAGTGCCCGGCGAGCCGTTCGACGAGCGCCGTGGTGTCCTCGCGCAGGACGGCGGTCCGCGCGGGCCGCTGCTCGTCCTTGCCGGGCCCTTCGTCGAGGACGACGGTGGGCACGGAGTGACGTGCGAGGGCCAGGGCGAGGGTGAGGCCGACGGGACCCGCGCCGACGACGATCACCGGGTCCACGGCGCGCGGCCTCCTGCCAGGACGGTCCGGGGGCGCTGGACGTACGTACAGGAAATGGCAGTTGGAGCCCGGTGCACGATCACAGAACGTATGCAACAGACTGCATGGCACCCCGTCAAGCGGACGCTCGGGGCACACCCCTTCGGGAGACTGGGCGGGGCACCGGAACGACGATGGCCCGCCGGTGTTCCGGCGGGCCATCGCGGTGTGCGTGCGCGAACGCGTTACTTCTTGAAGTCCGGAGGCGGGGTGTCCTCCGGCGGCTCGGTGGCACCGCCGTCAGCCGCGGCCGCACCGTCCGCCGTCGGCGGGACGACAGGCGACACGGGCTTGTCGAGCACCTGCGGGGCCTCGGCGGGCTCTGCGGCCGCCGCCACCTTGATGCCCGTCTTCGCCCGCCTGCCGCGCCGCTCGATCCACGTGGCGAGGGACGAGAGGGCCAGGCACATCACGATGTAGATGGCGCCGACGACGATCACCACGGGGGTGATCGGGTTCTCGCCGTTGACGATGATGTTGTTCGCCATCGTGCGGGCGGCGAAGAGCAGTTCGTCGTACGTGATGATGTAGCCGAGGGACGTGTCCTTCAACGTCACCACCAACTGGCTGATGACCGTCGGCAGCATGGCGCGGATCGCCTGGGGCATCTGGAGGGTGATCATGACCTGCGACTTGCGCAGGCCGAGCGCGTACCCGGCCTCGACCTGACCACGGGGCACGGCGTTGACGCCCGCGCGGAACACCTCGGCCTGGACGCAGCCGTTGTACACGGTGAGGCCGATGACCAGGGCCCAGAAGGAGCTGTTCTCGCCGATCACACCCAGGTTGTTCTGGTAGGTGAGGATCAGCACCCACAGCGCGTAGATGGTGATCAGCAGCGGGACGGCGCGAAACAGCTCGATGAAGCCCGTGGCGAACCAGCGGATCGCCCGGTGGTCCGAGAGCCGGCCGACGGAGAGCAGCAGGCCGAGGAGGAGCGAGAGGACCCCCGCCAGGGCGAACACCTTGAGGGTGCTCACCAGGCCGTCGCGGATCTTGTTCCGCACGCCCGCGTTGTTGAAGATGTCCCAGACCTCGGGCTCCAGCTGGCCCTTGTCGTGCAGTCGGAAGACCGCGAAGACGATCAGGCCGAGCACGGCGAGCGAGCCGACGACCGTGTAGATGCGGTTGCGCAGACGGGCCTTCGGTCCCGGCGCGTCGTACAGGACGCTCGCACTCATCGCGCGACCCCCAAGCGGCGCTCAAGCAGCCGGAAGAGACCGCTGATGGTGAAGGTGATGATCAGGTAGCCGAGGGCCACCCAGAGGAAGATCCAGGCGATGTCGAAGCCCTTGTCGCTGAGCAGCTTCTGCACGCCGAACAGCTCCGTCACGCTGAACGCACCCGCGATGGCGGAGTTCTTCGTCAGGGCGATGAAGATCGAGCTGAGCGGCGGGATCACCGTGCGGGTGGCCTGGGGCAGGACGATCAGACGCAGGGTCTGGAAGAACGTCATGCCGATGGAGCGGGCTGCCTCCGCCTGGCCCAGGGGCACAGTGTTGATGCCGGACCTGATGGCCTCGCAGACGAACGCCGAGGTGTAGAAGCCGAGTGCGAGCAGCGCCTTGGTCCAGGGGCTGAGACCCGGCATGAAGATCACGGGAACGACGAACCACGCCACGAGGAAGAGCACCGTGAGCGGGGTGTTCCGGAAGAGCGTGACCCAGGCCGCGCCGAAGAAGCGCAGCGGGGGCACGGGAGACACGCGGAACCCGGCGATCACGATCCCCAGCACCATCGCGAGGGCTCCGCTGGCCAGGGTCAGCAGGATGGTTCCTATGAACCCCTCCCGGAATTCCGGGAGATGATCGAGCAAAACATTCACGGAGATGTCCTAGCGGCGGCTGCTGTCGGGCGGAGCTGCCGCGCCCTGCGCGTGCCGTGACGGCACCCACAGGGCGCGACGCTCAGTGCCGGTGGAACGGACGGAGAGATCAGTAACGCTCGAGGGCCGGGGGCTCCTGGTACGGGGATCCGGACAGGCCGAGGGTCGCCTCGTACGCCTTCTTGTAGTCACCGTTCTTCTGGTGCGCCTCAAGAGCGTCGGCGACGGCGTCCCGCAGGGCCTTGTCGTCCTTGTTCATGCCGACGCCGTACGGCTCCTTCGTGAAGGGGTCGCCGACGACCTTCAGCTTCTCCGGGCGCTGGGCGGCGTAGCCCTTGAGGATCGCGTCGTCGGTGGTGACGGCGTCGACCTCCTTGTTCAGCAGCTGCTGAACGCACTCGGAGTACTTGGACAGCTCGACGGTCTTGGCGCCGTACTTGGACTTCTTGATCTCCTGCAGCGGCGTCGAGCCCTTGATGGAGCAGACCGTCTTGCCCTTGACGGACTTCGGACCCGTGATGCCCTTCTCGTCCTTGCGGACGAGCAGGTCGGCACCGGCCATGAAGTACGGCCCGGCGAACCCGACCTGCTTCTTGCGCTCGTCGTTGATCGTGTACGTGCCTACGTAGAGGTCGACCTGGCCCTTGGAGATGGCCGTCTCACGCACGTTCGAGTCGATCGTCTCGAACTTGACCTTGTCCGCGGGGAAGCCGAGGTCCGCCGCCACCATCTTGGCGATCTCGATGTCGAAGCCGGAGCGCTTGCCGTCGGTGTCCTCGAAGCCCAGGAACGGCTGGTCGTTCTTGGCGCCGAAGACGATCTCGCCGTCCTTCTGCGCCTTCTTCAGGGTCGGGGAGTCGATCTTGACGTTCTTGGCGACCGCGTACGTGGGCAGCTTCGGCTGGTCCTTGCCGCCGGTGCCGCCCTTCGGCTTGTCACCGGCGGTCCCGGAGTCACCGCCGCAGGCGGTGGCGGTCAGGGCGAGAGCGGCGATCACCGCCGCCGCGGCGGCGGACTTGCGAACCTTCATGGTGGACATCCTTTGTTTCGGCGGAGGTTGGGGGAGACGCTGTGGTGCGTCCTGACATCGAGGTGGCATACCCGGCGTCCTCGGCGCACAGGCCGCGCCGGCGGGTCGCACGCGGGTGCGCGTCAGTGATGCAGGATCTTCGACAGGAAGTCCTTGGCGCGGTCGCTGCGCGGATTGCTGAAGAACTGGTCCGGAACGGCCTCTTCGACGATGCGGCCGTCCGCCATGAAGACGACACGGTTGGCCGCCGACCGGGCGAAGCCCATCTCGTGCGTGACGACGACCATGGTCATGCCGTCCCGGGCGAGCTGCTGCATGACCTCGAGGACCTCGTTGATCATCTCGGGGTCGAGGGCCGAGGTGGGCTCGTCGAAGAGCATCACCTTGGGGCCCATCGCCAACGCGCGGGCGATCGCGACGCGTTGCTGCTGGCCGCCGGAGAGCTGCGCCGGGTACTTGTCGGCCTGGGAGCCGACACCCACCCGGTCCAGCAGGGTGCGGGCCTTCTCCTCCGCCTCCGCCTTGGCCGTCCTGCGCACCTTGGTCTGGCCCAGCATCACGTTCTCGAGCACGGTCTTGTGCGCGAAGAGATTGAAGGACTGGAAGACCATGCCCACGTCCGCGCGGAGCCGGGCCAGTTCCTTGCCCTCCTGGGGCAGCGGCTTGCCGTCGATCGAGATCGCTCCCGAATCGATGGTCTCCAGGCGGTTGATGGTGCGGCACAGCGTCGACTTGCCCGACCCGGAGGGACCGATCACGACGACGACCTCGCCGCGGGTGATGGTCAGGTCGATGTCCTGGAGGACGTGCAGGGCGCCGAAGTGCTTGTTGACACCCTTCAGCACGACAAGGTCGTCCGCCGCGGGCTTGGCGTCCTTGGTCACCGATACTTCGGTCACGGCTTGTTGCTCCATCCTCCTCGGGTTGGGAGGACAGTAGTAACCCGGTGCGACCAGCGTCATTACATCTGAGGGGAAATTGAGCATAACGATCCGGCCGCAACCGGACACTCCGCGTGAAGGGGGCGCCCCGGCTGCGTACCGGGTGCATAACGGAACGTGTCCGTGACCCTAAGGGCCTTGACGCGGTCCTTATCCATCGGCGTGGATGCCTTGGGTGCTTTCGTGCGCCCGTATGCCGCTTGAAAACCGCGCGTACGCGCGCGTGCCCGGCGGCCGCGAACACACATGCGGGGCCGCGTGAGCGGGAACGGAACGACCGATGAACGAGTGGGGAGGGCCGATGGGCTGGGGGGAGACCGCATGAGACTGCTGCTCGTCGAGGACGACGACCACGTGGCCGCCGCCCTGTCCGCGGTCCTGGCCCGGCACGGCTTCGCCGTCACCCACGCCCGCAGCGGCGAGGAGGCCCTGCAGGCCCTGCTGCCCGGCGAGGCGGCGCCCTTCGGAGTCGTACTCCTCGATCTCGGCCTGCCCGACCAGGACGGCTACGAGGTCTGCGGCAAGATCCGCAAGCGCACCTCCATCCCCGTCATCATGGTCACCGCCCGCGCCGACGTCCGCTCCCGCATCCACGGCCTCAACCTCGGAGCCGACGACTACGTAGTGAAGCCGTACGACACCGGGGAACTCATCGCCCGCATCCACGCCGTCATCCGCCGCCCCTCGGCCGGTGCCGCGAAGAAGTCCGCCGACACCGAGCTGCGGCTCGGCAGCGTCCGCATCGAACTGCCCACCCGGCAGGTCAGCGTGGACGGCGACGTGGTCCAGCTGACCCGCAAGGAGTTCGACCTGCTCGCGCTGCTCGCACAGCGCCCCGGAGTCGTCTTCCGGCGCGAGCAGATCATCAGCGAGGTGTGGCGCACGAGCTGGGAGGGCACGGGGCGCACGCTGGAGGTGCACGTGGCGTCCCTGCGCGCCAAACTGCACATGCCCGCCCTGATCGAGACCGTGCGCGGAGTCGGCTACCGGCTCGTCGCCCCGGCGTCGTAGCGGGCACAGGTGCGCGCCCGCCTCCTGCCGCTCCTCATCGTCCTGATGGCCGGCGTGCTGCTCGCCCTGGGCTTCCCGCTCGCGGTCAGCGTGGCGTCGGCGCAGCAGCAGAAGGTGGTCGTCGACCGCATCGACGACACGGCGCGCTTCGCCGCGCTCGCACAGTTCGTCACCCAGCGCCCCACGGGCTCACGGGTGCGCGACAAGGACGAGCGGCGCGAGACCCTGCAGAAGGAACTCGACTACTACCACGAGGTGTACGGCATCAAGGCGGGCGTGTTCTTCCGGGACCGCTTCCCCATGGCGCACGCCCCCGGCGACTGGTACCTGCCCACCGGCGGCGGTGACGTGAGCGACGCCTTCGAAGAGGCCCTGCGCTCCCGTGGCAGCCACAACCCGCCCCAGGTGTGGCCCTGGAACGAGGGCGGGCGGATCGTCGTCGCCTCACCGGTGATCCGCGACGGCGACGTCGTGGCCGTCGTCGTCACCGACTCGCCCACCGGACGCATGCGCGCGAAGACCCTGCACGGCTGGCTGCTCATCGGCGCGGGAGAGTCCGCGGCCATGCTCCTCGCGGTCGGCGCCGCGCTCCGCCTCACCGGCTGGGTCCTGCGCCCCGTGCGGGTCCTGGACGCCACCACCCACGACATCGCCACCGGACGCCTCGCCTCCCGCGTCGCGGCCGCCGGCGGTCCGCCGGAACTAAGACGCCTGGCCCGGTCGTTCAACGAGATGGCGGACAACGTCGAAGACGTCCTCGAGCAGCAGCGCGCCTTCGTCGCCGACGCCTCGCACCAACTGCGCAACCCGCTGTCCGCCCTGCTGCTCCGCATCGAGCTCCTGGCCCTCGAACTGCCCGAGGGCAACGAGGAGATCGCCTCGGTGCGCACCGAAGGCAAGCGCCTCGCGCAGGTCCTCGACGACCTGCTCGACCTGGCGCTCGCGGAACACGCGGCGGCGGATCTCCAGCTCACCGACATCGGCGAGCTGGCGGCCGAGCGCGTCGCAGCCTGGCGGCCGCTGGCCGAGGAGCGGGGCGTGCGGCTGGCCGGGGAGTGCCCGGCGACCACCGGCTGGGCGGACCCGATCGCCCTGTCCAGCGCCCTGGACGCGGTGATCGACAACGCCCTGAAGTTCACACCGGAGGGAGCGGAGGTGCGGGTGCGGGTCGCCGCCGCCGACTCCAGGACCACCATCGTCATCACGGACGGCGGCCCGGGCCTCTCCGACGACGAACTGTCCCGCATCGGCGACCGCTTCTGGCGCAGCAACCGCCACCAGAACGTCAAGGGCTCGGGCCTCGGCCTGTCGATCTCACGGGCCCTGCTCGCGTCCGGCGGCGGCACCATGGCGTACGAACGCCATGAACCCCAGGGCCTGAAGGTGACGGTCGGCGTTCCGCGGCAGGCGCCGGAGGGGTCGGCCCGGAAGTAGGCCGGGGGCCGCTCGGGTTCGGCCGAGCGGTCTCTCAGGGTTTGTCGGGTTCGGCCGAGCGGTGCCTCAGGGCTTGACCGAGCGGTAGTAGCGCCGCGCGCCCTCGTGCAGGGTGAGGGGGTCGGTGTACAGGGCGGTGCGCAGGTCCACCAGTTGGGCCGCGTGCACCTGCGCGCCGATGTGGTCCCGGCTGTCGATGACGGTCCGGGTCAGCCCCTCCGTCAGCTCCGGGTCGGCCCGGTCGGTGGTCACCAGGAGGTTCGCCACGGCCAGCGTCGGCACGGACGCGCTCTGCTGGGCCTGCGGGTAGGCGTCGGCCGGCATGGTGGCGGCGCGGTAGTAGCGGGACGCGCCGCCCTGCTTGTGCAGCGCGTCGACGAGGTCACCGAGCGGTACGAGGCGGATGGCGAGACCCTCTGACAGCTCCCGCACCGAGCTGGTGGGCAGCCCGCCCGACCAGAAGAACGCGTCGATGTCGCCGTTCCGCAGCAACTCGGGGGCGGTGTCTATGCCGGCGGGCAGCGCCTTGATGTCCTTGTCGAGCCGCAGCCCCGCGGCCTTGAGCACCCGGTCGGCGATCAGCCGCACGCCCGAGCGCGGCTGCCCCACGGCGACCCGCCGACCGCGCAGGTCCCGCGCCTCCTCGATCTTGGACGAGCGCCGCACGACGAGCTGTACGTAGTCGTCGTACAGCCGCGCGCAGCCCTGCAGCCGGTCCGCCCCCGGCCGGTCCTCCAGGCGGTACTTCTCCACCGCGTCGGCCGCCGCGATGGTGAAGTCGGCCTTGCCCGTCGCGACGCGCTCGACGTTCTGCTGCGAGCCCTGGCTGTTGAGCAGGTCGATGTCGACGTCCGGCATGTCGTCGGCGGCGGCGTTGCGCAGCAGCTTCCCGTACGTCTCGTAGACAGCGCCCTTCACTCCCGTACTGAAGGTCATCCGCCCCTGCGGAGAACTCTCGCCCACCGGCAGCAGCCACCACAGAAGCAGCCCGAACACCACAAGGGCCGCCGCCGAGGCCTGCAGGGCCCGGCGCCGGCTGAGGTGGGGCAGGGCCGCGAACATGGGCGCGATCCTGCCACCTCACGCGGCGTGCTGGCCAGGGTGGGCCGTGCGGGCACGGGGCGGGGGCTCCGGCCTTTGGCGGTACGCGGTCCGGGGCCGGGGCGCCGGGCTGTGCCGGTACGGGGCCGGGGCTCGGGCGCCCGTGTCAGGCCCCGCGCGCGTGGTCGGCGAGCACTTCGTGGATCACATGGCGCGCGTTGGCGGCGAGCGCCGGGTTGGTGACGGCGTAGTACGGCAGCTGGATGAGCGCCATGGACAGCGCGCGGCCGCGCCCGCGCGCCCACGTCGCGTCGTCTGCGCCGGTCGCGGCGCGGAACGTCTCGCGTGCGTCGGCGGGCAGCAGGTTCCAGGCGACGATCAGGTCGCAGGCGGGGTCGCCCACGCCCGCCGTCCCGAAGTCGATCACCGCGTGGAGGCGTCCTTCGCGGACCAGCAGGTTGCCGGGCATGAGGTCGGAGTGGACCCAGACGGGTGGGGCGTCCCAGTCGGGGGTTTGGAGGGTGGCCTCCCAGACGGCGGTGGCGGCTTCGACGTCGATGCGGGTGTCGACGGTGGGGGAGGCGTTGGTGGTGTTCACTTCCGTGTGACCCGTGTGACCCGTGTGACCCGTGTGACCCGTCTGCCCCAGCCGCCGCAGTTCCTCGATCGCCGCACGGGTCTCGGCGTCCTCCGTCGCCACCGGGGCCCCGCGATAGGCGGGCGGTCCGTCCGTGGGGTCGACGCGGCGCATGGCCGTGACGAACGCGGCCAGGTCCGCGGCGAGCGCGTCGGGTGAGGTGAGTGCCCCGACGGCAGGGTTCTCGCCGTCGAGCCAGCTGTGGACGGACCAGGCCCACGGATACTCCTCGCAAGGCTCGCCACGGCCCAGCACGGCGGGGATCGTCGCCGGGAGCTGAGGCGCGAGCCAGGGCAGCCAGCGGCTCTCCTTGGCCACGTCCGCGGCGCCCCCGGCTATGCGGGGGAGGCGTACGGCCATGTCGTCGCCGAGCCGGAACACCGCGTTGACGGTCCCGGCCGACGGGAATTGCCCGACGGGCAGGTGCGCCCACTGCGGGAACTGGGCAGCGAGCAGCTTCCGGACCAGAGGTACGTCGATGTCCGGCTCCCCGGCGTGCAGCTTGCCGTTCCGGTGAGGCTCGTCGGTGGGCGTCGTCATGTGGGCATTCTTCGTTGCCGCACCGCCGGGGCGAAACCGAATTCTCAGCGGTCGACGGCGCGTTGGAGCAGGTCCTGGAGGGTGTCCTGCTCCTGCTGGGTCAGCGGCGCGAGCGGCGACTCGGCGGAGAGCAGGGCCATGAGGCGCTCGCGCAGGGCGGTGCCCTCGGGCGTGAGGACGAGCTGCTTCGCGCGTCGGTCGCTGGGGTGCGGGCGGCGCTCTACCAGCCCCTGCTCCTCCAGGCGGTCGGAGACGAACGTGGCGTTGGACGGCTCGCAGCACATGCGCCCCGCCAGCTCGCGCAGCGTCAGCGGGCCGGTGAGCTCGCGCAGCGCGACGGCCTGCGCGGCGGTGAGGCCCAGGGTGGTGGCGCGGTCGCGTACATGGGCGTCGATGCGGCGGGCCAGGGTGCCCACGAGGCCGCAGAGGCGGCGGTCGGCGGCGGCTTGGAGCTCCGCGCGGTCGGGAGGCCCCGTGGTTGCGGCGTGGGGCTCCGTCTCGGCGGCACCGCCGCGCGATGTCGTCATGTGGCCCAGCTTACGCAATCGCATCGAACTGTAATAGTTGCAACTCGAATGATTGCAGCTCTAACGTTCTGGTGCGGCACGGAAGCCATCCGGTCCGCGTGGTTCCGCCTGCCCGCTCACCTGCGCCACCACTGCCACACGACGTCCTAGGAGTGCCATGACCAGCTCGGAGACGAGTCCGGAGACCAGTTCGGAGACCACCTCGGACTTCCGTCCGGGGAACAGCTGGGACGACCGGTTCCGCCGTCCCGCGCGCACCCGCACCATCCACGTCGGCGACTTGCGCGTCAGCTATCTGGCCGACGGCGCGGTGGGCCTGAAGCCGCGTGGCTGGCTGCCCGCGACGACCGCGGACGACTGGGAGCCGTACGCCGACCACCTCGACGAGCGGGGGCACCTGGTCGCGAGCGTCGGTGGGCTGCTCGTCGAGCACGGCGAGCGGGCCCTGCTGATAGACACCGGCTTCGGCCCCCAGGTCTCGCCGGACGACCCGGCCGACGAGCGCATCGGCGCGCTCACGAGCGGCGGACTCCTGGACAGCCTCCGCCAGGTGGGCCGGCGCCCCGAGGACATCGAGGCGGTCACCTTCACGCATCTGCACGGCGATCACCTCGGCTGGGCCTGGCACCGCGCCCCCGGCAGCGACCTGCCGCCGTTCGCGCACGCCCCCCACCTCGTCTCCGCGCCCGAGTGGGAGCACCGCCACCTCGCCGCCCCGCACGGGGCGACCCCTGAGCGCCTGGCGGCCTTCGCCGACCGGGTCCGCACGGTCACCGACGGCGAGGAGGTCTTCCCCGGCGTGCGCGCCCTCATGACGCCCGGTCACACCGCGGGCCACCTGGTCTTCGAGATCACGTCGAACCGCGAACGGCTCCTCGCGTTCGGTGACGCCCTGCACAGCCCGGTCCAGATCGCCCACCCGGAGTGGTCGGCGGTGGTCGACCTCGACCCGGTGGAGTCCGCCGAGCAGCGCCATCGCCTTGTCGACGAGTTGGGCAAGCCCGGCACGCTGGGCTTCGGCATCCACTTCGCGGACGTGGTGTTCGGCCGGGCCGAGCGGGACGCCCAGGGGCGGACGGCCTGGGTCCCGCTGCCGTGACCCGTGCGGTGCGTCGGCCCGGGCGGCCCGTCACCTGTGACCCGCGCGCCGCGCGTTCTAGTGCTTGCGGGCCACACCGCCGAACATCGCCACCTCGTCCGGCTCGCCGAGCTCCGTCGGCTCCGGACGCCACCGCGAGCAGGAGACCACGCCGGGCTCCAGCAGTTCGAGGCCGTCGAAGAACCTGGCGACCTGCTCCGGAGTGCGCTGCGTCAGCTTCGGCGTGCCGTGTTCGTTCCAGAAGGCCACGGCCGCGTCGACGTCCGGCATCGCCGGGCTGGTGATCGTGTGCGAGAGGACGAGATGGCTCCCTGAGGGCAGCGCGTCCATGATGCGGCGCACGAGACCCTGGGCCTCCTTGTCGTCCTCGATGAAGATCACGACTCCCAGGAGCATCAACGCGACCGGACGGCTGAAGTCCAGCGTCTGGGAGGCGTGTTCCAGGACGGACTCGACGTCACGCATGTCGGCGTCCAGGTAGTCCGTCCGGCCCTCGGGGGAACTCGTCAGCAGGGCGCGCGCGTGGGTGAGGACCAGCGGATCGTTGTCTACGTAGACGATGCGTGACTCCGGGGCGATCCGCTGGGCCACCTCGTGGGTGTTGTCCGCGGTCGGCAGTCCGGTGCCGATGTCGAGGAACTGGCGTACGCCGCAGTCGGCCACCAAGTGCCGTACCGCGCGGCCGAGGAAGAGCCGGTCCGCGCGCGCGTAGTCGCCGATTCCCGGGTGGAGTTCACGGATGCTGTCGCCCGCCTCACGGTCGACCGCGTAGTTGTCCTTGCCGCCGAGCCAGTAGTTCCAGATGCGGGCCGTGTGCGGCTGCGCGGTGTTGATCCGGTTCCGTACGGCGTCGGCCGCGTCGGCCGAGTCCTGCGGGGACGGCTCCTGCGGAGAAGGGCTCGCGGTCACGTGATCGCCTCCTGGCGTGACGTTTTACGTGTGACGTTGTGAGGTTGCGGCGGGGTGGGGGCCGTGACGCGCGCGGCCGCTGATGCGCCTGGAGGCAATCTAGTCGCGGAATGCGAGCGTCCATCTCACACTCGCGCCGCAGCACCCCTGAACGCCCTTACGGAAGGGCGGTTTTCGAGATGGCGTGAGCGCTGCGGAGATGGTGTCCTTCGAGCGCGGGACGCCGTTCAGCGGATGCGGCGGCGCGGCCTGTGCATCCGGACGCCGATCCGCACCTCCGCCTCCAGGGTGCGCGGTGCCGCCGCCGCGCGGGCCTCCGCCACGGCCTGCTCGGCCAGCCGGCGCAGGACCGCGCGCGGCGAGCCGTCGGCCGCGAGGACCAGCGTGATGCGAGCCCGCAGCCGGTGGGGGCGGCCGAGGAGCCGTACGTGGGCGCGGGCCACACCGTCGACCGCCTGGACGCGCTCGGCCATCGCCGCCGCCAGCGCCGGGCCGGCGAGGGTGACCCCGTCCCGCCCCAGGGTGAGCACCCGCAGGCGCCCCGCGCGGAACTCCAGGGCGGCCCAGCACAGGAACAGCAACAGGGCTACGGCCAGGGCCGCGATCACGACGGGCGGCCACCAGCCGTGGTCGCGCCAGCGCCCGAGCGCGGCGCCGTCCAGCCACACGCGGTCGGTGCCCAGGCGCGGCCAGCCGGACGGCAGCCGGTCCCGGACGGGGGTCGCCGTGGTGGCCAGAGCGGCCCCCGAACCGAGCAGCACCGCCGCGGCGCACAGCAGCGTCGCGCGGTTCACGCCTCGCCGGAGCGCGCTCATGAGGGGTCGCTCCCCGGCGTGGGCTCCTGGGCGGCGGTCTGTGGCGTCGTCCCGGGCGGGCCCGGGTCCGGGGCGGGCGGCGGCGCCGGTTCGCGCCACGTGGGCTCCGTACGCAGCCGTACACGCAGCCGGGGCGGCCTGCTGAGCCCGCACTCCGCCAAGGCCGCCCGGGCCGCCCTCAGGACCTCCTGGCGGGCCGTGGCGGGGTCGCCGAACCCCAGCCCCACGCGCGCCCGCGCCCGGCGGCGCCCGACCCGCACCCGCGCCCGCGTGACGCCGGGAACCTGGACCATGGCGTCCCGCAACAGGGCCGCGGCCGCACCGCGTTCGAGCACCGCGTGCACCCCTGGCAGCGGCGGCGCCATCGGGAGACGCCGTCGCTGCCCCGGAGTGATCGCCAGGACCAGCAGGCACACGCCGAGGGCGAACACGGCTGCCGCGGCGGCGATGTTCACCGCCGTACCGCCGTCCGGTCCGTGCGTGGCCAGCCAGTCCACGAGCCGCACCCGCCACCGCGCGGGCGACCGGTCCGCCGCGTGCACCGCCACCACGTCGTACAGCAGCACCCCGGAGGCGACGGCCGCAGCCAGGGCCAACACGGCCACCGGCAGACGGCGTTCGGACCACGGGCGCCGCCCGCCGCGCGCGACCGTCGCCTCCGTAGACGTCGCTTCGACGCCCCCGGAGTCTGCGGGGCCTACGGCGTACCCAGTGCCCTCGGCGTACCCAGCACCCTCCGTGTGATCGACCTTCTCCGTAGGGCGCTCCCCCTCCGTAGGGCGCCCCCGCAGGGACAACTCCCTTACGTGGACGCGGGCCGAGTCCACGGAGAGACCGGTCAGGTGGGCAGTGCGGTCGGTGACGTGCGAGCGGACACTCTCGCCCGTGTCGTCCAGCACGCCCGGGTAGGGCACCGCCACGGTGACACCCACCCGGGCCCGGCGGCCGCGCACGGCCGCCGAGCCCCGGCTGACCCGGACCTCGCCCGGACCCAGTGCCTCCGTGGCGGCGCGTTCCGCGATCCGGCGCACCGCGCGGTCCGCGACGGTGGTCGCGCCGCGCTCCGCGGCGGGGGTGCTCATCGCCGCTCCCGGTCACGCCCGGACAGGAACTCCCGGATGTCGGTCCCGTCGTCCACGAGGCGTCCCAGGACGAAGCCCACCGCGCCGAGCGCGGCGACCAGCAGGAAAGCCCCGAAGCCGCCGAACCATCCGGCGAATCCCAGTGCCATCCCCGAAAACAGGCCCACCAGGGCTTTGTTCACCACTCACCTCACACCGCAGAAGGGACATCGGAGCCGCCGGGCACGGGGTCGCGCCCTACTCCACGCGGGTCTCCGCGGCGGAGTCACGGTCGTCGTCGGGCAGATGCACGTCGTTGATCGCGACGTTGACCTCGACGACCTCCAGGCCGGTGATGCGCTCCACGGCCGCGATGACGTTCTCGCGCACGTCGTGGGCGACGTCCGTGATGGGCACGCCGTACTCGACGACGATGTCGAGGTCGATCGCCGTCTGACGCTCGCCGACCTCGACCTTCACGCCGCGGCCCACGTTCGGGCGCCCGCCGGGCACACGGTCGCGCACGGCGCCGATGGTGCGGGACAGGCCGCCGCCCATGTCGTGCACTCCGGGGATCTCGCGCGTCGCCATGCCGGCGATCTTGACGACCACGACATCCGCGATCGAGGTCTTGCCGCGCGTCGCCGCCGGCTCGCTCGCGCCGGTGCGGCCCGTGAGGGTGGTGGCTCCCTCGGTGCTCTTCGTGCCGCCGACGAGGTCCTTCTCCGTGCTGCTGGAAGTGGCCGACTTCGAGGTGAGCTCCTGTGTCGCCATATCGGCATCTCCTAGTCGTTGGTCTCGTTGGTCGTGCGGGTCTTCACCGGCCGTGCACGCCGTGCCGACCGTGTTGGTGTGCTGCCCCCGTCGCGCGTTCCGTGTCGTACGACGCTCGCCGCGCCGGACCACTTCGTGTCGCGCCCTTCACCTCCACTGACACGGGTGCCCCGGATCCGTTACGCGCCTCTCGGGAATTTCTTCCCCGGACGGGTAACGTGCCTGCGCCGCGTAACGCGGGCGGCTTGTCGTGTGTCGTAAGAGGACGACCGAAGCGAGAGGAGCCGCGTGTGCCCGGGGACCGGGGCAGAGCGCCGGAGGATACGGATGCGTCGTTGCCGCATGAGGACGCGCTGCTGGTGGTGCGCGCCGCCGAAGGTGACGACGAGGCCTTCGAGGCGCTCGTGCACCGGCACGCGCCCGTCCTGCTGCGCCTGGCCACACGGCTGCTCGGCAGCCCGACAGAGGCGGAGGACGCCGTGCAGGAGGCCTTCGTGAGCGCCTGGCGCAAGCTTCCGGAGTTCCGCGGGGACGCCCGGTTCGGCACCTGGATGCACCGGATCGTCACCAACCGCTGTCTCAACGTGCTGCGTTCGCGGCAGCCGGTGACGGCCCTGGACAGCGTTCCGGAGCCGCAGGCTCCAGAGCACCAGGTGTCCCCGCCGCGGGCCGCCGAGGCGCACGCCGCCGTTCAGGACCTGTCACGGGCGATAGAGGGGCTCTCACCGGAGCAGCGGGTGTGCTGGGTCCTCAGGGAACTCGACGGCGTGCCCTACGAGTCCATCGCCGAGTCGGTCGGCATCAGCCAGGAGGCGGTCCGAGGCCGCGTCTTCAGGGCCCGGCGCTATCTGACGGAGGCGATGGCCGGATGGCGATGAACGAAGGCGGGGCACCGGGCGAGACGTCGTTCGAGGACGTGCCCGAGGAGGAGATCCTGCCCTGTGGCCGGGAACTCGCGCAGGTGTGGGAGCGGGCGGAGACGGGCGAGCCGGATCCGCACACGGCCGTCTGCCCGTACTGTGCCGACGCGCTGCGGGCGCTGCGGTCCCTCGAGGACGTCGTCGCCCGGGCACGCGACGACGAGCCCCAGGAGCGCGTGTGGGACACCGCCGCGCTCGCCGGCCGCGTCATGGACGTCGTACGCCTCGAACTGCGGCCGGGACGCACCCTCCCGCTGGGGGAGGCCGACGAGGACGCGTGGATCGTGGAGGCGGCGGCCGCGCGGACGTTCCGGGCCGCCGTGGACTCCCTGCCGGGCGTCCGCGCGGGCAGCTGCCGCATAGAGGCCGACCCCCAGGACACCGGCCGCCCGGCCTCGGCCCCGCCCCCGGGGCGGCTGCCGCGCGGACCGGCCAGGGTCCGTATCGAAGTGCAGGTGGGCCTCTCCTGGAACCTGCAGCTCGTCGCGGACGAGGTGCGCGCCCGGATCGTCGCGGCCGCGGATCGCGAGCTGGGCATGCGGGTCGCGGCGGTCGACGTGGTGATCGCCGACCTGCTCGAAGACGCGGACACGGACGTCGACACACACGCGGGCACACACGCGGGCACGGACGCGGGCCGGGGCACGGACCGGGGCGCGGGCATCGAAGGGCGGCAGGGATGACGCAACAGCAGGCTCCGGGCGCACTCGCGGACGTCGTCGGCACCGCCGTCCTCGCCACCCGTGGCGTGGCTTTCCTGCGCCCCGGCCTCGCCGAGCTCCTGCGCACCTCCGTGGGCCTGGGAGCGGGCCGTGGCACGTCCGGGGCAGGCGGGGTGTCCGGAGTGCGCGTGGAGCGCAGGAAGGGCTCCCAGGGGCTGGACATCGAGGTGTATGTGGTGTTGAGCCGGGGGCACCGCGCCCTGGACGTGACCCGCGCGGTGCGCTCGGCGGTCGTGGCGGCCCTGGAAGAGCAGGCGCCGCATGCGGCTTCCGCGCGGGTCAAGGTGACGGTGACCGGGGTCGTGTAGCGGCGCGAGGTCAGCGGGCCGCGTAGTTGACCCTCCCGAAGGGCCACCGCGCGGCCAGCCACGCGCTCACGGCCGCGTACAGGGGGGCGTCGAGACCGGCCCGGTCGGCCCGGACCCAGGACCGGACGTCGGCGTCGAAATCGTCGGCTCCGGAGGCGTCGGTACGCGAGTCGTCGACATGGGGCGGATAGATGTAGAGGCACCCGATGACCTCGCCGCTCGCCGTCTCGATCACGGTGTACGTGAACCCGCCGCGCCGGGCGAAGTCCTCCGCGTGCTCGCACAGGTCGCGAAGGTTCTCCTCCGGCGTCATCCCGGCCACCGGGGGCCAGCTCCGGCCCTGGAAGCCCGGGGTGGCACGGATGTGCTCGATGCTGCCGGTCCAGGCGGCGAGGTCCTCGGTGTTGTGCTGGGCACCCAGGGGTTCCAGGCGGAACTCCGGGGTGACCAGCTCCAAGGGGACGGCGAAGTCGTCGGGGACGAAGGAAGAACTCATGAGCCGAAGCTATGGGGACCGCCCCGCGGACCGCACCCGAATTGGGCGGGGCGAGGCGGGGACCAGGTGGTGAGAGCCCACTGTCGCTGCCCCCGTACCCTTGAGGGATGACCAGCAGCAGTGTCCGGACCGGAGCAGTGGACGAAGCAGTGGACGAAGCGGCCGTCGCGCGAAGCTACGAGATCCGCACCTACGGGTGCCAGATGAACGTCCACGACTCCGAACGCCTCTCCGGCCTCCTGGAGAACGCCGGTTACGTGCGCGCTCCGGAGGGCTCCGACGGCGACGCGGACGTGGTGGTCTTCAACACGTGCGCGGTCCGTGAGAACGCCGACAACCGCCTGTACGGCAACCTCGGCCGCCTCGCTCCCCGCAAGACCCAGCGCCCCGGCATGCAGATCGCCGTCGGCGGCTGCCTGGCCCAGAAGGACCGCGACACCATCGTCAAGAAGGCGCCCTGGGTGGACGTGGTCTTCGGCACGCACAACATCGGCAAGCTGCCGGTCCTCCTGGAGCGCGCCCGCGTGCAGGAAGAGGCACAGGTCGAGATCGCCGAGTCCCTGGAGGCGTTCCCGTCGACCCTGCCCACGCGCCGCGAGAGCGCGTACGCGGCATGGGTGTCGATCTCCGTGGGGTGCAACAACACCTGCACCTTCTGCATCGTGCCCGCCCTGCGGGGCAAGGAGAAGGACCGCAGGACCGGCGACATCCTCGCCGAGATCGAGGCGCTCGTCGGCGAGGGCGTCTCGGAGATCACGCTGCTCGGCCAGAACGTGAACGCGTACGGCTCCGACATCGGCGACCGCGAGGCCTTCAGCAAGCTGCTGCGCGCCTGCGGGCGGATCGAGGGCCTGGAGCGGGTGCGCTTCACCTCCCCGCACCCGCGCGACTTCACGGACGACGTGATCGCCGCGATGGCCGAGACGCCGAACGTGATGCCCCAGCTGCACATGCCGCTGCAGTCCGGATCGGACCCCGTCCTGAAGGCGATGCGCCGCTCCTACCGCCAGGACCGCTACCTGGGGATCATCGAGAAGGTCCGCGCCGCCATGCCGGACGCGGCGATCTCCACGGACATCATCGTGGGCTTCCCCGGTGAGACCGAGGAGGACTTCGAGCAGACCATGCACGTGGTCCGCGAGGCCCGCTTCGCCAACGCCTTCACCTTCCAGTACTCCAAGCGCCCCGGGACGCCCGCCGCCGAGATGGACGACCAGATCCCCAAGGAGGTCGTCCAGGCGCGCTACGAACGCCTGGTGGCCCTCCAGGAGGAGATCTCCTGGTCCGAGAACAAGAAGCAGGTCGGCCGCACCCTGGAGCTGATGGTCGCCGAGGGCGAGGGCCGCAAGGACGGCGCCACGCACCGGCTGTCCGGCCGCGCCCCCGACAACCGCCTGGTGCACTTCACCAAGCCCGACACCGAGGTGCGCCCCGGTGACGTGGTGACGGTCGAGGTCACGTACGCGGCGCCGCACCACCTGCTCGCCGAGGGCGCCGTGCTCGACGTCCGGCGCACCCGCGCGGGCGACGCCTGGGAGAAGCGCAACACGGCCGACGCCCCGAAGCCCTCCGGAGTGCTGCTCGGCCTCCCCAAGGTGGGCGTCCCCGAGCCGCTCCCGGCGGCCACGGGCGGCTGCGGCATCGACTGACGCACACGGCTCTCCCGGGGCGGGCCGGGGCGCAAGGCGGCTTCTACGGAGTGCCGCGTTCACTACGGAGGGTGCCTCTCTGGTGGCCCCCGGGGAGCCGCGTTCCCCACGAGGTGCCCCTTTGGCGGCCCCGCCGGAGAGCCGCGTCGGCTGCCTCCTGTCCGCCGCGTCCGTCGGCCGTGTCTGTACGCTGCGGATCATGCTTGTCGCCGCAGCCGTCTGCCCTTGTCCGCCCCTGCTCGTGCCCGAGGTCGCCGCGGGCGCGGCGCCGGAACTGGATGCCGCGCGGGTGGCGTGCACAGACGCGATCGGGGTGCTCGCCGCGTCACGGCCCGACCGGCTCGTCGTCGTGGGCCCCGCGGAGCAGCAGGAGCGTGGACCGCACCCCCAGGGGACGCGCGGTTCGTTCCGGGGCTTCGGTGTGGACCTGGACGTGCGCCTCGGAGGGGCCCCCGTGGACGACAGCGACGGCACGGGCGAGGCCGCGGAGCGTCGGCTTCCGGTGTCGTTGGCCGTCGCCGGTTGGCTGCTCGGACGTACGGAGTGGTCGGCCGCCCCGCTCGAAGGCCTCGGCGTGGGGGAACCTCTCGCGCCCGAGCGGTGTATCCAAGTGGGAGGGGAGATCGCCGCGCGCGCGGACCGGGTGGCGTTGCTGGTGATGGGCGACGCCAGCGCGTGCCGCACGCTCAAGGCGCCCGGCTATCTGGACGAGCGGGCCGCCGGGTTCGACGCGGACGTGGCGCGGGCGCTGGCCGCGGCGGACGCGGCGGCGCTCAGGGCGCTGGACGCGGAGCTGGCGCAGGAGCTGAAGGCCGCGGGCCGGGCGCCCTGGCAGGTGCTCGCGGGCGCGGCCGAGGGCGCGGGCCTGCGCGGCGAGCTGCTCTTCGACGACGCGCCGTACGGGGTGGGCTATCTGGTGGCGGCCTGGTCGTAGGGCGACGCCGCCCCCAGGAAGCCGCCCCCGGACACGCCGACGGCCGTGAAGCCAGTCGCGCTTCACGGCCGTCCGCCGGTTGTGCAGAGCCGCTCAGGAAGCCGAAGGGGGCGTCGGCGGTGACGGAGGCGGGGCGTCGCCGGGGGGAGTGGCGCCGCCGCCCCCGCCCTTGCCGCCGTCCGTCCCGGCGAGGCGGTCCAGGGCGTCCTTGGCCTTGCCCGTCCCCGCCTGGATCTTGTCGCTGTACTTGCCCTTGGTCCTGCGATCGACCACGTCGGCGGCCTTGTGCAGGCCTTGGTCGATCTTGTCCCCGTGCTGCTGCGCGAGGCCCGAGACCTTGTCCTTGGCAGGGGCGAGTCTGTCCTTCAGCTGGTTCAGGAAGCCCACGGATTCGCCTTCCTTCGCGGGGGAGTCACTTGCGGGCGCTCTCACCGGCCTCGTTGTCGGCCGCCTCCTGCGCGGACTGCTGCTTCGGGATCTCCACGCCCTCAGCGGCAGCCGCCTCGGCCGATTCCTCCGTCTCGTCCTCGGCGGCGGCCTTCGTCTCGGACTTGTCCTTGCCCGTGGCGGACGCGGCGGCCTCGGTGCCTTCCTCAGCTTTGTCCTCGGCCTTGGCCTCGGAGGAGGCCTCGGCGTCCTCCGCCTCGGCCGTCAGGGTGGCGGCCGCCGCTTCGGTGGTCGATACCTCGTCCGTGTCCTTGCTCTTCCGGCGAAATCGACTAAAAACGCCCATATCTACTCCATACGTTACTCGTGTGGGCGAAATCCCGCGCCACCCGGTGCGTCCGATTGCGTCGCCCGGGTCACCGATCCTCGAAACCGGCGGCCGGAACCTCGCAACAGGCAACGAACCCGGAGCCGTGCCGTCACGTAGCTCGTTCGGGCACCCGTCGAGCGATTTGCGAGACTGGGGCGGTGAGAAGTGCACCTCCCGCCCCGCGGGTCATCGCCGTCGTCGGGCCCACCGCGGCCGGAAAGTCCGATCTGGGCGTCCACCTCGCCCAGCGTCTCGGCGGCGAAGTCGTCAACGCCGACTCGATGCAGCTGTATCGGGGGATGGACATCGGCACCGCCAAGCTGACGCCCGCCGAGCGCGACGGGGTGCCGCACCACCTCCTGGACGTCTGGGACGTGACGGAGGCGGCGAGCGTGGCCGAGTACCAGAAGCTCGCGCGCGCGGAGATCGACCGGCTGCTCGGCGAGGGCCGCTGGCCGATCCTGGTCGGCGGCTCCGGCCTGTACGTGCGCGGGGCGGTCGACCAACTGGAGTTCCCCGGCACCGACCCCGCCGTCCGCGCCCGCCTGGAGGAGGAGCTGGAGGAGCGCGGCCCCGGCGTGCTGCACGCCCGCCTCGCCGCCGCCGACCCGGACGCGGCCCGCGCGATCCTGCCCGGCAACGGGCGCCGGATCGTGCGCGCCCTCGAGGTCATCGAGATCACGGGCAAGCCGTTCACCGCCAACCTCCCCGGCCACGAGTCCGTGTACGACACCGTGCAGATCGGCGTCGATGTGGCCCGCCCCGAGCTCGACCTGCGCATCGCCACGCGCGTGGACCGCATGTGGGAGGCGGGACTTGTGGACGAAGTGCGCACGCTGGAGGCGCAAGGGCTGCGCGAGGGGCGCACGGCGTCGCGCGCGCTCGGCTACCAACAAGTGCTCGGGGCGCTCGCCGGTGAGTGCACCGAGGACGAGGCGCGCGCCGAGACCGTGCGCGCCACGAAACGCTTCGCGCGCCGACAGGACTCCTGGTTCCGGCGTGATCCACGCGTGCACTGGCTGAGCGGCGCCGTCGCCGACCGCGGGGAACTCCCGGGGAGTGCAATGGCGTTGGTCGAACGAGCGGTCACAGCCTGATCACGTGATGGCATCGGGACGCTCCGCCGGTCATCGAGGCAGCTGACGGCGTGCCATCATCGACCATCGATCGACCAGTGGAGTCCGAAGTGGGAGGGCGCGTGGCGATGGAGGCCGGCCCTCGTGACACCGCACATGACGGCGAGCGGCACACCGCACACGACGGTGCGGAGCACACCGCGCACAACGGCGCGCGGCTCAGCCCGGACGGACCGGACAGCCCCGGGACCACCGCGAGCGGCATGACCGACGACGGCCCCACCGAAGAGGAGCTGGCGACGGAGCCCGAGGTCGAGGTCGAGCTGCGGCCGCAGCGCAGGCTGCGCATCTGGCAGCTCGCGCCGATCGTGATCCTCGCCGCCGTCGGCTCCCTGATGTTCGCCTTCCCGCTTGCCTTCGAGTTCGGCGACGGCGGCGCCGTCGTCGCGATGCTGGGGCTGCTCATCAGCTCCTGCGCCGCGGGCTGGGGCATGATGGCCGCCCGCCGCGTGGGTCACACCTGGCCGGGGCTGCCGGAGCGCGGCTCCGGGCGCAGGCCGGACTGGCGCGTGGTGTCCGCGTACACGCTGGTCGTCGGGGTCGTCGCGGTGCTCGCGGTGTGGCGGGTGGCCCGGCTTCGCTGACGTCCCCCGACGGCCCAGGCTTGTGGGGTGACTGGAGGCGCGCCGCGCCTGCGGGGCAGCTGGTCATACGCGGCACGGTTCGGCCACCCCCTCGACAGGATCGGCGCCTGACGCCGCACCCAGGACGCCGCCCCCCCACGTGGGCGGCACCCGACAGGCTGTCGTACCCACCCCGTACGATCGAGGGATGAGCACGCCGATCGCCTTCCTCAAGGGGCACGGGACCGAGAACGACTTCGTGATCGTCCCCGACGCCGCCAACGCCATCGAGCTGTCCCCGGCCGCCGTCGCCGCCCTGTGCGACCGCCGAGCGGGCATCGGCGGCGACGGCCTGCTGCACGTCGTGCGCTCCGCCGCCCACCCGGACGCGCGGCACCTGGCCGACGAGGCCGAGTGGTTCATGGACTACCGCAACGGCGACGGCTCGGTCGCCGAGATGTGCGGCAACGGCGTGCGCGTCTTCGCCCGCTACCTCGAGCGCGCCGGGCTCGTCGGCGAGGGTGACCTGGCCGTCGCGACCCGCGGCGGCGTCAAGCGCGTGCACATCGCCAAGCCCGCCGAGGACGGCGCCCCCGGCGACATCACCGTCGCCATGGGCAAGGCCGTGCTCCCCGAAGGCGACGTCACGATCTCCGTGGGCGAGCACCAGTGGCCCGCGCGCAACGTGAACATGGGCAACCCGCACGCGGTCGCCTTCGTCGCCGACCTGGCGCACGCGGGCCGCCTCCTGGACCCGCCGCCCTTCAGCCCGGCCACGGCCTACCCGCACGGTGTGAACGTGGAGTTCGTGGTCGACCGCGGCCCGCGCCACGTCGCCATGCGCGTGTACGAGCGCGGCGCGGGCGAGACCCGCTCGTGCGGTACGGGCGCCTGCGCGGTGGCCGTCGCGGCGGCGCGCAGGGACGGCCTGGACCCCGCCGTGACCGGCGCCCCCGTGGCGTACACCGTGGATGTGCTCGGCGGGCGCCTGGTCATCACCGAGCGGCCGGACGGCGAGATCGAGAAGACGGGCCCCGCCGTGATCGTGGCCGAGGGCGAGATCGACGCCGACTGGCTGGCGGCGGCCGTAGCGGCGGCCTGAATGGCGCGCTCGGCCGCACGGCGCACACGCGACCACGGGCGGCCCGCCCGGCCGCGCGCCCGCGCCGCGGTCGAAACCGCGCTCGTCCCGGTCGAAACGACACTCCACAGAACTGTCGCTCGAATGGGTGATCCGTTTCACGCTCGGCGAGAGCGGGTCAGCACCACGTGTTGGGCTCGATAGCATCAAGCACCGGCCCGGACGGAGCAGGCTGCCGTCCGCTCACCGCCGGTCGGAGCTGCCGGAGGTGCCCATGAGTGCGGAGGCGACGAATCCCGCGACGCCCGGCCCGACGACGCCCTCGACCCAGCGAAGGCGCTCCCGCCCCCGCCTCGACCTGCGCAGACTCGGCCGCGCCGCACTCCTTGGCCCCGCCACGAGGGACCGCCTCCCGGACGCCATCGGCCATGTGGCCGAGGCTCACCGCGGCCACCACCCGGACGCCGACCTGGAGCCCCTGCGCCGTGCCTACGTCCTCGCGGAGTCCTCGCACCGCGGCCAGATGCGCAAGAGCGGTGAGCCGTACATCACACACCCGCTCGCCGTCACGCTGATCCTGGCCCAACTGGGCGCCGAGACCACCACATTGACCGCGTCCCTGCTCCACGACACCGTCGAGGACACGGATGTGACACTCGATCAGGTGCGCGCGGAGTTCGGCGACGACGTCTGCTACCTGGTCGACGGCGTCACCAAACTCGAAAAGGTCGACTACGGAGCCGCCGCCGAACCGGAGACCTTCCGCAAGATGCTGGTCGCCACCGGCAACGACGTCCGCGTCATGGCGATCAAACTGGCCGACCGCCTGCACAACATGCGCACGCTCGGCGTGATGCGCCCCGAGAAGCAGGCCCGCATCGCCAAGGTCACCCGCGACGTCCTCATCCCGCTCGCCGAACGCCTCGGCGTGCAGGCCCTGAAGACGGAGCTGGAGGACCTCGTCTTCGCGATCCTCCACCCCGAGGAGTACGCCGAGGTCAAGGAGCTGATCTCGGCGAAGACGAAGGCCGGGACCGACCCGCTGGCCGACATCTCCGAAGAGGTGCGCGGCGTCCTGCGTGAGGCCGGCATCGCCGCCGAAGTCCTCATCCGGCCACGCCACTTCGTGTCCGTGCACCGCGCGCACCGCAAACGCGGCGAGCTGCGCCCCGCCGACTTCGGCCGCCTGCTCGTCCTCGTGAACGAGGACGCCGACTGCTACGGAGTCCTCGGCGAGCTGCACACCTGCTTCACGCCGGTCGTCTCGGAGTTCAAGGACTTCATCGCCGTACCGAAGTTCAACCTGTACCAGTCGCTGCACACGGCCGTGGCCCGCGGCGACGGCGAAGTCGCCGAAGTCCTCATCCGCACCCACCAGATGCACCGGGTCGCCGAAGCGGGCGTCGTCGCCCTGCACAACCCCTACGCCGGGCCGTCCGAGGAGCAGCCGGCCGACGGCGAGCGCGCCGACCCCACCCGCCCCGGCTGGCTCTCCCGCCTCCTCGACTGGCAGCAGGCCGCACCCGACCCCGACACCTTCTGGTCGACGCTCCGCGAGGACCTGGCCCAGGACCGCGAGATCGCCGTCTACCGCACCGACGGCGGCACGCTCGGCCTGCCCGCGGGCGCCAGCTGCGTCGACGCCGCCTACGCACAGTACGGCGAGGACGCCCACGCCTGCATCGGCGCGCGCGTCAACGGCCGCCTGGCCACGCTCAGCACGGTCCTGCGCGACGGCGACACCGTGCAGTTGCTCATGGGCCAGGACCTGACGTCGGGGCCCTCACGCGACTGGCTCGACCACGCGCGCACGCCCGCCGCGCGCATCGCCATCCGGCGCTGGCTCACCACGCACCCGGCGCCCGCCCCCGTCCCGCCCGCGCAGGCCGACCCGGCGCCCCCGGCCCCCGTGACGGTGCCTGCCGCCGCACCGCGGCCGCAGGTCTCCGCGGCCCTGCGCCCGGTGGCGGAGAACGTCGTCGCCGACCGCGAGGGCGCCACCGTACGGCTCGCGGGCTGTTGCACTCCGGTCCCGCCCGACGAGATCACCGGATTCGCGGTACGCGGCGGCGTCGTCACCGTCCACCGCGTCACCTGTCCCGCGGTGGCGCGCATGACACAGGTGGGGCGCCCGGAGGTCGGCGTGCGCTGGGGGGACGCCACGGAGTGCCGGGTCACCCTGGTCGCCGAGTCGTTCGGCCGGGCGCACCTCCTGGCCGACCTCACCGAAGCCATCGCCCTCGAAGGCGCCGCGATCATCTCGGCGACCGTCGAACCACCGAGTCAACAGCGCGTACGCCACACGTACACGCTCCAACTCCCCGACGCCGCGCACCTTCCGGGCCTGATGCGCGCCATGCGCAATGTGCCCGGGGTGTACGACGTGGCCCGCGCGCAGCACCGGGCGGCAGCGGCGCCCTGAGGCCGCTCCTCGGGGACCTGGCGCCGCGCTCCCCGCTGAGCCTGGCGGCGCTCTTCGGTGAGCCCGACGGCGCTCCTCGGTGAAACGGCGCCGACTCGTTCGGGTGGGCCCGTCGCGTGCCGTCCCGACGCGGAAGGCATGCGCTGGTAGCCGTAGTTCATGCTCCTCACCCCGCGCACCAAGGCGTCCCGGCCGAAGACGGTCCGGATCGCCGTCGCCGTCCTCGCCGCCACCACCTCCGCCGCCCTGCTCGCCGCGAGCGCCCCGCAGCCCGCAGCCCCGCTCGGCATCGGCGACCGGCTCTTCCCCCACCTCGGCAACCCCGGGTACGACGTGACGTCGTACGACATCGCTTTCACCTATCACGGGGACAACAGCAAGCCCCTGGACGCGCTCACGAAGATCGACGCGCGGGTGACGGCCCCGCTGGAACGCGTCAACCTCGACTTCACCCACGGCAAGGTCCGCTCCGTCGAGGTGAACGGCGCCCCCGCCGACTTCAGCGCCGCCGGCGAGGACCTGGTCGTCACGCCCCACGCGCGCGTGCAGCCCGGCGAGCGCCTGCGGATCGCCGTGCGGCACACCAGCGACCCGGTGTCCGGCGACGTCGAGGGCGGCTGGGTGCGCACCAGCGACGGGCTCGCGATGGCCAACCAGGCGGACGTCGCGCACCGTGTGTTCCCGTGCAACGACCACCCCGCCGACAAGGCACAGTTCACCTTCCGTGTCACCGCCCCCAAGGGCCTCACCGCCGTCGCCAACGGCCTGCCCCTGGCCGAGGAACGCCGCGCGGACACCACCACGTGGGCGTACCGCACCCGGCACCCGATGGCGACCGAACTGGCCCAGGTGTCCATCGGCCGCTCCACCGTGCTGCACCGCACCGGCCCCTACCGCCTCCCCGTACGGGACGTCGTGCCCACGAAGGACCGCAAGGCGCTGGAACCCTGGCTGAAGAAGACCCCCGACCAGATCTCCTGGATGGAGGACAAGGTCGGCCGCTATCCGTTCGAGACGTACGGGGTGCTCGTCGCCGACGCCCGTACCGGCTTCGAGCTGGAGACGCAGACGCTGTCACTCTTCGAGAAGGAACTGTTCACACGGCCCGAGTTCCCCGAGTGGTACGTGGAATCGATCATGGTGCACGAGCTGGCGCACCAGTGGTTCGGCGACAGCGTGAGTCCCGGCACCTGGTCCGACCTGTGGCTGAACGAGGGGCACGCCAGCTGGTACGAGGCCCTGTACGCACAGGAGAAGGCGCGCCAGCCCCTGGAGAAGCGGATGCGGTACGCCTACCGGCTCTCCGACAGCTGGCGCGCGGCGGGCGGCCCTCCGGCCGCGCCCAAGGGGCCCCGGCCGGGGGAGAAGATCAGCATCTTCCGGCCCGTCGTGTACGACGGCAGCGCGCTGGTGCTCTACGCGCTGCGCCAGGAGATCGGGCGGCCCGCCTTCGAGGCCGTGGAGCGGGCCTGGGTGCACACCTACCGCGACGCGAACGCGACCACCGCCGACTTCGTGCGGCTCGCCTCCGAGGTCTCCGGCCGCGACCTCGACGCGTTCTTCGACGCCTGGCTGTACGGGGCGAAGACGCCGCCGATGCCCGGGCACCCCGACTGGACGTCGATGCCGCCGGAGAAGAAGGCCGCGTCCGACAAGAAGTAGGACCGGGGCCTCGTTCCGGGAGGGCCGGAACCCGGCACGAATACTCGGGTGACGAGACGGGTCGTACCGTGCGACCATCTTCAGGTCGACGGCGCGGCCCGTCCGGGAGATCCCCTCGGGGACATCTCAGGGGCGGACCCGGCTGCTCCGGGGAATCTCCGGGGGGCCGTGAGCGTTGTCGAACATGACGGGTGGCGCTGTGGCACGCGGTGCGAGCTGCACACGCGGTGCGGCAGGGTGAAGGATGCCCCCAGGCGCTCTCCGTATCGGATTCCCATCGACGTAAAGGACCCAATGACCTCCTCTTCTTCCCCTTCCCAGGACGCACAGAGCTTCGCGCAGAACTACCCCGAAGGTCTTCGGGCCGATGCCCTGATGGAAGAGGACGTCGCCTGGAGCCACGAGATCGACGGAGAGCGGGACGGCGAGCAGTTCGACCGCTCCGAGCGCGCGGCCCTGCGCCGCGTCGCCGGCCTCTCCACCGAGCTCGAGGACGTCACCGAGGTCGAGTACCGACAGCTCCGCCTGGAGCGCGTCGTCCTCGTGGGCGTCTGGACCTCCGGAACGGTTCACGACGCGGAGAACTCCCTCGCCGAGCTGGCCGCTCTCGCGGAGACCGCGGGCGCGCTCGTGCTCGACGGCGTCGTCCAGCGCCGCGACAAGCCCGACCCGGCGACGTACATCGGCTCCGGCAAGGCCCTGGAGCTGCGTGACATCGTCCTCGAGACCGGAGCGGACACCGTCGTGTGCGACGGTGAGCTCAGCCCCGGCCAGCTCATCCACCTCGAAGACGTCGTCAAGGTCAAGGTGGTCGACCGGACCGCCCTGATCCTCGACATCTTCGCCCAGCACGCCAAGTCCCGAGAGGGCAAGGCGCAGGTCGCCCTCGCGCAGATGCAGTACATGCTGCCGAGGCTCCGCGGCTGGGGTCAGTCACTCTCCCGTCAGATGGGTGGCGGCGGCGGTGGCGGCATGGCCACCCGCGGTCCCGGTGAGACCAAGATCGAGACGGACCGGCGACGGATCCGCGAGAAGATGGCGAAGATGCGCCGGGAGATCGCGGAGATGAAGACGGGCCGCGACATCAAGCGCCAGGAGCGCAAGCGCAACAAGGTGCCCTCGGTCGCCATCGCCGGGTACACGAACGCGGGCAAGTCCTCCCTGCTCAACCGCCTCACCGGCGCGGGTGTGCTGGTGGAGAACGCCCTGTTCGCCACCCTCGACCCGACGGTCCGCAGGGCGGAGACGCCCAGCGGCCGGCTGTACACCCTGGCCGACACGGTCGGCTTCGTCCGGCACCTGCCGCACCACCTCGTGGAGGCGTTCCGCTCCACCATGGAGGAGGTCGGCGAGTCCGACCTGATCCTGCACGTGGTGGACGGCTCGCACCCCGCGCCGGAGGAGCAGCTCGCCGCCGTGCGCGAGGTCATCCGGGACGTGGGCGCGACGGACGTGCCGGAGATCGTGGTGATCAACAAGGCGGACGCGGCCGACCCGCTGGTCCTCCAGCGGCTGCTGCGCCAGCAGAAGCACGCGATCGCCGTGTCCGCGCGCACCGGGGCCGGTATCGAGGAACTGCTCGCGCTCATCGACGCCGAACTGCCGCGGCCCGAGGTCGAGATCGAGGCCCTCGTGCCGTACACCCACGGCAACCTCGTGTCGCGCACGCACGCCGACGGCGAAGTGCTCTCCGAGGAACACACTCCCGAGGGCACGCTGCTCAAGGCACGGGTGCACGAGGAACTCGCGGCGGAACTCGCGCCGTACGTTCCCGCGGCGCACTGACCGGACGCGGCGGTTCCGCGCGCTGACGCGGGACTCGTACGCGCACCACACGGTGAAGGCCCCGCCCCCTCTCGTAGGGGGGCGGGGCCTTCACCGTGAAAGCTCCAGGTCACCGGGACCTTGAGTGCCGAAGAGTCACCGGGACCTTGGCCGCCGACGGGTCACCAGGACCTTGCCGCCGACGGGCACCGGGACCCGGGCCCGGCAGGTCACTGCGAGCCGTACTTCTCGCTCATCGTGTCGAAGACCTGCTTCGCGCCGCTGCCCAGCTGCGGACCGGCGAGCCAGGTGTTGTCGGCCGGGCCGATCGACGTGTTGGAGACGAGCTGGGACTTGCCGCCCACCACCCGGAACCAGCCACCGCCGGACGAACCACCGGTCATGGTGCAGCCGATGCGGTACATCGTCGGCGTCGCCGGGTCCAGCGACAGACGGCCGGGCTTGTCGATGCACTTGTGCATGATCAGGCCGTTGTACGGCGGCGCGGCCGGGTAGCCCCAGGCGCCCATGGACGCCACGCTCTGCGCTGACGGAGTCGTGAAGTCGACCTCCAGCGCGTTGCCGACGGTCTCCTCGAGGGACTTGGTGCCCTCCTGCGGCTTCACATGCATCACGGCGTAGTCGTACGGAGCGCCGGCGCCACCCGAAGCGGCACCCTGGTCGATCCACTCACCGGACGTCGAGACCCAGTCCGCCCACCACTGGCCGTACGGCGCGATCTCCTGCGGCGCCGCGTTGCTCAGGGCCGCCTCGGACTTGCCCAGGTCGTTGTACGAGGGCACGAAGGTGATGTTGCGGTACCAGCCGCCCTCGGAACCGGCGTGCACGCAGTGGCCCGCCGTCCACACGAGGTTGGACTTGCCCGGGTTGCGCGGGTCCTTCACGACCGTGCCGGAGCAGACCATCGAACCCTTGGGGGAGTCGAAGAAGATCTTGCCGACCGGCGCCGCGTTGTCGTGGTACGGCGTCTTCTCGGGCTTCGCCTGCACCGGCGCGGGGTCGGGGTCGGTCGCGCCCTGGTCGGCGGTCGCGTCCTTCGACGCGATCGTCTTGTTCGGGTCCTTGGCCTTCTGCATCCGCTCGGGCTTCCAGAGCCCGTCGATGACCGGGTTGACGAAGTCCTTGGCCTCGCGCAGCCAGTCGTCCTTGCTCCAGTTCTTCCAGGCACCGTCCTTCCACTTGTCAGGATCGATGCCGTGCTCCTTGAGCCGGTCGGCGAGGTCGCCGGGCAGACCGGCACCGGAGTCGGGACCCTTGTCCGCCTCCTGCGCCGAGCCGCTGTCCGACTTGTCGCTCGCCTTGTCGTCGCTCGGGCCGCAGGCCGTGGCGGTGAGCGCCAGGGTCGCGGCGAGCCCGGTGACGGCGAGCGCGGCGCGGCGGCCGCGGCTGCGCGCGAAGGGCGCACGAATGGAACGCATGTAGCTGTAACCCCCGTAGGAACGTGTATTTGCCATGTGCGTGTCAGGCGTGGGCGTGGCGTCCGCCGCCCGGGCCGACGTGAGCTCCCACTATGCCTGTGGAATTGGGGACGAACGGCGGCGGGGTGGTGAAGGTTTCGCCGCCCCGCCGCTCGTACGCGGACGAAGCGGGTGGGGTCGGCCTCGGGGAGCGAGGCGGACTCGGTGGCGGTGAGTTCGCCCGACAGCGGGTGCTGTGGGCGAACTCACCGCGCGGCGTGCCTTTCGGCTCCGCGGCACTGCCTTGCTGCCTTCCGGCTGGGCCGGGGTGCCGTCTTGCTGGCTTCCGCCCATGCCGGGGTGCCGCCCGGCTGCCTTCCGGCTCGGTTCGGCACCGGGTACTGCCTTACCGCCCCGCGAACTTCTTGCTGACCGCGTTGTAGATGCCCTTGGCCTCGTCACCGAGGCGCGGACCCGCGAGCCAGCCCGCCGTCACCGGGCCGATCGACGTGTTGGACACCAGGGCGGGCTTGCCGTCCTGGCCCTCCGTGACCCAGCCGCCACCGGACGAACCGCCGGTCATGGTGCAGCCGATCCGGTACATCGTCGGGTCGGGCTTGCTGAGGGAGAGACGGCCCGGCTTGTCCGCGCACTGGAACTGCTTCTGGCCGTCGAACGGCGACGCCGCCGGGTAGCCGGTCGCCGTCATGTCCTTGATCTTCGGCACCGCCGGGGCGTCGAAGTCCACCGGCAGAGCGGTGCCGACCGTCTCCTCCAGGGACTTGCCCTCGCTGCCCTTCTCCGGCGTCACATGGATCACCGCGAAGTCGTACGGAGCGCCCTTGCCGCCCGTCGGGCCGCCCTGCTCGATCCACTGGTCGGAGGTCTGCGCCCAGTCGCCCCACCAGACGCCGTACGGAGCGACCTCTTCCTTGGGCTTGCCCTGCAGCTCCGCGGTGGGCGTGCCGCTGTCGTTGTACGACGGGACGAAGGCGATGTTGCGGTACCAGCCGCCCTTGGCGCCCGCGTGGACGCAGTGACCGGCGGTCCACACCATGTTGGACTTGCCCGGGTTCTTCGGGTCCTTGACGACCGTGGCCGAGCAGACCATCGAGCCCTCGGGGCCGTCGAAGAAGAGCTTGCCGGCCGCGGGGACCTGGTCGTGGTACGGCGTCTTCACGGCCGCCGCCTCGACGGGCTCCGGCGTCGGGTCCGTCACGCCCTGGTCGCCGGAGATGTCACCCTCGTCGACGCCGCGGTCCGGGTTCTTGTCCGCGTCCCGCATGCGGTCCGGGTCCCAGAGGTCCTCGATGATCGGGTTGACGAAGTCGCCCGCCTCGCGCAGCCAGTCGTCCTTGTCCCAGTTCTTCCAGGCGCCGTCCTTCCACTTGCCCAGGTCGATGCCGTGCTCCTTGAGCCGGTCCTGGATGTCGCCCGGAATCTGGATCTTGTCGTCGCCCTTGTCGCCGGGCTGCGACGCGGACGAGTCGCCCGCGTTGTCGTCACTCGGGCCGCAGGCGGTCGCGGTCAGAACGAGCGCCGCGCCAAGCGCGACGGCGGCCGCCACGGGGGTCCTGCCGCGCGCGCTCCTCCCGCTGCGGGAGCTGAAGAGCGGACGTATGGGTCGCATGGTGAGAATCCCCCTGGGCCTCGAAATCGTTCCAAATGCCGTACATCGTGGTGCCGTACGTCCTTCCGTACGGCGTCGGCCATCACGGTGCGCCCACTGTGGGGCGCCCGGATGCCTGTGCTGGCGGGCGCCCGGTCGTTCGTGGTGCTGAACGTCCGGATTCGCCCGGGGTGCGGAACACCTTGGTGCTGATGAACGGCACCCCACACTATGCCGGTGCCGTTGGGGACGGCCCACGAGACGGCAACGGTTCCGTCACGGCAAGGATCTTCGGTGCACCCGTGATCCCGCGCGCCTGCCGTCGTTGGTACGTACGGGGGACACGCCGCGCGCGTTCAGCCCCCGCGCCAACTCGCTCGCGGGCCCGACCGAAATCGGCGGCCCCCGCGTCAAGTCCCAGCGGGAGGACGAACAGCCGTGGCCGTGACCGAGCCTGCTTCCGCGGTGGTGCCCGCGGGGCGCGAAAGCGCGGCGGGGGCCGCGGAGCGTGGAACTGCTGGGGAGGGCGCTGGGGGTGGCGGCGCTGCGGGCGACGGTGGCACGCGCCTAGGGGGTGTGCGGGAAGGCGCTGAGAGTGAGGGCGCCGAGAGGGAAGGTGCCGTGCCCGCAGGCTGCATGCACGAAGGCTCCGCGTATGAGAGGTCCGCGCACGAGGGCGTCGCGTACGAAGAGAGTGTGCAGGGGGAGGGCGCGCACCAATCCGGCACGCACCAGCCGGGCGCCCCCGGAAGGGGCGCGCACGAAGGCATCCTGCGCCGCCAGTCCGCCCGGGAATCCGCCGCGCGCACCTACGCACGCGCCCTGCCGATCGTGCCCGTGCGCGCCCGCGGCATGACCATCGAGGGCGCCGACGGACAGCGCTACCTGGACTGTCTCTCCGGCGCGGGCACGCTCGCCCTCGGCCACAACCACCCCGTCGTCCTCGAAGCCATCCGCAACGTCCTCGACTCCGGAGCCCCACTCCACGTCCTCGACCTGGCCACACCCGTCAAGGACGCCTTCACCACCGAGCTGTTCCGCACCCTCCCGCCCGCCCTCGCCGACCGCGCCCGCATCCAGTTCTGCGGCCCCGCCGGCACCGACGCGGTGGAAGCGGCCCTCAAACTCACCCGCACGGCCACCGGCCGCGAGGGCCTGCTCGCCTTCACCGGCGCCTACCACGGCATGACCGCAGGAGCCCTCGAAGCCTCCGGCGGCGCCCGTGACGTCCGCGTCGCCCGCCTGCCCTACCCCCAGGACTACCGCTGCCCCTTCGGTATCGGCGGCCCGAACGGAGCCGAACTCGCCGCCCGCTGGACCGAGAACCTCCTCGACGACACCAAGTCCGGCGTCCCCGCCCCCGCCGCCATGATCCTCGAACCGGTCCAGGGCGAGGGCGGCGTCCTCCCCGCCCCCGACGCCTGGCTCCGCCGGATGCGCGACATCACCGCGGCACGCGGGATCCCCCTCATCGCCGACGAGGTGCAGACCGGCGTCGGCCGCACCGGCGCCTTCTGGGCCGTCGAGCACAGCGGCATCGTCCCCGACGTCCTCGTCCTGTCCAAGGCGATCGGCGGCAGCCTGCCCCTCGCCGTCGTGGTCTACCGCGACGACCTCGACGTCTGGCCCCCCGGCGCCCACGCGGGCACCTTCCGCGGCAACCAACTCGCCATGGCCGCCGGCGCCGCCACCCTCGCCTACGTACGAGAGAACCGCCTCGCCGAACGCGC
Organism: Streptomyces sp. NPDC041205; assembly: GCF_055591765.1. Classification (NCBI taxonomy): domain Bacteria; kingdom Bacillati; phylum Actinomycetota; class Actinomycetes; order Kitasatosporales; family Streptomycetaceae; genus Streptomyces; species Streptomyces sp. NPDC041205. The sequence goes on along the minus strand of NZ_JBVIZH010000013.1, from coordinate 120,624 downwards.
CGCCACCCTCGGCGCCCGCATGCTCGAGGCCCTGCGCTCCCTCGCCGCCGACCACCCCTGCGTCGGCGACGTCCGCGGGCGCGGCCTGATGCTGGGCGCCGAACTCGTGGACCCGGAACGCGCCCAACCCGCTTCCCCCGGCCAGCACTTGGGATCCTCGGCGGACCCTTCCCCCTACGCCTCGTCCGCCCGGTACACCCCGCACTCCTCCGCACCCCCCACGACCGCGCCCGCCACGCCGCCAGCCGCCCCCCAGTACCCACACCAACACCCGCACCGGCACAATCACCTTCAGCACCACCGGCTGCACGACCTTCCCGACACCCGCCCGCACCCACCCGCCCCCGAACTGGCCACCGCCGTACAGCGCGAGTGCCTGCGCCGCGGGCTCATCGTCGAACTCGGCGGACGGCACTCCAGCGTCGTGCGACTCCTGCCTCCCCTCACCATCACGGACGAACAGGCGACCGCGGTCCTCGACCGACTCGCCGATGCCCTCACCGCGGCGGAGCGTTCCCACCGCCGCACCCCCGACGGCAGACTCGCATCGGACCATCCATGACCACCGCGACTCACGTCCCCTGACCGAGCCGGGCAAGAACCGACCGATCTGACGACAGCCGCAGCCCCACCATCACCCCCCCTGGCGCGGCCGTCACCGTCCCACCCTCGCGCCCCCTGCGCGACCCGTCCCGCCCAACCACCGCCCGTCGCCAAACGGAGCCCGATCAACCACACAAGGAACCCTCTTGAACGCCACCCCCGCACCCGACGGCCGTCCCCAACCGCACCCACCGGGAGCATGCGGCACACAGTCGGCGCAGTCCCCGCAGACGGCGGAGGCCGGTACGGTCCCGCGGCAGAAAGGCAGGAGCCAGGAGGCCGAGCGACTGCGCCACGGCACCACCGACCTCCTCGACCACCCCGACCCGCACACCGCGGCCCAGGCCGCAGCCGTCGAGAACCTGCTGCGCTGCTGGGTGCGGGAGAACGACATGGCCGCCCCGGAACACGGTTCCCTGCGCATTCCCCTGGAAGCCAGCGGCACCGCCCTCCTCGTCCCCGTGGACTACTGGTCCGCGACCGGCTGGCACCGCTTCGGCCCCCCGTGCCTGGAGGACGGCCCCGCAACCGCACCACCGGTCGACGCCGTCACCGTCGCCGCCCTCCTGAGCCGCGAAACAGCCCGCACGGCCGAAGCCCAACCCGGCGACCAGCGGGGCGACTTCGCTGACCCAAGCCTCCAGACGCAGCCCGACCAGGAGCAGCCGCAGCCACAACCGCAGCCGACGGACCTGGCAGTCGGAGCCCCTCAAGAAGCCACCGAAACCGAAGCCGCCGAGGCCGGGGAAGTCACCAAACCCCGGGAAGCCACCGAGCCCCGCGAAGCAGCCGACGGCGCCGACCTGGTAGCCCGCGTCGCCGACTCCGTCCGCCGCACCGCCGACTTCATCGCCGACCGCAGGAACAACCCGGGCGACATCCCCGACCTGTTCCTGGCCGCTGAACAGTCCCTGCTCCTCGGCCACCCCCTGCACCCGACCCCGAAGAGCCGCGAGGGGCTCTCCGACACCGAATCCCGGCTCTACTCACCGGAGTTGCGCGGCGCCTTCCCGCTGCACTGGCTCGCCGTCGACCGCTCCGTGCTCGCCATGGACTCGGCCTGGACCGAACGCGGCCGCACCATCCCGGCCGACCAGCTCGCCGCCCGCCTCGCGGGCCCCGGCCTGCCGCTGCCGGACGACCACGCCGTGCTGCCCGCGCATCCGTGGCAGATCCGTGAACTCCGCCATCGCCCCGAGACCGCCGCCCTGCTGGACGCCGGACTCCTCAAGGACCTCGGTCCCCACGGCGCACCCTGGCACCCCACCTCCTCCGTCCGCACCCTCTACCGCTCCGGCGCCCCGGCCATGCTGAAGCTGTCGCTGGCCCTGCGCATCACCAACTCCCGTCGTGAGAACCTCCGCAAAGAACTCCACCGCGGCGTCGAGGTCCACCGGCTGCTGCGCAGCGGCCTCGCCGAGCAGTGGCAGGCCGCCCACCCCGGGTTCGACGTGATCCGCGACCCGGCCTGGCTCGCCGTCACCGGGGCCGACGGAGAAGCCGTCGCCGGACTCGACGTGATGATCCGGCACAACCCCTTCCGCCCCAGCGACGACGCGACCTGCATCGCCGGACTCGTCTCCCCCAGGCCACCCGCCCAGCCCACCGGCCAGGAACGGCCGCCGATGCACTCCAGGCTCGCCGCGATCATCACCCGGCTCGCCGGACACACCGGCCGCCCGCGAGGAGCCGTCGCCACAGAGTGGTTCCTGCGCTACCTCCAGAACGTCGTACGCCCCGTACTCTGGCTGGACAGCGAAGCGGGCGTCGCCCTGGAGGCGCACCAGCAGAACACCCTGCTGCTGCTCGACCCCGACGGCTGGCCCACCGGCGGTCGCTACCGTGACAACCAGGGCTACTACTTCCGCGAATCCCGCCGCGCCGAGTTGGACAAGCGGCTGCCCGGCATCGGTCGGCACAGCGACACCTTCGTCTCCGACGAGGTGACCGACGAGCGCTTCGCCTACTACCTCGGCATCAACAACGTCCTCGGCCTCATCGGTGCCCTGGGCGCCGAACGCCTCGCCGACGAACGGCTGTTGCTCGCCGCGTTCCGCCGCTTCCTCCTCGACGCCGCCTCGGGCCCCGGCCGACTCCGCACCCCACTGCCCGCCCGGCTGCTCGACTCACCCGTGCTGCGGTGCAAGGCCAACCTCCTGACCCGCCTGCACGGACTCGACGAACTCGTCGGCCCCGTCGACACCCAATCCGTCTACGTCACCATCTCGAATCCCCTCCACACGTGACCCGCTCCGCCCCGAACCCCGCCCCGATCCACCAACTCTCCACCGGCCAAGACCACTTCGTTTGCGCCACCAAGGGCCACGCCCCCTTCCCCCGCCGATGACCATCACCCCTTCCTGAGGACCAGGCCCCACTCCTGCCGAATCCATTCCCTCCGAGAGGAGCGACGCCGTGCCTCCCACCGACGCGAGCACCGACGCCGGAACAGATCCCGCCACCGCGGGCACCCCGGACTGCGACGACACCCTGGACCTGCGGCTGCCCGACGAACTCGTCGCGCTGATCGCCGACTGCGGGGGGCACACGGCGCACCTCACCTCCGAAGCCACGGCGGGCTCGGACCACACGGCAGCCGCCGAGCCTGACCCGGCCCACGGCGACCTGCTCGACGACGTGGCCGCCTGGAGTCCGGTCACCACCGACGCGGGCGTCTTCCAACTCGTCCCCGTGCGCATCGAACGCGATCTGGCGCTGATCAGCAGGTGGATGAACGACCCCGCCGTGGCAGCCTTCTGGGAACTGGCCGGACCCGCATCCGTCACGGAGGCCCACCTGCGCCCCCAACTCGACGGCGACGGACGCAGCGTGCCCTGCCTCGGCGTGCTCGACGGCACCCCCATGAGCTACTGGGAGATCTACCGCGCCGACCTGGACCCACTGGCCCGCCACTACCCCGCACGCCCTCACGACACCGGAATCCACCTCCTCGTCGGCGGTGTCGCCGACCGCGGCCGAGGCCTCGGCAGCACCTTGCTGCGGGCCGTCGCCGATCTCGTACTCGATCACCGCCCCTCCTGCGCACGTGTCGTAGCCGAACCAGACCTGCGCAACACCCCCTCCGTCTCCGCCTTTCTCAGCGCCGGCTTCCGTTTCGCCGCCGAGGTGGACCTCCCCGACAAACGAGCGGCGCTCATGGTCCGTGACCGGGCTCTGCGCGCCGTGCTGTGACCCGCTCAGCCCGCCCCTTTGCGATCCGCTCACTTCTGATACACCGCTCGACCCGATCCGGTCCCCTCCCCGAGGAGTCCCCGTGCCGAATCCTTCCGACCCCGCGACACCCAACGACCCCACCGCCCTCTACGACCCGCCCGAGCTGACCGCGGAACGCTGGGAGGAAGCCGGGCGCCGCCTTCTGGGCAAGATCATCAGTGAGTTCGCGTACGAAGAGATCCTGAGCCCGGTCCCCGCGGGGGCAGTGGGCTCCGATGGCCGGGGCGTCGATGTCGGTGGCGGCGAGGGCGTCACGGGGAGCCGGGGAGCCGCCGCAGAGGGCGAAGGAGGTGTCACGGACGGTGAAGGGCCCGCCACGGACACGTACACCCTGCTTCTCGACGAACCCGCCACACCCGGCGAGCCCCGCCCCCGTCTCAGCTTCCGCGCCCGCCGCGGCGCCTACGGCTGCTGGCGAGTGGACCCGGCGAGCCTGACGCTCACCGACGGCACCGGCAGCCCGACCCCCTGCACCGACCCCCTGCACTTCCTGACCGTCGCCCGCCGCACCCTGGACCTCGACGGCGCCACCCTCGGCCACCTCATCCGCGAACTGACCGCGACGCTGAGCGCCGACACCCGCCTCGACCACGGAGCGCTCAGCGCCGGGCAGCTCGCCGACCTCGGCTACGCGGAGCTCGAAGGCCATCAGACCGGTCACCCCTGGCTCGTCCTCAACAAGGGCCGCATCGGCTTCTCCGCGACGGACACCGCACGCTGGGCACCCGAGGCCCGCAACGACTCGGCCATCCCGTGGATCGCCGTGCACAACAGCATCGCCACCTACCGGGGCGTGCCGGGCCTGGACACCGCGGACGATCTCTACGCGCGCGAGCTCGACGCCGGGACACGCGAGACCTACGCGGCCATACTCGGCGCACGCGGCCTCGACCCGCGGGAGTACCTCTATCTGCCCGTGCACCCTTGGCAGTGGGACGACGTCGTGCTGCCCCTGTTCGCCCCGTCCGTCGCCGCCGGAACCATCGTCCCGCTCCCCAGCGACGGCGATCTGCGCCTGCCCCAGCAGTCGATCCGGACATTCCTGAACACCACCCGCCCCGACCGGCACACGATCAAACTCCCGCTGTCGGTGCTCAACACCCTGGTGTGGCGAGGTCTGCCCACCGAGCGGACGGTCGCCGCCTCGGCCGTCACCTCCTGGGTGCACGCCCTGCGCGACGGAGATCCGTTCCTGCGAGACGAGTGCCGGGTGATCCTCCTCGGAGAGGTCGCCGCCGTCGCCGTGGAACACCCCGTCTACGACTCGCTCCCGGAAGTGCCCTACCAGTACAAGGAACTGCTGGGCGCCATCTGGCGCGAGCCCCTCACGCGCTACCTCGCGCCCGGGGAGCGTGCCCGCACCCTCGCCGCGCTCCTGCACACCGACCCTCAGGGCCGCGCCTTCGTCACGGAGCTCGTCGCCCGCTCCGGGCTGACGCCCACGGCCTGGCTGACGCATCTGTTCGCCGCGCTGCTGCCGCCCCTGCTGCAGTTCCTCTACCGCTACGGAACGGTGTTCTCTCCTCATGGGGAGAACGCCATCGTCGTCTTCGACGACAAGGACGTCCCCGTGCGTCTCGCGGTCAAGGACTTCGTAGACGACGTCAATGTCAGCGCGGAGCCCCTACCGGAGCACGCCTCCATGCCCGACGACGTCCGCGACATCCTGCTCACCGAGCCACCGGCCTTCCTGACCCAGTTCATCCACGCCGGGCTCTTCGTGGGCGTCTTCCGCTACCTTGCACCCCTGTGCGAGGACCAACTGGGTGTCCCGGAGGCCGACTTCTGGTCCCTCGTACGGGCCGAGATTCTGCGGCACCAGGCCCGCGCCCCCGAGCTGAAGGAGCGGTACGAGACATTCGACCTGCTCACACCACGTATCGAGCGCCTGTGTCTGAACCGCAACCGGCTCCACCTCGACGGTTATCGCGACCGCCCCGAGCGCCCGCACGCCGCTGTCCACGGGACCGTGGCCAACCCCCTCCATCAGCCTTGATCGCAGTGTTGTCAGTGGGGCACCGTAGGGTGGTCGAGCTATGACGAAGCCCTCCCTCCCCGAGCTCCTGCACGCCGCTGTCGCCGCCGTCGGCGGCACGGAGCGCCCCGGCCAGGTGACCATGGCCGAGACCGTCGCCGAGGCGATCGACGACGGTTCCCATCTGCTGGTCCAGGCCGGCACCGGCACTGGCAAGTCCCTCGGCTATCTGGTGCCCGCGCTGGCGCACGGGGAGCGGGTCGTCGTCGCGACGGCCACCCTGGCGCTGCAGCGTCAGCTGGTCGAGCGCGACCTGCCGCGGACGGTGGACGCGCTGCATCCGCTGCTGCGCCGCCGCCCCGACTTCGCCATGCTCAAGGGCCGGTCGAACTATCTGTGTCTGCACCGCCTGCACGAGGGCGTGCCGCAGGACGAGGAAGAGGGGCTGTTCGACCAGTTCGAGGCGGCGACGCCCACCAGCAAGCTCGGCCGGGACCTGCTGCGCATGCGGGACTGGGCGGACGAGACGGAGACCGGCGACCGTGACGACCTGACCCCGGGCGTCTCCGACCGCGCCTGGGCGCAGGTGTCCGTCTCGTCCAGGGAGTGTTTGGGCGCCTCGAAGTGTGCGTACGGTCAGGAGTGCTTCGCCGAGATGGCCCGCGAGCGCGCGAAGCTCGCCGAGGTCGTGGTCACCAATCACGCGCTGCTCGCGATCGACGCCATCGAGGGCGCCCCCGTCCTGCCCCAGCACGAGGTGCTGATCGTGGACGAGGCCCATGAGCTGGTGTCCCGCGTCACCGGTGTCGCCACCGGCGAGCTCACCCCGGGACAGGTCAACCGCGCGGTGCGGCGCGCGGCGAAGCTGGTCAACGAGAAGGCGGCAGATCAGCTCCAGACCGCCGCGGAGGGCTTCGAGAGGCTGATGGAGCTGGCGCTGCCGGGCCGCCTCGAGGAGGTCCCTGAAGACCTCGGCTATGCCCTGATGGCGCTGCGCGACGCCGCCCGCACGGTCATCTCGGCGCTCGGCTCCACCCGCGACAAGTCCGTCCAGGACGAGGACGTGGTCCGCAAGCAGGCCCTGGCCTCCGTGGAGACGATCCACGACGTGGCGGAGCGCATCACGAACGGCTCCGAGTACGACGTCGTCTGGTACGAACGCCACGACCGCTTCGGTGCCTCCCTGAGGGTGGCACCCATGTCCGTCTCGGGCCTGCTCCGCGAGAAGCTCTTCACCGACCGCTCGGTGGTCCTCACGTCCGCCACGCTCAAGCTCGGCGGCGACTTCAACGGCGTCGGGGCGTCGCTCGGACTGTCCCCCGAGGGCACCCACACCGAGGACGCGCCCGTCTGGAAGGGCGTCGATGTCGGTTCCCCCTTCGACTACCGCAAGCAGGGCATCCTGTACGTCGCGCAGCACCTGGCACGTCCGGGGCGCGAGGGCACGCGCGGGGACATGCTGGACGAACTCACCGAGCTGATCGAGGCGGCGGGCGGGCGGACGCTCGGCCTGTTCTCCTCGATGCGGGCGGCCCAGGCGGCCGCCGAGGAGCTGCGGGGCAGGCTCGACATGCCGATCCTGTTGCAGGGTGAGGAGACACTGGGCGAGCTGATCAAGGGGTTCGCGGCCGACGCGCGGACGTGTCTGTTCGGCACGCTCTCCCTGTGGCAGGGCGTCGACGTGCCGGGTGCGAACTGCCAGCTGGTGATCATGGACAAGATCCCGTTCCCGCGTCCCGACGACCCGCTGATGAGCGCCCGGCAGAAGGCGGTGGACGAGGCGGGCGGCAATGGCTTCATGGCGGTCGCGGCGACCCATGCGGCGCTGCTGATGGCCCAGGGCGCCGGTCGTCTCGTCCGGGCGTCGGGGGATCGCGGTGTGGTGGCGGTCCTGGACCCGCGCCTGGCCACCGCGCGTTACGGAAGCTACCTGCGGGCCTCGCTGCCGGAGTTCTGGTACACGACGGACCGGAACCAGGTGCGCCGCTCCCTGGCGGCGATCGACGCGGCGGCGACGGCCGCGGAGGCGTCGGGAGAGGCGGCGTCGGGCGGGGCCGGGGAGCCGGAGGCGGTCGAGGCCTCGGAGGGATAGTCCGTCGCCCCGTTGCGGTCCGCGGGCCAGCAGGGCGTGGTCGGCGGGGCGGCGGGGCTGAGCCGCAGACTGTGCGAAGCCAGGACACCAGCAAGGTCAGGACACGCAGAAGCGCACGACGCGGCCGTCAGAACGCGGACGCGGCGGTCAGAACGCAAGAGACGGGCCCCGGAACCGGCGCAGTAGGTTCCGGGGCCCGTGTCAGGGGCGGAGGCTCACACGCGACGCAGGACCGCGACCACCTTGCCGAGGATGGTTGCCTCGTCGCCGGGGATCGGCTGGTACGCGGAGTTGTGCGGCAGGAGCCAGACGTGCCCGTCCTCGCGCTTGAAGCGCTTGACGGTCGCTTCGCCGTCGAGCATGGCGGCGACGATGTCGCCGTTCTCGGCGACGGGCTGACGGCGGACCGTGACCCAGTCCCCGTCACAGATGGCGGCCTCGATCATGGAGTCGCCGACGACCTTCAGGACGAACAGCTCACCGTCGCCGACGAGCTGGCGGGGGAGGGGGAATACGTCCTCGACGGACTCCTCGGCGAGGATCGGGCCGCCCGCCGCGATGCGGCCGACCAGGGGGACGTACGAAGCGGCCGGCTTGCCCGTGGTGTCCGTGGCCTGGGTGCTGGGCTGGTCCGAGCCCCGGACCTCGTACGCCCGGGGGCGGTGCGGGTCGCGGCGCAGGAAGCCCTTGCGTTCGAGAGCCATCAGCTGGTGGGCCACCGACGAGGTGCTGGAGAGGCCGACTGCCTGACCGATCTCCCGCATCGACGGCGGGTAGCCACGCCGCTGCACCGAGTCCCTGATGACCTCGATCACCCGGCGCTGGCGATCGGTGAGCCCGGAGCTGTCGGCACGGATTCCTGGAGGTCGGCCCGGCAGGGAGCGTGTGGGCTTGGGCCCCTCCTGGTTCGTGGCTGCGTCATTCATGGCATGCACCGGCTCGAATCGGCTCTGGGAGCGGTCCTGGGCTGTGATGGTGGCGCTGTCTGCGGTGGTGGTCACGTCGGTCGGCCCCTCTCGAGATGTTCTCCCTAGTTAGCCAACGGTAGTTGCTTTCGAAAGGTTGCGCCAAACACACGTTCGAGTGAAAAATCGTAGATTCCCTGTCCTGATCATGTGCCTGGGTGTATGGCTGACGTTCGGGCCGAAAGGAATTTCGGTTCATTACGGTACGCTTCACCGCCGGGGTCCAGGCCCTGCCGGTGAGGGACCCATAGTGCCACTCGGTGCCCCGTCAACTGGGCACTGGGATCTCTCGGGTGGCGTCGGCGAAGGCCCGCGCGCGCCCGCCCGTCCGACGGGCTCCGCGACACGCGGTGACATCGAGGATGACGAGCAAACCCCAGATGTAGTGGTTGGATTGCGACCGCAGCCTAGAAGTTGTGGTCCCCGGTCTTCCGGGGGTGCGGGCATCGCCTATGCTTGGGGCTGCTTCGAGGGGCCCAAGGGTCCTTGGAGGCCTCTGTGTCGTGCCATGAAGGAGGGTTGGGAGATCCATGCACTGCCCCTTCTGTAGGCACCCCGACAGCCGCGTAGTCGACAGCCGCACCACTGATGACGGCACGTCGATCCGCAGGCGCCGTCAGTGCCCGGACTGCTCGCGTCGTTTCACGACCGTGGAGACCTGCTCCCTGATGGTCGTCAAGCGCAGCGGCGTCACCGAGCCCTTCAGCCGCACCAAGGTCATCAACGGCGTCCGCAAGGCTTGCCAGGGGCGGCCTGTGACCGAGGACGCGCTGGCTCAGCTCGGCCAGCGCGTCGAGGAAGCGGTCCGGGCCACCGGAAGTGCCGAACTGACCACCCACGACGTGGGACTGGCCATACTCGGCCCGCTGCAGGAACTCGACCTCGTCGCCTATTTGCGCTTCGCGTCCGTGTATCGGGCGTTCGACTCGCTCGAGGACTTCGAGGCCGCGGTCGAAGAGCTGAGGGAGCGACGCGACGCCGCGCCGGACGGCTCCGGAGCGGAACGTGACGCGACCGGCCGCGGGCCCGGTGGGACTGCCGAAGTCCCGCAGCCTGCCACCGCCGGCGACTGACCTTTCACGGTCCGACGGCGAACCAGACCTGTCGCGGTCGCCCTTAGTGGTGCCCGCGACACAAGACACACACCGTGCTGCGGGAAGAACGTGGCACTTCAGGGCGTTTTAGCCTGATACAGGGAGGCGGCATGACCGAGACGACGAGCGGCCCCGCGCGAGGTTCGCGCGCGAAGGGACCCAAGGGCGGCAAGGGCCTGCGCATCGAGCGCATCCACACGACCCCGGGCGTGCACCCGTACGACGAGGTGGTCTGGGAGCGCCGTGACGTCGTCATGACCAACTGGCGCGACGGTTCGGTCAACTTCGAGCAGCGCGGCGTCGAGTTCCCCGAATTCTGGTCGGTGAACGCGGTCAACATCGTCACGAGCAAGTACTTCCGCGGCGCGGTCGGCACGCCGCAGCGCGAGGTGAGCTTGAAGCAGCTCATCGACCGCATCGTGAAGACGTACCGCAAGGCCGGCGAGGACTACAAGTACTTCGCCTCGCCCGCCGACGCCGAGATCTTCGAGCACGAGCTGGCGTACGCCCTCCTGCACCAGATCTTCAGCTTCAACAGCCCGGTGTGGTTCAACGTCGGCACGCCCCAGCCGCAGCAGGTCTCCGCCTGCTTCATCCTGTCCGTCGACGACTCCATGGAGTCGATCCTCGACTGGTACAAGGAAGAGGGCATGATCTTCAAGGGCGGCTCCGGCGCCGGCCTCAACCTCTCCCGTATCCGTTCCTCCAAGGAACTGCTGTCCTCCGGAGGCAACGCCTCGGGTCCGGTCTCCTTCATGCGGGGTGCCGACGCGTCCGCAGGAACGATCAAGTCGGGTGGCGCCACGCGCCGGGCGGCCAAGATGGTCATCCTCGACGTCGACCACCCCGACATCGAGGGTTTCATCGAGACCAAGGTCAAGGAAGAGGAGAAGATCCGCGCGCTGCGTGACGCGGGCTTCGACATGGACCTGGGCGGCGACGACATCACGTCCGTCCAGTACCAGAACGCCAACAACTCGGTCCGTGTGAACGACGAGTTCATGAAGGCCGTGGAGAACGGCGACCAGTTCGGTCTGCGTGCCCGCATGACCGGCGACGTCATCGAGGAGGTCGACGCCAAGTCGCTCTTCCGCAAGATGGCCGAGGCCGCCTGGGCCTGCGCCGACCCCGGCATCCAGTACGACGACACCATCAACGCCTGGCACACCTGCCCGGAGTCCGGCCGCATCAACGGCTCGAACCCCTGCAGTGAGTACATGCACCTGGACAACACGTCCTGCAACCTCGCCTCGCTGAACCTGATGAAGTTCCTCAAGGACGACGGCAACGGCACCCAGTCGTTCGAGTCCGAGCGCTTCGCCAAGGTCGTCGAGCTGGTCATCACGGCGATGGACATCTCCATCTGCTTCGCGGACTTCCCGACCCAGAAGATCGGCGAGAACACCCGCGCCTTCCGCCAGCTCGGCATCGGCTACGCCAACCTGGGTGCCCTGCTGATGGCCACCGGCCACGCCTACGACTCCGACGGCGGCCGCGCCCTCGCCGGTGCCATCACGTCGCTGATGACCGGCACCTCGTACAAGCGCTCCGCGGAGCTCGCGGCGGTCGTCGGCGCCTACGACGGCTACGCCCGCAACGCCACCCCGCACAAGCGCGTCATGAAGCAGCACGCCGACGCCAACGCCTCGGCCGTCCGCGTCGACGACCTGGACACCCCGATCTGGGCCGCCGCCACGGAGGCCTGGCAGGACGTCCTGCGCCTCGGCGAGAAGAACGGATTCCGAAACTCGCAGGCCTCGGTCATCGCGCCGACCGGCACCATCGGTCTCGCCATGTCCTGCGACACGACCGGCCTCGAGCCCGACCTGGCACTGGTCAAGTTCAAGAAGCTCGTCGGTGGCGGCTCGATGCAGATCGTCAACGGCACCGTGCCGCAGGCCCTGCGTCGCCTCGGCTATCAGGAGGAGCAGATCGAGGCGATCGTCGCCCACATCGCCGAGCACGGCAATGTGATCGACGCCCCGGGCCTGAAGACCAAGCACTACGAGGTCTTCGACTGCGCCATGGGTGAGCGCTCCATCTCCGCGATGGGTCACGTCCGGATGATGGCGGCCATCCAGCCGTGGATCTCCGGTGCGCTCTCCAAGACGGTCAACCTCCCGGAGACCGCGACTGTCGAGGACGTCGAGGAGGTCTACTTCGAGGCCTGGAAGCTCGGCGTCAAGGCGCTCGCGATCTACCGCGACAACTGCAAGGTCGGTCAGCCCCTCTCCGCCAAGAAGAAGGAGGAGGAGAAGGCCGAGATCGCCGAGAAGGCCGAGGGCACGATCCGCAGCGCGGTCGAGAAGGTGGTCGAGTACCGCCCGGTCCGCAAGCGTCTGCCGAAGGGCCGTCCCGGCATCACCACGTCCTTCACGGTCGGTGGCGCCGAGGGCTACATGACGGCGAACTCCTACCCGGACGACGGTCTGGGCGAGGTCTTCCTGAAGATGTCCAAGCAGGGTTCGACCCTCGCGGGCATGATGGACGCCTTCTCCATCGCCGTCTCTGTCGGCCTGCAGTACGGCGTGCCTCTGGAGACGTACGTTTCCAAGTTCACGAACATGCGTTTCGAGCCGGCCGGCATGACGGACGACCCGGACGTGCGGATGGCGCAGTCGATCGTCGACTACATCTTCCGCCGTCTGGCGCTGGACTTCCTGCCCTTCGAGACCCGCTCCGCGCTCGGCATCCACTCCGCCGAGGAGCGTCAGCGTCACCTGGAGACCGGTTCGTACGAGCCGGCCGACGAGGACGTCGACGTCGAGGGCCTGGCCCAGTCCGCCCCGCGGCAGACGGAGGTCCTGAAGGCCGTCGCCACGCCGAAGCCGGAGACCGAGGAGGCCGCTCCGCAGCAGGCGCACACCAGCGCGGAGCTGGTCGAGATGCAGCTGGGCATCCAGGCCGACGCGCCGCTGTGCTTCTCCTGCGGCACGAAGATGCAGCGCGCGGGTTCGTGCTACATCTGCGAGGGCTGCGGCTCCACCAGCGGGTGCAGCTGACCGCTTGACGCCGTGAGGTGAGGGGTGGCGGGGCCAGGACGGCCCCGCCGCCCCTCACTGTTTCCCGGTCTTACGTCTTCCCGGTGCTGCGGTTTCCGGACCGCTCAGGGGCGGGATCCCACGGCGAGGGGGGCGGTCAGTGCACGCTGCCCATTTCGGTGGCGAAGGCCGCGAGGTCCGTGTCGAATCCGCGGAGCAGTTCGCGGAACGCCCACTTCCCGCCCGGGTCCCGGGAGAACTCAGCGATCACTGCGGCCGTGGAACCGGCGACCTCTGCGAAGTCGTGCTGCGCCAGATCGGTGTGCCCCTCCCGGACGCGGACCGAGGCGTTCGCCACGTCGCCGAAGACCCGTCCCTCCGGAGGCTGCTGTATGGCCACTCCGACGATCACGCGTGTGTACCGCTCGGACAGCCGCTCCAGTTCCAGGACCATGACCTCGTCGAACCCGAATCCCTGGCCGGTCTTGCTGTCCCGGCTGAGCGTGATCGTGCCGTCGGGGGAGCGGCTGTCGAAGTGCACCAGGTAGGCCGGTCGGCCCAGGGGGTCATCGGCGGTGTACGTCGCGGCCACTATGTCCAGGTCGTGGGCCGACGCCCCGACAGGGCTCGGGTCCCACTTCAGCCCGACCTCGACCTTCTTGAGCCCCTTCCGGATGCTGCTCACGAACTCCCCCTCGTGCTTGGTGCGTTGTCAGTGCTACGGAACACGCTAAAGCCTGCCACTGACATCGGTGCCAAGAACTATCCGGTTTGCGTACGGGGCGGCGCTGGCGATCATTGAGCGCATGACATGGAACGGGGAAGAACTGGACGTCGAGGCCTACTTGGCCAGGATCGGGTACGAGGGCGAGGCGAAGCCGGACCTGGAGACGCTGCGCGCGCTTCACCGCGGGCACGTGCGCTCGATCCCCTTCGAAAATCTGGAGATCATGCTCGGCCGACCGGTCCTGCTGGACCTGGCGGCACTGCAGGACAAAATGGTGAACCGGCGGCGCGGTGGCTACTGCTACGAACAGAACCTGCTGTTCGCCGCGGCCCTGGAGCGCATCGGCTTCGCGGTCAGGGGACTCGGCGCCCGGGTCAGGGCGGGAGCGTCCACCGCGCGCGCGGTGACGCACATGCTCCTGGACGTCGAGGCGGACGGTGAACAGTGGCACTGCGATGTCGGGTTCGGCGCCGACGGGCTGCTCGAACCCATCCCGATGCGTGCGGGCGTCGACGTACGACAAGGAGAGTGGCGGTTCGGCATCGAGAGCGAGGAGGAAGGAGTGCGGGTCCTTCGCACTCAGAACTCCGACGGCTGGTTCGACCTCTATGCGTACGCGACGACCCGGTGTTTGCCCGTCGACTACGTAGTGATGAACCACTACACCTCGACTCATCCCAAATCTCCCTTCATCCGGCGCCCGGTGCTGCAACAGGCCGCCCCCGAGGTGCGGCGCCGACTGGTCGGCGCGCAACTGACTCTCACGCGCCCCGATGGTTCCCGTGAGGAACGCGACGTACCTGTAAGCGAGTTGCGGGACACGCTCGTGCGGGAGTTCGGCGTCGAGTTGAGGGACGACGAGTTCGCGGAGCTGATCCGGGTGCACTACGCCGGAGCGTGACCCTGGCCACGCGCCGCGCCGTACGATGGCGCGGTGCTGGTCAAGTGGATTCGCTGCACCGTGGTGGACCGCCGGGGTTTCGAGCGGGCGCAGCGAAAGTGGGCGGGGCTTCTGGGGGAGCCGGGGTTCCGGGGACAGGGCGGAGGGTGGAGTCGCGGTCGACCGGATGTGGCGCATGTCTTCGCGTTCTGGGAGAGCCGCGCCTTCTACGACTCCTTCATGGCCCGCTCGCACGACCGGCTGGCCTCGGCGCAGGTGGGCACGTACAAGGACCTGCAGGCCAAGCTCTTCGACCACCGCTTCGACGTGAAGACGGGGTTCGAGCCGCGTTTCACGGACGCGGATGTGGTGCGGGTGGCGCACTGTCGCGTTCATGAGGCGCGGGTGGAGAACTTCGCGCTGATGCAGGAGAAGGTCTGGAACCCGGCCATGGCGGGCTCGCCCGGCATGGTCCGAGGGCTCTTCGGGGAGGCCCCGGGCCATGAGTTCCTGGTCCTCTCCATGTGGCAGTCGGCCGCCGAGCACGGGAAGTACCGCGTGGAACGGGTGGAACGGCTCGCGCTGCGTGCGCAGACGGAGGTGGATGTGGCGGCGATCTCGGGGGACGTCGTGCAGCTGGAACCTTCGTGGACGGTGTGAGGCGGCGGGTTCCGTAGCAAGGTTGGTGTTGGTGTTGGTGCCGGGGCGGCGGCGAAGGGCCGTCTGGGGGCGTTCGCTTGGAGGTGACCCTGTGCAGAGGTGCAGGCCCTTTGCCGCGGCCCGCCCGTAGTCAGCGCCTCGTGAATGCCCCCGCGCGCGTCGCCGCAAGGACCACGGCCGCGGACTGGTCGGCGAGCGCCCCGTCGATCGGCTCCCGTGTGACGAACAGGCGGAGCATCAGCGGCGCGGAGACGGCGCGCACAAGTGCCGCCGCGTCGGTTTCCCGGTCTGCTTCGCCCCGCTCCACGGCCCGCGCGACAACGGCCTCGCAGCGGGAGAACCGCTCGGCGTAGAAGGCTTGCAGGGCGTCGGCTGCGCGCGGGGACTGGAACGAGGCGGCGATGAAGGCGGTCGGCGCCGCGGCCTTCGACTCGTCGGCGAACGCGTCGACGACCTCATGTGCGAGCGCGCGCAGATCACCTTCGAGGCTGCCCGTGTCCGGCGGGGTCCACGTGTCCTCGCCCGCCAGGTCGAGCGCGTCGGCCACCAGGCCCTCCAGGCCGCCCCAGCGCCGGTACAGCGTGGTCTTGTGCACGCCGGAGTGTTCGGCGACGTACTCGATCGTCAGGCCCGGGTATCCGTGGTCGCCGAGCCCGCTCAGGACCGCGTCGCGGACCGCCGCGCGGGTGCGGGCGGTGCGGCCGCCTGGGCGGCGCGTGCCGGGTGCCGGGTGCTCGTCGGTGTGAACGCCCTCGTTCGTCATCTCGGTCCTTCGCTTCGTCTGTCAGGCCATCTGTCCAGCCATCCGTGCCGGCCTGCCTTTCCGGCCATGCCGGGTACGGCCGCACTCAACTGCTACGGCTGTTGCGTTAGCGAGGGCGACTGTGCCACACTCATCGTAATGCGACAAGCGTTGCGTTTGCTCGCGGTGTGCGGAAGTGGCATGCAAGGAAACGGGGGTGCCCATGCCTACACAAATCTCGGTACGTGGCGTGACGAAGGCCAGGGGTGAACGCCTCCTGCTCGGCGACGTCTCCTTCGCGGTCCGGCCCGGCGAGCGGATCGGGATCGTGGGCGAGAACGGGGCGGGGAAGTCGACCCTGCTGCGCCTCCTGGCTGGGCGCGACCGGCCGGACTCCGGTGATGTGGTCACGGTCGCGGAGGGCGGTGCGGGGTTCCTCGCGCAGACGCCGCAGCTGCCGGCGGACCGTTGCGTGGGGGACGCGATCGACGCGGCCCTGGCCGAGCTGCGCTTCATGGAGCGACGGTTGCGTGAGCTGGAGGAGGGTCTCGGCGCGGCATCCGAGGCGGTGCTCAGTGAGTACGGCGACTTGCTCACGGCCTTCGAGCTGCGCGGCGGATACGAAGCCGACGCCCGTGTCGACAAGGCCATGAACGGCCTCGGGCTCGCCCACATAGACCGCGGGCGGGAGCTGGGCAGCCTCTCGGGAGGCGAGCAGGCCCGCCTGGGCCTGGCCTGCCTCATCGCCGCCGCCCCGGAAGTGATGTTCCTGGACGAGCCGACCAACCACCTCGACGAGAGCGCCCTCGACTGGCTGGAGACCTCCCTGCTGGCGCACCATGGCACGGTTGTCGCGGTCTCGCACGACCGGACCTTCCTGGAGCGCGTGGCCACCGCGATTCTCGAAGTGGACGAGGCCCGCCGTGCCGTCGTGCGGTACGGGGGCGGCTATCAGGGTCTGCTGGCCGAGCGTGCGGCATCGCGAAGGCGCTGGGAGCAGGCCTACGCGGAGTGGTGCGAGGAGACCCGACGGCTGGAGGAGTTCGCGGCGACCACGGCACGCGCGGTGGCGGGTGGCCGGGGCATGAAGGACAACAACAAGATGGCGTACGACCGCGCGGGAGGCCGCGTACAGTCCTCCGTCGCCGGGCGCGTGCGCAACGCGCAGGAAAGACTGCGCCGACTGCATGACGACCCCGTGCCCAAGCCGCCGGAGCCACTGCGCTTTGCCGTCCGCCCAGAGGCCGGGGCTGTGGACGGAGACCTGGTGACACTGCGGGACGTGCGGGTCGGGGACCGGCTGTGCATCCCGGAGCTCACGGTGTCGGCGGGCGAGCGGCTCCTCATCCACGGTGGCAACGGCGCGGGCAAGTCCACTCTGCTGCGCACCATGGCGGGCGTGCTCGAACCGGACGAGGGCTCCGTCGTCCGCCGGGGTCGCATCGGCTACCTCGCCCAGGAGATCCCGGTGCACCGACCGGCGGAGCGCGTGCTCGACACCTTCGGGAAAGGCCTGCCGCTCACCGCCGACGAGAAGGCCGAACTGCTGCTCTCCTACGGTCTGTTCCACCCCCGCGACCTGCGCACCCCCGTCGGCTCGCTCTCCGCCGGACAACGCCGGAGACTCGCCCTGGCCCGGCTGCTCGCCAGACCCGCGGACCTGCTCCTGCTCGACGAGCCGGGCAACCACCTGGCGCTCGCCCTCGTGGAGGAACTGGAGGAAGCCCTTGGGCGATGGACGGGAGCCCTTGTGGTCGTCTCTCACGACCGGCTACTGCGCGGCCGCTTCACCGGGCGAATACGCCGGATGGAGTCCGGACGGCTACCCTCCTGACCCGCCCGGGGTGTCGCCGATCTAGGGTCGACCCATGGCACGACCGCGGCGCATCGTCCTCGTCCGGCACGGCGAGTCGGCCGGCAACGCCGACGACACCGTGTACGAACGCGAACCCGACCATGCCCTGGCACTCACCGAAACCGGGTGGCGCCAGGCGGAGGAGACCGGGAAACACCTGCGGGAGCTGTTCGGCCAGGAGCGGGTGAGCGTGTACGTCTCGCCGTACCGCCGCACCCACGAGACCTTCCGGGCCCTGCGCCTCGACCCCGACCGGGTGCGGGTGCGGGAAGAGCCGCGACTGCGGGAACAGGACTGGGGGAACTGGCAGGACAGAGACGACGTCAAACTCCAGAAGGCCTATCGCGACGCCTACGGCCACTTCTTCTACCGCTTCGCCCAGGGTGAGTCCGGTGCCGACGTCTACGACCGCGTCGGCTCCTTCCTGGAAAGCCTGTACCGCAGCTTCGAGGCCCCTGACCATCCGCCGAACGTCCTCCTGGTGACTCATGGGCTGACCATGCGGCTGTTCTGCATGCGCTGGTTCCACTGGTCGGTGGCGGAGTTCGAGTCGCTGTCCAACCCCGGCAACGGCGAGACGCGGACGCTGCTGCTCGGCGAGGACGGCAAGTACACACTCGACCGGCCGTTTGAGCGCTGGCGTGAACCCGAGCCGTACGGCATCACCGGATAGAGTGACAGAGCGATGACCGCTGACCTCTCTCCAGACCAACGCCTGGACCGCGCCCTCGCCAGCCTGCGTGGTCTTGCGGTGGGAGACGCGCTGGGCTCCCAGTTCTTCACGCCCGCGCACTACCCACTGCTCAAGCGGCGCGAGCTGCCCGAAGGCCCCTGGCCCTGGACCGATGACACCGAGATGGCCTGCTCCGTGCTGTCCGTCCTCGCCGCCCACGGCAGGATCGACCAGGACGAGCTGGCCCGCTCCTTCGCCGAGCACCACCACACCGACCGGGGGTACGGACCCGCCGTGGACCAGCTGCTCGGCCGGGTCAGGGACGGCGGGGACTGGCGGGAGCTGGCCTCCGCTCTGTTCAAGGGGCAGGGGTCCTGGGGCAACGGCGCTTCCATGCGGATCGCTCCGCTCGGCGCCTGGTATGCCGACGACCCGGAGCAGGCGACCCACCAGGCGGAGATCTCGGCGTACCCCACCCACCAGCATCGCGAGGCCGTCGTCGGAGCCATGGCGGTGGCTGCCGCGGCGGCACTGGCGGCCGACCCCGCGGGGCCGCCGGCTCCCAAGGCGCTGCTCGACGGGGTCATCGACCTCGTGCCCCGCAGCGCTGTGGGTGCCGGGCTGCGCAGGGCCCGGGACATGCTCGACTACGGCGATGCCGGGACGGTGGCGGCGGTGCTGGGGTGCGGGCGCCGTACGACGGCGCACGACACGGTGCCGTTCGCGCTCTGGTCTGCGGCACGTGCGCTCGGCGACTACGAAGCGGGCTTCTGGGCGACCGTGCGGGTGGGCGGTGACATGGACACCACTTGCGCCATTGTGGGTGGGGTCGTCGCCGCGGGTGCTGGCACTGGTGCCGGAGCTGATGCCGGTGGGGCGCCCCCGGCCGCTTGGCTGGAGCGGACCGAGCCGTTGCCCGCTTGGGTGCCGGTGGCTGCTGCCTGAAGGCCGGTAAAGCCCGGTGATTCGTACGCTGCGGACACGCGCCAGTGGACCTCGGGGGTGAGCTGACCCCGTGTGTGCCGGGCCGGTCTCGCCGTCGCGAACGGCCCGGCACACACGGCCCCCGTCAGCCCCCCGCTTGACCTGCCGCGCTCGCCGTACCGGAGAGCGCGTCCAGGTCGCTCTTGCGTACTCGGATCACCAGCAAGGCCGTGATCAGGGCGAGTAAGGCCATGCCGACGGCTGGTAGGAAGGCCGTGGAGATACCGGTGGACAGCACCTCGTGGCCCCAGGGAGCGGGAAGCTCTCCGGACTTGGCGAACTCGGCCTTCTGTTCCGGGGAGGCCTTCGCCATGAAGTCCGGGATCTGATCCTTGGCCTCGTCCCGGCTCGCCGTACCGAAGACCGTCGTCAGGATGGACAGGCCCAGCGAACCGCCCACCTGCTGCGTCGCGTTGAGCAGTCCGGACGCGGCGCCCGCCTCGTGCACCGCGACGCCCGACACCGCGGTCAGTGTCAGCGTCACGAAGTTCAGCCCCATGCCGAAGCCGAACAGGACCATCGGCCCGAGGACTCCGCTGACGTACGAGCTGTCCGGAGTGATGAACGTCTGCCACCCAAGGCCCAGGGCGACGATGGCGGAGCCGGTCACCATGAACGGTTTGGGTCCGAGAACCGGCAGGAACCGCTGCGAAAGCCCCGCACCGATCACGATCGCGACCGTCACGGGCAGGAAGGCGAGACCGGCTTCGATGGGGGTGTAGCTCAACACGTTCTGAACGAAGAGGACGATGAAGAAGAACATGCCGAACATGGCAGCGGCCAGGCTGAGCATGATCACGTAGGTGCCCGACCGGTTGCGGTCGGCGAACATCCTCAGTGGTGTGATCGGTTCCTTCGCCCGGCTCTCGATGAGGACGAAGGCGACGAGCAGCACGACCGCCGCGCCGAACGACCCCAGAGTGAGGCCGTCGCGCCAGCCGTCCTCGGACGCCCGGATGAAGCCGTACACGAGCGCGGCCATACCGGCGGTCGAGGTCAGCGCGCCCACGAAGTCGAAGCGGCCGGGATGGCGCTCGGACTCGCTGATGTAGAGCGGGGTGAGGAAGGCGATCAGCACGCCGATGGGCACGTTCACGAACAGCACCCAGCGCCAGTCCAGCCACTCGGTGAGCATGCCGCCCGCCAGCAGGCCGATCGCGCCGCCACCCGCCGAGACGGCCGCGAAGACACCGAACGCGCGATTCCGTTCGGGACCCTCGGGGAACGTGGTCGTGATCAACGCGAGCGAGGTGGGCGATGCGATCGCGCCACCGACGCCCTGCAGGGCGCGGGCCGCCAGCAACTGCCAGGGCTCCTGGGCGAATCCGCCGAGCAGCGAGGCGAGTGTGAAGAGCAGGATGCCGGTCATGAAGACCCGGCGACGACCGAGGATGTCACCGGCGCGGCCACCCAGAAGCAGCAGGCCGCCGAAGGTGAGGGTGTACGCACTCACGACCCAAGTGAGGTCCGTCGTGGAGAACTTGAGCGCGTCCTGAATGTGCGGGAGCGCGATGTTCACAATCGTCGCGTCCAGGACCACCATGAGTTGGCAGGCGGCGATGATGGTGAGCGCCACACCAGGGCGGCCTTCTCGGCGGGCCGCGCCCGGCTTCTGATCTTGGCTTAACTGAGAGGTTGTCACTATGGGTCCCCCACAAGTGCGTTAGTGAACGCAGACGTTCACTGCCGCGGCTTACGGTAGTGAAACTCTGACAGTGAACGCAAGCGTTCACTGGAACTTCCTTGATTGCTCAACGGAGATGTGTAGATGGTTACTTCGCGTTGGACGGCTGCCTCCGCGCAGGCGGTCTCCTCGCGCCGCCGAGGCCCCGTGCTGGAGCGCGCGATTCTCGAGTCCGCGCTGGAGCAGCTCAGTACGGTCGGCTGGAGCGGGCTGACGATGGAGGGTGTGGCCGCGGGTGCCCAGACGGGCAAGGCCGCGGTGTACCGGCGCTGGCCGTCCAAAGAGGACCTCGTCGTCGACGCGCTGCAGGCCGGGCTGCCGGACCTTGTGGGCGTCCCGGATCATGGAAGCGTTCGGGAGGACCTGCTGCAACTGTGTCGTCAGATGCGTACGGCCATGACGTCGCGCCCTGGCTATGCCCTCATGGCCGTTCTTCACGAGTGCGACACGGTAACCGCGGAGCGCTTCCATGCCGTGATCCTCGAAGGCGTCATCGAGCCGAGTGTGGAACTCATCAGAGAGGTCATGCGGCGCGGAATGGAGCGCGGAGAGGTGCGTTCCGGAGCGACGGACCCATTCGTCTGCGATGTGATTCCCGCGATGATGATGTATCGCTCCAAAGTGTGCGGGAGCGAATGGACAGACGAGGAATTCATCGGCCTGATCGATCAGGTCATGGTGCCGCTGCTGCGCGTGTAGCGCGGGGGCGGCCGAGGCGCACGCGCGGGGCGTTGGCGTGAAACCGGACAGGGCTTGGCGAACCGGGGTGTCGCGAGTGGTCATCGGCGGCGTACGCTGTCTGGCGCCATGCCGTACGAAGCACCCACCCACACTGTCGAGCGCTCCCTGCGCGCCACCACCGGAGCGAAGGTCGTCGCCGGTGTCGACGAAGTCGGACGCGGGGCGTGGGCGGGACCGGTCACCGTCTGTGCGGCGGTGACGGGACTGCGCAGGCCGCCCGCAGGGCTCACCGACTCCAAGCTGATCAGCCCCAAGCGACGTGCCGAGCTCGCCGACGAGCTGGAGGGCTGGGTCACGGCGCACGCCCTCGGTCACGCCTCGCACGAGGAGATCGACGACCTGGGCATGACGGCCGCGCTGCGGCTGGCCGCGGTCCGGGCCCTGGAGGCCCTGCCGGTCCGTCCGGAGGCGGTCATTCTCGATGGGAAGCACGACTACCTCGGGGCGCCGTGGCGGGTCCGTACGGTCATCAAGGGCGACCAGTCCTGTGTGGCCGTCGCGGCCGCATCGGTGATCGCCAAGGTTCGGCGCGACAAAATGATGGCCGAACTGGGCATCGAACATGCAGACTTCGGTTTTGCGGCCAACGCCGGTTATCCGTCGCCGGTGCACAAGGCCGCGCTGGCGGAACGGGGGCCCACCCCCTACCACCGGCTTACGTGGGCGTATCTTGATGCGCTGCCCCAGTGGCGGCATCTCAAGAAAGCCCGCAGCTGGGCGGAGGGAAACGTTCCGGAAATCGAGGGCCAGCTCGGCTTTGACTTCTGATGTTTTCCGCAGTTCCGGTCGCACTCATGTGCCACCCGCCGACGCGTGTCGCATCGGCGTTTGATAGACAACAACGCATGCCTCTCATTCCCGAGGAGCCTCAGATTCACGAGAGTGCCCAGGGTCCCCGCGCCACGCCGGCCAGCAGCCGTACCGCGCCGACCCCCCGCCCCGTACCCGGCCCGCGTCCCGCGGCGCCGCCGCGGCCCGGACGTCCGGGTCCCGCACGGCCGACGCCGCCCGCGCAGCGCGCGACGCGCGAACCGGCCGCCAAGCCCGGGCCCACCGCCCTGGCCCCCACGCCGGAGCCCACGGCTCCGGCTGCCCCCGAAACTTCCGCCGTCGACACCGCCGCGGCGCTCCCGCAGATCCAGCTGATCCCGGCCTCGGCCGAGGGCGTGCTGGACGCCGCCGAGGAAGCCGTCGACCTGCTGCTCGATTCGGGCCGCGCTCCGGGTGACGTCCTGGTGATCACCACCGGCGAACCGCACCCGTGGGCGACGCACGAGCTGTCCTTCGGCGACGACGCCTACTGGGCCCAGCACGACGCCGGTGACGACGTCTTCTACGCCGACGCTGCCGCTCTGCCCCGTGCCTCGGCTCGTCCCGTGGTCGTCGTGGTCCTGAACGGCGGCAGCGAAGAAGTCGCCGTCGCGGCCCTGCCGACGGCGCTCACCCGGGCCGGAACCCTGCTGGTCGTCTGCGGCGACCCGCAGCGGATCAACGCGATGCTGGGCGCGGGCGTCTGACGCTCCCGCCCAGCGGGCCACGCCGCGGCCTCGCGCCGCGGCGCCACGCGCCATATCGCGCTGAACCGCGACCACCCGCGTGGCTCCACGCCGCACGCGCATGTGAAGCGTGAGGTCGACGCGACGCGTGTGCTGTCGTTGGTGCTTGGTGCTTGGTGCTTGGTGCTTGGTGCTTGGTGCTTGGTGCTTGGTGCTTGGTGCTTGGTGCTTGGTGCTTGGTGCTTGGTGCTTGGTGTCGGCTACGCCTGCGGTGGGTGCATGGGTGGCACGCAGCGGTGGTGCTCGGCACGAGGCGCGTCCGGCAGCACCTGTTCGTCCCACCCTGGGGCGGCCCAGACCCTACGGCATTTCAACGGGCGGCGACGCGACGTAACAACTCCGATGCCGCGCCACCCATGCGCGGCGGAGGCGTCTCGACCTCGGCGAGGTCCTCAGGACGTGAATCGGCGCTCGGCCGACGGCCCGCGCGGCCTTCGCCGAGCACCTGCCAGCCCTCCCGGGTCAGCGTGATGTACGCCCCGCAGCGCAGCCCGTGTAGCGTGCACGCGTCCCGCAGTCCCCACATCCACGCGCCGTCCTCCTGCGTCCACAGCCCATCCCCGTCCCGGCAGTAGAGCAACACTGCCGTACGCACCGGAGTGCGTCGGCGCAGATCGTGCGGGATGACCCGGCGCAACTGCGCGAGCAGGGCGTTGCGGAACACCCAGCCATCGGCCACATTCGACCGCCTCGCGAACGACGCGGACGCCCTGACCCGCTCCTCCTGGTCGAGGACGGCGACGACCGCCGTGGCCGGAGTGGGCCGGTGCCGGGCGTGCAGACCACTGACGACCTCGCGAGGGTTCCGCAGCAGCGGGATCTCGGCGGCCGACCACTCGGCGGGCTCGAGCAGGCGAGTGGGCGACTGAGCGGGATCAGGTATCGCGGCGGCGGCCGATGAATCCGACGTCGATGCCGCTGTGGACGGAGTGAATCCGAAGGTCACGATCCTCCCTTCGGCTACACGCCCCTGCAGAGGGCGGCGTCGGACTGGGGCGCACCGCAGCAGAGCCCTACTGGACCACGGGAGCCGCGCGGGAGCGCTTCCAATTCTTCCCGTCGTACTGGCTTGCGGCAACGAGCAATTGAAGCCGTTGCCCTGTATCCGGTGATACGTCTCGCATATCCCTGCCCAGGGTGTCCCTCACCCAAGCCCGTTTCACCCCTGTACAGCCAGGACCAGCGGCAACACCCCCTTGGCTCCGGCCCGCCGCAGCATGCGCGCCCCCACGGCGAGCGTCCAGCCGGTCTCCGTCGAGTCGTCCACCAGGAGCACGGGCCCGTCCGACTCCTCGAGGGCCGAGGCCAGCGCGGGCGGCACGGTCAGCGTGCCGTCCAGGGCTCGCAGCCGCTGGGCGCTGTTGCTCCTCGGCGCATGCGCGGTCTCCGCCCCGTCGACGTACTCCAGGGAGCCGAGCAGCGGCAGGCGCCCGATCTCCGCGATCCGCGCGCCCAGGGACTGGATCAACTGCGGCTTCGAGCGCGATGCCATGGTCACCACTCCCACCGGACGCGGCCCCGCGTCGGAGCTTCCCGAGGCCCAGCCGCCCGGCCCCTTCGCCCAGTCGGCCAGCACTTCCACGACGGCCTTCGCCACATCGTCCGGAACTGGCCCGTCCGGAGCCTGGGGCGCGAGCATCGGCCGCAGCCGGTTACCCCATCCGATGTCCGAGAGTCGGCCAAGGGCCCGCCCGGAGGCGGCCAGTTCACCGGCCGGAATGCGCCCCTTCAACGCCATCCCCACGGCGGCCAGACCTGTGGGCCACATCTTCCTCGGCTCGACCTCGACACCCGGGCGAGCGAGCTCGCCGCGTGCCGTCTCCAGCGCCGCGGACGACACGTTGTCGCTGAACCTACCGCCCGCGCAGTTGTCGCAGCGCCCGCACGGCGCGGCCCCCTCGTCGTCGAGCTGGCGCCGCAGGAACTCCATGCGGCAGCCGGTCGTCGTCGCGTACTCCCGCATCGCCTGCTGCTCCGCCTGCCGCTGCTTGGCCACCCAGGCGTAGCGCTCGGTGTCGTACGTCCATGGCCTGCCGGTGGAAATCCAGCCTCCCTGGACACGCCGGACCGCGCCGTCGACGTCGAGGACCTTGAGCATCGTCTCAAGGCGTGACCTGCGCAGCTCGACGAGAGGCTCAAGGGCCGGAAGAGACATGGGCCGGTCCGCCTGTGCCAGCACGTCCAGCGTGCGCCGCACCTGCTCCTCCGGCGGGAAGGCGAGCGAGGCGAAGTAGTTCCAGATCGCCGTGTCCTCCTTGCCCGGCAGCAGCAGGACTTCCGCGTGGGCGACGCCGCGGCCCGCTCGGCCCACCTGTTGGTAGTAGGCGATCGGTGAGGACGGCGAGCCGAGGTGGACGACGAAACCGAGGTCCGGCTTGTCGAAGCCCATCCCCAGCGCGGAGGTGGCGACAAGCGCCTTGACCCGGTTGGCGAGCAGATCCTCCTCGGCCTGCTGCCGGTCCGCGTTCTCCGTCTTGCCGGTGTACGAGGTGACGGTGTGCCCGCGATGGCGCAGGTACGCCGTCACTTCCTCGGCCGCGGCCACCGTGAGGGTGTAGATGATCCCGGAGCCCGGCAGCTCGTCGAGGTGGTCGGCCAGCCACGCCAGCCGGTGCGCCGCGTTGGGCAGTTGGAGCACGGCGAGGCTCAGGCTCTCCCGGTCGAGCGCGCCGCGCAGGACGAGGGCGTCCGACCCGCCGCCGGTGCCGAGCTGGTCGGCGACATCGGCCGTCACACGGGCATTGGCCGTCGCCGTCGTGGCCAGGACCGGGACACCGGGTGGAAGGTCGGCCAGCATGGTGCGCAGCCTGCGGTAGTCGGGCCGGAAGTCGTGTCCCCAGTCAGAGATGCAGTGGGCCTCGTCGACCACGAGCAGGCCCGTCGCGGCGGCCAGCTTCGGCAGTACCTGATCGCGGAAGTCCGGGTTGTTGAGCCGCTCCGGGCTCACCAGCAGGACGTCCACCTCACCCGCCGCCACCTCGTCCTGGATGGTGTCCCACTCCTCCGTGTTGGACGAGTTGATCGTGCGGGCGCGGATGCCGGCGCGCTCGGCCGACTCCACCTGATTCCGCATGAGCGCGAGCAGCGGAGAGACGATCACGGTGGGACCGCTGCCCCGCTCCCGCAGCAGCGCCGTCGCGACGAAGTACACGGCGGACTTGCCCCAGCCCGTCCGCTGCACGACGAGCGCTCGGCGCTTCTCGGCGACCAGCGCCTCGATCGCGCGCCACTGGTCCTCGCGCAGCCTGGGGCTGTCCGGCGGCGCCCCGCCGGAATCGGGAGAGGGGCCGCCGACAAGGCGGGCGAGGACGGCGTCGGCCGCCGCGCGCAGGTCTTCGTTACTCATGGCTCCATGCAACCTGATGGGTACGACATCGGGCGAACGAGTCCGTCAGTCTGTGGATAACTCTTGAAGTGCCCCTGATCATGGTTATCCACAGGGTCAACCGGAATGACAGGATCCGGTGCAGAGTCGGCGCATGACGAATCACAGCGAATCAGTCGGCCCGATTGAAGACCCGATCGAAGGCCCCATCGAAGATCCAGGCACGGACCCCGTCGCCGAGTGCGTGGTCACCTTGCGCACTCCCGCCGAACTGGCCGACGCCTTGCCGTACTTGCTCGGTTTCAAGCCTGAGAACAGCGTCGTCCTCATCGCGCTGCACGGCCGCAGCGGACGGTTCGGCGGACGAGCGCGCCTCGGTATTCCGACGCATGCGGAGGACTGGCCGACGGTCGCGGAGCAACTCGCGCAGTGTCTCGTGAGCGGCTGCGAACGGCGCGAGGCCCGACCGGACGGCGTCGTCGCCTTCCTCTGCCAGGAGCCGGGAGGGTCCGCGGGGGACACCTCCGGGCAGTCCGGGCAAGGAGAGGCCGGGGGAGCCACGGGGAATTCCGGGCGAGGGGAGGCGGGGGAAGCCTCCGCGAATTCCGGAGGGCAGGTCGTGGAGCGCCTCCGGCCGCTGGCCCAGGCGCTGCGTACCGCCTGCGGAAGCCTCGACGTCCCGGTCCTGGAGGTCGTCTGTATCTCGGACGGACGCTTCTGGACGTACTGCTGCCCTGACCAGCGGTGCTGCCCGGCGGAGGGCACGCGGCTGCTTCCCGCGGGCACGTCGGTCCTCGCTGCGGCCACCGCGTACTCGGGACGCCTGGTGGGTCTCGACCAGGGCAAACTGCGGGCGCGACTCACGCCGTGGCGGACCGACGCGGCGGCCGCTCAGGAGAGCGCACTGCACGGGGCGGCCATCGCGCTCGTGCCCAGGATTCTGGACGAGGGCGGCCACGATGACGTCTCCGACGAGACGATCGACCTCGCCCTCCGCGTGATGGCTCGTCTCGCTGAGGCGCCCCCGAAAGGCGACCCGCTGGCCGCGGACCTCCAGGACGACGAGTTGTTGGCCCATGACGAGGCCGCTGCTCTGATCCTCGGCATCCAGGACCGCACGACCCGGGACCGGGCGGCGGAGTGGATGGAGGGTGCGGAAGCGAAGCCCGCCCTCAGGCTCTGGCGGGCGCTCGCACGCCGCTGCGTCGGCCCCTTCCACGAGCACGCGGCGGCGCCGTTGGCCTTGGCCGGTTGGGTCGCCTGGTCCCTGGGCGACCTCATCGAGGGCCAGGAGGCGTTGACCATGGCCCTGAAGGCCGACCCTCACTACACCTTCGCCCTGCTGCTCTACCCCGCCTGCGGTGCGGACGAAGACCCGGAGCCGATTCGTCGCATCCTGCGCGGCGAGCGGGCCGAGCGCGAGTCGGACGACCCGGAGATCCCGATCGGCCCGGAGGGACTCATCGACCTGGAGGCCCCGATCGACTCGGTGGAAGGGGTTGTGGACGGCGCCGACCCCCTCGCCGGACCCGGTGCCGATCGTGCCGCTGCCCTTGAGGACATTCCCGAACCTCCAGGGGGTGCGGATCGGTTGAGCGCGTCTGTTCCGGCCCCCGCCGGTGCTTCCCTCTCGACGCCTGTCGCCGCGGCTTCCGCCGCGGGGTCGGGCGCCGGTGCCGACGCGGGTTCCGACGCCGCGGCGGGAGCCGAACCCAGGGCCGACACAGGCGTCGGCCCCACGTCCCCTGCCCATCGCCGTGCTGCCCGCTCCGCCACCCGTGGGACACGCCCAGGCGGTGGCGCGGGGACGGGGCCGCGGCACCGGCGACCCTCGGTCCGGCGTGACACGAGGAACGGCAGGTGAACACGGGAGAGGGGCGCCGCGGGCGGCGACCTGTACGGGGGCGAGCCACGGCGGTCGTCGCAGCGGTGCGCCGCCGTATGGGCGGCTTCCTGAGGCGCGTGCGTGACTTGGGGCGGCCCAGGCCCGTTCACCTGAGTGGCGGTACCCACGTCCGGGTCGCGCCGCTGCACCGCGACCGAGTCTCCGCAGCGCAGACAACGCAGAAGAGGCCGCCCCATGCATGTTCCCGCCCCGTCTCCTGCCTCCGGCCTGTCCGGTTTCTCCGGCAGGCCCAAGAGACCCGACGGCGGGCAGGACAACAGCATCCACCTGCCCGCCCCGGCTGCCCGGCGCCCACCCGTCGGACAGACCCCCGCTCCCGTTTCTCGTCGCCCCGGCGCGCTGCCGCCCGTGCATGCCTCGCTGGTCTGTGTCGCGCTGCCCGCGCTGGCCGTCTCCACGGACCAGGGGCAACTGAACGGACGTGGGCTCGAAGGGTTCTACCGCTCGGGTCGGCGCATGCTGTCACGCTGTCAGGTGCGGGTGGCCGGACGGGAACCGGTCGCCGTGCAGGCACGGATGCTCTCGGCCGACAGTGCCCGCTTCGTGGCCACCGTCCTGCCGTCCACCGAAGGCGGGCCGGACCCGGACGTCGTCGTAGAGCGGACCCGGCACGCCGACGGCACGGAGCGGATCACGCTGCACAGCGCGGCCAGCCGCCCTCTCAGGCTGCCCGTCGAGGTGTCGCTCGGCACGGACCTCGCGGAACTGGGCGCGGTCGCCTCGGGCAGAGCCGGTCCGGAACTGCCGGCCAGCGTGCACGACTCCGGTATGCGCTGGTCCTCGGGGAAGGGCCACTGCGTGGTCACCGCCGTCCCGGCACCCAAGGACGCGCTGGCCTCCGCCGGGCTGCTCCGCTGGGAAGTGCAGCTGCCGCCGGGAGGCAGCCAGAGCGTGGAGCTGCGGGTCCGCCCGGACGGCGGTGGGCCGGTGCGGCCGGTGGGGCACGGTGCGAGCAGCCCGCTGTCCCCGGCCCGGGCGGTCGGCGACGAGCCGACGGTGGGGCGGCTCCTGGAGACCTCCACGGCGGACCTGAGGGCGCTGCTGCTGCGGGATCCCGCGCATCCAACGGACGTGTACGTGGCAGCCGGGGCGCCCTGGCGCTGCGGCCTCGCACCCGCCGAAGCGCTCATGGCGGCCCGGATGGCTCTGCCGCTCGGCACCAGGCTCGCCGTCGGTACTCTGCGCACCCTCGCCCGCAGCCAGATCGGCACACCGGGCATGCGGGCAGGCATGATCCCGGGGCCGATGCGCAACGCGGGACCGTTGCTGCCTCCCGGCTGCACGGGCATCGAAGCCACGCTCCTGTTCCCCGTGGTCCTGGCCGAGGCCTGGCGCTGGGGCACACCGGAGGCGGACGTGGAGGAGCTGCTGCCGCCCGCCGAGAGGTGCCTGCGGTGGCTCCTCAGTGCCGTGGGCGACACCGATTTCCTCCAGGACCCCCACCCCGGCGGCCCTGCCCGCTGCGAGACGCAGGCCCACGCCCACCGCGCGGCGCTGCTCGGCGCCGACCTGCTCGACGCCCATGGACGCACGGGCGGTGGCGAGCTGCGGGAGTGGGCAGGGCGGCTGCGTGCCCGGTTCCGGAAGGAGTTCTGGGCGGCGGACCGGGCGGGCGGCAGGCCTGCGGCGGCGCGGTTGTCGGACGGCCGACTGGTTGCGTACCTCACCGGGAGCGCTGCCCACCTTCTGGACACAGGACTGCTCGGGTCCGGGACGCTCGCGCCCGGCCTGCTCGACAAGGTGCAGACGGAACAGGTCGCCAGGCTGTTCGGCGGCCCGGCCATGGACTCGGGCTGGGGACTGCGGAGCATGGGCGTGAAGGAGGCCGCGTACAACCCGTTCGGGCACCGGAGCGGGGCGGTGCGCGTGCACGAGACGGCCGTCGCGGTCGCGGGACTGGCCGCTGCGGGCTACGAGAAGGAAGCGGGGTCGCTGCTGCGCGGAGTGCTCGCCGCGGCCGAGGCCTTCGGCCACCGACTCCCCGAGATGTACGCGAGCGAGCAACGCGCGGAGGGCGGGGCGCCGCTGCCACACCCGGCGGCGTGTCGCCCGGCAGCCATGACCGCGGCGGCCGGGGTGCAGCTCCTGACCGTGCTCGCCGGTATTCGCCCGGACGCCCCGGCGGGCACGGTGACGCTGAACCCCGTCCGCAGCGCCCCGCTGGGTGAGCTCGGGCTGACGGCGCTGCGAGTCGCGGGAGCCCCGTTCTCGGTGCGGGTGAGCAGGCTCGGGCTCGCCATGGTCGAGGAAGCGGCCGACCGGCTGCAGTTGGGGGTGTGAGAGCGCTGGGTGGCGGTGCGGAGGGTGCGACGGGCCGCGGTCGCGGACTCCAGGAATCGGGGCCGGAAGTAGATGTTGCGGGAGATGACGTAGGAGGTGTTTATCGTCAGGCAGACGACTATGATCGCGGCATGTCGCCCTACGACCCGTCGGCCTTCCCGCCCTTTGCTGTCACCGTCGACCTGGTCGTGCTGACCGTGCGTCGCCACGCGCTGTGCGCGCTGGCCGTACGTCGAGGTGAGTCACCGTTCCAGGGGCGTTGGGCGCTGCCCGGCGGGTTCGTGCGGCCCGATGAGGACCTGTCGTCCGCGGCGGCGCGGGAGCTGATCGAGGAGACGGGGCTGTGCGCCCATGATCCGGACAGCCCGGTTCAAGCCAATGGGGCGCACTTGGAGCAGCTGGCGACCTACGGCGACCCGAAGCGTGATCCGCGCATGCGGGTGGTCAGCGTCGCGCACCTCGCGCTCGCACCCGATCTGCCCGCGCCCAGGGCGGGCGGTGACGCGCACAGCGCGCGCTGGGCACCGGTCGACGCCCTGCTCGCCCAGGGCGGCTACGGCCGCGAGGGCGAACAGGCGACGCCCCTAGCGTTCGATCATGCGCAGATCCTCTCCGACGGAGTGGAGCGCGCCCGTTCGAAGATCGAATACTCTTCCCTGGCCACGGCTTTCTGCCCGCCCGAATTCACGGTCGGTGAACTGCGCCGGGTCTACGAAGCCGTGTGGGGTGTGGCGCTCGACCCACGCAATTTCCACCGCAAGGTGACGGGCACGCCGGGCTTTCTCGTCCCCACCGGCGGTACGACGACGCGACAGGGCGGCCGGCCGGCTCAGCTGTTCCGGGCGGGCGGCGCCACACTCCTCAACCCGCCGATGCTGCGACCGGACGTCTGAGGACACCCCTCGATCACGTACGCCCGCTCCTGGCTGCGCGTTCGGGGTGCACCACTCGGCGCCTCAGGCACCGCGGTTGACACCCGCGACCCATCACCTGAGCGAAAAGCCGGAAATGTCGCGTTATCTTGCTGCGGTACCCACGGGGTTCGTCCGTCCCCGATTCGGCGGACTCGCCCCGGCCGCCGAGCGGTCGCACATCCCGCGAGAGAAGCGATGATCCAGGCCATCGGACTGACCAGCAAGAGCCGCAAAGAGCTCCCGCCCGCTGTCGACGACGTGTCCTTCGAGGCACGCGCGGGCCGTGTCACCGCGCTGCTCGGCGCCCCTGACGCGGGCAAGACGACGGTGCTCAGGTTGATGCTCGAACTCCAACAGGGCCGCGGGGTCACCTACTTCAGAGGTCGTCCCCTGCACTGCATCGCCCATCCCTCCCGGGAGGTCGGTGTGCTGCTCGGTGAAGTCCCCGGCCATCCGGCCCGCTCCGTGCGAGGCCATCTGCGGATGCTCTGCGCCGCCGTCGGCGTGCCCGCGCTACGTGCTGACGACGTGCTGGAGGCCGTCGGGCTCGTCAGTCTTCGCGAGCAGCCACTCGGCACCCTCTCACGCGGCATGGACCGCAGGCTCGCGCTGGCCTGCGCCTTGCTCGCCGACCCGCACACGCTCGTCCTGGACGGTCCCGCCGAGGGGCTTTCGGCCCGGGAGAGTGCCTGGTTGCACGGCTTCCTGCGGGCGCACGCGGCAAGAGGCGGCACTGTCCTGTATGCCACCAGCGACTCCAAGGAGGCCGCGCGAACCGCTGACCGAGTCATCACGCTCGAAGCCGGACGCATCGTCGCCGACCAGGAGGCAAGGGAGTTCGCTCGCACCCGGCTGCGCCCCCGCGTGGCCGTCCGCACGCCGCACGCCGCGCGCCTGGCTGTCCTCCTGGCCAAGGAGGCACGCGCACGCCGCAGGCCCGTGGGGGTGGTGGAGGAGGGCGGCAACAGGCTTTCGGTGTACGGCAGCACGTGCGCGGATGTGGGCGAGACCGCGTTCCGGCACGGCATTCTCGTTCATCACCTCGCGGACGAGATCGGGGACGCGGGGGCGTCGGCGGGCCTTGGGCGGGCCCCGGAGGCGACAGCGCCGGAGCGCGCGCCCGGCGTATCCACCGGGAGCCCCCCGCATGGCCCGCGCGATGGTGGCACCGCGCCGCCAGACGTCACCCACGCGTCGGGCGACACCCTTCCGTCCCCGACCTCGCCGGATCCAGCGCTGATGGCTCAACTCCCGCCTGGGAAAAGGAAGTACATCAGCCCTGGCCGGTCAGAGGCGGAGCCTGAGCATGAGCCTCCGACGGAGCCGGACGTAGAAGCGGAGCCCACCCTGCGAGCAGGGTCGCCCGTCGCCGAGCCCCTGGACGAGCCCAGGAGAGAGCCCCGGGACGAGCCCGAACGTCCCGCCGAGCCCTCACCCCGACTCATTCCGCTCCGCTCGCTGGACGGCGGCGAGCCGCCCACCTCCGTGACCGGTCCACCGGCACCCACGGAGCCCCGGCCCCAGGCTCCGCACCCATCCCCGTCCCAACCCTCGCAGCCCCCCGCATCGCCCCTGCCGCCCCCTATCGCCGCCCGCGCGGTTCGCGGGCCCCTGCGCCCTCTGCGCTACGAACTGTGCCGTGCCACCGGAATCGGCACCGGATACTTCTTGGTGGCCGCTGTTCTCGTCGTATCCGCACTGCTGTGCGTCTTCCTCGGCCGCACCGGCCATACGCCGCAGCCCCGGCTGCTCGCGGCCTGGCCCACCGAACTTCCGTTGCCGCCCGCAGCCCTTGGCGCCGGGCTTCTGGGTGCACTCGCCTTCGGTGAAGAGTTCCGTCACCCCGCGCTCGCCACGGACCGAGGCACCGTCCCGCGCCGCCTCGGTCTCCTTGCTGCGAAACTCGTGGTCGCCGCGGCCACCGCCCTGCTCCTGGCCGCGCTCACCGTGGGCTGCGACGCCGCTGTGCTCCATCTCGTATACGGACCGGAGCTCACCGAAGTTCCCGCTGACTGGCTTTCCTTGAGTACGAGTTGGATCACTTTCATGATCGGCTGTGCTTGGGCGGGGGTGCTGGCCGCCGGAGTGTTCCGGTCCACCACCGCCGGGCTCGCTGCTGTCGTCGCCGTTCCGATTGTCGTCGTACCCCTCGTACAAAAGGGGCTGACGGGTCCGTCTGTGCGATCGGCGGTCGGTCTGCCAGGGAGGTTGCGGCAGCTCACACTCGTGGAATGGCCCTTCGGGGTCGAGCGGTATCTGGCCGGGGGATTCCGGATGGTGGCCCAACCCGTCGGCGGCGCACTGACGTTGTCGGTCACCGCGCTGCTCTGCGCTTATCTGCTCACCGCGACGCGAAACAGGGCTGGCTGACCGCAATCTGCTGCCTTTCGTTCCCGCATTGCGCGCAACTCTCCGGGAGGCAGCCACTTCTTTCCGATAACGCGTCAATTGGAGCGAGGTAAGCGATCACCCTTTCGTGTGCTTTTCACCAAAGACCTCAAGGGACTTGAGGGCCAAGCCGACAACTCATCCGTGAGTACCCTTGCGCACACCATGATGACCACCGCCCGCTCCGCAGACGCCGGCCTCGCCGGCCCGGCGGGCGAACTCGACCGCTACCCCTACGCGGAGGCTCCCGGCGCCGACCGCGTGGTCGCCCCCGTGTGGGACGGCGCGGACCAGGACCTGGGCCGCGTGGGCCGACGGGCCGCAGGCAACCGCGGCCGCGGACTGCATGGCCAACTGGTCCAGCAGCTGGGCCAGATGATCGTCTCCGGTGACCTCGGAGCCGACCGGCCCCTGGTCCCGGAGGAGATCGGCCAGCGGTTCGAGGTCTCCCGCACCGTCGTCCGCGAATCACTGCGCGTACTGGAGGCCAAAGGCCTCGTCAGCGCCCGCCCGAACGTCGGCACGCGCGTCCGCCCGGTCAGCGACTGGAACCTGCTCGACCCGGACATCATCGAATGGCGGGCTTTCGGCCCGCAGCGTGACGACCAGCGGCGCGAACTCAGCGAGCTGCGCTGGACGATCGAGCCCCTGGCCGCCCGCCTCGCCGCCGGGCACGGCCGCGAGGAGGTGCAGCAGCGGCTCGCCGACATGGTGGAGATCATGGGCCACGCGCTGGCCCAGGGTGACGCGATCACCTTCTCCCGCGCGGACGCCGAGTTCCACTCGCTGCTCATCCAGGTCGCGGGCAACCGCATGCTGGAGCACCTCTCCGGCATCGTCTCCGCCGCACTCCACGTGTCCGGAGGGCCCGTCACCGGCTGTGACCGTCCGACCGAGGCTTCCCTGGTGCACCACTCGCGGATCGTCGACGCCCTTGCCGCGGGTGACGGAGCCGCCGCCGAGGCCGCCATGCGGCAGCTGCTCACCGTCCACCCGGAAGTGGAGCGCGTGGTGCCCGCTCCCCGCGAGCACTGAACCCTCCCGCGTCAGCACGGCAACCCGTGCCCCGCCCCCGCAGCATCGTTTCGCTGCCCCGACACCGCCGTCTGTGTCGCCGGACTCCCGCGCTCCGTCAGGGGCAGGGTGGGTCCGGCGGCAGCGGCGGGGAATGACATGGGGGATCGCGGGGAAGTCGATGGCTTCGCGGGCGGACGGCGCCGACTTCGTGGGCAGGCGGCGGCCGCGAGCCCCGGCGCCCGGGTGGCGTCATGGCCTGGGGCGAAGGACGCTGACGTACACAGAAAGATCCTGACGTACACCCCAAGGACGCCGACGTACATCGAAGGATGTTGATGCATGTCGCGGAATGTTGATGCGGCCGTGAGTGTGCCGACGTAGGTGCAGCCACGAGGACCCCGACGTACGCATCCGACTGGAGGATGACGGAACTCGCGTCGCTTCTGACCGCATCTAGCTGCTTTTGAGCGCTTACGGGGTGTGACTCGGGCCACGTAGATTGGGCGTAACGCTCCTACGAACAGCGCGATGACCTAAGAGGTGATAGCCGAGGAGGGAATACAGCCGTCGTTCACGGCGCTGTCCGAGCTCCACGGTCCCGCCCGCGCCGTCGGCCCAAATCCCCAGCCGTCGGTCGTCGGCTCCGGTCCACAGTGGACGGGGCCGGAAGCCGTTTTCCAACGTTCCGAGAGGTTGTTCGTGTCGGCCAGCACATCCCGTACGCTCCCGCCGGAGATCGCCGAATCCGTCTCTGTCATGGCGCTCATCGAGCGGGGAAAGGCTGATGGGCAGATCGCCGGCGACGACGTTCGTCGTGCCTTCGAAGCTGACCAGATCCCGGCCACTCAGTGGAAGAACGTTCTGCGCAGCCTCAACCAGATCCTCGAGGAAGAGGGTGTGACGCTGATGGTCAGTGCCGCGGAGCCGAAGCGCCCCCGCAAGAGCGTCGCAGCGAAGAGCCCGGCCAAGCGCACCGCGACCAAGACGGTCGCGGCCAAGACCGCCACGGCGAAGCCGGCCACCTCCGCGGCCGCGCCCGAGAGGCCGGTCACCGCCGAAGCCGCCGAGGACGGTACGGCCAAGAAGGCCGCTGCCAAGAAGACGACCGCCAAGAAGGCCGTCGCGAAGAAGACGACCGCCAAGAAGACGGCGGCCAAGAAGACCACCTCCAAGAAGGAAGCCGGTGAGCTTCTGGACGAGGAGGCCACCGAGGAGACGCCCGCCGCCGGCAAGCCGGGCGAGGGCGAGCCCGCGGAGGAGGGCGCGCAGGGCTTCGTGCTCTCCGACGAGGACGAGGACGACGCGCCCGCACAGCAGGTCGCCGCCGCGGGCGCCACCGCCGACCCGGTCAAGGACTACCTGAAGCAGATCGGCAAGGTCCCCCTGCTCAACGCCGAGCAGGAGGTCGAACTCGCCAAGCGCATCGAGGCCGGTCTGTTCGCCGAGGACAAGCTGGCCAACGCCGACAAGCTCGCGCCGAAGCTCAAGCGCGAGCTGGAGATCATCGCCGAGGACGGCCGCCGCGCCAAGAACCACCTCCTGGAGGCCAACCTCCGCCTCGTGGTCTCCCTGGCCAAGCGCTACACCGGCCGCGGCATGCTCTTCCTGGACCTCATCCAGGAGGGCAACCTCGGTCTGATCCGCGCGGTCGAGAAGTTCGACTACACCAAGGGCTACAAGTTCTCCACGTACGCCACCTGGTGGATCCGTCAGGCCATCACCCGCGCCATGGCCGACCAGGCCCGCACCATCCGTATCCCGGTGCACATGGTCGAGGTCATCAACAAGCTCGCGCGCGTGCAGCGCCAGATGCTCCAGGACCTGGGCCGCGAGCCCACCCCGGAGGAGCTGGCCAAGGAACTCGACATGACCCCGGAGAAGGTCATCGAGGTCCAGAAGTACGGCCGGGAGCCCATCTCCCTGCACACGCCGCTGGGCGAGGACGGCGACAGCGAGTTCGGTGACCTCATCGAGGACTCCGAAGCCGTCGTCCCGGCCGACGCGGTCAGCTTCACGCTCCTCCAGGAGCAGCTCCACTCCGTGCTCGACACTCTGTCCGAGCGCGAGGCAGGTGTCGTCTCCATGCGGTTCGGTCTCACCGACGGTCAGCCGAAGACCCTCGACGAGATCGGCAAGGTATACGGAGTGACGCGCGAGCGCATCCGCCAGATCGAATCGAAGACGATGTCGAAGCTGCGCCACCCGTCGCGCTCGCAGGTCCTGCGCGACTACCTGGACTGAGTCACGGCACAGTGCCACAGAAAGGCCCGGAGTCCCACAGGGGACTCCGGGCCTTTCGCCTGCCCGCGTGGCGCACGTGCGGGGCATGGGACAGTAGCTGACTCTGGGTGTGCGATTGCAACCCGGAGTGAGGAGATCGCATGCGTCGTCCCATCGCCCGATCGCTGGCGTCAACGTTGGTTCTGGGGGCCGCGGCAGCCGCGCTGCCCCTGGCCGCCACGGCCCCCGCGGCGGCCGACACCGTCATCATCGGAGGCCAGCCGGTGCGGGTGGCCGACAGCCCCTGGACGGTGGCCCTCGCGAGCCGTGACCGGTTCGGGGGTACGCGGTCGGGCCAGTTCTGCGGCGGTGTCGTGATCGCGCGCTCGACAGTCCTCACCGCGGCGCACTGCATGCGTGAGGAAGTCCTCGGTGTGCCCGTCGGCGAGGTAGCGGACCTGAAGGTCATCGCCGACCGTGAGGACCTGGCCACGAATGTGGGAAGGGAGATCTCCGTAAGCCGCGTGCGGATCAACCGGGGCTACGACAGCTACACCAACGCCGGTGACTTCGCGGTGCTGACCCTGTCGCAGCCGCTGCCGCAGAGCCACGTGATCGCGAAGGCGGGCGCCGGAGACACCGCCTACGACCCCGGCACGAGTGCCAAGGTGTACGGCTGGGGTGACACCACGGGGCGAGGCGACTACGCCCGGTCGCTGCGTGCCGCCGATGTGACGGTCCTCGCGGACAAGGTGTGCGAGGAGGCGTACCCCGGCAGTGCTGACGGCACGTACACACCCGCGTCCATGCTGTGTGCGGGCGAACCGCAGGGCGGCCGGGACGCCTGCCAGGGCGACAGCGGTGGGCCGCTGGTCGCGCGTGGGCGGCTCATCGGGCTGGTGTCGTGGGGGGACGGCTGCGGCCGCGCGGGCAGTCCGGGGGTATACACGCGGATCTCGGACGTCGTGCGGGTGATGAACCAGGGTCGGTGAGCTAACGGGCCGTGCGGGGCGCTGGGCGGCCCGCACGGGCTCGTTGGGCGCCGGTGCGGCCAGGACCTCGGTCGGCCCGGAATCGCGGGCTGTGGGGCGCCCTGAGGACGTGAGCGGGCGGCTGCTCCTGGGTCACAGGGGCAGCCGCCCGGTCGCCGGTCTGCTGGTCCGGCGCTCGCTCGTCGTCGTGTGAGGCTTCAGCGTTCCTCTTCGGATGAGCTGGCCGGCACAGCGGTCAGGCGCTCCGTCTCATCCTGTATCTCGGCGGCGATCTT
The DNA here is from genome assembly GCF_055591765.1 of Streptomyces sp. NPDC041205. Classification (NCBI taxonomy): domain Bacteria; kingdom Bacillati; phylum Actinomycetota; class Actinomycetes; order Kitasatosporales; family Streptomycetaceae; genus Streptomyces; species Streptomyces sp. NPDC041205. The sequence goes on along the minus strand of NZ_JBVIZH010000013.1, from coordinate 81,861 downwards.
CTTGAGTTCCGGCTCGAACTTGCGACCGTGGTGGGCGCAGAAGAGCAGTTCACCGCCGCTCAACAGGACGACGCGCAGGTACGCCTGGGCGCCGCAGCGGTCGCAGCGGTCAGCGGCCGTCAGGGGGCTCGCGGGGGTCAGAACAGTAGTCACGTCGCCTCTTCTCTAGCTCGACGAGCTGTCGTACCAGGGTCAACATCCAACCAGGCCGAAAACGTTCCCGCTCGTGGCTTTTCCTCGAATTTTTCATTCGGGGTGGCTGTCTGCTGCCGGTTGGCGGCGAATGTGCCGTATTGCTGTCGTACGGTTTCGCGCTGTCTGTCAGGTCAGATCCTCGCCGGCTGGCTTGCCGGTTGTTCATGAGGACGTGCCCGGAGCCTAAATGGTTCATGCCTGGAAGGGAACGTGATGTGTGCTTCACTCCATCGGGCTATCGAACATGCGTACGCTTCTGGACTAGTCTGGGCCGAGTCGAGGGTGGCGTGACAACGGCTCTACCAGGCCTCGGTACCCTCTGACGGGCAGTAGAAGCCGGGCCCTTACCCCAAAGGGCCTCCCTTGAAATTCAGCGAGGAGCGAACCGCGTGACCGCCGAGACGTCCGTGCCGTCCACAGCGTTGCTGACCGGAGCAGACCGGGACGGTTCCAACTACACCGCGCGGCACCTTCTCGTCCTGGAGGGGCTCGAAGCCGTCCGCAAGCGCCCGGGCATGTACATCGGGTCGACGGACAGCCGCGGTCTGATGCACTGCCTCTGGGAGATCATCGACAACTCCGTCGACGAGGCCCTGGGTGGGTACTGCGACCACATCGAGGTCATCCTCCACGACGACGCCTCCGTAGAGGTCCGGGACAACGGCCGAGGCATCCCGGTCGACGTCGAGCCCAAGACCGGGCTCTCCGGGGTCGAGGTCGTCATGACCAAGCTGCACGCGGGCGGCAAGTTCGGCGGCGGTTCGTACGCGGCTTCCGGCGGTCTGCACGGCGTGGGCGCCTCCGTGGTGAACGCCCTGTCGGCACGTCTCGACGTCGAGGTGGACCGCGCCGGGCACACGCACGCCATCAGCTTCCGGCGCGGTGTCCCCGGAGCCTTCGCCAAGCCCGGCGCGGACGCGGCGTTCGACCCGGCGGCACGGCTGAGCAAGGTCAAGAAGATCCCCAAGACCCGCACCGGCACGCGCGTGCGCTACTGGGCCGACCGCCAGATCTTCCTCAAGGACGCCAGGCTCAGCCTGGAGAACCTGCACCAGCGCGCCCGCCAGACGGCCTTCCTGGTGCCCGGACTGACCATCGTCGTGCGGGACGAGTTCGGCCTCGGTGAGGGTGGCACGAAGGGCGAGGAATCCTTCCGCTTCGACGGCGGAATCAGCGAGTTCTGCGAATACCTGGCGCAGGACAAGGCCGTCTGCGACGTCCTGCGCTTCTCCGGCCAGGGAACCTTCAAGGAGACCGTGCCCGTCCTCGACGACCACGGCCAGATGACGCCGACCGAGGTCACGCGGGAGCTCGGCGTGGACGTCGCGCTGCGCTGGGGCACCGGGTACGACACGACGGTCAGGTCCTTCGTCAACATCATCGCCACCCCCAAGGGCGGCACGCACGTGACCGGCTTCGAGCGGTCGCTCACGAAGACGATGAACGAGGCACTGCGCGCGCAGAAGCTGCTGCGCGTCGCCGAGGACGACATCGTCAAGGACGACGCTCTGGAAGGCCTCACCGCCGTCGTCACCGTGCGCCTCGCGGAGCCCCAGTTCGAGGGTCAGACGAAGGAAGTCCTTGGCACGTCGGCGGCCAACCGCATCGTCGCCAACGTCATCGCCAAGGAGCTCAAGGCGTTCCTGACGTCCACCAAGCGTGACGCCAAGGCGCAGGCGCGCTCCGTCATGGAGAAGGCCGTCGCCGCTGCCCGCACGCGCATCGCGGCCCGCCAGCACAAGGACGCCCAGCGCCGGAAGACCGCCCTGGAGTCCTCCTCGCTGCCCGCGAAGCTCGCCGACTGCCGCAGCGACGACGTCGACCGCAGCGAGCTGTTCATCGTCGAGGGAGACTCCGCCCTCGGCACCGCCAAGCTCGCTCGCAACTCTGAGTTCCAGGCCCTGCTGCCCATCCGCGGCAAGATCCTCAACGTCCAGAAGGCCTCGGTCTCGGACATGCTCAAGAACGCCGAGTGCGGCGCGATCATCCAGGTCATAGGAGCCGGGTCCGGCCGGACCTTCGACATCGACGCGGCGCGCTACGGCAAGATCATCCTGCTGGTCGACGCCGATGTCGACGGCGCGCACATCCGCATCCTGCTGCTGACCTTGTTCCAGCGGTACATGCGGCCCATGGTCGAGGCGGGCCGTGTGTTCGCCGCCGTGCCGCCCCTGCACCGGATCGAGCTGATCCAGCCCAAGAAGGGCCAGGACAAGTACGTCTACACGTACTCGGACCGTGAGCTGCGCGACACCCTGCTCGAGTTCGAGCGCAAGGGCGTGCGGTACAAGGACTCCATCCAGCGCTACAAGGGCCTGGGCGAGATGGACGCCGACCAGCTGGCCGAGACGACGATGGACCCGCGCTATCGCACCCTGCGCCGGATCAACATCTCCGATCTCGAGTCGGCGGAGCAGGTCTTCGACCTGCTCATGGGCAATGAGGTCGCGCCGCGCAAGGAGTTCATCACGAGCTCGGCGGCGACGCTGGACCGGTCGCGCATCGACGCGTGAGATCCGTGCGGGCGCGTACTTGAACGTGTGAGTGCCCCGTGTGTGCCGGATGTGTCCTCGCAGGGGCTTCCGGAGCTCGCGGGGCGCTCGCGTCCGCGCGACCGGAGGGCTTCGTGACGGGCCTCTCCACCCACGGGTGGAGTTGCCGGATCCACCCATGATCCACCCTCGCTCCGATCCTCTGACCAGGCTGATTCCGTAGCGTCGAAGGCGTACTTCTTCCTCCGTCTTCTTCGTCCGCGCATGCCATCGGAGGCCGTGATGCCCGGGTTCGCCAACGCGCTGCTGATCCTTGCCGCAGTCGCTCTCGTCGTCATACGCCAGACGCAGCCGCAGCGCATGACCGGCTCCAAGCGCTGGTGGCTGCTGCCCGTGGTGCTCGGCTACATCGGCCTCAAGGGCTCCGATGTCGTCGACCCCCAGCATGAGACGGCCTCCCTCGTGCTGCTCGGCGGCGAGATCGTCGTGGGGCTGCTGATGGGCGCCGCCTGGGCCTGGACCAGCCGCGTCTGGACCGAGCAGGACGGATCCGTGTGGAACCGTGGCACCAAGTCCACAGCGGTCGTCTGGGTCGCCGGCATAGCCGCCCGGCTCGGGCTCATGGGGGCAGGCCTCCTCATCGGTATCCACCAGGGCTCCGGCGCGCTCCTGGTCGGCCTGGCCGCGTCGCTGCTGGTGCGCGCGGGCATCCTGGAACTGCGGGCCCAGGTCCTGCGCCCGGCGCGGGCCCTGGCCGGCGGCGTACGGTGACAAAATGCCCACACTGATGGGGACAGATCCCGTCGGCCCCGGGGCTCCCCGAGGAGGCGGGGCGTCCGTCACACGTGACACCTGGACGCGCTGGCCGTCGCGAGAGGCCCTGTCCAGCGAGAGGATGACGCGCCCCCGGCGGCTGCTCAGCTGGCTCGTGCGCGCGGTGTTCATCGGCCTGCTGCTTTGGAGCACCCTCTTCCGAGGCGGGATCCCGGGCTGGGGGGTGGCGCTGGGGCTGGTCGCCATCGTCGCCTGCGGGGCATCCCTCGTGGCGTACTTCCGTGCCACGCTGGAGCAGCGGTTGTGGCTGTCCCTGGGGTCGCTCGCTCTTGTCCTGGCGGTGGGCTTCGCGGCCCACGCGACCGGCTTCGACCTTCCGGCGGCCGTGCTGTGGTGCGCTGCCGCCATCATGTCGATGGAGCGGTTGCCCCTGGGGGCGGCTGTGATCGCCACAGGGACGGCACTCGGGGCGTTCGCGCTGGTGAATGAGGACCCCTGGCCGACGACGGCGGCCGTCACCGCGGGGCTCGCCCTCGCCGGGTACGTGCTGCGGCTGGACGCGGAAGCCCGGGGCAACGCTCAGCGGTTGCTGGCCCAGGAGCGTGCGGCACGCGTTGCCGAGGCCGAGTCGGCAGCGTTGGCCGAGCGGGGGCGGATCGCCCGGGAGATCCACGATGTGCTCGCGCACAGCCTGTCCGCCCAGCTCGTCCACCTGGAGGCGGCCCGGCTGTTGATCGAGGGTGATGGAGACCGGCAGCAGATCCTCGGGCGCGTGGTGGCCGCCCGGTCCATGGCTTCGGAAGGACTGGCTGAGACGCGGCAGGCACTGTCCGCGCTGCGTGGTGAGATGACGCCGGTGGAGGACTTCTTGCGGGAACTGGTGGCCTCGGACGGGGCATCGGTGGCGGTCACAGGGGAGCGGCGGGCCCTGACGGCGGAGGCTTCCCAGGCGGTGCGCCGCGTGGCTCAGGAGGCGTTGACGAACGTGCGCAAGCACGCGCGGGGGGCCAAGGTGACGGTCCTCCTTGAGTACGGGGAGGGGGAGGTGACGCTGGACGTGCGGGACTCGGGCGGTTCGCCGGGCGAACTCGCGGCTTCGGGAGCCGGGTACGGTCTGCTGGGCATGCGGGAGCGCGCAGAGCTGTTGGGCGGCTCGCTGGAGGCAGGTCCTGAACAGGAAGGCTTCGCGGTGCGGTTGAAGGTGCCGGGATGACGATGGGCGACGGCTCCCACGAGGCTGGTGCTGGCGTCGCCGGTCGGCGGGGTACGGGCAGTGGTGGTGAGGGCGTGGGTCCGCGGGGCGCTGGCGCTGGTGGTGGGGGCAGGCCGCCCGCGCGGGTGGTCGTGGTCGACGATCAGACCGTGGTGCGCGAGGGGATCGTGATGCTGCTGGGGCTGCTGCCGGGCATTGAGGTCGTCGGGGCCGGGGGCGACGGCGAGGAGGCGGTGCGGCTCGTCGCGGAACTCTCGCCGGACGTGGTCCTGATGGACCTGCGGATGCCGCGCTGTGACGGGGCGGAGGCCACGCGGCGGATCCGGTCGCAGTATCCGGGCACGCAGGTCGTGGTGCTCACGACGTACGCCGACGACGAGTCGCTGTTCCCTGCGCTCAAGGCCGGGGCGCGGGGCTATCTCACCAAGGACGCGGGCGGTGAGGAGATCGTGCGGGCCGTCGAGGACGTGCTCTCGGGGGAAGCGGGGCTCTCGCCGAAGATCCAGCGGCGCCTCCTCGAGCGGCTTTCGGAGCCCTCGGAGACCACGCGCCCGGCGGAGCCCCCCGACGGACTGACCTTGCGGGAGACGGAGGTGATCGCTCTGATCGCGGAAGGGATGACGAACCAGGAGATCGCGCGGGCACTGCACGTCTCCACCGCCACGGTGAAGACCCACATCAACAACCTCTTCGCCAAGGCGGGCCTCAAGGACCGTGCGCAGGCGGTGCGTTACGCCTACCGGCACGGTCTCGCGCAGCCGCCTGGCAGAACACGGGGGTGAGGAGCTTACGTCACCTGATGGGGTGAAGAGCGGGGAGAGCGGAGTCACGGATCTTCCCGATCTGCCCATCCTTGGGCACGCGGCCGGATCAGGCCGCGGACAAGGAGAGTTCGGTGGAGAAGCACGACGGCCGCGACGCCGGGCGGGTCCGACCCGGTGATCTGAAGGATCCGTGGTACGACGAGCTGGCCTCCGGATGGGGCGAGCTGGACGGCACCGGCGCACCCACGGCGCCCGCCGTACCGGCGCCGGCCGCCGCGCCGGAGCGGAGTGCCGCCGACATCTATCTGGAGGTGCAGGCGAGCGCGGCCTTCCAGGAGGTGCGCCGCCGGTATCGACGGTTCGTGATCCCCGCCGTGGCAGCCTTCTTCACCTGGTACGTGGCGTACGTCGTGACCGCGACGGCGGCGCCGGGGCTGATGGCGCGCCCCGTCAGCGGAGCGGTGAACGTCGCGATGGTCGCGGGCCTCGCGCAGTTCGCCACAACGTTCCTGCTGACATGGGCGTACACACGGCATGCCCGATTGCGGCGGGACAAGGCGGCGCTCGATCTGCGGTGGGTCGTGTTCGAGCAGAAGCGGGAGCAGGAGCTGCGCCAGGGGGCCGAGCGGTGACGGGGGATCACCAGACACTGGCGCTGGTCCTGTTCGGGGCGTTCGTCGCGGTCACGCTGGGGATCACGACGTATGTGAGCCGCAACCGGCACGGCTCCGCGGAGGAGTTCTACGCGGGCGGTCGGTTGTTCTCGCCCATGGAGAATGGTTTTGCCATCGCGGGCGACTACATGTCGGCGGCCTCGTTCCTCGGTATCTCCGGGCTGATCGCGCTCTACGGCTACGACGGGCTGCTCTACTCGGTGGGCTTCCTGGTGGCCTGGCTCGTCGTGCTGTTCCTGGTGGCCGAACTGGTGCGCAACTGCGGGCGGTTCACGCTCGCCGACGTGGTGGCGGCGCGGATGCGGGAGCGGCCGGTGCGGATCGCCGCGGGAACTTCCTCGGTGACCGTGTCCGTTCTCTATCTGGTGGCGCAGATGGTGGGGGCGGGCTCGCTGGTCGCGTTGCTGCTGGGCGGGACGAGCGAGGCGGCGCAGACCTGGACGGTGATCGGCGTCGGCGCGCTCATGGTCATCTATGTGTCGATGGGAGGGATGCGGGCCACCACGTGGATCCAGATCGTCAAGGCGGTCCTGCTGATGGCCGGGGCGATCGCGCTGACCGTGCTCGTACTGATGCGCTTCCACGGCGACTTCGACCAACTGCTGCGGACGGCCGCCGACCGCAGTGGGTACGGCGGGCAGTTCCTGGCGCCCGGGCTGAAGTACGGCGGGGACTGGACCTCGCGGTTCGACTTCATCAGCCTCGGTCTCGCGCTGGTGCTCGGCACCGCCGGACTGCCGCACATCCTGTCGCGCTTCTACACGGTGCCGACCGCACGCGCCGCCCGACGCTCGGTCGTCTGGTCCATCGGCCTCATCGGCAGCTTCTACCTGATGACGATCGTGCTCGGCTTCGGCGCGGCGGCGATCGTCGGGACCGACGCGGTGCGCGGTTCGAACGCGGCAGGGAACACCGCGGTTCCGCTGCTCGCGCTCGATCTGGGCGGCGGTGCGGACTCCACGGGCGGAACGGTTCTTTTCGCGGTCGTGGCTGCCGTCGCGTTCGCCACGATCCTTGCCGTGGTCGCCGGGATCACGCTCGCTTCCTCGGCGTCCGTGGCCCACGACCTCTATGCCTCGCTGCGGCGCAAGAACGCCAAGCCGCGCAGTGAGGTCGCGGTGGCGCGGGTCGCGGCGGTGGGGATCGGCGCGGTCGCGATCGCGCTCGGCCTGGTCGCCCGCGACCTCAACGTCGCGTTCCTCGTCGGCCTGGCCTTCGCGGTCGCGGCGTCCGCGAACCTGCCGGTGCTGCTCTACTCGCTGTTCTGGCGGCAGTTCACCACACGGGGCGCCGTCTGGTCCGTCTACGGCGGGCTGCTGCCCTCGCTGGTGCTCGTGGTGTTGTCGCCCGTGGTCTCAGGAGGCCCGAACTCCCTCTTCCCCGGTGTGGACTTCCAGTACTTCCCGCTGGAGAACCCCGGCCTCGTGTCGATTCCGCTCGGTTTCCTCGCGGGATGGTTCGGCACGGTCACCTCGTCGGACCCCGCGGACAAGGCCAAGCACGCGGAGACAGAGGTGCGCTCGCTGACCGGAGCGGGCGCCGCGTAGCAGGTCAGGAGGACGACCACGCGTAGCGGTGTTCAGGGCGCCCCGTGTCGCCGTACTTCAGGCTCAGCCGCACACGGCCAGTGCGCTCCAGAAGCTTCAGATAGCGCTGTGCGGTCTGGCGGCTCAACCCGGTGCACTCCGCCAGCTCCTGGGCGGAGATCGGCCCCTCAGCCGCCATCAGCGCCCTGCGGACCAGCTCCGCGGTCGTGGGGGAGTGCCCCTTGGGCAGCTCCGGCGCCGGTGTGGCCGAGAGGGCACCGAAAATGCGGTCGACCTCGGCCTGCTCCGCCTCGCCGCCGCCGTCGAGAGTGCGGCGCAGCGTCGCGTACGCGTCGAGCTTGGCGCGAAGTCCCGCGTACGAGAAGGGCTTGACCAGGTACTGCAGCGCGCCGTGACGCATTGCGGCCTGCACCGTGGCGATGTCACGGGCCGCCGTCACCATGATCACGTCGGTTTGGTGCCCGCGCTCACGCAGCGAGCGGACCACGGCCAGGCCCGTCTCGTCCGGCAGATAGTGATCAAGTAGCACCAGGTCGACCGGAAGCTCCTCGACGAGGCGCAGCGCCTCGGTGGCGCTGTGCGCGCGCCCGGCCACCCGGAAACCCGGAACCTTCTCCACGTAGGCCGCGTTGACGTTCGCCACGCGCACGTCGTCGTCCACGACCAGAACCTCGATCATCGTGCATCCTCCGTGGCCACCGGTCGTAGTTCCGCGAGCCCCTCGGGCAGTACGACCGTGAACTCGGCGCCACCGCCGGGCGCCGCACCGACCGCCACACTCCCGCCCTGCCGCTCGGCGAGCCTGTGCACCAGAGCGAGCCCGATACCGCGCTTCCCGTGCGCCGGCGGCTCCTTGGTGCTCCAGCCCTCCGTGAACACCGACTCACGCTGCTCCGCCGGCACACCGGGACCCGAGTCGCGTACCCGAAGCACCACCGTGCGCCCCTCCGGCCCCTCGGTGCGAAGAGCCACCTCCACGCGCGCGTGCCCGATGCCTGCCGCCCCGGGCCGCAGGGTTCCCGCCGCGTCCAGCGCGTTGTCGACGAGGTTGCCGACAATCGTGACGAGACCACCGGGGTCGACGAGCCGGTCGGGCAGAGCGGTGTCCGCCGAGACGGCGAGTGTCACGCCGCGCTCCGCGGCGACGGTCGCCTTGCCGACCAGCAGGGCCGACAGGAGCGGGTCGTGGATCTTCTCGGTGATCTGCTCGGCGGTCACCCGGTGCGCGCCCGCCACCTCGCCCACGAACTCCGCGGCCTCCTCGTACATCTCCAGTTCGAGCAGGCCGAGCAGTGTGTGCATGCGGTTGGCGTGCTCGTGGTCTTGGGCGCGGAGGGCATCGATGAGGCCGCGCGTGGAGTCGAGTTCCCGGCCGAGCTGTTCCAGTTCGGTGCGGTCGCGCAGGGTCGCGACGGCGCCGCCGTCGTCCGTGGGCATGCGGTTGGCGACCAGGACACGTTGGCCGCGTACCGTCAGCAGGTCGGTGCCGGTGACGTGACCCGACAGGACATCCGTGGTGCGGCCCTCGCCGAGCGCCGCCTCCAGGGACTCCCCGATGGCCTCCGTACCGATCCCCAGGAGCCGCTGCGCCTCGTCGTTGAGCAGCCGGATCCTGCCGCCGCGGTCCAGGGCGACGACACCCTCACGGATGCCGTGCAGCATCGCCTCGCGCTCCGCGAGCAACGCCGAGATGTCGGAGAACGCGAGGTCACGCGTCTGACGGTGCACCCTGCGCGAGATCAGATAGGCGGCGAGCGCCCCGACGGCCAGCGCCCCGCCCGCGTACGCGAACAGGCTCGGGATCGTATGGATCAGCCGGGCGCGCACGCTGTCGTACTCGATGCCTACGGAGACAGCACCCACGATCGTGCCGCTCGTGTCCCGCAAGGGCACCTTCCCGCGCGCGGAGCGGCCGAGCGTGCCGTTGTCGATCTCCATGACGTCGCGGCCGGCGAGCGCGTCGCTGGGGTCCGTCGAGACGACCCTGCCCACCTCGTCGCGGTCCGTGTGCGACCAGCGCACACCCTCCTTGTTCATGATCACGACATACTCGGCGCCGCTGGCCTTGCGGATCCGCTCCGCAGCGGCCTGCACCGGTCCGTCGGCCGCGGGGCGCGAGGAGGCCAGATCCTGGGCGATCCGGGGCTGCGCGGCCGTCGTCTGCGCGATGGCGAGGGCCCGGCGCATCGCCTGGTCGTCCAACTGGTCGCTGAGCGGCGCGAGGAAGAGCCCGGTGGCGAGCACGGCAACCCCGGCGGCGATCGCCAGCTGCATCAGCAGCACCTGCGAGAAGACGCGCCGCGGCAGGCCGAGGCGTAGGCGTCGGGCAGGTGGAGTCGGGCTCATGTGTACGAACGGTACGGCGAGGGGTGGCCCGCTCCGAAGGGAGTGTGGCGTGGATCTCCCGGGAGCCCGTCGGCCGTGCGGCCCTAGACGATCTCCCGCACCGCCATCACGTCCATCCGCGCGGGCGACCCCAGCGCCGCCCCGCAGCTCTCCGGACGCGGCGGCAACGAGGCACCCTGCGCGACGGTGACCCGCCAACGCCGACCGTCGGTGTGGGTGACCGTCACCTCCCAGCGTGGAGCGCCACCCGTCGTGCCCACGACGCTGAGCGCTCCCAGCGTGTCCTCCCGCGCGGCCGTGCGCACCGCCAGCTCCGCGGCCTGACCGGGGCGTTCCCAGGCGGAGCAGCCCCGGCACCCTTCGGTGACGACGCGGTCCTCACGCACCGCCTGCAGGACCTCCTTGACGGCGTGCGCCTCCGTGCGGCCGTACGCGTAGCCGTGCGGCAGGACGAGGAGCGTGGGGGAGAAGCGATGACCACCCAGATGAGTGATCTCCCAGACGCCTTCCTCTCCGGAGGCGGTCAGTTCGTCGGCCAGCGGCCTGCCGAGCAAGGCACAGCAGCGGTCGCGCTTGCCGTTCGTGCACACGAGCGCCAGCGGCTCGCCCGTGTGCGGCGTGCCGAAACCCCCGTGGTCACCCGCGCCGAGCGCCGCGAAGTCAAGGTCCAGCAACTGCCGTGGTTCATCCACCACATGGGAGCGCAGCCAGGCGTTGCCCGGGACGGTGTGAGCTACGTAGACGCGGTGCCGCGCGGGTGTGTGGCAGTCGGCGTGACGCCCCGGGCGCCGGATGAGGGCGACCCGTACGCCGGTCGACTCGGCCGCCCGCTCCAGGGCGCGGCCCACGTCCGGATCGAGATGGCTCGACGTCAGTGCCTTGGCGCCCCAGGGGCCGGGCTGTTCCAGGAGCAGCCAGGTCCTGGCGGTGGCCGCGGTGCCCGCCAGAGGTTCGTCCAGATCCCGCGAGGCGGTCGCGCACGTACTCACGGAGGTGAGCCTAACCCGCGCCCGGACCAGCCGGTTTCACCTGCTGGGTGAGCCGGGCGCGGAGGTCGCGCCGGGTAGCTCGGTCGCGCCGGGCAGGCTCTGCGCCTCCGGCAGCGGCTGGGGCGGCCGCACCCCGACGTACTGCCCCACGGGACGCATCCGCATGGGCTGCTCCCCGTACTCCTCCAGGGCGTGCGCGATCCACCCGGCGGTGCGCGCCACGGCGAAGACGGCCTCGCCCGCCTCCGCGGCCATGCCGGACGACGCCGTGAGGACGGCGAGCGGGAGATCGACATTGGCGTGCAGGTCGGTGTGGCGGGCCGTGGTGGCCATCACGTCACGGGCCGCCGCCAACGCCGGGCCGGCCTTCGGCATCGTCTCCAGGAGGCCGAACAGCGCCTGCGCGCGGGGGTCCTCGCCCTGATAGACGCGGTGGCCCAGGCCGGGGACGCGGCGGCCCGCGCGCAGCTCGTTCGCGACGACGGGCGCCGCCGTGCCGCGGTCGAGGACCTCCAGGATCATGCGGTGGGCGAGGCCGCTGGCCGCGCCGTGCAGGGGGCCCTCCAGGACGCCGAGCCCCGCCGACACGGCCGCGTACGGGTGGGCGCGTGCCGATGCCGCGACGCGGACTGCGAGTGTGGACGCCGCCAGGTCGTGGTCGACGAGCAGGGCGAGCGCGGTGTCCAGGGCGTGCAGGGACGCGTCGTCGGGCTTGCGGACGCTGAGGCGTCCCCACAGGCGTCCGGCGAGCGGGCCGCCGTCCCGGTGGGTGGGCAGCAGGGGCGGGAGCGCGGCCACGAGTGTCGGGATCAGGGTGCGGGCCGTGCCGATGACGGCTTCCTCGGAGAGGTCGAAGCGGAGCGGGTCGGATGCTCCCGCGGCGATGGCCGCCACGCGCAGACGGTCCGTGGGGCCGCAGTGCTCCGGGAGCGCGCGCACGGCCAGACGTGCCGAGCCGGACGGCTCCGGGGGTGCCGTGAAGTGGATGCCCGGCCGCAGCACGCCGGTCCACAACCACTCGGCGACCTCCTCGTAGGAATGGCGCAGGGCCAGCGCGGCCGCGTCCACGCCGCGGAAGTAGTAGCGGTCCTTCTCGATCAGGGTGATGCGGGTGCGTACGGAGAGTTCGTTGGCCCCGGAGGCCGCGGCGGGCTCGCGCCTGTTCTTGAGGGCCAGCGCCTGGACCTCCTTGGGGTCGAAGGTGCTGCCCCGCGCGCCGGGGCCGCGGCGGCTGCTGAGCTGGCCGCGGCTCACGTACGCGTACACGGTCTCCGGCTTCACGCCGAGGAGTTCCGCGGCTTCCTTGGTGCTGAGGCGGCGGTCTGCGCGCGCGGAGGCGCTGTGCCCCGCTTCTTGATCCGTCATGGGCGTCACGGTATCCATGTCCCGATATCCGCATCAGCATATTGATTCAATCAATATTGACAGAGTTTCAGTCAAGCATGGACAGTCGAATCAAGTCCAGGGAGGAAGTCGAGGAACAACATGCCGATCAATGGCTCCGCCGCCACCCCCACCGCTCCCGTCCAGGTCCCACGTGGACTCGCGGGCGTCGTCGTCACCGAGACTCAACTCGGTGACGTCCGGGGGCGCGAGGGCTTCTACCACTACCGCCAGTACTCCGCCGTGGAGCTCGCGCAGACCCGCAGCTTCGAGGACGTCTGGCACCTGATGTTCCACGGCTCGCTGCCGGACGCCGCGCAGCGAGCCGCCTTCGCCCAACAGACCGCCGCGCTGCGGCACCTCCCCGAGGAGGTGCGGGCGGCCCTGCCCGGCATCGCCCGGGCCAGCGCCCTGTCGGGGCCGCTCGCCGGGCTGCGCTCGGCCCTTTCGCTCTTCGGGGCCGCCAAGGGCTTCCGCCCGGTGTACGACATCGACGGTGACGGGCGGCGCGCCGACGCGCTCGCCGCGTCCGCCGTCGTACCGACGCTGCTCACCGCGCTGTACCGGCTGGGCCAAGGCCTCGACCCGGTCGAGCCGCGTGACGACCTTCCGTACGCATCCAACTACCTCTACATGCTCACGGGTTCACGGCCGGACGCCGACCGGGCCCGTGCGGTCGAGCAATACTTGATCTCCACCATTGACCATGGATTCAACGCGTCCACGTTCACGGGCCGGGTCATCGCCTCGACCGGTGCGGATGTGGCCGCCTGTCTCGTGGGTGCCGTCGGCGCGCTGTCGGGGCCCCTTCACGGTGGCGCCCCGAGCCGGGCCCTGGACACGCTCGACGCCATCGGCACCCCCGACCGCATCGACCCATGGATCCGCGAACGGGTCCTCGCGGGTGAACGCATCATGGGCTTCGGGCACCCGGTGTACCGCACCGAGGACCCGCGTTCCCGGATGCTCCGCGGGATCGCGCAAGGGTTCGGCGGGGAGCTGGTCGCGTTCGCGGTCGAGGTGGAGCGGCAGGTCGAGGCGATCCTCGCGGAGCTCAAGCCGGGCCGCGAACTCCACACGAACGTGGAGTTCTACGCGGGCGTGGTCATGGAACTGTGCGGGCTGCCACGCGAGATGTTCACGCCGACGTTCGCCTCGGCGCGAGTGGTCGGGTGGAGCGCCAACATCCTGGAGCAGGCGGAGGACTCGAAGATCATTCGGCCTGCGGCGCGGTATGCGGGGCCGGTCCCGCCGGTTCCGGTGCCCGCGCCGGAGGGGTCCGTCTGAAGCGAGCGGGGCAGGCCTACGCTGACGACGGAGGCACGCCCCTCCCTGAGTCGGCGTAGGCCTGTTCGAATAGTTGAAACAATCGTCCCTCGAAGCTGTCGGCGGGCAGTTCAGCCTTGCGTGCTCGAGCGGCATGCCAGTAGTCACGGAAGGTAGGACTGTCGAGCAGGCTCCTCGCATGGATGAGCAGGTCGGCTTCGGTGTAGCTGCCCCAGCTGAGTGCGAGCACGTAGTGATTGAAGGTGAGGTTGGCGAAGAGGTGTTGGCGTAACGGGGGGTGGGCCATGTCCGGGTGGTCGTTCCATACTGCAGCCAGGTCCGGATCGTCCATGGCCATCTGTGTCAGTTGGACGTGCAGAGCGCGCATGTCGGCCTCGGCGCTTCGGCGCAGTTCGTCACGGGATGCGGTCAGCTCTGCCCGTTGCAGGGAGAGTTCGCGGCGCTGCATGCGTAGCTCTCGCTGTTGGAACAAGAGCGTGATGACGAGGAGAAGTAGGGCGAGGCCGGAGAAGACCGCGCTCACTCCTCCGAAGTAGTCGCCGAGGGAACTGCGCTCCGCAGCCGTGCGCCTGTCGCCGTTGACGGCTTCCACGCCTTGTATGAGCCAGCCGCTGACTGCGACGGAGGCGACACCGACGAGGGCAACCCCTGCTGTGGCCGCCGTGGCCCACCAGAGGAACCAGCGTGCCGAACGCCATGTTCGCTGCCGTACCATCAGCGCCTCCCTGGGTCCGCGGAATCCTTCCCGTGGTGTGGAGAGGGAAACGGGCCCCGGCCTTGGGATGAGGCCGAGGCTTGCGACGGCGGTTGCCGCCCAGATCCCTTGATCAGCTGGCGGCAATCGCTGTTACGTGTCAGGTATGGACGCCCTGGCGTAGACGCGTGTCTCGCGCGAGATGACAACGACGCGCGTATCCTCGCTTTCCGCCGCCAAGAGGTGTCGGAACCCGTCGGTTCTGTCTGTTCCGATGACGGCGAAGTTGCCGTCGCTGAGTTCGAAGATATCGGGCAGGTTGTGCCGGTGAGGCTGCCCCGACGGTGCGGGGCACGGCCTATTCGGCGCCTTATGTAGAGTGGGCGGGCAGCCTCATGCCCGGGAGTAGCAGCCATTCTGCGGTCCTTGCGCCAGGCAAAGGGGTGAAGTGTCACTGCTGTGAAAGGGTGTTCACTTTTTGTGACCAGAGGGCCGTGTTGCGGGCCGGGGTGTGGCGCAACGACGGCTGTACGGGCCCCTCAGGCCTCAGGGATGTCGGCCTTGGCTCGGATGAGGGTGGCCCGGTCGATGACGACGATGCGCTCGTAGTCGGCACGTGCAGCGTCGCTCGGCAGTTCGCGTTCGAGCGCCTCGGTCCTGTCTGTCCCGATGACGGCGAAGTTGCCGTCGCTGAGCTCGAAGATGTCGGGGCATGTCTGGCCGGTTGCGCTGCCCCGCTCGCGCGGAGGCGCGCCGATTCGGCGCACGATCTTCAAGGGGATCCCGGTCCTTGGGGGATAGGTGGTCACGGCGGGGACAGATTAGCGGCTTGATCCGGGATCGAGTGCTGTGACTGCCACCAACCGAACCTACTGAGTGGGCGGTTCGCCCACGACCCACCAATCGTCGGTGTCCGCGTCCGCGAGGTCACGGGTCAGCCGGTCCATCATTCGGCCCAATTGAGCTTCTGCGGAGGCGCTGTGCAAGCTCGCGCGATGGTGCCGCGTCGCCTCCCAGTAGTCCCGGAAGATTTGATTCTGGCACATCACTCGCAGGTGTCCGTAGAGCTCTTCGATGTCCAGGGCGCCTATGCGGTGCGCGTGCAATGCGTTGGTGTAGAGGGCGTTGGCAAAGAGGTACTGGCGTTGCTTGTCCAATGGCACGTTGCTGTCGTACGTGTCCAGTACGGCGGCTAGGGCGGCGTCGTTCATGGCCCTGCACAGCAGGTCGAAGTGGAGACGATGCTGTTGTGTGAGCGCGGCCTGACTGCCCCGTTGAGCGCTGCGCGTGGTGAGCGTCCCGAGTGCGAACCCGAGCCCGGCGGCAGCGGCGAAGCCTACCCTTCGTGTCCAGCGTTTCTGTGTGGTCATGTCAACCCCCGAATCAGGCGACCGTCCGCCGGTCGTCGGGTGCGGGGCGACAGGGTGCGGACCGGCGAGCGATGGGCGGCGCTTGCCGTCTCCCAGGGTGCCGAGCGGCTCTGATCGGCCGGGAGGCGGAGAGGAGGCGCACGGAAGGAAAGGGTGCCCACATTTCCCTGCGCCGTGCCCAGTGTGTGCCCCGCGAGCGCCGCTAACAATCGTTCACCAACCGGCGCGTCTACGCGCACATATCCTGGAGCGGTCTTCAATCGTCGTACAGCTTCGTCGCCCGCGATGTGTACACGTCTTGAGCGACTTGATCCATCTTGATGAGAGTTGACGCGAGGGGCCGCACGTGCGTGAACAGCAGATTCCGGTTGTCGTCCTCACTGGCTTTTTGGGCTCCGGAAAGACGACACTCCTGAACCATCTGCTGCACCGCAGCGGAGGCAGCCGGATCGGCGCGATCGTCAACGATTTCGGGTCCATCGAGATCGACGCGATGGCCGTCGCCGGAGCGCTCGGCGACTCCACTGTCTCGCTCGGCAACGGCTGCCTGTGCTGCGCCGTGGACGCCAGCGAACTGGACGAGTACCTGGAGCGGCTCACCGGCCCGGCCGCCCGTATCGACGTCATCGTCATCGAGGCCAGCGGGCTCGCCGAGCCGCAGGAGCTGATGCGGATGGTGCTGGCCAGCGAGAACCCGAACATCGTGTACGGCGGCCTCGTGGAGGTCGTCGACGCCGCCGAGTTCGACGCCACCAGGCAGCGGCACCCGGAGGTCGACCGGCACCTGGGCATCGCCGACCTCGTCGTGGTCAACAAGGCCGACCGGGTGAGTGACGCAGAGCGGGAGCGCGTCCTCGCCGAGGTGCACCGCCTCACCGACCGCGCGGCCGTGGTCTCCGCCTCGTACGGACGCGTCGACGTGGCGCTCCTGCTCGACCGCAAGCCCGTGGGGGAACGCGTCGGGCAGTTGTCCTTCGACGACCTGCACGACCACGCTGAACAGGCCGACCGGCCCGACGCGGAGGGGCTCGACTCCGACCGGCCCGACGCCGACGGCCACGCTCCCTGCGGGTGCGACGACCCCGCCCACCACCACCTGCACGCCGGCTACGAGAGCCTCGCCTTCACCTCCGAAGCGCCCCTCAATCCGCGCCGTCTGATGGCCTTCCTCGACAGCAGGCCCGAGGGGCTGTACCGCATCAAGGGGTACGTCGACTTCGGCGCCGCCGACGCCCGCAACCGCTACGCCGTGCACTCCGTGGGGCGCTTCCTGCGCTTCTACCCCGAGCCGTGGGAACCCGGCGAGAAGCGGCTCACCCAGCTCGTCCTCATCGGCTCCGGCATAGACGTCGCGGCCCTGGACGGGGAGCTGACGCTGTGCCGGGAGAACGACGAGGACGCCCCGCACACCGATGAGTTCGGCATGTGGGGCGTCCTGCGCTACGTACAGGAGCCGGAGGTGGAGCCGGTCCCGGGGCCGGACTCGCACGCGGCCTCCGCGTCCGGTCCGGACGAGCCCGGTCCGGACGAACTCGCTTCGGACGAGCCCGGCTCCGACGACTGACTACGCCGGCCCCGCCACCGCCGCCACCGACTTCGCCAGCGACACCCCCGAGCCGTCCCGGCGCGGGTCGACCTCCGGCAGCTCCGCCGGAAGGCCGTTGCGCTGGGCCGCGCGTGGCGGCGTCGGACCCGCCCAGGCGAAGCTCAGGCAGTCCTCGCCCTTCAAAAGCCGCTGGCAGCGCACGCCGCCCGTCGCCCGGCCCTTGCGCGGATACTGGTCGAAAGGCGTGACCTTGGCCGTCGTGTGCACCGAGTCGTCGAGCGTGCCCCGCGAGCCCGCGACCGTGAACACCACGGCGTCCGCCGCCGGGTCGACCGCCGTGAAGGACAGGACCTTCGCGCCGTCCGCCAGCTTGATGCCCGCCATGCCACCCGCCGGACGGCCCTGCGGGCGGACCTGCCCCGCCGGATAGCGCAGCAACTGCGCGTCGTCCGTGATGAAGACCAGGTCCTCCTCGCCCGTGCGCAGCTCGGCCGCGCCGACGATGCGGTCGCCGTCCTTGAGGGTGATGACCTCCAGCTCGTCCTTGTTGGCCGGATAGTCGGGCACCACGCGCTTGACGACGCCCTGTTCGGTACCGAGCGCCAGGCCGGGCGAGGACTCGTCCAGCGTCATCAGGCAGATCAGCTTCTCGTCCCCCTCCAGGGAGAGCAGCTCCGCGACCGGCACCCCTCCGGAGAGGTTGGGTGCCGAAGCCGTGTCCGGAAGCTGCGGCAGGTCCACCACGGAGAGCCGCAGCAGGCGCCCCTCGGACGTCACCGCGCCCACTTCGCCGCGCGCCGTCGCGGGCACCGCGGAGACGATCACGTCGTGCTTGACGCGCTTGCCGTCGCTCTCCCCGAAGGGCTCGCCGTTGGCCGTGCGCGCGAGCAGGCCCGTCGACGACAGGAGCACCCGGCACGGGTCGTCCGCCACCTGCAGCGGCACCGCGGCCGCGGGCGCGCCCGCCGACTCCAGGAGCACCGTGCGCCGGTCCGTGCCGAACTTCTTGGCCACGGCGGCCAGTTCGGCGGAGACCAGCTTGCGCAGCTCCGCGTCGGACTCCAGGATCCGCGTCAGCTCCTCGATCTCCGCCTTCAGCTTGTCCCGCTCGGACTCCAGCTCGATGCGGTCGTACTTGGTGAGGCGGCGCAGCGGCGTGTCCAGGATGTACTGCGTCTGGACCTCGCTCAGCGAGAAGCGCTCCATCAGGCGCTCCTTGGCCTGCGAGGAGTTCTCACTGGAGCGGATGAGGCGGATGACCTCGTCGATGTCCAGGAGGGCGACGAGCAGCCCCTCCACCAGGTGCAGCCGGGCCTGCTTCTTGCCGCGGCGGAACTCGCTGCGGCGCCGCACGACGTTGAAGCGGTGGTCGAGATAGACCTCGAGGAGCTCCTTGAGGCCGAGCGTGAGCGGCTGGCCGTCCACCAGGGCGACGTTGTTGATGCCGAAGGACTCCTCCATCGGCGTCAGTTTGTACAGCTGCTCCAGGACGGCCTCCGGGACGAAGCCGTTCTTGATCTCGATGACCAGGCGCAGGCCGTGCTGGCGGTCGGTGAGGTCCTTGACGTCGGCGATGCCCTGCAGCTTCTTCGAGCCGACCAGGTCCTTGATCTTGGAGATGACCTTCTCGGGGCCCACGGAGAAGGGCAGTTCCGTGACGACCAGGCCCTTGCGGCGCGCGGTCACGGACTCCACGGAGACCGTGGCGCGCATCTTGAAGGTGCCGCGCCCCGATTCGTACGCGTCCTTGATGCCCGACAGGCCGACGATACGGCCGCCCGTGGGCAGGTCGGGGCCCGGGATGAACCGCATCAGCGTGTCGAGGTCCGCGCCCGGGTGCTTGATCAGGTGTCGGGCGGCGGCGATGACCTCGCCCAGGTTGTGCGGCGGCATGTTCGTCGCCATGCCGACGGCGATGCCGGAGGAACCGTTCACCAGGAGGTTCGGATACGCCGCGGGGAGCGCGACCGGCTCCTGCTCCTGGCCGTCGTAGTTCGGCTCGAAGTCGACTGTGTTCTCGTCGATGGACTCCGTCATCAAGGACGTCGCGTCGGCCATGCGGCATTCGGTGTACCGCATCGCCGCGGGCGGGTCGTCGTTGCCCAGGGAGCCGAAGTTGCCGTGGCCGTCGACCAGCGGGAGGCGCATGGAGAAGGGCTGCGCCATGCGCACAAGGGCGTCGTAGATCGACGCGTCGCCGTGGGGGTGCAGCTTGCCCATGACCTCGCCGACGACGCGGGCGCACTTCACATAGCCGCGCTCGGGGCGCAGGCCCATCTCGTTCATCTGGTAGACGATGCGGCGGTGCACCGGCTTCAGGCCGTCCCGGGCGTCGGGCAGGGCGCGGGAGTAGATGACGGAGTAGGCGTACTCGAGGAAGGAGCCCTGCATCTCGTCGACGACGTCGATGTCGAGGATCTTCTCCTCGAACGAGTCGTCGGGCGGCGGGGTCTTCGTGCTGCGGCGGGCCATCGCTGCTGCGGCTCCTTCACCAACAAGTGCGGGATCTGACGCCGACCATTGTGGACTGTCCCACTGACAACGCCGACCACGACCCGGTGGCGGGCGGGCCCCGACCGCGCGTCAACCGCGCGCCGCACCCGTACCGACCCCGCGACACCGACCGTACGGCGCACCCACACCGACCGTACGGCGCACCCACACCGACCCCACGGCGCACCCGCACCGGCCGCGCGCCCCACCCCCCGCACCGCCACCGCCGCTCACCCGCCCGGCCGGACGGCGCCCGCACCCGCTGCGGATCACGCCGAGGGCGAAACCCGACTACGCCGAGGGCGGAGCGGGAACTTCGCCAGGGGTCCGAGGCCTTGCTTACAGTGGCAGGACTTGACAGCACTTATCGAGGATTTCGCGATCGAAGGGACGTACATGCCCATGGGTCACACGGCCACAGCCGAGGCCGGCTCCGGCGGCCTGACAGCGACCGAGCACCGGCTGGCCAACGGCCTGCGCGTGGTGCTCTCCGAGGACCACCTGACCCCGGTCGCCGCGGTCTGCCTCTGGTACGACGTCGGCTCCCGCCACGAGGTCAAGGGCCGTACGGGCCTGGCGCACCTCTTCGAGCACCTGATGTTCCAGGGTTCGAAGCAGGTGCACGGCAACGGTCACTTCGAGCTGGTGCAGGGCGCCGGCGGCTCGCTGAACGGCACCACCAGCTTCGAGCGCACCAACTACTTCGAGACGATGCCGACCCACCAGCTGGAGCTCGCCCTCTGGCTGGAGGCCGACCGCATGGGCTCGCTCCTGTCGGCGCTCGACGAGGAGTCGATGGAGAACCAGCGGGACGTCGTCAAGAACGAACGCCGCCAGCGCTACGACAACGTTCCGTACGGCACGGCCTTCGAGAAGCTGACCGCCCTGTCCTACCCCGAGGGCCACCCGTACCACCACACGCCCATCGGCTCCATGGCAGACCTGGACGCGGCCACCCTCGAAGACGCGCGCGAGTTCTTCCGTACGTACTACGCGCCCAACAACGCGGTCCTCTCGGTCGTCGGGGACATCGACCCCGAGCAGACGCTCGCCTGGGTCGAGAAGTACTTCGGCTCCATCCCCTCGCACGACGGCAAGCAGCCCCCGCGCGACGGCTCGCTGCCCGAGCGCATCGGCAAGGAGCTGCGCGAGGTCGTCGAGGAGGAGGTCCCCGCGCGCGCCCTCATGGCCGCCTACCGCCTCCCGGAGGACGGCACGCGCGCGAGCGACGCGGCCGACCTGGCGCTCACGGTCCTCGGCAGCGGCGAGTCCTCGCGCCTCTACAACCGCCTCGTGCGCCGTGACCGCACCGCCGTCACCGCCGGGTTCGGCCTGCTGCGTCTCGCCGGCGCGCCCTCCCTCGGCTGGCTCGACGTGAAGACGTCCGGCGACGTGGAAGTCCCCGTCATCGAGGCCGCCGTCGACGAGGAGCTGGCCCGGTTCGCCGCGGAGGGCCCCACCCCGGAGGAGATGGAGCGCGCCCAGGCCCAGTTGGAGCGCGAATGGCTGGACCGGCTCGGCACGGTCGCGGGCCGCGCGGACGAACTGTGCCGGTACGCGGTCCTGTTCGGCGACCCCCAGCTCGCCCTCACCGCCGTCCAGCGTGTCCTCGACATCACCGCCGAGGAGGTCCAGGAGGTCGCCAAGGCCCGCCTGCGCCCCGACAACCGCGCGGTGCTGGTGTACGAACCCACCGGCCCCGTGGACGCGGAAGACGCCGCCGGCACCGACGAGGAAGACGAGGAGGCGGCGAAGTGACCGAGGCCGCAACGATGCAGTTCCACCCGCAGCCCCAGGCGGGCACCGCCAAGCCCTGGGCCTTCCCGGCCCCCGAGCGCGGCGCGCTCGGCAACGGCCTCACGGTGCTGCGCTGCGACCGCCCCGGCCAGCAGCTCGTCGCGGTGGAGATCCACCTCGACGCCCCCCTGGACGCCGAGCCCAAGGGCTTGGACGGCGTCGCCACGATCATGGCGAGGGCCTTCTCCGAGGGCACCGACAAGCACTCCGCGGAGGAGTTCGCCGCCGAGCTCGACCGCTGCGGCGCCACGCTCGACGCGCACGCGGACCACCCCGGCGTCCGGGTCTCCCTGGAAGTGCCCGTCTCCCGCCTGCCCAAGGCCCTCGGCCTGCTCGCCGATGCCCTGCGCGCGCCCGCGTTCGCCGACAGCGAGGTCGAGCGCCTGGTCCGCAACCGCCTGGACGAGATCCCGCACGAGGCCGCCAACCCGGCGCGCCGCGCCGCCAAGGAGCTCTCCAAGGAGCTGTTCCCGGCGTCCTCGCGCATGTCGCGCCCGCGCCAGGGCACGGAGGAGACGGTCTCCGCCATCGACTCGGCGGCCGTACGCGCCTTCTACGAAAGGCATGTCCGCCCCGCCACGGCCACCGCCGTCGTGGTCGGCGACCTCACCGGCATCGACCTGGACGCCGTCCTCGCCGACACCCTCGGCGCCTGGACCGGTGGGGCGGCCGAGCCGCGCCCGGTGCCCCCGGTGACCGCCGACGACCGCGGCCGCGTCGTTATCGTGGACCGCCCCGGCGCCGTCCAGACGCAGCTGCTCATCGGCCGCGTCGGCCCGGACCGGCACGACCGCGTGTGGTCCGCGCAGGTCCTCGGCACGTACTGCCTGGGCGGCACCCTCACCTCGCGCCTGGATCGCGTCCTGCGCGAGGAGAAGGGCTACACCTACGGAGTGCGCGCCTTCGCCCAGGTCCTTCGCTCCGCCCCGGACGGGACGGGCGCCGCGATGCTCGCCATCAGCGGCTCCGTGGACACCCCCAACACGGGCCCGGCTCTGGACGACCTCTGGAAGGTCCTGCGCACGCTCGCCGCGGAGGGCCTGACGGACCCCGAGCGCGATGTCGCCGTGCAGAACCTGGTCGGCGTCGCCCCGTTGAAGTACGAGACGGCGGCGGCCGTCGCCGCCACCCTCGCCGACCAGGTCGAGCAGCACCTGCCGGACGACTTCCAGGCGCACCTGTACCGCCAGTTGGCGCAGACGGGCACCGTGGAGGCCACCGCGGCTGTCGTGAGCGCCTTCCCCGACGACCGTCTGGTGACGGTCCTCGTGGGCGACGCCGCGCAGATCGAGGAGCCCGTCAAGGCGCTCGGCATCGGTGAAGTGACGGTGGTCACCGGCTGATTGCCGGACGGGACGGACCGAGGCCGCCGCTGACGTAAAGCTGGACATAGCGGTATCAACGCCTCGCGAGGACAAGGACCCCAGTGGCTCAGGAAGCCGCTGGGGTCCCTGCATGCCGCCATATGTCCGAATTGACATGGAGGTTGCTCGTCTGGCCTGTGGCGTGCGCTACAAAAGGCCTGATTCGTTTGTCGATTGAAAGATGAGGCGTTTAGCGTCGGTCCGGCTGTCCGTCAGGCAGTACGCCGCGTCCGCGGCACCGGACAGCCATCGCCGAGTCCCCGTACGGCGCGAGCCAGGGGAGCCGGGGACCCACACGTCCCCTGGGGTGAATCGGACCCCTTGCCGCGAGGCGAGGAGCCCGTAGGAGACCTTCCTGCTCCGAACCCGTCAGCTAACCCGGTAGGCGAGAAGGAAGGAAAGGATCAGCCGCTTCATGGCGTTCACCCGCCCGACCGGCAAGCACCGCCGTCCGAGCCGCATCTCGCGCACGACCGCCAGCGCCGCGGGCGTCGCCGCGCTCACCACCACCGGAGTCATCTCGGGCCTGGCCGCGCCGGCCCTCGCCGCCGAAGGCAGCTCCGCGGAGTACGCGCACACCGGCCTCACCCAGTCCATCTCCGTCGGCGACTCCCTGGCCGGCGAGATCGACGCCCAGGCCGCCGCGCAGAAGCACGCCGCCGCCGAGGCCGAGGCCCAGAAGAAGGCCGAGGCCGAGGCCCGGGCCCAGGCCGCGGAGGCCAAGCGCAAGGCCGCCGAGGCCAAGCGGAAGGCCGAGGCCGCCGCGAAGGCGAAGGCCCAGAAGGAGCGCGAGGCCAAGGAGCGCGCCGCCCGCGAGGCCGAGCGCAAGCGCCTTGGCTCCTACGTCTCGCCGATCGACGGCAGCTACGTCTCCACCGGCTACAAGACCGGCGGCGCCATGTGGTCCTCCGGCAGCCACACCGGCGTCGACTTCCACGCCGCGTCCGGCACCCAGGTCCAGGCGGTCGCCGCGGGCACCGTCGTCGAGGCCGGCTGGGGCGGCGCCTACGGCAACAACGTCGTGATCCGCCACAACGACGGCACGTACACGCAGTACGGCCACATGTCGTCCCTCAGCGTCACGGTCGGCCAGACGGTCACCCCGGGTCAGCAGATCGGCCTCTCCGGCTCGACCGGCAACTCCAGCGGCCCGCACCTGCACTTCGAGGCCCGCACCGGCGCGGACTACGGCTCCGACATCGACCCCGTGGCGTACCTCCGCTCGCACGGCGTCAGCGTCTGATTCCCGACGCCGACGTCCGCATCCCGACCTCATCCCGGCGTCAACGTCTGGATCCCGATGTCGGGACCCTCCCGGACGCGTGAAAGCCCCGGCTCACCCGAGCCGGGGCTTTCACGCGTATGCACGCCCCTTTGGCCAAAAGATATCCATGGATTCCGGCCTCCCGTCGGAAAACCCGGACTTCTGCAATAGAGTTCATGGCGGCAGGGTCCATGGAGTCGTTGAACGAGCGCCATTCGACGCGTCGGCCGACGCGCCGACCGACGCGTTTCGCGGGCATTAAAGCGGAGGTCCGTCATGCGCATTCCCGCGCACTCGGTATGCACGGCCATCCGGGACGACATCGTCTCCGGTGTCTACGAACGCGGCACGCGCCTCACCGAGGAACTGCTCGCCCGCCGCTACGGCGTCTCCCGCGTCCCCGTGCGCGAGGCCCTGCGCACGTTGGAGGCCGAGGGCTTCGTCGTCACCCGCAGGCACGCGGGCGCCTGCGTCGCCGAGCCCACCGAGCAGGACGCCGCCGACCTCCTGGAGATCCGCGCGCTCCTGGAGCCCCTGGCGGCCGCCCGCGCCGCCCAGCGCCGCACCGACGCCCATCTGAAGGTCCTGCGCGGGCTCGTCCGGCTCGGCAAGGAGCGCTCCCGGCGCGGCGGCACCGAGGACCTCCGCTCGCTCGACGGCTGGTTCCACGAGACGCTCACGCAGGCCTCCTCCAGCCCCGGCCTGATCACCCTGCTCACCCAGCTCCGCCACAAGATCGCCTGGATGTGCGTCACGGAGCCCCAGGCCGCCCCCGCGCAGACCTGGTCCGAGCGCGCCGCCGTGGTCGACGCCGTGGCCCGCGGCGACGCGGAGCGGGCCCGTACGCTGACCGTGCTGCACGCCGAACGGTCCGCCGCGGCACACAGGCCGCGGACCGGCCCCCGCGCCGGGCGTGTGAGGGATTCGCAACATGCCGTCAACACGGTGAGCGTCCGGAATTAACGGCGGCGCCGTATACAAAGAGAGACGTGTTCGCGGTGGCATTTTTCGCTGCCTGCATTTCGACTTTTCGACTTCAGATATGCGTCGAAATGCGCGTGCGGTGCGCGACCGAATAAGCGTCGGCGTGCGACCTCATATACGTCATGAGATGTGCCGGATACGCAAAAGGTCCGCCCTGGATTCAGGACGGACCCCTCGCGTAGTGCCGGGCGGCGTTCTCTGCGCACAGAGCGCCAGGCGTACTAGACGGTCTCGGGAAGCTCCTCGAGCCCCTCGGCGACCAGCTTCGCCAGGCGGTCGAGAGCGGCATCCGCGCCCTCGGCGTCCGAAGCGAGCACGATCTCCTCGCCGCCCTGCGCGCCCAGACCGAGCACCCCGAGCATGGAGGCGGCGTTGACCGGGTTGCCGCCGGCCTTGGCGATCGTGACGGGGACGCCGGCGGCCGTGGCCGCGCGGACGAAGATGGAGGCGGGCCGGGCATGGAGGCCCTCGGCCCAGCCGACGTTGACGCGGCGCTCAGCCATGTGTTGCTGCCCTTCCAGGTGTCTCACACTTGTCTAGACCATTATCTCATGCCGACCTGAATGCTCTTGCCGACGTCCGTCACCACCCGCCACGGACGTACGTCCCTTACCCGGTCGCCCTTCGACCACTCCTACACTGCCCCGGCCCGGGCGACCGCGCGACCCGTACCCTGGCCCCATGCAGACCCCGCCGGACCGGCACCCCTACCCCTCCCACTGGGAGGCCGACGTGGTGTTGCGGGACGGGGGCACCGCCCGGATCAGGCCCATCACCGCCAAAGACGCCGACCGCCTGGTCAGCTTCTTCGAGCAGGTCTCCGACGAGTCGAAGTACTACCGCTTCTTCGCGCCGTACCCCCGGCTGTCCGCCAAGGACGTGCACCGCTTCACCCACCACGACCACGTGGACCGCGTGGGCCTCGCGGCCACCGTGGGCGGCGAGTTCATCGCGACCGTCCGCTTCGACCGCATCGACGCCCAGGGCCGCCCCGCCTCCGCGCCCGCCGACGAGGCCGAGGTCGCCTTCCTCGTGCAGGACGCCCACCAGGGTCGTGGCGTAGCCTCCGCGCTGCTCGAACACATCGCGGCCGTCGCCCGCGAGCGCGGCATCCGCCGCTTCGCCGCCGAGGTCCTGCCCGCCAACACCAAGATGGTCAAGGTCTTCACGGACGCCGGCTATCAGCAGCAGCGCAGCTTCGAGGACGGCGTCGTACGCCTGGAACTCGACCTGGAGCCCACCGATCGCTCCCTCGCCGTCCAGCGGGCCCGCGAACAGCGCGCCGAGGCGCGCTCCGTGCAGCGCCTGCTCGCGCCCGGCTCCGTCGCCGTCATCGGAGCGGGCCGCTCCCCGGACGGCGTCGGCCGGGGCGTTCTGCGCAACGTCCTGGGCGCGGGTTTCACCGGCCGTCTGTACGCCGTGAACAGCGCCCTCCCCGAAGGGGCCACCGACATCGACGGGGTACCCGCCCACCGCTCCGTGCGGGACATCGCCGAACCCGTCGACCTGGCCGTCGTCGCCGTCCCCGCCGAACGCGTCCCCGAGGCCGTCGCCGACTGCGGCGAACACGGCGTCCAGGGGCTCGTCGTCATCTCCGCCGGATACGCCGAGAGCGGCCCCGAAGGACGCGAACGGCAGCGTGAACTCGTCCGCCAAGCACGCTCCTACGGGATGCGCATCATCGGTCCGAACGCCTTCGGAGTCATCAACACCTCTCCGGAGACCCGCCTCAACGCCTCCCTGGCGCCCGACCTCCCGCCCGCCGGACGCCTCGGCCTGTTCACCCAGTCGGGCGCCATCGGCATCGCCCTCCTGTCCCGGCTGCACCGCCGCGGCTCGGGCCTGTGGGGCCTGTCCACGTGCGTCAGCACCGGCAACCGCGCGGACGTCTCCGGCAACGACGTACTCCAGTACTGGTACGACGACCCGGACACCGACGTCGCCCTGATGTACCTCGAATCGATCGGCAACCCCCGGAAGTTCACCCGCCTCGCCCGCCGCACCGCCGCCGTGAAGCCCCTCGTCGTCGTCCAGGGCGCCCGGCACAGCGGCATCGCGCCGACCGGCCACGCGGGCGCCGCCACCCGCCTCCCGCACGCCACCGTGTCGGCGCTGCTGCGGCAGGCCGGGGTGATCCGCGTGGACACCGTCACCGAACTCGTCGACGCCGGACTGCTCCTCTCCGGGCAGCCGCTGCCCGCCGGACCCCGCGTCGCCATCCTCGGCAACTCCGAGTCGCTCGGCCTGCTCACGTACGACGCCTGCGTCGCCGAAGGCCTGCGGCCGCTGCCGCCCCTCGACCTGACGACCGCCGCGTCCCCGGACGACTTCCGCACCGCGCTCGCCGCAGCGCTGGCCGACGAGGGCTGTGACGCGGTCGTCGTCACCGTCATCCCGTCCCTCGGCGAGTCCACCCGCCAGGGCGAGGACAAGTCCCTGGCGGCGGCCCTGCGCGCCGCCGCCGCGAGCTGCCCCACGAAGCCGGTCACGGTCGTCCACGTGGAGCTGGGCGGCCTGGCCAAGGCCCTGTCCGCCGCGGCGAGCACGGGTCCGCGCGCGGCGGCGATCGCGGACCAGGGGGACCAGGGGGACCCGGCTCACCCCGTGGGCACGGCTCGCCCGGCGGGATCGGGCCACCCCGTGGACAAGGCTCACCCCGCGGACCTCGCCCACCCAGCGGCCCCCGCGGACCAGGGCGGACCGACGCCCCCGGCCCGCCCCTCCCACCCTCCCCGCCCGGCCGACCCCCCGTGCCCGCAAGCCGGCCCCGGCACGCCTCCGCCCCCGGCCGACCCGCCGACCCCCACCCCCCAGGCCGACCCCCCGCCCCACCACCGCATCCCCGCCTACCCCGCGGCCGAACGCGCCGTCCGTGCCCTCGCCGAGGCCGTCAAGTACGCCCAGTGGCGGCGGGACATCGCCGAGCCCGGCAAGGTGCCCGAGTACGACGACATCGACGAACAGGGCGCGGGCGAACTGATCGAGCGCCTCCTGGCCAAGGCCGACGACGCCCGCGGCGTCACCCTCGACGCCGACGACGCCCACGACCTGCTCGCGCGGTACGGCATCGGTGTCCGCAGGGCCCTGCCCGCCCCCGACGCCGACACCGCCGTCCGGGCCGCGTGCGAGGCGGGCTACCCCGTCGCCCTCAAGACCACCGCGCCCCACCTGCGCCACCGCCCCGACCTCGGCGGCGTCCGCCTCGACCTCGCCGACGAGGAACAACTGCGGCGCGCCTACCGGGAACTGACCCACACCCTCGGCAGGCCCGCCGAGCTGCGCCCCGTCGTCCAGGCCATGGTGGCCCGCGGTGTGGACACCGTCGTGCGCGCGGGCCACGACCCCGTCGCCGGTGCCGTGCTGTCCTTCGGGCTCGCCGGAGCGGCCTCCGAGCTGCTCGGCGACACCGCTCACCGACTGATTCCGGTCACCGACCGGGACGCGGGCACCCTCGTCCGGTCGATCCGGACTGCGCCCCTGCTGTTCGGCTGGCGCGGCTCGGCCCCGGTGGACACCCCCGCCCTCGAAGAGCTCCTGATGCGCGTCTCGCGGCTCGTCGACGACCACCCCGAAGTGGTCACCGTCTCACTGGAGCCGGTGGTCGTCGCCCAGGAAGGGCTTTCCGTACTCAGTGCGGCCGTCCGCCTCGCCCCGCCGCCCGCCCGCGACGACCTGGGCCCGCGCACCCTGCCCGCGTACTGACGGCGCGCGCCCGTGGCCCCGCCGACGCCCCGCGCGCGTGGCCGACGAATGCGCACGGGGGGTGCTCGCGCGGCCACTGGGCACCTTGGGCCAGGCGCCGGGCCGTAGGATGGGCGGCATGGCAAAGACCGGTACGACGACCCAGGGGCTGCGCGCGGCGATCGAGCGCAGCGGCTACTACCCGGCCCTCGTGGCCGAGGCGGTGGAGGCCGCGATCGGCGGCGAGACCATCGGGTCGTACCTGGTCCACCAGGAGACCACGTTCGACGCGAACGAGGTCCGCCGCCATGTGACGGTCCTCGTCCTCACGGACACCCGTTTCATCGTCAGCCACACCGACGAGCAGGCGGCCGACTCCACGTCCCCGACGCCGTACGCCACCACCTCCACCGAGTCCGTGAAGATCGGCCGGATCTCGTCCGTGGTCGTCAGCCGCGTCGTCGCCAACCCGGAGAAGTACGTTCCGGGATCCCTGCCCCGCGAGGTCGTCCTGACCATCGGCTGGGGCGCCGTCTCCCGCATCGACCTGGAGCCCGCCGCCTGCGGCGACCCCAACTGCGAGGCCGACCACGGCTACACCGGCAGCTCCACCGCCGACGACCTGAGCCTGCGGGTCAGCGAGGCGGGCGACGGCCCCGACACCGTCCGCCAGACCCTCGCCTTCGCCCAGGCCCTCTCCGAGGCCACCGCGGCCGGCACGGACACCGGCCGCTGATGTCCCACCCGTCTTCCGCCACCTCCCCTGACGGAGGGCGCTCCGTGCCCGCCGCCTGGGACGACGTCCAGCCGCTCGCCCTCGACTCCGCGCCCCTGCCCGCGTACGGCACGGGATCGCTCGCCGACGTGCTGCCCACCCTGGTCGCCCACCAGGAAGTGGACGGCTTCGCCCCGCTCATCCCCGAGCTGGCCCCCGCCGACCGGAACTGCGTCTTCCTGATCGACGGACTCGGCTGGGAGCAGCTGCGCGCCCACCCCGCCGAAGCCCCCTTCCTGACCTCGCTGCTCGGCTCCTCGCGCGGTGGCACCGGCCGCCCCATCACCGCGGGCTTCCCGGCCACCACGGCGACCTCCCTGGCCTCCGTGGGCACCGGCCTGCCGCCCGGCGCCCACGGCCTGCCCGGGTACACGGTCCGCAACCCCGACAGCGGCGAGCTGATGAACCAGCTCCGCTGGAAGCCCTGGACCGACCCGCACGGCTGGCAGCCGTACCCGACGATCTTCCAGCGCGCCCACGACGCGGGCATCCACACCGCCCAGGTGTCCTCGCCGACCTTCGAGCACACCCCGCTCACCAAGATCGCCCTGAGCGGCGGCACCTTCCGCGGCCGCCTCTCCGGCGAGGACCGCATGGACCTCGCGGCCGAGCAACTCGCCGCCGCCGACCGGACCCTGGTCTACACGTACTACGCCGAAGTCGACGGCAAGGGCCACCGCTTCGGCGTCGACTCCGACGCCTGGCGCGGCCAGCTCATGTACGTCGACCGGCTCGTCCAGCGCCTCGCCGAGCAGCTCCCGCCGCGCAGCGCCCTGTACGTCACCGCGGACCACGGCATGCTCGACATCCCCTTCGACGACGCCTCCCGCATCGACTTCGACGAAGACTGGGAGCTGCGCGCCGGAGTCGCCCTGCTCGGCGGCGAGGGCCGCGCCCGGCACGTCTACGCCGTGCCCGGAGCCGAGGCCGACGTCCTCACCGTCTGGCGCGAGGTGCTCGGCGAGCAGTTCTGGGTGGCGAGCCGGGACGAGGCGATCGCGGCCGGCTGGTTCGGCCCGCGCGTCGACGAACGCGTCCTCGGACGCATCGGGGACGTCGTCGCCGCAGCCCACGCCGACGTCCTCATCACCGCCTCCCAGAAGGAGCCCAGGGAGTCCGCGATGGTCGGCAACCACGGCTCGATGACCCCCGCCGAACAACTCGTACCGCTCCTCGAAGTACGCTCCTAGCTGCTTCTTGACGTGTACGTCACTGACGGCACCCCACCTCGTACGCCCCCGCGCGCTTCCTCGCGCACCCACCGAAAGGCGCTCAACCCCCCATGCCTGAGCTGGTGTTCTTCTCCGGAACGATGGACTGCGGGAAGAGCACCCTCGCGCTGCAGATCGAGCACAACCGCTCGGCACGCGGCCTGCAGGGCATGATCTTCGCGCGCAACGACCGGGCGGGGGAGGGCAAGCTCTCCTCGCGGCTCGGGCTGGTCACGGAGGCCATCGAGGTGGCCGACGACCTCGACATCTACGCCTACCTCGTCGACCACCTCTCGCGCGGTGCCCGCGCCGACTACGTGATCGCCGACGAGGCGCAGTTCCTCGCGCCCGAGCAGATCGACCAGCTCGCGCGCGTGGTCGACGATCTGGGCGTGGACGTCTTCGCGTTCGGCATCACCACCGACTTCCGCTCCAAGCTGTTCCCCGGCTCCCAGCGCCTGGTCGAACTCGCCGACCGCGTCGAGGTCCTCCAGGTCGAGGCCCTGTGCTGGTGCGGCGCCCGCGCCACCCACAACGCCCGCACCAGCGGCGGCCAGATGGTCGTCGAGGGAGCCCAGGTCGTCGTCGGCGACGTCAACCAGGCGTCCGACAAGGTGGGCTACGAGGTGCTGTGCCGCCGCCACTACCGGCGCCGCATGACGGCGGCCTCCGCGCGCGCGGGCGCGCTGTCCCCCGACGTGCTGCCGGTCGACACCCTGGAGCGGTCCTAGCCGCCCTGGAGCCGTCCCGCGCACCCCGGAGGGCCACACCTGGAGGCGTCACTCCGCGCCGGGACGCTCCGAGCGGATGAGCGTGAAGACTGCCCCCTCGGGGTCGGCCACCGTCGCGACCCGCCCATAGGGACCCACGCGCGCGGGGATGACGACATGGCCGCCCAGTTCGACCACCCGCCGCACCGAGGCGTCCACGTCCGCCGCCTCGAAGTACGTCATCCAGTGCGCGCCCCGGTCGCCCGGCAGCTCCTGCCCGACACCGCGCACCGACGCCACCGGGACGCCGTCAAGACGCAGTGTCAGGTAGTCCAAGTCGGCGTCGGCGGCGGCCTCTTCGACGTAGCCGAACAGCATCTGGTAGAACTTCGCGACCTCTTCCGTCTCCCGCGTCAGGAGCTCGTTCCAGGTCGGGGTGCCCGGCACGCCCGCGACCGCCGTGCCCACGTGCGACGACGCCTGCCAGATGCCGAACACCGCCCCCGCCGGGTCCGACGCGATCGCCATCCGCCCGGCCTCGCCCGCGTCCAGCGGCCCCACGCCGACCGTGCCGCCGCAGTGCCGCACCCTCTCGGCGACCTCGCCCACGTCGTCCGACGCCAGATACGGGGTCCACGCGATGGGCAGATGACGGTCGGCCGGCAGTTGTCCGATTCCCGCCACCTCGCAGCCGTCGAGCATCGCCCGCACATAGGGGCCGAGCTGCTGCGGCCCGGGCTCATAGGCCCAGCCGAAAAGCGCCGCGTAGAACTCCTGGGTCGCAGCCAGGTCGTGCGCCATCAGGCTCACCCAGCAGGGCGTGCCGGGTGTGCGCCGCGCGCCCTCGGCGCGTCCGTCGTCCGGCCACCGTGCCTCGGTCATCGTCACTCTCTCCTCGGGCCCTCGTGACTTCGGCGGCCCGGCGACGACGGACCACGACTAACAGAGTTCGAGTTTTGGCACCTGTTGTCTGTTAGCTGTCATCCGTCGTCGCCCGGCCGCTGCCACTCCGCTTCGATTCCGGTTCGATTCGCTGTCCGAACGCGCGTGCTTTCGCCGCGCGTATGCCCGTCCGTGCAGATGCTCGCATCACCTGTCGCCCGGCGCGCCCCGGCCGCGCCGCGCTCGTGGGCTCCCTCGCGGAGATGCCCGATTTACCATTTCTCATCCGTTAACACGCGATTGCAGGGTTGTGTCCATCTGCGGTACGCGGTGTGCTCGTTTCTGTACGCCGCGTGTCCGGGCGTGGTCCGGCCGAGCAGGGTATCCGGAGCTGAGCGCGGCGGCCACCCCGTGCGCAAGGATGGGGCCCATGAATGCCATCATCTCCGCATCCGAACTCGCGAGCGACCTGGCGGGCGAGAATCCGCCAGTGCTGCTCGACATCCGTTGGCAATTGAGTACGGCCAAGGCGGCCGGAGAGCCGGCCTTCGACGGGCGGGCCGAGCACGCGGCCGGGCATGTTCCCGGGGCGGTCTTCGTCGACCTCGACGCGGACCTAGCGGGCCCGGCGGGTGCCGGGGGCAGGCATCCGCTTCCGGATGTCGAGCACTTCGGCGCGGTCATGCGGGCGGCCGGGGTCTCGGCGGACCGGCCGGTCGTCGTGTACGACGGCGGGCAGGGCTGGGCCGCCGCGCGCGCCTGGTGGCTGCTGCGCTGGACGGGGCATCCGTCGGTGCGGGTCCTGGACGGCGGGCTCGCCGCGTGGACCGGGGAGCTGGAGTCCGGCGAGGTGACCGCGCCGGTGGCGGGCACGTTCACGCCGGTCCCGGAGTCCGTGGGGCGCGTGGACGCGGACGGCGCGGCGGCCCTGGCCCGCTCGGGTCTGCTCCTGGACGCCCGCGCCGCGGAGCGATACCGGGGCGACGTGGAGCCCATCGACCGCGTCGGCGGCCACATCCCCGGCGCGGTCTCGGCGCCCACCACGGAGAACGTCGCGGCGGACGGCCGCTTCCACTCCGCCGACGAGCTGGCGGCCCGCTTCAAGTCCCTGGGGGCGTCCGGAACTTCAGAGGTCGGCGTGTACTGCGGCTCGGGCGTCTCCGGCGCCCATCAGGTCCTCGCCCTCGCGGTGGCGGGCATCCCGGCGGCGCTGTATGTCGGCTCGTGGTCGGAGTGGTCGTCGGACCCGGAGCGTCCGGTGGCGACGGGGCCGGAGCCGCAGTAGTCCGGCATCGCTGAACGGAGCGCCCGCCACCGCTGACCGAGCGCCCGGCCTCGCGAGCCGGGTCGGGCGGCCGGGACCGTTCGCTGCGCGCGGGCGCCGCTCGGAGTGAGTCGTGGTGGAAGAGTGAAGGGCCTGTGCGCGTATCGCGTACAGGCCATTCACTGTGTTCTCGACCGCTCGGACCGGCGTGCGCCGGCCCTTTTTGTGTGCGCCGCGCGCCGATCGGTCCTGCGGGGCGCCGCTACTCCTGCTTCTTGCGCCGGGTGCCGAACACGATCTCGTCCCAGCTCGGCACGGCGGCGCGGCGGCCGGGGCGGACGCCGTCGGCCTCGGCCTGGCGGTCCGTGGAGCCGACGAGGCGGTCGCGGTGGCTGGCCACGGCGCGCGGCATCAGGACGTCCGCGTACGCGGAACCGGCCGACGCGGCGGTCGCGGGCGGCTCCTCGGCCTCCGGCTCCTGCTCGGGCTCCTCCGGTGCGGACGGCAGTTCGGCGGGTGCCGCGGCGGGACGCTCGGGGACGACCATGTCGCCGCGGAAGCTCGGCACGGCCTCCAGGAGGCTGGTGAGCGAGTCGCGTTCCTGCTCGGCGACGGCGGCGGGCGCGGCCGGCTCCTGCTCGGTCTCGGGTGCGCCCGGGCGCTCCAGGGCGCGGTCGAGCGGCCGGTCCCGGGGGAGCCGGGCGATGCGGGGCACGAACGGGAAGCTGGGCTCGGGCGCCGCGATGTCGTCGGTCTCGCCGATCAGGGCGCGGGCCTCGTCGTCGACGGCCTGGACGAGCCGCCGGGGCGGGTCGTACGTCCAGCTCGCGGAGTGCGGCTCGGTCGCGACGCGGTAGACGAGCAGGACCTCCCAGGTGCCGTCGTCGCGGCGCCAGGAGTCCCACTGGACGGTCTCCTTGTCGGCGCCGCGCAGCAGCAGCCGCTCCTGCACGGCCTCGCCGAGCTGGGGTCCGGTGTTCTCGCCGGGACGGCGCACGGGGGTCTTCCGGGCCCGCTCGGCCATGAAGGCACGCTCGGCGAGCACGGGGCCCTCGAAGCGGCGGACGCGGTCGACGGGGATCCCGGCGAGCGAGGCGACCTCTTCCGCACTGGCACCGGCACGTATACGGGCCTGGATGTCGCGGGGGCGGAGGTGGCTCTCCACCTCGATCTCGATCTGTCCGAGCCGCGGCCGGTCGCCGCGCACGGCGGCGCGCAGCCGTTCGTCGATCGGAAGCGTGTACTCCGTGCTGTCCGCAGCTTTCAGCACCAGCCGTGTGCCGTCGTTGCTGACGGCCACGACACGCAGTTCGGGCATGGGGACCTCCCGGGTGGTGCCTGCCGACGTCACGTGCGTCGCTGCTTCCGCTAGTCGAGTGTGGCCTGCCCGGGTGCAGCCTGCCACAACCTTGCCGAGTTGCCCGGCGTGTCGGGCATGGGCCCTGGATCGCCGTTATGGCACGGTTACCGATTCGCAACGCTAA
Organism: Streptomyces sp. NPDC041205; assembly: GCF_055591765.1. Classification (NCBI taxonomy): domain Bacteria; kingdom Bacillati; phylum Actinomycetota; class Actinomycetes; order Kitasatosporales; family Streptomycetaceae; genus Streptomyces; species Streptomyces sp. NPDC041205. The sequence goes on along the minus strand of NZ_JBVIZH010000013.1, from coordinate 46,678 downwards.
GTGACCAACTCGATCACCCTGTGCAGCGATCCCCCTCCCGGCGGTCCTGGCTGGCCCCGGGCACCCTGGTTGGAGACCGGACCCAGGGCTCGCAACACTACTCCATTCGGGCCACCCGGGTGGACCGGCACGCCGCCGAACTTCTCATGGGGGAAGGGAGTTGGCGTCAGTCGATGCCGTGAGTCCCCCGCGCGCGCGTGGCGCTCTTCACGAAAAAGCCAAAAACGGAACTATCTGCTTCGGGTGTACGTCCCTTTCTCATGTACCTCGCGTAGCTCATACGTGAATGCGTAAATCATGCGTGAAGTCGAGAAGGGCAGGCAAGGTCCGCACATGCGTGAAAAGCCGGAAACCGGCGGGGAGTCGACGGGCACGACGGAGGGTGAGCCGGAGAAGAAGCGGTTCGAGCTGAGTGTGCCGCAGGTGGCGGGGAGCGCCGTGGCGGCCGTCGTGGCCGCCAAGCTCGCCTCCTCCTTCGGCGTCTACGGAACGATCCTCGGCGCCGGTGTGGTGAGCGGCATCGCCACCTGCGGCGGCACGGTCTTCCAGCACTTCTTCTCGCGTACGGGCGAGCAGATACGCGACGTGGCGGTGCAGGCCAAGCCGAAGGCCCAGCAGGTCCCGGTGACGCAGGCCACGCCGGTGCCGGAGACGTTCCAGGCGCGGGCGCACGCGGGCGGCGGCCCGGTCACCACGACGTGGGGGAGGGCCGTCCCGGACGCCGACCCGACGACGGCGCTTCCGGTGGTCCACCCGGCGGACCCCACTGCGGCACTCCCGGCGGTCCACCCGGCCGACCCCGCCGCCGCCCTCCCGGCAGTCGATCCCGCCGACCCCGCCGACCCCACGACAGCGCTCCCCGTGGCCGGAACCGACCCCGAGCGGACCCAACTGCTCGGCTCCGCGGACGCCACCCAGCTCCTGCCGTACGACCAGCAGACCCGCGTTCTGCGCCAGGCCGGACCCAACGGCCACGCCGGACCTGCCGCTCCCGCCGGACCCGTAGGCCCCGTGCCCCCCAGCGGTCCCGCCCCGGCCGACCCCCCGCTCCCCTCGGACGAGTTCTCCGAAGGGACCACTCACCGCACTCGCGTGCGCAGCTGGAAGCGGCCGTTGGTGGCCGCCGCCCTGGTCTTCGGCGTCTCGCTCGCCGGGATCACCACGTACGAGCTGGTGAGCGGCACGAGCTTCAGCGGCGACGACAAGAGCACCACCGTCCGGGACGTCTTCTCCAACAGCGGCTCCTCGTCGAAGAAGGACGACCAGCCGTCCACCGACGACCCCGGACAGCAGTCGGACGACGGCACGCCCGGATCGGACGACGGCACGCAACAGGGCGACGACCCGTCCAAGGACCCGTCGGGCAAGCCCTCGCCCGGTGACGACACCGGCTCGGGCACCGGCTCCGGGAACGGCTCCGGCACGGACAAGGGCGACGAGGGCACCGGCAGCGGCACGGACAAGGGGGACGGCTCCGGCGACGGCTCGAAGCCCGACCCGAAGCCCACCCCCACGCCGACTCCGACGCCCACGCCGACCCCGTCGAACGGCGGCGGCGACGGCAACGGGAGCGGCGACGGCCAGGAACCGCAGCAGGCGCCGGAGCAGTGACCCGTAGGGCGGGCCGCGTCAGTCGCCGAGGACCCGCCGCAGGTAGGGGTTGGCGAACAGGCGGTCGGGGTCGAGCCGGTCGCGCAGGGCGGTGAACTCGCCGAAGCGCGGATAGGCCTTGGCCAGGTACGCGGCGTCGCGGGTGTGGAGCTTGCCCCAGTGGGGCCGTCCTTCGTGGGCGGTGAAGATCTGCTCCGCGGCGCCGAAGTACCGGCGCATGGGCGTGCCCTTGTAGAGATGGACGGCGATGTACGCGCTCTCGCGGCCCGAGGCCGTCGAGAGCGTGATGTCGTCGGCGGGGGCGGTGCGGACCTCGACGGGGAAGCTGACGCGCAGCGGTGACCGCTCGATCATCGACTTCAGCTCGCGCAGCGTCTCGACCAGGGCCGCGCGCGGGACGGCGTACTCCATCTCGACGAAGCGCACTCGGCGCGGGCTGGTGAAGACCTTGTACGGGATGTCGGTGTAGGTGCGGGCCGACAGGGCCTTGCTGGAGAGCTTCGCGATGGTGGGGATGGTGGCGGGCAGCGCCCTGCCGAGCGAGTTGGCCACCTGGAAGAGGCCGTTGGAGAGCAGTTCGTCCTCTACGAAGGCGCTGATCGCGCTCGGGGGAGCGGCCGGGCCGACGCTGCGGTTGTTGCGCTTGGTGTTGCAGTTGTCCGTGTGGGGGAACCAGTAGAACTCGAAGTGCTCGTTCTCGGTGACGAGTTGGTCGAACCCGCTGGTGACCTGGTCGAAGGTCATCGGTTCCTCGCGGGCCCTGAGGAAGAAGAGGGGCTCTACGGAGAACGTGATCGCGCTGATGACACCGAGCGCGCCGATCCCGACACGGGCGGCGGCGAACACGTCCGGGTGCTCGTCCTTGGAGCAGGTAAGGACCCGGCCGTCGGCGGTGACCAGCTCAAGTGCGGTGATCTGGGCGGCGATCGAGGCCGAGTCGCGGCCCGTGCCGTGCGTTCCGGTGCTGACGGCGCCGGACACCGTCTGCTCCATGATGTCGCCCATGTTCGTCAGCGACAGGCCCTCGCGGGCGAGCGCGGCGTTCAGGCGCTTCAGGGGCGTGCCCGCCTCCACGGTGACGGTCCCGGCCGCGCGGTCGATGTCCCGGATGCCGGTGAGGAGGTCGGGCCGCACCAGGAGGCCGTCGGTCGCGGCGGCGGCCGTGAAGGAGTGGCCGGTGCCGACGGGCTTGACCTTCAGACCGTCCTCACGGGCCCCTCGGATCGCGGCGACGAGCTCGTCGACCGAGGCGGGCGTCGCCTCGCGCGCGGGCCGCGTGGTGACCGTGCCCGCCCAGTTACGCCACGTCGTCGGCCTTTTCGAGCCGATCGCTGCCGTTCCCGCTCCCGTGCCCCTGCCCGTTCCCGTGCTCATGGGTCCCTCCCCGTCGCGGAACCGGCCGTTGCAGCCGGCGATACCCCAGGAATCCCACCACCACCGCGACCGCCCCGGACACCCCCGGGACCACGTACCCCGCGCGCGAGCCCGCGGCGTCGATCACCCAGCCGGCCATGGAGGAGCCGAGCGCCACACCGACGGCGAGTCCGGTGCTGACCCAGGTCATGCCCTCGGTCAGCTTCGCGCGTGGGACGTGCTGTTCGACGAGGGCCATTGTCGTGATCATCGTCGGCGCGATGGACAGACCCGCGACGAAGAGCGCCGCGGCCAGAAACGGAAGATTCCCGACCAGTTGAAGCGGGATCATACTCACGGCCATCGCGCAGACACCCAGCAGCCATCGGCGTGCGGGAGCCCCCTTGAAGTGCAGCAGCCCGAAGCCGACGCCCGCCAGGCACGAGCCGAGCGCGTAGACGGCGAGCACCAGGCTCGCGGCGCCCTTGTGGCCCTCGTCCTCGGCGAAGGCCACCGTGACCACGTCGACCGCGCCGAAGATCGCGCCGGTCGCGACGAACGTGGCGACCAGGACCTGCAGGCCCCCTGAGCGCAACGCCGAGCCCCCGGTGTGGTGTTCGCGCGGATGCGGCACCGGCTCGGTCGCCCGCTGTGCCGTCAGCCAGAAGACACCGACGGCGAGGAAGGCGCCCGCGAGCAGCGGACCGGCCTCGGGGAACCAGGCCGTGGACAGGCCGATCGAGATGATCGGCCCGAAGATGAAGCAGACCTCGTCCACGACGGACTCGAAGGAGTACGCCGTGTGCAGTTGCGGGGTGTCGCGGTACAGCGCCGCCCAGCGGGAGCGGACCATCGATCCCACGCTCGGTACGCAGCCGACGAACGCGGCGCAGACGAACAGCGTCCAGTCCGGCGCCTCGAACTTCGCCGCGAGCAGCAGCCCCGACACCGCGGCAAGGGACACCAGCGTCGCAGGTCTGAGCACCCGCCGCTGGCCGTGCCGGTCCACGAGCCGGGAGATCTGCGGGCCGATCGCCGCGGCGGACAGCGCGACGGTGGCCGACAGCGCGCCCGCGAGGCCGTACCGCCCGGTGAGCTGGGAGATCATCGTCACGATGCCGATGCCCATCATCGACAGCGGCATCCGCCCGAGGAAGCCCGCGACGGAGAACCCCTTGGAGCCGGGGGCGGCGAATATGGCGCGGTAGGGGCTCGGCACGTGGGACTCCGCGGGGGCGGCGGAGCGCTCGGACAGCGGACTCCGGTAAGGCGTGAAGATGGCCGATACAGCTTACGGCCGCCAGGGCGTGAGCGCACCGTGTTTTCCACGCCGCCGGGTGGCGGTTTCACCGCTGTCAGTGGCGAGTGGCAGGATCAAATACATGTCCGAAGCGCTGGATCCCACTCCCTACGACGCCTTGCTGCTGCTCTCGTTCGGCGGCCCCGAGGGGCCGGACGACGTCGTCCCGTTCCTGGAGAACGTGACGCGTGGCCGCGGTATCCCCAAGGAGCGCCTGAAGGAGGTGGGGCAGCACTACTTCCTGTTCGGCGGCGTGAGCCCCATCAACGATCAGAACCGCACCCTCCTTGGCGCCCTGCGCAAGGACTTCGCGGAGCACGGCCTCGACCTGCCGGTGTACTGGGGCAACCGCAACTGGGCGCCGTATCTGACGGACACCCTGCGCGAGTTGGTCCAGGACGGCCGCCGCCGCGTCCTGGTCCTCGCCACCAGCGCGTACGCGTCCTACTCGGGCTGCAGGCAGTACCGCGAAGATCTCGCGGCCGCCCTCGCCACCCTCCGGGAGGAGGGCCTCGACGTGCCCCGCGTGGACAAGCTGCGGCACTACTTCAACCACCCCGGCTTCGTGCGCCCCATGATCGACGGCGTCCTGAAGTCCCTGGCCGACCTCCCCGAGGACGTCCGCGACGGCGCCCACCTGGCCTTTACGACGCACTCCATCCCCACCGCCGCGGCCGACACCTCCGGCCCCGCCGAGACCCACGGCGACGGCGGCGCGTACGTGCGCCAGCACCTGGACGTGGCGGCCCTCGTCGCCGACGCGGTCCGCGCGGAGACCGGCGTCGACCGCCCCTGGCAACTCGTCTACCAGTCACGCAGTGGTGCCCCGCACATCCCCTGGCTCGAGCCCGACATCTGCGACCACCTGGAGGAGCGGCACGAGGCCGGCGCCCCGGCCGTGGTCATGGTCCCGATCGGCTTCGTGTCGGACCACATGGAGGTCCTGTACGACCTCGACACCGAGGCCACCGCGAAGGCCGCGGAGCTGGGCCTGCCGGTGCGCCGCTCGGCCACCGTCGGCGCCGACCCGCGGTTCACCGCCGCCGTCCGGGAGCTGGTCCTGGAGCGCGCCGCCACCGAGAGCGGGCGTGCCGCGGCGCCCTGCGCCCTGGGTGCCCTCGGCGCGAGCCACGACCTGTGCCCCGTGGGCTGCTGCCCCGCCCGCACCCCCAAGCCCGCGGCCGCGGGCGCCGACAGCCCGTTCGCCTAGCGCGCCGCACCGAGGAGCACCGTGACTGACCCCGCCCCCAAGGACCGGCTCAAGGCCGAACTGCTCGCCGTCGCCCTGGAAGCCGCGAGCCGCGCCGGTGAGCTGCTGCGCGACGGCCGCCCCGCCGACCTCGGCGTCGCCGCGACCAAGAGCAGCGCCGTCGACGTCGTCACCGAGATGGACATCGCCTCCGAGAAGCTGATCACGGACTTCCTCGCCGACCGTAGGCCCGGCGACGGCGTGCTCGGCGAGGAGGGCGCGAGCTCCGAGGGCACCAGCGGCGTCCAGTGGGTCATCGACCCCATCGACGGCACCGTGAACTACCTGTACGGCCGCCCGGACTGGGCGGTGTCGATCGCCGCCCGCAAGGACGGCGAGACCCTGGTCGGTGTCGTCCACGCGCCCGTGCGCGGCGAGACGTTCCGCGCAGTGCTCGGGCAGGGCGTGTACGTCGACGACCGGCCCGCCCGGGTCCGCCCGGCGCCGCCGTTCGAGCAGGCCCTCGTCGGCACGGGCTTCGGGTACGTCGCCGAGCGGCGCGCCCACCAGGCCGAGGTCGCCCGGCACCTGCTGCCGCGGGTGCGGGACATCCGGCGGGCCGGTTCGGCGGCCATCGACCTGTGCGACGTGGCGGCGGGACGCCTGGACGCGTACTACGAACGGGGGCTGAACCCCTGGGACTTCGCCGCCGGGGACCTCATCGCCCGGGAGGCGGGCGCCCTGACCGGCGGCCGCCCCGGAGAGCCCCTCTCGGGCGAGCTGACGGTGGCGGGCCCGCCCGGCCTCTTCGAGCCCCTCCAGGCCCTCCTCGACGACCTCGGCGCCTGGCACGACTGACCTGGCCCGCCCAGCCCGGCGCCCCGCGCCCGGACCCACGCGCGACAGGGCCCCGACACCTCCCAGGAGGTGTCGGGGCCCTGTCGCGTGCGGCCCGGACCGGACGCTGGAGTCGTCCCGGCCAGTGGGTCGGTCAGTGGGTCGGTCAGCGGGTCGGGGCGGCGACCTCCACGCCGTGCTCGGCTGCCAGGCGGTGCAGATCCTCCAGCTCGGCCAGTTCCACCTCGGCCAGGAAGTCGTCGCCTGTCTCGCGGGCCCGCGTGAGGTCGGACTCCGTGGTCTTTATGCGCTGCAGGAGACCTGCGGTGAATGCGTCCATGGTTGCGCCCCCTCGGCTGGGTCGTGGGTCGGTGGCACGGGGGTGTGCCGTGGAGAAGGGGCGATCACGTCCGGCGCCCGCTGCGTGAAGCAGGTCGTGGCGTGCCACATACGAAGCGTGATCGCGGGTGTAAGGCCGTCCTCCCCCCGCCCCCTTCGACGGAAACCTCAACCGGAGCAGAAAATCCCGTATTCCCGGGGTCCGAGGCCGCCTTACAGCCGGTTTATGGCCGAAAGGGGCAGGATGGAGGTCTCACTCCACGTACAGGCCTGCCCTGGCGCGTCCGCGCGCCGGGCACAGAGGAAGGACAAGCGACGTGCGCGTACTCGTCGTCGAGGACGAGCAGCTGCTCGCCGATGCGGTGGCCACCGGACTGCGCCGGGAGGCCATGGCAGTCGACGTCGTGTACGACGGCGCGGCCGCCCTGGAACGCATCGGCGTGAACGACTACGACGTGGTCGTCCTGGACCGTGACCTGCCCGTCGTCCACGGCGACGACGTCTGCCGCAAGATCGTCGAGCTCGGCATGCCGACGCGCGTCCTGATGCTCACCGCCTCCGGCGACGTCAGCGACCGCGTCGAGGGCCTGGAGATCGGCGCGGACGACTATCTCCCCAAGCCCTTCGCGTTCAGCGAGCTGACCGCGCGGGTGCGTGCCCTGGGTCGGCGCACCAGCGTGCCGCTGCCGCCCGTCCTGGAGCGCGCCGGCATCAAGCTCGACCCGAACCGCCGCGAGGTGTTCCGCGACGGCAAGGAGATCCAGCTGGCCCCCAAGGAGTTCGCCGTCCTGGAGGTGCTGCTGCGCAGCGAGGGCGCGGTCGTCTCCGCGGAGCAGCTCCTGGAGAAGGCCTGGGACGAGAACACGGACCCGTTCACGAACGTCGTCCGGGTGACCGTCATGACCCTGCGCCGCAAGCTCGGCGAGCCCGCCGTCATCGTGACGGTGCCGGGCTCCGGCTACCGGATCTGACCCGGTGGCCGCGACGCCCGCGCCGCCAGGGGCGCCCCCGAAGCCCACCTGGGACCCGAGGAAGATCGATCCGCCCTTCCCGTGGCTGCGCCCGACCATCCGGATAAGGCTCACGCTGTTGTACGGCGGGATGTTCCTGATCGCGGGCATCCTGCTGCTCTCGATCATCTACCTCCTCGCCGCGCAGGCCCTGAACACCGGCAACGAACCTCTGTTCAAGATCGTGGGCGGCCGGGAGATCCGGGTGACCAGCGACAACTGTCCGCAGGCCTCTTCGGGCAACCTGCTGATCCCCGAGTTCAACTCCGCGATCAGCGCCTGCACCGACCACCAGCGCCAGGTCGCCCTGGACAACCTGCTCAGCCGCTCGCTGCTCGCCCTGCTCGGCCTCGCGGTCATCGCCTTCGCCTTCGGCTACGCGATGGCGGGCCGCGTGCTGTCCCCGCTCGGCCGGATCACCCGCACCGCGCGCGCGGTGGCGGGCTCCGACCTGTCCCGCCGCATCGAGCTGGACGGCCCGGACGACGAGCTGAAGGAGCTCTCGGACACCTTCGACGAGATGCTGGAGCGACTACAGCGCGCCTTCACGGCCCAGCAGCGCTTCGTCGGCAACGCCTCGCACGAACTGCGCACACCCCTGGCCATCAACCGCACACTCCTCGAAGTGCACCTGTCCGATCCCGGCGCACCCGTGGAGCTGCAACAGCTCGGCAAGACGCTGCTCGCGACCAACGAGCGCAGCGAGCAACTCGTGGAGGGCCTGCTGCTGCTCGCCCGCAGCGACAACCAGATCGTGGAGCGCAAGCCCGTGGACCTCGCGGAGGTCGCCGACCGCGCCGTCGACCAGGCGCTGTCCGAGGCCGACGCCAAGGGCGTGCAGATCCGCGGCGAGCGGGGCCCCGCGGTCGTGCAGGGCAACGGCGTGCTCCTGGAGCGCATCGCGCTGAACCTCGTGCAGAACGCGGTGCGCTACAACGTCCACGAGGACGGCTGGGTCGAGGTGGCCACGGAGACCCAGCACGGCCAGGCCGTCCTCGTGGTGACCAACACCGGCCCTGTGGTGCCCGCGTACGAGATCGACAGCCTCTTCGAGCCCTTCCGCCGCCTGCGCACCGAGCGCACGGGCAGTGACAAGGGGGTCGGTCTCGGCCTGTCCATCGCCCGGTCGGTGGCGCGGGCCCACGGGGGCCGTATCATCGCGGAGCCGCGCGAGGGGGGTGGGCTCGTGATGCGAGTCACCCTGCCGATCTGAGATGCTGCCGCACAAGCGCCAAGATGTTCGCTTTACGCGGAATTTTCGGGACCTGTTCCCCGGGGATTCCTGTGTGATCGATCACAGGAGCGATTTTTCGGCCATCTACTCTCCGTGACCGCTGAAGTCGCCGGAAAGCCGGGAAAATCCGGGTTTTCGGGGGTCTTGATCACGGGAAGTACTCGGGGTGGCGCCCGTGAAGTGCGACATTCGGACCGTGTACGGTCCCGATCGCCATCCAAACCGATCACCTCTTCAGGGGTGCGGTTGGGTGTCGATTGAGTAACAGACCTTGATGTGAGGCAAAATCTCCGCCTCAGGTCGGGCACAAGTCCGGCCTCTCACGCGTTACGTGCGCTGAGACACCGCAGACACCCAGAGGGGGAGAGCGACATGGCAACGGACTACGACACCCCACGCAAGACCGACGATGACGTCAACGAGGACAGCATCGAGGAACTGAAGGCCCGGCGGAACGACAAGTCGACGTCGTCGGTAGACGTCGACGAGTTCGAGGCCGCCGAGGGCCTGGAGCTGCCCGGCGCGGACCTGTCCAACGAGGAGCTCGCCGTGCGCGTGCTCCCCAAGCAGCAGGACGAGTTCACGTGCATGAGCTGCTTCCTGGTGCACCACCGCAGCCAGCTGGCCCGGGAGAAGAACGGCCAGCCGATCTGCCGCGACTGCGACTGAAGCGGGGTCGGCCGTGACAGGCTCGACCCCGCCCAGGAAGCACCGCTTCCAGGACCAGGGAGCGGACGCGGACGCGCCCGAGCGCGCGTCGGAGGCCGAGCGGGGCCCTGAGGCCTCGCTCGACCCTGCCGGTGCCGCGTCGCACGGCGACGGCGCCACAAGGGCACAGGACGTCGCTGAGGCGGCGTACGAGGCGGTTCCCGTGTTGGTGCGCGGTTCCGCCCTGGCAGTGCCGCAGACGGCCGCTCTCGCAGCGGCGGACAGGGAGTTCGACGGGGAAGGCACGGAGACGGACGAGCAGGGGGCCCGCGGCAAGGGCCGCCGCCTCACCGCCGTCACGAACGGACTGAAGAACGGCGTGCGCCGCGGCGGGCGCAGCGCCAAGGCCGGCATCGGCTATCTCGCCGACCGGATCATCGAGAACGCCCCGCGGGTCCCGGTCCGCGACCTGGCGACGCTCCGCAAGCAGTTCCCGGGCCTCGGCCCCGAGCAGCTTGCGGACAAGCTCATCGCCGGGGCGGCGAACGCGACCTCCACGGTGGGCGCCGGAATCGGCGCGGCGGCGATGCTGCCCGTGCCGCCCGCGATGCCCGCCGAGCTGGCCGCCGAGATCACCGGCGTCGCGGCCATAGAGCTGAAGCTGGTCGCGGAGCTGCACGAGGTCTACGGCCGCCGGCCCGAGGGCAACCTCAAGGAGCGCAGCGCCGCGTATCTGCGCGCCTGGACCGAGGAGCGCGGCATCGACGTGGTCAAGCCCGCGTCGATCAACGCGGCGCTCGGCAGCCAGATGAAGCGGGAACTGCGCCAGCAGATCATGAAGCGGATGGTGCGCAACCTGCCGAACCTGCTGCCGTTCATGGTGGGCGCGGCGGTCGGCGCCGTGATGAACCGCAGGGACACCAAGAAGCTCGCCGAGCGCGTGCGGGCCGACCTGCGCCGGACCCAGGTGCCGTGGGACGCGCTCGAGGGCCTGCCGCCGCTGGAGGCCCCCGTCGATCCGCTGCGGCTCGGTCACAAGCCCAAGGAGCTCGGGGGCTGAAACCCCCGAAGTCCCCGAAGCCCCGGCTCCGCCGTCAGCGACTCGTCGTCGAGGACCGGCCTGCCGAGGAGCCAAGGGCACGTCGGGGGGACCATCGGGGGACCAAGGGCACTACGCCGCGCGTACGGCGTTCAAGGCCGCCGCCAGGCCCTCGGGGTTCCGCGTCGACAGATACACGTACGGAGTGGGGTCCTCGGGGTCCGTCACCTCTACCCGCAGTGCCGTAGGGATGTAGCTGCGCAGCACCATGAACGCGCGCGGATCCGCCTTGTAGGTCCGCCAGGCGCGGGCCTCGTCCTCGTCCAGGGGCTCGGCCGCCCCCAGCGCCGTCACCGGGATCTTCGCGTCACCGGCGACCAGGGAGCCCGCCACGACACGGATCCGCACCGCGCCGTACGTGCTGGTGAGGACCGCCGCCAGGGCCGTCCCGCCGACCAGGCCGCCCAGCAGGGGCAGCGTGCCGAACGGGAGCATCGTCAGGCCCGCCGCGATACCGACGAGGACCGAGACGAGCCACCACGAACGGGGCGCGGTCAGGCGTTCTTCGTAAGGCTGCATGAAGCCAAGCTTGGCACGGTGCGCGACGGTCGCTGACGCGGAGGTAAGGTCTGCGCCTGTGAGTGGTACATCAGCAGCTCTGACACCCCCGGCGGACGCCATACGTCCTGCCCGCCACCCGGACGCGCCCGCGCCCGGCGAGCTCATCGGCGCGCACTACGAGCACTGTTTCGGGTGCGGGGGAGGGCAGGCCCACGGGCTGCACCTGGAGGCGCGGGCCGGTGAAGGCGTCGCCATCACCGCCGAGTTCACGGTGCGCGAGGCGCATCAGGGGGCTCCGGGGCTCGCGCACGGCGGCGTGCTCGCCACCGCGCTCGACGAGACGCTCGGCTCCCTGAACTGGCTGCTGCGGGTGATCGCCGTGACCGGGCGTCTTGAGACGGACTTCCGGCGGCCTGTTCCGGTCGGCACCGTGCTGTTCCTCGAGGCCGAGGTGACGGCCGTGGCCGGACGGAAGATCTATTCGACCGCCACCGGCCGGATCGGCGGGCCCGAAGGCCCTGTCGCCGTGCGTGCCGACGCCCTCTTCATCGAGGTGAAGGTGGACCACTTCATCGAAAACGGCCGCCCGGAGGAGATCCGCGCGGCCATGAACGACCCGGACCAGATCCGGCGCGCCCGCGCCTTCGAGGTGAACCCGTGACCCACCCTGCCCCTTTGGACGTGCTGATCCGGCGCGTCGACCCCGACGTACCGCTGCCGTCGTACGCGCAGCCCGGCGATGCCGGTGCCGATGTGCGGACGACCGAGGCCTGCGAACTGGCGCCCGGTGAACGGGCGGTGCTGCCGACCGGGGTTTCCATCGCGCTGCCCGAGGGGTACGCGGCCTTCGTGCACCCCCGGTCGGGCCTCGCCGCACGCTGCGGTGTCGCCATGGTGAATGCCCCGGGGACGATTGATGCCGGGTACCGTGGGGAGATCAAGGTGATCGTGGTGAATCTCGACCCGCGCGAGAGCGTGCGGTTCGAGCGCTTCGACCGGATTGCCCAACTGGTCGTCCAGCAGGTCGAGAAGGTGCGCTTCCAGGAGGTGGCGGAGCTTCCCGGCTCGGTGCGGGCCGAAGGGGGATTCGGGTCCACCGGGGGTCATGCCGCCGTGGGCGTCAGCGCCGATGAACAAACGGGTGGGAATCGATACGCGTCGGTCGTATCCGACCGGGAAGGACAGTGACGTGTTCGGACGTCGCAAGAAGAGCGGTGCCGCCGAGGACGCGGCGAGCGAGGCCGAGCAGGTCGTCGACGGCATCGACAACGAGGCCGAGGACTCCGAGGGCGCTGGGTCGCAGCGGGTGAGGCTGGAGCCGGAGCCGCGCCCCGACGGTCCCTGGGACATCTCCGAGGTCCGTGAGCCCGGCGAGGGCCGGGTCGACCTGGGCGGTCTTTTCGTGCCGGGGGTCGAGGGCATGGAGCTGCGCGTGGAGGTCGCCGGTGACGCGATCGTCGCGGCCACCGTCGTGCTCCAGGACAGCGCCGTGCAGCTGCAGGGCTTCGCCGCCCCCAAGCGCGAGGGCATCTGGGGCGAGGTCCGCGAGGAGATCGCCTCGGGCATCACGCAGCAGGGCGGTGTCATCGACGAGGTCGAGGGTCCGCTCGGCTGGGAGCTGCGCGCGCAGGTGCCGGTGCAGCTGCCGGACGGCACGGGCGGCTTCCAGGTGGTCAGGTTCGTCGGTGTGGACGGGCCGCGCTGGTTCCTGCGGGGTGTGATCTCCGGGCAGGGGGCCGTGCAGCCGCAGGCCGCCGGGCTCCTGGAGCAGATCTTCCGGGACACCGTCGTGGTGCGCGGGGAGGGTCCGATGGCCCCGCGCGACCCGATCGTCCTGAAGCTGCCGGACGACGCGCAGATGGTGCCCGAGGGCGTCCAGCAGGAGGACCAGGAGACCTCCCGGTTCTCCGGTGGCATGGGCCAGCTCGCGCGCGGGCCGGAAATCACCGAAGTACGTTGACGATCCAGCCGCCGACGCGTCCGAACGGGTGACCCCGGGACACCGGTCCCGCGGTCCTGGCTGATCGGAAAAGTTGCGAGCCGATGGGCCGCACTCCCTTATTGGGAAGTGCGGCCCATCGGCGTTTTCCCAGGTTGAAACGGAACGCGTAAGAGAGTCGTCAATGCGGCGCCAATGCCCGTAAGGGAGGTGTCAACGACGATCGAAACCCGCCAGCGAAGCGGTTTCCTCAACACGTCAGTAATTCCGAATCTCATCTAGGAGCACACGATGGCCGACGTGGCCTTCGTCGTCACCACGATCGCGGTCTTTGCGCTGGTGGCACTCGTTGCCAAGGGGGTGGCGAAGCTGTGACCGCCGAAAACATCGTCGGCCTCGTCGTGGCCGTCGCCCTGCTGGGCTATCTCGTCCTCGCCCTTGTGTTCCCGGAGAGGTTCTGAGTCAAGAAATGAGTCCCGTCCTCGCTGGTGTGCTCCAGCTGCTCGCGCTCGTCGCCGCACTGGCCCTCGCATACCGCCCCCTCGGCGACTACATGGCCGGCGTCTACTCCTCCGACAAGCACCTGCGCGTCGAGAAGTGGATCTACAAGGGCATCGGTGCCAACCCCAACACCGAAATGCGCTGGCCCGCCTATCTGCGCGGCGTGCTGGCCTTCTCCGCGATCAGTGTGCTGTTCCTGTACCTGCTGCAGCGGCTCCAGGGCTCGCTGCCGGGCTCGCTCGGCTTCCAGGCCATCGACCCGGACCAGGCGTTCAACACGGCGACCTCGTTCGTGGCGAACACCAACTGGCAGTCGTACTACGGCGAGCAGGCCATGGGCCATGTCGTGCAGACCGGCGGCCTCGCGGTGCAGAACTTCGTCTCGGCCGCCGTCGGCATCGCCGTCGCCGTCGCCCTGGTGCGCGGCTTCGCGCGCTCGCGCACCGGTGAGCTCGGCAACTTCTGGACCGACCTGGTCCGTGGTGTCGTCCGCATCCTCATCCCGATCTCCGTCATCGGCGCGATCGTCCTGGTCGCCTGCGGCGCGATCCAGAACTTCTCCGGGATCCACGGCGTCGGCCAGTTCATGGGCGGCGAGCAGCAGTGGAACGGCGGCGCGGTCGCCTCGCAGGAGGTCATCAAGGAGCTGGGCACCAACGGTGGCGGTTACTTCAACGCCAACTCCGCCCACCCCTTCGAGAACCCGAACCCGATCTCGAACCTCTTCGAGATCTTCCTGATCCTGGTCATCCCGTTCGCCCTGACCCGGACCTTCGGCAAGATGGTCGGCTCGGTCAAGCAGGGCTACGCGATCCTCGCCACGATGGCGACGATCTGGCTCGGCTTCGTCGCCCTGATGATGTGGACCGAGTTCCACCACGGCGGCCCGGCGTTCGACCTCGCGGGCGGCGCCATGGAGGGCAAGGAGACCCGCTTCGGGATCGGCGGCTCGGCGATCTTCTCGGTCTCCACGACGCTCACCTCGACGGGTGCGGTGAACTCCTTCCACTCCTCCAACACCGGCTTCGGTGGCGGCATCAACCTGCTCGGCATGCAGCTCGGCGAGATCGCGCCCGGCGGTGTCGGCTCCGGCCTCTACGGCATGCTGATCATGGCGATCATCGCGGTCTTCATCGCGGGTCTCATGGTCGGCCGTACGCCCGAGTACCTGGGCAAGAAGATCGGCACCCGCGAGATCAAGCTCGCGGCCTGCTACATCCTCGTCACGCCCGCGCTCGTCCTCGGCTTCACCGGCGCCTCGATGGCGATGGACACGCCGAAGGACTCGATGACCAACAGCGGCGCGCACGGCTTCTCCGAGATCCTGTACGCCTTCACCTCCGGCGCCAACAACAACGGCTCGGCCTTCGCCGGTCTGAACGCGGACACGCAGTGGTTCAACACCACGATCGGTCTCGCGATGCTGCTCGGCCGGTTCCTGCCGATGGTGTTCGTCCTCGCGCTCGCCGGTTCGCTGGCCGAGCAGAAGCCGATCCCGGCCACGGCGGGCACCCTCCGTACCGAGAAGCCCCTGTTCACGGGCCTGCTGGTCGGCACCATCATGATCATTACCGGTCTGACGTACTTCCCGGCGCTCGCGCTCGGGCCCCTCGCGGAGGGGCTCGCGTCATGACCACCGACACCAGGAAGCAAGAGGAGCCCAGCTCCATGTCCTCTACGTCCACCGCTACTCCGACGCGTGCGCCGCACCAGGACATGCCCACCGGACACAAGCCGGACGACGGCAAGGTCGGCGGCGGCCTGTTCGACCCCAAGCAGCTGCTGAAGTCGTTCCCGGACGCCATCAGGAAGCTCGACCCGCGGGTGATGATCAAGTCCCCCGTGATGTTCGTGGTCCTGATCGGCTCGGTGCTCACCACCGTGCTCGCCGTGAAGGACCCGGGCGACTGGTTCGGCTGGGCGATCACCGCGTGGCTGTGGCTGACCACGATCTTCGCGAACCTCGCGGAGGCCGTGGCCGAGGGCCGCGGCAAGGCCCAGGCCGACACGCTGCGCAAGGCCAAGACGGACACCGTCGCGCGCCGGCTCTCCAGCGACGGCAAGACCGAGGAGCAGGTGCCCGGCACCGAGCTCAAGATCGGTGACCTGGTCGTCTGCGAGGCGGGCGACGTGATCCCCGGCGACGGCGACGTCGTCGAGGGCGTGGCGAGCGTCGACGAGTCGGCGATCACCGGTGAGTCGGCTCCGGTCATCCGTGAGTCCGGCGGCGACCGCTCGGCCGTCACCGGCGGTACGAAGGTCCTCTCCGACCGCGTCGTCATCAAGATCACGACGAAGCCCGGCGAGACCTTCATCGACCGGATGATCAACCTGGTCGAGGGCGCGGCCCGGCAGAAGACGCCCAACGAGATCGCGCTGAACATCCTGCTCGCCTCGCTGACCATCGTCTTCCTGCTCGCGGTCGTCACGCTGCAGCCGTTCGCGGTGTACGCGGGCGCCGAGCAGTCCATGATCGTCCTGGCCGCCCTCCTTGTCTGCCTGATCCCGACGACCATCGGTGCGCTGCTCTCCGCGATCGGCATCGCGGGCATGGACCGCCTGGTCCAGCGCAACGTCCTCGCGATGTCCGGCCGTGCGGTGGAAGCCGCCGGTGACGTCTCCACGCTGCTGCTCGACAAGACCGGCACCATCACGCTCGGCAACCGCCAGGCCTCCGAGTTCGTGCCGGTGCGCGGGACGACCGAGGCCGAGGTGGCGGACGCCGCCCAGCTGTCCTCGCTCGCCGACGAGACGCCCGAGGGCCGCTCCATCGTCGTGCTCGCCAAGGAGAAGTACGGCCTGCGCGAGCGCCACCAGGGCGAACTGGTGGACGCCGAGTGGGTCGCCTTCACCGCCCAGACCCGGATGTCGGGTGTGGACGTGGACGGCCGCAAGGTCCGCAAGGGCGCGACCGGCTCGGTCGTCGCCTGGGTCGAGGAGCGCGGCGGCACCGTCACGCCCGAGGCCCAGGAGCTCACCGACAAGATCTCCCAGGCGGGCGGCACGCCGCTGCTCGTCGCCCTGGAGGACACCGAGGGCGCCCGCGTCCTGGGCGTCATCCACCTGAAGGACGTGGTCAAGGAGGGCATGCGGGAGCGGTTCGACGAGCTGCGCCGCATGGGCATCAAGACCGTCATGATCACGGGTGACAACCCGCTGACGGCCAAGGCGATCGCCGACGAGGCGGGTGTGGACGACTTCCTCGCGGAGGCCACTCCCGAGGACAAGATGGCGCTCATCAAGCGCGAGCAGGCCGGTGGCAAGCTGGTCGCGATGACGGGTGACGGCACGAATGACGCGCCCGCGCTCGCGCAGGCCGACGTCGGCGTGGCCATGAACACCGGTACCTCGGCCGCCAAGGAGGCCGGGAACATGGTGGACCTGGACTCCAACCCGACCAAGCTCATCGAGATCGTGGAGATCGGCAAGCAGTTGCTGATCACCCGCGGCGCCCTGACCACCTTCTCGATCGCCAACGACGTCGCGAAGTACTTCGCGATCATCCCGGCGATGTTCGCGGTGGTCTACCCGGGCCTGGACAAGCTCAACGTCATGGACCTGTCCAGCCCCAAGTCCGCGATCCTGTCGGCCGTCATCTTCAACGCGCTGATCATCGTGGCCCTCGTACCGCTGGCTCTCAAGGGTGTGCAGTACCGGCCGATGAGCGCGGACCGGATGCTGCGGCGCAACCTCGGCATCTACGGGCTCGGTGGTCTGGTGGCGCCGTTCATCGGCATCAAGATCATCGACCTGATCATCTCCCTCATCCCCGGAATCGGTTGATCGCCATGAACAAGTCCGTAGGAAACACCGCGCGGTTGCTCGGCGCCGGACTGAGGGCCCTGCTCGTGCTCACGGTGATCTGTGGCGTGATCTACCCGCTCGCCGTGACCGGCGTCGCCCAGGCCCTGTTCAACAACAAGGCCAACGGCTCCGAGATCAAGGACGGCGGCAAGGTCGTCGGCTCCGAGCTGATCGGACAGCGCTACGACCTGCCGCTGAAGAAGGGCCAGGAGACCCCGGAGCCGGACCTGAAGTGGTTCCAGCCCCGGCCGTCCAACGGGCTCGGCGCGAACAGTGTGAACACGCAGTACAAGCTGATCCTGTCCGGCGCCACCAACCTGGCCGGCGACTCCGGGTCCATGAAGACGAAGGACGGCAAGGAGGTCTGCGACCCCAAGGCCGAGGAGGGGCTGTGCGCCCAGGTCCTCGCCGCCCGGGACGCCGTCATCAAGGACAACCAGACGGCCGACTACAAGGTCAAGCCCTCGGACATCCCGGCGGAGGCCGTGACGTCCTCGGGCTCGGGCCTGGACCCGCACATCTCCCCGAAGTACGCCGACCTCCAGGCCCACCGCGTCGCGGACAAGAACGGTCTGGACGTCAAGCAGGTGGAGAAGCTGGTCGACGACCACACCGACGGGCGGATCCTCGGCTTCATGGGCGAGCCGCGCGTCAACGTCCTCAAGCTCAACATCGCGTTGAAGCACCTGGTGGCGGAGAAGGGCTGACCTTCCCGAGCGCCTTTGGCCCCCCGTGGTCCGGTTCGCCGGACCACGGGGGGCCTTCTTCGTACCTTGCTCCCGCCTTCTTTCTGCCTGCTTCCCGCCTTCTTCAAGCCTTGACGGAAGTCAGGTCCGTACCTATGGTCACCGTTCAACACGCGTGTTCAGAAAGGCACTTGAAGTTCACATACACGAACGGATGGCCTCCTCATGGCGCCCACCCCCACACCCGTACGCCACCGCCGCAGAGCACGCCCGGCCCTCCTCGCGACCGCCGCCACCGCCGTGGCCGCCCTCGCCGCCACCCTGCTCGCCTGGCCCGGCGCCGACCGCGCCGACGCGGCCCCCGCCGCCTTCGCGCACCCCGGAGTGACCGTCTCCAAGAGCCAGTTGGACTTCACCCGCGAGAAGGTGAACGCGGGCGCCCAGCCCTGGAAGGGCGCCTACGACCAGATGATGGGGAGCAGGTACGCCTCCCTCTCGCGCACCCCCAAGCCCCGCGCGATCGTCGAGTGCGGCTCGTACTCCAACCCCAACTACGGCTGCACCGACGAGCGCGAGGACGCGCTGGCCGCGTACACCACCGCCCTCGCCTGGTACGTCACCCGTGACGAGCGGTACGCGAAGAAGTCGATCGAGCTGATGGACGCCTGGTCGGGCACCATCAAGGACCACATCAACAGCAACGCCCCGCTCCAGACCGGCTGGGCGGGCTCCTCCTGGCCCAGGGCCGCGGAGATCATCAAGCACACGTACACGGGCACCTGGGCGAACTCCGGGCGCTTCGCGACCATGCTGCGCAACGTCTACCTTCCGAAGATCATCAACGGCTCCCACTCCAACGGCAACTGGGAGCTGTCGATGATGGAGGCCGCGATCGGCATCTCCGTCTTCCTGGAGGACAAGGCGTCGTACGACAAGGCCATGGCGAAGTTCCGCACGCGCACCGCCGCCTACGTCTATCTGCCCTCCGACGGCGCGCTGCCCAAGACCGTGCCGAGCCAGAACCTCGACACCCGCGAGAAGATCGTCAAGTACTGGCAGGGGCAGGGCACCTTCGTCGCCGGGCTCACCCAGGAGACCTGCCGCGACTTCACGCACACCGGCTACGGCATCTCCGCCATCGCGCACGTCGCCGAGACCAGCCGGATCCAGGGCCAGGACCTGTACGGCACGGACGTCGGCGAGCGCCTCCAGCACGCGCTCGGCTTCCAGGCCAAGTACGAGTTGGGCGAGGCGCCGCCCGGATGGCTGTGCGGCGGCTCCGTGCACCGCGGCCTCGGGCCGGTCACGGAGGTCGGCTACAACGCCCTGCACCATCGTCTCGGCTTGCCCATGGCCAACACTCAGCGGCTGACCGAGCGGAACCGCCCGGCCGGGTCCAACAATCTCTTCGTGGCCTGGGAGACGCTGACACACGGGGACAATCCGCGCTGACCTGTACGCATCGGTCCCTACGAGGCCGTACGTGACCGTACGCCGCCGTACTGGTCCGGATCGGGGCCGCTCCGCTCGCCGGGGCGGCCCCGAGCGCTGTCCGAAAATGGCGGCTTTCGCCCCGCCCCGGACGCACTGGAGGGCATCAGGGTTGCGTCAAGGAGCCTCAGGAAGGTCGACCTCGTCCGGTTTGCCGTAATTATTGGCCGTAAGGTCGACGCTGCGTACACAGCAGTTTCAGGAAGACAATGAGGCCATGGCACGCGGCAAGCTACGGATCTACCTCGGTGCGGCACCAGGCGTCGGCAAGACGTACGCCATGCTCGCCGAGGCGCACCGTCGTATCGAACGCGGCACCGACTGTGTCGTGGCCTTCGTGGAGCACCACAACCGTCCCCGCACGGAAGTGATGCTGCACGGCCTGGAGCAGGTCGCCCGCAAGGAGCTGGAGTACCGCGGCTCGCGGTTCACGGAGATGGACGTCGACGCCGTGCTGCGTCGCGCCCCCGCCGTCGCGCTCGTGGACGAGCTGCCGCACACCAACGTGCCCGGCTCGCGCAACGCCAAGCGGTGGCAGGACGTCGAGGAACTGCTCGAAGCGGGCATAGACGTCATATCCACCGTCAACATCCAGCACCTGGAGTCCCTGGGCGACGTGGTCGAGTCGATCACCGGTGTCCGCCAGCGCGAGACGGTGCCGGACGAGGTGGTGCGCCGCGCCGACCAGATCGAGCTGGTCGACATGTCGCCCCAGGCGCTGCGCCGCCGGATGGCGCACGGCAACATCTACAAGGCCGACAAGGTCGACGCGGCCCTGTCCAACTACTTCCGCCCCGGGAACCTCACGGCCCTGCGCGAGCTGGCGCTGCTGTGGGTGGCGGACCGGGTCGACGAATACCTCCAGCAGTACCGGGGCGAGCACAACATCCGCTCCACCTGGCAGGCCCGCGAACGCATCGTCGTCGGCCTCACCGGCGGACCCGAGGGCCGCACCCTCATCCGCCGCGCCGCCCGGATGGCCGCCAAGGGCTCGGGCAGCGAGATCCTCGCCGTCTACATCGCCCGCAGCGACGGCCTCACCGCGGCCTCGCCGAAGGAGCTGGCCGTCCAGCGGACCCTCGTGGAGGATCTGGGCGGAACGTTCCATCACGTCATCGGCGACGACATCCCGGCGGCTCTCCTCGCGTTCGCGCGCGGCGTCAACGCCACCCAGATCGTCCTCGGCTCCTCGCGCCGCAAGGCCTGGCAGTACATCTTCGGACCCGGCGTCGGCGCCACCGTCGCCCGCGAGTCCGGGCCCGACCTGGACGTCCACATCGTCACGCACGGTGAGGTGGCGAAGGGGCGCGGGCTGCCCGTGGCACGCGGTGCCCGGCTCGGCCGCTCCCGGATCATCTGGGGCTGGCTGGTCGGCATCGTCGGGCCCGCGCTCCTGACGCTGCTGCTCACCAACGTCGACACGGACCTCGGTCTCGCCAACGACATGCTGCTGTTCCTGACGCTGACCGTGGCGGCGGCCATGCTCGGCGGCATGCTTCCGGCCCTCGCGTCCGCGGCGGTCGGCTCGCTGCTGCTCAATTACTTCTTCACCCCGCCGCTGCATCTGTGGACGATCTCCGACTCACGGAACATCGTCGCGATCTGCGTGTTCGTGGCCGTGGCCGTGTCCGTGGCCTCCGTCGTGGACCTCGCCGCGCGTCGCACCCACCAAGCGGCCCGGCTGCGCGCCGAGTCGGAGATCCTCTCCCACCTCGCGGGCAGCGTGCTGCGTGGCGAGAACAGCCTGGACTCCCTCCTGGAGACCGTCCGCGAGACCTTCGCCATGGAGTCCGTGGCCCTGCTGGAGCGCGAGAGCGACGTGACGCCGTGGACCTGCGCGGGCAGTGTCGGCGCCCGCGCCCACGTCGGCCGCCCCGAGGACGCCGACGTGGACGTGCCCGTCGGCGACCACATGGCGCTCGCCCTGAGCGGCCGCGTCCTGCCCGCCGAGGACCGCCGGGTCCTCGCCGCGTTCGCCGCGCAGGCCGCCGTGGTCCTGGACCGCCAGCGCCTGCAGACCGAGGCCGACCAGGCCCGCACCCTCGCCGAGGGCAACCGCATCCGCACCGCCCTGCTCGCCGCCGTCAGCCACGACCTGCGCACCCCGCTCGCCGGGATCAAGGCCGCCGTGTCGTCGCTGCGCTCGGAGGACGTGGAGTGGTCCGAGGAGGACCAGGCCGAGCTGCTCGCGGGCATCGAGGCGGGCGCCGACCGCCTCGACCACCTGGTGGGCAACCTCCTGGACATGTCCCGCCTGCAGACCGGCACGGTCGCCCCGCTGATCCGCGAGATCGACCTCGACGAGGTGGTCCCGATGGCTCTCGGCGGCGTCCCCGACGGCAGCGTCGACCTCGACATCCCCGAGGACCTGCCGATGGTCGCCGTCGACAAGGGCCTCCTGGAGCGCGCGGTCGCCAACATCGTGGAGAACGCCGTCAAGTACGCGCCCGAGGAGGAACCCGTGTTCGTCTCGGCCAGCGCCCTCGGCGACCGCGTGGAACTGCGGGTCGTCGACCGGGGGCCCGGGGTCCCCGATGACGCCAAGGACCGCATCTTCGAGCCGTTCCAGCGCTACGGTGACGCTCCACGCGGAAGCGGCGTAGGCCTCGGTCTCGCGGTTGCCCGTGGCTTCGTGGAATCAATGGGGGGAACCCTCAATGCGGAGGACACTCCTGGTGGCGGCCTCACGATGGTGCTCACGCTGAAGGCGGCGGCCGGACGACCGCCCGTCGTACCGGACCTCTCCGCCCAGATGACCTCGTGACCGCCACCGAACGCCCCGTACGTGGCGCCGAAAGCCGCGTCAGCGGCGCTGACAAGCCCGAAAGGCAGGTAGGAATGACCCGGGTGCTCGTGGTCGACGACGAGCCGCAGATCGTACGCGCCCTCGTGATCAATCTGAAGGCACGCAAGTACGAGGTGGACGCGGCCCCGGACGGCGCCACCGCCCTCCAGCTCGCCGCCGCCCGCCACCCCGACGTGATCGTGCTCGACCTCGGTCTGCCCGACATGGACGGCGTGGAGGTGATCAAGGGGCTGCGCGGCTGGACCCGCGTGCCCATCCTGGTCCTCTCGGCCCGGCACAGCTCGGACGAGAAGGTCGAGGCCCTCGACGCCGGCGCCGACGACTACGTGACCAAGCCCTTCGGCATGGACGAGCTCCTCGCCCGGCTGCGCGCCGCCGTCCGCCGCGCGGAGCCCACCGGTGCCGGTGAGGACGACGTGATGGTCGACACCGAGGACTTCACCGTCGACCTGGCCGCGAAGAAGGTCAACCGCAACGGCCGCGACGTACGCCTGACCCCCACGGAGTGGCACCTCCTCGAGGTCCTGGTGCGCAACGCGGGCCGTCTCGTCAGCCAGAAGCAGCTCCTGCAGGAAGTGTGGGGCCCCTCGTACGGCACGGAGACGAACTACCTCCGCGTCTACATGGCCCAACTGCGCCGCAAGCTGGAGGCGGACCCGGCGCACCCCCGGCACTTCATCACGGAGCCCGGGATGGGATACCGGTTCGAGCGGTAGCGCGGTCGCGTGACGGCGGGGGAGCGGTGACCGCGGGGGATCGGCGGCCGGATCGGTGGTCGGGATTCGCCGGGCGGAGGCTTGAGGCCCGTCCTGGGCGGGCATCAGCACAGGTGAGCGCACCCATTGCGGGGCCGCCGGTGACCACCGGTACGCTTCGGGTATGAGTGCTGTTCCTGGTTCTGCCCCTGGATCCGGCAAGCCGGCAGGCCGCTTCCGGCGCATGCTCGACCGGCTGTCGTCCTCCCAGGAGGACCTGGAGTCGCAGGAGCTGCGCGAGGACGCAGAGACGGCCGGCTGTACGCGCATCGGCGACTGCCACGACCGCCAGATAGTCACCGTTACTGGTACGTTGCGCACGGTCACCCTGCGGCCCCGCGCCGGCGTCCCCGCCCTGGAGGCGGAGCTGTTCGACGGCTCCGCCGCGCTCGACGTGGTGTGGCTCGGCCGGCGCTCCATCGTGGGGATCGAGCCGGGGCGCCGCCTGATCGCGTCGGGGCGGATCTCCATAGACCGCGGCCGCAGAGTGCTCTTCAACCCCAAGTACGAACTCAGACCGCTCGGACGGGAGTAACCGGTGACGTCAGTCGACAAGCCGACCGACCAGGCCGTGGGCGACCGCCCGCAGGACGCGGAGGCCGCGCGCGCGGCCCAGGACGCCGAGACCAGGGCGCTCACCCAGGCCGCGTTGTTCGACGCCTTCGGCGGCATCCGCGGCACGGTCGAGACGATGGTGCCGGGCCTGCTGTTCGTGCTGATCTACACGATCAACAAGGACCTGCACCTGTCGGCCATCGCGGCCCTCGCCGTGGCGCTGATCCTCGTCGTGGTCCGCCTCGTCCGGCGCGACACCGTCAAGCATGCCTTCAGCGGCGTCTTCGGCGTCGCCTTCGGCGTGGCCTTCGCCATGTTCACGGGCAACGCCAAGGACTTCTACCTGCCCGGCATGATCTACGGCACCGGACTCGGCGCGGCCTTCTTCCTCTCCGCGCTCGTCGGCTATCCGCTGCTCGGGCTGCTGCTCGGCCCGGTCTTCCGCGAGAACCTCTCCTGGCGCACCCGCAATCCGGGCCGCAAGAAGGCCTACACGAAGGCGTCCCTCGCCTGGGGCCTGATCTTCCTCGCCAAGTACGCCATCCTCTTCCCGCTGTACTGGTGGGCGGACACCGAGCAGCTCGGCTGGGTCCTGATCGCCCTCAAGCTGCCGCCGATGGTCCTCGCCGTCTACTTCACCTGGGTGTTCCTGGCGAAGGCGCCGCCGCCGATCGATGTGTTCGCGGAGATGGAGGCCGAGGAGAAGGCCGAGGCGGAGCGGAAGGCGGCGGCCGCTCAGCAGCGCCAGGGCTAGCGCCGGCGGGCCTTCGCGGGGCGCCCCGGTCCCACCCCTGCACCGTTCCCAGGGGCCCCACCCCTTCACCGTTCCCAGGGCTCCGCCCCTGGGCCCCGGGGGCGGGTGTCCCGTTGCCGTGGGACGGTCCGCCGCCGATCGGCGCTCCGCGCCTCGTCCTCAATCGCCGGACGGGCTGAGAGCTACTTCGCCGAGGCGGGTTGAAGGGCACCGGGCAGGCGGTGCGGACCACTCCATCCGAAGCAATGGTGGGGGCGGGAGGGTGGGAGAAAGCCCGTCCGGCCTTTGAGGACGAGCGCGGAGCGCGACCGGGGGCGGCCCGTTCAGGGCTGAGGGTGCCGGGCTGTCGATCAGGCCGGAGGAAGCTCGGGCGGGTGGGCGGGGGGAGAGCCCGTCCGGCGGTCACGCAGGTGGGGGCGCCCGGAACGTTCCGGGCGCCCCCACCTGCGTAGAGCCCAGGGGCTAGACGTCGCGACGGACCGACAGCAGGTCCTCCAACTGCTCCTCCCGCGCCTGCGCGGCGACAAAGAGCAGCTCGTCACCCGCTTCGAGCGAGTCGTCCGGCGTCGGCGCGAGCACGCGCGTACCCCGGATGATGGTGACCAGCGAGGTGTCCTCGGGCCACTGGACGTCACCGACGCGGGTGCCCGCGAGGGCGGACTCCGGCGGCAGCGTCAGCTCGACGAGGTTCGCGTCGCCGTGGCTGAAGCGAAGGAGGCGCACCAGGTCACCGACGCTGACGGCCTCCTCGACGAGCGCGGACATCAGCCGCGGCGTGGACACCGCGACGTCGACGCCCCAGGACTCGTTGAAGAGCCACTCGTTCTTGGGGTTGTTGACGCGCGCGACGACCCGCGGGACGCCGTACTCGGTCTTGGCGAGCAGCGAGACGACGAGGTTGACCTTGTCGTCGCCGGTCGCCGCGATCACGACGTTGCAGCGCTGCAACGCCGCCTCGTCCAGGGAGGTGATCTCGCAGGCGTCGGCGAGCAGCCACTCGGCCTGCGGGACGCGCTCGACGGAGATGGCCGTCGGCGCCTTGTCGACGAGTAGGACCTCGTGCCCGTTCTCCAGGAGCTCACCGGCGATGGAACGGCCCACCGCGCCGGCTCCGGCAATGGCGACCCTCATCAGTGACCGCCTTCCTCGGGGCCTTCGGCGAACGCCGCCTCGACCTTCTCGACCTCGTCGGTGCGCATCATCACGTGCACCAGGTCGCCTTCCTGCAGCACCGTCTGCGACGTCGGCAGGACCGCCTCGCCGAGCCGGGTGAGGAACGCGACACGGACGCCGGTCTCCTCCTGCAGCTGGCTGATCTTGTGGCCGATCCAGGCGGCCGACGCGTGCACCTCGGCGAGCTGCACACCGCCGGTGGGGTCGCGCCACAGCGGCTCCGCGCCGGACGGAAGGAGGCGACGCAGCATCTGGTCGGCGGTCCAGCGGACCGTGGCGACCGTGGGGATGCCAAGACGCTGGTAGACCTCGGCGCGGCGCGGGTCGTAGATACGGGCCGCGACGTTCTCGATGCCGAACATCTCGCGGGCCACCCGGGCGGCGATGATGTTGGAGTTGTCGCCGCTGGAGACGGCGGCGAAGGCACCGGCGTCCTCGATGCCGGCCTCGCGCAGGGTGTCCTGGTCGAAGCCGACGCCGGTCACACGGCGGCCGCCGAAGCCGGAGCCCAGACGGCGGAATGCGGTGGGGTCCTGGTCGACGACGGCGACCGTGTGCCCCTGCTGTTCCAGGGTCTGCGCGAGAGCGGAACCGACTCTCCCGCAGCCCATGATGACGATGTGCACGTCGTTACCCCGCGCTCCTCATGGCCCTCGTGACCTGCGTAAATGCCCTACTCATGACTCTCGCCCTCGCATGTTCCCCGTGTTTGCTCGAGTCCACGTTAACGGCTTCCTCACCCGGGTCGGATCCCGCGGGACGGTCCAGGACCGGGCGGGGGCTCACTCGACGGCGCGCAGCATGCTCTCCATGGACTGCACCCGGACGTTCAGCTCGGTGAGCTGGGTCCGCATGGCTTCCTGCTGGGCCGTGACCGAGTCCAGCGCCTTGCGGTAGCCCTCCATCGCCTGCGCGTACTCGAGGTCGCGCTCACGGCTGCGCTGCGTCTGGAATTTGGCCACCGTCACGATTGCGCCGGCAAGGATCAGGAAGAAAGCGATCGGGATGATCGCGTCGCTCATTGGGGCGTCCCCTTTGGTGAGTGCTTTCCGGCTTCGCCCGTCCCGTCCGGTGGAGCGTCCGCCCCGTCGAGGCGGGCAGCCGCGAGAATCGTATCGACGTTCAACTGCACGTCAAAGGGCGCGAGTTCGAAGTACTTCAGGGCCTTGCCGTCGTCGGAGAGCTCCAGCCTGCCGATCACCAGACCGGCCTTCTCCAGGCGCTCCAGGTGCATGTAGAGCAAGGGCCGCGAGACGCCGAGGCGGCGGGCGAGTTCGCTCACGTACAGCGGCCCCGTGGCCAGCTCCGTGATGATCCGGATGCGCTGGGCGTGGCCCACGGCCGCCAGAAAGGCCAGCAGCTCCTCGCTGTTCATGGCCTGCATGGCCCGCCTTCGCGCCGTCCCGATACCCGTCGGCCAAGGCTTACGCATGGCTTGAACCACTGTCAAACCCTCCGTCGATCGGACTCTTCCATTCCTGCGTGCCTGCTCACGGACGCCGTGTGCCTGCTCACGCACCCAGCCGCGTTCGATCCTGACAGTTGACGTCTCGGACCTTCACCTGTCAGTCTCAACTTACACATGAAGGACGGGAGGGTCGCTATGGCAGCGAGGGGGCCGGACATGAGGCGCGGCGCGAGGCAGCCGATGACGGTGCGGGTGGCGCGGTGGAGCGCGCTGCATCCGGGGCGGGCGATCGTCGGCTGGTTCGTGTTCGTGGTGCTGTGCCTGGGGGCGGGCATCACGGCCGGGATGAATCAGGCGACGTCGGCGGACTTCCGCGTCGGTGAGGCCGGGCGCGCCGAGGCCATGGCGGCGCGGGGCGACCTCCAGATCAAGCCGCTCGAGCAGATCCTCATCAGCGCCGAGCCGGGACGGCGCCTGGACCCCCGCGCCGTCGACGCGGCCGTCCAGGACGTCACCCGGCGCATGCGGGCCCTGCCCGAGGTCGACGAGGTCGCCCCGCCGGTCCGCTCGCAGGACGGCCGGGTCGTCCGGGTGCCCGTCACCCTGAAGGGGCCGGAGCAGGAGGGCAAGAAGAACGTCGTCCCGCTCCAGGCCGCGACCGAGAAGGTGAAGAAGGCCCACCCGGACGTCGTGGTGGAGGAGACCGGTGCCGCGTCCGTGAGCAAGGGCGTCAACGACCAGCGCGGCAAGGACCTGGCGTTCTCCGAGATGATCACGCTGCCGGTCACGCTGATCACACTGGCCCTGGTGTTCGGCTCGGTCCTGATGGTCGGCGTACCGCTGCTGCTCGCCATCACCTCGATCATGGCGACCATGGGCCTGGCGATGCTCGCCTCGCACCTGCTGCCCGACACCGGCGTCGGGATGAACATGATCCTGCTCATCGGCATGGCCGTCGGCGTCGACTACACGCTCTTCTACCTCAAGCGCGAACGCGAGGAGCGGGCCCGCGCGGGCGGCAGGCTCTCCTCGGAGGCGCTGGTCGAGGCCGCCGCCGCGACCGCCGGCCGCGCCATCGTGATCTCCGGGCTCGCCGTGATCGTCTCCACCGCCGCGCTCTATCTGGCCGGGGACGTCATCTTCGACTCACTGGCCACCGGCACCATCCTGGTCGTCGCCGTCGCCGTGGTCAGTTCCGTGACCGTGCTGCCCGCGATGCTCGTCAAGCTCGGGAAGCGCGCGGAGCGCCGCGCGGACAGGCGCCGGGCGGCGGGCAAGACCGTGCGGTCCGAGGCCGAGAAGAAGCCGGGCCGGGTCTGGGACGCCCTGCTCGCCCCCGCCCGCAAGCGCCCCGCGCTCACCCTGTGCCTGTCCGTCCTGGTCCTGCTCGGCCTCGCGGCCCCCGCCGCGACCATGAAGCTGAAGGACCCGGCCCGGGACAGCTTCTCCCGCGAGATCCCCGCCATGCAGGGCTACGACCGGATGCTCGCCGCCTTCCCCGACCTGCGCATCCGCTACCAGGTCGTGGTCGCCGCCGAGCCCGGCCGGGCCGGTCAGGTCAAGGACGCCCTGCGCGCCCTCGACCGCAGGGCCGCCGCCGATCCGCTCCTCGCCCGCCACGACCGTCCCGCCATCAGGACCTCCGCCGACCGCCGCGTCAGCACCCTGGACCTGGGCGCCCGGCACGCCACGTACTCCGACAAGGCCGTCCAGGCCCTCGACCGCATCCGCGACGACTACCTGCCCGCGACCGTCGGCAAGCTCGACGGCGTCGAGACCGCCGTCAGCGGTGACGTGCCGCGCGGCGTGGACTACGTGGACCACCAGAGCCAGAAGCTGCCGCTGGTCCTCGGACTGCTGCTCCTGATGACGTTCGCGATGACGGTGTACGCGTTCCGGTCCGTCGTCCTCGGACTGCTCGGCGTCGGCCTGAACCTGCTGTCGGCCGCGTCCGCGCTCGGGCTGCTCGTGCTCGTCTTCCAGGGGGAGTGGGCCGAGGACCTGCTGTCCTTCGTCTCCCTGCACGGCATCTCCTCGCGCGTGCCGCTGTTCCTCTTCGTGATCCTCTTCGGGCTCTCGATGGACTACCAGGTGTTCGTGGTCAGCCGGATCCGCGAGGCCGCCCTGAACGGCGTGCCCACCCGGCAGGCCGTCATCGACGGGATCGCGGCGTCCGCCAAGGTCGTCACCAGCGCGGCCATCGTCATGGTCACCGTCTTCGCCAGCTTCGTGATGCTGCACATCCTGGAGATGAAGCAGATGGGCTTCGTCCTCGCGGTGGCCGTCCTGCTCGACGCGTTCGTGATCCGCGTCATGATCCTGCCGGCGGCGCTGCTGCTGCTCGGCCGGGCGACATGGTGGCCGTCGAAGGCGGTGCGGCGGGCCGAGGAGCGCCTGACCCGTGGGTACGCGGCCCCGGCAGGCGAGAGCGCCCAGCAGCCGATGGCGGAGGCGGGAACGGCCCGCGAGCGGTGAGCGGAGGCGCGGCGTGCGGCCGTGAACGCTGAGTGGGCGGACCGGGCGGTGCAAGCACGCCGACCGGTCCGCCCGCTCGCCTTTTGAACATCTCTTTAACCTTCTGACCAGAAGCTCTTGACAGGACCGGGGTACTGGGTGGGCGGCGCACTGACGCAGCGCTTACGATCCTCTGCGTGTCCAAACTGACCGACGTGCCCAAACGGATCCTCATCGGGCGCGCACTGCGCAGCGACCGGCTCGGAGAAACGCTCCTGCCGAAGCGCATCGCCCTTCCCGTGTTCGCGTCCGACCCGCTGTCCTCCGTCGCGTACGCGCCCGGCGAGGTGCTGCTCGTCCTGTCCGTCGCGGGCGTGTCGGCCTACCACTTCAGCCCCTGGATCGCCGTCGCGGTCGTCGTGCTGATGTTCACGGTCGTCGCCTCGTACCGCCAGAACGTGCACGCGTACCCGAGCGGCGGCGGTGACTACGAGGTCGCCAACACCAACCTCGGGCCCAAGGCCGGACTGACCGTCGCGAGCGCGCTGCTCGTCGACTACGTCCTGACGGTGGCCGTTTCGATCTCCTCGGGCATCGAGAACCTGGGCTCGGCGATCCCGTTCGTCGTGGAGCACAAGGTGCTCTGCGCAGTCGGCGTCATCGTGCTCCTGACCCTGATGAACCTGCGCGGCGTGAAGGAGTCCGGCAAGCTCTTCGCGATCCCGACGTACGTCTTCGTGGCGGGCGTCTTCATCATGATCGCGTGGGGCGCCTACCGCGGCCTGATCCTCGACGACACCATGAAGGCCCCGACCGCCGACTTCGAGATCAAGGCCGAGCACGAGGGCCTCGCGGGCTTCGCCATGGTCTTCCTGCTCCTGCGGGCCTTCTCCTCCGGCTGTGCCGCGCTCACCGGCGTCGAGGCGATCAGCAACGGCGTGCCCGCGTTCCGCAAGCCCAAGTCCAAGAACGCCGCGTCGACCCTCGCCCTGATGGGCGCGCTCGCCGTCACCATGTTCTGCGGCATCATCGGCCTCGCCATGGCGACCAACGTCCACATGGCCGAGAAGCCCGCCAAGGACCTCCTCGACAACGGCGTCCCGCTCGGCGGGGACTACGTCCAGAACCCGGTGATCTCCCAGGTCGCCGAGGCGGTCTTCGGCGACGGCAGCTTCCTCTTCATCGTCCTGGCCGCGGCCACCGCGCTGGTCCTCTTCCTCGCCGCGAACACCGCGTACAACGGCTTCCCGCTGCTCGGCTCGATCCTCGCGCAGGACCGCTACCTGCCGCGCCAACTGCACACCCGCGGCGACCGCCTCGCCTTCTCCAACGGCATCGTGCTCCTCGCGGGCGCCGCGGCCATGCTCGTCTGGATCTACGGCGCGGACTCGACCCGCCTGATCCAGCTCTACATCGTCGGCGTCTTCGTCTCCTTCACGCTCAGCCAGATCGGCATGGTCCGGCACTGGAACCGCCACCTGGCCACCGAGCGCGACCCGGGCAAGCGCCGCCACATGATCCGCTCCCGGGCGATCAACACCTTCGGCGCCTTCTTCACCGGCCTGGTCCTGATCGTCGTACTCGTCACGAAGTTCACGCACGGCGCGTGGGTGGCGCTGCTCGGCATGGTCATCTTCTACGCCACGATGACCGCGATCCGCCGCCACTACGACCGGGTCGCCCACGAGATCGCGGCCGCCGAGGGCCCCTCCGACGACAGCGTCCGCCCCTCCCGCGTGCACTCCATCGTCCTCGTCTCCAAGATCCACAAGCCGACGCTGCGGGCCCTCGCGTTCGCCAAGCTGATGCGCACGGACACCCTGGAGGCCTTGAGCGTCAACGTCGACCCGGCCGAGACCAAGGCCCTGCGCGAGGAGTGGGAGCGGCGCAGCATCAGCGTGCCCCTGAAGGTCCTCGACTCGCCCTACCGCGAGGTCACGCGCCCGGTCATCGAGTACGTGAAGTCGCTGCGCCGGGAGAGCCCGCGCGACGCCGTCAGCGTGATCATCCCCGAGTACGTCGTGGGCCACTGGTACGAGCACCTGCTCCACAACCAGAGCGCGCTCCGCCTCAAGGGCCGCCTCCTGTTCACGCCCGGCGTGATGGTCACCTCCGTCCCCTACCAGCTGGAGTCCTCCGAGGCCGCGAAGCGGCGTGCGCGCAGGCGCCAGGAGTGGAACGCGCCGGGCTCGGTGCGCCGGGGGCCGGTGGAGAAGCGGGCGAAGGAGACGAGCAAGAAGGGGTGAGGGGGCGCGGGGCGCTCCTTGGGGGGCCGGCTGGTCCCTGGCGGGGCCCCTGGCCCGGCGGGGCCCGTCCCCGGTGGGGCCCGCGTCCCTGCCGGGTGGGCCCTCCTTGGCGGGCGACCCGGTCCTCGACAGGGCTCGCTCCTCGACGGGGCTCGGCCTCGCCCGGCGGGCCCTCCCTGGCGGGCGGCCGGGCAAGGTCAACGTAGACTGGTGGGCTGTCGTCCGGGCGCCCGTGTTTCTCGACGTTCTCGATGTTCTCGATGTTCTCGACGTCGTCGACCACCGCCCTTACCTCTTACGTTGTGGAGTCACCCCGCCATGCAGGCTGAACCGAAGAACTCACTGGTGGGCGAGGAGTACGAGGTCGAGGTCGGGCCGGTCGCGCACGGCGGGCACTGCGTCGCCCGAACGGCCGAGGGCCAGGTCCTCTTCGTACGGCACGCGCTGCCCGGCGAGAAGGTCGTCGCGCGCGTCACCGAGGGCGAGGAGGGCGCGCGCTTCCTGCGGGCCGACGCCGTGACGGTGGTGGAGGCCTCCAAGGACCGCGTCGAGGCCCCCTGCCCCTACGCGGGCCCCGGCCGCTGCGGCGGCTGCGACTGGCAGCACGCGAAGCCGGGCGCGCAGCGGCGCCTCAAGGGCGAGGTGATCGCCGAACAGCTGAAGCGGCTCGCCGGGCTCACGCCCGAGGAGGCGGGCTGGGACGGCACGGTCATGCCCGCCGAGGGCGACAAGCTCCCCGCCGGGGAGGTCCCGTCCTGGCGCACCCGCGTCCAGTACGCCGTCGACCCCGACACCGGCCGGGCGGGCCTGCGCCGCCACCGCTCGCACGAGGTGGAGCCGGTCGACCACTGCATGATCGCGGCCGAGGGCGTCACCGAACTGGGCGTCGAGAGGCGCGACTGGCCCGGCATGGCGTCGGTCGAGGCCATCGCGGCGACGGGTTCGCAGGACCGCCAGGTGATCCTGACTCCCCGTCCCGGGGCGCGCCTCCCTCTGGTCGAGTTGGACAAGCCGGTCTCCGTCCTCCGCGTGGAGGAGAAGGACGGCGGGGTGCACCGGGTCCACGGCCGCCCCTTCGTCCGCGAGCGCGCCGACGGCCGTACGTACCGCGTGGGCAACGGCGGCTTCTGGCAGGTCCACCCCAAGGCGGCGGACACCCTGGTCACGGCCGTCATGCAGGGCCTCCTCCCGCGCAAGGGCGAGACGGCCCTCGACCTCTACTGCGGCGTGGGCCTGTTCGCGGGCGCCATCGCCGACCGCGTCGGCGACGAGGGCGCCGTCCTCGGCATCGAGTCCGGCAAACGCTCCGTCGAGGACGCCCGCCACAACCTCGCCTCCTTCGAACGCGTCCGCATCGAACAGGGCAAGGTCGAATCGGTCCTCCCGCGCACCGGCATCACCGAGGTCGACGTCATCGTCCTCGACCCGCCCCGCGCGGGCGCGGGCAAGCAGACGGTCCGCCACCTGGCGGGCCTCGGCGCGCGCCGAATCGCTTATGTGGCTTGCGATCCGGCGGCGTTGGCCCGGGATTTGGGGTATTTCCGGGAGGGCGGGTACAAGGTGCGGATGCTTCGGGCGTTTGATCTGTTTCCGATGACGCATCATGTGGAGTGCGTGGCGATTCTGGAGCCGGCCGTGAAGGGCGCTTGACCTGCGGCTTTGTGTCGCAGGCGGTTCGACCGACCTGTTCCTCTCCATGCAGCGGGTCGAATGGATGGATCGATCCTTGAAGGTTGCCTGACCTGCGACTTCTTGAGGCAGACGGTCGCTTCGGCGGCGTTTTCAGGGGTTCCGCCGAGGAATCTTGAAGCTCGGCTGACGCTCGCTTCGGGGCTCTGGGCATTACTGAGGCCATCGCGGGATGATCTCGGCGTCTCGCACCACACCGGGCAGCTCAGTTCTCGGAGTTCGAAAGTCAGTAACCGGGTGGGGGGCCACCCGCACGGTGCCGAGGCACACGACACGGTCGTCGCCGAACTCGCCGCGAACGCCGTTCTCCACGGCCGCGCCCCGGGCGGTGCTTAGCCCCACTCTTTCTCACGACGAGAGTCTGGGCGTCGTCCGAATCGAGTTGACCGACATTCACCCCTCCCGGCCGGCGCGACCGGCTCCCGATCCGGACGAGGGCGGATGTCACAGACTGCTTCTTGTCGATCCGCTCGCCGCCGACTGGGGCGTACGCGACAGCCCCGGCCCGGCAAGACGGTCTGGCGGAGTGCACGACGG
Organism: Streptomyces sp. NPDC041205; assembly: GCF_055591765.1. NCBI lineage: Bacteria > Bacillati > Actinomycetota > Actinomycetes > Kitasatosporales > Streptomycetaceae > Streptomyces > Streptomyces sp. NPDC041205. Next base: position 12,759 of record NZ_JBVIZH010000013.1, on the reverse strand, counting down.
CTCCCCTGACCGGACGGTCGGCCCCGAAGCCACGCCCAGGGCATTACGCACCTGAGCGTGGCGGTAATACGGTTGCTCTCCGAGCGGTGCCCTGACCGCTTTCGAGGGGGAAACGGTCGTCGCACAGGGCATCGGGGGTGAGGGGAGCCGCCGTGCAGGCGCTGTATGCCGTCAGTTTCGACATCAGGTCCGCCCAGGAGCAGCCGGGCCACGTCTACGAGAGCCTTCGCGGCCATCTCGCCGACTGGCTCGGCCACCACGGACGTGTACAGGCACCGTCGGCGACCGAACTCGACAGGGATGGCCGGGCGGTGCTCGCCGGCAAGATTCCCGGCCATGGTGACCGCACAGTGAACTGGACCGTGGCGGGCGACGAACTCACCCGCGCCCTGCGCATGACCATCCACCAGCCGCTGTCTACGGGACCGGCCCAGTTTGTCACCCGGGTCACGGTCTCCCAGTCGGGGGAAGGCGGCGGGCTCAGGATCGTCATGGGCAGGGAGATCCCCGACGGTTGGATAGCGCCGGTGCAGGATCCGCCGCTCAAGCGCCCCAACCTGTTGCGAGCGGTGCTAGGCGACGAGCAACTTGAAGTGCGGGTGCTGAGCCAGCTTGCCACGGGGCGATACGAGAGGATCCGGGAGGAGAGTCACGCTGACGTACTCCTCGACGTCCTGGCGCTGCGCACGCGCCTCCCCATTCTCCTGATGCACCCCAGGGACCAGGCGGGATGGAGCGCGGCGGCCGATGCGTCGGGGCAACTCGCGGGCCTGGCCCAGGTGGTGACCCTGAACTACGTGACCGCACAGGCCGTCCGCCGAGCCCACGAGCAGGTGGCCGTACCCAGCGGTGGCGCCCGGCTGGTCTGGCCCGACCTCGGCCTGGAGCACCCCGCCTACTCGCGGGAGGAGGTGTCTCAGACGTCCTTCGTGGAACGGCGGCTGATGCCGTCGCTCGCTCATCTCTCTGTCATCGCCCGCGGCAGTGACACGGCGTGGGAGCGTGCGCGACAGGCGTCGTACCGCGCGGGAGCCCGCAGGGTGGCGGAGCAGTTGTCGCGCGCCCAGGCTGCTGGAGACACGACCGCCGAGCTCGAAGCGCTGCAGAAACGTGTCCGGCAGCTCGAAGAGGACGCCACATCCTGGGAGGACATGGCACAGAGCTGCATGGAGGAACGCGACAAGGCGCGAGACGATGCCGCCACCGCTGAGGCCCTGCGTCAGGACCGGGACTACTGGAAGAACGAGTACCTAAACCTGTCGAAGGGCGGGAGCGGGCAGGCGGCCACATTCGACGCCTGGAGCGAGATCCCTCCTCTGGGGACGGACGCCGCACCCACTTTCGAAGCTCTCGTTAAGGCATCGGAGGGGCACATCGCGTTCACGGCGAGAGCGGCGCGCGCCTGGAAGGACTCCCGCTACCCGTACCCCCAGGAGATGACCGACCGGCTGACCGCCCTTGCGCAGGCTGCGACTGACCTGTACTCCAATTCCGGCAGGATGCCCAGGCTGGCCCAGTGGTTTTACGACAACCACGGACTGAAATTCGCGCCCAACGACGAGAAACTCAGCAAGGACAAGGACAAGCGCTACTTCAAGTTCAAAGGAAAGCGTTGGGACGGACTGCCGCACATTAAGGTCCGGGACGCCGTCTCGCCCAATGAGGTCGGACGCATCTACTTCGCTCTCGACTCCGAGGAGAAGCGGTTCATCGTGAACCATGTGGGACTGCACCTGTAGCCGGCCCCGGCGGGCACCTTGTATCCGTGGGCACTCATGGTGACCACTCTGGCACTGTACGGTACGGCGGATTTCAGCGCGCAAGCCCCGCAGTCTCAGTGCGAACCCTCATTTGAACGTGATCAGTCGATGTGTGGATCATCAGACTCTTCGAGGAGACGGGTCGCGAGGTCGTCCGCCCACTCCACGGCCCAGGAGCGGAGAGCGGTGATGGTGGCGTCATCGAGCCCATAGGCGGCAAAGGCTTCATCGTCGGTCCACTCGGCGCCCGTTAGGTTCGCCTGCAGATCCTCGCGCTCGAAGCGGCCGCGGGCGTGGCGGCGGCCGAACTCTTCGAGCTCGGCACTGGTCCAGCGGCGGGAGGCTGCGAACACGTCGATCAGGTCGCGGGGCGCTCCGCGGTCGGCGAGGGCGCGGACCTTGGTCCCGATCACGTCCTCCTCCGCAAGGACGGGGCCGTACGGGCTCTGGGCGACCGGCCGCCAGAAGTTCTCCCTGAGGATGTCGACTTCGCATTCCTGCCCGGTGGCCGGGTCGGTCACGGTGAAGCGGGCGGACAGCGGGGCGGTCTCCAGCGCGTGCACCTTCCCGCCACGGGCTTCCAGGCCGGGGTGCAGCGTGGTGGCGATGTCGGCCATGGGCGCCGGGTTCTCGGTGGCGACGTCGAGGTCCTGGCTGGGGCGGTTAACGAGGCGGTGTGCCCACACGGCGTATCCACCGGTGAGAACCAGTGGATACGGGGAACCGAGCGCGATCACATCCGCCAGGAGCCGCGTGTGCAGCTCCGGCATGTCCGTCACGCGGCCGCCCGGGTGCGCGAGGCGAGCTCGGGGAAGGCGTCCTCCCACACGGCGCGCACGGTGCGGCCGACGAGAGCGCGCAGCACTGGCCACAGATGGAGGAGCAGGTCCTGGTTGAGGTAGCGGGGCAGGTCGTCGTGCAGGCCCTCGTGCAAGACGGTGCGGTACAGGCCCATACGCTGGCGCGGCTTGCCCAGGTCGTACGAGTTCATCCCGGACCAGGCCAGGTGCAGCGGCAGATCCACGACACCGTGTGTCGGCCCGCGCAGCTCGTCCAGCGACTCCGGCAGACGGCGACGGAACTTCTCCCGGTACAGCGCGAGGTCCTCGGCGTCCGCTCCCGAGACGTCCCTTGGGGTGGGTGCGGGGTGCTGTGGGCTGGAGGGCATGACTCCATTGTGGCGGCCGGAGACGTTGCGAGTGTCATGATGAGCGAGCTGGCGTCCGGAGCGAGAAGGGACGGATCTCCTGGTGAGCTGGTTGCCGCAGTCTGCTATTCCGTGAGCGGTACTGACTCCTGGCAGTCCGCCGGGCGCTGGTCCCGTCCTCGGGGCGTCCGTCCAGCGGGTGTATGGCGGCAAGCATCTGTAGGACTTTCGAAAGGCGGGGCAGAGGGGCCGCTCGCCTTCGGTGATTCGCACACTGTGCATCGCTGCGATGACGGAATGAAGGAAGGATTCCAGCACCCCGGTAGTAAATCGGGAATGGCGTCCCGAGAGCGCCTTCCCGCCTGAGAGGGCGGTCAAGCGGGCTCTGGAGGTCTCTTCCCGACCAACATCCGCCCCCCCCTTTCCCAGCGGTCACGGAACGCGCCGTCCGTGCCCCTCACGCGCCCCCCGTGCGCACTGAGGCGGTCCTTTCGCCTCCAACAAGCTGTGTCTGCGGTGATCCACCGTCCGCGTCCACAGCTTGGAGGGGACAAGGTGCCGGAGGAGTGGATACGGACTCTCGTGTCGGACTTTGGGTCCGAGTGCAGGGAGCGGCTGCGGGTCAGCGACACGGAGGCGTCTATCAGCTTGCCGGTGGCGAAGCTGGTGGAGACATTCGGGGCGCGCTGGAAGCTGCGACCTCGCCTTCATCCTGAGTATTCCTTGCCCGAGGCCCGGGTGCGTCCGGACTACGCGGTGGAGGCATCGGGGCGCATCACCGGGTTCCTCGAGCTGAAGGCCCCGGGGCACGACGTCACGCCTGACGGCTTCACGAAGCGGGACCGGGAGCAGTGGGAGCTGATGCGCCGACTGCCGAATGTGCTGTACAGCAACGGTCACACCTGGTGCCTGTACCGAAGCGGGTCGCGGCCTCTGCGCACGGTTCGGCTCGAAGGTGATCTGTACCGGTCCGGCAGCCGGTTGCGTATCAGTGCAGCCGATGGAGCGGCGTTTCGGGATCTGTTGCGGGAATTTCTCGGGTGGCAGCCCCGGCGCATCACGACTGTTGGCCAGTTGGTGTCGTCTATTGCTCCGCTGTGTCAGTACTTGCGCGAGGAGGTGCTGGAGCAGCTCGCCCTCGAACGCAGAACGCCAGACGGTACTCGCAGCCGACGACTTGTCCCCAAGCCGTTCACCGCCTTGGCACACCACTGGAGCAAGGTGCTCTTTCCCTCAACCGATGGGCAAGACCCCGATCACCTCTTCGCCGACCGTTATACCCAGACGATCGCCTTCGCCCTGCTGCTGGCCCGTATCGAGAACGTACCGCTCGCCGACCGCAACTTCGTTGATGTTGCACATGAGTTGAAGGCAGAGAACACGGTCATGGGTCGAGCCCTGCAGTTGCTGACGGAGACGGTGGACGCCGAGTTCGCCCGCCGAATCGACACGCTCGTGCAGGTCATCGACGCTGTCGACTGGGAGGCTATCCGAGCACGGACGCCCAACGCCCACGTTCATCTCTACGAGGATTTCCTCCAGGAGTACGACCGCGATCTGCGTAAACGCTCCGGCACGTACTACACCCCGTCCCGTCTGGTGAAGGAGATGGTTCGCTTCACCGACGCAGTCCTGCGTACCCGCCTGGGCTGTGTGGAGGGCTTCGCCGACGAGCAGGTGACGATCGTCGACCCTGCGATGGGCACCGGCACGTTCCTCAGCGAGATTATCGACAAGGTCGCCGAAGAACGCTCCCGCCGCGGGGAGGGTTTCCGCGGCGAAGCGGTGGAACAGCTAGCGGGACGGCTGATCGGCTTCGAGCGTCAGATGGCCGCCTACGCGGTCGCCCAGATGAGAATCACCCAGACCCTCCGCAGGCAAGTCACCGACACTGAACTCGGCGATCTGCGGCTCCATCTCGCCGACACCCTCGCAGACCCCTACGAGAGGGCCACGCTCTTCACGTTCCTGCCCGATGGCGATCCTCTGGTCGAGAACACCCGCAAGGCGGACTGGATCAAGCGCGAGCAGAAGGTCACTGTCATGATCAGTAACCCCCCGGACCGGGAGAGGGCCGAGGGGGAGGGCGGTTGGGTGGAGAAGGGGCGCGAGGGGGAGGACAAAGCACCCCTGCTCGATGCCTTCCGCCTTGGTGGCAGAAACGGAGTACACGAGAACAAGCTCAAGAACCTGTACGTCTACTTCTGGCGCTGGGCCACCTTCAAGGTCTTCGAACAGCACCGTTCCGAGTCGGACCGCGGAATCGTCGCCTTCATCAGTACCGCGGGCTTCCTCAGCGGGCCCGGTTTCCGAGGGATGAGGAAGTACCTGCGTGAGACTTGTTCCGAGGGCTGGATCATTGACCTCAGCCCCGAGGGTATCCAGCCACCTTTACGGACACGCCTCTTCGAGGGCGTTCAGCAGCAACTGACGATCGCCGTGTTCGTCCGCAGCAGAGCCGACACCGAACCTGCCCGTATCAGGTACGTCGCCCTGGACGGCAGCACTCGTGGGGAGAAGTACGCACAGCTCGAGGCTCTCGGGCCGGACAGTGACCAGTGGCGCCCGGTGCGTCAGGATGCCCATGCTCCGTTCACCCCTGCGGCCATCGGAGCATGGGATACGTATCCCGCATTGGATGATCTGCTGCCATGGACAGTGCCCGGCATTTTGCCCAAGCGGACGTGGGTCTACTCCGCGGACCCCGATACGCTGCGCTCCCGATGGCGGAGGTTGACCGCCGAGACGGACCTGGCTGAGAAGCGTGCCTTGTTCAGGGAGACCAAAGGCGGCCGTACCATCGACCGGCCGGTCAAGCCGCTCCCGGGATCGGCACAGCGAAGGCGGTCGATGCTGGAGGCGGGCCCCGAGTGTCCGGAGCCGGTGCCTGTGGCCTTCCGCCCTTTCGATCGGCAGTGGATCATCCCGGACAACAGAGTCCTTGACAGGTGCTCGCCGGAGCTGTGGGAGAACCGGGCCGAGGGCCAGATGCACATCGTGGAGCTGCACTCAGAACGGTTCGGTGACGGCCCCGCCACGCTGTTCACCGCGCTGATGCCGGACATGCATCACTTCGCTGGCTGGGGTGGTGGCAGGGTGATCCCCTTCCTGCAGAAAGACGGCACCCCCAATGTGACCCCCGGCCTTCTCCAGCACCTTCGTAACTCCTTCGGCGGTCTGGCTGTCTCCGCCGAGGACTTGCTCGCGTACATCGCCGCAATCACGGCCCACCCTGGTTTCCGGTCCCGCTTCGATGACGAACTCACCACCGTCGGCGTCCGCGTACCGCTCACCGGTGACGCCACGCTGTGGTCGGAGGCGCTGCACATCGGGCGGAAGGTGATCTGGGCCTCCACCTTCGGAGAGAGATTCGTGGACCCGGTGGCGGGGAGGCCCGGCGGACCCCAGGAGGTCTGGACGACCGCACAGCCGGCGATCACGTACCGGAGACAGGTCGGCAGGGACGAACTACCCGAGAGTTTCGTCTACGACTCCGACCGTCTGGAACTCCACTTCGGCCGAGGAGTTTTCGGTGCGGTAACTCAGCAAATGCGGGATTACCAGGTCAGCGGACAGAACGTTCTCGACGGCTGGTTGAAACGTAGGACGGGACCGCCGTCTCGCAGAGCCGTCAGCCAGCTGGATCACATCCGGCCCGAGCGGTGGCTACCTGCCTGGAGTGAGGAACTCCAGTACGTGTTGTCCGTTCTGTGGCATCTGGTCGAGCTGCAGTCGGCTCAGAATGAGCTGCTCGACCGTGTTCTTATGTCACCGCTGGTGAGCGTCGCCGAGTTGCAGCGTCGGAACGTCCTGCCCGTCCCGGACAACGCCCAGCGTTCTGCTCCCGCACCGTTGCAGACCGACCCTATCCCCGGGACCGAGGGGATCGAGGGGCGTGAGCCGCACGCCGTAAGGCCACTCACCGTAGAGAAGTCCTCTCCGGCCGACGCTCCCACGCTGCCACGGAGGAGTAGGAACCCCGGCGCCGCGCAGTCGTCCCGCAGAAAGCGACAAGATCCGTAGAGCTCTTGATGAAGGTGACGCGCCTGCCGTACCGAGGGCGGGTGTGTCCGGCCAGTCGTGACGCTCTGGGCGCCCTCACGCTGCTCAGCGAGCCAAGAAAGCTGCTCTGAACTGGTCCTTTCCATGACTCACTCAGGCTGACACCTTTCCGATGACGCATCATGTGGAGTGCGTGGTGATTCTGGAGCCCGCCGAGAAGGGTCGCTGACCTGCTGATTCGCCGAGTGTGCATTATGTGCGCTGTGGGCGTTTCGGGCGATGCCTTGACGCATATCCGATGCACGTGACGCACGTGACGCACGTTTGACGCACATTCCGATGGAACGTCAGGCGGCCGTTCGCGCTGGTGTCGATGCGTCGGGTGCGGCCTGTCGGGGTTGCTTCTCTGCTGTCTCTTGGAGGAAACCCGTGGGTTGTGGCCCACTTTGGGGCTCAGTAGCGTTCACCGGCTCGGGGCCCGGGGCATCCACCGGACTGTGTGACACGGAGGGTTTGCTCGTTCCGTTAGGGTGCGCCGAATGGACGACAGCACTTCACGGCAGCACTCGACGGCGACTCAGACCCTGTACTTCCATCCTGACTATCTCGATGCAGTACGCGCCGAACAGAAGACGACCACGGTACGTTTCCGTGACCCGGTGGAGACGGGCCCGGTGAGCCTGGTGTTCGAGTTGGACGACGAGGTGGCACTACCGGGTGTCGTCACGCAGGTCACTGCTAAGACGATTGCCCAGCTGAGCGAGTCGGACGCCCGAGCGGACGGTTTCCGTGATCTCGCCGAGCTTCACGACAGACTGCGGTTTCACTACCCCCAGATCGAGCCGACCGACACCATCGCCATCGTGCACTTCCGGTTGGCGAAATAAGCGAGTGACCTCAGGCATCGACTGGAGTGACTCCCCGCATGATCACGCCGCTTCGGGACGTGGGTGGCCCCAGCACTGCTGACGCTCACTGCGGATGCGGGCACGTTGACGGTGCTGGGCGGCCAGGACGTCGGGGTGGCGGGGCAATGTTGTTGCGCCAGCTCAGGTAGGCGTGCGGGACCCCCGGTCTGGACGGTGTGGTTGGGGTGGTGCGAGTTGGCCAGGGCGAACTGCCGCAGCGGTCCGAAGTGGGCCTCGATGGGGTTGGCCCAGGACGCGTAGGTGGGTGTGAAGCACAGCTTGACCTTGTTCTCTTCTGTGCGGCGGCGCTCACCGTGGTGCGGATCGTGCCTGTGATCGTTTCGCTCATCGGGTCGCGGGTGCCCGTCAGGGAAGGGCTGCTCATTGGGTCGCTCGGGCCTCGGGGGACCACGTCCATCGTGTTCGGGCTGCTGGCCTTCAACGAGCTGAGCCTCGATGACGACGCCGTTCTTGTGCTGACGGCCTTCGTGGTCACCGTGCTCGGCAGCGTCGCTCTGCACGGGCTCGGGTCGCCCGTGACCGCGTGGAAGTATCGGCATCCGTGAGGAAGCGTCGGCGGTAGTTCGTTTCCGTACGGCTCCCCTCGTCGCCCGTCAACTGCCGGGTGGCTAGAGGGGTGTGGTGTCGTCGGGCGTGAACGGGGCGCCGTGGCCCGGGACGATCACGTCTGCTGTGTCGCGTACGCGGATGCGGGACGCGCGCAGGACGTCGCGGTCCGGGGCTACGGGGTCGTCCGCCGGTCCTGCCGAGTGCCACCAGAGGTCACCCGCGAAGGCGATCACGCCGGAGTCCGTGCCCGCGAGGAGGGTGATGTCCTCGGGGCTGTGGCCGGGGGTGCGGATCAGGCGGAGGGACGGGGTGAGTTCGTGGCCTTCGGCGTCCCGGTTCGTCCAGGAGTTGCCCTGGTACTCGACCTTGTGGTCGTGGATGCGGGCCTGGGGGAACAGGCCGACGTTGAGGGTGTTGTCGGGGTGGTGGTGGCTGAGGACGACGTCGGTGATGTCGTCGGGGCCGAGGCCGAGTTCGGCGAGGGGGCCGAGGATGTCGTCGCGGCTGGCGACCATGCCGGGGTCGAAGATGATGTGGCGGCCCGCGTCGGCGATGTAGGAGACGGTGGCGGCGACGCCGGGGCCGGTGGAGCCCACGTAGCCGGTGGTCAGGATGGTGTAGGTGGCGGTGCGGCCGAGCCGTGTGTTCGTCATGGCTTTGATTCTTCCGAGTGCCGTCAGCTCCCACGAGTGGCACTTCTGCCTGCGATCGCAGGATTTGTGCCAAGGGTTTGTGCCAAGGGTTTGTGTCAGAGGTTTGTGTCAGTGGTTTGTGCCAGGGGTGCGCGCCAGGGGTACGGCCAAGGTCAGGGTGTGGCGGTGATCCGGGGGCCGTCAGCGCCAGCCGCACCCGGTCGGGGGGGCACGGGGGTCACGGGGGTCACGGGGAGTGGTGAAGTGGGTGGCCGTGGCGTCGCGCAGGGCGTTGGTCAGGGCGGGGGCCGCCGGGTTGAAAGGGCTCTCGCTCATGGACTTGGCGCCCAGGGGGCCTATGGCGTCCCTGGCCCGCGTGAAGTGGACCTCGGTGCGGGGGGCGTCCGTGTACTGCGGTAGGCGGTAGCGGCGGAAACGCGGCTGTGGTGATCTCGCCGCGGTCGTCGACGCTTGTCTCCTCGAAGAGGGTCGCGCCGAGCGCCTGGGCGACACCGCTCTCCACCTGCCGGCGGCATTGCATCGGGTTCATCACCTTGCCCGCGTCCGCGGCGTGCACGCTGCGCAGGACGCGGATGTCGTTGGTGCCGGGGTCCACGGCCACCTTGAACCAGTGTGCGTTGAGCGCCGCCGAGCGCGGGGTGTCGCCCCAGTGGCCGTCGCCGTGTCCGACTGGCGGATCGTCACCCGGTCCTCCGTCGTGTGCAGTGCTCCTGCCGTGATCGCTGGTGGACCGTGGTGGCGCCGTTGCCGAACTCCGCTGTTCCTGCGGCCACTTGGTGCGTTCCGTCGGGATGGACCCGCGGGCCGCCCTGCTCTGCCGTTGAGGCGCGAACGGCGTGCGGGGGACGCGGACTTCAGGAGGGCAGCGGCCGCCGGGAGTACAGGCCTTCGGGGGACACGGGCCTCAGGGAACATCGACACAGACATTCGTCGACTTCGCCCGTGCCGTGACCATCACCCCGACTTCGATGCCCGGTTCCGCCACGGACTCCCGCGTCACCAGGGACACCAGGCGGTGCGGGCCGCACTGGATCTCCACCTGCGCGGCCACGTCGTCGAGCCGGACCGCGGTGACGATCCCGGCGAACGAGTTGCGCACGAACGTGGCCACGCCCTCCGGAACCGGATGCCGGCTCGCGGCCCGCTCCTTCGCGGACGCCGCGAGTGCGGGGCCGTCGACGGTCCGGTTCCCCGTGCCGTCCCGCTCCATCCGCAGTCGACCGCCGTCCGCCCACCGGCGGACGGTCTCCGCGCTCACGCTGGGGAGCGCCGCTGCCTGCCCAATGCTGTAAGACCGCACAGCCGCACAGCCGCACTCCACGGGGAGCGCACCGTCCTCGCCGCTGGGCGGAACTTTGGATTCCGCTTGGGTTCCGGGTGCGCTCCCCGGCGTCGCCGGTCAGCCGGACGCGGCCCCGTCCGGCCGCCCGACTTGTGCTGTCCTGGCGACGGGACATGGCAAACCATCGCGTGTTCGCGAGCTGAATGTTGACACTTTCGCGGGGTGCGGTTCGGTTTCCCGAGCCACTTCCGCTTTCCGGGCGAGTGTTCCGCGTGCTGTCGTTCCCGGTGGCGCAAAGTGCCCGTACGGGCCGTTCCTTGCCCCTGCCGAAGGGTGCTCATAGGCTCGTTGCACGGGAGCGGGGGCATTTCTCGTCGGGGGTTCAGGAGCGACCGCCGTCCGGTCTTCTTTATTTCACTCAGCATTTCCGCCGAGTGGCCGTCGCCACGCCTGCGGACAACGGTGTGCGCATGTTATTCGTTAAGAGTCTTCCGCGGTGGGACTTTGGGGTTGACGTATCGGCGTGAAGGTGTGCGGAGGGCTCCGGCGATGCGCAATCGGGGTGATCTTGATGGCGGTTGACTCCGTAGCCGCGAGGTACGAGCCTGTCGGAGCAACGGGAGTACAAGAGCTGCCCAGCGAGCGGGTTCTGGCTGCTCGGCCGAACCGAACGAGCGATGCGGGCGATCAATTGCGCCGGTGAATAGGGTTTTCACGCCCTGTCATTCGTGCGCGCTTGCCGCTCGGCCTCCGCGGCACGGATTAATCAATGATCCTGGCTTCAGGTCCAACGTCTAACCACTGTGGGGGATGGTCGCTTTGTGTTCTTTTGAGCAGGGTGCGTTGCGGGGCGAGCTCAATGACACGGAGGTTCCGGTACCGGTGGGGACGATTCCTGAACTGTTCGAGCGGCAAGTCGTCGCGGCGCCGGATGCGACCTCAGTGGTCTTCGGCGACGAGTCGCTGAGCTTTGCCGACCTTGACGCGCGCGCGAATCGTCTCGCGCGTTTTCTGATTGAGCGCGGCGTCGGCGCGGAGACCGTCGTCGGCGTGGCGCTGCGCCGGTCGCCCCAGTGGTGCGTGACGGTGCTCGCCGTGATGAAGGCCGGCGGCGCTTATCTGCCGGTGGACCCGGCCTATCCCGCCGACCGCATCGCGTACATGGTCGAGGACTCCGCGGCCGTCATGGTCCTGGTCGACGAGGACACCGCCGGGCTGCTGCCCGAGCTGCCCGCCCCCGTCGTCCGCCTCGACGACCCGGCGGTCACCGTCGCCGTCGCCGCGTACGACGCCGGGGACGTCGGCGACGCCGAGCGCGCCACCCCGCTGACCGTCGCCAACGCCGCGTACGTCATCTACACGTCGGGCTCCACGGGCCGCCCCAAGGGCGTCACCGTCACCCACACCGGCATCGCCAACCTCGTCGGCGCCATGCTCGACCGGATGAACGTCACGCCGGACAGCAGGATCCTGCAGTTCTGCTCCCCGAGCTTCGACGTGTCCGTGGGCGAGCTCGGCATGTCGCTGCTCTCCGGCTCGACCCTCGTCATGGCCGACAAGGACGCCCTCGCCCCCGGCGCCCCGCTCGTCGAGACCATCAACCGGCACGCCGTGACGCACGCCGTCATGTCGCCCGCCGTGCTCGCCGCCATGCCGACCGGCTCGCTGCCCACCGTGCGCAGCCTCGCGGTCGCCGGTGAGGCGACCGCGCCGGAACTCGTCGCCACCTGGGCCGCCGACCGCCGGATGATCAACGGCTACGGCCCCACCGAGACCACCGTCGCCGTCACCCTCAGCACCCCGCTGACCGGCGACGGCCAGGCCCCGCCGATCGGCGCGCCCCTGTCCAACACCCAGGCGTACATCCTCGACGACGACCTGAAGCCGGTCCCCGAGGGCAGCCCGGGCGAGCTGTACATCGCCGGTGCGCCCCTCGCCCGCGGCTACCTGGGCCGTCCCGCCATGACCGGTGAGCGCTTCGTGGCCTGCCCGTTCGGCGGGCCCGGCGAGCGGATGTACCGCACCGGCGACCTCGTGCGGTGGGGCGACGACGGACAGCTCGTCTTCCTCGGCCGCGCCGACACCCAGGTCAAGATCCGCGGTCTGCGCATCGAACTGCGCGAGATCGAGGCCGCGTTGCTCGCGCACCCGCGCGTCGCGCACGCCGTCGTGACCGTCCACGAGGGCCGGGGCACCGGCAAGCAGCTCGTGGGCTATGTCGTCCCGGCCGGAGCCGGTGACGCGGAGGCCGCGCGGGAAGAGGCCGCCAAGAGCGGCGGCACCGGCCACATGACCTTCGACTCGGGCTTCTCCACCGGTGAGCTGCGCGGCTACCTCGGTCAGCGGTTGCCGGATTTCATGGTGCCGGCGACGGTGGTGGTGCTTGACCGGCTGCCGTTGACGACGAATGGGAAGGTCGACAAGAAGGCGTTGCCGG
>NZ_JBVIZH010000012.1:136782-253713 GCF_055591765.1 Streptomyces sp. NPDC041205 | reverse complement strand
CGACCCGATTTCCTCGGTGCTTTCCGGCCTTTCGGCCTTCCGGCGGTGTTGACTCTATCAGATCCTTTCGGGCCTGATTCCCAGTCAACCGGGGTCGTCTTCCCGGCTGTTGGGCCGTTCCGACGAGTGAGACTTTAGCGGAATCTCGGCTCCCGACCTAATCGGGGGCGTCCTTTCGAACGCGGACTCCTCATTTCGTAAAGACGCATGGAAACGAGCCGACAGCGGCCCCTCGTGGAAACGAAGAGGCTGAGCATCGATCGCTTGAATGGTTCTTACGGAATGGCCGCCCGGGGACCGATCAGTGATCGGCGCTCACGTCGGGCAACTCGGAGAACACTACGTTCCGGGTCTGGACGTGTCAACTTCGGGCCTGCCCGCGCTAGGGTGGGGACGTGACTACGCATGCGCGCACCCATCAGTGGTGGGCCGCCTGACGGCGGCCGAGCTGACGCATGCACTCAACGGCCGCCGCTTCGGCGGCCGTTCGCGTATCTCCCTCCGGAGGTCCTGAACCCGGTCGCCGGGACGGCGGCCCCGTTCTGGAGGTGGAGAGAAGAGATGACGCGGATCTTCAGTGGGGTCAAGCCGACCGGGCATCTGACGCTGGGGAACTACCTGGGGGCCATCCGGCAGTGGGCGGATGTCGATCAGTACCGGGCCGACGCGCTGTTCTGCGTCGTGGATCTGCACGCGCTGACCGTCGAGCACGACCCCGGGCGGGTGCGGAGGCTCAGTAGGCAGGCGGCGACGCTGCTCCTGGCGTCCGGGCTCGATCCCGAGCGGTGCGCCGTGTTCGTACAGAGCCATGTGGACGAGCACGCTCGGCTGTCGTATCTGCTCGAGTGCGTCGCCACGGACGGTGAGATGCGGCGGATGATCCAGTACAAGGAGAAATCCGCTGTCGAGCGGGCGCGGGGCGGGAGTGTGCGGCTTTCGCTGCTCACCTATCCGGTGCTGATGGCGGCGGACATCCTGGCCTACGGGGCCGACGAGGTGCCGGTCGGGGAGGACCAGACGCAGCACGTCGAGCTGACGCGGGACCTGGCGGTGCGGTTCAACCAGCGGTACGGGCACGCGTTCGCGGTGCCGCGGGCCACGCGGCCGGAGGTGGCGGCGCGGGTCATGGATCTGCAGGAGCCGACGTCGAAGATGGGGAAGTCCCACGAGTCGGGGGCGGGGATCGTCTATCTGCTGGACGAGCCGGACGTGGTGCGGAAGAAGATCATGCGCGCTGTGACGGACAGCGGGGACGAGGTCGTGTACGACCGGGAGGCCCGGCCCGGGGTCTCGAACCTGCTGGAGATCCTCGCGGCTTGTGAAGGTGGGAACCCAAACGTCTTGAGCGGTGCATACGAGTCGTACGGAGCCTTGAAGAAGGACACCGCCGACGCCGTGGTGGAGCTTCTGCGGCCCGTGCGGGAGCGGCACAAGGAACTGGTTGCGGATTTCGCATACGTGGAGGAGGTGTTGCGGGCCGGGGCTGAGCGGGCGAGGGGGATGGCGAAGCCGACGGTCGATGCCGCCTATCGGGCGATCGGGCTGCTGCCTCCCGCGCCGGCGGTGCCCGAGCCGGTGCCGGTGAACGTGGCGCGGTAGGCGCGTGGGCTGGTGGCGAGACGCGAGGCGAAGTGCTGGCGCATCGTGATCTCGCTGCCGAAGCCCGCGCGGCGGGCCACCTCGGGCATGGGCAGGTCGGTGCGTTCGAGGAGCTTCTGCGCGGCGGCGACGCGCTGGTCCAGGAGCCAGCGCAGGGGTGTGGTGCCGGTCGCCGCGGTGAAGTGACGGGCGAACGAGCGCGCCGACATGCCCGCCCTGGCGGCCAGGTCGGAGACGGTGAGCGGTTCCTGGAGGTGACGCAGGGCGTATTCACGGACCGTGGCGAGGGCGTCGGCGTCGCGGTCGGCGCGAGGTGTGGGGTGCTCGATGAACTGCGCCTGGCCGCCGGTGCGGAACGGGGCGGTGACCATCGAGCGGGCGATGGTCGCGGCGACTTCCGAGCCGTGGTCCTTGCGGACCAGGTGCAGGCACAGGTCGATGCCGGCCGCGGTGCCCGCGGCGGTCCAGATGTTGTCGTCCTCGATGAAGAGGGCGTCGGGTACGACGGTGATGTGGGGGTGATGGGTGCGCAGGAGGTCGACGAGGTTCCAGTGGGTGATGGCGCGGCGGCCGTCCAGCAGGCCCGCCTGGGCCAGGGTGAAGGCGCCGCCGCACAGGGCCGCGATGGTGATGCCGCGGGTGTGGGCGCGGCGCAGGGCCTCCAGTAGTGGCGGTGGTGCCGGTGTCAGGTGGTCGTCCAGGCCGGGGACGACGATCAGGTCGGTGCCGGTCAGCCGGTTCAGCCAGGCGAGGGTGCGGTCGGGGGTGAGGGTGAGGCCGCCGCGCATGGGGACGGGGGCGGGGGTGGCGGCGACGCGGTGGAGGGCGAAGGGGGGTACGCCGCGGTCCGTGCGGTCGGTGCCCCAGACCTCCGTGATCACGGAGACGTCGAAGGGGCGGATGGCCGGGAAGGCGAGGAGGGCGATGCGTTGGGGATGAGCGGCATCGGCGGGTGGGGTGCGGGGTGATTGCACGCTGGCAGTAAACCATCGATCGGTGGCTTTTGTAGGGCTGGGGTGGTGGGGCTCCGGGCGGCAGCATCGTGGGCATGGAGAACGCACTGAACATCGCGGAGAACGCGGCGCTGGTCGTCGTGGACGTACAGAAGGGCTTCGAGGAGGAGGGGTACTGGGGCGCGCGGAACAATCCGGAGGCCGACGACAACATCGCCGCGCTCATCGACGCGTGGCAGGCGACGGAGCGGCCGGTCGTGTTCGTACGGCATGACTCGCCGAAGCCGGAGTCGCCGCTGCGGGTGGGATATGTGGGCAACGAGTTCAAGGAGTACGTCGAACAGCGGCGCGGTAAGGGGGGTGGGGGTGAGCTGTTCGTGACGAAGAGTGTGAACTCGGCGTTTTACGGGACGCCTGATCTGGATGCGTGGCTTCGGGAGGCCGGGGTTTCTCAGATCGTGGTGGCTGGGATTCAGACCAATATGTGCGCGGAGACCACTGCTCGGATGGGTGGGAATCTCGGGTACGAGGTGGTGTTCGCGTATGACGCGACGTACACCTTTGATCTGGTGGGGCCCTTTGGGTGGCGGCGGACTGCTGAGGAGATCGGGCAGGCCTCGGCTGTGTCCTTGCAGGGGGGTGGGTTTGCTCGGGTGGTTCTGACGGGGGAGGTGTTGGGGGGTGTGGGGTAGGGGTTGCCCTGCGGGGCTTTCCCCAGTCCTGCCCCTTCCCGAAACCGGGGCTCCGCCCCGGGCCCCGGAGGTAGGTGTCCGCTTCGGGTGGGACGGGCCGCTGCCGAATCGGCGCTTCGCGCCTCGTCCTCAAACGCCGGACGGGCTGGATTATGCCGGGGCCGGATAGTGCCGGACGGGCTGGATAGTGCCGGAGGGGGCTGATAGGGGACGACGCGGGCTGAAAGGTGGTCGGCGTGGGGTTAGGAGTTGTTGCCTGAAGCCAGTTCTCGGCTGCGGTCTCGGGCTGCTTCCAGGGCCGCGATCAGGGCGGCGCGGACTCCGTGGTTTTCGAGTTCGCGGATGGCGTTGATGGTGGTGCCCGCGGGGGAGGTGACGTTCTCGCGGAGCTTGACCGGGTGTTCGCCGCTGTCGCGGAGCATCACCGCCGCGCCGATGGCCGCCTGGACAATGAGGTCGTGGGCCTTGTCGCGCGGGAGTCCCAGCAGGATGCCCGCGTCCGTCATCGCCTCCACCAGGAAGTAGAAGTACGCGGGGCCGGAGCCGGACAGGGCGGTGCACGCGTCCTGTTGGGTCTCGGGGACTCGGAGCGTCTTGCCCACGGCGCCGAAGACGTCCTCCGCGTGGGCCAGGTCGGCGGCTGTGGCGTGGCTGCCGGCGGAGATGACGGACATGCCCTCGTCCACCAGTACCGGGGTGTTCGGCATGACGCGGATGACGGGAGTGGCGTCGGCCAGGCGCTCCTCGATGAACGCCGTGGTGATGCCCGCGGCCGCGCTGATCACGAGGGTGTCGGTGCTGACGTGCGGGGCGAGTTCGGCCAGGAGCGAGGCCATGTCCTGCGGCTTGCAGGCGAGGATCAGGATGTCCGCGCGCTTGGCGGCCTCGGCGTTGGTGAGGGGTTCCACGCCGTAGCGGGTGCGGAGTTCGTCGGCGCGCTCCTGGCGGCGGGTGGTGACCAGGAGGTCCGCGGGGGCTCGGCCGCTGCGGATCATGCCGCTGAGCAGGGCTTCGCCGATCTTGCCGGTGCCGAGGACGGCGACGACCTTCTGGTTCGGCTTGCTCGGTGTCTTCGGCGTCTTCCGCTTGCTCGCGGTGTTCGGCGTGCTCGGCGTGCTCGGCTTGCTCATGGGCGGGGGCCTCCCGGGGTGCGTCGTTCGGGGTCATCCTCGCATCGGGTGGGGGTGGGGTGGTGGGTTGTCCGGTCAGCGGACGGGGGTGGGGGTAGAGGGTGTCGTCAGGGGGTGCGGCGGCGGAGGGTTGCCGCGCCGAGGGCGAGGACCAGGAGGGCGCAGGCCGCGACGACGGCCGCGTCGCGGATGAATTCGCCCGTGATGTCGGGGTGGCGCAGGACCTCGTTCATGCCGTCGACCGCGTACGACATGGGGAGGACGTTCGAGATCGCCTCCAGGACCGGCTGCATGTTGTCGCGGGGCGTGAACAGGCCGCAGAGGAGCAGCTGCGGGAAGATCACCGCCGGCATGAACTGGACCGCCTGGTACTCGGAGGCCGCGAAGGCCGAGACGAACAGGCCGAGGGCCGTTCCGAGCAGGGCGTCCAGGAGCGCGACCAGGAGCAGGAGCCAGGCCGAGCCCGTGACGTCCAGGCCCAGGGCCCACAGGGCCAGGGCGGTGGCGAGCGCCGACTGGATCACGGCCAGGGCGCCGAAGGCCAGGGCGTAGCCCGCGATCAGGTCGCCCTTCGCCAGGGGCATCGCCAGTAGGCGTTCCAGGGTGCCGGACGTGCGTTCGCGGAGGGTCGCGATCGATGTCACCAGGAACATCGTGATCAGCGGGAAGACGCCCAGGAGGGATGCGCCGATCGCGTCGAAGGTGTGGGGGCTGCCGTCGAAGACGTAGCGGAGGAGCAGGAGCATCACGCACGGGACGAGGATCATCAGCGCGATGGAGCGGGGGTCGTGGCGGAGTTGGCGTAGGACTCGGGCCGCGGTGGCGAGGGTTCGGTTCGGGTTCATGGGGGCTCCGGGAGGAGAGGGCGAGGGACGTTCGGGGACGGGGCGTGGGTGGTTCCGGAGGGAGCGTGGGTGGTTCCGGAGGGAGCGTGGGTGGTTCCGGAGGGAGCGTGGGTGGTTCCGGAGGGAGCGTGGGTGGTTCCGGAGGGGTGGGGACGGTTCGCGGGGTGTCAGGTGGGTTTTTGAAGGGGTGTCAGGTGGGTTTTTGAAGGGGTGGTCAGGTCGCGTTTGCCTTGTCGACCAGGTGGAGGAACGCCGCTTCCACCGTTTCCGTGGCCGTGCGGGTGCGCAGGGACTCGGGGGTGTCGTCCGCGAGGATCTCGCCCTCGCGCATGAGGAGCAGGCGGTGGCAGCGTTCCGCCTCGTCCATGACGTGGGACGACACGAGGATCGTGGTGCCTCTGTCGGTGGCGATGGTGTGGAAGAGGTTCCACAGGTCCCGGCGCAGTACGGGGTCCAGGCCGACTGTGGGCTCGTCGAGGACCAGGAGTTCGGGGGTGCCCAGGAGGGCTACCGCCAGGGAGACGCGGCTGCGTTGGCCGCCGGAGAGGTTTGCCGCGAGGGCGTCCGCGTGGGTGGTCAGGTCCACCTCCGCGATGGCTCGGGTCACGTCCTCGTGGCGGCGGGTCGCTGTGGGGCCGCGGCCCGGGGAGAGGATCGCGGCGAAGTACTCCAGGTTTTGGCGGACTGTCAGGTCGTCGTAGATCGACGGGTCCTGGGTCACGTAGCCGATTCGGGAGCGGAGGGCGGGGGTTCCTGCCGGGTGGTTCAGGACGTTCAGAGTGCCTGTGACTTGTGCCTGGGTGCCGACGATTGCTCGCATCAGGGTGGATTTGCCGCAGCCTGAGGGGCCCAGGAGGCCGGTGATTTGGCCTCGAGGGACGGTGAAGGTGAGGTCTTTCAGGACTGTTCGGTGGCCTCGGGTGGTGGTGAGGGAGGTGGCTTCGATTGCGGGGGTGGGGGGTGGGGTTTGGGGTGGTGGTTGAGGTGGGGGCTCGTTATTCATCATGTGATGATTATGTGGGGTGGGGGATGGGCTTCGTCAAGGGGTGGGGGGTGGGGGTGCGGGTGGGGGCGTCCGTGTGGGGCCCTGCGGGGCGTTCCCCAGTCCCGCCCCTTCCCGAAACCGGGGCTCCGCCCCGGGCCCCGGAGGTAGGTGTCCGCTTCGGGTGGGACGGGCCGCTGCCGAATCGGCGCTTCGCGCCTCGTCCTCAAACGCCGGACGGGCTGGAAGGGTGGTCCGGGGCAGGACGGAAAGGTCCTCGTGGGACGGGCCAAGGTCCCCACGGGACGAGCCAAGGCGCCCCCGGGACGGGCCAACGCGCCCCGGGACAGGCCAAGGTGCTCCTGGACGGGCCAAGGCCCCCGCGGGACGAGCCAAGGTGCCCCCGGGACGGGCATCCGTCGATCGGTGGAAGCCCGGCCCTCGTCCTCAAGCTGCGGACGGGCTGATTGCTTGCCCGACGCGGGCGTCAGTGGGGGGCGGGTGGGTTGCGTACGACGGTGATGTCTACGGCGTAGGCCTCTTCCACCTCGGTGTTGGGGAAGAGGCTGGTCAGGTGGGCCCGTTCTGCCGACAGGATCGGGGCCGACTGTTCTGGGCCCAGGTTTGCGAAGTACGAGCGGCTGCCCAGGTGGGCCAGGTGTACGGACAGAGGGATTCGGCGGGTCCAGTGCAGGCGGCGGTGGGTCGGGGCCAGGCCCGGGGCCACCGCTTCGATCGCCGCTGCCGCGTCGCTGCTGATGCCGCTCGCGTGGTAGCCGGGCAGCCGGGACTTCAGGCGGGCCTCCTGCTCCGCCGCCCAGGCGACGTCCGGGTCCGGCGTGTTCCACCACACCGCGAGGGCGCCGCCGGGGCGCAGTACGCGCAGGGCCTCCGGTATCGAGGTCGCCGGGTCCGTCCAGTGGAAGGCCTGGGCGTACGTGATGAAGTCCGCCGACGCGTCGGCCAGGGGCAACGCGTCCCCCACCGCACGCAGCAGCGGGGCGTCCGGCAGCCCCGCCCGCAGCTGTGCGCCCATGCCCGGGCCCGGCTCCACCGCGATCACACTCGCCCCACGGTCCCGCAGCAGGCGGGTGGCGATGCCCGTGCCCGCCCCCACGTCCACCACCGTGGCCCCTGCCAGGGGGCGTCCCGCCAGTTCTTCGAGCGTGGTGAGGAGTTCGGGTGGGTAGCCGGGGCGGGCCGCCGCGTACTGGGCCGCCACCGTGTCGAAGGAGAGGGCGGGGGGAAGGGGTCCGCTCTTGTTCGGGGGACCGCTCTTGTTTGAGGGGGCGCTCTTGTTCGGGGGCGCGTCCGGGCCCAGGTGCGGGCTCGGGTCCCGGCTCAGGTCCCGGCTCAGGTTCACGCGGTCGTCGTCGCTCGGCATGGCGTCATCCTCGCCTCGCCGCCCGGCCCTTCGCCGGGGTTCGGGCGGCTTCGTCCGGCTGTCGCTCCGCGAGTGCCCCCCGGCCCGCTACTTCCGGCGCTTCCGCTTCGACGGGTTCTTCGTCCTGCGTGACGTCCGCTTCTCGTACTGCTCCCGCGCCGTCTCGTACTCCTGGCGGTGCAGCTTCTCGCCGGGGGCTTCCTTCAGGGCGCGGAAGAAGTACGCGAGGAGGGAGCCGACGAAGCCGATCATCATCAGGCTGCGCATCGACGCCACCGACTGCGGGTCGTGGCGCTTGGCGAAGCCCTCCCACGTACGCCGGAACGCGATCGCGCTGCAGATCGCGAACATGATCACGACGAGGAGGTTCACGAACGCGCCCACGTCCGCGATCTCCAGGCCCTGGTAGGCGAAGCGCAGCACGAGGCAGCCCGCGACGGCCGCGGCCAGCGAGCCGACCGCGACACCGGCGCGGCGCAGGCCGTAGCGGTCCGTGTGGTCGACCCAGCTGGTGCCGAAGAAGCGGATGGGCTCGGGCCGGGGCCCCGGCGCGGTGCCCTCGGACGACGGCTCGATACGCGGTTCGGCACGCGATTCGTCACGCGGTTGGTCACTCACGCGTCGATTATCGCCCGGTCGGGCAGGCAAACGGTCAGCCGGAGCCGCACGGGAGCGATCAAAGCCCGTCCGGCGATGGAGGACGAGCGCGAAGCGCGAATGGCGGGGAGAGGGGCGCAGCCCCATAGTCACCCCCCGAGCCGCCCCACGTCCCCCGGGGCCCAGGGGCCAGGCCACGCCGAAGACGTCCCCCGCCTTGCCCCGCCCACGCCCCCGGCCGCTAGTTTGTGCGGACAGGCATGACGCACGGGGGACGACCGGAACGGAGGTCGAAAGGTGTCGCTCCGCTCAGGGGATCCTGAGGAGATCGGTGGCTATGCGCTCGAGGCCCGCCTGGGCGCGGGCGGCATGGGCACCGTGTTCCTCGGGCGTACGGCGTCGGGGCGACCGGTCGCGATCAAGCTGATCCACCAGCAGTTCGCGGACGACGACGAGTTCCGCATCCGGTTCCGGCAGGAGGTCGCCGCGGCGCGCCGGGTGAGCGGCGCGTTCACCGCCGCCGTCGTCGACGCCGACCCCGAGGGGCCGCACCCGTGGATGGCCACCTCGTACATAGACGGCCCGACGCTCGCGCAGCGCATCGCGCGGCGCGGGCCGATCGGCGGGGCCGAGCTGCGTTCGCTCGCCATCGGGCTCGCCGAGGCGCTGCGCGACATCCACCGCGCCGATGTCGTCCACCGTGATCTGAAGCCGTCCAACGTGGTCCTCTCGCCGGAGGGGCCGCGCGTCATCGACTTCGGCATCTCGCGCGCGGCCGACCAGCAGACGCTGACGATGACGGGGCGCGTGATCGGTACGCCGCCGTTCATGTCGCCGGAGCAGTTGCAGAACCCGCGCGGGGTCGGGCCGTCCTCGGACGTCTTCTCGCTGGCCACGCTGCTGGTGTACGCGTCCACGGGGCAGGGGCCCTTCGACGCGGACTCCCCCTATATGACGGCCTACCAGGTCGTCCACGAGCCGCCCGCCCTCGGCGACGTACCGCACGCCCTGCGCACCGCCGTCGAGCCGTGCCTCACCAAGGACCCGGCCGCCCGGCCCTCCGTCGACGAACTCCTCGTCCTGCTGCGCGACCTGCCCGCCGACCTGGAGGTCGTCGTGGGCGGCGGGCGCACCCGGGACACCCGGACCCAGCATCATCTGTCCCGGGACACGGGCGGGGGGCGGAACACCGGCCGCTCGGACGGCACCGCGGCGACGGCCTCCGGCGAGGGCATCGGCGTGGGCACGGACGGGGACGAGGACGCCGCCGCGTCCCCCTCCCCCGACCCGGAAGCCGCCTCGTCCTCCTCCCCCGTCCACCGTCGCCGCTGGCGCCCCGCCCTCGCGGCCGTCGCCGCCATCGCCGTCCTCGGCGCGGGCCTCGCCCTCCTCGCCCGGTCCTCCGACGACAGCCCGGACGCCAAGGAGGAGGACAAGGGCCGCAACGTGGCCGCGACCGGCCCGGCCCTGCCCGACGGCTTCCGGCCGTGGCGGCAGGACGTGCCGGCCGGAACGGCGAAGATCCCCGACGAGGTGCGCTGTCTTCCGCACGGCGACTCCGTGTACTGCGGGGGCGGCGGCTCCGTCGCCACCCGCGTCCGGGTCGCCGACGGCAAGCGGCTGTGGAGCGTGGGCGGGCCGGGCGTACCGGTCCAGGACACCTCGCTCGCCGGGCTCGCGGGCGGCGGCCGTACCGTCGTCGGCTACCGCTTCGCCGCCGAGGGGTCGGGGCCCGACGAGGTGGTCGCCCTCGACGCCGCGCGCGGCAAGGAGCTGTGGTCCGCGCCGTTCGGCGCCCGGTCCTCGTCCGTCGTGGGCCCCGGCGCCGCGGACGCCGTGGTGGCCGGGTCGACCGTGCTCACGGCCGACGCGGACGGCACCCGGATCGAGGGCAGGGACGCGCGGTCCGGCAGGAGTCTGTGGACGGTCCCGTTCCCCGCGGGCAGCCAGTGCGCGCCGCTCGACGCGGGCGGCCACGCGTACGTGATGTGCGTGCCGAAGGCGGAGCTCGCCGACGGCCCGGCGCGGCGGGCCACGGTCCGTGGTGTCGACCCGGCATCGGGCGAGCCCGGGCGGGCCGTCGCGCTGGACGGTCCGGTGCAGCCGCTCGGCGCGCTGGACGGGCGGCTCGTCCTGGTACGGCAGCGGGCGGGCGAGGAGATCGGCGTCATCACGTACGACGCGGTGCTGCGCGTGGACGCGGCGCGCGGCAAGGCGACGACGACCCGGCTGTCCAAGACGTACGGCGGGACGCCCGCGCTCGTCGGCGGCTCGGTGTACTTCACGGAGCAGAGCGGCCGGGTCAGCGCGGTCGACGCCGGTTCCGGCCGGTTCCGGTGGGCCCGGCACACGGGTGTCGAGGGTGCGGCGGGGCCGACCGCCGGTCCTGGCGCGCTGTACTTCGGTTCGAGCGGCGGCCGGGTCGCCGCACTCGTCCCGCGCGACGGCCGCCGCCTCTGGTCCACCGACCCGAAGGTCAACGGCGACGGCGGCCTGCGCACGGGCTCCCGCGTGACGCTCGCGGGCCGGGTGGCGGTGGTGTCGGGGTCGGGCAACCTGCTGTACGCGTTCGACACGGCGAAGCCGCCGAATTCGGACTGAGGGGGCCTCGCCCGGGAGCGGGGCCCGCACGAAGAAGCCGCCGAAGCCCGGATGCCCGGACCTCGGCGGCCTCATGTCGTCGGTGGCCGTGGCGCCTCAGCCCCGCGCGGCGCACCGCCGGGCTGAGCCGGCCTCACTCGTCACTGCCGCCCCGCCCTCGCCTCTCAGCACCGCGGCGCCACGTACCCGTTGCTCCCCGTCCGCACATACGTGTCGGACACATACCGGCTGTTGCCGATCTTGTCCCATATCTGTGAGGTGCCGGTCGGGCCCGTGACCGTCTCGCCGGGACGCTGGCAGCTGATGGAGACGCGGCTGCCCGCCTGGACGCGGCCGACCTTGGCGTAGGAAGTGCCGGGGCCGGAGCGGACGTTGACGTCCGCGACGACGGGGTAGCTGCGGGCCGCCGCCTCGGCGCTCACCTCGGCGATGTCGGTCCCGTCGAGCTCGGCAGCCCCTGCTGCCCCAGCCGTCACCGTGAGTTCCTCACTGCTCATCCTGCTACCCCATATCCCCCGTGAAACGGGCGGCGCGGGCCGCCCATGGCATGTACCTCACACCATAGACGCGCCCGCGCATCACACCAGTTGCAGGACAAAGCGGGACAGTCTCCACCAGCCCGCGGAGGGGGTGCGTCAGCCCAGCTTCGACACGTCCCGCACCGCGCCCTTGTCCGCGCTGGTCGCCATCGCCGCGTACGCCCGCAGCGCCTGCGAGACCTTGCGCTCGCGGGACTTGGGGGCGTACACGCCGCCCAGGGCCTCGCGGCGGCGGTCCAGTTCGGCGTCGTCCACGAGGAGCTCGATCGAGCGGTTCGGGATGTCGATGCGGATGCGGTCGCCGTCCTCGACGAGGGCGATCGTGCCGCCGGAGGCCGCCTCCGGGGACGCGTGGCCGATGGACAGGCCCGACGTGCCGCCGGAGAAGCGGCCGTCGGTGACGAGCGCGCAGGCCTTGCCGAGGCCGCGGCCCTTCAGGAAGGACGTGGGGTAGAGCATCTCCTGCATGCCGGGGCCGCCCTTGGGGCCCTCGTAGCGGATGACGACGACGTCGCCCTCGACGACCTGCTTGTTGAGGATCTTCTCGACGGCTTCTTCCTGCGACTCGCAGACGACTGCGGGGCCTTCGAAGGTCCAGATCGACTCGTCCACGCCCGCCGTCTTCACGACGCAGCCGTCGACCGCCAGGTTGCCCTTGAGGACGCCGAGGCCGCCGTCCTGGGAGTAGGCGTGCGCGACGTCGCGGATGCAGCCGTTCGCGGCGTCCGTGTCGAGGGTGTCCCAGCGCTCGGACTGCGAGAAGGCCTCGGCGGAGCGCACGCAGCCGGGGGCCGCGTGCCACAGCTCGACGGCCTCGGCGGAGGCCGAGCCGCCGCGGATGTCCCAGGCGTCCAGCCACTCCTTGACGGAGGCGGAGTGGACGGTGTGCACGTCCTCGTTGAGCAGGCCGCCGCGGTACAGCTCGCCGAGGATCGCGGGGATGCCGCCCGCGCGGTGCACGTCCTCCATGTAGTACGTCGTGGTCGGCGCGACGTTCGGCGCGACCTTCGCCAGGCACGGGACGCGGCGCGAGACGGCGTCGATGTCCGACAGGTCGTACCCGGCCTCGGCCTCCTGGGCGGCGGCGAGCAGGTGCAGGATCGTGTTCGTGGAGCCGCCCATGGCGATGTCGAGCGCCATGGCGTTCTCGAAGGCCGCGTGGGTGGCGATGTTGCGCGGCAGGACGGAGGCGTCGTCCCCCTCGTAGTACCGCTTGGTCAGCTCGACGACCGTGGCGCCCGCGCGCTCGTACAGCGCCTTGCGGGCCGTGTGCGTGGCGAGGACCGAGCCGTTGCCCGGCAGGGACAGGCCGATGGCCTCGGTCAGGCAGTTCATGGAGTTGGCGGTGAACATGCCGGAACAGGAGCCGCAGGTCGGGCAGGCATTCTCCTCGATGCGGAGGATGTCCTCGTCCGAGACGTTCTCGTTCACCGCGTCGCTGATCGCGTTGATCAGGTCGAGCTTTCGGACCGTGCCGTCGACCAGCGTGGTCTTGCCGGCCTCCATGGGGCCGCCGGAGACGAAGACCGTCGGGATGTTCAGGCGCAGGGCCGCCATCAGCATGCCGGGGGTGATCTTGTCGCAGTTGGAGATGCAGATCAGCGCGTCCGCGCAGTGCGCCTCCACCATGTACTCGACGGAGTCCGCGATCAGGTCGCGGGACGGCAGCGAGTACAGCATGCCGCCGTGGCCCATCGCGATGCCGTCGTCCACGGCGATCGTGTTGAACTCGCGC
The DNA here is from genome assembly GCF_055591765.1 of Streptomyces sp. NPDC041205. Classification (NCBI taxonomy): domain Bacteria; kingdom Bacillati; phylum Actinomycetota; class Actinomycetes; order Kitasatosporales; family Streptomycetaceae; genus Streptomyces; species Streptomyces sp. NPDC041205. Next base: position 240,656 of record NZ_JBVIZH010000012.1, on the reverse strand, counting down.
GGGATGCCGCCCGCCTCCTGGATGGCCTCGCTCACGATGCGGCCGACGGGGGCCAGGTGCGTGTGGCCCGGCACGAACTCGGTGAAGGAGTTGGCGACGGCGATGATCGGCTTCCGGCCGATGTCCGCGCCCGGTACCCCGGAGGCCCGCATAAGGGCGCGCGCGCCCGCCATGTTGCGGCCGTGGGTGACTGTGCGGGACCTCAGCTCGGGCATCGTCGCTCGCTCCTCAAGAGTCATGCTTCGGGGCATGTGTGACTTACGGCCGAGCGTACGCCGCTGATCCAAGATCCGGACAGGGTGTCCGGATGGCGGGACGGCCGTCTCACCGGCGGAACCCCCTCGCCGCGACGGCCACGACCGGCCGCACCCGCGCGGCTACGGCCCGGTCAGATGCCCCTGCACCACCGGCGCCACCCGCACCACGATCTGTTCCACGTCCGCCGACGCCAGCGGCTCGACCTGGATGACGTACCGCAGCATCGCCGTCCCCACCAGCTGAGCCGCCGCCAGCTCGGCGCGCAGCTCGGCGTCGGGCAGGTCGAGGCGCTCGGCGATGCGGGCCAGGAGCTGGGTGGAGATCAGGCGGCGGAAGACCGTGGCGGCCGTTTCGTTGTTGACGGCGGAGCGGACGATCGCGAGCAGCGGCGTACGGGTCTTCGGGTCCTCCCAGACGCCGAGGATGAAGCGGGTCAGGCGCTCGCCGACGTCGTCGAGCGGGCCCTCCGCCACGGCGGCCGGCGCCCCGAGGGCGGGTGCGAAGGCCACCTCGATGGCGGCGGCGAAGACCTGCTCCTTCGTGCCGAAGTAGTGGTGCACGAGCGCCGAGTCCACGCCCGCCGCCTTGGCGATGGAGCGCACGGACGCCTTCTCGTACCCGCGCTCGGAGAACTGTTCGCGGGCCGCGTCCAGGATCACCTCGCGCATGGCGGGGCCCTGCTCGGCCTGGGTGCGGGAGGGGCGGCCCCGGCGCCGGGGCGCGGGGGCGGGGCTCTCGCCGGTCACGACCGCGGCACCTGCACCGCCGACGCCAGGTGCAGGCGGGTGAAGGCGAGCGCCTCGGCGAGGTCGGCCTCGCGCTCCGCGCTGGACATGGCGCGCCGGGTGTTGACCTCGATGACGACGTGGCCGTCGAAGCCGCTGGTCGCGAGGCGTTCGAGCAGTTCGGCGCAGGGCTGGGTGCCGCGCCCTGGCACCAGGTGCTCGTCCTTCGCGGAGCCCTTGCCGTCGGCGAGGTGGACGTGGCCGAGGCGGTCGCCCATGCGGTCGACCATCTGGAGGGCGTCGACGCGGGAGGTCGCGGTGTGCGACAGGTCGATCGTGAAGTGGCGGTAGTCGTCCTTGGTGACGTCCCAGTCGGGGGCGTACGCGAGCATCTCGCGGTCGCGGTACCGCCAGGGGTACATGTTCTCCACGGCGAAGCGCACGTCGGTCTCGTCGGCCATCCGCCAGATGCCCTCGACGAACTCGCGGGCGTAGCCGCGCTGCCAGCGGAACGGCGGGTGCACGACGACCGTCGACGCGTCCAGCTTCTCGGCGGCGGCGCGGGCGCGCTGGAGCTTCACCCAGGGGTCGGTGGACCAGACGCGCTGGGTGATCAGCAGGCACGGCGCGTGCACGGCGAGGACCGGGATCCGGTGGTAGTCGCTGAGGCGGCGCAGGGCCTCGATGTCCTGGCTGACGGGGTCCGTCCACACCATGACCTCGACGCCGTCGTAGCCGAGGCGCGCCGCTATCTCGAAGGCCGTCGCCGTCGACTCCGGGTACACGGAGGCCGTCGACAGGGCGACCTTCGCATCCGGGATGCGCACGACTGGTTCCACCACGGGGACAGCGTACGGGGTGCGTTTGTCGGGTGGTCCTGGCATGGGGGCCTATTCGCCGTGGGGTTCTTCACCATGGGCGGGTGCGGGTGGTCGGTGACTGGTTCGCGCGGTTCCCCGCACCCCTGAAGGGGCAGCTCGCCCCTTCAGGTCGTCGGCATGTGGTCCAGGCGGCGCAGGATCACGCCCTCCCGCAGCGCCCACGGGCAGACCTCCACGGACTCCACGCCGAAGAGGTCCATCACGCCCTCGGCGACGAGCGCCCCGGCGAGCAGCTGTCCGGCGCGTCCCTCGGACACTCCGGGCAGCTCGGCCCGCTCGGCGGTGGTCATGGCGGCGAGCTGCGGCACCCAGTCCTCCAGGGACTTGCGCTTCAGCTCCCGCTGTACGTAGAGGCCTTCCGTGGAGCGCGCGGCGCCCGCGAGCCGGGCCAGTTGCTTGAACGTCTTCGAGGTGGCGACGACGTGGTCGGGGTTGCCGAAGCGGCTGAACTCGCCGACGGTGCGGGCGATCTGGGCGCGGACGTGGCGGCGCAGGGCTCGCACGTCGGCCGGGTCGGCCGGGTCGGTGGGCAGCCAGGCGGCGGTCAGGCGGCCGGCGCCGAGCGGCAGGCTGGCCGCGGCGTCGGGCTCCTCGTCGATGCCGTACGCGATCTCCAGGGAGCCGCCGCCGATGTCCAGGACGAGCAGCTTGCCCGCGGACCAGCCGAACCAGCGCCTGGCGGCCAGAAAGGTCAGCCGCGCCTCCTCCGCTCCGGTGAGGACCTGCAGGTCGACGCCCGTCTCGGCGCGGACGCGGGCGAGCACGTCGTCGGCGTTGGTCGCCTCCCGCACGGCCGAGGTGGCGAACGGAAGGAGGTCTTCGACGCCCTTGTCCTCCGCGGCCTGGAGCGCGTCACGCACCGTGGCGATGAGCAGGTCGACGCCTTCGGGGCCGATGGCGCCCGCCTCGTCGAGGAGTTGGGCAAGGCGCAGGTCGGCCTTGTGGGAGTGCGCGGGCAGCGGTCGCGCGCCGGGGTGGGCGTCCACCACCAGCAGATGCACCGTGTTCGAACCCACGTCGAGGACACCGAGTCTCATGTACGGAACGCTACTGCGCCCACGACCGTTCCCGGCGTCCGGGCGGGCGTCACTGGTCTCCGGGGACACACGGGCGCGCATACCCTGGAGACGTGCCAAAGACGAAAAAGGCGAAGTCCGACAAATCGAAGCCGTCGCAGTCATCGGAGTCCTCGAAGTCGGAGAAGGCCGAGCGGGCGGAGAAGGCCGAGCGGAAGGCCAAGGAGGCCAGGAAGGCCGAGAAGGCGAAGAAGGCCGGGAAAGCCGCGAAGGCCGCCAAGGCCGGGGCGGCCGCAGGCGGCGCGGTCCAGGACGAGCAGGGTCTGGACTTCGCGCGCGCCTGGGTGGAGTTCCCGGACCCGGCGGACGACGAGCAGGTCTTCCGCTGCGACCTGACGTGGCTCACCTCCCGCTGGAACTGCGTCTTCGGCAGCGGCTGCCAGGGCATCAAGGCCGGCCGCGCCGACGACGGCTGCTGCACGCTGGGCGCGCACTTCTCCGACGAGGACGACGAGAAGCGGGTCGCGGGTTACGTGGCGCGGCTCACTCCGGACATCTGGCAGCACCACGACGTGGGCACCGCGTCGGGCTGGGTCTCGCAGGACGAGGACGGCGAGCGCCAGACCCGGCCGTACAACGGCTCGTGCATCTTCCAGAACCGGCCCGGGTTCGCGGGCGGCGCGGGCTGCTCGCTGCACATCCTGGCGCTGAAGGAGGGACGCGAGCCGCTGGAGACCAAGCCGGACGTCTGCTGGCAGCTGCCCGTCCGGCGGACTTTCGACTGGATCGAGCGGCCCGACGACACGAAGGTCCTTCAGGTGTCCATCGGGGAGTACGACCGCCGGGGCTGGGGTCCTGGAGGACATGACCTGCACTGGTGGTGCACGTCGGCCACCTCGGCGCACGGCGCCGGGGACCCGGTGTACGTCTCCTATCGGCCCGAGCTGATCGAGCTCATGGGCAAGGAAGGCTATGGCCGCCTGGTTGAGCTGTGTGAGGAGCGGCTCGCCTCGCAGCTGCCGCTGCTCGCGCCGCATCCCGCGGATCCCGTCCGGGGCTCCTAGTCGCCGTCGGGCGGTTCGCCGGTGGGCGGGTGCGGGACGGTTCCGCGCTGAGCGCGCCCACGCGGCGGAGCCGCAAAATGTCGCAGCCCCGCGCCCCTCTGCTGCCGCCGCCCACCTCAGACCTGGCCCAGGCTCAGCCCTGGCCGGGGTCACCGCCTGAGGGTGGTGTCGTCGGGGCCGGGTCCGACGGGGTCGGGGTGGGGTCCGTGGGTGGTGTGCTCGTCGGGGTGGGGTCCGGGTCGGGCGGGGTGGGCGTGGGGTTGCCCTGGGTGGGGGTCGGGTCGGGGTCGGAGGGGCCCGGGCGGGTTGCCGTGGGGCGGGGGCCCGGGTTGCCGGGGCGGGGCGGTGGGGTGGAACTGCCGTAGCCCTCCAGGGAGATGACCGCTCCGGTGGGGGCGATGGTGACGCGGGCGCTCCAGTGGCCCGCGGGCTCGCGGTCGGCGTCCACGTACACCCTGATCGTCACGGACTCGCCGGGCGAGAGTGTGCCCGAGGACTGGCTGAGGGCGAGCCAGGACGCTCCGGTGCTCGCGGACCAGCGGACCGGTGAACTGCCGCCGCCGGTCAGCGTGATGAGCGTGACGCCGCCGTGCGAGCGGGCCTGGACGCCGATGCGTCCGGCGCCGGGGGCCGCGGGCCCGCCGGGGCTGATGACCTCCACGGAGACACCGGGTCCGCCGCGGCCGTCGCGGAAGCGGTCGGGGGTGGTGCGGGCGTTGCCCGCGTTCTCGTAGTCCTCCCTGCCCCGGGGGCCGTCGCCGGGGCCGTCGTCGGCCTCGGCTGCGCTGGCGGAGCGGCCGTCGCGGCCCTCGCCGGTGAGCGGCGCGCCGCGATAGGCCGCCCAGAGGGCGAGGACGGGGGCGGCCACGACGGTGGCGACGACCGTGGTGGTGACGGCACGCGCGCGCAGGCGTTCGCGGCGGGCGGCGTGGTCCTTGGGGTCCATCGGGAAGCCGCGCCGGTCGAAGCGCGGGCCGCCGCCGCGGGGCCTGCCCTTGGCGCGCGGGGTGTGGGCCATGGCGTGGTGCAAGGCGGTGCGCGGGGCGGCGATGACGGGCAGCGCGGCCGGGGTGACGGCGGTGCCGGGCCAGGCGCTTGAGGCCGTGCGCTCGGCGGTGCGGCGGCACTGCGGGCAGTCGTCGACGTGCCGGACGAGCTCGCGGCGCAGGGCGGTGCCGAGCAGGACCTGGTTGTCGCCGGTGAGGCGGGCCACGATCGGGCAGGTGCCGGTCTCGACGACGGCGAGGGCCGCGCGGGTGCGCTCCACCTCGCAGGCGGCGGAGGCGAGCAGGTCACGGGCGGCGGCCGGGTCGAGGCCGAGGACGGCGGCGACCTCCTTGGCCGAGAGCCGGTGCCGGACGGCGAGCTCCAGGGCCTCGCGCTGCTCGGGCGTGGTCCCGGCGGCCTCGGGCCAGGCGAGCTGGGCCAACTCGCGGCGGCGGGCGCGGGCGGTCTCGTCGACGGGGGTGGCGGGGGCTCCGGGGGCGGCGGAGGCCTGGCCGCCGGGCCCGGCGGAGGCCTGGGCTGCCTGGGCGGCGGGGGACTCGGGGCTGGGCGCCGGGGCGGACGCGCTCGCCCCGGACGGGTCGCCCCCGGACGAGCCGCCCCCCGGCGAGCCGCCCCCGGACTGCGCTCCATGGCGGCCGCGCTGCTTCGCCTCGGCGAGGGCGCGCAGGCACATCCAGCGGGCGAGCGCGTAGAGCCACGCACGGGTGTCGCCGTCGGGCCGGGCGCCGCGCCGCTCGGCCAGCACGAGGACGTCACCGAGCGCGGCGGTCGCCGCGTCGTGGTCGCACAGCACCGACAGGCAGTACGTGAACAGGCCGTCCAGGAACGGTTCGTAGTGCGCGGGCGGCGACTGGGTGACCGTGCGCGGCACCACCCGCTTGCGGGCGCCCGGATGCGCCCGGTGCGCGCCGGTGGTGTACGTGGGAGTTTCCGGGCTGCTGCTCATCACCCGTGCGAAGTTAGGCGCATGATGCAGGCGCCTTCTGCCCCCTTGAGCACATTTAATCCTTACGGGTGAACAGATCGCTCAAAAGGGGACAGGAAGACATGATTCCTTTGTCCGTTCGAGAGGTAAGGGCTCGGGAGGTCGGGCGGCGCCCGGAGCCGTCGGCGAGCATGGCCCGCGGCCACTGTCCGGTGCCGCTCACAGCCGCCGTCCGGTGCCGCCCACGGCCGGTCGCCGGTGCCGCCCGCGTTGTCAGTGGTGGCGGCTACGGTTCGTGCATGGCTGCCCGTACGAAATCCAGTAAGGACCGGCCGTCCTACCGCTGCACGGAGTGCGGCTGGCAGACGGCCAAGTGGCTCGGCCGCTGCCCCGAGTGCCAGGCTTGGGGGACGGTCGAGGAGTACGGCGCGCCCGCGGTGCGCACGACGACCCCCGGCCGGGTCACCTCCTCCGCGGTGCCCATCGGCGAGGTCGACGTCCGCCGCGCCACCGCACGCTCCACCGGCGTGCCCGAGCTGGACCGCGTCCTCGGCGGCGGCCTGGTGCCGGGCGCCGTGGTGCTGCTCGCGGGCGAGCCGGGCGTCGGCAAGTCCACGCTGCTGCTCGACGTCGCGGCGAAGGCGGCCACGGACGACCACCGCACGCTCTATGTCACCGGCGAGGAGTCGGCCAGCCAGGTCCGCCTGCGCGCCGACCGCATCAGCGCCATCGCGGACCACCTGTATCTCGCCGCCGAGACCGATCTGGCCGCCGTCCTCGGCCACTTGGACGCGGTCAAGCCCTCGCTCCTGATCCTGGACTCGGTGCAGACGGTCGCCTCGCCGGAGATCGACGGCGCGCCCGGCGGCATGGCGCAGGTCCGCGAGGTCGCGGGCGCCCTGATCCGCGCGTCCAAGGAGCGCGGCATGTCCACGCTCCTGGTCGGCCATGTCACCAAGGACGGCGCCATCGCGGGCCCGCGCCTCCTGGAGCACCTGGTCGACGTGGTGCTGCACTTCGAGGGCGACCGGCACGCCCGCCTGCGCCTGGTCCGCGGCGTGAAGAACCGGTACGGGACGACGGACGAGGTCGGCTGCTTCGAGCTGCACGACGAGGGCATCACGGGCCTGGCAGACCCGTCCGGCCTGTTCCTGACCCGCCGCGACGAGCCGGTCCCCGGCACCTGTCTGACGGTGACCCTGGAGGGCCGCCGCCCCCTGGTCGCCGAGGTGCAGGCGCTCACCGTCGACTCCCAGATCCCCTCCCCGCGCCGTACCACGTCCGGCCTTGAGACGTCCCGGGTTTCGATGATGCTGGCGGTCCTTGAGCAGCGCGGCCGCATCAGCGCCCTCGGCAAGCGCGACATCTACAGCGCCACGGTCGGCGGTGTGAAGCTGTCGGAGCCCGCCGCCGACCTCGCCGTGGCGCTCGCCCTCGCCAGCGCCGCGAGCGACACTCCGCTGCCGAAGAACCTCGTCGCGATCGGCGAGGTGGGCCTAGCGGGCGAGGTCAGACGGGTCACCGGCGTGCAGCGCAGACTGGCCGAGGCCCACCGTCTGGGCTTCACACACGCGCTCGTGCCCGCCGATCCGGGCAAGGTCCCGTCCGGTATGAAGGTCACCGAAGTCGCCGACATGGGCGACGCGCTGCGCGTCCTTCCGAGATCGCGTCGTCAAGAGGCCCCACGGGAGCACGAGGACCGCCGGTAGACTTTGCCCTGGTCTCGCCCATCCGTACGAAGCAAGGCGTATCGAGGCGTGTGGGGGAGGGCTTGGACAACCTGCGACCGGAGGAGTGCAGTGGCAGCCAACGACCGGGCAGCGGTTCCCGGCAAGCCCGGTGGAGGCTCCGGTGCCGACGGGCTGATGCGCGCCTCCCTGAGCGCGGTCGCGCCGGGCACGGCCCTGCGCGACGGCCTGGAGCGGATCCTCAGAGGCAACACGGGCGGGCTCATCGTGCTCGGCTCGGACAAGACCGTCGAGTCGATGTGCACGGGCGGCTTCGTCCTCGACGTCGAGTTCACCGCCACGCGCCTGCGTGAGCTGTGCAAGCTCGACGGCGGCATCGTGCTCGACAAGGACATCACGAAGATCCTGCGCGCGGGCGTGCAGTTGGTCCCGGACCCGACCATCCCCACGGAGGAGACGGGCACCCGGCACCGCACCGCGGACCGGGTCAGCAAGCAGGTCGGCTTCCCCGTCGTGTCGGTCTCGCAGTCCATGCGCCTGATCGCGCTCTACGTGGACGGGCAGCGCCGCGTCCTTGAGGACTCGGCGGCGATCCTGTCACGTGCCAACCAGGCCCTCGCCACCCTGGAGCGGTACAAGCTCCGCCTCGACGAGGTCGCGGGCACGCTGTCCGCCCTGGAGATCGAGGACTTGGTGACGGTCCGGGACGTCACCGCGGTCGCCCAGCGCCTGGAGATGGTGCGGCGCATCGCCAAGGAGATCGCCGAGTACGTGGTCGAGTTGGGCACGGACGGCCGCCTCCTGACCCTCCAGCTCGACGAGTTGATCGCGGGCGTGGAGCCCGAGCGCGAGCTGGTCGTCCGGGACTACGTGCCGGAGCCCACGGCCAAGCGCTCGCGCACCGTGGACGAGGCGCTGGCCGAGCTGGACTCCCTCACCCATGCCGAGCTGCTCGAACTGCCCACCGTGGCACGGGCGTTGGGGTACACGGGCTCCCCGGAGACGCTGGACTCCGCGGTGTCGCCGCGCGGCTTCCGGCTGCTCGCAAAGGTGCCCCGGCTGCCCGGCGCCATCATCGACCGGCTCGTCGAGCACTTCGGCGGCCTGCAGAAGCTCCTCGCCGCGAGCGTCGACGACCTCCAGACGGTGGACGGGGTCGGGGAGGCGCGGGCGCGGAGTGTCCGCGAGGGGCTCTCGCGGCTCGCGGAGTCGTCGATCCTGGAACGGTACGTGTAGCCGTCCGGCTCGGTTCACGACGGGGCTCCCACCCCCACCCGCGGGTGGGGGACGCCCGCGGGCTGGAGACACCCGCGGGTGGGGGACGCCCGCAGGTGGGGGACATCCCCCGGGCAGGCGGGAGACGCCCCCGGCGGGAGCGCCCCCGCCCTAGTCCTTCGTCAGCAGGAACGACGCCTGGTCGCTGCCCAGGCCCGCCGCCCGCGCCTCCACCAGGTACGTGCCCGGCTTCGCGCCGCCCGCGGGCGGCGTCGCGCACTGCGGGGCGCTGGCCTTGCGGTCCCACTCCAGGGAGTGCGTCACATGGCCGTTCGCGGGCACCTTGAACAGCAGGGTCGCCGCGGCCCCGGGGCAGTCGTTCGAGGACCACATCGCGTCGTCCGCCCCGGCCAGGGTGATCGTCACGACGGTGCCCTTGCCGCCGAGGTCGACCTTGCAGGCCTTCCCGCCGCTGTTGACGGCGGTCAGCTCCAGCTCCGGCTTCTGCCCGGGCGCGTACGAGTTCCGCACGCTGCGCAGCTTCAACTTGACCGCGCCGGGCGTGCAGTCGGCGAGGGAGGACCCGGCCGGGAGCCGCGCGCCCGACCCGCCGCCGCCCTTCGCGTCGCCCGAGCCGCCCGAGCCGCCCGAGCCGCCCGAGCCGCCGGAGTCGCCCTCGGAGTCCCCGCCGGAGCCCGAGCCGCCGGAGCCCTTGGAGTCGCCGGAGTCGCCGGAGTCGCCGGAGCCGTCGCCTCCGCCGTCCCCCTCGCCCTCCGACTCGTCCCGGCCGCCCGGGTGTTCGCTGATCGCGGGCCCGGAGCCGGAGGGTCCAGGCGTGATGGACGTCGCGGGGCCGTTGCCCGACGGACCGTCAGCGCCGTTGTCCCCGCCGCCTCCGCCCGAGGCTAGGGCCCATACGACAAGCAGCAAGAGGAGTCCGACGACGGACAGCAGGACGGCCCTCCGACGCCAGTAGATGGAGGAGGGAAGCGGCCCGATCGGATTGCGCAGAGATCCCACGCCCAAACCTTACGAGAGAACCGGGCGTTGTCCTGCCCCACCCGCCGCCTCAGGCCACAACTTTTGCGGATCATCATCCCGGACAGGCCCGCCCGACGGCCCTCGGACACCCCCGCGGCGGCCCCTCGCCACTCCCCCGACGGCCCCTCGACGGCGCCCACCCCTGACTTTCGTCAGGTCCACGATGCGCCCATCGCCGGATGTGACGGTGCCGGACCACTGCGTACGGTCCGGAATCATGGACACCATGGATTCTTCCGGCCTCTACCTAGACGTCACCGAATTCGCCCATGACACCCCGTCGTGGGTGCGGCACCTCGCGGAGGTGTGGACGGAACTCGGTCTGCTGCTCTTCGGCGTGCTGTTCGTCGTGGCCTGGTGGCGGGCGCGGCGCGGGGACCCGCGTGCCGTCGCGGTGGCGGTCCTCGCGCCGCTCGGCACGGCCCTCGCGTACGTCATCAGTGAGACCGTGAAGTCCTTCATCGAGGAGGAGCGGCCGTGCCGGGCGGTGTCCGGCGCGCTCAAGCCGCTCGTGGAGTGCCCGCCGCACGGCGACTGGTCGTTCCCGAGCAACCACTCGACGATCGCGGGCGCCGCCGCCGTGGGCCTCGCCCTCGCCTGGCCCCGGATCGCCGCCCTGACCCTGCCGATGGCGGTACTCATGGCGTTCTCGCGGGTGTTCGTGGGCGTGCACTACCCGCACGACGTGGCCGTCGGCCTGGTCCTCGGCGCGGTCGTGGCGTTCCTCGCGGTCAAACTCGCCGCCCGGCCCGTGGCACGGATCACGGAGACGATGCGGGGGTCGCGGACCGGCGTGGTCAGGTGGTTCGCGGGCGAGGGCACGCGCCCGGCGACCGCTCCGGCCGCGGGGGCCGGGCAGTACGTGCCGCCGCAGTCCGGCCCGTACGAGAACTCGCTGCCGTACCGGCCCGCGCGCGCCGAGCAGCCCCAGGAGCAGACGATGACGCTGCGCCGCCACCAGGACGCGTACCAGGACACGTACCAGGATCCCTATCAAGGGCAGGGCGGCTACCAGGGGCAGCAGGGACAGGACGCGTACCAAGCGCAGGACGCGTACCAAGCGCAAGGCTCGTACCAAGGGCACGGCCCCTACGGCCAGCAGCCGCAGTACCGGCCCCAGGGCCCCGACCCCCGGTCCTGATACGGGAGTTCGGCGCCCTCACCCCAGCGCCCTCACCCCGGCGCCGGCTCCCCCGCGCCGTCGTCCGTCACCAGGCCCGCCTCGTACGCGACGACCGCCGCACGGACGCGGTTCTTGACCTCCAGGCGGTCGAGGACCGCGCTGACGTACGCCTTGACCGTGCCCTCCACCAGGTGGAGGCGCGCGGCGATCTCCGGGTTGGACAGGCCCGCGCCGACCAGGCCGAGCACCTCGCGCTCACGGGGCGTCAGAAGCGCGACGCGGGCGCGCGCTTCGGCTCCGCGCGCCAGTCGGCGGGCGCCGAAGCCGTCGATGACCTGCCGCGCCACCCGCGGCGAGAGGAACGCGGCGCCGCCCGCCACCGCCCGTACGCCCGCGATGAGTTCGTGCGGGTCGCCGGACTTCAGCAGGAAGCCGGTGGCGCCGCCGCCGAGCGCCCGGGCCACGTACGCGTCCTCGGAGAACGTCGTGAGCATGGCGACCGCCGTGCCCGGCAGGGTCCGTACGATCTCCTCCCCCGCCGCCAGGCCGTCGAGGCGTGGCATCCGGATGTCCAGGAGCGCCACGTCGGGGCGGTGCGCCCGGGCCAGTTCGACCGCCTCGCGGCCGTCGGCGGCCTCCGCGACCACCTCGATGTCGGTGCCCGCCGCGAGGATGGCGCTCACGCCCGCGCGGATCATCGCCTCGTCGTCCGCGAGCAGGACCCTGATCACCGCGCCCACGCCGCCTCCCGCCGCATGCTCCGGTCCGCGCCCGCCTTGGGGATCACTGTCTTGTCCACCAGCCTTCCGTCGTCGAAGCAGAGCCTGAAGTGCGTGAGGGAGGTGAAGAGCTCCCCGCTGGAGCGGTAGTAGCGGCAGTCCGCGCCCGGGGGCGGCGGGGTCGGCGCGCGCTCCACCGGCGGGTCCGTGACGCTCCGGTCCGGGAGCACGGCGGCGACCTCGGACCGCGGCTGGCCCACGCGCAGGGCCGCGTAGTCGGCGGGCCGCAGGACGGAGTGCGTCTTCGTGTACGCGTACCAGGTGAACGCCCCCGCGACGAGCACGGTGCCGATGGCGACGGCGGCGCCGAAGGTGAGGGCGGTGCGGCGGCGGGCGTGGGCGAGGAGGGTGCCCGGGGGCGGGGGCGTCGGCTCGGGCGCCCCCGGACCGGGTGCCGCTCCGGCCACCGGCAGGCTCGCCCGGACGCGGAACCCGCCGCCCCGCGGACCCGCCGTCAGCGTGCCGCCGCCCGCCGCGACCCGGGCCCGCAGGTCGGCCAGGCCCGAGCCGCCCTCCGGCGGGGCCTGCCGGGGTGGATCGCCGTGCGGGGGCGGGCCGTTGGTGACCTCGATCGTCGTGGTGGCGCCGGTGCCGGTGGCCGTGACGGTGACCGGGGCGCCCGGCGCGTACTTCGCGGCGTTGGTCAGGGCCTCCTGGACCACGCGGTACGCGACGCGCCCGGCGCCGGCGGACGCCTCGGTGCCGTCGTCCTCGTACCGCACGGGAAGGCCCGACTCCGCCGCCCGCGCGACCAGTTGCGCCACCGTCTCGCCGGGCGGGGCCAGCGGGGCCGTCTCGTCGCCCTCGTCCCGGAGCACGCCGATGATCTCGCGCAGCCGGTCGGTGGCCGTCGCGGCGGCTTCGCGCAGGTCGGACGCGGCGGCCCGGTGGTGGGCGGGGAGGTCGGCGGCCACCTGGAGGGCGCCCGCGCGGACCGCGATCAGGCTCAGTTCGTGGCCGAGGGAGTCGTGCATGTCCTGGGCGATGCGGGCGCGTTCGCGCAGCCGGGCCCGGTCGGCGACGATGCGCTGCTCGCGCTCCAGCTGGTCGGCGCGCGCCCAGCCCGCGGCGGCCAGCTCCCGGCCCTGGCGCCAGTAGCGGCCCGCGAGCCAGGGGAAGACCACGCCGAACAGCAGCGTGCCCATGAGCACGAGCCACTCCACGACCGGGTCCACGTCCCGGACCAGGATCCTGACCGTGCCCGCCGCCCAGACCGCCGCGAAGGCGAGCAGCGCCGGGCGGGCGCGGGTGCCGTGCCGGCCGAGCAGCAGCGCAAGGACGGCGAGGGCCGGGCCGTACGAGACCGAGAACAGGGCGGGGGCGGTGAGAGCGAGGGCGGCGGCGAGGAGGAAGGCGGTGGCCGGGCGGGCACGCCAGGTCGCCGTGGCCGCGGCCAGGACCGCGAGGCCCGCGCACTGGGCCCACAGCGGGCGGGGCTCGTTCAGCCCGATCGCGTCGGCGCTCACCGCGGGCACGGCGAGGGCCGCCCAGAGGGTGACGTCCAGCGTGCGGGGGCTCTTCACCCCCTCGACGGTACGTGCCGCGGGGTGGCCGCCGCCCCTGCCGATCGTCAGGTCTCCCCGCCCCGCCAGGGGCGCCAGCCGTGCCGTTGGCGCGTACCCCACCGCCACCATGGCAGGATCGTCGGCATGCCGACCGCCCTCGCCGCCGATCTCGTCAGCGCCGGCACTGCCGACGCCCGTTCGCTGGACGAGCAGTTCCACTCCCCTGTCATCGCCTGGTTCGAGGCCAACGCGCGTGATCTGCCGTGGCGGCGGGAGGATGCCGGGCCCTGGGGGGTCATGGTCAGTGAGTTCATGCTGCAGCAGACGCCGGTGAGCCGGGTGCTCCCCGTGTACGAGCAGTGGCTGGCCCGCTGGCCGCGCCCCGCCGACCTGGCCAAGGAGGCGCCCGGGGAGGCCGTGCGCGCCTGGGGGCGGCTCGGGTATCCGCGGCGGGCGCTGCGGCTGCACGGGGCGGCCGTCGCCATAACGGAGCGGCACGGCGGCGACGTACCGGCGCAGCACGCGCAGTTGCTCGCGCTGCCCGGCATCGGCGAGTACACCGCCGCGGCCGTCGCCTCGTTCGCGTACGGGCAGCGGCACGCCGTGCTCGACACCAATGTGCGGCGCGTGTTCGCGCGCGCCGTGACCGGCGTGCAGTACCCGCCGAACGCCACCACCGCGGCCGAGCGCAAGCTGGCCCGCGCGCTGCTGCCCGAGGACGAGCGCACCGCGTCCCGCTGGGCCGCCGCCTCCATGGAGCTGGGCGCGCTGGTGTGCAGCGCCAAGAACGAGAACTGCGCGCGCTGTCCGCTGGCCGCGCAGTGCGCCTGGCTGGCGGCCGGGAAGCCCGCGCACGAGGGGCCCGCCCGCCGCGGCCAGACGTACGCGGGCACCGACCGCCAGGTCCGCGGCAAGCTCCTCGCGGTGCTGCGCGAGGCCGTCTCGCCGGTGCCGCAGTCCGCGCTCGACCGGGTGTGGGACGAGCCGGTGCAGCGGGGCCGCGCGCTGGACGGCCTGGTCTCCGACGGCCTGGTGGAGCCGCTGCCGGACGGGTACTACCGGCTGCCGCTGACCTGACGTCTGCCGGGCCCGGCCTTCACATCACAGCCCGCTGACAGGAAACAGCGACGAAACCGGCGACAAAAAGGGCATCCACGCCCACACCCGCCTGCTGGTTTACGTCCGGCCTACTTCTGTTACACAACCTACGTACAGCCGTGCGTCCGCCGCTGGCTGCTCCGCACAACGCCGTGACACGCCCTCCGTAACTTCTTACCCGTACCGCACAGGCAAGGGATCAGCGGTCGAGAGGCACCCGGGAATCGGCCGGGGGCAGCCGGGGATGAACGGGATCGGAGGCGGTTGGGTATGGCGCACGGCGAGGTGCTCGAGTTCGAAGAGTACGTCCGCACTCGGCAGGACGCCCTGCTGCGCAGCGCCCGGCGGCTCGTCCCTGACCCGGTCGACGCCCAGGACCTGCTGCAGACGGCGCTCGTACGGACCTACGGCCGCTGGGACGGCATAGCCGACAAGCGGCTCGCGGACGCCTACCTGCGCCGCGTCATGATCAACACGCGGACCGAGTGGTGGCGCGCCCGCAAGCTCGAAGAGGTGCCCACCGAGCAGCTGCCGGACGCCTGCGTCGACGACTCCACGGAGCAGCACGCGGACCGCGCCCTGCTGATGGACATCATGAAGGTGCTCGCCCCCAAGCAGCGCAGCGTCGTGGTGCTGCGACACTGGGAGCAGATGTCCACCGAGGAGACGGCCGCCGCACTCGGCATGTCGGCCGGCACGGTCAAGAGCACGCTGCACCGCGCGCTCGCACGGCTCCGCCAGGAGCTGGAGAGCCGTGCCGCCGACGAGTCGGCAGGGCCTGCTGCGCGGATGTTCGAACGTGAGGAGCGGGAGCGTTGCGCGGCCTGAGTGCCCGGACCGGACCAGCAGGCCGGGACACGAAAGAGTGGAAGGCGGGGAGTGCGGCGGTGGCCGTGCTCGCCGCCCTCGGCCTTTCGCTCGCCGTGACCGGCTGCTCCACGGGCGGCTCCGGCACCCGCGACGAGGGCCCGGCACACGTCGGCGCCGTGCCGTCCACCGCTCCGTCGGCCGCCCCGTCGCCGACCCCGAAGAGCGTCGACGCGGTCCAGCTCGTCAAGGACGACCCGAAGGTCAGCCTGGCCGTCAAGCGCGACCTGAAGCCGTGCGCCGCCGACGAGTACCCGGTCGACGTCGCCTACGGCAACCTGACCGGAGCAGCGTCGGACGACGTCGTCGTGAACGTCCTGACCTGCGGCGACAGGGTGGGCATCGGCAGTTACGTGTATCGCCCCGACGGCAAGAAGTACGAGAATGTCTTCGCCGACGAGCAGCCGCCCGTGTACGCCGAGATCGACCGCGGCGACCTGGTCCTCAGCAAGCAGCTGTTCGGCAAGGACGGCTCGGTGGCGGACCCGACGGGAGAAGAGATCATCACCTACCGCTGGTCGACGAGCCACTTCACCGAGCAGAACCGCACCCGCAACAACTACAGCACCACGGCGGACGGCGAGACGTCCAAGCCGTCGTCGGACTGACACACGGACCTGACCGCCACCCGAGCCCGGGCCGCCCCCGGCCCCCGGACCCCCGACCGCCCCTGAACCGAGACCGGAACTGAGAGCACCCGATGGCAGAACACACCCATGTCCTGTTCGTCGAGGACGACGACGTCATCCGCGAGGCCACGCAACTCGCCCTGGAGCGCGACGGCTTCGAGGTCACCGCCATGCCCGACGGCCTGTCGGGCCTCGAGGCGTTCCGGGCGGACCGGCCCGACATCGCCCTGCTCGACGTGATGGTGCCCGGCCTCGACGGCGTCAGCCTCTGCCGCCGCATCCGGGACGAGTCGACGGTGCCGGTGATCATGCTGTCGGCGCGGGCGGACTCCATCGACGTCGTCCTCGGCCTGGAGGCGGGCGCCGACGACTACGTGACCAAGCCGTTCGACGGCGCCGTCCTGGTGGCCCGCATCCGCGCCGTCCTTCGGCGCTTCGGGCACGCCAGCGGCCCCGGCTCGGCCGCGCCCGCCGCCGAGCGGGGCCAGAGCCCCGACGGCGGCGTGCTGAGCTTCGGCGACCTGGAGATCGACACCGAGGGCATGGAGGTGCGCCGGGGCGGCGAGCCCGTCGCGCTCACGCCGACGGAGATGCGGCTGCTCCTGGAGTTCTCCTCCGCGCCCGGCACCGTGCTGTCCCGCGACAAGCTCCTCGAGCGCGTCTGGGACTACGGCTGGGGCGGCGACACGCGCGTCGTCGACGTGCATGTGCAGCGGCTGCGGACGAAGGTGGGGCAGGACCGCATCGAGACGGTCCGCGGGTTCGGATACAAGCTCAAGGCGTGAGCTCGCGGCGTGGGGGGACACAGGGGTCTGCCATGGGCAGGGGCATGAACGGGGCGCGGTCCGCGTCCGGCGAGGGGGCGCGGGCCCGGTTCGCGTCCGGTGACGGGCCGCGGGGGCGGCTGCGAGGGCTGCGGGCGCGGCTGCGGCGGCCGGGCGGGCCACGCGGACCGCGCGGACCGCGGGACCTGTCGTGGCCGGAGCGGCTGCGGTCGCTGGTCGGCGCCCGGCTGCGCACCGGCGTGCGCTGGAAGATCGCCGCCGCCATCGGCCTGGTCGGCGCGCTCGTCGCGGTGGCGCTGAGCCTCGTCGTGCACAACGCCGCCTGGGTGTCGATGCTCGACAACGCCCGCGACCTCCAGGACGAGCGCGTCCAGATCGCCCAGCGCAACTACGAGGCGCGCCGCACGACCAACGCCATCTACGGCACCAAGATCGACGACCCGCAGCTCCCGAAGGAACTGCGGCAGAAGGTCCTCACCGGCCGCCGCGCCACCTTCGTGCAGGAGCACGGCGACGGCGTGCCCGACATCTGGGGCGCCGTGCCGCTCAGCGACGGCCACGTCCTCTCGGTGCACAGCCGCTTCGCCGACCGCAACACCACGATCATGAAGGACCTCGACCAGGCCCTCGTCATCGGCTCCATCACGGTCGTCTTCGGCGGCTGCGCGCTCGGCGTGCTCATCGGCGGCCAGATAGCCCGGCGCCTGCGCAAGGCGGCGACGGCCGCGGGCGAGCTGGCCCAGGGCAACACCGACGTGTCCGTACGCGACGCCATCGGCGGGTACGTCCGCGACGAGACCGACGACCTCGCCGAGGCCGTGGACGCCATGGCCGACGCGCTCAAGCAGCGCCTCGAAGCCGAGCGCCGGGTCACCGCCGACATCGCGCACGAGCTGCGCACCCCCGTGACCGGGCTGCTCACCGCCGCCGAGCTGCTGCCGCCGGGGCGGCCGACCGAGCTGGTCAAGGACCGGGCGCAGGCCATGCGCACGCTCGTCGAGGACGTACTGGAAGTGGCCCGCCTCGACTCCGCGTCCGAGCGGGCCGAGCTGCAGGACATCACGCTCGGCGAGTTCGTCAGCCGCCGCATGGCCCTGCTGAGCCACGACGTGCGGGTGACGATCGTGCACGAGTCGGAGGTCACCACCGACCCGCGCCGTCTGGAACGCATCCTCGGCAACCTCGTCGCCAACGCCGCCAAGCACGGCAAGCCGCCCATCGAGGTCAGCGTCGAGGGCCGGGTGGTCCGGGTGCGCGACCACGGCCCCGGCTTCCCCGAGACGCTGCTCGCCGAGGGCCCCTCCCGCTTCCGCACCGGCTCCGCGGACCGGGCGGGGCGTGGGCACGGCCTGGGCCTGACGATCGCGGCCGGGCAGGCACGGGTGCTCGGCGCCCGCCTCACCTTCCGCAACATCCGGCCGCCGGGGGCCTCGCCGGAGGAGGCCGCCGAGGGGGCGGTGGCGGTCCTGTGGCTGCCGGAGCACGCGCCGACCAACACCGGGAGCTATCCGATGCTGCAACTGCCGGAGAAGCCCGCGAAGTGGCAGAAGTAGCCGACCGGGGTTGAGCCGGTCCGGGGAAGCCCGGTGCGCGGACCGTGCGCCGAAGGGGCGCGGGGAACCGCGCGACCAGCCACGACGCACCCGCGGGTGGCATACCGGACTTCCAGTGGAGCGCTCAGCAGCCCCAGTCCTTGTCCAGGTCGAGGTCGCCCTCGCGCTCCTGGGTGAACGAGAACCAGTTGCCGGAGTCGTCGCGGAAGATCGCCTCCACTCCGTACGGACGCTCCTGCGGCTCCTGGAGGAACTCCACGCCGCGCGCCTTCAGCTTCTCGTAGTCCCCGTGGACGTCGTCCGTGCGCAGCGCGGCGCCGCGCCCCACGTGCTCGGCGCGGTACTCGCTCGGGGTGAGGCCGGTCTGGCGCTTGAAGGACGACGAGAACGTGCCGACGCTGGTGAAGCCGACCAGCATGCAGATGTCCGTCACGGAGAGGTCGGCCGAGCGGAGCATGTCCTCGGCCCGCTCGATGCGGCGGCGCGACAGATACTGCCCGGGCGTCTCCCCGTACGCCTCCTTGAAGGCGCGCAGGAAGTGATGGCGCGAGTAGCCCGCGTGGGCGGCGACCGCGGTCAGGTCGAGGGCGGGGTCGGCCCAGTCGCGGTCCATCGCGTCCTTGGCGACGCGGAGCCGGCGGAGTCTCTCCACGCCTTCGATGCTGGCACGCGGCACTGACAACGGCCCCCCGGCACCGAAGTGCCGGGGGGCCGCGGACCGGGCGGACCAGCGGGTCAGACGGCCTCTGCAACCGGCTCCCGCTCGCCGCGCGCGGAGTCCCCATCCGCGTCACCGGCCGGCTTCTTGTCCGCGGGGGCCGCGCCCCGCAGCGGCGTCTCCTTCACGAAGAACGCGGCGATCAGCGCGGCCGCGGCCATCGCGGCGGCGAGCAGGAACGCCACGTGCGTACCGGCGGACACCGCGTGCTGGTAGGCCTCCCGCGCCGCCTCCGGGAGCTTGGCGAGGCTCGCCGCGTCCAGTTGGGCGGAGTGCTCGGTGACCTTGGCGACGCCGCCGCCCCCGGCCTCGGCCATCTCGTCCTGGACGCGGTTGTTGAACAGGGCGCCCATGATCGCGACACCGAAGGACGAGCCGAGGGTGCGGAACAGCGTTGCCGAGGACGAGGCGACGCCCATGTCCTTCATCTCGACGCTGTTCTGCGCGACCAGCATGGTGATCTGCATCAGGCAGCCCATGCCGGCGCCGAGCACGGCCATGTAGGTCCCGGTCGTGACGCGCGAGGTGTCGGTGTCCATCTGCGCGAGCATGAAGAGCCCGACGGCCATCAGGACGCTGCCGGCGATCGGGAACACCTTGTACTTGCCGGTGGCGGTGGTGAACCGCCCCGCGACCATGGAGACCGCCATCATCG
The DNA here is from genome assembly GCF_055591765.1 of Streptomyces sp. NPDC041205. Lineage (NCBI taxonomy): Bacteria > Bacillati > Actinomycetota > Actinomycetes > Kitasatosporales > Streptomycetaceae > Streptomyces > Streptomyces sp. NPDC041205. The sequence continues at coordinate 221,123 of NZ_JBVIZH010000012.1, read as the reverse complement.
CGAGCAGCATCGGCATCAGGAGCAGCCCGGAGTTGGTGGCCGACGCGCCCTGTACGGCCTGCTGGTAGAGCGGCAGGAAGAGCATCGCGCCGAACATCACGAAGCCGGTGAGGAAGCCGATCACGGACATCAGGGAGAAGTTGCGGCTGCGGAAGATGTGCAGCGGCATGACCGGCTCGGCGGCCTTCTGCTGGACGAACCAGAAGCCGACGAGGGCGGCGGCGCCGAGCCCGATCAGCTCCATGATCACGGCCGAGCCCCAGGCGTACTCCGTACCGCCCCAGGTGGTGACGAGGACGAACGAGGTGATGCCGATGGTCAGCAGCGCGGCGCCGAGGTAGTCGATGCGGCCCTCGGCGCGCTTCTTCGGCAGGTGCAGCACGGCGCTCACCATGAACAGGGCGACGATGCCGAGCGGCAGGTTGATGTAGAAGGCCCAGCGCCAGCCGAGGTGGTCGGTGAGGGTGCCGCCGACGAGCGGACCGCCGATCATCGCGACCGCCATCACGCCGGTCATCATGCCCATGTACTTGCCGCGCTCCCGCGGCGGCACCAGTTCCCCGATGATCGCCATGACGCCGACCATCAGGCCGCCCGCGCCGAGCCCCTGGATCGCCCGGAAGCCGATGAGCTGCCCCATGTCCTGGGCGAGTCCGCTGAGCGCGGAGCCGACCAGGAAGATCACTATGGAGGCGAGGAAGGCGCCCTTGCGCCCGTACATGTCGCCGATCTTGCCCCAGATCGGGGTGGAGGCCGCGGTCGCGAGGGTGTACGCGGTCACGACCCACGACAGGTGCTCCAGGCCGCCGAGGTCACCGACGATCGTCGGCATCGCGGGGGCCACGATCATGTTGTCGAGCATCGCGAGCAGGATCGCGACCATCAGCGCGAAGATCACCACCCGTACGCTGCGTGGCCGCGGCTCGGCCGCCGCGCCCTGGTCCGTCACCGATTTCCCTGCCATGGTCACCACTCCCCGCTACTTACTTGCCGCCCGGCAAGTTGGCTACAGTAGGGGAAAGTAGACCCCTAACTAGCCGGGCGTCAAGTAAGTTCTGGCGGTGCCGGGGAGAAGTGCGAGGATCGCCACCATGAGCAGCACAGGCAGGCAGCGGCGCCGCGGGGACACCCGCCAGCGCATTCAGGACGTGGCGCTCGAACTCTTCGCCGAGCAGGGGTACGAGAAGACCTCACTGCGCGAGATCGCGGAGCGCCTGGATGTCACGAAAGCGGCCCTGTACTACCACTTCAAGACCAAAGAGGACATCCTCACCAGCATCTTCGACGATCTGACGCGGCCCATCGACGAGCTGATCGTCTGGGGCAAGGAGCAGCCGCGCACGCTGGAGACCAAGCGCGCGATCCTGACCCGCTACAGCGAGATCCTCACCGACGCCGCCCCGCTCTTCCGCTTCATGCAGGAGAACCAGGCGACGATGCGCGACCTGAAGACGGGTGAGAGCTTCAAGGACCGGATGCTCCAACTCCTGGAGATCCTCAGCCACGACGACCCGTCGACGCCGATGACCGCGCAGGTGCGCTGCTTCAGCGCGCTGTTCACCATGCACGGCGGCATGTTCGTCCTGAAAGGCAACGATGGCGACCCCGAGGAGAAGCGGAAAGCCATCCTCGAAGTCGCCATCGATCTGGTGACCCAGGCGCACAACGGCACCTGAGCCGGGGCGTCACACGCGGGGGATCAGACGCGGACGCCCCGCTTACGCGGGCTCTGCTCGCGCGGGAACGGGGTCAGACGCGGACGCCCTGCCCACGCAGGAACGCGACCGGGTTGACGGCCGAGCCGTAGTTCGGCGTCGTGCGGATCTCGAAGTGCAGGTGCGGGCCGCTGGAGTTGCCGGTGTTGCCGGACAGGGCGATGCGCTGGCCGGTGGTGATGGCCTGGCCCGGGCGGACCTCGACCTTCGACAGGTGCGCGTACTGCGAGAACGTGCCGTTGGCGTGCTTGATCACCACGGCGTTGCCGTACGCGGGGCCGTCACCGGCGCCGTTGCCGCCGGCCTTGACGACGGTACCGGCGTGCACGGCCTTGACGACGGTGCCGACCGGCACGGCGAAGTCCTGGCCGGAGTGCTTGTGGGACCACATGTTGCCGCCGAGGCCGAAGCTCGCGGACAGGCGGTAGTTGTCGACCGGGTCCTGCCAGGCGGCGGCCTTCTTCGCGGCGGCCAGCTTGGCCCGCTCGGCCTTCTTCGCCACGGCCTGCTTCGCCTGCTCGGCGGCCTTGGCCTGGGCGACGGCCTGCGCGCCCACGGAGGACGCGGTCACGGACCGCTCCCCGCCCTTGGTGTCGGCGGCGGCCGCGATCCCGGCTCCGAGCACCGTCGTGACGCCGACACCGGCGGCGACGACGGCCGCCCGGGTGCGACGCAGGGACGGGCCGGAATGGTGGGACTTGGCGCGCTTCGACATGGGGGAACCTCCGGGGCAAGGCAGGGGGACGGCGGCACGGGGCGTACCGGCTGTACGGGGGTGCTGCGGGCAAAAGGGAATCCGGCACGCTCACTGCGCATGCCGGACGGCCATCCCTTGGTAACCCCCACCCCGTCCCGGCCCCAAAACGCCCCTCTACTAGCGGCGGCCGTACCGGGGCCCGCCCGCGACGGCCGCCGAAGCCGCCGGTTCCAGGCCGAAAGTCCCGTCCGGGCGGCCGAAAAGCACCACTAATCCGCCTCGTATGTGATGTATGCCCTGTGCGTCATGTCACCGGAGCGGAAGATCCACCACCCGCGGATGTGACGCCCACTACGCTCTCGGCCATGGATCCCGCGGCCATTGGCGTCCGTATCGCGTCCGGTGTCGTCACCCCGCTGATCAGGAAGCTCTTCGTACGACCCGGGCCGGGCGCGGGCCTGGTGGCGGAGCCCGTACGGATCGACGCCCTGGTGTCCTTCCGCGGCGAGCGGCGCGACCTCGCCGAGCAGGACGTGCGCCGCCTCGTCACCGCCCTGGTCCGCCAGGCCGTGCGCACCGGCGAGCGCCCCCTCCCCCACGACGAGGAGGAAGCCGTCGGCCACGCCCTGACCCGGACGCTGCTCGCCCTCGGCACCCTCACCCTCACCGACGCGGAGGCGGTGTCCCTGGGCCACGAGGAGCTGGCGGCCAGGCTGCGGCGGGCGGACGGGGACGCGACCCGGGACCTCTCGGCGGACGCCGCCCACCTCCACCAGCGCCTTCTCGACACGGCCTGCCTGCACATCCTGAACTTCTTCACCCAGCGGTCCACGTTCGTCGCCCGCACCCTCGTCGAGCAGAGCCGCCGCCAGGCGGAACTCATAGTCAAAGTGGACGAGCTGATCGCCCGGGACCCCCTCCCCGGCGCGCGGGACGCGGCCTTCGAGCAGCGGTACCTCGCGTACATCGCGAAGAAGCACGGCAAGCTCACGATCTTCGGCATCGACCTCGCCGACTCGCCCGGCAAGTGGCCCCTGGACGCGGCCTATCTGAGCCTGACCGCCACCGAGCACGGACGGCACCTGGGCGACGTCCGGGTCGGAGACGACTGGCACCAGGTCTTCGAGGCCCACCTCGACCCGGCGCCCCGCCCCGCCGACGAGGCCCTCGCCACCCACGACCGGGTGCTCCTGCGCGGCGAGGCGGGCTCCGGCAAGACCACCCTGATCCAGTGGCTCGCGGTCTCCGCGGCCCGCCAGGACCCGGGCTCGGGCGAGGGGCGCATGGCCTACCTCCACGACCGCGTCCCCTACGTCCTGCCCCTGCGCACCCTCACCCGCCACGGCGAGCGCCTCCCCGCCCCCAAGGACTTCCTGTCCGCCGTCGGCTCCCCCCTCGCGGGCACGCAGCCCGACGGCTGGGAGGCCCGCGTCCTGACCTCGGCCCGCGCCCTGGTCCTGGTCGACGGCATCGACGAGGTCCCCGACGGGGAGCGCGCCCGCACCCGCGCGTGGCTCGCGGACCTGATCGAGGCCTACCCCGGCAACCGCTGGCTGGTGACGTCCCGGCCCTCCGCCGTCCGGGAGGACTGGCTCACCGACGAGGACTTCACCGAGCTGACGCTCGCGCCGATGAGCGGCGCGGACGTGACCGCGTTCATCCGGCGCTGGCACACGGCGGCGGCGACGGGCGCGGAGGACGACCTGGCCCTGCGCGCGTACGAGTCCCAGCTCCTCGAAGCCGTGCGGACCAAGCCCGACCTGGGTCTGCTCGCCACCAACCCGCTGATGTGCGGCCTCGTCTGCGCCCTGCACCGCGACCGCCGCGGCTTCCTCCCCCTCGGCCGCAAGGACCTCTACACGGCCGCCCTGTCCATGCTCCTGATCCGCCGCGACCGCGAACGCCACATGGCCGTGCCCGAACTCCGCGAGGAGCCCCAGCTCCAGCTCCTCCAGCGGCTCGCGTACTGGCTGATCCGCAACGGCCGTACGGCGATGGACCGCACGCGCGCCACCACGATCATCGGCGACGCGCTGCCCGCCGTACCGGAACTCGCCGCCCTGGGCGACGCGGAGGCCGTCTACACCCACTTCCTCCACCGCAGCGGTCTGCTCCGCGAACCCGGCCCGGGGACGGTCGAGTTCGTGCACCGCACCTTCCAGGACTTCCTGGGCGCGCGGGCCGCGGTGGAGGAGGGCGACTTCGGCGTACTCGCCGGGCACGCGGCGGACGACCAGTGGGAGGACGTCATCCGCATGGCGGTGGCGCAGGCCCGGCCGCGGGAACGGGCGGAGTTGCTGGGGGACTTGCTGGCGCGGGGGGATTCCTACGCCGATGGCTCCCCCGCCCGCAAGCGGGCGCACCTCCTCGCCGCGGCCTGCCTGGAGCACGCGGCGGAGCTGGCCCCGGCGGTGCGGGCGGAGGTGGAGCGGAGGACGGCTGAGCTGATTCCGCCGCGGACAACCGTGGACGCGCGGGAGTTGGGGGCGGTGGGGCCGGTGGTCCTTGATCTGCTGCCGGGCCTTGAGGGCCTGAGCGAGGAGGAGGCGCGGCTTGTCGCGGTCGCGGCGACCCATGTCAACTCGGAGGCGGCGATCCCGCTCCTCGCCCGGTACGCGGACGACCCCAACTACGGCGTGCGCAGACAGCTGATCTGGGGCTGGAGCCGCTTCGACTGCCGGTCGTACGCGGACGCCGTGATCAGCAAGCTCGACGACGACAGTACGTACTTCACGCTCCGCACGGACGAGCAGGTCGAAGAGTTCTTGAGGCTCGGCCTGCGCACCAGGCTCCTGGACATCCGCGAGTCGGTGTCGGGCAAGGCCGCGTCCCGCCTGCTCACCGGGTGCGAAGACACCTCCCTGATCCTCGCGGCCACGCACCTCGGCACCCTGTCCGCACACGTCGACGGCCCCGGCCACGCGCCGTCCGGACCATCCCTGCCCGGCGTCACGGAGCTGATCCTCAGAGGTGTGGACAAGGCGGGCCTGGAAACGATCGACGTGGAACGCGTCCAGACGCTCTTTCCCCGCCTCGGCCGCCTGCTCGTCCCGGCCCCTTGGGATGGCCAAGTCCGTTCATCGCCCGTCGATTTCACGGTCGAGCCGTACTGAGCCCCCCGACCCGAACACCCACCCCACCCCCACACGTTCGGATGATCCACCCCCGATCCCCCTCCCGGACCCCACCCCCCGAGCGACCCTCGACCCCATGCGCAAGGACACCGACACCATGGCCTCCGCCCCACCGGACCCCGTCCCGTCGGCGTACGACGACTTGTTGGCGCAGGCCGGCGGCGGCGTCGCGGCCGCGCACACGCGTGCTCAGCGGGCCGTGAACGCCGAGCTGGTGCAGGCTTACTGGCAGATCGGCAGGCTTCTCCTGGCCCGGCAGGAGCGGGTGGGCCAGGAGGAGGCGGGCCGGGACACGGACCTCGTGGCGCGCCTCGCCGCCGACCTGAAGGCGGCCCACCCGACCCAACGCGGCTTCTCCCGGCGGAACCTGACGCACATGCGCAAGCTGGCCCGCACCTGGCCGGGCCAGATCGCGCAGCGCCCCGTCGCGCAGCTCCCCTGGGGCCACATCACCGTCCTGATGGAGCGCCTGGAGACCCGCGCGGAGCTGGAGTTCTACGCCGTCGAGGCGGTCCGGCACGGCTGGTCGCGCGCCGACCTGGACCGGGCGATCCGCGAGCACCGGCACCGCACGCGGGCGGGTGCCCCGCTGGACCTGGACGTGACGCTCCCGGAGGGCTCCCCCGCGCTCGCGGAGCTGGCCGGGGACCCGTTCCGCCTGGACTTCCTACGTCTCGACGGACACGGTGTCGACGCGGCGGGGGCGGGGCACCGTTGAGCCACCGCCGGCCCGCGCGCCGTGGCGGGCCACGGCGACGACGGTTTCCCGCAGCCGCTCGACGTACAGCCGCATGTTCTTGGCCGCGAGGTCGGTGTCCGGGTAGCGGCCCGCGAACTGCAGGCCCTCGTGGAGCCGGTTGACCCAGGCGCACGCCTTGTCCCCGTACGACACCCTGACCAGGCCGTACGCCTTCAGCTCGGCCCAGCGCGCGGAGCCGACGATGCTCCGGGCGTCCACGAACGAGACGATCGAGTACAGGTCGGACGACGTCGGCCGGAACTCCGAGCCGAGCAGCCGCAGGACCCGGGCGATGGGCATCCGCGCCAGTGACCTGTTGGCCCGCAGCTCCCCGCGCACACAGTGCAGGGCGCTCTCGAAGTCACGCGCCCGCGCCGCGGGAACCTCGATGGGCGCGCCACCGACGTACCAGCCCACGGAGTCCAGCCACTGCGACTTCACGCGGGTGTGGAACGGCACGATCGTGCGGTAGACGGGCTGCCCGCTGATCTCGTGGGCGATGAGACTGGTGGCGGCGAGGACGCCGACGAGGGTCCCGCCGAAGGGACGGCAGTACGCCTCGAACGCGGCGGCGTCGTCCGCGTCCACGAGCTTCTCCTGCATGAGTTTCTGGGTGGGCATCGGGGCGGCGGGATCAAGGCCGGGATCGACGGGGAATTCCGGCAGCTTTCCCCCGCACCGTTTGATGAATTCCCGCCACCGGTCGACGATCGCGTGCGTTCCGTCGATACGGTCCGCGTCCGCGCGCTCGCTCTCGCAGAAGTCGATGTAACTGCTGATCGGCGTCCGCTCCACAGTGCGGCCTTCCAGACCGGCCGCGTAAAGCTCATGGATCTCGGCGGGGATCCGCTGAAGGGAGTACGAGTCGACATTGCTGTGGTCGAACGCCAGGTACACGCTCGTGCAGTCCTCCCGCACCACCGCCGTGTAGAGGAAGTTCGGCCAGTTGAGCGCGTCCGCGACCACGTCGAAGCGGTCCTGGAGCCGCTGGACCAGTTTGTCCGCGTCGGGGAAGTCGCCGACGACTTCGCGGCGCAGCGACACGGCTTCGGCGGCGAAGGTGAACCGGCGCATCTCATCACCGACCCAGCGGAATCCGCTGCGCAGCGTCTCATGCCGGAGCGTCCAGTTCCGCAGGGCGTCCTGGAGTACGTCGAGATCGACGGCGCCCGGAATGTCGAAGGCCGTACCGAGCCAGGTCGGCACGAACAGTCCGTCCGCGCGCACGGCCCGCGCCGTCCGGACGTGGGACTCCTGGACGTACGCCGGTGGCCGGGAGTCGTCCGGCAGGTCGGCCGCCCGGTCGACCGTCGCCGGGTCGAGTGTCCATTCGACGAGTCGTCCTGGGCGTACCTCGCAGCGCTGGAGGTCGGTCATGCGCACTGGGCGTCTCCGTTCATCGGGCGTGGGGGGTTCGGGAACGCGCCCTCTGGGCCACAGCGGAAGCGTGCCGCTCGGGGCCCAACGAGATCCCCCACCGCCGGGAAACGCCGGACCGTGGAAGCCGTGGAAAACCGGAGTGTGGAAGCCGTGCACATACGTGGAGACCGTGGAAAGGCATGGAGACCGTGGAAACGCATGGGAAAAGGGGCTGCCCCGGACCGATTGCTCGGTCCGGGGCAGCCCCGCTGCGCGCCCTGTGCGGGCTACGCCTCCTTGCTCAGGTTCGGCCCGCCGCTGCCGGCGGACTCGATCGGCGGCACGTCCGGGAGCGCCGCCTTCTCCTCGCCGCGGAAGGTGAACGTGGCGTTCTCGCCCTCGCCCTCCGTGTCGACGACCACGATGTGGCCGGGGCGCAGCTCACCGAAGAGGATCTTCTCGGAGAGCGTGTCCTCGACCTCGCGCTGGATGGTGCGGCGCAGCGGCCGGGCACCCAGGACGGGGTCGTACCCCTTCTTGGCGAGGAGCTCCTTCGCGGACTGGGAGAGCTCGAGGCCCATGTCCCGGTCCTTCAGGCGCTCGTCCACCTTGCCGATCATGAGGTCGACGATCTCGAGGATGTCGCCCTGGCTCAGCTGCGGGAAGACGACGACGTCGTCCACGCGGTTGAGGAACTCGGGCCGGAAGTGCTGCTTGAGCTCGTCCGAGACCTTGTTCTTCATGCGCTCGTAGTTGGACTTCGTGTCGCCCTGGGCGGCGAAGCCCAGGTTGAAGCCCTTGGAGATGTCCCGCGTGCCGAGGTTGGTCGTCATGATGATGACCGTGTTCTTGAAGTCCACGACCCGGCCCTGGGAGTCGGTCAGACGACCGTCCTCCAGGATCTGGAGCAGCGAGTTGAAGATGTCCGGGTGGGCCTTCTCGACCTCGTCGAAGAGGACGACCGAGAACGGCTTGCGGCGGACCTTCTCCGTGAGCTGACCGCCCTCTTCGTACCCGACGTAGCCGGGGGGCGAGCCGAAGAGGCGCGAGACCGTGTGCTTCTCGCTGAACTCCGACATGTCGAGGGAGATCAGCGCGTCCTCGTCACCGAAGAGGAACTCGGCGAGGGCCTTGGACAGCTCGGTCTTACCGACACCGGACGGGCCCGCGAAGATGAACGAGCCACCGGGGCGCTTGGGGTCCTTCAGACCCGCTCGCGTACGCCGGATCGCCTTCGAGAGCGCCTTGACGGCGTCCTTCTGGCCGATGACGCGCTTGTGGAGCTCGTCCTCCATGCGCAGCAGCCGGGAGGACTCCTCCTCGGTCAGCTTGAAGACCGGGATGCCGGTGGCGGTCGCGAGGACCTCGGCGATCAGCTCGCCGTCGACCTCGGCGACGACGTCCATGTCGCCGGCCTTCCACTCCTTCTCGCGCTTGGCCTTGGCGGCCAGGAGCTGCTTCTCCTTGTCACGCAGGGAAGCGGCCTTCTCGAAGTCCTGGGAGTCGATGGCCGACTCCTTGTCGCGGCGGACGCCCGCGATCTTCTCGTCGAACTCGCGGAGGTCCGGCGGCGCGGTCATCCGGCGGATGCGCATCCGGGATCCGGCCTCGTCGATCAGGTCGATCGCCTTGTCCGGCAGGAAGCGGTCCGAGATGTACCGGTCGGCCAGGGTGGCGGCCTGGACCAGGGCCTCGTCGGTGATGGAGACGCGGTGGTGCGCCTCGTACCGGTCGCGGAGGCCCTTGAGGATCTCGATGGTGTGCGGCAGCGACGGCTCCGCGACCTGGATGGGCTGGAAGCGGCGCTCGAGAGCGGCGTCCTTCTCCAGGTGCTTGCGGTACTCGTCGAGCGTGGTGGCGCCGATGGTCTGGAGCTCACCGCGGGCCAGCATCGGCTTCAGGATGGAAGCCGCGTCGATCGCGCCCTCGGCGGCACCCGCGCCCACGAGCGTGTGCAGCTCGTCGATGAACAGGATGATGTCGCCGCGGGTGCGGATCTCCTTGAGGACCTTCTTCAGGCGCTCCTCGAAGTCACCGCGGTAGCGCGATCCTGCGACCAGGGCGCCGAGGTCCAGGGTGTAGAGGTGCTTGTCCTTGAGGGTCTCGGGCACCTCGCCCTTGACGATGGCCTGGGCGAGGCCCTCGACGACGGCGGTCTTGCCGACGCCGGGCTCACCGATCAGGACCGGGTTGTTCTTCGTGCGGCGGGACAGCACCTGCATGACCCGCTCGATCTCCTTCTCGCGCCCGATGACCGGGTCGAGCTTGGACTCACGAGCGGCCTGGGTGAGGTTCCGGCCGAACTGGTCGAGGACCAGGGACGTGGAGGGCGTGCCCTCGGCAGGACCGCCGGCGGTGGCGGTCTCCTTGCCCTGGTATCCGGAGAGCAGCTGGATGACCTGCTGCCGCACCCGGTTGAGATCGGCGCCCAGCTTGACCAGGACCTGGGCGGCGACGCCCTCGCCCTCACGGATCAGGCCGAGCAGGATGTGCTCCGTGCCGATGTAGTTGTGGCCCAGCTGAAGGGCCTCTCGGAGCGAGAGCTCCAGGACCTTCTTGGCACGGGGGGTGAAGGGGATGTGCCCGGACGGGGCCTGCTGCCCCTGCCCGATGATCTCCTCCACCTGCTGGCGGACCGCCTCGAGCGAAATCCCGAGGCTCTCCAGGGCCTTAGCGGCGACACCCTCACCCTCGTGGATCAGGCCCAGGAGGATGTGCTCGGTGCCGATGTAGTTGTGGTTGAGCATCCGGGCTTCTTCCTGAGCCAGGACGACAACCCGCCGCGCGCGGTCGGTGAACCTCTCGAACATCGTTAATCGCTCCTCAGAGCGGTCAGGCAGTAAGGGGACGCTCCCCTCCCTGTCCTTCCGCAGCTTAGTCCCGCAAGCGGGGACCGCTCATTCCAACTGCCGACACCCGTCCGGATCACCCTCACTACCGTAGGGAACGGTTCCTGACTCCAACGCCGACACATGCTCCAACCTGATGGTGCGAGACGATGTTCCCGCAGGCCAAGCAGATACCCTCGCCATCAGTACGCCGTTGGCGAACGTGAGACGCCTGAACGCTGCGTGTCGCCCCTCCCCACTAGGGATGTCTTACCCGTATGCACTGACACTCCATGCAGCGCGCACCGGTTCCCTCCGCTACGGGCGAACACCCTTGCGCTGCGAAGTACGCCATCACGCCCCCTTTTCTGCCACCGTACGCAGTCGCTACGGCACCCAGCGTGACGTGAGCCGTAACTCCAGTGTGCCCCGCGCTGTTGCTCCGAACATGGCCCTCAGCGTTCCTCACCCCAGGCCGCCGGCCGACCGGCGCGCGGCGCCGGATCCGGCGGGACGGCGTGTGCCGCGCCAGTGGGACGCGGCGGCGGCCGGATTCTGGGATCCGACGGCGGTGCGGTGCTGGTACGAGAACGGGCTCGGCTGGTCCGTGGCTCCCGGTCCGGACGTCCGGCTCATGACGGGGCTGCGTTTCGACGTACTGGAACTGCCCGCTCAGGCCGGTTTCGCGGCGCTGCGGCAACTGGGCCCGAAGGCACCCGTGGCTCTGCACGGGGAGACGATGCGGCTCCTGGTGGCCGCGGGCAGCGCGGACGAGCTGCCGGGGCTGCTCGACTGGCTGGAGTGGGGGGACATCCCCCTGGATCTCAGGGCGATCGGCGCGGGCGGTCTGATCGACGCGCCCGTCCCGCCCGGCACCGTCGGCCCGTCGGGGGCCGCCGTCTGGCTGCGGCCCCCCGAGCCCGGCCACGAGGTGGAGAGAACCCTGCCGTCACTGACGGCCCTGCCCGCCCTGGCGCCGAGCGCCGCTCTGGCCACGGACGGCAGCGGAACCGACCCCCATTCCGGCTCCGCCGCGGGCTCCGATCTCGTACGGCTCGTGGACACGGCGGCCACCGCGTGCCACCGGGTCCGGCTGCGGCGTGCGAGCAGTCAGCCGTTGGCCTTGTCGTAGGCCTCACGGATGGACGCCGGGACGCGGCCGCGGTCGTTGACCTCGAAACCGTTGTCCTTCGCCCAGGCGCGGATCGCCGCCGTGTCCTGGTTGCCGCCGCCCACGGCAGCGGCGCGCGCCTTGCCACGGCCGCTGGCACGGCCGCCGGTGCGGCGCCCGCCCTTGAGGTAGGGCTCAAGGAGACCGCGGAGCTTGTCCGCATTGGCGGTGGTGAGATCGATCTCGTACGACTTGCCGTCCAGCGCAAACGTCACGGTCTCGTCCGCCTCGCCGCCGTCGAGGTCATCGACAAGAAGGACCTGAACCTTCTGTGCCACCGGATTTCCTTTCATCGATAACTTCAGGGCCGGACCATGCGGGGTGAGCCGCCGAATCGCCGCCCCCTGTTATATGCAGCACTGCAGTACGTCGGAAAGCAAACCGCTTTTCCCGGAAAAACACAAACCCCTGGGAGAGACCGACTGCACGAGATCCCGGGAAACATGCGCGTTTCGGACATAGGGCACCTGGGCAGGTGACTGCCCGGAATACCTCGGTCACGATCACAGATGCAGAAGCATCCGGCTGTTGCCCAAGGTGTTCGGTTTCACTCGTTCGAGGCCGAGGAACTCGGCGACGCCCTCGTCATAGGAACGCAGCAGCTCGCTGTAGACATCAGTGTCGACGGTATCGACGGGCGTCTCGCCGATCTCCACGAAGCCGTGCTTGGCGAAGAAGTCGACTTCGAAGGTGAGGCAGAATACCCGCCGGACACCGAGCCAACGAGCGGTCTCAAGCAGCTTTCCGAGCAGCTGATGACCGACGCCCGCGCCCTTGACCTGTGGATTCACCGCGAGCGTCCGTACTTCGGCAAGGTCTTCCCACATCACGTGCAACGCGCCGCAGCCGACCACCGTCGTCCCATTGCCGTTGCCGTCCGCGCGTTCCGCGACCCAGAACTCCTGGATGTCCTCGTAAAGTGTGACGGTCGCTTTGTCGAGCAGGACACCCCCGCGGACGTACGAGTCCAGCAGGTCCCGGACGGCGGGTACATCGGCGGTGCGGGCCCTGCGCACGGAGACGCCATTTGCCGGGAGCGTGCCGTGCGCCCCGAGTTCGCCGGGCGCCGGGGGGAGTTCGTCGGGCTGTGCTGGCATGAGCGGACGCTATCGTTCGGGCCCGGACCCGGGGCCGCCGGGGTTCTCCGGCCCTTCCTGGCCTCCCGGGCCCCCCGGTCCACGTTTCGCCGCTTCGGCTTCGGCTTCGGCCTTGCGATCCGCTTCGTCTTCCCTGCGAACCGTGTCGCCTTCCACCATGCGAACGGCGTCGCTGAGCGCTTCCCGCTGCGACGGCGACATCATGCCGAAGAAGGCGACGAGAGCCGCCGCCGGGTTGTCACTCTGCGACCAGGCGTCGTTCATCAGTGCGGCGGCATACGCGGCCCGCGTGGAGACCGCCTCATATCGATAGGCCCGGCCTTCCGCTTCGCGGCGTACCCAGCCCTTCTGATGGAGATTGTCCAAAACGGTCATGACCGTCGTGTACGCGATGGACCGTTCCTGCTGAAGGTCTTCCAGGACTTCTCGAACGGTCACGGGGCGGTTCCACTTCCACACCCGCGTCATCACTGCGTCTTCGAGTTCTCCCAAGGGGCGAGGCACAGCTGAACAATAGTGGGCGAGGCCACTATTGGCGTGATGGACGTGGCATACCGGTCATTTCCGCAACAAAAAGGGCGCACGACTCGATGGAGTCGTGCGCCGGGACGGCGCCCCGCGCCCCGGCGGGGGCTCAGGGGCCGCGGAGCGGCGGTCGTTCAGGCGTCGCCGGTCTTCGTGGTCTGCCGGACGCCCTCGGTGCGGGCGATCGCCGCGTCGACGGCGGCGTCCTCCTTGGCCTTGTTGGCGCCGCCCTGGGTCTTGACGATCGTCACGATGAGGCCGATGAAGAACACGGCCATCACTACGGGGGGCACGAGCGCGGAGACGTAGTCCATGCCCCCCAGCGTAGCTAGCCCGCCGCGAGGCGCTGCGACGGGGCGGCGGGCGGGGCCGGGCGTTTGGGCGGGAACACCTCGGCCGGTGTCGGCACGGGGCGGGGGCGCTCCTGCGGGGCGGCGGGGCGCTCCGCGGGGGTACCGGGGCGGGGCGCGGGCTTCTTCTCGTCGGCGGCGGCGAGGCCGCCGGGCAGGGCGAGGAGGCGGGTGCGGGACGGGGGGACGGTGGGGCGGGGCTTGATCCGTGCCGTCTCGTCGGCGGCTTCGGGCGAGGGCGCCTCCGTGGTCGCCGCGGCCGCCGCCGACGCCGCGAGGCGGGCTCGTACGGCTCGTTCGGCGAGCACGCGGCAGCGGTCGAGGAGCGCGGCCGCGTGCGGGTTGCCGCGCAGGGCACGCAGGGCCGCGAGGTCGTCCGCGCCCGGCCGGTACCCGGTCGCGAGCACGTCCTCCAGGAGTTCCAGATACCCGGCCGCGGTGCCGGGCAGCGCCGCCCGGTAGCGCGCGAGGTCGGCCACCAGGAAGGCGCGCAGCCGGGCGCCCTCGCGCACCGCCTCGTCGATGTCGTCGGCGAGGCGCACGCAGTCCTGCACGGCCTGGTCGTCAAGGGCACGAACGGTGCTGGGGTGCAGGGCGTGGGCCAGCGCACGGCGGAGCACTCGCAGCTCCTGCGCACCGAAGGCCATGCCGCCCCGGGATCCGTATGGCGTGGGCATGGGGTGACGATACGCGCTAAGGGAACAAAATCCTCTTAACGGACACCTTGGCGTGGCCTGGGGGCCTTGGGGGACGAGGGGGGTTCGGTGCTTGTGGGTGTCCCGTTGCCGTGGGTCGGGGGCGCCCTCGGTCGCGCTGCGCGCTCGGCCTCAAGCGCCGGACGGGCTGGGCCGGCGTCGGCGTCCCCTGCGGGTGGGACAGGGTGCTCCCGGTCGGCCTTCGGCCCCGTCCTCAAGCGCCGGACGGGCTGGGATGGTGCTGCCCGTCGGCCGGGTCGCGGCGGGGCGAGCGCGGCTTGTCAGTCCGGGCGGCGGCGGGTCGTGGCGAAGGCTACTGCGCCTATTCCCAGGGCTCCTGCTGCCGCGGCCACTATCCAGAGGACGACGCCTGCCCCGGTGTCCGCCATGCGGTCCGTGGGGGTGGCCGGGGGCGTGGTCGAGGTCGGCGTCACCGTTGGTGGGGGTGTCGTCGGGTGAGTGGGGGACGGGAGTGACAGGGACGCCGAAGTGGAGGTGTCCGCGTCGGCCGTCGCTGTCGCCGGGGCCCCCACCAGTGCCACCAGCGCGGCCGCCGTCACGACACCTCGGCGTGCCTTGCCCCTCATCCGCCCCACACTCTTCAGCCACCCACACCAGACGCCCGGTCAGAACCCCTCCCAGCACAGACTCTTGGACGGGGGCGCTGGTTGTCCCGCGGACGCGAGAAGTTGGCGCCGAGGCGCCGCACCCGGCGGCGTGAAACGCGCGGTCAGCCGCGCGACACGTTCCGTTCGTAGACGAGGCGGAGGCCGATCAGCGTGAGCCACGGCTCGTGGTGGTCGATCACGGACGCCTCACCGAGCACCATCGGCGCGAGCCCGCCCGTCGCGATCACGGTCACGTCCTCGGGATCGGCGTCCGGCCCCGCGAGCTCGCGCGCCATCCGCCGTACGACACCGTCGACCTGGCCCGCGAAGCCGTACAGGATGCCCGCCTGCATGGCCTCCACGGTGTTCTTGCCGATGACGCTGCGCGGCCGGGCCAGCTCGATCTTGCGGAGCTGCGCGCCGCGTACGCCGAGGGCCTCCACGGAGATCTCGATGCCGGGGGCGATGACGCCGCCCGCGTACTCCCCGCGCGCGGACACCGCGTCGAACGTCGTCGCCGTACCGAAGTCCACGACGATCGCGGGGCCTCCGTAGAGCTCGACCGCGGCGACCGCGTTGATGATGCGGTCGGCGCCGACCTCCTTGGGGTTGTCCATGAGGATCGGGACGCCGGTCTTGATGCCGGGCTCCACGAGGACGGCGGGCACGTCTCCGTAGTAGCGCCGGGTGACCTCGCGGAGCTCGTGCAGGACGGACGGGACGGTGGCGCAGATGGCGATGCCGTCGATGCCGTCGCCGAGTTCGTCGCCCAGGAGCGGGTGCGTGCCCATCAGGCCCCGCAGGAGCACGGCGAGTTCGTCGGCGGTGCGGCGGGCGTCGGTGGAGATGCGCCAGTGCTCGACGACGTCCTCGCCGTCGAACAGGCCGAGGACGGTCTGCGTGTTGCCTACGTCGATGGTGAGCAGCATCAGCTGTCGGCCTCTCCGGAGACCCGCGCTTCGCGGAGGTCCAGGCCGATGTCGAGGATCGGCGACGAGTGCGTGAGGGCGCCCACCGCGAGGAAGTCGACGCCCGTGCGCGCGTACGTCGCGGCGTTCTCCAGGGTGAGGCGGCCGGAGGACTCCAGGAGCGCGCGGCCCGCGACGAGGGCGACGGCCTCCTCCGTCTCGCCGGGCGTGAAGTTGTCCAGGAGGATCAGGTCGGCGCCCGCGTCAAGGACCTCGCGCAGCTGGTGCAGGGTGTCCACCTCGACCTCGACGGACACGCCGGGGAACATCTCCCGTACGGCCTTGAAGGCCTGCGCGACGCCGCCCGCGGCGACCACGTGGTTGTCCTTGACGAGGGCCGCGTCGGCGAGCGACATGCGGTGGTTGACGCCGCCGCCCGCGCGGACCGCGTACTTCTCCAGGGAGCGCAGGCCGGGGGTCGTCTTGCGGGTGTCGCGGACCTTGGCACCGGTGCCCTCAAGGGCGTCCGCCCACGCGCGCGTGGCGGTGGCGATGCCGGACAGGCGGCACATCAGGTTCAGCGCGCTGCGCTCGGCCGTCAGCAGGTCGCGGGTGCGGGTGGTGACGCTCAGGAGCACGTCACCGGCCTCCACGCGCTCGCCGTCCTCGAAGTGCCGCTCCACCTCGAACTCGTCCTCGCAGACGACGGACAGGACGGCTTCGGCGACGCGCAGGCCCGCGACGGTGCCCGCCTGGCGCGCGGTGAAGTCGCCGGTGGCCACGGCGTCCTCGGGGATCGTGGCGACCGTCGTGACGTCCACGGCGTCCGGCGAGAACTCCATGTCCTCGGCGATGGCCAGGTGCGCGATGTCCTCGACCTGGACGGGGTCGAGGCCCGCGTCCTCCAGCATCCGGGCGAGCGACGGGTCGAGGCCGCACTCCATCGCGTCGTGCGCCGCGTCGCCGCAGCCGCAGCCGTCGCCGCAGCCGCCGGTGCCGTCGGCGAGGGGGAGGTCGGTGGTGCTCACGTCGGTCACTGCTCCTGGGTGCTGGGGAAACGGGCGTTGTCGGTGGTACGGGTGTTGAGGGTCCTGTCGGGGTTCAGACGGACGACGATGTGGCGTCGCCACGCCGCGTCGTCCCGCTCCACGTGGTCCTCGCGCCAGTGGCAGCCACGAGTCTCCTCGCGCTGCCGTGCCGCCGCCACCAGGACGCGGGCGACGCACAGCAGGTTGGTGGTCTCCCAGGCGTCCACGCCGGGCTCGGCGGTCTTGCCGTCCTCGGCGAGCGCGCCCGCCGCGTCCGCGTGCACGGCGGCGAGCCGGTCGGCGGCCTCGGCGAGGGAAGCGGCGGAGCGGAGCACTCCGGCACCCTCGGTCATCACCCGCTGGATGGTGAAGCGGGCCTCCGGGGGCAGCAGCGGGTGGGTGGGCCGCAGCGGGGGCTCGGGGTCGGCGGGCACGCGCGCGTGGAGGGTGCCGTCGGCGTGCCGCGCGACGATGTCCTCCACGATGCGCTCGGCGTAGACCAGGCCCTCCAGGAGGGAGTTGGAGGCGAGCCGGTTCGCGCCGTGCACTCCGGTGCAGGCGACCTCCCCGCACGCGTACAGGCCCGCCACGGTCGTGCGGCCGTGCGGGTCGGTGCGGACGCCGCCGGAGGCGTAGTGGGCGGCCGGGGCGACCGGTATGGGCTCGGTGACGGGGTCGATGCCGTGGCTGCGGCAGGCCGCGAGGATCGTCGGGAAGCGCGCCGCCCACATGTCGGCGCCGAAGTGGCGGGCGTCCAAGTACATGTGCGAGGTGCCCCGTTCCTGCATGCGGCGCGTGATGCCCTTGGCGACGATGTCGCGCGGCGCCAGCTCGGCCAGTTCGTGCTGGCCCACCATGAAGCGCACGCCGTCGGCGTCCACCAGGTGGGCGCCCTCGCCGCGCACCGCCTCGGAGACGAGCGGCTGCTGGCCCTCCGCGTCGCCGCCGAGGAACAGGACGGTCGGGTGGAACTGCACGAACTCCAGGTCGGAGACCTCGGCGCCCGCGCGCAGGGCGAGCGCGACGCCGTCGCCCGTGGACACGGACGGGTTGGTGGTCGCGGAGAAGACCTGGCCCATGCCGCCGGTGGCGAGCACCACGGCGGGCGCGCGGACGGCGCCCACGCCGTCGTGCTGGCCCTCCCCCATGACGTGCAGGGTCACCCCGGCCGTGTGTCCTTCGGCGTCCGTCAGGAGGTCGAGGACCAGGGCGTTCTCGACCGTCGGTATGCCGCGCGCGCGGACCGCCTCGACGAGGGCGCGGGAGATCTCCGCGCCGGTCGCGTCGCCGCCCGCGTGCGCGATGCGACGGCGGTGGTGGCCGCCCTCGCGGGTGAGCGCGAGGCCGCCGTCGGCCGACTCGTCGAAGTGGGCTCCGGTCGCGATCAGTCGGCGTACGGCGTCGGGGCCCTCGGTGACGAGGATGCGCACCGCCTCGTCGTCGCACAGGCCCACGCCCGCCACGAGGGTGTCGTCCAGGTGCTGTTCGGGGGTGTCGCCCTCACCGAGGGCCGCCGCGACGCCGCCCTGCGCCCAGCGCGTGGAGCCGTCGTCCAGGCGCGCCTTGGTGACGACGACGGTCTTCAGGCCGGCCGCCGAGCAGCGCAGGGCGGCGGTCAGACCGGCCACTCCGGAGCCGACGACCACGACGTCGGCGTCGAGCGACCAGCCGGGCGCGGGGGCGTACAGCCGTATGCCAGTGGCACTCATGCGGGGGCTCCGATCCGGGTCGGGCGGGTGGCTGTGGTGCCGCACGGGCCCGTGCTCATGCGGGGGCTTGTGCGCGGGCGCGGGCGGGGGCTCATGCCGGGGCTCCGAACGTCAGCGGGATGTTGTCGATCAGGCGGGTCGTGCCGACCTTGGCCGCGACGGCCAGGATCGCCTCGCCCCGGTGGCCGGAGCTGATCTCCTGGAAGTCGGCCGGGTCGACGAGCGCCAGGTAGTCCAGGACGAGCGGCGGTCGCAGCCGCCTGGCCTCGTCGAGGACCTGCAACGCGGCAGCCCGGACGGCGGCGGGACCCGCGGGTCCCGCGGGGACGGCCTGGGCGACGGCGTGCGCGTCGGCGGCCGCGCGGGCCTCGCCCAGCGCGTTGAGACCGTCCACGCGCGCGTGGGTCGCGGGGGCGAGGGCGGCCCGGGCGCGCAGCGCCTCCTGTGCGGCGTGCCGGTCGCGGCCCGCGAACAGGGCGCGGGACAGCGCGAGCGCGGTGCGGCGCTCCCCGGGCGACAGGTAGCGGTTGCGGCTGGAGCGGGCGAGGCCGTCGTCCTCGCGGACCGTGGGCACGCCGACGATCTCCACGTCGAAGTTCAGGTCCCGCACCATGCGGCGGATCACGGCGAGCTGCTGCGCGTCCTTCTGGCCGAACAGCGCCACGTCGGGCGCGGTCAGGTGCAGCAGCTTGGCGACGACGGTGAGCACGCCGTCGAAGTGCCCGGGGCGCGTGGCCCCTTCGAGGACGGTGCCCATGGGGCCCGCGGTGACCCGGACCTGGGGCTCGCCGCCGGGGTAGACCTCCTCCGCGGCGGGGGCGAACACGACGTCCGCACCGGCCTGGGACGCGGTCTTGATGTCGGCTTCGAGGGTGCGCGGATAGCGGTCCAGGTCCTCGCCCGCGCCGAACTGCAGCGGGTTCACGAAGACCGTGACGACGACCTCGCCGTCAGGACCGGCCGCCTGCCGTGCCGTGCGGACCAGCGTGGCGTGGCCCTCGTGCAGGGCGCCCATGGTCATGACGACGGCGCGGCGCCCGGCGCGGGGGCGGGCGCGGAGGTCCGCGGTGGTGTGCAGGAGGGTGGTGTCGCGGGGGGCTTCAGGGGCGGTGGGCACGTCCGGGGGCGTCTGGGGCACCTGGGGCTGCTCCTGGAGCTGCTCCTGGGGCCGTTGTGGCTGCTTGGGCTCCTGAGGCCGATTGGGCTCCTGAGGCTTCGTCTCCTCGCTCATCGGTCCCCTCCGTTCGAATCGCCCGAGCCGCCTGAACCGTCCGAGCCTTCCGAACCGTCCGGGCCATCGCCACGGAACCCGTCGGTGCCGCGCGGGCCGCCCGAGCCGCTCGGGTCACTCGGCCCGCCCGGACCACCCGGACCACCCGGCCCGCCCGGACCACCCGGCCCGCCCGGACCGGAGCCACCATGGCCCCCCGCCCCGTTCACCCCGCCCGCCAGCACCCCGAGCAGGTCCTCGGCGAGTTCCGGCTTGAGCAGGCCGTGGGCGAGGGCGCGGTCGGCGGTCGCGCGGGCCATCGCCAGATACCCGGCGACGGTCTGCGGCGCGTGCTTGCGCAACTCGGCGACGTGCGCGGCGACCGTGCCCGCGTCCCCGCGCGCGACGGGCCCGGTGAGGGCCGCGTCACCGGAGCGCAGGGCGTTGTCGAGGGCCGCGCCGAGCAGCGGGCCGAGCATGCGGTCCGGGGCCTCGACACCCGCGTCCCGCAGCAGCTCCATGGACTCGGCGACCAGCGTGACCAGGTGGTTCGAGCCGAGCGCGAGGGCCGCGTGATACAGCGGGCGGGCCTCTTCGGCGATCCACTCGGGCTCGCCGCCCATCTCGATGACCAGCGCCTCCGCGGCGAGCCGCAGTTCGTCGGGGGCGGTCACGCCGAAGGAGCAGCCGGCCAGGCGCTGTACGTCAACGGGGGTGCCGGTGAACGTCATCGCCGGGTGCAGCGCGAGGGGCAGGCCACCGGCGCGCAGGGCGGGTTCGAGGACCTTCGTGCCGTACCGCCCGGAGGTGTGCACCAGGAGCTGGCCCGGGCGCACCGCACCCGTCTCGGCGAGGCCCTCGACCAGGCCGGGCAGGGCGTCGTCCGGCACGGTGAGCAGGACCAGGTCGGCGCGCTCGAGGACCTGGGCGGGCGAGACGAGCGGGACGTCGGGCAGCATGACGGCGGCGCGCCGCACGGAGCTGTCGGACACCCCGGAGGCGGCCACCGGGCGGTGCCCGGCGAGCTGGAGCGCCGCCGCGAGCGCCGGGCCGACGCGGCCCGCTCCGACGACGCCCACGGTGAGCCGCGCGGGGCGGTCCCTGGGGTCCGATCGGGGGTCGGGACGCTGCTCCGGCCGGTGGGATGCGTTCACGCGATGAGGCCTTCCGTTCCAGTCCGCTCGGGGTACCGGACGATTTCTCGTCATGCTAACGCTATCCGTCGGCGGGGCACCGTCGGCTGTCCACAGGCTGTGGGCATTCGTACGACCACGCGCGATGATCTGTGGATGACCGCACACGACAAGCCGGACGCCCCCACCGAGCCGGACGAGTCTGCCGAACCGCGCGATTCCGCCACACCGGACGAGCCCACCGAACCGGACGGCCGCGCGCGCAGGATCGCCGCCGCCCGCGGCGCCGAACGCCTCCTGACCCGCTCCCCCATGACGGTGAGCCTGGCCGAGCACCTCACAGCCCTGGCCGAGGGCGTCGCCGACGTCACGGACCCGGACCGGACGAGCGACCTGTACGGCGACGGCGTGGTCGCCGACCTGGAGGACGAGGTCGCGCGGCTGCTCGGCAAGGAGGACGCCGTCTTCTTCCCCACCGGCACCATGGCCCAGCAGGTCGCGCTGCGCTGCTGGGCGGGGCGTACGGGCAACGCGACCGTGGCCCTGCACCCCCGTTCTCACCCGGAGGTGCACGAGGCGGGCGCCCTCTCCGTAGTGAGCGGTCTGCGTACCGTGCACCCCACGGACGAGCCGCGCTGCCCCACGGCCGGCGAAGTGCGCGACTTCGAGGAGCCGTTCGGGACGCTGATGCTCGAACTGCCGCTACGGGAGGCCGGTTTCGTCCTGCCCAGCTGGCAGGAGCTCACGGACGTGGCGGCGGCGGCACGCGAACGGGACGCCGTCGTGCACCTCGACGGGGCGCGCCTGTGGGAGTGCGTCACGCACTTCGGCCGCCCGCTGCCGGAGATCGCGGCGCTCGCGGACAGCGTGTACGTGTCGTTCTACAAGTCGCTCGAAGGCATCGCGGGCGCGGCGCTGGCCGGACCACGGGCGCTGACCGACGAGGCGCGCTCCTGGCGGCACCGGTACGGCGGCCTGATGTTCCAGCAGTTCCCGACCGCCGTGTCGGCCCTGCTCGGCCTCAAGCGGGTCCTGCCGCGCCTGCCGGAATACGTCACCCACGCGCGCGTGGTCGCTGAGGCCCTGCGCGAGGGGTTCACGGCCTCGCGAGTGCCCTGGTCACGCGTGCACCCCGATCCGCCGCACACCCACCAGTTCCAGGTCTGGCTGCCGTACGAGCCCGACGTCCTGAACGAGGCGGCGCTCACGCAGGCCGAGGAGACCGGGACCCAGCTGTTCTGGCGCTGGTTCCCGGAAGGACCGCCGGGCCTGTCCGTCACGGAGGTCACCGTGACCGGACCAGGCCTGGCGTGGACACCCGACGACGTCAGGGCAGCGGTCGCGGAGTTCGTGCGCCGCCTCCCCTGAGACCGCGCAGCAGCCGCCCGAGCGCTGCCCGGAACCGCCCGTGCGCGGGACGCTCGTGGACGACGGCGTCGAAGCGCCCGTACTCCCGCACCTCCCGCACGACCTGCCAGTCGCAGACTCCGGGCGCTGGCGGCGTCCGCTCCCCGAGCTGAGAGGCGCGGTAGCTGTCGAGGAGGTATTGCTGGGTGACACTCATGACGAAGACCTTTCACCAGAAATAGTACTTAACGGACGCCAGAAGGCGCCAAGAAGTAGGCGCCGAGAGACGGTGGGGGACTGTCGGAGCCCGTCCGGCGGTTGAGGACGAGCGCGAAGCGCGACAGAGGGGGCCACAGGCCGACGGACCGGCCATGTCGGGGGCGACACCATCGGCGCCCCGGTGAGCCGCCGGATCCCGGCGACAACCCCACCTTGCGCCCGGCCGGCAGGCCACGTCGCGTCGATTGACGCCAGTCGTCAATCGGCCACGGCGTTGTCAGTGGCGCGGTGCACCATGGGGTCATGAGCGTGAGCATCGACATCACCGGCCTGACGCCGGAGCGGGTCCATGTCGTGCCCTCGCCCCTCGCCGAGCTGGGCATGGCGCTGCACGCGCTGTCCGAGCCCGGTCACCACCCGGGGCTGCAGGGCTGGGCGACGGCCGTCTCCACGCGCCTGGACCCGTGCCTCGCGGACCGCATGTGCGAGGCGGACTTCCTGTGGCGGACGACGTTCTCGGACGTCTTCGCGCCGTTCGCGGGCATCCCCGGCAAGAGCACCCTCCCGGGCGCCACCCTCGCCGAGGAGCTGGACCTCCTGGACAAGCTCACGGACCAGCAGTTCGTGGACGCCGCCCTGGAGTTCACCTGCCAGCTGGCGTACGACACGGATCGCGCCACGGACCCGCTGACCGACCCGGACATGCGCCGGCACGCCCTGGATCTCGCCGCCGCCCGCGGCGACCACCAGGTGCGGTTCACCAAGCGCCTGCTCGACGACCCGCCCGCCGTGCGGGCCTGGTTCCGCCAGCTCATGGAGGACTGCGACGAGGCGTTCTTCGCGGACACCTGGTCGCGGGTCAGCCATCAGCTCGCCGCGGACGCCCGGCACAAGACGGATCTGCTGCGCCGCAAGGGCCTGGGCGAGGCGCTGAGCGCCATCTCCGGAGCGGTGGCCCTGGACGAGGAGGCCCGCAGGATCACCATCGACAAGATGGCCGTGGGCCAGACCAGGACGGGCGAGGGCGGCCTGGTCCTGGTGCCGACCAGCCTCGGCTGGCCCCATCTGCTGGTGCTGCACCGGTTCGGCTGGCAGTCCTCGATCACGTATCCGGTGAACTCCCCGGGCCTCGCCGCCCCCGCCTCCGTGGAGCAGCTCACGCGCCGCATGGCCGCGCTGTCCCACCCGGTCCGGATGCGCCTGTGCCGCCACCTGGCCCGCGGGTCGTACACCACGGGTGAGCTGGCCGACGCGCACGGCATGACGGCCCCGGAGATATCCCGGCACCTGAGCGTCCTGAAGAAGGCCGAGCTGATCACGACCCGCCGCCGCGGGCGGTACGTCCAGCACCAGCTCGACCTGGGTGTGGTCTCCCGCCTGGGCAGCGAGTTCATCGAGGGCGTCCTGCGCTGACGCCGCACGGCGAGCCGCCCCCGCGCGGGATCAGCCCACCCTCACCACCAGGGCGCGGGACCAGCCCGTCCCGAGAGCGAGGCGCGGGATCAGCCCGTCCCGCCCCCCGCCCGCACCAGCCCCGTCTCGTAGGCCAGCACCACCACCTGCACCCGGTCGCGCAGCCCGAGCTTGGTCAGGATGCGGCCCACATGCGTCTTCACGGTCGCCTCGGACAGCACGAGCCGCGCCGCGATCTCGCCGTTCGAGAGGCCCTGGGCGACGAGCACCATGACCTCGCGCTCGCGCTCGGTCAGGCGCCCCAGCTCCTTGTGGTGCGGCTGGCTGCCGGTGCCCGGCAGCATCGGGGCGAAGCGGTCGAGCAGCCGTCGCGTCGTGGACGGCGCGACGACCGCGTCGCCGCTGTGCACGGCCCGGATGGCGGCGAGCAGTTCGGCGGGCGGCACGTCCTTCAGCATGAAGCCGGAAGCGCCCGCCTTCAGCCCAGAGAAGGCGTACTCGTCGAGGTCGAAGGTGGTCAGGATCAGCACCTTCGGCGGCTCGGCGGCGGCACAGATGCGCCGCGTCGTCTCCACGCCGTCCAGCTTCGGCATCCGGACGTCCATCAGGACCACGTCGACCGCCGTGGAGCGCAGCTCCTGCAGCGCCTCGACGCCGTCACCGGCCTCCGCGACGACCTCCATGTCCGGCTGTGCGGCGAGCACCATCCGGAACCCGGTGCGCAGCAGCACCTGGTCGTCGACGAGCATCACGCGGATCGACATCAAGGAGTCCCTTCACGGCCTTAGTGCACGGCCTCCGTGCGTGGCCTTCATGGATGGGTCGTCCGTCCATCATCGCGGACAGAGCGGGGGCTGGGTGCGGGGGCTCGGTGCGACGCCCTGTGGGGGCTCGGTGGGGGGCTCGGTACGGCGGCCGCGCGGGCCGCGCCCCGCGCACGCACGGCATGCGCGGCGGCACGGCCCGACAGCACTGACAGGTGTCAGTGTGCGGGTTTCAGTGGCAGCAGCGCACTGATGCGAAATCCGCCGCCCGGACGCGGCCCCGCGTCCAGGGTGCCGCCGACCATGCCGACGCGCTCGCGCATGCCGATCAGGCCGTGGCCGCTGCCGTCGGCGCCGCCGTCCTCGTACAGCTCGTGCGGCGCGCCCTTGCCGTCGTCCTCGACGAGCAGCCCCAGGCCGTCGTCGAAGTAGACGAGCCGGACGCTCGCCCCGGCGTTCTCGCCGCCGTGCTTGCGGGTGTTGGTCAGCGCCTCCTGGACGATGCGGTACGCGGTGAGCTCGACACCGCTGGGCAGCGGGCGCGGGGTGCCCTCCACCCGGAAGTCGACCGGCAGACCCGCGCCGCGCACCTGCTCTATCAACTCGTCGAGCTGTTCCACGTCCGGCTGCGGGACGTACTCGCCGCTCTCCTCGGGCTCGCCGGTGCGCAGCACGCCGAGCAGCCTGCGCATCTCCGCGAGCGCCTGGCGGCCGGTGCCCGAGATGGTGGCCAGGGCCTGCTTGGCCTGGTCGGGCGCGGCGTCGAGGACGTACGCGGCGCCGTCGGCCTGCACCACCATCACGGAGACGTTGTGCGCGACGACGTCGTGCAGCTCCCGGGCGATGCGGGCGCGCTCGGCGGCGACCGCGACCTTGGACTGCGCCTCGCGCTCCTTCTCCAGGCGGTCCGCGCGCTCCTCCAGCTGGGCCAGGTAGGCGCGGCGGGTGCGGATGGAGTCGCCGAGCACCCAGGCGAGCGCGAACGGCACCACCATGAAGACCATGAACAGGAGGTTGCCCCAGACCCCCGACGACGCCTCCGGCCAGCGCAGCTGCGACAGCGGAGCCGCCGCGAGCCCGCCGGCGAGGGCGAACCGCGAGGCCCACCGCGGGCCGTCCGCGGCCGCCGTGTAGATGATCACGAGCATCGCGAAGTTGGCGGGCCCGGGCTCCACGTCGAAGACCATCTGCAGGACGCCGATCCCGGCGGCGAGCAGCAGCATCCGGTCGGTCCACCGGCGCCGCAGCGCCACCACGAGGCACAGGCCGATGATGACCGGTATCGACGCGAGGGCCGGGTCGCGGCCGTCGGCCTCCGCGACGGCCACCGCGCCAAGCCCGGAGATCCCGAACAGGACGAACGCCCAGAAGGCGTCGACTCCCGTCGGGTGTCTGCGGAGAAAGTCATAGAGGCGCTGCACGTAACCCAGCGTAGGCAGCCCGTCGGGCCCCTCGGGTCAACCGGAGGTCCGATCCGTACGGCCGCCTCGTACTCCCCAAGGTGGAGGCCCGCTTACCCTTCTCGCTGTGACGAATGAGGCACGGGGAGCGCCGCGGGCGCCAGTCGGCGCGCCGCGCGCCTGGCGGGAAGCCATGGAGGAGGCGCTGTACGGCCCGGAGGGCTTCTATCGGCGCCCGGAGGGACCCGCGGGCCACTTCCGCACCTCCGTGCACGCCTCGCCCCTGTTCGCGGCTGCCGTGGCCCGGCTCCTGTGCCGCGTCGACGCCGCGCTGGGGCACCCCGGGGAGCTGGCGTTCGTGGACATGGGCGCGGGCCGCGGCGAGCTGACGGCGGGCGTCCTCGCGGCGCTGCCCGCGGACGTGGCGGCACGCACGCGCGCGTACGCGGTGGAGCGCGCCGAGCGCCCCGAGGGCATCGACCCGGTGATCGAGTGGCGCGCGGAGCCCCCGGCCGACGTGACCGGCCTGCTCTTCGCCAACGAGTGGCTCGACAACGTCCCCCTGGACGTGGCCGAGCGGGCCCCCGACGGGGCGGCGCGCCAGGTCCTCGTGCACGCCGACGGCACCGAGGAACTCGGCGATCCCGTGGCGGGGCCCGACGCCGCGTGGCTCGCGCGCTGGTGGCCGCTCGGCCCGGAGGCGGGCCTGCGCGCGGAGATCGGCCGTCCCCGGGACGAGGCGTGGACGGCGGCCCTCGCGACGCTCACGCGCGGCCTCGCGGTCGCCGTCGACTACGCCCACACCCGCGCCGACCGGCCGCCCTTCGGTACGTTGACGGGCTTTCGCGCGGGCCGCGAGGAGCCGCCCGTCCCGGACGGCAGCCGCGACATCACCGCGCATGTCGCCCTGGACGCGTGCGCCCTGCCCGACGCCCTGCTGCTCACCCAGCGCGCCGCCCTGCGCGCCCTGGGGGTCTCCGGCGACCGCCCGCCCCTGACCCTCGCCACCAGCGACCCGGCGGGCTACGTACGGGCCCTGGCCCGCGCGGGCGAGGCCGCGGAGCTGACGGCGGCGGGCGGCCTCGGCGACTTCGGCTGGCTGACGCAGCCGGTCGACATGCCCCTGGGGGACGTACTCACACCCTGACTACGTGTCGATGACTGCTTGCCGATGCCTACGTGTCGATGACTACGTGTCGATGACTACGTGTCGATGACTACTTGTCGATGTCGCCGACCACGAAGAACAGCGACCCCAGGATCGCCACCATGTCGGCGACGAGCTGCCCCGGCAGGAGTTCCGCCAGGGCCTGGATGTTGTTGTACGAGGCGGAGCGCAGCTTCAGCCGGTACGGGGTCTTCTCGCCCTTGGACACCAGGTAGTAGCCGTTGATGCCGAGGGGGTTCTCGGTCCAGGCGTACGTGTGGCCCTCGGGGGCCTTGAGGACCTTCGGCAGCCGTTGGTTGATCGGGCCCCGCGGGAGGTCGACGACACGGTCCAGGCAGGCGTCCGCGAGGTCGAGGGCGTTGTGGGTCTGCTCCAGGAGGCACTCGAAGCGGGCCAGGCAGTCGCCCTCCTCGCGGGTCACCACCTTCAGGACGTCGCCCAGGTCGCCGTACGCCAGGTACGGCTCGTCGCGGCGCAGGTCGAAGTCCACTCCGGAGGCGCGGGCGATGGGACCGCTCACTCCGTAGGCGTGCACCGCCTCTCCGGAGAGCACGCCCACACCGCGGGTGCGCCCCCGGAAGATCTCGTTGCCGAGCACGAGCCGGTCGTACACGTCCATGCGCGACCGCACCGAGGCGACGGCCGCCCGCGCGCGCGTGGTCCAGCCCGCGGGCAGGTCCTCCTTGAGGCCGCCGACCCGGTTGAACATGTAGTGCATGCGGCCGCCGGAGATCTCCTCCATGACGTTCTGCAGCTCTTCGCGCTCCCGGAAGGCGTAGAAGACCGGGGTGATGCCGCCCAGCTCCAGCGGGTACGAGCCGAGGAACATCAGGTGGTTCAGGACCCGGTTCAGCTCCGCGAGGAGCGTGCGCGTCCACACCGCGCGCTCGGGCACCTCCATGCCGAGCATCCGCTCGACGGCCATGACCACGCCCAGCTCGTTCGAGAACGCCGACAGCCAGTCGTGGCGGTTGGCCAGCATCACGATCTGCCGGTAGTCGCGCGCCTCGAAGAGCTTCTCCGCGCCGCGGTGCATATAGCCGATGACCGGCTCCGCGCGCTCGATCCGCTCGCCGTCGAGGACGAGCCGCAGCCGCAGCACGCCGTGCGTGGACGGGTGCTGCGGGCCGATGTTGAGCACCATGTCGGTGCTCTCGGCGGCACCGCCGATGCCGAACGTGGTCTCGGCGGGTTCCGTCGTCCGCGGCGGCCGCGTGCTGGGCGTGTGCTCCGTCGTGGGGCTCATGCCCACAGTCTGTCGTACGCCCGGCGCGGCGCCACGGTCAGATCCCGTACGCGGGGCCGCACCGCGGTCGGATCCCGTACGTAGGCTTGAGGCATGGAGACCGGGACGGGGTCGGGGCCAGGGGGAGCCACGGGGGAGCGCGAGACGCCGCCCGTGTGGACCGGGCTGCCGCGCGGAGTGCTGACCATGCGCCGGATGCTGCTCGTGGTGTGGCTGGTGCCGCTCGGGGTGGCGCTCGGCGTGCTGCTCGGCCTGTTCGCCGGGCCCGGGTGGGCGGCCTTCGGGGCGCTGCCGCTCGCGCTCACGGCCTGGGGCTGGGTGCTGCTCGGGCGCAACTGGCGCTCGTGGCAGTACGCCGAGCGGGCCGACGACCTCCTCATCAGCCGGGGCGTGCTGTGGCGCGAGGAGACGATCGTGCCGTACGGCCGCATGCAGCTCGTCGAGGTCACGTCCGGCCCCGTGGAGCGGTACTTCGGCCTGGCCGGCGTCCAGCTGCACACGGCCGCGGCAGCCACGGACGCCCGCATCCCCGGCCTCGACCCCCAGGAGGCCGAGCGCCTGCGCGACCGCCTCACGGAGCTCGGCGAGGCCCGATCGGCGGGGCTGTGAGCGGGGCTCGGGAGCGTGAGCAGGGCGAGGCGGAGACGGCCGCTGACGTGCGGCCGCCCGCTGAGGACGTGGAACCGGCACGCTCCGACGATCTGGAAGCCGCGGAGGCCGCAGAGGCTACGGAAGCCGCTGGTGACGTGGGTGACGCAGGTGACACGGGTGCCGCAGACGACACGCAAGGCATACGAGAACGGCGTCTGCACCCCGTCACGCCACTGCGCCGCGCCTGGGCGCCGGTCGCGATCCTCGTCGGCTGGGCCTTCCACGACCCGGACGGCACCCAGCGCCGACTGTCCGAGCTGACCGCGACGACGCTCGCCCTCGGCGCCACGGCCGTGGTGGTCGGCGGCGCCCTGTACGGCTTTCTGAGCTGGTGGTTCACGCACTTCGCCGTCACGGACACGGAGTTGCGCATCCGCACCGGGCTGCTGTTCCGGCGCACCGCGCACATCCGCCTCGACCGGCTCCAGGCCGTCGACGTGACGCAGCCGCTCGCGGCCCGCCTCGTGGGCGTGGCCAAGCTCAAACTGGACGTGGTCGGCACCGAGAAGAAGGACGAGCTGGCCTACCTCGACGAGAAGCACGCCGCCGCGCTGCGCGCCGAACTGCTCGCGCGGGCGGCCGGTTTCGCCCCGGAGACGGCCCGCGCGGTCGGCGAGGCGCCTGCCCGGAACCTGCTGCACGTGGAGCCCCGCATGCTCGCCGTGTCGCTGCTGTTGACCGGCGCGCCCTGGGCGCTCCTGGTGGCCGCGCTCGTCGTGCCGACGGTGCTGTGGCTGATCACGCACAACGCGTGGACGGTCATCGCGACGGCGCTGCCCATGCTGGGCGGCGCGTTCGCGAGCAGTGTGGGCCGGTTCATCGCGGAGTACGACTGGCGGGTGGGCGAGTCCCCCGACGGCCTGCGCATCGACCACGGGCTGCTCGACAAGGCGCACGAGACGGTGCCGCCGGGGCGCGTGCAGACGGTCCACGTGGTCGAGCCGATGCTGTGGCGGCGCCTGGACTGGGTGCGCGTCGAGCTGGACGTGGCGGGTTCGTCCAACAGCGTGCTCGTGCCGGTCGCCCCGCGCGCGCTCGCCGAGTCGGTGATCGCGCGGGTGCTGCCCGGAGCGCGGGTGCCGGCGGCGAGCGAACTGTCACGGCCGCCGAAACGGGCCGCGTGGTGCGTGCCGGTGTGGTGGCACGGCTACGGCCTCACGGTCACCGACGCGGTCTTCGCCGCCCGCCACGGACTGCTCCGCCGCCGCCTCTCCCTGGTCCCGCACGCGAAGGTGCAGAGCGTAAGGCTGTCCCAGGGCCCCTGGGAGCGCTTCAAGGACGTCGCCGACGTACTGGTGGACACGGGGGCCAACAAGACGGTCACAGCCCGCCTACGGGGCACGGAGGAGGCCGCGGAACTCCTGCGCGCCCAGGCGGAACGCTCCCGGACGGGGCGGCGGGAGGCGTTGCCGGACCGGTGGATGGTGGGTGGGGGTTGAGGGGAGGGGGCGCGGGGCGAATCTGACTCGTGGGCGCGGGGCGACTCCGACCCGCACGCATGCGCAGTGACTCCGACCCGCACACACGCGCAGCGACTCCGACCCACGGACGCGCAGTGACTCCGACCCACGGACGCCCGGCACCACCAACGCCCGGCGGTGCGCCGCGTCCTGCGGAGACGGGTCGGCGGAAGGCGCGCGGCAAACCCGGGGACGAGGGCACGAGACACGGCCAGGGCCGAAGGGTGCGCCGCGTCCGGGTGAAACGGGTGGGCGGTCGGGGGAGGGCGCACGGCGACTCAGCGACGAGGCGCACGCAGGACCACCCGTGCCGGACGGCGCCCCGCGTCCCACAGCAACGGGCGGGCGGGTGGGGGAAAGGCCGCCGCGCAAGCGGCGGTCGGCCCAGGGCGCCCCGGGTCAGGGGAACGCTACGCGCGCAGTGCGGTGCGCAGCCCCTCCACGTCGATCTGCTCCGTCTCGTCGTGGGCCGTCAGGTCGATGACCTGCCCGACCCCGCGCTCGGCGTCCGTCGCCGCGTCCGACGGCCTGAACTCGGCCTCGGCCTCCGCCTTGTGCACCGCGAGGGCCTCCTCGCCGACGACGTCCGCGAGGTCCTCGTTCTGCACGGCCTCCAGGGCGGCCGGAGCCACACTCTTCGCGGACGTGCTCTTCGTACCGAAGAAGTCGAAGCCGCCCTCGCCCGCGGGCCGCCGCACCCGCGCGGGCGGCACCACGGCCGCCGCGGCGGGAACCGCGAAGTGACCGGCGACCGCACGCTCGTGACCGTGCCCGTCGGCCGCCGCGGGCTTCCCCGGGCCGTCACCGCCGTCCACGTCACCGGGGCCGTCGTCGGCGACGGCGTCGGCGATGTCGGCGGCGTCGAGGCCGCCCTCCGTCACCGCGGGCCGCGCGCGTGCCCGCACCAGCCGGTCCAGCGCGTCGTTGGCGCGCCCGTACAGCGAGGGCGTAGGACTCGCCCCCGGCCGGACCGCGCCCCGGGCGCCCCCGGAAGTCCCGGAGTCCTGGGCGGAACCAGCCACGTCGGCGGACGCAGCGGGCACCGCGCCCTGACCCGAAGAAGCCGGATCGACGGACTCGACGGACTCGACCAACGAACCAGATTCGACCGACTCGGCGGAATCCGCGGACTCAGCAGCCGAAGCGACATCCCCAGCCCCGCCCGCAGCCCCGTCCACCTCAGCGGATACGCCCGCCTCGCCGTCATCCGCCCCCGCCCCGGGCGGCAACGCCCGCGTCGGAGTGCTGCCTGTCTCGATGGCGAGCAGCCGCCGCCGCTCAAGGGCGCTGGCCCGTTCCGTCTCCGCCGTCGCGTACCGCCGCAGCAGCGCCGCGTGCTCGTTGCGGAGCGCCGCGAGCTCGGCCCGCTTGGAGCGCAGCTTGGCCTCCAGCTTGGTGCGCAGCTCGCGCGACTCCTCCAGGTCGGACTCGGCCTCGGCTATGCGCTCGTCGTAGCGCCACTCGTCGCTCGCCCGGGCCCGGCTCAGCTCGGCGACGCGTTTGCCCGCCGACCGGTCCCACTGGCGCATGACGACCGAGCCGATGACGGCACTCGCGGCCGCCGCGGCGGCGAGGCCGCGCAGCACGACTGGTTCCGCGAACATCCAGGCGCCGCCGGCGCAGACGAGGGAGAAGCCTGCGACCGCCGACGGAGGAAGCAGCCTGTGCAATGGTGGGGAATGGCGGTGACGTCCACGTGGCATGGCCAGAAACTTACCGCGCGTAGGCGAAGTCTGGTGCCCCGCCCGCCAAATTCCCGGTACCCCCACCACAACTCCCCACCACGCCGAGCCACTTCCTCCTGGAAGCGTCACTCCATCTCCTCCGCGCGGATTCCGCAACCCGGCGCGCTCCGCTTCCGCATTCCGCCGCGAAGGCTCCCCGAGGATCCGGAGTTCGGCCTGGCCCGGGACCGCGCGGAGCGCGCGCCCGGGCCGTCCGGGGGCCTACTTCTTGATCAGCCCCTTCGACTCCAGATACTCCTTGGCGACATCCGCTTCCTTCTCGCGCTCGGCGTCGACCTTGCGGTTGAGTTCGATGAGATCGTCGGTCGTGAGCGTCTTGGTGACCTTGGCGAGGGCCGTGGCTATCTTCTTGTCGCCCGCCGACTTCTCGTTGACCACGGGAAGGATGTTGTCGGCGTTCTGGAGCTTCTTGTCGTCCTCCAGGATCACGAGGCCGAAGTTCTTCAGCGTCGCGTCCGTGGTCGTCGTCAGGACGAGCTGGTCCGTCCCGTTCTTCACGGCCTGCTTGGACTGGGTGGTGCCGACGCCCTTGGGGTCGATTCCGGCGACGTCGATGCCGTACTTCTTCTTCAGGCCCGGCGCGCAGAACGGCCGCGTCTCGCATTCGTCACCGGCGGCGATCCGGACCTTCTCACCGGACTTTCCAAGATCGGAAAGCGTCTTGAGCTTGTGCTCCTTGGCGTAATCCTCGGTCACCGCGAAGGCGTTCTGGTCCACGGCCTCACCGGCCGGGAGTGCCTTCAGACCGCGCGCCCCGGCGAGCTTGGTGAGCTGACCGTAGGTCGCGTCGAGATCACTGGAGGCGACCGGCTCGGCGTCCGCGCCGTTCTTCTTCAGGTTGAGGAATTCCGTGAGCGTGGCCGCGTATTCGGGCGCCACGTCGATGGTGCCCTTCTTCAGCTCGGGCTCGTACACCTCGCGGTTCTGGACGGTCTTCACCGACGCGTCGTACCCGGCGTCGCGCAGGACGCCCGCGTACAGCTCGGCCAGCACCTTCTGCTCGGTGAACCGCGCCGAGCCCACCACGATCTTGCCCTTGTCGCCGCCGTCGGACCCCTTGTCGTCCTCCAGGCTGTCGCCGCCGCACGCGGTGAGACCCGCGGTCAGCGCCACGACGGCCGTGGCCGCCCCTGCCATCCGTCGCGCGCGACGCGTCCTGCTGTTCATCGGTGAACCACCATTTCGAGAGTTTCCACATCAAGCGTCAAGAAGGGCCCCGGCCCGAACGGGCGGAGCCGACACGGAGCGCCCCGCCGCTCACTCGCTCACACGGGACCGCCCCCGCATCGGATCGAAGACCCACCCGGCGAGGACCAGGACACCCTCCACGGCCAGCGCGAGCAGCGCCACCAGGAAGGCGCCCGCGACGACCTGCGGGGTGTTCTGGAGGTTGAACCCGGCCGTGATGATCCGCCCGAGGCCCCCCTCCCCCGCCATAGCGGCGAGCGTCGCCGTGGCGACGACCTGCACCGCCGCCGACCGGACGCCCGTCATGATCAGCGGGTACGCCAGCGGCAGTTCGACGCGCGCGAACAGCTGCCGCCCGCTCATGCCCATGCCGCGCGCCGCCTCGACCACCGACCGGTCCACCTCGCGCATGCCGATGTAGGCGTTAGTGAGCAGCGGCGGCACGGCGAACAGGACGAGCGCGATCAGCGTCGGCAGGTCCCCGTGCTCGCCGAGCGGGGTGAGCGTGAGCAGGATGAGGACGGCGAGCGTGGGCACCGCACGGCCCACGTTGGAGATGTTGACCGCGAGCGCGCCGCCCTTGCCGATGTGGCCGAGCAGCATGGCGAGCGGCAGCGCGATCAGGCAGGCCACGGCGAGGCACACGCCGCTGAAGTACAGATGCTCGGCGAGCCGGTGCCACACCCCCTTCTCGCCCTGCCAGTTGGCCGACGTGGTCAGCCAGTCGTAGGCACCGGATATCGCGTTCATACGGGCTCAGCCACCTTGGCCACGCTCTTGGCCGCGCCCGCCTTGCGCGCGAAGCGGCCCGGTCGTATTCGATGAGCTCGCGTCCAGGGCGTCAGGAGCCGCTGGAGGGCGAGGAGCAGCAGGTCGGCCGCGATGGCGAGCGCGACGCACAGCGCCGATGCCGTGAGCACCTGCGCCTTGAACTGGGTGTCGAGGCCGTCGAGGATCAGCGTGCCGAGGCCGCCGTAGTCCACGATGGCGCCGACGGTGGTGAGGGCGACCGTGGAGACCGTCGTGATCCGCACACCCGCGAGCAACGCCGGAAGTGCGAGAGGCAATTCCACTTCCCACAGCAGTCGCAGCGGGCCGTACCCCATCCCCTTGGCGGCTTCTCTGGCTTCTTCGGGGACCGCCTGGAGACCCGCGAGGATGTTCCGCACGAGGATCGTCAGCGAATACAGCACGAGGCCCGTGACGACCAGGGACGCCGACAGGCCGAAGAAGGGCAGCAGCAGCGAGAACATCGCCAGGGACGGAATCGAGTACAGCACGGTGGTCACGCCGAGAATCGGTGCCGCGAGGAAGCGCCAGCGGCGCGCGAGCAGCGCGAGGGGCAGTGCGACCGCCACTCCTATCGCCACTGACGCAGCCGTGATCGCCACGTGCTCCACCGTCGCGTCGATCAATTCCTGGCTGCGGGAACGGACGTACTCACCGCAGATCCAGTCGTTCGCCACCAGGCAGTCGCGCTTGCTCACCCGCCCCGCCTCCCCCGAAAGCCCGTCACCATGCCCACCCGTACACGTGCCGAAAGCCACATGTTCCGCTGTCTGGCGACCCTAACCCCGAGCACTGACAATCACCGAGACGCAGCGAGGCTCTTCGTGCCGGCGCAACACGGCCTTCACAGAACACGCGCCACAATGGGGAATCATGATCCGGTTCGAGAACGTGACCAAGCGGTACGCGGACGGCACAACGGCCGTCGACGACCTGTCCTTCGAGGTGGGCGAGGGTGAACTGGTCACGCTCGTCGGCCCGTCGGGCTGCGGCAAGACCACGACGATGAAAATGGTGAACCGGCTCATCGAGCCCACCGGCGGGCGGATATTCCTCGACGGCGACGACATATCCGGAATCGACCCCGTCCAACTCCGCCGCCGAATCGGCTATGTCATCCAGCAGGTCGGTCTGTTCCCGCACAAGACGGTCCTGGACAACACGGCGACCGTCCCGCACCTGCTCGGCGTGAAGCGCGCCAAGGCCCGCGAGCGCGCCGCCGAACTGCTCGACCTCGTCGGCCTCGACCCGGCGACCTTCGGCGACCGCTACCCCGAGCAGCTCTCCGGCGGCCAGCGCCAACGCGTCGGCGTGGCCCGGGCGCTGGCGGCCGACCCGCCCGTGCTGCTGATGGACGAGCCGTTCGGCGCGGTCGACCCGGTGGTGCGCGAGCACCTGCAGAACGAGTTCCTCCGCCTCCAGCAGGCCGTGCGCAAGACCGTGCTCTTCGTCACGCACGACATCGAGGAGGCCGTCCGCCTCGGCGACCGCATCGCCGTCTACGGCCACGGCCGCATCGAGCAGTTCGACACCCCCTCGACCGTCCTCGGCTCACCCGCGACCGAGTACGTCGCCGACTTCGTGGGCGCGGACCGGGGCCTGAAGCGGCTTTCGGTGACCCCCATCGAGGAGGGCGACCTGGAGCAGCCGCCCGTCGTGCACCTCGACGACCCGCTGCCCAAGGAGTTCGACGCGGACGCCCGCTGGGCCGTCGTCCTGGACGGCGAGAACAACCTGCACGGCTGGCTCTCCGCCGAGCACGCTCGCGTGGGCACCGGCACGGTGCGCGCGCACGCGCGCCGGATGGAGGCGTGGCTGCCGGTGGGCGCGAGCCTGAAGCAGGCGTTCTCGACGATGCTCCAGCACGACGCGGGCTGGATCGCGGTCATCGACGAGAAGAGCGAAGGCCGGTTCCTCGGGGTGCTCACCCCGGCCCGGCTGCACGAGGCGCTGCGCCGCTCGACGGCGGCGGACGCGCGGGCCATCCCGCGCGACGAGGTGGAGCTGGAGACGGTGGCCTCGGTCCTGGGAGCCTGACCCCCGGCACCGGACGCCCGGCGTCAGCGCACGCCGGGCGCCGCTCCGGGGCCGCCGTCG
The DNA here is from genome assembly GCF_055591765.1 of Streptomyces sp. NPDC041205. Lineage (NCBI taxonomy): Bacteria > Bacillati > Actinomycetota > Actinomycetes > Kitasatosporales > Streptomycetaceae > Streptomyces > Streptomyces sp. NPDC041205. Next base: position 184,730 of record NZ_JBVIZH010000012.1, on the reverse strand, counting down.
GCGCGAGCCGGGCGCTCCTTCACGGCCGGCGTCAGCGCACGTCCGACCCTCCGGTCAGCCGTCCGCTCATCCACACCAGCGACGCCGGGATCTCACGCCGCCAGGTGTTGAAGTTGTGGCCCCCGCTCTCCAGGGTGATCGACGACACCCGGGTCGGCGCCTTGACCTTGTCGATGAACTTCTTGGTGTCCTTGAAGTTGCCCTCGCCCTTCTTGCTGGTGGTCACCAGCAGGGAGGTCTTGGGCGGCGGCATGTGGTCGAGGTACCACATCAGGTCCGCGCGCCGCTCCAGGTCCTTGTCCCCGTGGAACAGGTTGCCCGTCGTCACGTCCTGGGCCGCCTTGTAGTAGGCGGAGAGGCCGACTCCGGCGCCGTACACACCGGGGTGGTGCATGGCCAGCTTCAGGGCGCAGTAGCCGCCCGTGGAGTCGCCGATGATGCCCCAGCTGTCGGGCTTCTTGCCGACCCGGTAGTGGTCGGTGATGGCGTCGGGCAGGTCCTTGGCGAAGAACGTCTCGGACTGCGGGCCGCCGGGGATGTCGACGCACTCGGTGTCCCGGGGCGGCGCCACCGTCGGCCGCAGCATGACCAGGATCATCGGCTGCATCTTGCCGTCCTTGGCCTGCCGGTGGGCCGTCTGCGGGTAGTGCAGGCCCTTGATCAGGGCTTCCGCGGTGCCGGGGTAGCCGGTGAGGACCGCGGCCGCGGGGAACGTGCGGTGCTTGTACTGCGGCTGGAAGTACTCCGGCGGCAGATACACGTACGCCGGGCTGGCGATCCTGGAGTTCCGGCCCTGGATGTCGATCTTCTGGATCTGTCCGCCCACACGGGGGATGCCGCCGCCGGGTACGTCCACGGACTTGGTGTCGACCACCCGGACGGGCCCCTTCTCGCCCTTCATGGCGTCGTGGTCGACGACCACGCCCTGCGCCGTCTCCTGACCGAAGAGGTCGGCCCAGGTGGCGTAGAAGCCGAACGCCTGGTTGGCGGAGAGGCCGACCGACGCGAAGACGGCCAGCTGTGTGGCGAGCAGCAGCCCGACGCGGCCGGTGACGGCCCGCCAGCTGCGGCGTGCGAGCCGCGGCCACAGCCAGATCGTGCCGATGAACAGCAGCACGGCCAGCGCTACCGCAAGTGCCAGCACATTATTGCTCGTGAGACCCATGGGATGATCCTGCCTGCGCTTTCTGCCTGTTCTCTTCCCGGGGGGCGGAACCGTCGGCTCCAGACGAGCGACGTTCCTTTTCCGCCAGCTTTACACCGGTTTTCCGGCCGGGAGTGAACCCGTGTCCCCGAAGGACCGTCCTAGAGGGCGCAATATCACCGGACGCCACCTTTGGCACCGGATGGAAGCTCTCTCGCAGAACTACGGGATGCGATGTCTGTCAGGATAGATGGGGAAATGTCGGGTGCGGTTCCAGGAGGCAACGACGGCAGCGACCGAGGGCTGCGCCGGTTCTTCCGCGGCCCCCGCCCCGAAGCCGTCCCGGTCCTCGCAGCGAGAATCTGCACCCTCGTCGCGCTCCTGAACATCGCGGCCGGTGTGTTCCCCCGCTTCCGGCGCAGCCGGCTGCACACCTTCGCGGAGGTCCTGCCGGGCGCGCTCGGCCCCTTCGCGGCCGCGCTCGCGCTGAGCTGCGGCGTCCTGCTGCTCCTGCTCGCGCACGGACTGCGGCGGCACAAGCGCCGGGCGTGGCGCGCCGCGGTGGTGCTGCTCCCCGCGGGCGCGGTGGCGCAGTTCGCGTACCGGCACTCCTTCATCGGCGCGGCCATCTCGCTCGCGCTCCTCGCGCTGCTGCTGCGCCACCGCGGCGAGTTCGCCGCGCTGCCCGACCCGCGCAGCCGCTGGCGCGCCCTTGCCAACTTCGTGCTCCTGGGCGCCGGCTCCATCGCGCTCGGCCTGGTCATCGTCAGCGTCCACCCGAAGAAGGTCGTCGGCGACCCGAGCATCTCGGAGCGCCTCGCCCATGTGCTGTACGGCCTGTTCGGCTTCGAGGGGCCGGTCGACTACACCGGCAACACCTCCTGGACGGTCGGCTTCTCCCTCGGCGCCCTCGGCATGCTGACCGCTCTCACCACCATCTACCTGGCCTTCCGCCCCGAGCACCCGGCGGCGCGGCTCACCCAGGACGACGAGAGCCGGCTGCGCGAGCTGCTCGCCAAGCACGGCGGCCGGGACTCGCTCGGCCACTTCGCGCTCCGCCGCGACAAGGGCGTCGTGTTCTCGCCCAGCGGCAAGGCCGCCGTCACCTATCGCGTCGTCTCCGGTGTGATGCTCGCCTCGGGTGACCCGATCGGCGACGTGGAGGCCTGGCCGGGCGCCATCGAGCGCTTCATGGACGAGGCCAAGGCGCACTCCTGGACGCCCGCCGTCATGGGCTGCTCCGAGACCGGCGGCGAGGTCTGGACCCGCGAGACGGGCCTGGACGCCCTGGAACTCGGGGACGAGGCGGTGGTGGATGTCGCGGATTTCTCCCTGTCCGGGCGCGCGATGCGCAACGTGCGCCAGATGGTCAAGCGGATCGAGCGCAATGGCTACGAGACGCGCGTGCGGCGCATCCGTGACCTCGGCGAGAAGGAGCTCGAGCGCATCCAGCGCGCCGCCGAGGACTGGCGCGGCACCGACACCGAGCGCGGCTTCTCCATGGCCCTCGGCCGCATCGGCGACCCGAACGACGGCGACTGCCTGATCGCGACGGCCCACAAGGCCGAGGAGAAGCCCGGCCCCTACGGCGACCTGAAGGCCGTCATCCACTTCGTGCCGTGGGGCAAGGACGGCGTGTCCCTGGAGCTGATGCGCCGCGACCGCTCGGCCGACCCGGGCATGAACGAGCTGCTCATCGTCGCCGCCCTGCAGGCCGCGCCGAAGCTCGGCATCGAGCGGATCTCCCTGAACTTCGCGATGTTCCGGGCCGCGCTCGCGCGCGGCGAGAAGCTGGGCGCGGGCCCGGTCCTGCGGGCCTGGCGCGGCCTGCTCGTGTTCCTGTCGCGCTGGTTCCAGATCGAGTCGCTGTACAAGTTCAACGCGAAGTTCCGGCCGCGCTGGGAGCCCCGCTTCGTCGTCTACCGCTCCAGCCGCGACCTGCCGCGGATCGGCTTCGCGGCGATGCAGGCCGAGGGATTCGTGACGTTCGGCCTGCCGCGCTTCCTGCGCCGTGCCATCGCGCAGCGGCGCCCCTGCCCGCACCAGACGGCCCAGACCGCCGAGCGGGAGGTACGGGCGGCGTAACAGCCGTCCGCTCGGGCCTAGGCTTGAGGCATGAGTACGTTGCGCGGGCGGGGAACGGTCGAGGGTCTGCCTCAGTGGGACCGGTGTGCGGTCATGGGGGTGGTGAACGTGACCCCCGACTCCTTCTCCGACGGCGGCCGGTGGTTCGACACCACGGCCGCCGTCAAGCACGGCATCGACCTGGTCGCCCAGGGCGCCGACCTGGTCGACGTGGGCGGCGAGTCGACCCGCCCCGGCGCCTCGCGCGTGGACGAGGACGAGGAGCTGCGGCGCGTCGTCCCCGTCGTACGGGGCCTGGCCGCCGAGGGCGTCACGGTCTCCGTGGACACCATGCGGGCCCGAGTTGCCCGGGAGGCCCTCGCCGCGGGCGCGGTGCTCGTGAACGACGTCTCCGGAGGCCTCGCCGACCCGGACATGGTGCCGTCGGTCGCGGCCGCCCAGGCGCCGTTCGTGGTCATGCACTGGCGCGGCTTCCTCACCGACATCCACGCACGGCCCGTGTACGCGGACGTGGTCTCCGAAGTCGTCGACGAGCTCCACGCGCGCGTGGAGGCCGCCATCGACGGCGGGATCGCCCCGGAGCACATCGTCGTCGACCCGGGCCTCGGCTTCTCCAAGGACGCCGAGCACGACCTGGCGCTCCTCGCCCGCCTCGACCGGCTGCAGACGCTCGGCCGCCCCGTCCTGGTCGCCGCGTCCCGCAAGCGTTTCCTCGGCCGGGTCCTCGCGGGCCCCGAGGGCGCGCCGCCGCCCGCGCGGGAGCGCGACGCCGCCACGGCCGCGGTGTCCGCGATCGCCGCGCACCAGGGCGCCTGGGCGGTGCGGGTGCACGAGGTGCGGGCCACGGCGGACGCGGTGCGGGTCGCGCGGGCGGTCACCGGCGCGGCCGGGGAGGCGGGCGCTCAGTGACGCGCGCGGGAACGGATGTCGAGCAGGTCGAGCTCGCCAACACCGCCTTCTACGAGGCCTTGGAGCGCGGTGACTTCGACGGCGTGTCGGACCTGTGGCTGGACGCCGGGGACCTCGCCGACGCGGAGACGTACACCGGGCCGCAGGACGCGGACGACGACATCGGCGCGGGCGCGGCGGCCGAAGGGGACCACGCCCACCCCGAGCGCGCCGACAACCCCGACAACGGCGAGGGCGGCGCTGACGCGACCTCGGCCGGGCCCGCCATCTCCTGCGTGCACCCGGGCTGGCCGGTGCTCACGGGCCGCGGCGAGGTCCTCAGGTCGTACGCGCTGATCATGGCCAACACGGAGTACATCCAGTTCTTCCTCACCGACCTGCGGGTCAGCGTGGCCGGTGACACGGCCCTGGTGACCTGCACGGAGAACATCCTCAGCGGGGGCCCGGCGCCGCAGGAGGGCGACGAGCTGGGGCCGCTCGTGGGGCAGCTCGTGGTCGCCACGAACGTGTTCCGGCGCACGGCCGACGGCTGGAAACTGTGGTCGCACCACGCGTCACCCGTGCTTGCCGAATCCGGTGACGAAGAGGACGACGAGACACCCGCATGAGTGGTGGCGGGTCGCCGCCGAGTGGGTAGGGGCACCCGCGAACCGTCGTGGGAGGGCCGTCCGGCGGCCCCACGGGCGAACACTGTCGGTGCTCGCAGGTAGATTCGAATGTGGCTGGTGTGCCGACCGCACTCGGCGGGACCGGCCGATACCGACGACTGTCAGGAGTGATTCGCGTGGATCGTGTCGCGCTGCGTGGCCTGAAGGCGCGCGGGCACCACGGTGTGTACCCGCGGGAACGCGAGGAGGGCCAGACCTTCATCGTGGACCTGGTCCTCGGCCTGGACACCCGGGCGGCCGCGGCCGACGACGACCTGGCGAAGACCGTGCACTACGGCATCGTGGCGGAGGAGGTCGTGGCCGTCGTCGAGGGCGAGCCGGTGAACCTCATCGAGACGCTCTCCGAGCGCATCGCCCAGGCCTGCCTGAAGCACGACGGCGTCCTGGAGGTCGAGGTCACGGTCCACAAACCGGACGCCCCGATCACCGTCCCGTTCGACGACGTGACCGTCACCATCACCCGGAGCCGCGTATGACCCCCCACAGCGACCCCACCGTCCAGCCGGTCCCCACGTCCGTGGTGGAGCAGGTGGACGCCGCCGACACGACGCTCTCCAACCCCCAGCGCGCGGTGATCTCCCTCGGGTCGAACCTGGGCAACCGCCTGGAGACCCTCCAGGGTGCCGTCGACGCCCTGGAGGACACCCCCGGCCTGCGGGTCAAGGCGGTCTCCCCGGTGTACGAGACCGAGCCCTGGGGCGTCGAGCCCGGCTCCCAGCCGTCGTACTTCAACGCTGTGGTGGTCGTGAAGACGACGCTCCCCCCGGCCTCGCTCCTGGAGCGCGCGCACGCCGTCGAGGAGGCCTTCCACCGGGTCCGGGACGAGCGCTGGGGCCCGCGCACGATCGACGTCGACATCGTCGCGTACGCCGACGTGGTGTCGGACGACCCGGTTCTGACCCTCCCCCACCCGCGGGCGCACGAGCGGGCCTTCGTCCTCGCCCCGTGGCACGACGTCGAGCCGGAGGCGCAGCTCGCGGGCCGCGGTCCGGTCGCGGAGCTGCTCGCCGGGGTCGGCCGTGAGGGCGTGGCGCCCCGCGTCGACCTGGAACTCCGGCTGCCCGAGTAATCGTTAGGTCCACAGCGCACGGAATCCGTGCCACGGGCACGGCACGGCGACACGGCACGACGGCACGACGGCACGACGGCACGACAAAAACGGCAAGGGACAAGAGGGGCGACCTCCGGAATGAAGCAATTGCGCGTGAGGATGCTGGCAGGCCTCTTCGCCGTCGCCGGAGTGCTGTCCTGGGCGGGGGCCCGGCTGTGGGACTCCGTGGGCACGCTGCCCCGGGTGCCACTGGCCGCGCCCATCGTCCTCGCGCTGATCGCCGTGGTGCTGCTCGCCACGGCGATCTCACTGCGCGCGCGCCTGAAGGCCCAGCGGGAGCGGCGCCCCGGCGCAAAGGGCGTCGAGCCGCTGATGGCCGCCCGCGCGGTCGTCTTCGGTCAGGCCAGCGCGCTGGTCGCCGCCCTTGTCTGCGGGATGTACGGCGGCGTGGGCGTCTTCATGCTGGAGTTCCTGGACATCCCCGCCCGCCGGGACCAGGCGTACTACGCCGGCTTCTCGGTCCTCGCGGGCATCGGCGTGATAGCGGCCGCCTTCTTCCTGGAGCGGGTCTGCAGGCTCCCGGAGGACAGCGACGACGAACACGGCGGGGCAAGCCCCGCCGTGTGACACCGACACCGCCCGCGCGCCGACAAGGCATCGGACAGACACCCGCTGACACCCACTGACGATCGCGCTGTCGCGACTACCGCGGCTATCGCGGCTATCGCAGCTATCGCAGCTATCGCGCCATGATCAGGCTCATCGCCTCATTGCGCGTCGCCGGGTCCCGCAGCTGCCCCCGCACCGCCGACGTGATCGTCTTCGCGCCGGGCTTGCGGACACCCCGCATGGTCATGCACATGTGCTCGCACTCGACCACGACGATGACCCCGCGCGGCTCCAGTATCTCCATCAGGGAGTCCGCGATCTGCGTGGTCAGCCGCTCCTGGACCTGCGGGCGGCGGGCGTAGACGTCGACGAGCCGGGCGAGCTTGGACAGGCCGGTGATCTTGCCGTCGGAGGACGGGATGTACCCGACGTGGGCGACGCCGACGAACGGCACGAGGTGGTGCTCGCAGGAGCTCATCACCTCGATGTCCTTCACCAGGACCATCTCGTCGTGGCCCAGGTCGAACGTCGTCGTCAGAACGTCCTCGGGCGACTGCCACAGGCCCGCGAATATCTCCCGGTAGGCCCGCGCCACCCGCCCCGGCGTCTCCCGCAGGCCCTCGCGGTCCGGGTCCTCGCCGACCGCGATCAGCAGCTCCCGTACGGCGTTCTCGGCCCGCTTCTCGTCGAACTCACCGATCGTGCCCTCGCCGTCCAGCGTCACGGGGTCGGTCATCTGTGCCTCGTTCCTGGGTCCTGTGTTGCGGACGGCCGAAAAGAGCCGCGCCCCCCAGGCTAGAACCTGGGGGGCGCGGCATCCATTCCGGGCCTGGTGGAGCGCCCGGGACGGGATGTTGCTCAGCTCTCGGGGCGGTCCTCAGGGGCCACCTCGAGGGACTGGGTGTCGCTCGTGCCGGTCGCACCGGTCGCTCCGGCGGTCACCGCGGGGGTGGCACCGTTCGCGCCGTTCGTCAGCGACAGTTCCTTCGGCGAGAGCACCGGCGGGCGTGTCGACGGCGTACGCCGGGTGGAGCCCGTCCAGGCCGGACGGGCCGGGCGCTTGACGATCGGGGCGAAGATCTCCGCGATCTCCTCCTTGCCGAGCGTCTCCCGCTCCAGGAGCTGGAGGACCAGGTTGTCGAGAACGTCGCGGTTCTCGACGAGGATCTCCCAGGCCTCGTTGTGCGCGGTCTCGATGAGCTTCTTGACCTCTTCGTCGACCAGCGCCGCGACCTCTTCCGAGTAGTCCCGCTGGTGCGCCATCTCGCGCCCGAGGAACGGCTCGGTGTTGTCGCCGCCGAACTTGATCGCGCCCAGACGCTCGGTCATGCCGTACTGCGTGACCATCGCGCGAGCGGTGGCCGTGGCCTTCTCGATGTCGTTGGCGGCACCGGTGGTCGGGTCGTGGAAGACCAGTTCCTCGGCCGCGCGCCCGCCCAGCATGTACGCCAGCTGGTCGAGCATTTCGTTGCGCGTGGTCGAGTACTTGTCCTCGTCCGGCAGGACCATGGTGTAGCCGAGGGCGCGGCCGCGCGACAGGATCGTGATCTTGTGGACCGGGTCCGAGTTCGGAGACGCCGCCGCGACCAGGGCGTGTCCGCCCTCGTGGTACGCGGTGATCTTCTTCTCCTTGTCGGACATGATCCGGGTCCGCTTCTGCGGGCCCGCCACGACGCGGTCGATGGCCTCGTCCAGCATGTGGTTGTCGATCAGCTTCTGGTTGCTGCGCGCGGTGAGCAGCGCGGCCTCGTTCAGCACGTTCGACAGGTCGGCGCCCGTGAAGCCCGGCGTACGACGGGCGACCGCGCCCAGGTCGACGTCCGGGGCGACCGGCTTGCCCTTCTGGTGAACCTTGAGGATCTCCAGACGGCCCTGCATGTCCGGGCGGTCGACGGCGATCTGCCGGTCGAAGCGGCCGGGGCGCAGGAGCGCCGGGTCGAGGATGTCCGGGCGGTTCGTGGCGGCGATCAGGATGACGCCGCCCTTCACGTCGAAGCCGTCCATCTCGACCAGCAGCTGGTTGAGCGTCTGCTCGCGCTCGTCGTGGCCACCGCCGAGACCGGCACCGCGGTGTCGGCCGACGGCGTCGATCTCGTCGACGAAGACGATCGCCGGGGCGTTCGCCTTGGCCTGCTCGAAGAGGTCACGCACTCGGGAGGCACCGACACCGACGAACATCTCGACGAAGTCGGAACCCGAGATCGAGTAGAACGGGACGCCCGCCTCGCCCGCGACGGCGCGCGCGAGCAGCGTCTTGCCCGTACCGGGCGGGCCGTACAGCAGCACGCCCTTGGGGATCTTGGCGCCGACGGCCTGGAACTTCGCCGGCTCCTGGAGGAACTCCTTGATCTCGTGGAGTTCCTCGACGGCCTCGTCGGAACCCGCGACGTCGGCGAACGTCGTCTTCGGGGTGTCCTTGGTGATGAGCTTCGCCTTGGACTTGCCGAAGTTCATGACTCGGCTGCCGCCGCCCTGCATCTGATTCATCAGGAACAGGAACACGACGACGATGAGGACGAACGGGAGAAGGGACAGCAGGATGCCGACGAAGGGGTTCTGCTTCGACGGGGAGACGGTGTAACCGTCCGGGATCTGCTTGTCCTCGTATTTGGCCTGCAGCGTCTTGGCGAGCTCGACGCCCTGGTCGCCGATGTAGCTCGCCTGGATCTTGCTGCTGCCCTTGACCTTCTGGCCGTCCTTGAGCTCCACCTTGATGGTGTGATCGTCACCGGTGGTGAGCTTGGCCGACTCGACCTTGTTGTCGGCGATGGCCTGCACGACCTGGCCGGTGTCCACCGTCTTATAGCCACCGGACGAACCGACGACCTGCATCAACACGACCACGGCAAGGACGGCCAGCACAATCCACATGACTGGCCCACGGAAGTATCGCTTCACGTCCATCCACACGGAGCGATGCCGCTCCGTACCTCCTGCCATAGTGAGTTTGATAAAGACTGTTCTTCGGACGGTACCCCAGCATTGTCACCCGAAGCCGCACGGGACGGCTGGCAAACCCGTCTTCGCATGCTCCAACGGCGGGACGCGGCTGAGGGTTCCCGGGAAGTCAGCCGCCGTACACGTGCGGAGCCAACGTTCCGACGAACGGGAGGTTGCGGTACTTCTCGGCGTAGTCGAGGCCGTAACCGACGACGAACTCGTTCGGGATGTCGAAGCCGACCCACTCCACGTCGATCGCGACCTTCGCGGCCTCCGGCTTGCGCAGCAGCGTGCACACCTTCAGCGAGGCGGGCTCGCGCGAGCCGAGGTTGGAGAGCAGCCAGGACAGCGTCAGGCCGGAGTCGATGATGTCCTCGACGATCAGGACGTGCTTGCCCTTGATGTCGGTGTCCAGGTCCTTGAGGATGCGGACCACGCCGGAGGACTGCGTACCGGCGCCGTAGGAGGACACCGCCATCCAGTCCATCGTGAGCGGCGTGGACAGCGCGCGCGCCAGGTCCGCCATGACCATCACGGCGCCCTTGAGCACGCCGACGATCAGCAGGTCCTTGCCCGCGTACTCCGCGTCGATCTTCGCGGCCAGCTCGGCCAGCTTCGCGTCGATCTCTTCCTTGGTGATGAGCACCGACTGAAGGTCGGTGCCCATGTCGTTCGCGTCCACCCGTATCACTTTCGGTCGTCCCACCGGCCGGTCGGGAAAACGCTCCCCAGTCAGCCTTGCCGGATGACCAGTCTGCCACCCTGCCGCTGTGCGACGACTTTGCCCGGGAGATTGATGGCTCCCTGGCCGCGCCAGCCGGTGATCAGCCGGTCCACCTCTTCGATGTGCCGGGCGAACAGCGCGCCGGCCGGGGCGCCCGCCTCGATGGCCGCGCGGCGCACGATGCGGCGGCGCACCGCGGGCGGCAGGGCGAAGAGCTTCGCGCACTCCAGGAGGCCCCCGGCGTCCCGCACGGACGACTCGGCCTGGGCGGCCCAGGTGTCGAGGGCGTCCGCGTCGTCGCGGGAGAGCTGCGCGGTGCGCGCGAGGGCTTCCACGACGCCCTTGCCGAGCGCCTTCTCCAGGGCGGGCAGGCCTTCGTGCCGCAGCCGGGAGCGGGTGTAGGCCGGGTCTGCGTTGTGCGGGTCGTCCCAGACCGGCAGGGACTGCACCATGCAGGCCTTGCGGGCGGTCTGGCGGTCCAGGTGCAGGAACGGCCTGCGATAGCGGCCACCGGCCCCGGAGACCGCGGCCATGCCCGACAGGGAGCGGATGCCCGAGCCGCGGGCGAGGCCGAGCAGAACCGTCTCCGCCTGGTCGTCGCGGGTGTGGCCGAGCAGGACGGCGGCGGCTCCGTGGCGCTCGGCGGCGTCGTCGAGGGCCGCGTACCTCGCGTCGCGGGCGGCGGCCTCGGGTCCCACCCGTCGCCCACCCCCCGTGTACGAGGCGCCATGCGCCGCCCTGTCTGATTCGCGGCCGACGTGCACCACCAGGGACTCGACGGGGTCGAGGCCGAGCGCGGTCATGCGGGTGACGACCTCGGCGGCGCGCAGGTCGGAGCCGGGCTGCAGGCCGTGGTCGACGGTCACCGCGCCGGCTCGGATGCCGAGCTTGGGGGCTTCGAAGGCCAGTGCGGAGGCGAGCGCCATGGAGTCGGCGCCGCCGGAGCACGCCACGAGCACGAGCGGCGGGGGCGGCTCGTGCGGGAGGTGGGGGGCGGCGGGATGCGGGGTGAGGGTGCGCCGGGTGGCTACGTCGGTCAGTACGTCGTGAAGTACGCGGCGGACCGCCAGGCGTATCGCCGCGACCGCAGGATGGGGACCCATTCCGGTTGGTTCCCTTCATGAAGTTCGGGGGGTGAGCCTCGGTTCAGTCACTCAGAGTGTGTCGATGGTGACAGAACCGAGCCGTTACCCGAGCATTGCACGCCTACCCATGGCTCACGGTCCCTCGGACGGGTGATTGCGGGGGCGTTCTCCTGCCGTCGGCCGCGTCTGTTCGCTCAGTCTGCCTTACGGTGCACCCGCGCGACCCAGTCCGCCGGTTTGGCGATCTCCGCCTTGGTGGGAAGCGTGTTCGGAGAAGTCCACACGCGGTTGAAGCCGTCCATGCCGACCTCCTCCACGACCGCCCGCACGAACCGCTCGCCGTCGCGGTACTGCCGCAGCTTGGCGTCGAGACCGAGGAGCTTGCGCAGCGCCTGGTCCAGGCGGCTCGCGCCGCGCTGGCGGCGCTCCTTGAACTTCTCCCTGATCTCGGTCACGGACGGTACGACGTCGGGGCCGACGCCGTCCATCACGTAGTCCGCGTGCCCTTCGAGCAGGGACATCACGGCGGTCAGGCGGGCCAGGATCTCGCGCTGGGCCGGGGTCTGGACGAGCTCCACGAAGGTGCGGCCGCTGTCGCCGTCGTCGTCCGCGCCGTCCGTGCGGCCGCCCGCCAGGCTCTGCGCGGCCTCGCGGACGCGTTCGAGGACGGTCATCGGGTCGACCTCGGTCTCGCCGAGGAACGACTGGATCTCACCCTCCAGGTGGTCGCGCAGCCACGGCACCGACGAGAACTGGGTGCGGTGCGTCTCCTCGTGCAGGCACACCCAGAGCCTGAAGTCGTGCGGGTTCACGTCCAGTTCGCGCTCCACGTGGACGATGTTCGGTGCCACGAGCAGGAGGCGGCCGCCGCCGTTCCCGGCCGCGGGGAGTTCGCGGGTCGCCGGGGCGAAGGTCTCGTACTGGCCGAGGACGCGTGACGCCAGGAAGGACAGGAGCATGCCCAGCTCCACGCCCGTCACCTTGCCTCCGACCGCGCCGAGGACCGCGCCGCCCGGGCCGCTGCCCCTGCGGTCCTTCATCTTCTCCAGGAGCGGCTTGAGCAGTTCCCTGAAGCCCGCCACGTTCGCGCGGACCCAGCCCGCGCGGTCCACGACCAGGACCGGGGTGTCGTGGGTGTCCTCCGTGCCCATCCTCGTGAACGAACGGACGTGCGCCTCCGAGGACTTGGCGTGCTTGCGGAGCTCCGCGACGACCGCGCGGGCCTCGTCCCGGCTCACCTCCGGGCCCGGCCGCACGAGCCGGGTCGCGGTCGCCACCGCGAGATTCCAGTCGACCATCTCCGCACCACCGAGGCTCGTCATGCGTCAACGGTACGTGGTTGGCTGCGCCCGCGTACGGGGTTGGGGGCGCCGTTGTCCGTCCGTCCGGCCGGGTCGGGCTGGGGCGCCCCCCGGGCGGACCAGCCGCCCAGGGGGCGGGGCTAGTCGCCCCGGCCCGCCAGCGCCGACGCCATCGCGTCCAGCGCCGACTGGGCCCCCTGGGGATCCGTCGTCCCCGTCGTCATGAAGGCGAAGGCCAGGAGGCGGCCGTCGGGGTCCACCACCGTGCCCGCGAGGCTGTTGACGCCGGTGAGGGTGCCGGTTTTGGCGCGGACCACGCCGGTGCCCGCGGAGGCGTCGGGGTAGCGGTTGACGAGGGTGCCGGTGAAGCCGGCGACGGGCAGGCCCGTCACCACGGAGCGCAGTTCGGGTCGGCCGGGTCCGGCCGCGTGCTTGAGGAGCGCGGCGAGGAGCCTCGCGGAGAGCCGGTCGTCGCGGTCGAGGCCGCTGCCGTCGGCGAACCTCGCGCCGTCGAGGGGCAGTCCGAGCTTGTCCAGCCGCGCCCGTACCGCCCGGGACGCCCCCTTGAAGCTGGCGGGCTCGCCTCCGGCCACCGCGGTCTCGCGGGCGAGGGCCTCGGCGATGTCGTTGTCGCTGTGCGTCAGCATCCGCTCGACGAGGGCGGACATCGGCTGCGACCGGGTCCGGGCCAGCTCGGCGGCCTCCTCGGGGGCCCTGCCGGACTTCGGGTCGGCCTTGAGGCCGATGCCGCGCTCGCGCAGCAGGTTGGCGAAGTTGTGCGCCGCGTCCCGCGCGGGCTCGGCGGTGCGCGCGGCGGGCCCCGAGGAGGAGTCGTCGAGGCGGCCCTCGTCGGCCATCAGGGCGCTGACGGGGGCGATGTTCTCGTTCGGGCCGATGGGGTGCTGGGGCGGCCCGGAGTAGCGGGAGGTGTCGTACGACAGGGAGACGTCCTGGTCGGCGCCGCGCTTCTTGAGGGCCTTCGCCGTGTCGTCGGCGAGTTCGCGCAGGCTGGCGGACTCGTCGACGTACCGGCCCTCGCCGCGGGCGGTCAGGGTCGGGTCGCCGCCGCCGACGAGGACGACGTCGCGGGAGTCCCGGGAGTCGCGGCCGATGACCGTCTTCGTGGTGAGGCGGTGGTCGGGGCCGAGGGCCGAGAGCGCCGCGACCGCCGTGGCGATCTTCGTGGTCGACGCGGGCGTGAGGCCCCGGCCCGAGCCCTTGCCGTACAGGCGCTCACCCGTGGCCACGTCCACGACCACCCCGGACCGCTCGGGGCCGAGCTTCTTGTCGTCCATGAGGGGGCGCAGGACGTCCGCGAGCCGCCTGCCGCCGGTCTCCGGCGCCTTACGGGCGGAGCGGCCGAGTCCGGCGAGTACGGAGGGTGCGCTCGGGGCCGCGTTCGGGGCCCCGCCACCGGCGCCACCGGCGTGATCTGCGCCACCCCCGGCTTCCCGGGAAGCCGCCAGGTCCCGCTCGGCCGTACGCTGGCCGGAGGAGTCCCAGGGGCCGGCCGCGGCGATCGCCACGGCCGCGACGACAAGGCCGACGGCGGCCGATGCCGCCGTGAGCTGCCAGGTCCTGAGTTTCGCGGGAGGCTTGACGGCAAGCCGCCTCAGAAGCTGCAGCAGCTTTTCAGGCTGCTGCCAAGGCTTGCGCTCGTCCACGACGACCTGCCCCTTTCGCGATCACACATCTGCGTGAGGGACACTTAACCACCCGAAGTATGTGCTGATCATGGAGGAGCCACCCGTGGAGTTCGACGTCACCATCGAGATTCCGAAGGGTTCGCGGAACAAGTACGAGGTCGACCACGAGACCGGCCGCATCCGCCTGGACCGTCGACTCTTCACGTCCACCAGCTACCCGGCGGACTACGGCTTCGTCGAGAACACCCTCGGCGAGGACGGCGACCCGCTGGACGCACTGGTCATTCTTGACGAGCCGACCTTCCCGGGCTGCCTCATCAAGTGCCGCGCGATCGGCATGTTCCGGATGACGGACGAGGCCGGCGGCGACGACAAGCTGCTCTGCGTCCCCGCGTCGGACCCGCGCGTGGAGCACCTGCGCGACATCCACCACGTCTCCGAGTTCGACCGCCTGGAGATCCAGCACTTCTTCGAGGTCTACAAGGACCTGGAGCCCGGCAAGTCCGTCGAGGGCGCCGACTGGGTCGGCCGCACCGACGCCGAGGCCGAGATCGAGGCCTCCTACAAGCGCTTCGAGGCCCACGGCGGCCACTGAGCCCTTTTTGCGCCTGAACCGGCGCCGCTCCCGCAGACCTGGTGCTCGCCATCGTGGTTTCGCAATCGATGGTTGCTGTTCGCGGGTGGTGACATCGACGGGCCGCGTGACCCTGAAGGGGGCACGCGGCCCGTTCGCGTGCGGCGACAGATACGTGCGCATACTCGCGTGCCTCGTGCGCATACTGACGTACGTAGGGTGCGCACGACACGTACGTACACAGGAACGAGGCATCACCCCGTGGCAGAGGTGGAGGAGGACCGCAAGCCGCAGTCGGACGAGGCGCACAGCGCCTTCGCCCCCGTCGGCGGTGTCGACCAGGCGACCGCGCCGGAGGAGGACCACCCGTCGTCGGAGTTCACGATCCCGACGGGTCTGCGGATCCCGCAGCTGCCCGAGGACAAGGAGTCCTCGGCGTTCACGCCACCTCCTTCGTACGACGCCCAGCACCCGCCCGCCTTCACCCCGCCCGGCGGGATCCCCGTGGTCCGGCTGGTCAAGGAGGCACCCTGGCAGGACCGGATGCGCACGATCCTGCGCACGCCGGTGGCCGAGCGCCCGGCGCCGGAGCCGACGCAGCGGCACGAGGACGACGAGGGGCGCGCCGTGCCGCGCGTCCTGGACCTCACCCTGCGCATCGGGGAACTGCTGCTCGCGGGCGGTGAGGGCGCGGAGGACGTGGAGGCGGCGATGTTCGCCGTCACGCACTCCTACGGCCTGGACCGCTGCGAGCCGAACGTCACGTTCACGCTGATCGCGATCTCGTACCAGCCCTCCCTTGTGGACGACCCGGTGACGGCGTCGCGCACGGTACGCCGCCGGGGCACCGACTACACGCGTCTGTCGGCCGTCTACCGGCTCGTGGACGACATCAGCTCCGAAGACGTCGACATCTCCCTGGAGGAGGCCTACCGGCGCCTCGCGGAGCTCCGCCGCAACCGGCACCCCTATCCGGGCTGGGCGCTGACGGCCGCGGCCGGGCTGCTCGCCGGTTCGGCGTCCGTACTGGTCGGCGGTGACGTCCTGGTGTTCGTGGCGGCCGCGCTCGGCGCGATGCTGGGCGACCGGCTCGCGTGGCTGTGCGCGGGGCGCGGGCTGCCGGAGTTCTACCAGTTCGTGGTCGCGGCGATGCCCCCGGCCGCGATGGGCGTGGCGATCAGCCTGCTCGACCTGCCGGACGTGAAGGCGTCCGCGGTGATCACCGGTGGTCTGTTCGCGCTGATCCCCGGGCGAGCGCTCGTCGCGGGCGTACAGGACGGCCTGACCGGCTACTACATCACCGCCGCCGCCCGCCTCCTTGAGGTCGGGTATCTGATCGTCGGGATCGTCTGCGGCGTCCTCATGGTGCTCTATCTGGGCGTGACGCTGGACGCGGGCCTCAACCCGGAGACGTCGATCCACTCCTCCGACCGGCCGTGGATCCAGATCCTCGCGTCCATGTCGCTGAGCCTGGCCTTCGCCATCCTGCTTCAGCAGGAACGTTCCACCGTGCTCCTGGTGACGCTGAACGGCGGGGTGGCCTGGATCGTGTTCGGTGCCCTCGCCCGCACCGGGGGCATCTCGCCGGTGGCGGCGACGGCGGTCGCGGCCGGGCTCGTGGGCCTGTTCGGCCAACTCCTGTCGCGCTACCGGTTCGCGTCCGCGCTGCCGTACGTGACGGCGGCGATCGGGCCGCTCCTGCCCGGTAGCGCCACGTACTTCGGGCTTCTTGAGATCGCCCGGAACAACCTCAACCCGGGGCTCGCCTCGCTCTCCAAGGCGGCGGCCCTGGCCCTCGCCATCGCGATCGGCGTGAACCTGGGCGGCGAGCTGTCCCGGCTGTTCCTCAAGGCGCCGCGGGTGGCCGGCGGCCAGAAGGGCCGCCGCGCGGCCAAGCGGACGCGCGGCTTCTAGGGCTTCTTCTCGTACGTTCCGGCCGGGGCGATCTAATACCTGTTCCGGCCCTGCTGGTCGGGCTCTTCGGGGTACGGGGGCTGCTGGCGGCCCAGGTACTGGGTCTGGTGGTCCGGGTACGGGGGCTGCTGAGGCTGCTGACCGTCGTACTGCTGGGCGGCGGGGTCGTACGGGGCTTGGTACTGCTGGCCGTCCGCGGGGTTGCCGTACTGGCCGCCGCCCTGCTGGCCCTCGTACTGATTGCCGTACTGGTTGCCGTACTGGGCCTGGTACTGCTGGTGCTGGGCGTGCTGGTCCGCGTATCCCTGCTGCTGGTGCTGGTCGCCGTACTGCGGCTGCTGGGGCTGGTACTGGTGCTGCTCCGGGTGGCCGCCGGGGTATCCCGGCTGCTGCGGCTGCTGGCGGCCCAGGAACTGGGTCTGCTGGTCGCCGTACTGCGGCTGCCGCGCCTGGTAGTGCTGGCCGTCCGCGCCGCCGTACTGGCCGCCGCCCTGCCGGCCCGGGTACTGGCCCTGCGGGGGGTACGGGGACTGCTGGGCCTGGTGCGCCCCCTGCTGGCCGCCCCCCGAGCGGTCGTCGAAGTCGTCGTGGCCGTCGCGCTCGGCCACCGGGGCCTGCGCGGCCTCCTTCTTGCCCTTGGAGCGGGCCCGCAGGAACTCGATGATGATCGGGACCACCGAGATGAGGACGATCAGGATCAGGATCGCCTCGATGTTCTTGTGGACGAACTCGTGCTTGCCGAGCCAGGCGCCGAGCAGCGTGACGCCCGCGCCCCACAGGACGCCGCCGATGACGTTGAACGTGATGAACGAGCGGTACCGCATGCCGCTGACGCCCGCGATGATCGGCGTGAACGTCCGCACGATCGGCACGAAGCGGGCCAGGACCAGGGACTTCGGGCCGTGCTTCTCGAAGAACTCGTGCGCCTTGACCACGTTCTCCTGCTTGAAGAGCTTGGAGTCCGGGCGGTTGAACAGCGACGGGCCGACCTTCTTGCCGAAGAGATAGCCCGCCTGGTCGCCGAGGATCGCGGCGACGACGATCAGGATGCAGGCCAGCCACAGCGGGGTGTCCAGCTTGTTCGTCGTGATCAGCAGACCCGTGGTGAACAGGAGCGAGTCGCCGGGCAGGAAGAAGCCGATGAGCAGGCCCGACTCGGCGAAGACGATCAGGAGCAGGCCCCAGAGCCCGAACTGGTTCAGCAGGTAGTCCGGATCCAGCCAGCTTGGTCCGAGCGCAAGCGTCGTCACGGTTCCGGGCTCCTGTGGGTGTGAGGGGGTGCGGCGGTGGGGCTCTGCGGGCGGGCCGTGCGGTGTGATGGCATCGGTCGCCGCCCAAAGTTACCAACGCGAGGTGACGCGGGCAGGTTCCACCGGTTCCCCTCAGGTTCCCTCGGGAGCCGGGCGACGCGCCAGCCACCCTGAGGCCAAGCTCGCGCCCCCGGGGACCACGGGACGCCCGGGACGTCCCCCGGCCCCCGGGGAGGCGCGGTCACTCGCCCCCGGCGCCCGCGCGGGCGGCGTTCGCGTGGATCGCGTCACGCATGTACACCGCGAGGCCCGGCCGGATGGCCTCGTACGTGGCCGTGAAGCGGGCGTCGGACACGTACATGTCGCCGAGGCAGCCGTGCAGTTCGTGCGCGCAGTCGTAGTAGCTGGAGCAGATGAAGCGGCGGTGCTCCTCCGCCACGTCCATCGCCGTCGCGGAGCCCGCGGGCTCTCCGGCGGCCAGCAGGTCACCCATGCGCGCGTGGATCGCGTCCAGCTCCTCGGTCAGCCGCTTCCAGTCCTCCTTGGTGTACGCGGCGGTGCGGCGCTGCGACTCGGCGTACGCCTCGGTGTCGCCCCAGCGGCGCTCCACCTCCTCCGCGTGCTCGTCGGGATCGAAGTCTCCGAAGACCTCGAACTTCTCCTCGGGCGTGAGATCGATGCCCATGCGTCTCGCCTCCATGGCGGTCTCCACGGCCGCGACCATCCGCTGCAACTTGGTGATCCGGGCGGACAGCAGGTCGTGCTGGCGGCGCAGGTGCGCGCGCGGGTCCGCGTCCGGATCGTCGAGCAGGGTCGCGACCTGGTCGAGGGGGAAGCCGAGCTCCCGGTAGAACAGGAACCGTCCGCTTGATCGTCTGACCTGCGGTCTTGCCCCGGAAGGGCCCGTGAGCTGCGAAAACTACCTTCAGTAGTTGCCGCCGTTTTCCGGGCCCTTTCTGGTCCTTGTGCCCTGCGTGTGCCCTCGGGCACAGGGCAGCGGGACGTCTTGGCGCCGCAGGCACGCCCCACCGGCTCAGCGCAGATCGAGAAGCATCACGTCGTGGAGGTCCGCACCTGCCCAGGGGCGCGCCTCGCCGACCTTCTCGTACCCCCAAGCCCGGTACGCGCCCACCGCCGCCGCGCTGTCCGGGTGGACGTTGAGCAGCACCCGCTCGACCTCGGAACCGTTGAGTACCGCCTCGTGCAGGCGGTGAGCGATGCCGCGCCCGCGCCACGGTGCACGTACGGCGATCTCCATGAGTCCGAAGGTGCGGTGCCCGTCCTCACGCCGCATGTCGTCGTGCACGGGTGTGGTGAGTTGGTTCCACCATCGTGTCTTGGCGCTGAGCGGGTAGCCATAGGCGATACCGACTGGCTCGCCGTCGCGCGTGCGGGCGAGGGCTCCCCGGAAGGCGCTCTTGCGGGTCTGCGAGCGGAAGCGACGAAACGCGTCCGTGACCTCGTCCTCTTCCTCGCTGTACGGCGGTTCAGCGAACGCCTCGGCGTAGACGATCCGAAAGGCCGACTCGGCCTGTGCTGCCTGCGGGCCGTCCATGCTCTCTACGTCGATGGCCTCTTGCTGAGTCATGTGGTGCTCCCTCATACGACTCCACGTAGGCGTGCCACGCAGTCCCGAGCCGTTCCGCTGTCGATACGGGCTGCGGACTGCTGGAACTCCCGCATCTTGCCCGCGAGGCGCGGCGAAGAGACGCCCCCAGAAGCGTCTAGAGCGGTGTTCATCTCCGCGCACGCCTCGTCGGCTTCCCCGGCAGCGAGGAGCACGCCTGCGAGCTTGACGCGGTACGAGACGCTGTTGCGGACCAGACCGCCACCGATCCCCCGTACGGCGGCGCGCATGAACGGCACGGCACGCTTTGGCTGGCCCGCTCGTACATACATGTCGGCCGTGGCGTAGTCGACCTCAAAAGGACCGACGAACTGTGCCCAGTTCGGCACTGCACCATCGGAGTCCACGCGGCCCTGGAAGGTGACCGCGCGGCTAAGGGCGCGGCGCGCCCCGGACAGGTCTCCGGTGTGGGTGGCGACGTTGGCATCGCGTAGCGCGATGACCAAGTGCACGGTCGGCCCTGCCCCCGCGTGGCTTGCGAGCCGGTAGGCGGTCTCTACAGCGCTCGCCGCCTCCCAGGCGCGGTCGGCCTTGACCGCGAGTAGTACCAGGGTCTCCAGTACTGAGACCTGAAGCAGCGGATTGCCGACGAGCTGCGCAGCGGCGAGAGCTTCCATGCAGGCCGCGCGCCCTTCATCGATGCGCCCACCGTCATACGAGTACCAGGCTCTGTGCCCGTGCAACTCCGCGATCATCGTCTGTAGCTCACGGCCAACGCGCGAGGTGTACGACGCCGAGCGAAGTGCCCCCGTGATCTCGCCCTCAAGACGGCGAGCCTGTTCCATGGCCGGGACGCTGCCCTCTGTGTGATCCGTCCGATAGAGGCTGTCCAACCGCGTGCGCAGGCGACCCAAGTCGGCCGTACCAACGTGCGGTCCCGAGCGGGCAGGGAGGAGGGCAGACGCAGCGAGGGCGCCCGTGTCGGCGACGAACGTTCGACGCTTCACGTCTCCAGCGTCGCCGAGCGGCGCCGCAATCGCCACGCGATGCGCGGGGACGTCGAACCCCATCTCGGCAAGAGGTACGCCGAACACCGCTTCTAGCACCACCTGTTGGGCCGGATGAGGCAACGGCGGCGGGCATTCCCTTTCCCACCGTCGCACCTGCCGCACGCTCGCTGAGGCGTCGACACCAAGGCGCACGGCTTCCTTCAAGAACACGGCCACGAAGGACTCTTGGGTGTATCCCGCAGCGCGCCGCAGCGCCACGAGAGTGCCCGTTCCCGCTGCCATGGGCGTCCCTTCGCGACTGCGGATTGTTCTCTCACCGTAGTGACTTGGCCGTCGAGGCGAGAGTGAAACGTCCGCCTAAACGTCCGGTCGCTCGATGCCCGCCCCCTGGGATCAGGCAGTGCACTGGTGGGTGCGCTTCTTCGGCAAGCCGAAGAGCACCGCGAAGACAGACCCCCGCGACCGCGCGAACGGCCCGGGGGCATGGCCACCAGCCGTATGGAGGTTGACGACATGAGCCACGGTATCGCCCGGCTCCTGCTGCGACTGCTACCGCTCTTGCTGCCCGCGTCGGGCCGTCATCGGTCGCGCGGCAGAGGCGCAGCCATGCCGCCCGAGGACACGCCGACGGCGCGCCTGCTACGCGTGCCCATGCTGCGCGGGGAGGACATCAGACTTGTGCGTCCGTACCTGACCGCACACGAACGGGAAGTGCGCCACCTGAGTTCTAGGCGTAGGGGGCTGCGGCCGACACGGCCTTGCATCAACATCCGGCCCCAGTTCGTTGACGGCGTGGCGGTGACCACGCGATGACGGGTACGGGGCACCTGCGGTTGATGCCGTGGCCGGATGAGCGAGGACTCGCCTGCTATCTGAGCACGGACGACGAGAACGGCTTTCTGTCGCGAGTGGCCGATCAGGTCGAGGCGGCTCAGCTCGGCATGGCCTGCGATCTGCTCGACCACGTCGACGATCTGCTGTCCGGAGAGGAGGTGACCGCCGAGCAACTGCGCTACTGCGCTGACCGGTTGCGGGAGTCGTTGCGCGAGACCTTGCGCGTCGCCGACAGTCGCGGCGAGCGTCTGCCCGCCCCTGACGTGGACGCCGAAGACATCCCGCACGCGGTCTCTCTCGGCCTTCTGGCCCACACACACGGGAGCACACAGCAAGGGGGCCCGCAGTGACCCGCACCTTCCGTTACGTGCCCTACAGCCGCGTACAGGATCCCTACGCGGCGCCGGAGTACGGGGCCCGCTGCGTCAGCGGCGACGATGCCGACTGCGACGAGTCCTCTGGGCTGCACAACGCTCCGGAGCCGGTCGAGGAGTGGCAGCGCAAGCACACCCAGGAGACCGGACACCTGCGCTACCGCCGCGTCTTCGCCGACTACGCGGTCATGGAGCCTCCGGGCGGGCTGCCCGCCGAGTTGGAACCCGCCCGCGTCCACCGGGTCACCACTTGACGCCCTCGCCGAGGAGCCAGCGGCGGGCCCGCTCCACCCGCCGCACGCGGCCCGGCCCTTTGCCCGTGAGAGGGCCGGGCCGCACTTCCGACACCGGGAAGGAGGTGAGACCGTGGGAGGCAACGACGGGATACCCGAAGTCAACGGGTACGACGTGTTCGAGCAGGAGATCATCACCCCTGCCGAGCCCGAACCCGAGCCGGACAGCGAAGACGAGGACGACACCGATGGCTAAGAAACCATGGGTTGGCGTCGGCGCCTACATCAAGCGTGACCTGCCCGACCGCGCCCCCGCTTCGGTGTGGTGCGGCAAGCACCCCAAGGACCGCACTCGACTCGTGGCGCGCGCCGGATGGGTGTGCTTGGACTGCGTACGGGAGGCCAGCAAAACCGTGCAGTAGGGCAGCACCTCCGTCCCCTCCACCCTCGTACCAGAGGGCGGAGGGGACGGCCTTCAGTGGCCAGTTGAGCGGCGCTCCGCGCGCGCGGGAAGCGCCGCGACC
Organism: Streptomyces sp. NPDC041205; assembly: GCF_055591765.1. Taxonomy (NCBI): domain Bacteria; kingdom Bacillati; phylum Actinomycetota; class Actinomycetes; order Kitasatosporales; family Streptomycetaceae; genus Streptomyces; species Streptomyces sp. NPDC041205. The sequence continues at coordinate 162,288 of NZ_JBVIZH010000012.1, read as the reverse complement.
GGTCGCGCGCTGACAGGGCCTCCCGCGCACGGGGCGGGAGGCCGTTCCGCCTGCGCCCGCTTCGCCCAAAGAGACTGTCAGTTGGGTGCGGTACACGCGCGCGCCCGCGCGCCCGAGTCACGACCGGTCGCGGCGCGACATACCCCGCGCTCAGCCGGGGGACGGTGGGGACGCAGGGGACGACGTTCCCGGCCTCCTCTCTGCGCCTCTCCTTCCTTCTCTGCTTAGGACAGAGGGGAAGGGGGTGGGAAGCGTCCCCCGCGTCCCCCAGAGGGCGTGGGGCGTGGGTTGCTGCGGCGTGGGCGGGGGTCCGGTGGGGACGCTGCGCGCTGCCGGGTGCGTCCCCCGTCGTCCCCTGGGCGTCCCCCTGCGTCCCCCCGGGAGACAGCGGCGCCCCGGTCGGCGGGTGCCGTTCCGGGGCGCGTCGAGGGCGTGCAAGGCAGTTCATGACGGCGGCGGGGCGCATGTGATCGCCCACACCTTGCCGTGCTTGTTGCTGCCCGAGGTGCGCGCCACCTGGATGCCGCGTGCGCGGAGTGCGGGGGCGACCTGGCGGATGCGGGCGCTGAGGACGCCGGGCGTCTTGGGCCAGCCGTCGACCAGGCCGCGCCCGTCACGGCCGAGGGCACGGTGCAGCTCAGCCATGGTCCCGTGCCATCCGTGAGCCGGGAAGTCGTACGCGGCGGTCCACTCTCGCAGGGCGGTTGCGACCGGATGCCCGTCAAGGACGGCGTCGTTCAGGGCGTCCTGTGAGCCGTTGAAGGCGTCGAGGCTGCGCCAGCCGGTGACGCGGTCGAGGGCGTGCAGCAGCTCGGCGAAGTCGGCGAGGCGGGGGCGCTCGGTCAACTCGGCTGCGGCGTGCGGGAGGTCGGCCCAGACGGCGGCAGCGAGGTCGAGCAGGGCGCCGAGGATGCGCGGGTGTGCCTGCTCGTACGCGGCCCACAGAGCGGCTGCGGTACGTCGCTTGTGGCGGGGGATGGGTTGGAGTTCGAGCGGCAGCATGCGCTCGGCGAGGTCGTTGCGCAGTGCGCCGAGGTCGATGCCGGTGAGCAGGACGGGGCGTTGGTAGGTGAGGACGTTGACGTCGTCGTCGGTGTACAGGGCGCGGGTCACCTGTGCGTCGCCGGTGACGATGCGGCACAGGGCGTCGGAGAGCCAGCCGGGCATGCCTGAGAGGTTGTCGAGGGCGAGCACCCACCCGGCGGCGGTGGTCGGCCCGAGGTCGCGCAGGTTGTCGGGGGCCTGGCGCAGCGGGGCGCGGGCCCCCTCGATGACCCCGGCGAGCATCTGCCCCGACGTGCTCTTGCCCGTGCCTTGCTCGCCCGTGAGGTAGGCGACGGGGCGGGGGACGTCCGGGCGCAGGGCGGCGAGGAGCCAGCCGACGGCGAGCGGCAGCGTCTCGGCGGTGAAGGGCAGCAGTGCGGCGAACTCCTCTATGCCCGCGCGCCAGCCGCCCGCTATCCGGTCCGGGCGCGGCAGGGGCCGAACCAGCCGACTGCGGCGCCACACGGGCCCGGCCTCGACGTCCGGGCACGTGAGCGTCCAGCCGTCCGGGGCGAGGCGTACCGACTCGCCGTCGGGGCGCCCGAGGTCGAGCCACGTCACGGCGCGGTCGTCCGGGTCGGCGGCGATGCGCAGCGGCAGCTCGACGGCGGCGGCATCCATGGCGAGCGCGTCGAGCGCTGCCACGGCGTCGGCGAGGGCGGACTGCGAGGGCGTGCGGTTGTGCTCGGTGACGTAGGCGCGGATGAGGTGTTGGCGCAGGCTGCCGGTGCCTGTGTGGGCGGTGGCGCGCAGCGGTACGGCGACGGGCGGCCCGCCGTACGGCACGGCGTACGGGGCGCCGTTGTGGTGCAGGTAGCGGAATCGGTTCTGCCCAAGCACGCGCAGCACTTCGGCCTGCGGCGGCTGGCGTTCCTGCTGCGGGGCGCGCGGTGGCTCCGTGTCCCGTTCCGGGCGGCGGAAGGGGACGACGGAGCGCGCGGCGGCGTTCGAGTCGAACGCGGGGGCTTGGGTCACGCGGCGGCCCCGGTGAGCGCACGCGGGTGCCGCTCGCCTGCGACCAGTCCCGAGCGGATCGCGGCGGCGGCCTCGCGCTCGGACAGTCCGGCGTGCCGGGCAGCGTCGGCGAGGACGTCGGCGACCTGGACGCGGTCGAGGCGGCCCGTGCCGCACAGGGTGCCGAGGTTGAACGCGGCCCGGTTGAGCGCGTCGTTACGCGTGCCGGGCTGCGCCTCGGCGACCGCCCGCAGCTCGGCCTCGACGGCGGCGGCCACGTACCCGCTGCCCATGCTGCGCGAGCGCCACGGCAGCGTGGCGCGGGGCCGCTCGGGGCGTACGCGGTGCCCCGTGCGGTCGAGGTCGCGGGCGAGCCACACGGGCAGCTCGGCGACCGTGCGGCAGCCTCCAAGCGCCGTGTACGCGCCCGTACGGGTGACGGTGCCGGGAGCGACGGCGTACGACGATCCCGCGCGCACGTCCAACTGCCAGCCGAGTGCCCCCGCCTGCGGGCGCCACTGCGTACCAGCGGGCGCCCGGAACCAGTAGTGCACCCCGCCCGACGGCGTGCACACGGTGAGCGTTTCCGGGGCGACGCCGGGCAGCATGGCGCGGCGCGCCTCGACGAGCAGCGCGAGCACGTCGCGGCCGTCGAGGACGCTACCCGGGGCGATGTCGGCGGGCAGTTCGACGCCGGGCAGCAGCCGCCCGGAGTCAGTCGGCACGTCCCCGCCGTGGGCGTCGACGTCGAGGATCACGAGGCCCGATCGTCCGGCGGCGACGCCAACCCCGGCGGCGGGCGTACGCGCCCACCACGTGGTGATCCGGTCGGCGTCCGTGGTGGCGGCGAGGACTCCGTGACAGGGGTGCCCGTCGGCATGGCACAGGCACGCGTGTCCGTCGTGCTCGACGTAGGCAGGGTTCGGGCGTTCGGCGGTGCCCGGAGAGCAGCGCTCGCAGCCGCGTACGGGCACCTTCAGGCCCGGGGCGAGCGGGTGCACCGCGTAGCCCTGAGCGGCCAGCCACAAGGCCACGTGGAGCGGATCGACGGGCGAGGCGGGCGAGGGGCGGGCGTGCGTAGTGTGCACGGTAGGGCGTCCTTCCGAGCGGGCCGGGCGGTGAGAAACCCGGCGCCGCTGGTGATCACTGGCGAAGTGGTGGGCAAGGGCGTTCGGGCCGTCGGCGTTGCTGCGCCGACGGCCCTTGTTCCTGGTGCGGGCGCACGGGGCGTGCATCACGCGGCGGCGTCGGTGGCGCGCTCGTCGAGCCACTTCTCGATGTCGGACCAGCGGGCGCGCAGGTGGCGGCCGACCTTGATCAGGCGGGGGCCACCCCCGCGATGACTCCACTGGTAGACGGTGGCGAGCGGCACGCCGCAGTAGTCGGCGAGTTCTTGCGCGGTGGCGAGCTTGCGGCGGGCGAAGTCGGAAGCGTTGGTGATCTGAGCGCGGGGCACGAGTTGACTCCAATGTCGTTACGACATCCCCCCATGTCGAGGAGACGATCACCGTGTCACCTTGCCAACGGGCCGCGTTGCATGTCAACGTGACTTCCTGAATTGTCGTATCGACAGAGGAGTCACGGTGACGGTCCCCCAGTCCGCGAGCGACGTCGTCGCTCAGCGGGTCCAAGAACTACGGAAGCGCCAGGGACTCACGGCAAAGGGCCTCGCCGAACGCTGCGCCTTGATGGGTGCCCCCGGCATGACAGCCTCGGTGATCGCCAACATCGAGAGCGGGCGCCCCGACCCGAACGGCCGCCGACGGCGGCAGATCACCCTCGAAGAGTGGTTGATCCTGGCTCAGGCTCTGCACGTTGCGCCGATTCACCTGCTCGTACCGGTCGACGACGAGCACGCGCGCTACGAACTCACCCCGGAGGAGCCGCACCCCACACACGGGCTGCGCAGGGAAAGCGCGGGCTGGGTCCGTGAATGGATCAGGGGCGAGGCCCCGCTGACCTTCACAAACGAACGCATCTACCGCAGCGAGCTCCCGGCCGAGGAATGGAAGTCCCGCGAGCGAAACCAGCGCGAGGGCTACGAGACCAACAAGCAAATCTGGGAAGCCTTGTCGGCGGCAGGCCTCATGCCCAAGTCGCCAACGGATGAAGCGGACGACGCAGAGGGCGGGGCGGGTTCGAATGGCTGACGTCTACGACAGATGGCACAAGTCGCGCCCGGGCAAGGACGACAAGGCGTGCCCCGACCACACCAGCAAAACGCGCAAGCTCGTGCCGAGCGGCGAGCACGGCAAGGGGAAGCGGTGGCAGGTCCGTTGGCGTGACGCGAGCGGCAAGCAGCGCAAGGAGAACTTCGACAAGCGCGCCGCAGCCGAGACCCGCGCGGCGACCGTCAAGGCCGACCTTGACCGGGGCCTGTACGTCGACCCCGCCGCTGGCAAGGAGAGCTTCCGGGCCGTCGCCGAGCGGTGGCGCGCCTCGGCCGTGCACCGCCCGAGCACCGCGACGCGCGTCGAGCGGGCGCTGCGGCGGCACATTTACCCGACGTTCGGCGACCGTCCGATATCGAGTGTCCGCTCGTCGGAGATACGGGCATGGGTGAAGGACCGCGCCGCCGTGCTGTCGCACAACAGCCTGCGCACGACGTACGCCTACCTGGTGACCACGTTCCGCATCGCCGTGCAAGACGGCATCCTGCGCGTGAACCCCTGCGAGGGCGTGAAGCTGCCCGAGGGACGCCGCCCCGAGATCGTGCCGTTGCACCCCGACGCCGTCCGTGCACTCGTCGAGGCCGCGCCGTCCCGGTACGGGGCGCTCATCCTGTTCGCTGCGGCGTCCGGGCTGCGGCAGGGCGAAGTGCTCGGCCTTGAAGTCGGGCACGTCGACTTCCTGCGCCGCACCGTGCGCGTGGAACAGCAGTTGGTCGGCCCGGACGACGGCGAGCCGTTCCTCGGCGAGCCCAAGACGCACGAGAGCTACCGCACGGTGCCGCTCGCCAAGTCGGCCGTTGACGCACTCGCCGCGCACCTCAAGGCACACCCCGCGCCCCTGGTGGACATCGAGGACCGCACCGACCCGCGCAAGCCGAAGCAGCGCAAGGCGCACCTGATCTTCCCGAACGAGCGGCGCGAGGCCGTACGCCGCTCGTCCTGGGCCCGCATGTGGGGACGTCTCGTCGAGCGGGCGAACGCGGCGCTCGACGAGCAATACGCCGCAGCACACGCGCAGTGGGTACGCGACGGGCGGCCCGAGGGCGCCGAGCCCGAGCGCGTGCAGGTCCCCAAGGGCACGAGCATGCACGACCTGCGGCACTTCTACGCCTCGCTGCTCATCCGCCACCGCGAGGACGTCAAGACCGTTCAGAAGCGGCTCGGGCACTCGAAGCCGTCCATCACGCTCGACACGTACACGCACCTCTGGCCCAACCAGGAGGACACCACTCGGGACGCCGTCGAGGCCGTTCTCGGCGCCGATGTGCCCTCAAAGTGCCCTCAGCCCCTCACGGGTGGCACATCCGCCCAGGTCAGCGCCATAAGCCAGCGGTAGAACCGGATCTGCTGCAGCCGGTCCAGGTCACCGTCGCTGTAGCGCCGGTGGCCCGCGTGGCTGCGCTCGCTCGGCGCGAGCAGGCCGATCTCGTCGTAGTGGTGCAGCGTGCGCACCGTGACTCCGGCGAAACCGGCGACCTGTCCCACGGAATAGCTCATGGTTTCCGCCCTCTCCTGCTCGGTACGCGTCCCAGCCTGAGTCCTCACGTCACGTGAGGTGCAAGCCCAAAGGCTCGGCCATATCCTCCCGAATGGGACAGCACCCGAGCCTCGGCCGGAAGGATCCTCGATGCCCCTCCACCACGGCCCCGACCGGCCCGACGACCGGCCCCTCTCGGTGAACCCGTTCTACGGCGAGGCGAACCCCGTCGGCGGCATGACCCAGGCCCCGCCCAAGCACCGGCTCCCCGACGGGCCGCTGCCTCCCATGACCGCGTACCAGCTCGTCCACGACGAACTCATGCTGGACGGGAACTCCCGCCTCAACCTCGCCACCTTCGTCACCACCTGGATGGAGCCGCAGGCCGGGGTCCTGATGGCGGAGTGCCGGGACAAGAACATGATCGACAAGGACGAGTACCCGCGCACGGCCGAGCTGGAGCGGCGCTGCGTCGCGATGCTCGCCGACCTGTGGCACGCCCCCGACCCCGCGACGGCCGTCGGCTGCTCCACCACCGGATCCAGCGAGGCCTGCATGCTCGCCGGGATGGCGCTCAAGCGCCGCTGGGCGCGCCGCAACGCCGACCGCTACCCCTCCCGCGAGGCCCGGCCCAATCTCGTCATGGGCGTCAACGTGCAGGTCTGCTGGGAGAAGTTCTGCGAGTTCTGGGAGGTCGAGGCGCGGCAGGTGCCCATGGAGGGCGACCGCTTCCACCTCTCCGCCGAGGCCGCCGCCGCGCTCTGCGACGAGAACACCATCGGCGTCGTCGCCGTCCTCGGCTCCACCTTCGACGGCTCCTACGAGCCCGTGGCCGACGTGTGCGCGGCGCTCGACGCCCTCCAGGAGCGGACCGGGCTCGACATCCCCGTCCACGTCGACGGGGCCTCCGGGGCGATGGTCGCGCCCTTCCTCGACGAGGACCTCGTCTGGGACTTCCGGCTCCCTCGCGTCTCGTCCATCAACACCTCCGGGCACAAGTACGGGCTCGTCTACCCGGGCGTCGGGTGGGCACTGTGGCGTACGCCCGCCGAGCTGCCCGAGGAGCTGGTCTTCCGCGTCAACTATCTCGGCGGGGACATGCCCACGTTCGCGCTCAACTTCTCCCGGCCCGGGGCGCAGGTCGTCGCCCAGTACTACACGTTCCTGCGACTCGGGCGGGAGGGCTTCCGGGCCGTCCAGCAGGCCTCCCGGGACGTCGCCCGGGGGCTTGCCGCCGGGATCGAGGCCCTGGGGGACTTCCGGTTGCTCACCCGGGGGGACGAGTTGCCCGTCTTCGCCTTCACCACGGGTGCGGGCGTGGGCGCCTTTGACGTGTTCGATGTTGCCCGGCGGTTGCGGGAGCGGGGGTGGTTGGTGCCCGCCTATACGTTTCCGGCGCACCGTGAGGACCTGGCGGTGCTGCGGGTCGTCTGCCGCAACGGCTTCTCGTCCGACCTCGCGCAGCTCTTCGTGGAGGACCTGGGACGGCTCCTCCCCGAGCTGCGGAGGCAGCCGCATCCGCTTACGCGGGATCGGGGGGTTGCTACGGGGTTTCATCACTAGGGGCGGTGGGGGTGGGGCCTTGCCGGGGGCTCCCCGATCCCACCCCTTCCCGAAACTGGGGGCTGCGCCCCCAGACCCCCGCTCCTCAAACGCCGGAGGGGCTGAAATACAGCAGCACATGATCTAGCCCGTCCGGCGATTGAGGACGAGGCGCGAAGCGCCGATCAGCGGGTCGCCGGGGGCGCAGCCCCCGGGTTCGGGAAGGGGCGGGGTTGGGGAATGCCCCGCAGGGCCGCCCCGCGCCCTACTTGCTCAGCGCCCCGAACCTCCGTACCGCCAGCGGCAGGAACACGCCCACCAGGGCCAGGGGCCAGGCCACCGCGAGGAGTTCGGCGTGGTCGGCGGCCCAGGACGTGCCGGTCACGCCGGGGTCGTTGCCGAAGAGGTCACGGACGGCCGTGGCGGCCGCGGACATCGGGTTCCACTCGACCGCGGCGCCGAGCCAGTCGGGCATGTTCTGCGGGACGGTGAAGGCGTTGGAGAGGAACCCGACGGGCCAGACGAGGATCTGCACGGCCACGACGAGCTCGGGCTTGCCGGCGACCATGGCGAGGTAGATGCCGAGCCACAGCATGGCGAACCGCAGGAGCATGAGCAGCCCGACGGCGCCGACGACCCCGGCGAACGACCCGTGCCAGCGCCAGCCGATGCCGAGCCCGACGCCCATCATGACGATGAGGGACGCGAAGGACTGAAGCATGTCGGCGACGGAACGGCCCACCAGGACGGCCCCGTTGGTCATCGGCATGGACCGGAAGCGGTCGATGACGCCCTTGTTGAGGTCGGTCGTGACGGCGACCATCGTGGCGTCCAGACCGAAGACCATCGTCAGCGCGAACATGCCGGGCACCAGGAACTCGGCGTAGTCGCCCTGGATGCCCTTGCCGCCGCCGATCAGGTAGTTGAACATCAGCAGCAGCATCACCGGGAAGGCGAGCCCGACGACGACCTGCACGGGCTGGCGCGCCCAGTGGGCGAGTTCGCGCCGGGACATGGTCCAGGAGTCGGTGAGGGCCCAGCCGATCCGGGAGCCGCCCGCCCCGGCCGGCGCTGTCGGCGTACCGCCGGTTGTCGTACTCACACGGCCTCCTTCATGCGTTCCTGGTCCTCCGTGCGCCCCGTGAGGCGCAGGAACACCTCGTCCAGGGTCGGCCTGCGCACCGCGATGTCCTCGGCCTCGATGCCCGCCTCCTGGAGTGCCCGTACGACCCGGGTCAGGGCATCCATGCGGTCGATGACGGGCGCGCTGACGAGGCGCCGGTCGGCGTCCACCGTCGCGTCGTCCGCCGCGCCGGGCAGCAGCCGGGCCGCGCGCACCAGCTCGGCCGCGTCGCGCACCACGACATCGATGCGGTCGCCGCCGAGCTGGGCCTTCAGGTCGTCGGCGGTGCCCTCCGCGATGACCTTGCCGTGGTCGATGAGGGAGATGCGGTCGGCCAGCTGGTCGGCCTCTTCGAGGTACTGCGTGGTCAGGAGGACCGTCGTGCCCGCGCCGACCAGGGAGCGCACCGCGTCCCACACCTCGGCGCGGCCGCGCGGGTCGAGGCCCGTCGTCGGCTCGTCCAGGAACAACACCTCCGGTTCCGTGATCAGCGAGGCGGCGAGGTCCAGGCGGCGCCGCATGCCGCCGCTGTACTGCTTGACCGCCTTGCGGCCGGTGTCCGCGAGGCCGAAGCGGTCGAGGAGCTCGTCGGCCCGCACGCGCGCGTGGCGTGCGCCCAGGTGGTAGAGGCGGCCGAACATCTCCAGGTTCTGGTGGCCGCTCAGCTCCTCGTCGACGGCCGCGTGCTGGCCGAGCAGGCCGATGCGGCGGCGCACCTCGTGCGCCTGCCGCCCCGCGTCGTACCCGGCGATCTCCACGCGCCCCTCGTCCACCCGGAGCAGCGTGGCCATGATCCGCACCGCCGTGGTCTTGCCCGCGCCGTTCGGCCCGAGCACGCCGTGCACCGTGCCGCGCGCCGCCACCAGGTCGAGCCCGTCCAGGGCCCGCTTCTCGCCGTACCGTTTCCGTGCGCCTTCGACGACGATCGCGTCCGTCATCCGACTCCTTCCGGGGTTCACCACTGCCCAGCCCACGCAAGTAGTCAAGCTTGACTACCTTGCGGGCCTCGAAGGTACTGCCCGCTTCTGGATTCGTCAAACTTGATTAGTCAGAAATTTTCTTGTCTCCCGAGAGGCACCGCCACGCTCGGACGTCGCCGCACCCAGGCCCACCGTGCCCAGGTGTCGTCGCGCTCAGGCGTCGTCGCCCGCGTGCCGCTCCCCCGTCGCGAACGGGTTCTCCTCGCCCTCCGCGAGCACCCCGACGAACGGCTCACCCTCACCGGCGAAGGTGTACGCGCCGCCCTCGATGCGCTCGATCAGGCCGCGCGTCCACGTGGCGCCCGCGTCGGCCTGATGCAGCCAGAGGTTCATGATCTCGCCGATGTGGCCGAGCTGCTCGGGCCCGTCCTCGGGGGTGTAGTACTCGGTGACGGACGCGCGCCAGTCACCGAGACCACGGATCCGCCGCTCAAGCAGGTCGATCACCTCCGCGCGCGGCAGGTCGACCATCAGGCCCACCGCGGCCGAGAGCATGTCGGGCTTCTGGTTGTACGTCGAGACCAGCGCCTCACGGAGCAGGTCGAGGAACTCCTCCGTGCCCTTCTCCGTCATCTCGTACTCGGTGCGCGGCGGGCCCCCGGCCGTGGACGGCGCGGTCTCGTGCTCGTACAGCAGGCCTTGCTTCGCCATCTGCTTCAAGGCGTGGTAGATCGAGCCCGGCTTGGCGTTGGACCACTCGTGGGCGCCCCAGTACTCCAAGTCGTTGCGGACCTGGTAGCCGTGGGCCCGCCCGTGCTGACGGACGGCCCCCAGGACCAGCAGCCGGATCGCCGACATTCACCACACCTCTCCGAGACAGCCAATCAACTTTGACTAGCGTATCCCTGGTCCATCGCCACCAGCTCGAAAGCCGTCTTGCCGTCCAACGACTCCCTGATGATGTCGGCGTGCCCGGCGTGCCGCCCGATCTCCTCGACCAGGTGCAGCATCAGCCAGCGCATCGACACGGCGCCGTCGTCCGGGAACCAGGGCTGGTCCGGCAGCGGGAAGGTGTCGTCCAGGCTCGGCACCGCGCGGATGAACGCGTCCGTCTCCGCGGCCACCCCGGCCCAGAACGCGAGGACGTCGGCGAGCGTCTCGCCCTCGACGAGGCGGAAGCTGTCGCCCCAGGTCTCCTCGGTGCGCTGGCGCTCGTTGGGCTTCTGCTGGGCCAGGCGCAGCCAGTTCAGCTCGGTCTCGGCGACGTGCTTGACCAGGCCCGCGAGGTTCAGCTCGCTGGCGCTCGGCCGGCCGGACGCCTGCTCGTCGCTGAGGCCGAGCACCGAGCGGCGGATGCCGCCGCGCTGCGCCTCGACGAAGGCGATGAGTGCGCCGCGCTCGTCGCCGGGAGCTTCCGCGTTGACGTGGGTGACCATGGTGTCCGCCTCTCTTCGCCCTGCCGGGCCGTCGGCCTGTCCGACACCACAGAAACTACGGGCCATTGCGGACAGGTGCTGTCCGCAATGGCCCGGGAGATGCGGAGAATTTTTCGCGACCGGCATCCGGTGATCGGCGGCCGGCGACCGACGGCCGGTGTTCGACAGCCGATGATCGACGGCCGGTGATCGGCGATCCAGGACCGCCGACCGACGACTAGCGCCTCGGTCAGAACGGGAAGCGCGAGCGCCCGTGCTGCACCGAGATCCACTTGTGCGTCGTGAACGCCTCGATCGTCGCGTCACCGTTGAGGCGGCCGACGCCCGAGTGCTTCTCGCCGCCGAAGGGCACGATCGGCTCGTCGTGGACCGTGCCGTCGTTGATGTGGATCATGCCGCTGTTGATGCGGTGGGCGAGCCGGACGCCGCGCTCGACGTCGGCGGTGTGGACGGCGCCGCTCAGGCCGTACGGAGTGTCGTTGGCGATGCGGACGGCCTCGTCCTCGCCGTCGAAGGGCAGGATGAGGGCGACCGGGCCGAAGATCTCCTGGCGCAGCACGGGGGCGTCCTCGGGGAGATCGGTGAGGATGGAGGGCGCGACCAGGTTGCCCTCGGTGCGGCCGTGCAGCAGGGCCTTGGCGCCGGCCTGGACGGCCTGTGTGACGAGCGACGACACCCCGTCGGCCTGCGAGGAGTTGATGAGCGGGCCGATGTGGGTCTCGGGGGACGCCGGGTCGCCGACCTTCAGGGACTTGACCTTGGCGACGAACTTCTCGGTGAACTCGGCCTCGACGGAGCGGTCCACGAGGATGCGGTTCGCGGCCATGCAGACCTGGCCCTGGTGGACGAAGCGGCTGAAGACGGCCGCGTCCACGGCGTAGTCCACGTCCGCGTCGTCCAGGACGATCAGGGCGCTGTTGCCGCCGAGTTCGAGGATGCAGCGCTTGAAGGTCTGGGCGCAGACGGTGGCGACGTGGCGGCCGACGGCGTCGGAGCCGGTGAAGGAGATGGCGCCGGGGACCGGGTGGTCGATGAGCGCGTCGCCGATCTCGGCTATGTCCGTGATGACGACGTTCAGGACGCCCGGGGGCAGCCCGGCGTCCTCGAAGATCTTCGCGATCAGGCTGCCGCCGAGCACCGGCGCGTTCTGGTGCGGCTTCAGGACGACGGCGTTGCCGAGCGCGATGGCCGGGGCGACCGACTTGATCGAGAGCAGGAAGGGGAAGTTGAAGGGGCTGATGACGCCGACGACGCCCACCGGGACGCGGTAGAGGCGGTTCTCCTTGGTGTCGTCGGGCGAGGGGAGCATGCGGCCCTGCGGGGCGAGCGCGAGATGTATCGCCTCGCGCAGGAACTCCTTGGCCAGATGCAGTTCGAAACCGGCCTTGACGAGCGTGCCGCCGAGTTCGTCGACGATCGCCTCGGTGATCTCCGCCTCGCGGTCCTCGATGATGCGCAGGACGCGCTCGAAGACGGTGCGCCGGGCATAGGGGTTGGTCGCGCCCCATGCCTCCTGGGCGCGCTGCGCCGCTCGGTAGGCCTGGTCGACCTCGTCCGCCGTGGCGACGGTGATCGACGCCAGCTTCTCCCCGTTGTACGGATTGAAGTCGATGATGTCCCAGGAACCGGAGCCGGCCTTCCACTCACCGTCGATGTACTGGTGAGCCAGATCGGTGAAGAAGGACATGACGCGAGACCCCTTGCCGCAGAGAGCAGACACCTAATTTCACGTCATACTACTGACGATTCACGTCAGTTGGAGTAGACCACGGAGAAGGTCACGGCTGTCGGCCGGATTCGGACAGTCCTCCCGCAGCTCGGCCATCACGCGTTCGTACTGGGCGACTTCTTCGCGCTTGTCCAGATACAGGGCGCCGGTGAGCTGCTCCAGATAGACCACGTCCGACAGATCGGACTCGGGGAAGCTGAGCATCGTGAACGCCCCGGACTCGCCCGCGTGTCCGCCGAAGGTGAACGGCATGACCTGCAGCGTCACGTTCGGGCGCTCGGAGATGTCGATCAGGTGCTGGATCTGACCGCGCATCACTTCCCGGTCGCCGTACGGCCGTCGCAGCGCAGCCTCGTCGAGGACGCACTGGAAGCGCGGCGCGCGCTCGGACACGAGCAGCTTCTGGCGCTCCAGGCGCAGGGCCACCCGCCGGTCGACGTCCGCCTGGTTGATCCGGCCGCCACGGCCGCCTGAACCCGCCTTGCCTGCGGCGGCGGCCTTCATGCCGCGCTCGACGACCGCGTGGGCGTACGCCTCGGTCTGCAACAGGCCGTTGATGAACTGGACTTCATAGACACGGATGAGGGAGGCGGCGCCCTCCAGGCCGATGTATGTCTGGAACCAGCCGGGCAGAACGTCGGAGTAACTGTGCCACCAGCCCGTCAGGTTGGCCTCCTTGGCGAGTGAGAGGAGAGCGTTGCGCTCGGCCTCGTCCATGACGCCATAGAGCGTGAGGAGGTCCTCGACGTCCCTCGACTTGAAGCTCACCCGTCCCAACTCCATGCGGCTGATCTTCGATTCGGAAGCGCGGATCGAGTAGCCCGCCGCCTCACGGGTGATGCCCCGCGACTCCCTCAGGCGCCTCAGTTGTGAGCCCAGCAGGATGCGCCGTACCACCGAGCCGCTCGACTCCCCAGCGGTCACTTCGCTCAGTCCTCCCCAAGGTGTGAGACCCGCAGTCTGCCATTAAACGCTTCAGGCCGTACTCGTTCGGTTACGGAAAGGGAAAGCCTCCGGAAGGTCTGCACAAGAAGTCGTAGGAAGAAATAGGCAAGAAGCAGCCTAGGAATGGTCAAGTCCGGCGCGTGCACGTGCATCTGCCCTTGCATCTGCTGTACGCATTCGGAACCATGGTCCGCGCGTCACCGCTGCGCCATCGCTGTGCCGCCCGGCTGTACCGACCGCGCCACCGCTTCATCGCTTTGTACCGCGAACCGCGAAAACCGGGGAGTGCCTCGCATGGGGACGAATGGATCGACCATGCTCGAGCCGTTACGGCAGGGCCTTCCTCCGCTCGACCCCTCCGCGGTCTCCAGTGCGGCCTCCTGCGCTCTTCCCGCCCGGTACGAAGCCGTGGGCAGCGCCCGGCAGTTCACCCGCAAGACACTCGTGTCCTGGGAACTGGAGGAGCGCTTCGACGACATCGCGCTCGTCGTCTCCGAACTCGTCACCAACGCCCTTCGGCACGCGCTGCCCGCGGACACCCCGCGTGCCGCGTGTCCGGTCGGCGCCACCGAGGACGCGCCCGTGCGGCTGCACATGATGCGCTGGACCTCACGGCTGGTGTGCGCGGTGCGGGACCCCAGCGACGACAGTCCGGTCGCGCGCGAGGAGGCGGAGGACGACTTCTCCGCGGAGTCGGGCCGCGGGCTGTTCCTGGTGGACTCGTTCAGCGACGGCTGGGGCTGGCACCCGCTCGCGGGCGCGCTGAACGGCAAGGTGGTGTGGGCGCTGTTCCAACTGGCGTAGCGCCAGGGGAACAGCCCACCCCCGTCTCCTCTGTCCCGCGACGCGTCACGGCGCCCTGCTCGGCGGTGGTCGGCCGCTGAGCAGGTCCGGCGGTGGTCAGCCGCCGATCAGGTCGTCGAACTCGCCGTCCTTCATGCCGAGCAGCATGGCCTCGATCTCGGCGCGCGTGTAGACGAGCGCGGGGCCCTCGGGAAACCGCGAGTTGCGGACGGCCACGTCGCCGCCCGGCAGTCTCGCGAACTCCACGCAGGCGCCCTGCGAATTGCTGTGCCTGCTCTTCTGCCAGACCACCCCGTGAAGATCCGTGGCCGCCATGCCGTTGAACACGTGGTGCACAGGTCGCTCCCCGGTGGTGCCGTGGCTGTCGTTGTAGCCGTCAACTGTCCCGGATCATAGCCGTGTTCATGTGCCAATGCATGGGCAGATGCACGTGCACGCGCCGTGGTGAGCTGGTTACAGCCCCTCCGCCGCTTCCCCAGTGCCCGCATGACATGCGAACGACGGCCCCCGTCCATGATCTTCCGCGCCAAGTTCCGCGCCGGGTTGTCCGGATCGAATACCTCGTGCACTGAGAACAGACGCCATGGGAAGCGAAACGGCTGCATTTTTGGCCGAAGACGCGGCCGGTACGTGTGCAAACAGGGGCGAAAGGGCGGCGCGGGGCGGCGGTCCGACACCCGGTGGGCCCGGCAACAGGCCCCCGCCACTGCGGGACATCACCCTCCGGTCCAGCGGGCGCCACCGTCCGGCCCAGCGGATGTCACCGTCCGGCCCAGCGGACGCCACCCCTCCGCTTCAGCGTGACGCGGGCGGAAGCAGCGCCATCTCGCGGGCGTTCTTGATGGCCTTGGCCAGTTGCCGTTGCTGCCGCACAGTCACCCGGGTGACCCGACGGCTGCGGATCTTGCCCCGGTCGGAGATGAACTTCCGCAGCAGGTCGGTGTCCTTGTAGTCGATGTACGTGATTCCGGCCTGATCCAGGGGGTTGGGGCGGGACTTGAGGGGCTTGCCCCGGTCTGCGCGGCGCGTGGACCGCGAGGACGGCGAGGACGGTGCGGGGGACAACGTCAGACCTCCAGGAGGGCGTCGAAGGCGGGGGTGAGGGTCTTCCAGGCGGCGCGCCCGGCGGCGTACTCCTCGTCCGTGAGCAGGCAGGACTCCAGGACCTCGGCGAGCCCGTCGCGGTCGAGGCCGGGCGAGGTGAAGACCAGGTGCTGGCAGCAGTCCCCGTGCTCGGGGTGCCAGTCGAGGGCGGCGGCGGCCCGGCGCACCGGCGGCACCATCTCCCAGGCCGCGTCCGGCAGCGAGGCCAGCCACGGCCCCGCGTTCTCCACGCACAGCGCGCCGCCCGCCGCGTCCCAGGCGAGCAGCGTGTCGGGCCGGTCGGCGAGCCAGAAGCGGCCGCGGCTGCGGGCGGCGGCGCAGGTCAGGTCCTCCAGGGCGGCGAAGAGCCGCTCCGGGTGGAAGGGCCGTTCGCGGTGCCACACGAACGTGCCGACCCCGCTCTCGTCGGCCTCCGCGGGCAGCAGCGCGCAGGCCGGGTGCTGGGCCGCGGCCGCCGCCTGGACGTCGAAGCCGCCGAGTGCGGCGCCCGCCAGGTCGCCGTGGCCGATCGGGACCTGGCGGGCCGTCGGATGGAGCTGGGCGAGCAGCGCGCGGTCCGCCGCATCGGCACCCTCGGGCTCCAGGACGGCGAGCACGGGGGCGTACTCCAGCTGGCGTGCCCAGGTGTCGGCGACGGTGCGCTGGTCGGAGGCGGCCGCGGCGATCCCGGCGTCGGCGAGGTCGTCGCCGTTGCTGAGGCAGGGCAGCAGCAGGCTCGGGTCGACGGCGGTGAGCACGCCGCTCAGGCGCAGCGCGTCGGAGCCGTGCCCGGCGATGACCTCGGCCATCGCCTTCGGCTCGACGGAGTCCCACAGTTCGACGACGGCGAGCCGCGTCAGGCCGCTCGCCGCGAGCCGTTCGAGCTCGGGCACGAGGTCCTCGCGAAGGGCGCAGCAGGCGCAGTCGTTGACCAGCGGCGCCTCGCCGGTGGACAGGGTTCCGCTCGCGTCGCGGACGGTCCGGGTCACGGTGCCGTACGCGGCGGTGGACAGGTCGTGGTGCAGGGCGACGCTGTCCGGCACGGTGGCGAGCAGCCGGTCGACGGCGGCGGCGCGGGCCTCGGTGTGCAGGCCCGCGACGACGGCGACGTCCATGCGGCAGGGGGTGCCGTAGGGGCGGCCGGAGCCGCCGGGCCCGGGGGCGCCCATCAGCGACCGCCGCCGTAGCGCCGCTCGAAGCGCTCGACGCGGCCCGCGGTGTCCAGGACGCGCTGCTGGCCCGTGTAGAAGGGGTGGCTCGCGGAGGAGACCTCGACGTCGATGACGGGATAGGTGCGGCCGTCCTCCCAGACGACCGTCTTCTCACTGGTCGCCGTGGACCGGGTGAGGAAGGCGAAGTTCGCGGCCTTGTCGCGGAAGACGACGGGGCCGTACGGCGGGTGGATGCCGTCGCGCACGGGGATCAGCGCTCCTCTCGGAAGTCGACGTGCCGGCCGGCCACCGGGTCGTACTTGCGCAGGGTCAGGCGGTCGGGGTTGTTCCGGCGGTTCTTGCGGGTCACGTACGTGTATCCCGTTCCGGCCGTGGACCGGAGCTTGATGACGGGGCGGAGTTCGTTGCGAGCCATGACGGCTAGTATATGAAAATGAATCCCGTTTCCAAATGGACGGGAGCGAATCCGACCGAGAGGTGCGTCACCATGTCCGCCCACTGCCAGCTCACCGGCGCGAAGCCCGGGTTCGGCAACCACATCTCGCACTCGCACCGGCGCACCCCGCGCCGCTTCGACGCGAACATCCAGCGCAAGCGCTACTGGCTGCCCAGCGAGGGCAGGTACGTGCGCCTGCGGCTGAGCGCCAAGGGGATCAAGACCGTCGACACCATCGGGATCGAGGCCGCCGTGGCCAGGATCCGTGCGCGCGGGGTGAAGGTCTGATGGCCAAGAAGAGCAAGATCGCGAAGAACGAGCAGCGGCGCGCGATCGTCGCGCGGTACGCGGCGCGGCGGGCCGAGCTGAAGGAGATCATCCGGCGCCCGGACACACCGGACGCCGAACGGCTCGCCGCCCGGCGGGAATTGGACCGCCAGCCCCGGGACGCGAGCGCCACGCGGGTGCGCAACCGCGACAGCGTGGACGGGCGTCCCCGCGGATACGTAGGCACGTTCGGGCTCTCCAGGGTGCGGCTGCGTGCGCAGGCCCACGCGGGATTCCTGCCCGGCGTCCGCAAATCCTCCTGGTAGCTTGGCGCGCGATTCGACGGGCCACGGCCCGGAACACGGCTCCACAAGGGGGACTTCAGTGCACACGCGTGTCCGCAGCACGACGATCGGCGCCGCGGTGGCCTCGCTCGCCGCCGCGCTCGTCCTGACCGGTTGCAGCAGCGACGGCGACGACAAGGGCGACGGCGACAAGGGCAAGGACAAGGGGGCGTCGGACAGCGCCTCCAAGACGCCGGGCGGCTCCGACGACGACTCCGGCTCCGACGGCGCGGGCGCCTCGGGCAAGGACCTGGAGGGCAGCTGGGTCGCCACGACCGGCGGCAAGCCGGTCGCCCTTGTGATCACCGACAACCGCGCGACGCTGGTCGGCGAGCACGTGTGCAACGGCTTCGCCGCGGTCGGCGGGGACCAGACGATCAAGCTGAAGTGCGCCGACGGGGACATGGACCGCACCAAGGGGCGGATCGACTCCGTCGACGGCAAGACGCTGAAGATCACCTGGGAGGGCTTCGGCAAGGACGAGTTCCTGCGTACGAAGGGCGGGAAGCTGCCGGAGGGGCTGCCCACGGCGGACATTCCGAAGTCGTAGCGGGGCGCGGCAGCCGACGCTTCAGCGGGTCGTGGGGTCCTCGGGACCCCGCGGCCCGTCGGCGTTCCCGGACTCCGCCTCCCCCTTCGACTCCACCCCGGCCTCCACCCCCGCCTCCGCCCCCGCCCCTGTCCCTGTCTTCCGTACGTTGGTGTCGGTGCCGTCGACCAGCATCGGCGGGGGTGCGGTGTCCAGGGCGTCGGAGAGGTCGGCGAGGGCGCGCAGGAGGAGGGTGCCGCCGCGGCGGACGACGCGGTCGGGGGCGTCGCCCGACTCCCAGGCGTCGAGGGCGTCGCGGACGGGGCCCCACTCCGGTACGCGGCGTTCGCGCACGGCCTGGGCGCCCCGCTCGGTCGCGGTGCGCAGGGCGTCCGCGAGGGCCGCGGCGGCCGGGACCGGGGGCGTGCCGCGGTCGGGGAGGTGGGCCTCCAGAAGCATGGCGACACGGCCGAGTTGGGACAGGGCCTGCTCGGCGTCGGCGGCCGCGGCGCGGGAGAGGCCGCGGTGGCGAACGGGTTCGTGTTCGGCGCGCTCACGGGCCTCCTGCCAGGAGGCGCGGGCGGCGCGGGCGGCGAGGAGGGCCGTGCGGACGTCGGGGCAGTTCTTGCCCGCGGGGTCGGCGTAGTGGGCGACGACGGCCGCGGCGTAACGGCCGTTCGCCGTGAGCCAGTCGGCGAGGCGGGTGCGCAGGCGGGGGGTCTCCCAGGCGGGGTACAGGGCGTACGCCGACATGGCGAGGACGCCGCCGATGAGGGTGAGGACGACGCGTTCCGGGACGGTCTGGGTCCACTGCTCGCCGCCCATGCCGAGGAGGAAGACCACGTACGCGGCGACGCAGGCCTGGGCGGCGACCTGGCCCGTACGCATCAGGAGGTACATCAGGCCCGCGCTGGCCGCGGCGAGGGCGCCCGAGAGGTACGTGCCCGGGTGGGCCAGCTGGACCAGGGCGGTGGCCAGGGCGACGCCCACGAGGGTGCCGCCGAAGCGGGCGACCGCGCGGGCGTACGTCTGGGAGAAGTCGGGGCGCATGACCATGACGGCGGCCATGGGGGCCCAGTAGCCGTGGCCCAGCGGCAGGAAGGTGCCGGCCGCGTAGCCCGCCACGGTGACCGTCGTGACGCGCAGGGCGTGGCGGGTCACCGGGGAGCGGGGGTTCAGGTCGGCGCGCATGGCCTTGGCGGCGGCGGGGGCCAGGGCCGCCAGGCCTGGGCGGACGAGGGGGCCGTCGGTCACGGCTGGGGCAGCGGGGCCAGCCGGAGTGGTGGGGGTGTTCGGGGCGGCTGGAGTGGTGGGGGTGTTCGGGGCGGCTGGAGTGGTGAGGGCGTCCGGGGCGGCTGGAGTAGTGGGGGCGTCCGGGGCGGCTGGAGTGGTGAGGGCGTCCGGGGCGGCTGGAGTAGTGGGGGCGTCCGGGGCGGCTGGAGTAGTGGGGGCGTCCGGGGCGGCTGGAGTAGTGGGGGCGTCCGGGGCGGCTGGAGTAGTGGGGGCGTCCGGGGCGGCTGGAGTAGTGGGGGCGTCCGGAGCAGAGGTCGGCGCAGAGGTGGGACCAGGGGTGGAGGTCGGGAGGGTGGGTGGTGTCGTCGTGCCTGTTGCCACCTCCACCACGTCTCTCAGGAGGGTGCCCAGGCGGGTTGCCGCTCTCTGGGGTGGGCCCTTGAGGATGGCGCCCGTGTCGGGGGTGCGGAACGTGGAGATCGCCGCCGGGGGGAGGTCCACCGGGGTGCCGTGGCGGATGGCGCGGGCGGCCGCGTCGAGGATGGCGCCCGCGGCGGCGAGGAGTTCGCGGACCCGGTCGCGTTCGGGGCCCTCCGCCGGGGCGCCGAGGGCCGGGTCGGCCAGGGACGCGAGGACGGGCCGGATGCGTTCGGCGAGGCCGCGGGCGCCGTGGAGTTCGGCGGGGCGGGTGCGGGCCTGGCGCGGGGTGATGTGGGCGGCGGCGCGGGCCGTCATCAGCGGGGCCGGGTCGAAGGGCGCCACCGGGTCGTGGCGCAGGCGGCGCGCGTAGTCCGCCTCGGCGGCCAGGGCGTCGGCGAGGGCGTCGCGGTGGGCGCCCCAGCGGCGTACCGGGAAGACGATCACCAGGGCCGCCTGGACGGCGCCGCCCACGACCATCATCGCGGCGTGCCCGGCCGCGGCGGCGACGGACGTGGGCAGGGTGATCGTGACCAGCATGATCGCCACGTTGGAGGTGGCGATCAGGCCGATGGTCGGGCCCGCCGCCCAGCTCAGGCCCGCCAGGAAGGTCCACAGGGCGAGGAGGGCGAGGAAGAGGAGGAGGTGGCTGCCGGTGAGGTAGCCGAGGAAGGTGGAGATCGCGAGGCTGGTGCCGGAGGCGATGGCGAGCTCGGGGCGGGGGCGCCAACTGCGCTGGAAGGTGGCGATGGCGGCCTGGAACGCGCCGAAGGCCGAGCTGGCGGCGACGGCGGGCCCGAACAGGGCGAGGCTCGCCCCGATCACGATCGCCAGCCCGACGGCCCCCCGCAGGGCGACCAGCGGTTCGAGCCGAGTCCGCTCCACAGCGAGCCCCGAACGCGCCGTCTGCCGCAGGGCCCGCCACCAGGTCACGGTGCGATCGTACGGGGGATTGGCGGTTTGGGGTGGGGTGGGGGTGTTTGGGGGGGTTCGTCGGTGGGAGTGAGTGAGGTGTCCGAGGGGGACTGTCACGGGCAGTGGGCTGCTGCCGCCGAGGGCGCGCCACGTCCGACAGCAACGGACGCGCGAGAGCACGCCCCGGGGACGACGGGACCCAGGCACACGGCTGCCGCCGAGAGTGCGCCACGGTCGACAGTCACGGGCGGGTGGGTGGGAGAGGCCGCCGCGGAGCGGCGGGCTGGGGAGGGCGCAGGGGGAGCCGCAGGGGGCAGTGCGGTGAGCTGCGCAGGGCGGCGGCGGGAGGCCGGACGGCCAGGGGGCTCGGACGGGGCGGAGGCCGGACGGGTCAGGCGGGCTGGTCCTCGTGGCGCCGCGCGCGAACCGCGTCCAGGTACTCCTCGATCGCGTCCCGGTTCCGGGTCAGGCACTCCACCCGCCGCGTCATGCTGTCCCGCTCCCGCTCCAACGTGGCCAGCATCTCCGGCGTGGCGTCCGGGAAGTGGATGACCCGGGGCTTGTCCAGGCAGGGCAGGATCTGCTTGATGAGCCGCGTGGGCAGCCCGGCGTCGAGGAGGCCCCGGATCTGCAGCACACGGTCGACGCAGGCCTCGTCGTACACGCGATAGCCGTTGGCCGCCCGATCGGCGACGATCAGCCCCTGCTCCTCGTAGTAGCGCAGCAGCCTGCGCGGCGTGCCGGTGCGCTCCGACAGCTCTCCGATACGCATGCTCACGCTCACCCTGCGCCCCCTCCTCCGGTCACTCCTGCCTCACCCTTGCCTCCCAGGAAGTCTCACACGCGTGTGCAGGCTGGCGTTGGTGGCCGCCGCGGCCCCCTCGGCCCAGCCCGCGCCGTCCCGCACGCCGCGTACCCGCGTGGTGGTCGTCTCCGGGAACATCCGCTCCGTCCGGTCGGCGACCGCGACGTCCCGCGCGGCGAGGACAGGAAGCAGCGCCCCGCCCCCACCGGCCTCTTCGTGGGTGACGGGCGCGGCGGCCGCTTCGAGGCGGGCGCCGACGCGCTGGGCGTACGCCATCCAGAAGGCCTGCCGGAACGTCTTGGTGCGCTTGCGCCCGCCCGCGCGCTGCCCGGCCTCCGCCGTCGTCATGGCGGCGAGGCCCTGCACGAGGAGGGAGGTGTGCAGCAGCTCCACCACCTCCAGGTCGGCTTCGAAGCCGACGACGGTGGAGAAGCCGAGGGCCTCGTTCCACACCGCGCGGCAGCGGTTCGCGGCGGCGACGGCGTCGAGGAGGATCGCCTTGGCGGTCTCGTACGGGGCGTCGACACCGATGCGGCAGGCACCGGGCGCGTCCGGGCGGTGCGTACGGGCGGCGAGCAGCGCCTCGTCGACGCTGTGCCGCGCCATCAGCTCCTGCGCCTTCGCGGTCAGCGCCTCCGCCTCCTGCGGGTAGCCGGTCGCCTCGGCCTTGGCGAGCAGGGCGCGGATGCGGGTGAGGGCGCGCGGCTCGTCGTCGCGGTGCGGCGGCGGTACGTGCAGGGGGGTGCCGGGCGCCGGACCGACGGGCTCGATCGGGGGCAGCCGGAGCAGCAGGCGGTAGAGGGCGAGTACGGCGGTGGCGTGCGTGAAGCGGTCGGGCCCCCGCCAGGGTTCGTGGGCGTCGAGGGCAGCGAGCTGCGCGGGCCAGCGGGCGGGCAGCAGGCCGGGGGCGTAGCGGAGGGTCTCGGCGCGGATCAGGGTGGCGGCGAGGCGTACGTGGGGCTCGTCGAGGTCGCGCCGGACCAGGCGCAGGACGTCGGCGGGCTGCCAGCCGCGCTCCCAGGCCCGCCGCAGCAACTCCTCGCCGCGCGCGGCGAGTTCGGCGTCGGTGGAGGGGTCGGCGGCGAGGAGGGACGCGCCGGTGTCGAGGCCTTCGTCGGCGTGGGCGTGGCGGTTGGCGCGGCCGGTGCGGTTGGCGCGCCCCGCACCCTCACCCCGCCCGGCCCCCTCGGCCCGACCGACCCCCGCGTCCGCCCCGTACAGCGCCGCCGCGAACGCCCTGTCGATCACCGAATCCATACCCCTAAGGGTAGGCCTGGCCCTACCTTCGACCCGCCCGCCAGTGGTCGTGAGCGCGGGGCCCCGGCGCGGTTGGCTCGGGGCATGGTTCTTGCGTCGCTACGGGCCCGGTGGGCCGGATTTCTGGGTGCCTTCGTCGCCGTCGCCCTCGGGGTGGCCCTGATCGCCGCGACGGGGGTGGGGCTCGCGGCGAGCCTGCGCGCCCCGGAGCGGGAGCCGGTGCGGTTCGCCGATTCGCCGGTGGTGGTGGCGGGCCGGGACACGCTGACCGTGCCGGTGCGGCGAGGGCCCGAGATCCGCCACGTCACGAAGAAGCTCGCTCATCCACACCCTGTGGACAACGAACTGCTGCGCGAACTGCGCCGCCTCGGCCAGCTCCGAACAGCCGGTCAGACCCGCACAGCCGGTCAGACCCGTACAGACCGTACGGCACCGGACGCCGTCGGCCTCGACGCCCCCGCCGCCCGGGTGCGCGCCGTCGTCGCCGCGTCCGGCACCGGCGCCCGCGTCCTGACCGGCGCCGACCGCCGCCAGGTCGACCCGGACACCGAACGGGACGCACGGGCACTGGTCGCCGTGAACGCGTTCCTCGGCACGGCGGGCGGGGTCGCCGCCTTCGTGTCGGTGTTCGTGACCGCGTCGACGTTCGCGTTCGTGGTGGCGCTGCGGCGGCGCGAGTTCGGGCTGCTCCGGGCGGCCGGGGCGAGCCGGGGGCAGGTACGGCGGTGGCTGCTCGCCGAGGCCCTGGCCCTGGGCGCGGCGGCATCGGCGGCCGGGTGCGCGGGCGGGGCGTGCGCGGCGCCGGTCCTCGCGCGGACGCTGGTCGACACGGAGGTGGCGCCGCCGTGGTTCACCGTCGACGGCGGCCCCACAGGTTTCGCCTGGACCTGGTGGCCGTACCAACTCGCCTTCTGGACCGGCCTGCTCGTGGCCCTCGCCGGGTCGTGGAGCGCGGCGCGCCGGGCGGGCCGGGTGAGCCCCGTGGAGGCGCTGCGCGAGGCGTCCCTCGACACCGGCGTGATGCCGCTCGGCCGCCGCGTCGTGGGCACCGCGCTGCTCGCGGGCGGGGTGGGGCTGCTCGCGTGGACGCTGTGGACGGAGCCGTCGGAGCTCCTGAAGCGCAAGACGTACGTGACGCAGCCGATGATCCTGTCGACGGGGGTGGCGGCGCTGGCGCCCCTGCTCGTACGGCACGTGGTCGCCGTGTTCCGGCGCCCGGCGTTCTTGGTGCGGCGCCCGGCGTTCCTGGCCCGGCGGCACCCACTCCCGGCCCACCGCCCCTCCCGACCGAAGTCCCACCCCGCAGCAGCCCTCACCCTCGCCCGCCTCGCCCGCGCCAACGCCGCCGGTTCCGTGCGCCGCACCGCCGCCGTCGCCGCCCCCGTCCTCGTCACCGTCGCCACGGCGGGCTGCCTGCTCGGCTCGGCCGCGACGGTGGGCGCGTCGAAGGCGACCGAGGCGAGGGAACGTACCGCCGCCCACCTCGTCGTCACCGGCGACGACTTGAGGCAGCCGGGACGGATCCCCCGGGCGACGGTGGCCGCGTCGGCGAGCACCGCCGTCTTCGTACGCGAGGACGACGACACCGCGCTCCTGCGCGCCGAGGCGCGCGCCGTGACCGACCCGGCGGCGTTCGCGGCGACGCACCGGCTGCCCGTGGTCGCCGGTGACGTACGCCGGCTCGACGACCGCTCGATCGTCGTCAACGAGGAGTGGCAGCGGCACCGCGTCGGCGAGCACGTCGACGTGTGGCTCGGCGACGGCCGTCGGGCGCGGCTGCGGATCGCGGCGGTCCTCGCGCGCGGCACGGGCGACAACGGGGCGTACGTGACGGCCCGCAACGCCCCCTCCGCCCCGCTCGACCGCGTCGACGTACGCCTGCGGGACGGCGCCGACCGCACGGCCGTCGCGGCGGCCCTGCGGACGACCGGCGGGCAGGTGCGCACGGCCGGGCAGTGGCTGGCCGCCGAGCACCCCGGCGTGAAGCCCCAGACGCGCCTCGGCCTGCGCATGCTGCTCGCGCTCTGCCTCGCGTACACGGCGATCTCGCTGGCGAGCACCCAGCTGATGACGGCACCCGTACGGGCCCCCGAACTGCGCTCGCTGCGCCTCCTCGGTGCCGCGCCCGGCCAGATACGGCTCGTGGTGGCCGCCGAGGCGGTCCTCGCCGTGGCGGTGGGCGCGGTGCTCGGCCTCGCGGTGACGCTGGTCGGCCTGGGCGGCCTGAGCGCGGGCCTCGCGCGGCTCTCGGCACCGGCGGGGCTGGTGGTGCCGTGGGACGTGATGGGGGCGTGCGCGGGGGTTCTGACGGTGGTGGCGGTGGGGGCGGGGGTGATGGGGTGCCGGGGGCTGCGCGCGGAGGGCCGTGGCTGAGGGTCGCGCCAGTGCCGGGCCGGGATTCCTGCCCCTGGCCGGTCCGCGAGCCCTTCCCTCCTCGACCTACGAGTCCCGCCCTCGGCCGATGAGGCCCCGCCGCCGGCCTATGAGGCCCCACCGCCGGCGTCGCATGGTGCCCCTCGGCCTACGAAGTCCCCGCCCTCGTCGATCAGCCGCCGTACCTCCCGGTCGACGAGGCCGAGGCGGGCCTCGTCGACGAGGGGCACCGCCGCGACGGCCGCCGCGCGCCCCGGGACAACGGGTTCCCCACGGACATGGGCGGAGGCCATCCGGCCCCCGGGCATGCCGGTCGTCCAGCACCGATGCCGACCCTGACACCCCGCTGCGCGTCGCGAGGCGCGGCGGCACTCCCGGGGCAGTGGTGCGGGCGACCCGCGCAAGGCACGACGGCCCTCCCCAAGGCAGCGGCACGGGCGACCCGCGCAAGGCACGACGGCCCTCCCCAAGGCAGCGGCACGGGCGACCCGCGCAAGGCACGACGGCCCTCCCCAAGGCAGCGGCACGGG
>NZ_JBVIZH010000012.1:93593-136684 GCF_055591765.1 Streptomyces sp. NPDC041205 | reverse complement strand
TCACGACGGCCCTCCCCAAGGCAGCGGCACGGGCGACCCGCGCAAGGCACGACGGCCCTCCCCAAGGCAGCGGCACGGGCGACCCGCGCAAGACACGACGGCCCTCCCCAAGGCAGCGGCACGGGCGACCCGCGCAAGGCACGACGGCCCTCCCCAAGGCAGCGGCACGGGCGACCCGCGCAAGACACGACGGCCCTCCCCAAGGCAGCGGCACGGGCGACCCGCGCAAGGCACGACGGGCGATCGGGGCGGGCGGTGTCGTGGTGCGGGGGCGTTGTCAGTGGGGGGTGGCATCGTCGGGGGTATGTGTGCTGGTCGGTGGGTCGTGGCTGAGGGGGGCGGGGGCGTCAGCCTCGCCGTGCCTGTGGGTGAGGACGGGGCGCCCGTCGGGGCCGTCGAGCGGCACGGCGGCGTCGCCGAGGCCGTGCTCGCCCACCCGGAGGTGGAGCGGTGGGTGTGGCAGTCCACGGCGAGCAGCTATCCGCGGGTCCTCGCGGCGGGCGGCCGCGTCGAGCGGTGCTACGACGTGGAAGCCGCGGAGCTGCTCCTCCTCGGCCACGAGGGCCGCCTCGGCGAGCCCCGCTCGGCCGCCGCGGCCTGGGCCCGCCTGCACCGAAGACCCGTACCGCCCGATCCCCCGCCCCGCGCCGCGGCACCGGGCTCCCAGGACTCCCTCTTCGAGCCGACCCCGGCTCCGCCCCTCCCCCTGGAGGCCCTCCTGGAGGTGTACGCCGACCAGCTCCGGCGGCACGGCGCCGCCGCTCACCCGGGCCGCATGCGCCTCCTGACGGCCGCCGAGTCGGCGGGCATGCTCGTGGCCGCCGAGATGAACGCCGCGGGCCTGCCCTGGCGCGCCGACGTGCACAAGGACCTCCTGCGCGAGCTGCTCGGCGAGCGCTACGGCGGCAGCGGCGAACCCCGCAGGCTCGCCGAGCTGGCGGACGAGGTGTCCACCGCGTTCGGCCACCGCGTGCGCCCCGACCTGCCCGCCGAGGTCGTGAAGGCGTTCGCGCGCGCCGGTTTCCGGGTCAAGTCGACGCGGAAGTGGGAGCTGGAGGAGATCGACCACCCCGCGGTCAAGCCCCTCCTCCAGTACAAGACGCTGTACCGGATCTGGACGGCCCACGGCTGGTCCTGGCTCCAGGACTGGGTCCACGACGGCCGCTTCCGCCCCGAGTACACCCCGGGCGGCACCGTCTCCGGCCGCTGGACCACGAACGGCGGCGGCGCCCTGCAGATCCCGAAGGTCATCCGGCGTGCCGTGGTCGCCGACCCGGGCTGGCGCCTGGTCGTCGCCGACGCCGACCAGATGGAGCCGCGCGTCCTCGCCGCGATCTCCCGCGACCGGGGCCTGATGGACGTCGCGGGCAGCGCGGAGGACCTCTACACCCGCCTCTCCGACCGCGCGTTCTCCGGCGACCGCGAGCACGCCAAGCTGGCGCTGCTCGGCGCGGTGTACGGCCAGACGTCCGGCGACGGCCTGAAGAACCTCGCGGCCCTGCGCCGCCGCTTCCCGCTGGCCGTCGCGTACGTCGACGACGCCGCGAAGGCCGGCGAGGAGGGCCGCCTCGTCCGGACCTGGCTCGGCCGCACCAGCCCCCCGGCCGCCGGGGCGGCCGACGACGACGGCGGCGAGGCGGGCATCCCGCAGGAACCGGAAAGCCCCCAGCAGGCCTCCCCCGACAGCGAGTTCACCCCCGGGTACGCCTCCACCGACGCCCGCGCCCGCGGCCGCTTCACCCGCAACTTCGTCGTCCAGGGCAGCGCCGCCGACTGGGCCCTGCTCATGCTCGCCGCCCTGCGCAGGGCCACCGCCGGGATGCGCGCCGAGCTGGTCTTCTTCCAGCACGACGAGGTGATCGTGCACTGCCCCGAGGAGGAGGCCGAGGCCGTCGCCGCGGCGGTGCGGGAGGCGGGGGACCTGGCGGGCCGGATCGCGTTCGGCGAGACGCCGGTGCGGTTCCCCTTCACGGTGGCCGTGGTGGAGTGCTACGCCGACGCCAAGTGACAGGTACGGCACCCGCCCGTTCGCCTACGCGGCCTCGTTCAAGGGCCCGCTCCCCCTGCCCCGTCCCGGCAGATCGCCGTCGTGGCGTGCGTGGACGCCCGCCTGAACGTGTACGGGCCCCTCGGCCTCGCCGAGGGCGAGGCGCACGTCATCCGCCACGCGGGCGGCGTGGTCAGCGACGACGAGATCCGCTCCCTGGCGATCGGCCGACTTCGTCTTCGACGTGGCGACGGCCTGCCGCGGGAGGTCACGCCAGCCGTTCCCTGAGCTCCGCGACCACCTTGGCGTTGACACCGTCCAGGGATTCGAGGGCCGCGAGGGCCGCCTCCCACTGCTCGTACGCCTCCCGCACGCGCCCCTCCGCGCGCAGCAGCAGCCCGTACTGGTGGCGGGCGAGCCCGGCCATGTGCGTGTCACCGCGGTGCTCGGCGCGGTCCAGGAGCAGGGCGCACTCGCGGGCGGCGTCCGCCGCGCGGGCGAGTTCGCGCAGGGCGCGGACCAGGCCGAGGCGGGACTGGGACTCGCCGTGCCAGTCCTGGTACTCGCCGTGCAGGCGCAGCGCCTCCTCGAAGTGGCCGCGGGCGGCGGCGGGTTCGCCGAGGGTGAGGCGGGCGTAGCCGATGTTGCAGTGGGCGGACTGGCGCACGACGAGGTGACCGATGCGTTCGCCGATGGCGAGGCTGCGCTCGTGGTGGGTGATGGCGGCGCGGGCGTCGGTGTGCTCGTACAGATTGCCGAGATGGCTGTACGTGATGGCCTCGCTCAGCGGGTCGTCGAGCCCCCGGGCCAGGGCGAGGGCCTGCCGCAGGGCGTCGGCGGACTCGGCGTGCCGCCCGAGGCCTTCGAGGAGGAGGCCCCGGTGGTTCAGGGCCCGGCGCACGGAGGAGCTGTCGCCGAGGCCCCGCCACAGCCCGAGGGCCTCGTCGTTGAGCGCCAGCGCCTCACCCGCGCGCCCCGCCATGAAGCGGTGCCCCGCGAGGTCGGACAACGCCTGGGCCCTGGCCCCCGCCTCCCCGTGCCGCCGCGCGGAGTCCACGGCGAGCCCGCACAGCCGGTCCAACTCCGTGAGCCTGCCCCGGCGTTGCAGATACGGGAACAGATACCGGACGAGCCGGGCCACGAGGCCGGTGCCGTCGTGGGTGTGCCGCTCGGCGAGCGCGACGATGTTCCCCAACTCCTGGTCGGCCCAGGCGAAGGCCTGGTCGGGGGTGGTGAGGGTGGGGGTGTGGGGGGCTGGGGCGGGGCCGGTCTGGGGTCGCTCGGGTGCCCCGAGGCGGTCCCTCTTGTCCTGGCCGTCCGGCATGATCGCGAGGAGGGCGTTGCGGGCGCTGTCCGCGTACCAGGCGAGGGCCGCGCGGTCGGCGGACTCCGGAGGCGGGGCGGCGTGTTCGCGGGCGAAGTCGCGGACCAGGTCGTGGGGTGCGTAGCGGCCGTACGCGGTCTCGTCGAGGAGGGCGACGTCGACGAGGCGGTCGAGGGCGGACTGGGCGCGGCGGCGGGGCAGGGCGAGCAGGCGTGCGAGCAGCGGGGCGCCGTACTCCGGCAGGTCGAGGGCGCCGACGGCGCACAGGGCGCGGGCGGCGTCGCGGTCGCTCTCCCGGTCGGACGTCCGCAGTGAGTCGAGGGCGACGTCCAGGGAGCGGCGTACGCTCAAGTCGTCGTGCTCCAGGTGGTGCAGGCGGTCCCCGCAGTCGGCGAGGAGGCCCGCGAGCGCGTCCGGCGTGAGCGCGCTGCGCGCGGCGAGCCGGGCCGCGACGATGCGCAGGGCCAGCGGCAGGCGGCCCGCGAGCGCCACCAGCGGGTGGTCCGCGTCGAGCCCGTCCCGGCCGGAGGCCGCCCGGAGCAGCGCGGCGCTGTCCGCGTCGGACAACGGCCGCAGCGGGAAGCGGGCCGCGCCGTCGAGAGCCGTGAGCTGCGATCGGCTCGTCACGATGACCGCGCACCCGGGCCCGCCGGGCAGCAGCGGCCGCACCTGCGCGGCGCTCGCGGCGTCGTCCAGGACCAGCAGGGTGCGGGTCGGCGCGAGCAGGGACCGCAGCAGCGCGGCCGCCGCGTCCGGGTCTTCGGGCGCGTGCCGCGCCTCCGCGCCGAGGTCCCGCAGGAGCGCGGCGAGGGCCTGCCCGGGGGTGAGCGGGGTCATGCCGGGGGTGGCGCCGTGCAGGTTGAGGTAGAGCTGGCCGTCGGGGAAGGCGGCACGCAGCTCGTGCGCGGTGTGGACGGCGAGAGCGCTTTTGCCCACGCCCGCCATTCCGGCGAGCACGGCCACGCGGGGGCGACCTTCGCGGGCCGCGGGGTGCGGGTGGGCTCGGGGGGCGCCTTGCGGCTGGTGTGGGGTGTGCGGGTCGGGCTCGTCGTGCCCGGCGTGCGGGTCGTGCGGCTGGCGCGCGGCGTGTACGTCGCGTGGGTCGAGCTCGCCGTGTCCGGAGTGCAGGTCGTGCGGCTGGCGCGCGGCGTGTACGTCGCGTGGGTCGAGCTCGCCGTGTCCGGAGTGCAGGTCATGCGGCTGGCGCGCGGCGTGTACGTCGCGTGGGTCGGGCCCGTCATGCCCGTCATGCCCGGCGTGCGGGTCGTGCGGGTCGTGCGGGTCGTGCGGGTCGTGCGGGTCGAGACCATCGCGCCCGGCCTGTACGCCTTGCGGCTCGTCGCCGACGTGCGGGTCGAGCCCTGCGTGCAGCTCATGCCCGGCGCCTCCGTCATGCCCCTCGTGCGGCTCGTGCCCTCCGGTGAGCAGCGCCTTGAGTCGTCGGGTCTGGGCGGCGCGGCCGGTGAAGTGGGGTGGTTTGGGCGGGAGTTGGGCAGGGCGGGGCAGGCGGGTGGGTGCGGAGGCGGTTTGGCGGCCGCCGGCCAGGAGGGCCCGGGGCGGGGCGGAGGGCTGTTTCGGCGTCGAGGGTGACGGGGACGGCTGAGGCTGCCGGGGTGGGATCTCCGGTTGGGGCGGCGGCTGCCGCTCGGGCGTGTGCCGCGTCGGCGGTTCGGAGTGCGACTGCGGCCGGGGGGTCGTTCGCGGCTGCGGTCGGCCGAGGGCCGGGGTGCCTTCGGTACGCGGTGGGTTCGCGTCGTCCCCCGTGGCGCCCCCGCCCGCTCCCCCGGACGCGTCCCCCCGGAGAATCTCCCCGTGCGCCTCCCGCACCGCCTCCCCCGGCTCCACGCCCAACTCGTCGACGAGGCGGCGGCGCAGCGCGCGGTGGACGGCGAGGGCCTCGGCCTGGCGGCCGGTGCGGTGCAGCAGGAGCATCAGCTGGCGGTGGAAGGTCTCGCGGAGCGGATGCTCGGCGACGAGGGAGGCCAGTTCCGGGGTGCGGAAGGCGAGTTCGGCGAGGTGGCGGCCGGGCGCGGTGGCGGCGGCTTCGAGGAGGGCGTCGTAGCGGCACTCCAGGAGCAGGAGCCGGGACTCCTCCAGGCGTTGTACGAGGGCGTGGCCCGCGGTGGCCGTCGGCAGGCCGGACAGCGGCGTGCCGCGCCAGAGGGCGAGGGCCGCGCGGGCGGCGTCCTCGACGGCGGCCCAGTCCCGCTCGGCGTGCGCGGCGCGGGCCTGCGCGAAGCGGCGTTCGAAGAGGCGTACGTCGAGTTCGCCGTCGTCGACGCGGAGGCGGTAGCCGGACGGTACGGCCCGGAGCCGGTCCGGGTCGTCCAGGAGGCGGCGCAGGCGGGTCACGTGGTTCTGCAGGGAGGCGTGCGCGGACGCGGGCGGCCCTTCGGCCCAGAGCGCGTCCTTCAGGGCGTCGGCGGAGACCACGCGGTCGGGTTCGAGGAGCAGCGCGGTGAGCAGGGCGCGGGCCTTGGGGCTGCGGACGGGGTGCGGTTCGCCTTCGGCGTCGTACAGGGCGGGTACGCCGAGGAGCCCGAACCGCAGCTCGTTCGCCATGCTCGCCCAACTCCCCGTTGCCGCCGGTCCGGCCACTCGCCGGAGTCCGACCCGCCGCCCCTTCCGAACGGCCGTTGGGCACATGTTAGCGATCTGTTGGCGGGGCCTGATGGGATCACTACATCGGACCTGGCCCCGCCGGTGCGTGCGCTAAGCGCGTGGCTCGGGGGAGTGTCGCCGCCGCGGCCGGGTCCGCCCAAGCTGGCCTCTGGCCTTGGGGGATGTCCCGTTGCTGTGGGACGGGGGCGCCGTCGGTCGACGCTGCGCGCCTCGTCCTCAAGCGCCGGACGGGCTGAGATCGCCTCGTCGATCCCCTCGGGTGGGACCGAGCACCGCCGATCGGCCTTCGGCCTCGTCCTCAAGCGCCGGACGGGCTGGAATGCCTCCGCCGGACTGGCACTGATCCCCTACGTCACCGGCAATCTCACCGTGAACACGGAACCCTTGCCCCGTTCGCTCTCCACCCCCACCGTCCCCCCGTGCGCCTGCACGAGGTTGCGGACGATGGCGAGGCCCAGGCCGCTGCCGCCGGTGGCGCGGGTGCGGGACTTGTCGGCTCGCCAGAAGCGGTCGAAGACGTGGGGGAGGTCGCCGGGGGCGATGCCGGTGCCGGTGTCGGCGACCTCGATCAGCACGCCCGGGGGGAGGCCACCGTCCTCGGCTGCCTCCGCGTCCGCGTTGCGGCAGAGGACCGTCACCTCTCCCCCCGCCGGTGTGTGGCGGATCGCGTTGGAGACGAGGTTGCCGATGGCCTGGCGGAGGCGGAGGGGGTCGGCGGTGAGCCAGGGGTCGCCGGTGGCGCGGGCGGTGAGGCGGACGCCGGCCGCGTCGGCGCGGGCCTGGTGGGCGGCGACGACCTGGTCGGCGAGTTCCACGGCTCGGACGGGTTCGCGGTGCAGGCGGAGGGTGCCCGCGTCGGCGGCGGCGAGGTCCTGGAGGTCGTTGACGATGTGCTGGAGGAGCAGGGCCTCCTCCAGGAGCGAGGTGACGAGTTCCGGGTCGGTCGCGACGACGCCGTCCTCCGCGGCCTCCAGCCAGCCGCGGATGTTGGACAGCGGTGTCCGCAGCTCGTGCGCGACATCGCTGACCATCGCCTTGCGCTGCTCCTCAAGGGCCTTGCGGTGCGCGGCCATGTCGTTGAACGCGGCGGCGAGCTGGCTGATCTCCCCGGCGGAGCGGGCGGGTACGGGCTCGGTGGCCTCGCCGGTCTTCATGCGCTGCGTCGCCGTGGTGAGGGCGCGCAGCGGCCGGGTCAGCCGGGTCGCGGCGAACGCGGTGGCGGCCACGGTGACGGCGAGGATCGCGGCGGCGAGCCCGACGAGGCGGGTGGTGTTGGCGCCGGACAGCTGGAAGCCGCTGTCGGAGGGGCGGGAGCCGTCGGGGCTGGTGATGAACAGGAGCGCGGGCGAGGACACGTACGGGCCGAGTTGTTCGCGGCGGGCGCTGTCGACGCAGTTGGCGGCGAGCGCCTCTTCGGCCTGCTCGGCCTCGCCGCGGTCGGTCTTGGCCTTGCGGGCGAGGTCCTCGGCGCGGCGCAGGAACTCCGCGTCCGTGGGCGGGGGCGGCGCGCCGGCGGGGTCGGACGGCGTCGGCTCGGGGGCGACCATCGGGACGCTCGCCAGGTAGAGGCGCGGGGTGCCGCCGCGGCCGATGGTGAGGCCGAACTTCACGGGCTCGGAGCCCTTGCGGCGCATGCACGCCCAGGCGAGCTTGTTGACCTTGTTGAGGGCCTTGCGTTCGGTCGCGGTGATGTTGATCAGGCCCTGGGGGCCGCACCTGTACTCCGAGATGCGGCTGTCGGCGTCCTCGGGCACTTGGACCTGCGGGCGCCCGCTCGGCCCGATGACGAGCTTGGCGTCGACGCCCTGGTCCCGCAGGCAGGCCATGTTCTTGTCGGCGATGGCGCGCAGCGTGCGGCGCTCACCGGCGGGCAGCCGGAAGGGGCCGACGGCACGCGGGTCGATGCGGTCGACGGCGCCGGTCCCGGTGCCGAGGCCCGCGCCGGTGCCGAGGCCGCTGCCGGTGCCGAGCCCGCCGCCGGTGTCGACGCCGGTCCCGCCGACGAGGCCGCCGTCGGCTTCGGGCGCCCGCGCGTCCTGCTTCGGTGACTCGCCGGGGGCGAGCCCGGGGTCGGGTGCGGGGGTGGCGCCGGTGCCGGTGCCCGACACCTCCTCCTTGCGCCCCGCCGCCAGCGTCGAGTCGACGGCGAGCGGGTCCACGACGGCGGAGGCACGTGCGGGGAGCCGCGCGCCGCGCTCGCCGCCGGGCCCGGCGGAGTCGGCGATGACCTTGCGGTTCTCGGTGGTGAGCGCGATGCGGCGGCCGGTGTCGGCGGCGAGGCGGCGGACCGTGCGGTCGGCGTCGCGCCAGTTGGGGCGGGTCGCGGCGAGGCCGAGGAGCTTGTCGTAGATCCGGGCGTCGTCGGCGAGGACCTGCCCCTGCTCCTGCCGGATCGCGCCGGAGGTGGTCTGCGCGGCGAGCCACGCGGTGGCGGCGATCGACATGACGGAGACGAGGACGGAGACGGCGAGCAGCCGGGTGAGCAGGCTCTTGCGTACGGGGACGCGCGTGCGGGCCGCGCCACCGGGTCCGGAGCCACCGGGTCCGGGGCCACCGCCGGAGTCGGCCCCCCGCTTACGCCTCATGGCGGGCCGCCGCCCCGTCATGCCCCTCGGCCACGGCCCCGCCGGAAGCGGCCCCGTCATACGCGACGAGCTTGTACCCGACCCCGAACACCGTCACCAGCCGCCGCGGCGACCGCGGATTCGCCTCGATCTTCTTGCGCAGATTCAGTACGTGGACGTCGACGGTCCGCGCGGATATGTACCCCGAGGAGCCGTGGATGCGGTCAAGGAGCTGCGGCCGCGTGAACACCCGCTCCGGTTCGGCGGCCATCGCGGCGAGGAGTTCGAACTCGCCGGGCGTGCACTCGACGCGGCGCTCGTCCACGGTCACCTCGTGCCGCCGCTCGTCCACGACGAGGCCCCCGGCCCGCAGCACCCGGGCGTCCGGGTCGGGCGGCGGCAGATGGGCGGTGCCCCCGGCGCGTCGCAGCAGGGTGCGGACGCGGGCCATCAGCTCGCGGGGGCTGTAGGGCTTGGTGAGGTAGTCGTCGGCGCCCAGGTCGAGGCCGAGCAGCAGGTCGTCCTCGGTGGAGCGGGCGGTGAGCATGAGGATGGGCAGCGTGCTGGCGCCGGGGGCCGCGCCGAGCCCCGGGTGCTCCCCGGGCCGGGGCCCCGCGCGCAGCACGCGGGTCACGCCGAGGCCGTCGACCTCCGGCATCATCACGTCGAGGATGAGCAGGTCGGGGGCGTGCCGCCGGACCTGTTCGAGCGCGGCCCGGCCGTCGTGGACGACGCCGACCGTGTGCCCCTCGCGCTCCAGATAGCGGCGGATCAGGTCGGCCTGTTTCTCGTCGTCCTCCGCGACCAGGACAAAAGCGCACATGCGCCCGAGCATAAGTGGACCTCCCCGGTCCACGACCGTCCCGGGAACGCCCTGACAGGAATCACACAACTCCCCGCACCCGGCGTGGGCCGCGCCCGCGGGCCGTGGCCGGGACCGTGACCGACGGCCGTCCACCCCCTCATTACCGGCCGGTTATCCTGGGATCTTTTCCGCCAGGAGGGATCGCACCAGTGGAGTTCCGGCTGCTCGGAGCGGTGTCCGTCGCCACCGAGGCCGGTGAGCTGCCGCTGGGTCCGGCGAAGCGCCGCAGCCTGCTCGCCACCCTTCTGCTGCGCCCCAATTACCCCGTCTCCGTCCAACGGTTGACCGAGGCCCTGTGGGACGACGAGCCACCGGCACGCGCCCGCGGCGTCATTCAGGGCCATGTGTCGCGGCTGCGCACCCTGCTGGTCGCGGCCGACGCGGAGATGTACGGCGTGGAGCTGGTCACCCAGGGCACGGCGTACCTGCTGCGGATGCCCGAGACCCTGATCGACTCCCACCGCTTCGAGGAACTGGTGTCGCTGGCCCGCGGGCAGCGCGCGGTCGCCGACGCGGTGGCGATGTACGAGGAGGCCCTCGCCCTGTGGCAGGGCCCCGCGCTGACCGGGGTGCACCCGAGCCCGTCCCTCCAGGCGGCGGCGCAGGCCCTGGAGGAGACCCGGCTGGCGTCCGTGGAGCGGCTCGCCGCCGGGTACGGGCAGGTCGGCGAGCACGCGCGCGCCGCGGCCCTGCTGCGCGCCGAGGCCACCGCCCATCCGCTGCGGGAGTCCCTGTCGGCGGCCCTGGTGACCGCGTTGCGGCGGGCCGGTCGCCGCTCGGAGGCCCTGGACTGCTTCCACCGCGCCCGCCGCCTCCTCGCCGACGAACTGGGCCTGGACCCGGGCCCGGAGCTGGCCGACGCGTACGCGCTCGCGCTGCGCGGGGAGGAGGAGGCGGCTCCGCCGGGGGGTCGGACGGGGGCGCGGCCGGGCTCGCAGCCGAGGGCGTACCCGGACTCGCGGCCGGGCTCGCAGCCGAGGGCGTACCCGGACTCGCGGCCGGGGTCACCGTCGAGCGCACCGACGGGCGCAGCGGCGGGCGCAGCGGCGGGCGCACCGGCGGGCGCAGCGGCGGGCACTCCCCCGTCGGCGCCCCGTTCGGCGCCCCAGACGGGGACCCGGCCGTCGGCACCCCTCACCACCACCCGGCCGCCGGTCCAGCAACACCAGCCACCCCCCACCCCCACACCCACCCACACCCACACCCCCATAGACCTCCTCCCCCGCTCCCCCCGCGGCTTCCACGGCCGCTCCGCCGAGTTCACCGCCCTCTCCCGGGCGGCGGCGGGCGAGGCCCCGGTCTGTCTGGTCACGGGACCCGCGGGCGTGGGCAAGACCGCGGTCGTCGTGCAGTGGGCGCACCGCAACCGCGCGGTATTCCCCGACGGCCGTCTCTACGCCGACCTGCGCGGCTTCGCGGACACGGGCGAGCCGTCCGTCCTCGACGTACTGCGTGAGTTCCTGCTGGCGCTCGGCGTGCCGCCGCGCCGGATACCGGAGTCGGCGAACAGCGCGGCGGCGCTGTTCCGTTCCCTCGCGGCCGACCGCCAACTCCTCGTCGTACTCGACAACGTACGAGAGTCCGAGCAGGTCAGACCGCTGTTGCCGGGCGGGCCCCGGTGCGTCACCGTCGTCACGAGCCGGAACCGGCTGCGCGGCCTGATCGCGAGCGACGCGGCCCGGCCGCTGCCCGTGGACGTCCTCGAACCGGACGACGGCACGGCGCTGCTCGCCGGGGTGCTCGGCCAGGAGCGGGTGCTCGCGGAGCCGGTGGCGGCGCGGCGCCTGGCGGAGCTGTGCGGCGGGCTGCCGCTGGCGCTGCGGGTGGTGGCGGCGCGGCTCGCGGACCGCCCGGAGTGGACGCTGGCCGCGATGGCCACCGAACTGTCCGACGAGTCGCGGCGTTCGGTGCTGCTCGACGTGGAGGACACCGGCGTACGGGCGGCGCTGCGGCTGACGCTGCGGCAGCTCCCCGAGGCCGTGGGGCACCACTTCGCGCAGCTCGGCCGCCACCCGGGCACGCACGTGGACCGGTACGCGGCGGCGGCCCTCGCGGGCACGGACCCGGACACCGCCGAGGCGGCCCTGGAGCGGATGACCACCGCGCACCTCCTGACCCGGACGGCGCCGGACCGCTGGACCCTGCACGACCTCGTCCGGCTCTACGCCCGCGGTCTCGACGCCGACGCCGAGGCGCTGCCGCGCGTCCTGGACCACTGCGTCGCCACCGCCCTCGCGGCGGCCCACGCGGCCGAGCCGAGCGACGAGCCGTGCTTCGCGCCGCCCGCCGGGTTCCGGGAGCCGCGCGCGGTACGGGAGTTCGCGGACCGGGCCGCCGCGATGGACTGGTACGCGGCCGAGCGCGAGGACCTGACGCTGGCGGCGGGCGCGGCCGACGCGGCCGGGCTGCACGACCGGACCTGGCGGATCGTGCTCGCCCTGTGGCCGCTGGTGGTGTGGCGGGTGCGGGACGGCTGGGTGCCGCTCCTGGAGACGGGCCTGCGCGCGGCCCGCGCCGCCGCCGATCCGTACGCGCAGGCGCGGGTCCTCGCGCTGCTCGGCTGGGTCCTCACGGAGGAGGGCCGCACGGCCGAGGCGCTGGCCTGCCTGGAGGCGGCACCGCCCCTCGCGGCACAGGCGGGCGACCCGCGCGGCGAGGCGACGGCGCTGGTCAACCTGTCCCTCGCGCAGGCGGCCCGCGGCGGCACGGACGAGGCGGCCCACGGCTGCGTACGGGCGGCGGAGCTGGCCCGTGCGGCCGGTGACGGCAACACCGAACGCCTCGCCCTGCACCATCTGGCCCGCCACCAACTGGCCGCCCGCGACTGGAAGTCGGCCCTGGACACGGCGAACGCGGCCCTCGCCCTCACCTCCGCGTCGGCCGCCCCGAGCGCGGCCCGCGTCCTCCTCGTCCTGGCCACCGGCGAGGCCCTGATCGGCCTCGGCGACGAGCCGGAGGGCATCCGCCGCCTGGACCGGGCGGCGCGCGAGGCCGAGTCGAGCGGCTTCGACGAGGGCGCGGTGCGGGCGCTGGAGGCGCTGGTGCGGGTGTCGGCGGAGGACGGGTTCCGGGAGCGGCACGAGGCGGCGGTGCGGAGGCTGGCGGCGGGGACGGAAGCGGGCTGAGGCGGCTGCCGGGGCGGACACGTCCGCTGACGCGGAAGCGGGCTGCCCCGGACAGCAGCCGACCTGGTCGTGGCCCGTAGCGCCTGGTGACGGCGCCCCGCGAGGACGTGAGCGGGACGACAGCGGCGCGTAAGCGGAACGACAGCGGCCGGGCCCAGTCTGGTGTCAACGGCGGGAACGACCGCCAAGACCGCACCACCCCAGGGGGAGCCCCATCATGCGTACGTCCCGGATCCGCACCGCCGCACTCGCCGCCACCACCGCCGCACTCGCCCTGGCGACCCTGACCGCCTGCGGCAGCTCGGACGGCGGCAACGACGCGAAGGGCGGCGCGAAGCGCGACAGCGCCGTCGTGTCGGACAAGGCCGACGGCGGGTCCGGCTCGTCCGAGGGCGCGACCGTCGACGCGGCGAAGGGCTCGGGTTCGGGTTCGGGCTCGTCCGAGGGCGCGACGGTCAGCGCGAGCAAGGGCAACGGGTCGTCCGGTGCGGGCCAGGGCGCCAAGGCCTCCGCCGCCGGGGTCAGGGCTTGCGACGGCCAGGAGATCTCGTACTCCGTGGTGCACCGCTTCGCGAAGCAGCGCGGCGAGCACCTGCTCATCACCGCCACGAACGCGGACTCCAAGCCGTGCTACGTCACGTCGTTCCCGTCCGTGATGCTCGGCGACACCGCCAACGTCCTGCCGCACTCCACCAAGGACAACCCCGGCGGCGGCAAGGCCCTCACCCTGAAGCCCGGCGGCAAGGTCTACGCGGCCGTGAACCTCTTCACCGACAGCGCGAAGACCCACACCTCGTCCGAGCTCAGCATCGCCATGCAGGACCACACCGGCGACACCGGCCCCGGCGTCGACCAGGAGGCGTTCGACGCGAAGGGCGTCCCGTCGGAGTTCACGTGGTCGACGGCGGACGTGACGAACTGGAACACGGCGAAGCCCTACAACTTCTGAGCCTTCCGCGCCTTCCGCGCCGCATGAGACTTCTGATCGGCCGACTCCCCCAGAAGGCGATCAGCGGCAGGAGCGTCCCCCCGTTCGCGCGTGTGCGCGGAGGGGGGACGTTCTGGTTCTTCCGGTTCACGGCTGCGCGCGCTGCGGGCTACGCGGCCTCGTACGGTACGACGACGACCTGCACGTCGTCCTCGTAGACGACGCGGCCGGGGTCCGTCGAGCGGACGGTGCGGCAGGGGACGCCGTGGGCGGCGAGGATGTCGAGGTAACCGGGGACGCGCTCGATGAGGTGGGTGGCGGTCGACTTGAACCAGGCGACGGCGCCGGGGTTCGCGTCACGGTCGTAGGCGGCGGAGGGCGTGGTGTACGCGGCGTCGAACCAGTCGTTGCCGGCGCGCCAGAAGGCCCGTTGCCCCGGGGTGAGTCTGCCTTCGCGGGCAAGGGTGTTCACCAGGAAGAAGACGCCGGGGTGGAGCCCGCGTTCGTGGCGGACGGGGGACTCGAAGCGTATGTACTCCGTGGCCGTGGCCGTGGCCGTAGACGTGGCCGTGGTCGTGTCGGCCGGACTGGCCGTGCTCGTCTCTTCGGTGGCGGCAGCGGTATCGGTATCGGTCACCGGCGCATCCTCGCATCGGCGGCGGCGCGCCAGTGGGGTGCCCCGGCGCGTTCGGCGAGGGCGCGCGCCTGCCGGTGGTGCCGGGCGGCGGCTCCGGGCCGCCCGAGGGCGGCGGCCAGGTCACCCGCGTACAGGGCGACGGGTTCGAGGGTGAGCACGCCGCTCCCGGCTCCGGCCAATTCGCCGCAGGCGGGAAGGAGTTCGCGGTAGAGGGCGTCGAGGAGGCCGGGGGAGGCGGAGCCGGAGCGGAGGGCGGCGCGGGCGCGGAGGCAGAGGCGGGCTTCCAGGAGTTGGTCGTGGGGGAGGCGGGCGGCTCCGGCGCCGGGGTGGCCCGGTTCGGCGCCGACCTCGGCAGTCCCGGACACCGGGCCGTGCTCGGCAGCGCCGGGGGCTCCGGCATCCCCGGCGGGTCCGGCGGGTCCGGCGGGTCCGGCAGCTCCGGCAGCTCCGGCAGCTCCGGCGGGTCCGGCAGCTCCGGCGGCCACAGCGTCCTCGCCCCCGCTCTGCACCCGTAGGCACCGCAGCGCCAGCTCCAACAGCCCACCACCGCTGCCCGTCCCTTCCGCCTTCTCCATCCCGCTCATCCCCCCACCCCTCATCCGCGCCGCAGCGGCCCGGCACCCGGCCTCCGCCTCCGCCGCTCGCCCGGCGACGGCGGCACGCAGCGCCGCGTACCACTCGGTGAACACCCCCGCGAGGGGCAGCCCGTGCCGTTCGGCGAGCCGGTCGACGGCGGCGGCGTGGCTGTCGGCGCGGTCGAATTCCGCGAGGGCGGAGTGGGCCTGGAGCAGCATCAGATGGCCGAGCACTTCGAAGGCGGCGAGACCGTGGCGGGCGGCGAGGGTGGTCAACTCCTCGCCGATGAGGAGGCGTTCGGGGGCGAGTCCGGGGCGGTGGTAGGTGTGGAGGTAGCGGGCGTTGAGGGCGAAGGCGAGAAGCGCGGCGGCCTCGGCTTCGCCGCTCGGGACGACCTCCGCCGCCCGGCCTGCTCCCGCTGCCGTGTCGCCCTCCCCGACGTCGGCGCCGACCGTCCCGGCCGTCCCGGACACCCCGAACGTCCCAGCAACCCCGGCCGTCCCAGCAACCCCGGCCACCCTGGCCGTCCCAGCAACCCCGGCCACCCTGACCGTCCCAGCACCCCCGGCCCCCCTGGCCGTCCCAGCAACCCCGGCCACCCCGGCCACCCCGGCCGTCCCAGCAACCTGGGCAGCCCTGGCCTCCCCCACCGCCCGCGCCAGCCTCTCCGCCTCCCGCGCCGCCTCGGCGCCGCGTTCCGTCCGGGCTCCCCGCGTCTCCATGCCGACGGTGCTGAGCAGTCGGCTCCGGGTGGCGCGGCGGCCCACGCTCCCGTCGTCCGGGAGGGCGTCGAGGGTGCGCAGGGCGGCGGCGACGATGCGGCGGGAGAGGGCTTCGTCGTCGTTGCGGGCCCAGATGCCCGGTACGTCGAACGCGCCGATGACGCGGGCGGTCAGCTCGGGGTCGCCGGTGGCCTCGGCGGCGAGCAGGGCCTCGGCGCGGTACCGGCGGGCCTCGGCGAGTGCGCCGGTGACCGCGAGGTTCCGGACGAGCCCCATGACGATCCCGAGCCGCACCCGGTCCCCGGCCGCCTCGACCGACCGCCCCCGACCCCCGACCGCCCCCAGCCCTCCGGCCGACTCCCCTGCCGTCCCACGGTCGCCGCACGCCTCCCGACCCCCGGCCGACTCGACCGACTCGACCGACCGCTCCCGGCCTCCGGGCACCCCTCGCCCCCCGGGCGCACCCCGATCACCGGGCGCACCCCGGCTGCCGGACACCCCCCGGCCGGCGACCAACCCCCCACCACCAGCCCCACTCCGGTCGTGCGCCTCCAGCGCCCCCCGCCACAGCCGCACCGCCTCATGCGGCGCGAACGCGGCCTCCGCTCGCCGGGCCGCCCGAGCGGCGAAGTCGGCTGCGCGGGCCGCGACCGCGCGGGTGCCTGCGCTGAGGTAGTGGTGGGCGATGGCTTCGACGGAGTCGGGCCGCAGGCGTTCGAGCAGCTCCGCGACGGCGGTGTGCAGCCGGGCGCGGCGGGGCGCGGACAGATCCCGGTACAGGGTCTCCCGCACCAGCGCGTGCGCGAACTCGACCCGCTCGCCCTCGCCTCCCCCGCCCTCTACTCGCCCTGCCTCCCCTTGCCCTGCCTCCCCTCGCCCTGCCTCTCCGCGCCCTCGCCCTCCCTGCCCTCCAACTCCCTCCCCCTGCCCTGCCACCGCTCCCCCGACAAGAAACCCCGCCCCCACCCCGGCCTCGACCCCCTCCAGCACGGCCTCCTCGTCCCCGGTGAGCGCGCTCAGCACCTCCAGGTCGACGACGGGGCCGATCAGCGCGGCGCGCAGCAGCACCGCGCGGGCCCCGGCGGGCAGCGTGCCGAGCCTGCGCCGCACGATGTCCCGTACGCCCTCGGGGACTTGGAAGAGCGCGGCGGCCCCTTCGGTCGCGTACAGGCGGACGATCTCGCGTACGAAGAAGGGGTTGCCGCCGCTGCGGCGGTGCACGGCGCGGACGGTGGCGGCGTCGAGGGGACGCGGCGCGACGGCCCGCGCGAGGTCCCCCACAGCGGCCTCGTCCAACGCCCCGACCCGCACCCGCACGGGCTCGGCCCGCGCCACCCGCCCCAGCAAATCCCTTACGGCGTCGGAGACTTCACCGGCCCGGTACGTCCCCACGACCAGCACGGCCCGCTCCAGCGGCCGCTCCACCAGCGAGGCGAGCAGCTCCGACGTCCCGGTGTCGGCCCAGTGCAGATCATCGAGTACGAGCAGCAGGGGCCGCCCCCGATCGGCCACCCCCGAGATCAGCTCCCCCACCCCCCGATACCACCGGAACCTATCCCCACCAGCGAACGCCCCACCGCCACCCCCACCCGAGCCCGCGTCCTCGCCCTCACCCTCGCCCGCACCGGCACCCGCACCCGCACCCGCACCCGCACTCCCGACCGTGACGGCCCCCTCGGAAATCCCCAACTCCCCCAACACCTCGACCCAAGGCCACCCGGCAGGGACCCCGCCCTGCTCCGAGGCCCGCCCCCAAGCGGCCACCCACCCTTCCCCCACCAGCCGTCCCTCCAACTCCCGGACGAGAGCGGTCTTCCCCACCCCGGCGTCCCCGGAGACCAGCGCAAGCCCGAGCCGCCCCTCCCGCACCACACCCCGAGCGGCGTCCTCCAGATCACCCAACTCGGGCCCACGCCCGACAAGCCCGCTCCCGCGCCGAGCGGAAGCGTCCCCGCCCTCGGCGTCGTCCCCGGCCATCGCTCCGGCCCCGGCTCCGTCGCTCATGCCGCCGCCCGCTGCGGGCAGAGCCCGGTCCGACGGCGCCATGACGACGGCTCCCGCCCCGAGGGCACCCCCACCGCCCCGCTGAGCCAGAATCTCCCCCTCCAGCCTCCGCAACCCTTCCCCCGGGTCCACCCCCAGCTCTCCGGCCAGCCGCTCCCGGGCCCTCCGCAGCACCCCCAGGGCGTCCCCCTGCCTGCCCGCCCGGAACAGGGCGACGGCGAGCAGTTCCCAGGCCTCCTCCCGCCACGGATGCCCCTCGACATGCGCCTCCAGGTCGAGGACGGCCTCGCCCGCCCTCCCCAGGGCGAGCGCGGCGGAAGCCCGCCGCTCCACGGCGAGCAGCCGCAGCCCTTCCAGCCGCCGGGCCTCCCCCCGGGCCCACTCCTCGGTGGCCCACTCGGCGTAGGCGGGCCCCCGCCAGCTCGAAAGCGCCTCGTCGAGCAGTTCCAGGGCCGCTCCGGCGCCCCCGTCGGCCAGAAGTCCTGCCGCCTCCCCCACAGCCCCCTCGAACCGCCAGGCGTCCACCGCCCCGCTCCCCGCGAGCAGCGCGTAGCCGGGCCCGGACGTCACGAGCAGCCGTGCGGGCGCCCGCCGGGCCCGTCCGGGTTCGAGCACCTTCCGCAGATCCCCGACGAACGTCCGGATCGCCCCGACGGCCCGGGGCGGCGGCTCCTCCCAGAAGTCGTCGACCATCCAGTCCACGGGAACGGTCCGCCGCCGGGCGACGAGGAGCCGGGCGAGGACGGCCCGATGCCGGGGCCCCTTCAGGTCGAGGGAGCGCCCGTCCGCGTCCCGGGCGGCGAGGGCCCCGAGGACCTGGAACGTCACGTCACCGGCCCCCGGCCCGGCGCTCTCCTCCTGCGGCACCCCTTCAACGTACCGCCCGTCACCTGCATGGACC
Source organism: Streptomyces sp. NPDC041205 (assembly GCF_055591765.1). Lineage (NCBI taxonomy): Bacteria > Bacillati > Actinomycetota > Actinomycetes > Kitasatosporales > Streptomycetaceae > Streptomyces > Streptomyces sp. NPDC041205. The sequence goes on along the minus strand of NZ_JBVIZH010000012.1, from coordinate 118,429 downwards.
CGCTGCTGATCGGTTGCTGATCCGGGCCGCGCAGGCTGAACGCATGACACCCCAGACACCCCGGACACCCCGGACACCCGTGGCTCAGGACGATTCCCGTACCGAGCCCCGCATCGACGGCTTCAGCTACGACCGGATCCCGGTGAGCGACGACGGCGTCCACCTGAACGCCGCCGTCGGAGGCGATCCGGCCCGCACCCCCGTGGTCCTCCTGCACGGCTTCCCGCAGACCCACCTCATGTGGCGCCACGTGGCCACGGACCTGGCGGCGGACCACCACGTGATCTGCCCGGACCTGCGCGGCTACGGCGCCAGCGACAAACCGGCGGAGGCGGCGGACGGCCAGGCGTACGCCAAGCGGACGATGGCGGCGGACGTGGTCGCGCTGGCCCGGGCCCTCGGGCACGAGCGGTTCGCGCTCGCGGGCCACGACCGGGGCGCGCTGGTGGCGATCCGGGCGGGTCTCGACCATCCGGACGCGGTCACGCACCTGGCGTCCCTCGACGTCCTGCCGACGCTGGACATGTGGGACGTCATGCGCGGCACGTCCGCCGCGATCGGCTTCCACCTGTACTTGATGGCGCAGCCGCCGGGCCTCCCGGAGCGGATGATCTCGGCGGACCCGGACGCGTTCTTCGGCCACTTCCTGGACGTGTGGTCGGCCTCGCCGTGCGCCGTGCCGCCGGACGTGCGGGCGGCGTATCTGCGGGCGTGCCGCGAGGCGGTCCCGTCGATCGTGGCGGACGTCCGCGCGTCGGCGTTCGCGGACGTCGAGCACGACACGGCGGACCGCCTCGCGGGCAACGCGCTGCGGATGCCGGTCACGGTTCTCCAGCAGGACTGGGGCGCGGCGCTCGGCTTCGACGCGGCGGGCCTGTGGCGCAGGTGGGCCCCGGACCTCACGCACCGGACGGTGTCGTGCGGCCACTTCATGGCGGAGGAGGCCCCGAAGGAGGTCACGGCGGCCCTCCGCGACCTCCTCGCCCGCCCGGGCGTGGACCTAGCCTGACCCCATGCCAACGACCCAGCTCAGCAACGGAATCCGCCTCGCGTACGACGACCACGGCGGCCACGGCGATCGCGGGGATCGCGGGGATCGCGGCGGCCACCCGGGCCAGGACATCCCCCTGGTCCTGGTCCACGGCCACCCCTTCGACCGCTCCCTCTGGGACCCGCAGGTCGCCGCCCTCTCCGGCACGCGCCGCGTGATCACCTTCGACCTGCGCGGCTACGGGGCCTCCGCCGCCGCCTCCTCGGGTGAAGCCAACGCCCCCGTCACCGACTTCGGCGACTTCGCCCACGACCTCCTGTCCCTCCTGGACCACCTGGGCGTGGCGCGCTGCGCGCTCGGCGGGGTGTCGATGGGCGGCCAGATCGTGATGGACGCCTACGCCCGCTTCCCGGAGCGGATAGCGGGGGTGCTGCTCGCCGACACGTCCCCGGCTACGGACACGGAGGCGGGGAAGGCGTTCCGCCGGGAGACGGCGGAGCGGCTGCTCGCCGAGGGCATGAAGGGGTACGCGGAGGAGGTGCTGCACAAGATGGCGGCGCCGTACAACGAGGAGGCCGCCGCGCATGTGCTCCGCATGATGCTGGCGGCCCCGCCGGAGGGCGCGGCGGCCGCCCTGCGCGCCCGCGCCGAGCGCCCCGACTACCGGCCGGTGCTGCCGGACGTCACCGTCCCGGCCCTGGTGGTCGTGGGCCGGGACGACACGTACACGCCGGTCGCGGACGCGGAGGCGATGCACGCGGCGCTGCCCGACTCGCGGCTGTGCGTGATCGAGCGGGCGGCGCACCTGCCGAACCTGGAGCGGCCGCAGGAGTTCAACGCGGCGGTACGGGACTGGCTGGCCCGCCTCGGCTAGGCGGGCGTTCCCGGGGCGACGGCACGGGCGGCACCGGCAGCACCGGCAGCACCGGCAGAGCCGACTGCCCCGGCGGCCCCGGCGGCCCCGGCGGCCAGCCGGGCCGCGATCTCCTCGGCCGTCAGGACGAGCCCGAACCCCTTCCGCAGCACGGCGAGTTCCGGTTCCTGCCGGGACTCGTCGTCGGTCGCGGTGACGTCCGCGCCGAAGACGACGTGGTAGCCGCGTTCGTAGGCCTGGCGGGCCGTGGTGCCGCAGCAGTAGTTGGTGAGGGTGCCCGTGACGACGACGGTGTCACGGCCGAGGTTGCGGAGCATCGTGTCGAGCGGGGTGTCGTAGAACGCGCCGTAGGACGGCTTGCGGATGACGGGCTCGTCGGGGCGGCGGCCCAGCGGGGCCCACACCTCGGCGGGGCCAGGGCGGCGCCAGCCGGTGTCGCCGTGCGGGAGTGCGGCGAGGGCGCGCGGCCGGTCGAGGCCGAGGTGGGTGTCGTCGAAGATGGTCCAGACGACGGGGACGGCCGCGGCCCGGCACGCCTCGACGAGGCCGTGCAGCCGGGGCACCATGCGGGTCGCGGCCGGCACCCAGTAGGGGCTCCAGCCCGGCCGTACGAACTCGTCCTGCATGTCGATGACCAGCAGCGCGGTGCGTTCGGCCCGTATGTCGAAGGTGGCCCGGCCGTGCGCGTAGGCGTCCCGCGCCCGCGCGGTCACCCATTCCTCGGTGTACTCCATGCCCACGCCCTCACCCATGCCCACACCCCTCACTTCCGATACCTCGATCCGAGGTACCTCGATTCGATGTGCGAGACTAGCACCATGCTCGAACTCGCGATCCTGGGTTTCCTGGCCGACGGCCCCCTGCACGGCTATGAACTGCGGCGCCGGATCGCGCACTTGTCGGGCCACAGCCGCCCGGTCAGCGACGGCAGCCTCTACCCGGCGATCAACCGCCTGGTCGCGGCGGGGCTGCTGGCCCGCCGCACCGAGCCGGGTGCCTCGGCGGCCCGCCGCCACACCCTGAGCCTCACGGACGAGGGCCGCGCCGACCTCGTACGCCGCCTGCGGGAACCAACCGACCTGGACATCAGCGACGGCGGCCGGTTCTTCACGGTCCTGGCGTTCCTGTCCCACCTGCCCGGCACCGCCGACCAGCACGCGGTGCTGCGCCGCCGCCTCGCGTTCCTGGAGGAGCCCGCGAGCTTCTTCCACGACGGGGACCGCCCGCTGGCGGCCGAGGACACCGAGGACACGTACCGCAGGGGCATGCTCACGATCGCGCGGGCCACGAGCCGGGCCGAGCGGGCCTGGCTGCGCGAGGTCCTCGGCGACTGACGGGCGCCGGGCCGTCGCCACGGAAGTGGTGGCCACGGAAGTCGTCGCCGAAGAGGGGAGTTTTTACCACTGCCTTCCGGCCACGCGGCTTTCGATAATGCGTACATGAAGAGCACACGACAGAACACCGACGCGGCCCGGGGCGGTCTCAAGGCCTTCCGCCGCTCCCTGACCCTGTGGTTCCTGGCCCACCGCGCGATGTGCCTGTCGCTGTGGATCGGCGTCGTGTGGTCGACGCTGCGCGGCCCGGTGGGCCTGAAGCTCCTGCCGGGCACGGTGCGCAGGGTGCGGGCCCTGGCGGACAGGGAGCGGGCGTACGCGGCGCGCTGGTCGGGCGTCGAGATCCCCGCGGTGTACCCGGAGCTGCCCGCGTCCGGCGCGGAGCGGGCGAAGGCGCTGCGGTCCCAGTTGCTCGACAAGGGCAACCAGGTGCACCGGGACTGGCGCTGGGTGCACGTGCACGCGTTCGTGGGCGGTGCCATCGCCTTCGGCCCCCTGGCCCTGGCCCTCACCGGCGTCTGGGGGATCTGGACGGCGGCGATGGGCACGGAGCTGCCCGCCGAGTGGGACAGCCTGTGGTTCCTGTTCATCCCGGTCGGCGACCCGGCGACGGCGGCCCTGGCGGGCGTGCTCGGCACCGCGCTGCTTCCCCTGTCGGTGTTCTGGGCGGCCCCGTTCGCGCTGCGCCTGCACGGCCGCTATCTGAACCTGCTGCTCGCGCCCAGCGAGGCCGAGCTGCTCGCCGCCCGCGTGGAGCACCTGAAGACGACCCGGTCGGACGCCGTGGACACCCAGATGTCGGAGATCCGCCGCATCGAGCGGGACCTGCACGACGGCGCGCAGGCACGCCTCGTGGCGATGGGCATGACCCTGAACGCCGCCGAGCACCTCCTGGAGACCAACCCGGACGCCGTCCGCGACCTCCTCGTCGAGGCCCGCCAGTCCTCCACGGCGGCCCTCAAGGAACTCCGTGACCTGGTCAAGGGCATCCACCCGCCGATCCTCGCGGACCGCGGTCTCGCCGATGCCGTACGCTCCCTCGCGATGATCAGCCCCCTGCGCACCGAGGTCGTCATCGACCTCCCCGCCCGCCCCGAACCGCCCGTCGAGTCGGCGATGTACTTCGCGATGGCGGAGATCCTCACGAACGCGGCCAAGCACTCCGGGGCCGAGCGCTGCTGGATCGACCTGCGGTACGAGGCCGGGGCGCTGCGGGCGTCCGTCGTGGACGACGGGCAGGGCGGCGCGGACGTGTCCGCGGGAACCGGACTGCGCGGTGTCGAGCGGCGTCTCGCCCACTTCGACGGTGTCCTCGCCGTGAGCAGTCCGCCGGGCGGCCCGACCCAGATGACGATGGAGCTGCCGTGCGAGTTGTCCTCGCCGAAGACCACTTCCTTCTGAGGGACGGGGTCACCCGCCTCCTTGAGGCCTTCGGCCACGAGGTCCTGGCCGCCGTCGACACCGGCCCCCTCCTCCACGAGGCGCTGACGTCCCTGCGCCCCGACGTCGCGGTGGTCGACGTCCGCCTCCCCCCGTCGTTCAGCGACGAGGGCCTGCGCGCGGCGGTCTCGGCCCGGACGGAGGTGCCCGGCCTTCCGGTCCTGCTCCTCTCCCAGTACGTCGAGCCTTTGTACGCCCACGAGTTGCTGGCCACGGGCTCCGAGGGTGTCGGCTACATCCTCAAGGAACGCGTCTCCGACGGCGCCGAGTTCATCGCGACGATCGAGCGGGTCGCGGCCGGCGGCACGGCGATGGACCCCGAGGTGGTGTCCAAACTCGTCACCGGCAAGTCACGGGACGAGCCCCTGAACTCCCTCACCCCGCGCGAGCGCGAGGTCCTGGAGTGCCTGGCCCAGGGCCTGTCCAACGCGGGCATCGCGGAGGCCCTCTTCGTCACGGAGAAGGCGGTGGCCAAGCACGTCGGCAACATCTTCCTGAAGCTGCAACTCCCGCCGACGGAGTCGGCGAACCGCCGAGTTCTCGCGGTGCTCGCGTACCTGGACCGCTAGCGCGTCGACCGCGCGATGCGGGGATGCGGGGATGCGGGGATGCGGGGATGCACTACCGTGTCCCCCATCCCTGAGGATGACCACCCGGAGGCTGACTCCATGGCCGAGTTGATCAGCCGCGAGGAAGTGCCCGTCGAAGTCGACTACTACGGCCTCGCCCTTGAGGACTGGGACGACAGTCAGGTACCCGTTCTCTTCCCCGACGGGTGGGAAGCCGGGCCCTTCGTGCAAGCACGCACCGGGCGTCTGGACTTCACCAGTGCAGGACACACGCACACCGCGACGATGACGATCGAGGTCTGGGACCAGGAACCTGCTGCGCCGACTGGCGACTGGGAAGAATCCGCCCTCGCTCAGATCACCAGCACATCGGGGCAACTTCGCGCGTCTGCCGTCGCGAGCGGCCCGATGCTCGACCCCATCCACCTGTCTGACGGGGCAGGTAGCTGGACTGTGCGGGCCGTATGCCGAGGCCGAGCCGACGTCGAAGTCCAGGCACAGGACGAGGCAGTTGAAGGCGTGGAGCAGTATCTGCTGCAGTTCTGGCCGCAGGCCTGACACTGCAGGCCGGGAGAGGGCGACCCAGCACCCGCCCCCGGCCTGGAACCGGCTATGACGTGATCTTGACCAAGAACCCATCATCCAGACCGTCGAGCAAACGGTTCTTCTGGTAGTACTGACCGAGTAGCGTTCCCGCAGCCCTATTTGACTTCTTGTCCAGCGCTTTCACGCTGAAATTCTTCGGGTGCACACGGTGATCATATTTTGAAGCAGCTGACCCCTCATAGGTGGTTTTGAAGGGAAACTCGTCGCACTCCCCCTTTCCACCCTCGGTGTAATTGTCGCCAAAATACTTCTTGCAGTTGTACCGCGACTTTCTATAGTTCTCTTTCATTCGATTCTTGTCCTTGAAAAGGCGCGTCAGCGGTTCACCCGCGTTCCGCCCTGGCAGCTTCTTCCCGCTGTACGGCGGCTGTGTGCGGCCGGGGTTCGTGAACGCCAGCTTGATGTGCTTCGCCACATCCTTTTCGGGTGCGCTGCTCGCAGTGCTGTACTTCAGCGCAGTTGACACGCTGAATATCGCCGCGCCCTTCGCGCTGTTCGGGAGATACTTGGCCTTGTCCCAGCGCGGCGGCAGCATGAAAAGGTCACCGCCGACGGGGTCCACCTCCCCCCACCCGGGCGGAGCAGTCGCCTTGATGGTGGGCTGATAGACAGCGGAAATGTTGTCGTCCGAACCGTTGCCCTGCCCCGCGGCCGCATACACCGTGTGCTTGAACTTCCCGCCGTTCAGAAGCTGGGCCCAGGTCCGTTTCACCGGCATGGACGTGCCCACCCCGCCGTGCTTGTAGCGCACGCGAGCCGGCCAACTCTTCGCGATCTTCGCACTGGTGCTGATCCGCATGCCCGGCGCATTGTGCACGCCCGTCGCCACGAAATTGGTGAAGTGGTAGACGACAGTCATCGTGCGGCTGTACTTCGGAATCGTCCCGATGGCCAGCACCGTGAACGAACTCGCGCCGACCGGCCGACCACCGCGCAGCCACACCGTCTTGAACGTGTTGCCCGAACACACCGCGAACCGCGACCTGATGTAGAACTTCTTGCCCGCCAGCCCACCGGCGCACTGCTGGGGAGTCATCGTGTGCGCCGGCTCCGGCAACGAAACCGCTGCCGCCGACACGCCACCCCTGCCCCTTGCCTCAGCCCCGTCCTCCCCTTCCATCGCCGAGTCCGCACCGGCCCGCGGCAGCGCCTCCCGCGCCGGCCCGACCGTCTCCCGCGGCAACGCCCCTTGCGTCGACCGTTCCTCTTGAGAAGCGCGCAGACGCTCAACGGCTCCCGGCTTCCTCAACTCGTCGAGGTCCGGCAGCTCGCCGCCGACCGGCCCGACGGTCGTCATGACCTCCTGCTCCGGCTCCTCAGACCCTTGAGCGCTCTCCAGCGGAGCGACCACCGCCGCCAACAGCGCAGGTATCAGCACCGCCGACAGGCGCAGACGTGATCTGCGCGTCCCGATTCTCTGCACAAGCCCCCCTCAGCACGTGAGCCGAAACCACCCCACGTGGCACGGCCGAACACACGTACCAGGGGGGGTTCATCGTCCCGAGAGGCGGCACAACGTGACTGGCGCGATTGCGACTGAGAATGGCGAAGGGGCGCGGTCGAACCCTCACGAACCGTCAACGGTCATGCCCTGGAGGAGCGCCGCCCGTCCAACGGATCCCGGATCTTCCCTGGGCGAGTGCGTGGGGCACAGGCGCGGAGGCGGAGGCAGGGGGGTGGGGGCTTGCGTCTCGGGGTGGGCACGGAAGGCGTCGATCATGTAGGTGGCGAAGCGGCGGGAGGCTGTGAGGCGGGTGGCGGGCGGGGCGTGCTGGATGCCCTGGTGGGCCATCAGCAGCAGCATCAGGTCGTCGACGACGAAGCCGGGGCGCAGGTGGCCGGTGGCCTGGGCGCGGCGGGACAGGTCGGCGACGGCGCGCAGCGTCCGCTGCCGGTCCGCGGCGAAGTCGTCGGCCTCGGGGTAGGCCGTCATGAACGCGTCGGCGAACCCCCGGCTGCGGGCGTGGAGTTCGCAGATCTCCTGGATCAGGTACTGGAATCCGCGCCACGCGTCCGGGTCCGCGAGGGCGTCCCGGACGATCGCGTGGCAGACGCGCCGCTGCTCGGCGTAGGTCTCGATGATCAGGTCCCGCTTGGTCGGGAAGTGCCGGTAGAGCGTGGCGGGGCCCACGCCCGCGTGCCGGGCGACCACGCGCATGGGTGCGCCCAGGCCGTCCTCGCTGAACACGACGCGGGCGGCGTCCAGGATGCGGGCCCGGTTGTCCCGGGCGTCGGAGCGAGTCAAACGGTCAGTCATGGCGTCTCACTTCGGCTGAACGGACGGGGGCGTCCGTTACGTTCCGAAGGCGGTGGCACCACCCGCGTGGTGGCCCCGTATCCGTGCCTTCACCGACCCCTGGGAGCTGGGATGAAAGCCGTCGTGATCAAGGAGTTCGGGACCGCCGACGGTCTTGAGGTGGTCGATCTGCCCGTGCCGGATCCGGCTCCGGGGCAGGTGCGGGTCGCCGTCGAGGCGGTCGGGGTCGGCGGCGTGGACGCCGTGATCCGCCGGGGAACGCTCGGCGACTTCGGCTTCCGGGAGGGCCATCTCCTCGGCAGCGAGGTCACGGGGCGCGTGACCTCGCTGGGAGAGGGCGTGGACGACTCGTGGCTGGGGCGGCGCGTGTGGGCGTTCACCGGCCTGTCCGGCGGGTACGCCGAGCAGGCTGTCGCCGACGTCGACGAGGTGGTCGAGCTGCCCGACGGCCTGAGCGGCGTCGACGCGGTGACGCTCGGCAACTCCGGCCTCGTCGCCCACTTCGCCCTGGAGCGCGCCGGGTTCACGCCCGGCGAGACGGTCCTCGTGCGCGGCGCGGCGGGCAGCATCGGGATCACCGCCGTCCAGCTCGCCGCCCGGGGCGGGGCGGGCGCGGTGGCCGTCACCACCTCGTCGCCGGAGCGCGGGGCGCGCCTGCGGGAGCTGGGCGCGACGCACGTCCTCGACCGCGAGGGCGAGGGTGGCTCCGACGCGCCCAAGGGCTATGACGTGGTGATCGATCTGGCGGCGGGCGCCCACCTCCCCCTCTTCGTGGACAAGTTGAACGCCAACGGCCGCTTCATGGCCGTCGGCCTCATCGCCGGGTTCCCGCCGCCCGACTTCGGCACCCGCCTGCTCGCCGCCTTCCGCAGCTCGGTCACGTACGCCACGTTGAGCCTCGACACGGTGCCCGTCGCGGCCAAGCAGGCGGCACGCTCGGCCCAGTTCGCCGACGCCGCACGCGGGGACCTGCGCACAGTCGTGCACGAGGTGCTGCCGCTGGACCAGGCGGCGCGGGCCCATCGGGGGATGGACGAGGGGCGGGTGTTCGGGAGGGTGGTGCTGGTGCCCTGAACGGGCCGGGGCGCCGGGGCCGACGGCGCGAGGAGTCCACTGCGGGACCCGGACCGCACGGAGTCGGACAGCCGGACCTCACGGAATCCGACAGCCTGACTTCACGGAGTCGGCACCGAGGTCAGGGGCCCCGTGGCGGGGCCGGTGCGGTCCGGTACGCCGTGCGGGGCCAGGAGTCGCTCGCCCTGGCCAGGCGCCCCGGGACCTCCGGCGTCCGAGCTCCGCCTCGGCACCACCGACGACGCCAAGTGCCGCCGGACAATCACGCCATCACAGTCACACCCCACGCCGACGGTCGCCTACGAGCCCGGTCTCGTAGGCGACGATCACAAGCTGGGCGCGGTCGCGTGCGTGCAGTTTGGCGAGGAGGCGACCGATGTGGGTCTTGACCGTGGCCGGGCTCAGGTGGAGGTGTTGGGTGATCTCTGTGTTGGACAGGCCGCGGGCGATCAGTCCGAGAACCTCCAGCTCACGGTTGGTGATCGCGTCCAGCGATCGGCTCGGCGGTCGGGTCGGCTCTGGGCGGCGGGCGAACTCCCCGATCAGGCGGCGGGTCACAGAGGGAGCGAGCAGTGCCTCGCCTGCGGCGACCACGCCGATGGCGGTGAGGACCTCGGTCGGCGGGGTGTCCTTCAGCAGAAAGCCCGCGGCGCCGGCGCGCAGGGCGGCGTAGACGTACTCGTCCAAGTCGAAGGTGGTGAGGATGAGGACGCGAACGCCGGACAGGGCCGGGTCCGAGCAGATCTGCCGGGTCGCCTCAATGCCGTCCAGGTTCGGCATGCGTACGTCCATCAGCACGACGTCCGGTCGTTCGCGGCGGGCGAGTTCGACGGCCTCCATGCCGTCTGCTGCCTCACCCGCGGCGGTCATGCCGGGCGTGTGGTCGACAAGGGTGCGGAAGCTGCCGCGCACCATTGCCTGGTCGTCGGCGATCAGCACCCGGACCTGTGGCTCGTCAATCATGCTTGTTGCTTCCCTTCGGCGGGCAGCCGGACCGACACCGCGAAGCCGCCCTCCTGCCGGGGCCCCGCCTCGAAGCTGCCGCCGTACATCATCGCCCTCTCCCGCATCCCCAGGAGACCGTGTCCACCTGGCAGTGGACGGCTGGCCGGTGGGCATCCGGGCGGTGGTCCCTCATCCTCGACATCGATGCGGATCTCGCACGTGTCCGCCTCGACCGTGACCCGGCAGCGGGTGGGAGCAGCGTGCCGGACAGCGTTGGTGAGGGCCTCCTGGACAATCCGGTAGATGGTCAGCTGTGTCCCCTCGGCCAGGCTCTGCGTGCCGCGCACCGTCAAGTCGACGTCCACCCCTGCCCGGTTCGTCTCCGCAGCGAGCGAGCCGAGGCGGTCGAGGTCCGGCACAGGCCCCAGGGGTGCGCCTTCGGTGCGCAGTACGCCGAGCGTGCGCCGCATCTCGGCCAGTGCGGAACGGCTTGTCTCCTCGATGACCTTGAGCGCGGCCCGCGCCTCCTGCGGGTCGGCCTCCGCCACATGCCCGGCAATACCCGCCTTGACGGCGATCAGGCTGAGGTTGTGCGAGACGATGTCGTGCAGCTCCCGGGCGATCCGCAGGCGCTCCTCGTCCAGCGCGCGCTCCGCCCGGCGCTGCTCTTCCCGCCCGGATTCGACCCGCCGACCACGCACGGCGAATCCCGCGCCCCAGGCCCCGCCGATCACCACCAGTACCAGCGCGGCCACGCCTGCGGCACCCTGCCTGTCCTCAGCGGGAGTGACCACCGCCTGGCAGAGGTAGACAGTGCCACACGCCACCGGCAGCGTCACCGCGAGCGCGAGCACGGACCGGCGGACGGGCTCGGCCAGCCCGACGAGGTATGCCGCCAGACCGGCGGCGATGTGCGGCTCGCGAGGGATGTCGAGGAGCGACGCCGCAGTCAGAGCAGCGAGTACGGTCCCCAGCACCGGGAGCGGCCAACGGCGGCGTACGGCGATCGGCAGGCCGACCGCGGCGGCGATCAGAAAGCCCAGCCAGGCAGGACCTGTGTAGGCGGGCTGGCCGTCGTCGGCGGTCAACCGGGCGAAGCCGACGTACATGGCTGTCAGAGCCAGGGCCGCGCCGAGGTCGAGGGCGTAGAGGTGACGCTGCCCCTTGAGCTTCATGGCCCGACCGTACCTGTACGGGTGCACTCAGCCGGCCTGTCCGAGCAGCACCATCAGCCCGAGCACCACCAGGGTCAGCGGCACCCAGCACAGCACCGCCTTGCCGCTAGGACGGGGCCCTTCACGCAGCAGCGCCAGGCCCAGCGGCACCAGCCCGACGCACAGGCCGACCAAGGCCACCAGGGACAGCGGCGTGGTCCCCTTGAGTACTCCGAGAGGCAGTGCCGCCATGAGGCCGAGTGCGGTGGCGCGGACCGGGCCGAGCACCCGGGTGCGCCAGGCCCCGAGGGCCAGGATGAGCCACCCCCCGAGGATGGCGACGTTCAGCGCGGCGAAGACGTGGAAGGCGCCGTAGCCGTCGGAGACCGCCTCGGTGGCAGCATCGACTCCTTGGGAGCGCACCAGTTGAAAGGCCAGGTGGTCCACTCCTGCATGGAACGCGCGGGCGAACAGCCCGAACATCACCAGGCCCCCGCCCCACAGGCTCCAGCTGGCGCTCCGGACCCCGATCCGTGCGGCCACCACCGCCACCGCGGGCCAGAGCAACAGGCTGCCTGCGGCAAAGAGGCCGTACGCGGTGGCCATCAGGGTGGGGTGCTGCTCGTACGCGGCGAGCTGATCGGGGTAGAAGAAGTGAAAGCGGACCCGCAGCAACGCGCCGGCCAGCATCAGGAGTGGTCCGAGCACCATGGCGGTGCCGCCCACCCAGCGTCCGGGGAAGCCTGTGCCCTCCAGTCGCTCCACAGGCAGCGCGCCACGCAGTCGGGCGCCGATCGTCGCGGCCGGGGCAGCCATGGATGTCGTCGTGTTTTTCATACTGTTGACGATGCCTTCGCCGCCCCTGCTGGGCGTCGGACCAAGATCTGAACTGCAGCGTCAGACCTGGGTATGACCCGCCGAGCGCCGGAACTGCCCAACCCACCAGGCCCGCACGCTCAACTCCTCCTGCGTGAGCCCCGCCCCCTCCCTCCGCGCGCGCAGCCCCGCCCCCTCCCTCCGCGCGCGCAGCCCCTCCCCGTACCGCAGCCGGGACTCCGGACTGTCCTCGATGGCCATCGCAACACCCTCCCGTGCCAGCACAGTTGTCAAGCCCTGCCTACTGGCGAGGCCAGCCGTGGCCGCTTCACCCAGGCGACGATCCGCGTGGGCGACCTGCGGGCGGCGACGCCGGTCGAGGAGAACGAGATGCGGACGTGGCGGCAGCGGAAGGCGGAGCTTTACGGGAACGGCTGGTAGGCGGCGCACCCGCCTCGTACGCTGTCGGCGTGACGACCGAGGGAGCAGTCCGAGGCTCGGGCTTCTACACGCCGAGCAACGTCGTCATCACGGCTGCGCACAAGCTGTCGGACGACCTCTGGGACCGCTACGACGTCGTCCCCGTGCTGAACGGTCAACACCGCCTCAGCTCCCTCTTCTCGCTGCTGTCCGCGACTCTCCGCTTCCACGAGTACCTGGAGAGCCGACCGGACGACGCCGAGTGGGAGCTGCGCGGGACGATCGCGCGGACGGCCGAGCAGGACACCCTCCTGCCGCAGGCCGCGGCGCCGTCGCTGCACGGCGCCCGTGACCTGTTCCGCGGGGCGGACAGGGCGGTGTTCGCCGAGGAGGCACGCCGCCTGGCCGACTCGGCGCGCGCCCTCATCGCCCTGCTCCGCGAGGACTTGGCGCAAGCGCTCGGGCCCGGCGACTACGAGTACGTGGGCGCCGTCCCGAGACACGACCGCTCCCCGTGCGGCGTGGTCCGTCTGGCCACGCCCACGATCCCGCGCGCGCCGGGACAGCCGAACTCCCCATCGATCACCACTCGATGGGGCGTCTCGGCTGCGCGCCCCCTGGGAGAGGCACACGCGGCGTAGCCGACACGCCCCCGGCTCCGGCTGGGAAGGCCACTGAATGTCTCCGCTCGACCTGCTCGACCTGCTTCCGGGCGCGCCTTGGTGGGCGATCTGGCTCCTCGTTCTCCTGCTGGTGCTCACGGGGTGCGTCACACGCGTCGCCAAAGCCTTCCTGCCGCCCCCGGCAGACCGGGGCCAGTGGTGGCGCGACTTCTGGAACCGCCGCGACCGGTGACTTCACCCCCGTCGTCCGGCCCAGAGTCGTTGAGGGGTGAATAACGGCTGAAACCGGTCCGTATCGGGATCACGGTCCCCGCTCCTAGGCTGACCGCTGCGCACCGCCGGTGCGTGTGCGACCCGACGTTCCGGGAGGTTGACCGTGGCAGCGCAGCCAGGCCAGTCAGCAGTGTCCGAGGGCATCTACCTCATCAAGAACGAGGCGAGCGGACTGTACGCGGGGGTGCAGCCGGGAGGAGGCGCCAAGCAGGGCGCCAAGGTCGTACTGGAGGCGCTGCACGCCGAAGGGGTGGAGCGGCACCGGCAGTTCTGGCATCTGAAGCCGCACAGCGCGCGCGAGGGCGCGTGGACGTTGCAGAACGTCCACAGCACGCTGCGCATGGACATCATGGTGAACCGGAGCCGCGCGGGCGCGGCGGTGCAGCAGTGCCCGCCGGAGTCGCGGGACGACCTGCTGGTCACGCAGTTGTGGCGGCCGGAGCGGATCAGCGACGACGTCTTCTCGTGGGTGAACGTGAACAGCGGCAAGCACCTCGCGGTGCGCGGCGAGCGGCAGGAGCCGGGCGCCGAACTGGAGCAGGGGGAGCCGAAGACGGAGGAGGGGCGCGGCACGCAGGCGTGGCGCCTGGAGCCCGTGCCCGCGCGGGGCGAGGCGAAGGCGTTCGACGCGCTGACCGCGCGGATCGTCTCGCCGGGCACCTTCTCCACGCCCGCGAACGTCCTTGCCTCGGCGGTCAAGGGCATCCTCGACGTCGGCGGCGGCGTCTTCGAGACGATGGCCAAGACCGTCCCGGACCCGCGGGCGCCGTATCTGCGCTTCGACGGCTTCCGCGGCGACGAGTTCATCCGCTTCTCGCCCCGCCTCGGCATCGAGTCCGGGCCGAAGAAGACCAGCGAACAGTTCCATCGGCTCCCGCACGGGTTCCCGTCCCCCGAGGCGGACGTCATCAACACCCGTAAGGGCAGCCCCTACACGCACGCCGCCGTGCTCGACCACGACATCCGGGAGTTCTCGGAGCGGACGGCGGCCGACGCGGGCATGGTGCTTCCGGCGAGCCTCCAGGGTGAACGCGTCAGGGCGGTCACCGCCGCCGACCCCAAGGGCGACCGGCTCGTGTACTTCCTTGAGAGCCATGCGGTGCTCACGCTGCTCGACGAACCCGAGTACACGCAGAAGTTCACGCTGGCGCACGCGCCCGGCGAGTTCCTGACCGACCTCGACACCGCCACGTCCGCCCCCTTCGACGACGCCATGCACTACTTCCTGCTCAAGGGCGACGAGTTCGTGATCGTGAGCGAGGGGAAGCTGGTGCAGGGGCCGACGAAGCTGACGGACGCCTACCCCTTCCTCAAGGGGGTGTGGCTGTAGCGCGCGGCCGGGTCACACCACGGCCCGCAGCCAGCTCACCAGGATCCCGTTGACCTCCTCGGCCCGCTCCTGCTGCACCCAGTGCCCACAGCCCTTGAGGACGTGGGACGCGGCGAGGCCGGGGAGCGTCACGGCGTACGCGTCGAGGGCGGCGGACAGCCACTGGAGGGACGGGTCCAACTCGCCCGCGACGAACAGGGACGGCTGCGTGAGGGCCGCCCCGTCCCACGCCGCCAGGTCCGCCCAGTCGCGGTCCATGTTGCGGTACCTGCCCAGCGGCCCGGTCATGCCTCCCCGCTCGAACTCGGCCGCGTACACGTCCAGTTCCTCGTCGGACAGCCACTCCGGGAGCCGGCCTCCCTTCGGGAAGCGGTCGGACATCCGGCCGCCCTTCGGCACGAAGTGCAGGCTCGGCGCGTCCGGCGGCGGCATCGTGTCGCCGGACAGGGCCGTGTAGAAGCCCCGGATCCAGCCGCGCACGTCCGGCTCCATCTCGGCCTCGGCGCGGCCCGGCTCCTGGAAGTGGCTGACGTAGAAGTCCTCGTCGCCGGGGATCGCGGCGAACGCCTCGGTGGGCCGTGGGCCGCCCCGGGGCGCGTACGGCACGCTCATCAGGGCGGCCGCGCGGAAGACGTCCGGGCGAAGGAGAGCGGAGTTCGCCGCGATGGGCGAGCCCCAGTCGTGGCCGACGATCACGGCGGTCTCCTCGCCGAGCGCGCGGACGACGCCCACGTTGTCGGCGACGTGCGCGAGCATCCCGTACGCCGCCGTGTCGCGCGGCTTCGACGAGCGGCCGTACCCGCGCACGTCGATCGCCACCGCGCGGTATCCGGCCTCCGCAAGGGCCGGGAGCTGCCGCCGCCACGAATACCAGGTCTCCGGGAAGCCGTGCACCAGGAGGACCAGCGGGCCGGAGCCCTGTTCCACGGCGTGGATGCGGATGCCGGGGCTCTCGGGCAGCTCCAGCAGGCGGTGCTTCACATCGAGTGCGTCGGTCATGGTCATGGCTCCTCCGGATGTGCGGGGCTGCTCGTCACGAGTCTGTACGGGGGCGGGGCGGGCGCCGAGGTTTTTTGCCGGTTCGGCAAACCGCGCCGCCGGGCGGCCTACGCGCGGGGCTTCGCCGCCAGGAGGTGCGCGTGCTGCGTCCGCTCCCCCTCGTACGGCTCCCGGAGCAGATGGCCGTTCGGCGCGAACCCGGCCTCCCGGAGCTGCTCCGTGATCCGCTCGGGCCGCCAGCGCTGGAAGTCCAGGTCCACGTCGTGGCCGAAGGCCTCGTCGAAGTGGCGCAGGTCGTCGCCCACTTGGAAGCCGAGCAGGAGCTGGCCGCCGGGAGCGAGGACGCGGTGGAACTCGGCGAAGACCTTCGGCAGGTCGGCCGGCGGGATGTGGATCGTCGAGTACCACGCGACCACCCCGCCCAGCTCCCCGTCCGGCAGGTCGAGCGCCGTCATCGAGCCGACCTCGAACGGCAGGTGCGGATACTTGGCGCGGGCCAGCGCCAGCATGCCCGGCGACAGGTCGATCCCCCGCATCCGCAGCCCCAGGGAGCTGAGGATGGCGCTCACCTCGCCGGTGCCGCAGCCGACGTCGGCCACCGTGCCCCCGCCCGCGTCCCGCACCAGCTCGGCGTAGGCCGTGAACATCGCCCGCGCCAGCGGCCAGTTGTCCAACTCGCCGCGCCACTCCTTCTCGACGGCCTCGGCGATGGCGTCGTACGACGTCCGGGTCTTGATCAAGTACGCGTCTTCACCCATGCCGGGACGCTACTCGGACCCACTGACAACGCCCCTCGGGCGGACGCCTCCCCGGCGGACGTCCGCCCCTGCCCCCTCAGACCTCCTGCGCCGCCACCGACGGCAGCGGGAGCAGCGGCGCCGACGGGTACGCCGAGGGCGCGCCGCCCGCGAGGCGGGACTTCGGCAGCCACAGGGAGAGAATCCGGCTCGACCGGTCGAAGTACCGCTCCGGGGCGAGGGACTCGGGGAGCAGCGCGCCGAGGGACGGCATGGCCTCCAGGTCGGCCGGGGTCATCCGGGTGGCCACGGTGTGCAGGCCGATGAGCCGCTGCTCCGGCTGGTGCAGCAGCCACACGGCGGCGAGCCCCCGCGCCTCGGCCTCGTCCCGGAGCGTCCCCCACGCCCGCTCCAAGGCCGCTTCCCCGTCGCCCTCGTACCGGAACCGCTCGAATCGGCTCACGTGATGCGCGTCCAGGGGCAGGAAGTTGTGCGCCCCCGCGACCCGCCACACGAACCGCTCCACGTCCAGGAAGAACGGGCGGCTCCAGAACTTCACGCCCGGCTCGAACTCCAGCTCCTGGCTGGTGAACCGCTCGTACTCGACGACGTCCGCCCACGTCTCGAACAGATACCGGCCGCCCGTGTAGTGCCGCCCCGCCGCCTCGTCGATGCGGCTCGGCATGTACTTCGCGTACATGCCGGGCCGTACGTCCATGACGCGCCGCTCCACCTCCTGCTTGTCCACGATGTCCTGCACGTCCGCCGCGCCGATGCCCGCCGCCAGCGGGAAGTCCGACGTGAACGCTGCCGCCATCGGGATCGGGCCGATGTCGTAGCCCTTGATCGGACCGGGTCCGTACGTGTGCGTGGTCATGCCGCACCCCTTCGCTGCCGCTGGTTTCCGGATGTGCCAGGACCATAACTCGAACATCGGCCAATTTCCAAACACTGTTCAACCTTTGCTCGCCGTACTATGGAGCCATGCCTGCAGCCAGCCGCCGCGAGCGCCACCGCGCCCAGACCACCGCCGAGATCAAGGCGACCGCCCTGAAACACCTGGTGGAGGAGGGCGCGGAGGCCGTGGCCCTGCGGGGCATCGCCCGCGACATGGGCATGGCGCCCGGCACCTTCTACAGCTACTTCGACACCCGCGAGGCCCTCCTCGCGGCGCTTGCGACGGATGCGTACCGGGACCTGGCCGCGCACCTTCGCGCGGCCCGCGAGGCGCATCCGGCAGGGGATGCGGGTGCGCGGGCCCTGGCCCACGGGCTCGCGTACCGGGCGTGGGCGCTCACGCATCCGCAGGAGTTCCGGTTGTTGTTCAGCGGGCGGGGCCGGGCGCCGCGCGCGGACACCGTCGAGAGCGCCGAGGCGGAGTACGAGCTGTGCCTCGGGATCGTGGAGATCGCGGCGACAGCTCGGCCTGCCGAGGGCGGCAGCAGCGGTGGCAGTGCCTACGCCTGGGGCGACTTCGACCCGGCGTTCACCGCTGTCGCCCGCGCCGCCTTCCCCGGCCTCACCCCGGCCGTGCTCGCCCTGTCGCTGCGGGTGTGGGGGCGGATGCACGGGCTCGTGACGCTGGAGATCGACGGGCTGCTGCGGCCGCAGATCGGTGATCCGGCGGTGCTTTATGGGGATGAACTGCGGGATCTGGTGCGGGGGTTGGGGCTCTGAGGCCCGGGGAGGCCGGGCGGGGCTCGTACGGCTGGTGCGGTCGGGCGGGCCTCGTGCGGGTCACCTGAGGCCGAGGACCAGCTTCGCCGCCACCGCCGCCCCGTCGTCGCTGATCGCCGCCGCCACGGCCGCCGCCCGCTCCCCGGTCGCGGGGGCCAGCGCCGTCCCCAGCGCCGCCGACAGGGACGCGAACGTCGGCGTCGGCCCGTCGTGCGCCACTCCGATGCCCAACTCGGCCACCCGGCCCGCCCAGTACGGCTGGTCCGTCGCCTGCGGCACGACCACCTGGGGGCCGCCCGCGCGGGCGGCCGTCGTCGTCGTACCCGCGCCGCCGTGGTGCACGACGGCCGCGACCCTGCGGAACAGCGCCTGCTGGTTGACCTCGCCCACGACGAAGCAGTCGTCCTGGTCGTCGATCAGGTCCAGGTCGGCCCAGCCGCGCCGGATCAGAACACGGCGGCCCTGTGCGCGTACCGCCTCGATGGCCACCCGGGCGACATCGTCCGAGCCGTGCATCGGCATGCTGCCGAAGCCCACGTACACCGGGGGCGCGCCCGCCTCCAGGAACGCCGACAGCCCGTCCGGGAGCGGGCGTTCGTCCGGCAGGAGCCACGCGCCGGTCTGCACGACGTCGAAGCCGAAGCCCGCGCCCTCGGCGGTGCGCCAGGGATCGAGGACCGGGTCCGTCGCCAGCCACGGCCGGTCGCCGATGACGTAGTCGCGGACGTCGGCCACCGGGGGCAGGCCGATCGACGCCCGGTTGGAGTTGACCGCCTCGCCGAACAGGGCGTTGATGCTGCGGGCGTCCAGGTCCCACAGTGCCCGGTTGTCGGTCACCTCCGGCGGGAACGGGCGGCCCGGGTACGCCAGCGGCGCGTGATGCGGCGACGGCAGCGTGAGCTGCTGGAACGTCACCGACACGGACGGAATCCCCAGCTTCTCCGCCACCGACCGCGCACCCGCCACCGCGGGCACCATGCCGGTCGCCACCAGCGCGTCGCACCCCTCGGCCGCCGCCGTGACCGCGTCGAGCTGGCTCGCGATCAGCTCGGCCGCGCGCTCCGGCAGGGACTTCGGCTGCCGCGCCGCCGTCGTCAGCTCCCGCGCCGACTTCCCGACCGGCACCATCTCCACCCCGACACCGGCGAGGCGCTGCGCGAACTCCTCGTCCGGCGGCGCGCACACCCGTACCTCCGCGCCCTGTTCCCGCAGCCGCACCGCGAGCCCCACCAGCGGCTCGACGTCCCCACGCGACCCGTACGTCGAAAGCACCACACGCATGCCGCCGCTCCCCATGCCGCCACTCCCCATGTCCGCTCCCCAAGTCCGCGGTTGCCGTCCTCGGCGGGCGATTCTGCGGCACCACGGGGGCCTTGCCGCAAGCCCCCCGGTGGGCTATACGTTGAGAGTGGCGGGGAGAGGGTGCCCGCCTTTTTCTGTGCCCGGCCAGCGCCCGGCCCGCCGCGCAGGCCCCAGAGCCGACTGCCGGACGGGCCTCAGAGCCGCCTCCCGGACAGGGCTCAGGCGGCCGACCGCCGCTCAGGCGCCGGACACCGGTCCCGCCGCCGCGTCGGGGCGGATCTCGCGGCGCAGCACCTTCCCCGCCTCCGACCTCGGCACCCGCTCCCTGAACTCGATCACGCGCGGCACCTTGAACCCGGCGAGCGCGCCCCGGCAGTGCGCGGCGAGGCGGTCGGCGAACGCGTCGTCGCCCGGTATCCCCGGCTCGGGCTGCACGACCGCGGCGACCCGCTGCCCCCACTCCGCGTCCGGCACCCCGACCACGGCCACGTCCGCGACGTCCGGGTGCGCGATCAGGACGGCCTCGACCTCCGCCGGGTACACGTTCACACCCCCGGAGATGATCAGGTCGGTGCGCCGGTCCCGCAGGTACAGCCAGCCGTCCTCGTCGACGTACCCCTCGTCGCCCGCCGTGAAGTACCCGGCCCGCATGGACCGTTCGGTCTTCTCGGCGTCCTTGTGGTACGCGAACGGCACTGCGGGCCGGAAGTACACCCCGCCGGTCTCCCCGGCCGCGACCGGCCGCCCGTCCCCGTCCAGGATCCGCACGTCCGTGGCCGCGAGGGGCCGTCCCACGGTGCCGGGCCTGGCCAGCCAGTCCGCGCTGTCCGCTGCGGAGACCCCGCCCTCGGTGGCGGCGTAGAACTCGTACAGGACCGGTCCGAGCCAGTCGATGGCGCGCCGCTTCACCTCGGGCGGGCAGGGCGCGGCGCCGTGCACGACGGCGCTCAGGCTCGACACGTCGTACCGCCCGCGCGCCTCGGCGGGCAGCCGGAGGAGGCGGTGCAGCACCGTCGGCACCGCGAACAGCGCGTCGACGCGATGCCGGTCGATCAGCTCCAGCCAGTCCTCCGTGCGCGGCCGTTCGGCGATCACGGCCGTGTGCCCGAGCTGCATCGCCATGTTCGCGAACAGGCCCGGCGCCGCGTGGTACAGCGGCGCGGCGCACAACTGCGTGTACGCCCCCGGGCGCACGCCGACGCGCGCCATGAAGTCCAGCTCGTACGGGCTCGGCCCCGGCGGCGCGTCGGACAGCGCGCGGCGGACGGCCTTGGGGCGGCCGGTGGTGCCGGAGGTGTAGAGCATGACGCCGCCGGCGCGGGGATGCGGGGGCGGGGTGGTGGGGGCGGTGGCGAGGAGGGCTTCGTAGTCGGTCCAGCCCTGGGGTGGTTCCGGGGACGGGGCCGGGTGGGCTTCCGGCGACGGTTCCGGGCGCGCTTCCCGGGGCTGCCCTCGGGGTGCCCGCCCGGCCCCCCACACCAGGCGCCGCTCCGCCGGGATCCCCGCCTCGTCCAGCGCGGGCCCCGCCACGTCCAGCAGCGACGCGTCCACGACCACCACCCGTGCCTCGCTGTCGGTGAGCACATGCGTCACCTCGGCAGTGGTGAAGTGGTGGCTGAACGGCGTGAAGTACAGGCCCGACCGGCCGGTGGCGAGCCGCAGTTCGAAGAAGGCGCGGCTGTTGGGCAGCATCGCGGCGACACAGTCCCCCGGCCGCAGCCCGAGCCCGGCGAGAGCGTGCGCGAGCCGGTGCACGCGGGCGGCCAGTTCTCCGTACGAGAGGGTGGTGCCGTCGGGCTCGACGAGGGCGGGCCGGTCGGGGTGCGCGGCGGCGACCGCGCCGAAGCCGATCTCCGTACCCGCCCCTGCGCCCATGTCCGCCCCCTCGCGCTGCCGTCCTGTGTCCCTTGCGCATCGTAAGCAGCGGGGCGTCACGTTGGCATCAGTGCGCCGGTCTGGCGTGCGCTGACCTGCCGTGCTCTGGCCCGGCGTGCGCTCAGGTCCGGAGTCCGTACGGGAGTCGCTGCATGGTGGAGCTGAGCATGCGGGCGCTGCGCCGCGCGACCTCCGTGGTGTGCGCGAGGCGGCGCGGGTCGGGCACGGCCACGCCCACGGCGGCGATGATCTCGCCGGAGGCGGCGTGCACGGGCACCGCGAGGCAGAGCCGTTCGCCGCCCCATTCGTACTGGTGGAGGTCGAGGCCCTGCTCACGGGCCGCGCGCAGGCGCCGGGCCCAGTGGTTCGGGGTGTGGCCGGGCGGCGGGGGCGGGGGCCTGCGCGCGGACGGGGGCGACCCCGGCGCCGCGAAGACGACGTCGGCCGCGCTGTCGGGCGGGAGGGGCTGCCCGGGCAGGTGCGGGAAGAACTCCCGGGCGGCCGCCGCGATCCCGGTCACGACCGTCATGCGCCCACCGGACGGGATGGCGACGCACACGGTGGCCCGGGTCTCCAGGGCGAGGCGCCGCAACGACACCGCCGCGCTCCGCTCCAGCAGCCGGTGCCCGGTCCACGACCGGCCGAGGCGCGCGATGGTCGCGCCGACGCGGTAGCGGCCGTCGTGCTGTTCCACGGCGCCCAGTTCGACGAGTTGCCCCAACAGCCGGTACACGGTGGTCTTCGGCAGCCCGGTGCCCGCCGCCAGCTCGCTCAGCCCGGCCTCGTCGACCCTGGCCAACTCCTCCAGGAGCACGAACGCCCCCGCAAGCACGCCCCGTCCACCCGCAGAACCGCCCTCAGCGCCCACGCCGCACACGTTAGGCGCGGACGGAACGGCACCTGGAGTACCAGACAAGCCGTATTCCTCCGGAATCGACCGACCGCCGCCCCACCCTGGACTGGCACGCCGAAGGCCCCCGCGGTGAGGCGGGGGCCTTCTCCCATCAGCCGGTACCGGCCTCGACTACGGGTTGACGATGAAGTAGTCGATGGGCACGCCGAGCGGGCTGCCCCAGTCGATGTGGACGCGCACGGAGATGACGCCGTTGTCGGGCGCCACGTTGTACACCAAGTAGCGCGCTGCGCCGATGAACTTGCCGCCGCCGCCCGTCGGTTCGCTCACCGACACGAACACGCGCGTGTTGGCGGTGAAGGTGGAACTCGTGAGGTTGAAGCGCACGAACCCGTTCCACGCGCCCCAGTCGTGCCGGTAGGTGTAGCCGCGGCCCGACAGGTCCTGCGGGCTCACCTTGCCCGCCTGCCCGATGGCCCGGATCTCCGATTCCTCAAGCTTGGCCTCGACGACCTGCTCGGGCCCGTGCGGCGTCTGCTGCGCTGCCATGTCGCTCCCCCCTCGCCACCCGCCGTCCCCGGCGAGCGCCGAATCACGCGGATTTCCTACGCGTTCGAGGCTGCCCGGGGGCGCGGAGCCCCGGCAAGCGTTGTTCCGCTGACCGGACCGGTCCCACGAGGCACAGCCCGGCGACGACCGCGTACAGCCACACCACCGCCCAGCGCGTCGAGGCGGAGCGGGTCGTACGGCATGGAGTGGCGCGCGCCCGACGCGGTGATGATCTCCATCCTGGGCCTGCGGCCGGTGCCGAACTCCGGGTGGGGCGCCTGGAAGAGGTGGATGCGGTGGGTGTCGGTGTAGCCGAACACCCCAAGGACGCGGCCGTCGAAGGAGAGCAGGACGGAGTCGGTCACGAACACTTCGTGGAATTCGTACGGTGGTGCCGTCACGTCGTCTCACCGTCCCCGGCGTAGAGGTAGCCGCCGGGACGGGCCGGGTCGGCGATCAGCAGCACCTGGTCCCCGGTGCGCGGGATCCTCAGCTTGGACACGATGGTCTGGAGCGCGATCCGGTCGGTGTCGGTTCCCGACGGCTGCAGGACCAGGTCGACGACCGGGTCGAAGTTGACCAGCTTGCCGGTGTCGCTGACCGACACGACGACAGCGGGCGTCGTCGGCGCCCCCATGGCGAGCAACTGCCGCGCGGTGGCGGCGGAGTTGTGTGCCCCGATCGACTGCTGGACCCTGGCGAAGTCCTCGCCGCCGAGGAACGCGCGCGTCGTACGGCCGTAGAAGCCCTTGCCGCCGGCCACCTTCCCGGCGATCTCGGCGGCCCTCTCCTCGCGGGTCTTGCGCTTTCCGAAGAGTCCCATGGTGTGCCTTCCCCCTCTGGTGCGGGCTCTGGTGCTGGTGACCGGTGGTGCTGCCCGGCGTCGTCGAGGGGAACGCTAGGGCGCGGTCTTCGCCTACCGATCCCAGGTTCGACCGTCTGTTCCCCGACGACGTAATCTCGGGCCATGCCGTCCGCGAGCACGCTGCCGAGCGACGGGCACCGTCCGCGTGCCATGGTCATCGACAGGGCTTGGCGTGGGATCGAGGCCGGGGCGGAGCCCGGGGCGGCGGCGGGCCTTGCGTCGCTGAGCGGGCCCGGGGGCGCGCCATTGACCCGGACGGTCAAGCTCATCGTGCTGCCGCTGATCGTCAGGCCCGCGCTGCGCCCGGAGCTGGCGGCCGACTTCCTCGGCCCGCGCGAGGCCGACCGCCTCGACGCGCTGATCCGGGAGTCCGGTGCGCTGCTCGCGGCGACCGCACAGTGGTTCACGCTGCTCAAGAAGACCCGCCGGGCGCTCGGGATCGTCGCGGGCAACCCCCAAGACCTGTACTTCCAGCGCTGCTTCGAGCTGGCGACCGAGTACGGGACGCCCTCGGGTGACGCGGGTGCCGTGGCCAGGGGTGTGGTCGAGGAGATAGCGGAGGCGGGCGGCGGGCGGACGGTGGGGGCGTTGAAGGAGCATCTGGAGGATGAGGGCCGGCGGGCCCGGCTCGACGGGGAGTTGGCTGCGGCTTGGGGGGCGGCGGGGCGGGCGGGGGCTGGCGGGTCGGACGCTGGTGTGGGTGCGGGCGTGGGTGCGGGTGTGGGCGTGGATGTGGGCCTGGGTGCTGCGGTCGGCTTGGCGGGTGAGGTTCTGGAGGCCTGTGGTGCGGGTGGCTCCGGCGGGCGCCAGGGCGCGGGCCCGCTCCCGGGGGAAGGCTCGTCGGCCTTCGCGGCCATGGTCGAGGGCGAGCACGGCAGCCTGCTCGGGCGGGCGCTGTGGACGTACACGAGCGGTGTCTGGGGGCGTGGCGACGTACCGACGCATCTGGGGCTGACCGCGCACCGGACACCGCCGCGCCCGGAGGTCGGCCGGAGCGCGTCGACCGCGACGCTCCCCGCACCGCTCGACCGCACGCTCTTCGAGCGGCTCTTCACCGTCCTCCATACGTCGACGCACCGCGAGGAACTGCCGACGGTGCCGGAGCTCGTGCGGCGGGAGGTCGGCCGCAGCTGCGCTCCGCTCGGCCTGTACGACGAGAGCCTGCGGGTGGCCGTCGTCCTCGGGGGGCGGCTTGCGGTGGGGTTGGATCCGCTGGGGTGCGGGGGTGGGGGGTCGGGGGGAGCTTCCGGAGCGGGGGGAGCTTCCGGAGCGG
>NZ_JBVIZH010000012.1:59552-93496 GCF_055591765.1 Streptomyces sp. NPDC041205 | reverse complement strand
CGGGAGGAGCTTCCGGAGCGGGAGGAGCTTCCGGAGCGGGAGGAGCTTCCGGAGCGGGAGGAGCTTCCGGAGCGGGAGGAGCTTCCGGAGCGGGAGGAGCTTCCGGAGCGGGAGAGGCTTCCGGGGCGAGGGGAACCGCTGAGTCGGGCGACGCGGCCGTACTCGGGGAGACCGCGGCCCACCGCGTCGTCAACAGCCGCTGGCAGCGCGAGGCTTCGGTCCTGCGGGCCCGCCGGATGACCGTCTCCCCCCGCCCCGACCCGGACGGCGGCGCGCTGGAAGCCCTCGCCCACGACCTGCGCACCCCGTGGTCGGCGTACATGCGGCGGCTGTGGGTGCGGCTGCACGGGCGGGACGTCCGCGACGCGGCCCTTGCGGACGCGGCGGAGGCGTGGGCGGTGCTCGACGGGGTCGCGCGGTCGGTGATGATGGACCATCGGGCGCGGGTCCGGACGGCGTTGCGCAGCTTGTCGTCCAGTGCCGCGACGTCTGGCGCCGCTTCCGCCGACGCCCGGTCGGCCACCACCGCGCGTGCGGCCGAGCCGAGGAGCGCGTGATGCCGGAGGCACAGGCCGACATGCCGGAGCCGCAGGCCGACGTCCACGTCACCCGGGCCGATGACGGCACCGTACTGATCGGCGCCCCTGCCCCCGGGCCCGCCTGCGCCCAGGCCGTCCTCGATGTCGCCGGGGCCGTCCTGACCTGGTCCGTCCTCGACGTCCCGGGGCTGCCGACGGCGGAGATCCATGATGTGGGGCGGGCGCAGGGGTGGGTGTGGGCGGTGTACGGCGAGGGGGTGGCGGCGGCCGTGCGGGCGGTGGCGCCCGGGGCGGGTGGGGTGACCCTTCGCTGTGGGGTGGCCCACCCCCGTGAGGTCGGCTTGCCCGGCGAGGTCAGCTTGCCCGGCGAGGTCAGCTTGCCCGGCGAGGTCGGCTTGCCCGGCGACGTGGCCCCACCCCGCGACGTGGCCCTGCCGGGGCAGCCCACCGCCCTCGCGGCCCGCGCCGCCCGGCTCGCCCTCGGCCACTGGGCGGCCCGCTGGTGGCCCACATCGCACCTCGACGGGATCCCCGCCCTCGAACCGGACGTACTCGGCCTGGAGTTGGCCGCCCTCACCCACGAGTGCCAGCAGCTCTTCGACGACCTGGAGGACCAGCCCGACGGCAACGCGGCCGTACTCCTCGAAGAACATCAAGCCGCGCTGGACCCGCTGATCGCGTGGCGGCGTGCCGGACGGCGGACGACGGCCCCGGCGCCCCAACTGGCCGGTGTCCTGCGGCTTCTCGACGACGCGGCGGACAACGCCGGGGTGGACGGGGAAGGTTGGCACCGACTCCGCTCGTCCCTGGAATCCGACACCGGACCCACCTCCGACACCGGACCCACCTCCGGCACCGGACCCACCCCCGGCACCACCTCCACCCCCACCGGCGGCGCGGGCGCGCTCCCCACCACCCCCCTCGACCTCACCACCCTCTTCCCCCACCCCCGCGACTACGCCCTCACCGCCGGAGCCCCCCTCCCCCCGGGCGGCCGCGTGATCGCCCGCGGCTCGGGCACCAACGACTGGCACCGCTACCCACCCGGCTTCGTCGACGCGTCCGAGACCGCCGTGTCCTGGACGGCGTACGCGCTCGGCGCCGGACGCAGCATCGAGGTCGAGGTGGTCGCCGACGTCGCGGCACCCACCGGCGGCGTGCTCCTCGCGGCGGAGGTCGAGGTGAACGGCGCCCCGCCGCACCGCGTACCGCTGGCCCGCGCGGACGACCTGTGGACCGGCCGCGCGGACCTCGACATCCCGGCCGCCGCGACGTCGCCGCGCATCGAGGTCGGCGTACTGCTGCCCGGGTTCGACCCGGGCCCCGCCACCGCCACCGCCACCGCCACTGGCACTGGCACCGGCACCGGCACCGGCACCGGCACCGACGACAGCGCAGCCCGCGCCGCGGTCCGCGCCCTGGCCCGGCGTCGGCTGGCCGCCGCGGCGGGGCCGCACGACAGCGAGGGCACGGACACGGAGCCGTTCCTCGCCGAGATCGTGGCGGCCGCCGTACAGGAGGACTACTAGCGCATGCCGGAAGACGTAGCAGATCACGCGGCGCCCTCGGCCGAAGAGCACGCGGCACCCTCGACCGGAGCGCCGACGGCACCCCCGGCCGGGGAGCAAGCCGAAGCCCCAACCGCCCCCCTGAGCTACGGCGACCCCTTCGACACCGGCTTCGCCCTCGCCGAACACCACCAGCTCACCGCCGACCTCCCCGCCGCCCAAGCCGTCTACGCCGAACTCCTCACCCTCGCCGAGTCGATCGACGACTCCCCCGACGTACAGCTCCTGCGCGGCCATCTCCTCTCCGACCTCGGGTCCGTCCAGCTCGCCGCCACCGACCTGCCCGGCGCGACCCGGTCCATCGAGCGGGCCCTCGGCCTGGTCCGGGGTGTCGCGTCCGCCCCGATGGGCCCGCGCGGCCGCCAACTGTGGCTTGAGGTCCTGTTCAAGACACTCCTCGCCAGGTCCGAACTGCTGCGCAGAACCGGGAACCTGGACGAGGCGCAGGCCACGGCGGACGAGGCGGCGACCCTCCTGCCCGAGTTCACGGACCCCGAGGGGCTGCGCGGCGCCGAGGTCGGTCTGGCCCGCGTGCACCTGCTGCTCGACCGGAGCGAGTGGGGTGCGGCCGAGGAACTGGCCTCGGCGCTCCTCGCCACGACACCCGCGATCGAGCCGCACCTGCTGGACTGCCTGGGCGTCATCTGCGCCTCGACGCAGCGCTTCGAGCTGGCGGAGGACTACTTCGCCCGCTCGGAGGAGGGCTACCGGGCGCTCGGACACGCCTCGGGGCAGCAGCAGCTCCTCTCCCACCGGGCGTACGCGGCGATGCGCGCCGGAGAGTTCGACCGGGCGGAGCAGTTGTACGCGGAGGCCGCCGCGGTCTTCGAACGGCAGGGCCGGTTCGAGGACCTGGCGGTCTGCGAGCAGGCCCGCGCCGCCCTCGCGGCGTGGCGCGGCGACACCGCCGGCGCCCACGACCTGACGGCGTCGAGCCTGGCCCGCTTCGAACGCCTCGGCGCGGCCATCGCCGCCGCCGACACGATGCTGATGGGCGCCCGGCACGCGTACGAGCGGGGCGACATCGACGAGATGAAGCGGCTCGCGCAGGGCGCGCGGGACGCGTACCAGGAGCGCGGCGTGTACGAGCGCTGCGCGCAGGTGGACCTCATGCTCGCGAAGACCCTTGAGGACAACCTGAACCGGACCGACCACGGCCCCCACGAGCGGACGTCGCTCGCCAACGCGCTCTCCCTGGCCCTGCCCGCCGCGCTGACCCTGGAGGCGGCACGCTACGACTTCGCCAGCGCGCACGCCCGCAGCCAGTGGCATCAACTCGCGGACGAGGCCATGCGGCTGGCGTTCCGCCTGGCCCTGCGAGCCGGGGACCAGGGCCTGATCTTCGAACTGGTGGAACACCGCTGCGCGGGGGCGTCGTTGGCGTTGAGCCGCACGGACGGCACAGCCCCCTCGGAACACACGCCGCCCTCCGCCCCAGGCACGGCGCCGATCTTCCCGGACGCCGCCATGAAGACGTACCCGCTCAACCCGCCCGCCGCCGAACGCGCCTCCGAGGCCCCGCTGACGCTGGGCGGCGTGGCCGCCGATGCCGCCGCGTCGGTCGGCCTGCGGGTCGCGCCCCCGCCCCGGATCCTGATGTCGGCGGAGACGGGCCGCATCGCGATCCAGGAGTACATCCAGGCAGCCGAGTTCCGCTATCACCGGCGGATCGTGAGCGAGGAAGAGGTGCCGTTCTGGCCGCCGACGACGACCTGACCGACGCGCACCGCCCGGTGGTCCAGGTCCGCCTGGCCGACGCGGGCGACCTCCATATGACGTGGACGTGGACCACCGGCGCCCAGGGCTTCGGCACGGGGTACGCCCCGGAGCGGGAGGTGGACGAGGCGGTGGGCGCGCTGACGGCGGCGCTGCCGGGCGGGGGCGGTGGGGCGGACGGGGGCAGGGGCGGCGGCGCGGAGGGGATGCGGCGTGCGTTCGAGTCCGGGGCGCTGGCCACGTACGAGGACGAGCGCCGCCTCGCACGCGTACTGGCCGAGGCGTTGTGGCCCCCGGCCCTGACGGACCAGATCCGCCAGGTGTCGGCACACCGCGGCCGCCCCCTGATACGCCTCCAGCCGTCACCGCGGGTGGCCCAGGTCCCCTGGGAACTCCTGGCGCTGGACGCGCCCAGCGCCACGACGGACACCCGCCTGATAGACGTGGCGGACATAGCCACAACGGCCCCGGCTTCCCTGCGCGGCAACACCAGCCCCAACTCCCCCACCACGCCTGCCACCCCCGACACCACCAGCTCCCCCGACTCCCCCAACTCCCCCAACTCCCCCAACTCCCCCACCATCCTCATCCTCGACCCCCGGATCCCCGGCTTCCGGGCGGACTCCGCCCTCGGCTCGGTCCTGGGCCCCCCGGGCACGGACCCGGCCGTCCTCGCCCTGATCCAGGGCCACATGGACGCGGGCCCGATCGCACCCCCCGTCTCAACCCCCGCCGAGGCGCTGCGCCGCACGGATCTGGACCGCGACTGGCTGAGCGAGGTGCTGCGCGAGGGCGCGCGCCGCCTCCTGTACGTGGGCCATGTGAGCGGCGCGCCGCTGGAGTCGGGCCAGAGCGAGGACGTAACGCTCCACCTGACCTGCGGCCCGGAAACGACGGGCCTGACGCCGCCGATCCGTACCCACCGCCCGCTGTCGGCGAAGGACCTGCTCCTGGGCACGCTCCCGCTCCGTCCTGACGGGGTGCCGGGGGCGCACCTGTGGCCGGCGCCCCCGCGGGTGGCGCTGATCGCGTGCGAGAGCGGCGGCGATCTCCGCTTCACGGAGTCGTTCGGCCTGGCGACGGCGATGATCCACAACGGCGCGCAGCTGGTGACGGCGGCGCGCTGGGCCCTGCCGACGAGCTTCGCGTTCCACAGCCTGGCGGCCGTACCGAATTCGGTACGCCCCCTCACGGAGGCGCTGATCGCGGTGGACGCGGCCCACGAACACACCGACCCGATCCGCACACTGACCCGCTGGCAACACACCCAACTGAACAACTGGCGCACCACGCACAGCCCGGAGCACACACCCCTCCTCTGGGCGTCCCTGACCAACATAATCAACTAAGAGCGCCCCGAACGCCCGGCCACAAAAGTGAAACAACCCCGACCGCAACAGCAAGACCCCCCGCACCGAACAAGCCCCGGATGAACCGAACGGCAGCGGCACGCTCCCGCCGATCATGCTCAAGATCGGGCGTGAAAACAGCAGGATCACCGGGCGCATAGTGCACGACAACACAACGCCCAAGGGAAGACCGGGGCTTCGCGATGCCTTCCCGACAAAGCGCGGTGACGAGCACACCCTCAAGCGTGGCGAACTGAACAACAGGAGCGTGATTGACGATCTCCTCACCCTCCCCATCGGTGTAGACATCCCGACTGACAGCGACCACGCGCCCAGGAACGGCGACAGCACCCGCCAGCAAATCCCCCCGCTCCCGCGCATGCCGAACATCCCGACTGAACCCCCCGACAAAACCCAACAACCCCCCGATCCCGAGAAACCCAACCCCCACCCCCCAAACAAAAAACGCCTGAACGACCAACCCCACCAACATCAACCCCACCAAACAATTGGGCGCACCAAGCCCCCGAGTCTCCCCCTCCACATCCACCAACACCCGAACCCGCTCAGGCCGCCCCCGCGGAAACCACACCGAAACCTCCTGCCCCACCCAGGCCGCATACACAACGTGCCCCCGCTCCCCGGCATGCCGCACCCGCACCTCCCGCCCCGCCCCCGGATCCCAAAACGCCACGGTCACCGCGATCCCACCCCGCTTGGACTCCCCATGCCCAGGCGGATGCACCCCCACCACAGTCCCCACCCCCCACACAGCCCGCTGCACCCGAGTAACCCCACCCAGGGAAAGCGCGTACCCCACCACCGCAATCCCCCCAGGCACCACCCACCACAACCCCAAGATCCCCTGAATACCCATCCCTGAACGGTCCCCCACCCGCCCCCCTACCGATCCCAGGTCCCGCCCCGCGAGCCCCGTCCTCCGGGGGGGGCGGATACTGATCGCGCTTGGCGGCCGCCGCGCGAACGGCACCCTCGTCCGGGACCGCAAGGGCTCCTGATGCTGTACGGACACGCAGGACGGCGCGAAGATCACCGCGCCCTCGCCTCACCACGTCCCGGCATAAGAAAAAGCCCAGGTCACGAATTAGGTGACCTGGGCCTCATCGGAGCCGCCTTCGGGATTCGAACCCGAGACCTACGCATTACGAGTGCGTTGCTCTGGCCATCTGAGCTAAGGCGGCGCGCGTCCCGCACCTATGGTGCGATCAGCAACGACGCCAAGTCTACACAGTTTCCGGGGGTGCTCCGTACACCCCTGCGAGGCGGGGGCCGGGAGGGCGGTGCGGGGCGCTGAGCTGGGGTTATGTGCAGCGCTTGTCGTCCTTGGGGGCTCGGCCCGTCAGGAGGTAGGTGTTGATCGTCTCGTCGACGCAGCGGCTGCCGCGGCCGTACGCGGTGTGGCCGTCGCCCTCGTAGGTGAGGAGGCGGCCCGAGGTGAGCTGGGAGGCGAGGGCCTTGGCCCAGCGGTAGGGGGTGGCGGGGTCGCGGGTGGTGCCGACGACGATGATCGGGTCGGCGCCCTTGGCCTCGATGCGGTGTGGCTTGCCCGTGGCCTTCGTGGGCCAGTACGTGCAGTTCAGGGCCGACCAGGCCAGGCCCTCGCCGAAGACCGGGGAGGCCTTCTCGAAGTCGGGGAGCGCCTTGCGCACGTCCTCGGGCGAGGTGAAGGACGGTGGCAGGTCGAGGCAGTTCACGGCGGTGTTGGCGTACATGAGGTTGGAGTACGAGCCGTCGCCGTCGCGCTCGTAGTAGCTGTCGGAGAGGGCCAGGAGCATCGAGCCGTCCTTGTCCTTCATGGCCGCGGCGAGCGCGTCGCGCAGCTGCGGCCAGGACGTCTCGTCGTACATCGCCGCGATCACGCCGGTCGTGGCCAGCGCCTCGCCGAGCTTGCGGCCGTCGGCCGGGCCGGTGTCGCCGACCGGCAGCGGGGCGCGGTCCAGTTTCGCGAAGAAGCCCTTCAGGCGCTTGCCCGCGTCCGCCGCGCTCTTGGTGCCGAGCGGGCAGTCCGGCTGCCGCACGCAGTCCTTCGCGAACGACTGGAACGCCGTCTCGAAGCCCGCCGTCTGGTCGCGGTTCATCCGGCGCGCGGGCAGTGAGGGGTCCATGGCGCCGTCGAGGACCAGGCGGCCGACGCGGTCGGGGAAGAGGCCGGCGTACGTCGCCCCGAGGAAGGTGCCGTACGAGGCGCCCACGTACGTCAGCTTCTTGTCGCCGAGCGCCGCGCGCAGGATGTCCATGTCGCGGGCGGTCTCCACGGTGGAGACATGCCCGAGCAGCTTCCCGGACCGCTGCTTGCAGCCCGCCGCGAACTTCTTGTACGACGCGGCCAGTTGGTCCGTCTCGCGGCGGTCGTCGGGCGTGGTGTCCGTCTGTGTGTACGCGCTCATCTGGCGGTCGTCCAGGCAGGTCACCGGCTCGCTGCGGGCGACGCCGCGCGGGTCGACCGCCACCATGTCGTACCGGGCGCGGACCTTTTCCGGGTAGCCGAGGGCCGCGTACGACTGGAGGTACCCGACGGCCGAGCCGCCCGGGCCGCCCGGGTTCACGAGCAGCGAGCCGAGGCGGCCGCCGGGCTTGGCGTCGGCGGCACCCTGAGCGCGGCTGCCGCTCTTGCCGTCCGCTCCGCCCGTCGCCCGCTTGCGCGACACCGCCAGCTTCACGTCGCCCGCTTCCGGCTTGGCGTAGTCCAGGGGCGCCTTCATCGTCGCGCACTGGAACCCCGGCACCCCGCAGTCGCGCCAGCGCAGCTTCTGGGCGTAGTACGACGCGAGTTCCTTCGGTGTGGCGCGGGGCAGCTCGTCCATGACCACGTCCGTCGACGAACTCGCCGACGAGCAGCCGGAGATGAGCAGGCCGACAGCCATGAAGGCCAGGCAGCCGTGGCGAAGGCGGCGGGCGCGGGCGCGCGCACCGGTGCGGTCTCGGGTCTGCCGCCCTTGGGGCTGCCGTTCCGGCTCTCCTGCTCGAGCGGGGGCGTTGGCTCGGGGAAGGGAGGTTTCCATCTCGCGAGACTAACTCTATGGAGTTGTTGAATCACTTTGCGTGCCCGTATGGGTGATGCGGTCAACCGGCTGTCGCGGTCAGCTCTTGTGGGCGGGGCGCAGTCGCTCCTTGCGGGCGGTGCACGGTCGCCGTCTGCGGTCGGCGCGCGTCGCCTCCCACGCTCGGCGCACCGTCGCCCCGCGCTCAGCGGCTCCTCAGCCCGCCCGCAGCGCCACCGTCATCGCCTCCACCGCCAGCAGTGGCGCCACGTTCCGGTCCAGTGCCGTGCGGCACGCGCCGATCGCCTCTATGCGGCGCAGCGTCGACTCGGGCGACGTCTCCCGTGCCATGCGCTCCAGCATGTCCTGCACCTCGGTGTTGGCGAGCGGGACGCGGGAGCCCAACTGGAGGGCCAGGACGTCTCGGTAGACGCCGGTCAGGTCGATGAGGGCGAGGTCGAGGCTGTCGCGCTGCGTGCGGGTCTTGCGGCGCTTCTGCTTGTCCTCCAACTCCTTCATCACGCCCGCCGTACCGCGGGGCATCCTGCCGCCCTGGGCCGCGCCGAGCGCCGCCTTCATGTCCTCGGTCTCCTTGACGTCGACGTCCTCGGCGACCTGCTTGGCCTCCTCCGCCGCCGTGTCGATCAGCTCCTGCGCGGCCTTCAGGCAGCCGCCGATCTCCCCGACGCGCAGCGGCAGTTTGAGGACGGCGGCCCGGCGCTCCCGCGCGCGCTCGTCGGTCGCGAGGCGGCGGGCGCGGCCGATGTGTCCCTGGGTGGCGCGGGCGGCGGCCGCGGCGGCGGTCGGGTCGATGCCGTCGCGGCGGACCAGCATGTCGGCGACGGCCGCCACCGAGGGCGTACGCAAGGTCAAGTGGCGGCAGCGGGAGCGGATGGTGGGCAGCACGTCCTCCAGCGAGGGGGCGCAGAGGAGCCACACCGTACGGGGGGCCGGTTCCTCCACTGCCTTCAGGAGGACGTTGCCCGCGCCCTCCGTGAGGCGGTCCGCGTCCTCCAGGACGATGACCTGCCAGCGGCCTCCGGCCGGGGACAGCTGGGCGCGGCGGACCAGGTCGCGGGTCTCCTTGACGCCGATCGAAAGGAGGTCCGTGCGGATGACCTCCACGTCGGCGTGCGTACCGATCAGGCTCGTGTGGCAGCCGTCGCAGAAGCCGCAGCCCGGCTCGCCGCCCAGCGCGCGGTCGGGGCTCACGCACTGCAGGGCGGCGGCGAAGGCACGGGCGGCGTCGGCCCGGCCTGAGCCGGGCGGGCCCGTGAACAGCCAGGCGTGCGTCATCTTCGACGACTCGGGCAGCGGGGTGTCGGCCGCGACGGCGGTGACGAGCGCGTCGGCGTCACGGGCGGCGGCGCCGAGCTGCCCGCTCACCTTCTCCTGGCCCACCAGGTCGTCCCATACCGGCATGGGTCACCGCCTTTGCCCTACCGACGCACACCACCCCTCGGCGTACGTCCCATTTCGCACTGTCGGACTCATTGTGGGGCACCCCACTGACAACACCGCCCACGGCCGCCCTGAGCTGGGCCGATGCCTGGCGGCCGAGCGCGGATGCCCGCCGTCGGCCGAGCACGGGTCAACGCCGCCCGCCCGAGCACGGATCACCGCCACCCGGCCGGACGTCCGTGGGCCGGACACGTCCATGGGCCAGGCCCGTCCATGGGCCAGGCCCGGCCGGTCGCTCAGCACCCGCACCCCGCCCGGCCCGGCCACGCCAACACCCACATCGGGCCCGGCCCACGCCGGTCACAGGCACCACGCCCGCCCTCATCGGGCACGGGCTCGGCCCACCTCAGCGCCCCCGGCGCCGCCCCTCGTCCACATCGTCGTCCTCATGCGACCCGAGGAGCTCGTCCGCCAGCGACGGCAGGTCGTCCAGCGGGGTCTCCTCGGCCCAGTCGGGGCGCGGCCGCCGCGGCGTACCGTCCTCGTCGACCTGCGGCAGCTCCCGCGTACGGTCGTTGGGACCCAGCAGCGCCTCGCCCGACCAGTCTCCATCGGACTGGCCGTCGCCCGGCCGCTCGTCGCGAAAGTAGCCCGGCGGCACCTTGTCCGCCACGGTCTGCGCACGCCCGTCCCGCGCCGCCGCGGGCTCGCTGCCCACCGCCGGGAGGACCGCTGTCTCGTCGGCCGCACCCGGCACGGTCGCCTTCGGCAGCTCGGCGGTCACGTCGGACTCGCTGGGCGCGCCGCCGGAACGACCCGCGCCGGACTGCCCCGCCCCCGCGGCCCCGGCCTCCGGAACCTGCGGCAGCACAGCCGTCTCATCGGCGGCACCCGGGACCTGCGGCTGCGGCTTCACCACAGGCGTGGGCACGGTCGTCTCGTTGTCGGGCGTCCCGCCGGGCGGACCGGGCGCCTTGCGGGCCGATTCACGGGACTTGTCGGCCGAGCTTGAGGACTTGCCGACCGCGTCCGGAGACTTCCGGGCCGACTTGTCGAGCGACGCCTTCCCGGAAGCCGCAGCCCCCGCGCCCCGCGCAGAACCCGCAGCCCCACCGGACCCGGCAGCCCCACCGGACCCAGCACCACCCACAGGCCCCGAAGTGCGCACGGACTCCGCAGCCCCCGCAGCCGCCTCCGCCAACAGCCGGGCCTCCTCGGCCCGCCGCAGCGCCTCCTCCGCCTTGCGCTGCTTCTCCAGCCGGCGGGCCTCGGCCTCCGCGTGCAGCCTGGCCTGTTCCTCGGCCGCGCGGCGGCGCCGCTCCTCCTCGGCGGCGCGGGCCTCCTCCTCGGCCTTGCGCCGCGCCTCCTCGGCGAGGACCCGAGCACGCTCCTCCTCGGCCTTGCGGCGGGCCTCCTCGGCGCGCAGCCGGGCCTCCTCGGCCTGGCGCTCGGCCTCACGGCGCTGGGCCTCCTCCAGCTCGCGCCGCTTGCGCTCTTCCTCCTCCGCGCGGAGCTTGGCGAGCTGTTCCTGCCGCTCGCGCTCCAGGCGCTCCTCCTCGGCCTTGCGCGCGGCCTCCTCCTCGGCACGCCGTCGCGCCTCCTCCTCGGCCTTGCGGCGGGCCTCTTCCTGGGCCTTCACCTCGGCTTCGGAGAGGGGCAGTACGACATCGAGGCGGTGCCGGATCACGGTGGTGACGGCCTCCGGCTCCTGGGCCGCGTCGACGACCAGGTACCGGCCGGGGTCGGCGGCGGCCAGGGTGAGGAAACCGGAGCGCACGCGCGCGTGGAACTCGGCGGGCTCGGACTCGAGCCGGTCGGGCGCCTCGGTGAAGCGCTCGCGGGCCGCCTCGGGAGCCACGTCGAGCAGGACCGTCAGGTGCGGTACGAGACCGCCCGTGGCCCATCGGTTGATGCGGGCGACCTCGGTCGGCGACAGATCACGGCCCGCGCCCTGGTAGGCCACGGACGAGTCGATGTACCGGTCGGAGATCACCACGGCCCCGCGCGCGAGGGCGGGTCGTACGACGGTGTCGACGTGCTCCGCGCGGTCGGCGGCGTACAGCAGCGCCTCCGCGCGGTGGGACAGTCCGGCCGACGACACGTCGAGCAGGATCGACCGCAGCCGCTTGCCGACGGGCGTGGCGCCCGGCTCGCGCGTGACGACGACTTCGTGGCCCTTGGCGCGGATCCACTCGGCGAGCGCCTCGGCCTGCGTGGACTTGCCCGCGCCGTCACCGCCCTCCAGGGCGATGAAGAACCCGGAGGCGGCGGCCGCCTGCACGGGGTCGTCGCCGCCGCGCAGCGCGTCGCGCAGGTCGTGGCGGAGCGGCACGCCCTGCCGGTCGTCGGCCTTGGCGAGCACGAGCGCGGCCACGGGCAGCAGCAGCGCGCCGACCAGCATCAGCGTGAAGGAGGCGCCGCCGTGGTCGAACACGAACTTGCCGTTGACCATCCGGTGCGGACCGATGACGGCCGCGAGCAGCGGCGCCACGAGCGCGGCGAGCGCTACGGAGAGGCGTACGACGGCCTGGAGGTGCTCGGTGGTGCGCGCCCTGCGGTAGTCCTCGACCTCCTGGTCGAGCAGCGCGTGCCCGAGGTTCGCGGCGACACCGGCGGCGAGGCCGGCGAGCGCCAGGATCAGCAGGACCGTCGTCACGTCGGGGACGAGTCCGGCGGCGAGCAGCGCGACTCCGGTGACGGTGATCGCGAGCGCGAGCAGCCGGCGGCGCGACAGTGACGGCAGCAGCGCGGGCGCGGTGCGGATGCCCGCGACCGTGCCGCCGGTCAGCGCGAAGACGAACAGGCCGTACGTGACGGGCCCGCCCTGGAGGTCCTTGGCGTGCAGCACGGCGACCGCGACGGCCGCGGCGACGGCCCCGGCGACGGCGGTGCAGGCGGCCACGAGGAGCGGGATCGCGCCGGTGCGGCCCTTGTCGGTGCCGCTGCCCGTACGCGGCCTGCGCAGGCCCTCCAGGGGGCTGCGGGCGCGGGGCGTGTGCGTACCGGGAAGCTCGATGGCGGAGACGATCGACAGGGACGCGGCGAACAGTCCGGCCGCGAGGAACGAGCCGAGGCCCGCCTGGTGCTGCTCGAACCAGTCGACTCCGGCGCCGAGCAGGATGCCGACGAGGCTGACCGCGACGAGCGCGACGGCCGCGAGCGGCAGCGCCACGAATCCCGTACGCAGCGACAGGCGCCGCAGGGCGTCCATGTGGTCCGGCAGGGGGCGCACTGTGGCGCCCTCCAGGGGCGGTCCCGGCAGCAGCGCGGGCGCGGCGCTCTCGCGGGCGACCGTCCAGAAGCGTTCGGCGACACCGGCCACGAAAGCGGTGACGAGCAGCATCGCGAGCGCGTTGTCCGGCGTCCAGTCGATCCACAGGGGCGCGCAGATCAGCAGCGCGGCCCGGACGCCGTCGGCGCCGACCATGGTCCAGCGGCGGTCGAGCGGGCCGTCGGGCGACGTGAGGGACGTCAGCGGGCCGAGCAGGACCGCTCCGAAGAGGAGGGTCGCGAGAACGCGCGCTCCGAAGACGGCGGTCACCGCGATGGCGACGCCTCTGTAGCCGTCGCCGAACGCCCCCTCGGCGATGGCCGCTTGAAGGGCGAGCATGACCAGGACGAGCAGCGCGAGCGCGTCACCGACGCTGCCGACGAGGTGCGCGCTCCACAACCGCTTCAGCCGCGGTACGCGCAGCAGGGCGCGCACCGCACGCTCGCGGGAGTCCGCGAGCAGGGCGTCATCGGGGGCCGTGGTCATGGCGGGTGGCTGTTCGGCACGCGTCATCCGTCCAGCCTATCTGGACGCCGAGCCTCCTCGCGGGGCCCGCCCGAACACACGCACCCGCACCCGCCCGGCCTGAGCCGGAACGGCCGCACCGGGCCCGCGCGCAGAAACGCGGCGCCGGGCACCTGTTCATCAGGAACCGCGACGCCGCGTCACGCCGACCGGATCAGCCGGATCAGTCGGATCAGTCGACTGGATCAGCCGGGTCAAGCACGTCAGTCTTCGGATGCCGCCTTCGAAGCCGCCGCCTTCTTGGTGGTGGTCTTCTTGGCCGCAGTCGTCGTCTTCTTGGCCGCCGTTTTCTTGGCGGCTGTCTTCTTAGTCGCCGTCTTCTTCGCCGGGGCCTTCTTGGCCGCCTTCTTCGCGGTCTTCTTCGCGGGCCCCTTCGCCCGCTTCTCGGCGAGCAGCTCGAAGCCGCGCTCCGGGGTGATGTCCTCGACGCTGTCGCCGGACCGCAGGGTCGCGTTGGTCTCGCCGTCCGTCACGTACGGACCGAAGCGGCCGTCCTTGACGACGACGGGCTTGGCGCTGACCGGGTCCTCGCCCAGTTCCTTCAGCGGCGGCTTGGCCGCGGCACGACCGCGCTGCTTCGGCTTGGAGTAGATCTCCAGGGCCTCGTCCAGCGTGATGTTGAAGAGCTGCTCCTCGGTCTCCAGGGAGCGCGAGTCCGTGCCCTTCTTCAGGTACGGGCCGTAGCGGCCGTTCTGCGCGGTGATCTCCACGCCTTCGGCGTCCGCGCCGACGACGCGCGGCAGCGACATCAGCTTCAGCGCGTCCTGGAGGGTCACCGTGTCCAGGGACATGGTCTTGAAGAGCGACGCGGTGCGCGGCTTGACCGCGTTCTTGCCGGTCTTCGGGGTGCCCTCGGGCAGCACCTCGGTGACGTACGGGCCGTAGCGGCCGTCCTTGGCGATGATCTCGCGGCCTGTGCCGGGGTCCGTGCCGAGCGCGAAGTCGCCGCTGGGCTTGGCGAGCAGCTCTTCCGCGTACTCGACGGTCAGCTCGTCGGGCGCCAGGTCGTCGGGGACGTCGGCGCGCTGGTGGCCCTCGGAGTCGCGCTCGCCGCGCTCGACGTACGGGCCGTAGCGGCCGACGCGGAGCACGATGTCGTTGCCCACGGGGAAGGACGACACCTCGCGGGCGTCGATGGCGCCCAGGTCGGTGACGAGTTCCTTGAGGCCGCCCAGGTGGTCGCCGTCGCCGTTCCCGGCGTCGGCGGCGCCTCCGGAGGGCTCGCCCTCGCCGAAGTAGAAGCGCCGCAGCCACGGCACGGCCTGCGCCTCGCCGCGGGCGATGCGGTCGAGGTCGTCCTCCATCCGCGCGGTGAAGTCGTAGTCGACGAGCCGCCCGAAGTGCTTCTCCAGGAGGTTGACGACGGCGAAGGAGAGGAAGGACGGCACCAGGGCCGTGCCCTTCTTGAAGACGTAGCCGCGGTCGAGGATCGTGCCGATGATCGACGCGTACGTCGACGGGCGGCCGATCTCGCGCTCTTCCAGCTCCTTGACCAGGGACGCTTCCGTGTACCTGGCCGGGGGCTTGGTGGCGTGCCCGTCGACCGTGATCTCGTCGGCGGACAGGGCGTCGCCCTCGCTGACCTGCGGCAGGCGGCGCTCGCGGTCGTCCAGCTCGGCGTTCGGGTCGTCGGCGCCCTCCACGTAGGCCTTGAGGAAGCCGTGGAAGGTGATGGTCTTGCCGGACGCGCTGAACTCGGCGTCGCGGCCGTCGGCGGTCCGGCCGCCGATCTTCACCGTGACGGAGTTGCCGGTCGCGTCCTTCATCTGGGAGGCGACGGTCCGCTTCCAGATCAGCTCGTAGAGCCGGAACTGGTCGCCGGTCAGGCCGGTCTCGGCGGGCGTGCGGAAACGATCACCCGAGGGGCGGATCGCCTCGTGCGCCTCCTGCGCGTTCTTGACCTTCCCGGCGTACGTGCGCGGCTTGTCCGGCAGGTAGTCGCTGCCGTAGAGCTGAGTGACCTGCGCGCGGGCCGCCGTGACCGCCGTGTCGGACAGGGTCGTGGAGTCCGTACGCATATAGGTGATGAAGCCGTTCTCGTACAGCTTCTGGGCCACCTGCATGGTGGCCTTCGCGCCGAAGCCGAGCTTGCGCGAGGCCTCCTGCTGCATCGTCGTCGTACGGAACGGAGCGTAGGGCGAGCGGCGGTACGGCTTGGACTCGACCGAGCGTACGGAGAAGTCGGTGTTCTCCAGGGCGGCGGCGAGGGCGCGGGCGTTGGCCTCGTCCAGGTGCAGCGTGTTCTGGCTCTTCAGCTGCCCGAGCG
Organism: Streptomyces sp. NPDC041205; assembly: GCF_055591765.1. Lineage (NCBI taxonomy): Bacteria > Bacillati > Actinomycetota > Actinomycetes > Kitasatosporales > Streptomycetaceae > Streptomyces > Streptomyces sp. NPDC041205. Next base: position 77,859 of record NZ_JBVIZH010000012.1, on the reverse strand, counting down.
AATCGAAGTCGCGGCCCTGCGCGACGCGCTTGCCGTCGACCGTGGTGAGGCGGGCGACGAGCTGGGAGGGGTCGCTGGAGTCACCGGGGCGGCCGGTGCCGAAGGTGCCGGTGAGGTCCCAGTACTCGGCGGAGCGGAAGGCGATGCGCTCGCGCTCGCGCTCGACGACGAGGCGGGTCGCCACGGACTGCACGCGGCCCGCCGACAGGCGCGGCATGACCTTCTTCCACAGCACCGGCGAGACTTCGTAGCCGTACAGACGGTCCAGGATGCGGCGGGTCTCCTGGGCGTCGACCATGCGCTTGTTGAGGTCGCGGGGGCTTGCGACGGCCTCCTGGATCGCGGCCTTGGTGATCTCGTGGAACACCATGCGCTTGACCGGGACCTTGGGCTTCAGGACCTCGAGGAGGTGCCACGCGATGGCTTCGCCCTCGCGGTCCTCATCGGTGGCGAGGAAGAGTTCGTCGGAGTCCTTCAGCAGGTCCTTGAGCTTCTTGACCTGCGCCTTCTTGTCCGCGTTGACGACATAGATCGGCTGGAAGTCATGCTCGACGTCCACACCGAGGCGGCGCACCTCGCCCGTGTACTTGTCGGGGACCTCCGCGGCACCGTTGGGAAGGTCGCGGATGTGCCCGACGCTCGCCTCGACTACGTATCCGGGGCCGAGGTAGCCCTTGATCGTCTTCGCCTTGGCAGGCGACTCGACGATGACGAGTCGGCGGCCGCCTTGTGCGGTCTCGCTGGTCGGGGACAACTTCGCTCTTCTCTCCGGTCGACGCTCGATGGGCAGTGCTGCGGCGGTGCGGTCCGGCGCCGTGGGGCGCTGTGACCGCGCTTGCGTTGCGCTGACGCTGCGGAGTGTGACGGTACATCCCGCCCCCGTGTCAAACGGGAAAAGCCCGCAACGGCCACTCGAACGGTAACCCGACTACCGCCATTCCTGCCGCCTGGGCTGGCCCCTGGGCCTTGGGCGGTGCCGGTGCGGGCCTCGTTCATGGTGCCCTCGGCCTGGCGTGCCGTCCATCGCGCTGCGCGCTCGTCCTCAAGCGCCGGACGGGCTTTCCCCCACCCGCCCGCCCTGCCATTTCCGTCGCCGGACGAGCTGCTTCAGCCCGTCCGGCGCTTGAGGACGAGGCGCGGAGCGCCGATCAGCGGGGGTTCGGGGGCGGCAGCCCCTGGTTGGGGAAGGGGCGGGTCAGGGGCGCCCCCGCGAGGGCCCGCGCACGGGGCGACGCGATCGTCCGAGGCGCCCCGCCCGCTCCGGCTCACATGCGTGTGAAGGACCACACTGCCAAGGCGAGGGCACCGAAGCCCGCCAGGGTGGACAGGGCCGCGGCGGCCGTCTGGTGGACGCCGTGGGCCACGGGGGCGCGGTGCGCGACGCGGGTGCCCGTCCACAGCAGCAGGCCCGCCCCGAACAGCGCGAACACCGTCCCGGCGAAGATCGCTGGTCCGCTCTCCATGCCCCTGGCCTCCCGCGCCGTCCATGCGGCACCTGTCGGGTACCCCGGCTGGGGAGGCTGGCACGCCCGGACGGCGGAAGCACGAAATCCGGGTGAACGGGGGGCGGCACGCTGGGCCCACAATGGCTGGATTAGCTCCCGGAAGGGCTGATTTCTCCCCTGTGGGTGTGGTTCTGGGCGGGGTTGTGGGCACGGCCGTGGACGGGACCGGGGTACGTCTCCCCGGGGCGCGGCCGAGCATCGGCGCGCTGTCCCACAAGCGTGGACGTGCTGTCCCAACAGCCCCTTCTACCCCTACCGCCCCACAGGCTCCAGGAACCCCTGCTCCACCAGGAGCCGGATCTGCGCCGGGGTGCGGTCGCGCAGCAGTACCGCGTCCTCGCCCATGAGCTGGGCGATGGCGTCCAGGATCCGGCCGGCGCTCAGCGTGCCGTCGCAGACGCCCGCGAAGCCCGCGCCCACCGTGTCCACCTGGGTGGCGCGCCGCATGCCGCGGTGCTGGCGCAGCACCACGTGCTCAGGGTCCTCGGCGCCGGGCAGGCCGATCTGCTCCTGCACCACGCCGTCGGCGAGCTTGAAGTGCTCGGCGAGCAGCGCCGCGTCGTCGTGCTCGCGCAAGTAGTCCTGCCGACCGAAGAACGCCCGCACCGTCTCGCCGAGGGGCTGCTCGACGGGGTGCGTCCACTCCTCGACGGTCACGGACGGCTCGGCCGCGCCGGACTTGCGCAGGGTGATCCAGCCGAAGCCGACGCCCCGGGTCTTGCGGGCCTCGAACTCGTCCAGCCAGGCGTCGTACCGCGCGGCGTACTCGGCCGGGTCCGTGCGGTGGTCCCCGGCGTCGCGCAGCCACAGCTCGGCGTACTGCGTGACGTCCTGCACCTCGCGCTGCACGATCCACGCGTCACAGCCGCGCGGCACCCAGGAACGGACCCGCTCGGCCCACTCCTCGCCCTCCACGTGCTGCCAGTTGGCGAGAAACTGCGCGTACCCCCCTTCGTTCAGTCGCTCCCCCGCCTCCTGAACGATCGAGCGGCACAGATCGTCCCCGCCCATGCCACCGTCCCGGTACGTGAGCCGGGCGCCGGGCGAGATGACGAAGGGCGGGTTGGACACGATCAGGTCGTACGTCGCGTCGCCCACCGGCTCGTACAGGGAGCCCTCCCGCAGGTCCGCCGCGGGCGCGCCGGACAGCGCGAGCGTGAGGCGGGTGCAGTGCAGCGCGCGGGGGTTGAGGTCGGTCGCTGTGACCCGGGTGGCGTGCCGGGAGGCGTGCAGGGCCTGGATGCCGGAGCCGGTGCCGACGTCGAGGGCGCTCGCGGCGGGCGTGCGTACGGTGATGCCCGCGAGCGTCGTGGACGCGCCGCCGACGCCGAGCACCACACCCTCGTCGCGGCTGCCGATGCCCCCGGCACCACCGACCGCGCACCCCAGGTCGGACACGATGAACCAGTCCTCCCCGTCCGGCCCGCCGTACGGCCGCACGTCGACGGTCGCCCGCAGCCCGTCGGCACCGTCCGCCCCGTCCTCCGTGCGGACGAGCCAGCCGCTCTCCAGGAGCACGTCGACCGGCAGCGCGTCGGCCACGCGCGCGTGGGGCACGGCACGCTGCAGCAGGAACAGCCGTACGAGCGATGCCAGCGCCCCGTCGTCCCGGGTGGCCCGGAGCGCGGGCACGGTCTCGCTGCGGGCGAGCGCGGCGTAGGCGGGCGCCCCGAGCAGTTCGAGCAGCCCGTCGGCGGTGAAGTCGGCGGCGAGGAGGGCTTCCCGCAGCCGCGCGGTGACGTCGGCGCGGTCGGACGAGGGCAAGGGCATGCTGGCGTTACTCACCCTCCAATTGTGACCCGCCCGCTCAAGACGGCGCCCCCGGCGCCACGGGGCACCGGGGGCACACGGCCGTACGGAAGCGGCTAGCCCTGGGTCTTCGGGGAGGCCGCCGCCGACTTGCAGCCGTCCTGCTCGCGCATGGCCTTGCCCACGTCGCCCGCCTCCAGCTTCTTCTGGGCGGTGTTCTCGCTCTGGCTGAGCTTGCCCAGTTCCTCGGCGATCTTCGCCAGGTCGTCCGCGAAGGCCGACTGGTCCTTGGTGTCGAGCTTGTCGGTCTGCGTCTTCAGGTCGGCGTACGACTTGGAGAGGCCGTCCAGCTCCTTCACGGCGTCGTTGAGCTTCTTCTCGCCGTCGTCGACGGGCGGGGCGCCCGCCTTCTTCAGGGCGGCGCTCCGCTGCGCATAGGCCGAGGAGATGTCGCCGAAGGCCTTGGAGTCGGTGCTCTTGACCTCGTCCGGCGAACTGTTGTCGGCGGTCTGCTTCTTGATGGCCGCGTTGGCGTCGGCGATCTTCTTCGACTGCGGCCCCACGGCCGTGTCACAGACCTTCTTGGCCCAGTCGTCCAGCTTCTTGTCACCGTCGTCACTGCTGCATCCCGACAGCGCCAGTACCAGTACCGCACCGCCGGACAGTGCGGCCGCGAGCTTCTTGTTCACCGGATTGGTCCCTTCCATGGCTCTCGGCCCCGGAACTTACACGCCAACTGGGCGACAACCTCATGCCAGGGGTGCGTTACGACCCCTATTGCAGCCATTTGCACCAAGCTGCGGGTGCGAGAGAAGGCTCACGAGGTCCGCCTCGCGACCCCGCGCACACGCCCGCGGGCGGACGGCGCCTCAAAAAGCGCCGCCCGCCCGCGCGTTGAGCGGATCCACCGCGTCCGGCCGGTCCGGGTCACCCCCGTCCCGGCCCGCCGCGGCCTACGTCACGAAACCACCGCCGGATCCGCCGAATTGGCGACCTTGCCCTGGGGCTCGCCGTCGCCCACGGCGATGCCGCGCCGCTTGGACACGTACACCGCCCCGACGATGACCGCGATGGACAGCACGGCGATCACGACCCGCATCGCCACGCTCTTGTCCTCGCCGTAGCTGAATTTGACCACCGCGGGCGCGATGAGCAGCGCCACCAGGTTCATCACCTTCAGGAGGGGGTTGATCGCCGGGCCCGCGGTGTCCTTGAACGGGTCGCCGACCGTGTCACCGATCACCGTCGCGGCATGGGCCTCGCTGCCCTTGCCGCCGTGGTGGCCGTCCTCGACGAGCTTCTTGGCGTTGTCCCAGGCGCCACCGGAGTTGGCGAGGAACACCGCCATCAGCGTGCCGGTGCCGATCGCGCCCGCGAGGAACGAGCCGAGCGCGCCGACGCCGAGGCTGAAGCCCACCGCGATGGGCGTGAGCACGGCGAGCAGACCTGGTGTGGTCAGCTCCCGCAGCGCGTCCTTGGTGCAGATGTCGACGACGCGCCCGTACTCCGGCTTCTCCGTGTAGTCCATGATCCCGGGGTGCTCGCGGAACTGCCGCCGCACCTCGTAGACCACGGCTCCGGCCGACCGCGACACGGCGTTGATCGCGAGCCCCGAGAAGAGGAACACGACCGCAGCGCCGAGGATCAGACCCACCAGGTTGTTGGGCTGTGAGATGTCCATCACCAGGTTCATCGGGGCGCCGTCGCCGAGCTTCTGCCCGACGTCGTCCGCCGCCTCGGCGATCGCGTCGCGGTACGACCCGAAGAGCGCCGAGGCCGCGAGTACGGCCGTGGCGATGGCGATGCCCTTGGTGATGGCCTTGGTGGTGTTGCCGACGGCGTCCAGGTCGGTGAGGACCTGCGCGCCCGCGCCCTCGACGTCGCCGGACATCTCGGCGATGCCCTGCGCGTTGTCGGAGACCGGCCCGAAGGTGTCCATGGCGACGATGACGCCGACCGTGGTGAGCAGTCCCGTACCGGCGAGGGCCACCGCGAACAGGGCGAGCATGATCGACGTACCGCCGAGCAGGAACGCCCCGTACACGCCGAGACCGATCAACAGCGCGGTGTAGACGGCCGATTCGAGACCGATGGAGATGCCCGCGAGCACGACCGTGGCCGGGCCCGTCAGCGAGCTCTTGCCGATGTCCTTGACGGGACGCCGGTTGGTCTCGGTGAAGTAGCCGGTGAGCTGCTGGATCAGCGCGGCCATGACGATGCCGATGGCGACGGCGATGACCGCGAGGATCCGCGGGTCGCCGTCCTTGGCGAGGATCGCCGCGTCCGTGACGCCGTCCAAGTCCGCGTACGACGACGGGAGATAGACGAAGACGGCCGCCGCGACGAGCGCCAGCGAGATGCCCGCGGAGATGAAGAAGCCGCGGTTGATGGCGGTCATGCCGCTGCGGTCGGCGCGCCGGGGCGCGACCGCGAAGATCCCGATCATGGCGGTGATCACGCCGATCGCGGGCACGATCAGCGGGAACGCGAGTCCGGAGTCACCGAACGCGGCCTTGCCGAGGATCAGCGCGGCGACGAGCGTGACGGCGTACGACTCGAAGAGGTCGGCCGCCATCCCCGCGCAGTCGCCGACGTTGTCGCCCACGTTGTCGGCGATGGTCGCGGCATTGCGCGGATCGTCCTCCGGAATGCCCTGTTCGACCTTGCCGACCAGGTCGGCGCCGACGTCGGCGGCCTTGGTGAAGATGCCGCCTCCGACACGCATGAACATCGCGATCAGCGCGGCCCCGAGGCCGAAGCCTTCGAGGACCTTGGGGGCGTCGGCCGCGTATACGAGCACCACACAGGAGGCGCCGAGCAGACCGAGCCCCACCGTGAACATGCCGACGACGCCGCCCGTACGGAAAGCGATCTTCATGGCTTTGTGCGAGACGGCGGTGAGATCCTTTTCCGGCTCGCCTTCCGCCGGTGTCGCTTCCCGCGCGGCCGCGGCCACGCGCACATTGCTGCGTACGGCGAGCCACATACCGATATAGCCGGTGGTCGCCGAGAACGCCGCGCCGATCAAGAAGAAGATCGAGCGGCCGGCCCGCTGATTCCAGTCGTCCGCGGGCAGCAGCATGAGCAGGAAGAACACCACGACGGCGAAAACGCCAAGGGTGCGCATCTGACGTCCCAGATAGGCATTCGCGCCTTCCTGGACCGCCGCCGCGATCTTCTTCATGCTGTCGGTGCCCTCGCCCGCCGCGAGGACCTGGCGCACCAGGATCCAGGCGAGCACGAGCGCAGCGACCGCGACGGCCGCGATCACCATCACGATGAGCCGGTTGTCGTCGGTCAGTACCGCGGCTGCGAGGGTTGAGGGGTGGTCAAGCTGATGAGGGGTAGAAAGCCCCGCCATTCGTCCTCCTTGACGCTTGGGCTGAGCTCAAGATGTGGACGGATTGTAGGGAGCCGGACCTGATCAAAACAGTGTGCCGCAAACGGAATTGGCGCGGGAGTGCGTGTCCGCAAATGATCGCACCGTTGGATTGACCCCGAAAGCGGTAATGCTCCAAAAGCATTGACGTCGCTACCGACGTCGAGTTCTGTTCTTGATCGCCGAAGTTCTGACCTCCGGAATCACTAATAACACAATTTAAACTCCGAACGCCCACCCCGATAAACGAAAACCTCCGGCCTCGTGCGCCTCCCGCGTCCCACCCGCCCCGAGAGCCCTTGCCGGGTCACTGGTTGCCGGGTCACTGGCGGCGGGTGCCTCATGGCGGATACCTCGTGACGGGTGCCTGATGGCGGGTGCCTGGTGGCGGGTGCCTGGTGGCTGACAGCACCCCCTTCAGCCCGTCCGGCGACGGAGGACGAGGCGCGAAGCGCCAACAAGGGGGCAGGGGGCGAAGCCCCATACGAATCGCGGGGGCACGGGGGCGAAGCTCGCGGGGCACGGGGGGCGAAGCCCAGGGATGGGCGGGCGGGTGGGGAAGCAGAAAAGCCGGCTCACGCCGCCGCGACAGCGCGCGGCGACAAGCCGGGACACAGAACGGCGACAAGCCGGGCAGAGACAAAGACGCGAGGCGAGCCCAGACCCAGCCAGGGTCAGGCCACCGCGGGCATCAGGGCGTCGTGGGCCAGGTCATCCGAATCGACCCACCGTTCTCCCCGGCGGTCACTTCCACGTCATCCACAAGTCCACTAATGACCGCCAGCCCCATCTCGTCCTCGCCCTCAGCCTCCAGATCCTCCCCGGATCCGGGCCGCGCACCGGGCGCCCGCTCCCCGGGCGCGGAACGCGGAGCCTCATCGCCGACCTCGATGGAGAACTGCTTCTCCTCCTCGACGAGAGCGACCCGCACGGGCGCGGGAATGTCGGCGGCCTGATGCAGCCCGACGGCACGGGTGCAGGCCTCGCCGACCGCGAGCCTGACCTCGTCGAGGACCGCCTCGTCCACACCCGCCCTGCGCGCGACCGCGGCCGCCACCAGGCGGGCGGTCCGGACGTGCTCGGGCAGCGCGCTGAAGCGGAGTTCAACGGTGGCCATGCATCCCCCTCGGACATACACGCGTGCTGTCAGGGGGCCCGGCCGTCGGCCCGGCCCCCTGCCGTACTGCCACTCCGGGCCAGCAGCCCGGAAAACCCGGGACGAGTCCCGGGACGCCCGGCCACTGCCGGGCAACCGGCTCAGTCGGTGGCCGCGACCGCTTCATCGACCGAGGTGTGAATCGGGAACACCTTGGTCAGACCGGTGATACGGAAGATCTTGAGAATGCGCTCCTGGTTGCAGACCAGGCGCAGCGAGCCCTCATGGGCACGCACCCGCTTCAGGCCACCGACCAGCACGCCGAGTCCGGTGGAGTCGAGGAAGTCCACTCGCTCCATGTCGACGACCAGATGGAAACTGCCGTCGTTCACCAACTCGACCAACTGCTCGCGCAGCTTGGGCGCGGTATAAACATCGATTTCGCCACCGACCTCGACGACCGTACGATCGCCGACGGTACGGGTCGACAGAGACAGGTCCACGGATCCTCCAGCACCTTGCTATCGAGCGGTCGCCCCTCGGGACACCTCGGCCCACGCCCCCGGGACGGATCGCCAGCCGCGATGGCATTCAATCACTTACCGGCAGGCGTGCACGACGCCTTCGGACCATTGTCCATCCCGCCGGTGACACACTCGGTGCCGATGGCCAACTTTTCTCCCACCGGAGGACCCTCTCGGGACACCCCGGCCCACGTCTCCCCGCAGTCGGTCCTGGACCGACTGGCCACGGGGCCGACCCGGGCTGCGCGCGTCACTCATACGGAGCACCTGCCCCCACGTGCCGCCCGTTATGCGGTCTGGCCCGATCGCATCCGCGCGGAGGTGGTCGCCGCCGTACAGTCGGCCGGAATCGATCATCCGTGGGCCCACCAGGCGCGGGCCGCCGAACACGCGCTGGACGGCGAGTCCGTCGTCGTCGCGACCGGCACCGCGTCCGGCAAGTCATTGGCATATCTCACACCCGTCCTCTCGGCACTGCTCGACGGCTCCGAGGCCCCCAACGGCCGCGGCACCACCGCGCTGTACCTGGCCCCCACCAAGGCCCTCGCCGCCGACCAGCGCCGCGCCGTCCGCGCCCTGGCCGCCCCTCTGGGCACGGCCGTGCGGCCCGCGGTCTACGACGGCGACACCCCCGTCGAGGAACGCGAGTGGGTACGTCAGTACGCCAACTACGTCCTGACCAACCCCGACATGCTGCACCGCGGCATCCTCCCGTCCCACCCCCGCTGGTCCTCCTTCCTGCGCGCCCTGCGCTACGTCGTCATCGACGAGTGCCACACCTACCGCGGCGTCTTCGGCTCCCACGTCGCCCAAGTCCTGCGCCGCCTGCGCCGCTTGTGCGCCCGCTACGGCTCCGACCCCGTCTTCCTCCTCGCCTCCGCCACGGCCGCCGAACCGGCCCTGGCCGCCGAACGCCTCACCGGCCTCCCGGTCACCGAGGTCGCCGACGACGCCTCACCCCGCGGCGAGGTCGTCTTCGCCCTCTGGGAGCCGCCGCTCACCGAACTCCACGGCGAGAAGGGCGCCCCGGTCCGCCGCACCGCCACCGCCGAGACCGCCGACCTGCTGACCGACCTGACCGTCCAGGGCGTCCGCTCCGTCGCCTTCGTACGCTCCCGGCGCGGCGCCGAGCTCATCTCCGTCATCGCCCAGGAACGCCTCGCCGAGATCGACCGCTCCTTGGTCCGGCGCGTGGCCGCCTACCGCGGCGGCTATCTCCCCGAGGAGCGCCGCGCCCTGGAACAGGCCCTGCACTCCGGCGAACTCCTCGGCCTCGCCGCCACCACCGCCCTCGAACTCGGCATCGACGTATCGGGCCTGGACGCCGTCGTCATCGCCGGCTACCCCGGCACCCGCGCCTCCCTCTGGCAGCAGGCGGGCCGCGCCGGACGCTCCGGCCAGGGCGCGCTCGCGATCCTCGTCGCCCGCGACGACCCGCTGGACACCTATCTCGTCCACCACCCCGAGGCGCTCTTCGACCAGCCCGTCGAATCGACCGTCCTCGACCCCGACAACCCCTACGTCCTCGCCCCCCACCTCTGCGCCGCCGCCGCGGAACTTCCCCTCACCGAACACGACTTCAAGCTCTTCGGCCCGGCCACCGGCGACCTGCTCCCCCAGTTGGAGGCCGCGAAGCTGCTGCGCCGCCGCACGAAGGCCTGGCACTGGACCCGCCGCGAGCGCGCCGCCGACCTCACGGACATCCGCGGCGAGGGCGGCCGGCCCGTGCAGGTCGTCGAGGAGGGCACCGGCCGCCTCCTGGGCACCGTCGACGCCTCGGCCGCGCACACGACCGTCCACGAGGGCGCGGTCCACCTCCACCAGGGCCGTACGTATCTCGTCCGCAGCCTGGACCTGGACGACTCCGTCGCCCTCGTCGAGGAGGCCGTCCCGCCGTACTCGACCACCGCCCGCGACACCACCGCCATCTCCGTCCTCGACACCGACACCGAGATCCCCTGGGGCCCCGGCCGCCTCTGCTACGGCTCCGTCGAGGTCACCAACCAGGTCGTCTCCTTCCTGCGCCGCAAACTCATCACCGGCGAGGTCCTGGGCGAGACCAAGCTCGACCTGCCGCCCCGCACCCTGCGCACCCGCGCGGTATGGTGGACGGTCACCGAGGACCAACTCGACGCCGCCCGCGTCAACCCGGAGATCCTCGGCGGCGCCCTGCACGCCGCCGAACACGCCTCCATCGGCATGCTGCCCCTCTTCGCCACCTGCGACCGCTGGGACATCGGCGGCGTCTCCGTGCCCCTGCACCCGGACACCCTGCTGCCGACGGTCTTCGTGTACGACGGCCACCCCGGCGGCGCCGGATTCGCCGAGCGCGCCTTCCACACCGCCCGCACCTGGCTCACCGCCACCCGCGAGGCCATCGCCTCCTGCGAGTGCGAGGCCGGCTGCCCCTCCTGCATCCAGTCCCCCAAGTGCGGCAACGGCAACGATCCGCTTCACAAGCGCGGCGCGATCCGCCTCCTCACCACCCTCCTGAAGGACGCCCCCACGCCCTGATCCCCCGGCGCCGGACGCGCCCGCGTCGCCGGACGTGCCCCCAGCGATGGGCGGGCCCTCAGAGTCGTGTGTGCCCCCAGCGGCGGGTGCGCCCCCAGCGACCGACGCGCCTCCGGTGGCGGACCCGCCCGCGGCGACCGACCAGCCCCCTATGGCAGGCGCACCCTCGGCAACACCCACACCCGGCACCGACCCCGCAGGCAGGGCAGGCCCCGCCGACCCCACCGCACGCACTGCCCTCATCGGACCGATTGGTTCACCAGGCACCCCTGGCCCCGCAGGCCCCGCGGGCCCCGCCCTCGACCTGACCTCCATCTCGAACGGCCCGAACTCCGCCGCCGCCGTGACATCCGACACCTCCCCCACCACCGCGCACCGCACGATCCGCGTGCCCTGTGCCCGCGCCACCCGCTCGGCCCGCGCGCACGCCTCCGCACGCCCTTCCGTCCAGTGGTCCGCCGCCGCCAGCGCCGCCAAGTCGGCCGCGCCGCCCGCCCGATGGCGAGCCACCGTCACCTGCCCCATCGCCAGCACGACCCCCGCGACCGCACACAGCACGGCCATCACCACCACGGTCCACACCGTCGCGGCACCCCGGTCCCCACCCACCACAGCCCCACCGACCCCACCCGCCCCAGGCCTCGCCCCCGGCCCAGGTCCTGTCCCCACCCCAAGCCCCGCCCCCGCTCTCGCCCCAGGCCCCGCTCCCGCCCCGGGCGCAGGACCGGGTCCGACGCCCGGCCCCCGACCATCCGCGCACCCCCACCTCACGCCCCCACCCCCACCGTCTCCTCCGCCATCGCCACGGCCTCCGCCCGCAACCGCAGCCCGAGGCCCAGCGCCCGGGGCCCCGGCGACCGCGCCACGACCTCCACCCGGACCAGGTCGCCGTCCCTGCTCACCGCCACGCTCGCGCCGCGCGGGGCCGCCTGCCGGGCCACCGCGACCGCCGTGCCCTGCGGGTCCTGGCGAGCCATCGCACGGGCCCCGGCCCGGGCCGCGTCCACGCACTGGATCTGCGCGGACGCGGTGAGCAGGGCCCACACGAGCGCCATCGTGAACAGCACCAGCGTCGGCAGCACCACCGCCGCCTCCGCCGTCACGTACCCGCCGTCACTCCGACCGCGACGCCGCCCGGACCGGTGCCCGGAACCGGGCTCAACACCGGCCTCAGAACTGGACATTCAGCGCCCTCTCCACCACCGCCTGGAGGGCGGCCCTGACCGGTCCGCTCGTCACGACCTTGAGGAGCAACCCGGCGAACGCCACGGTCGTGCCGATTATCTAGGGCGCCAAGCCATTCCTGCAGATGAGAGCCCTACGACGCTTTAAGGCACATTAGGCACGTAGCTACAGCACGTCAGCGGGCCAGGAGGACGGCGGCTCGCTGGGCGAGTTCGTGGCTTCGGGCACGTTCTCGTAGCGGGCGAGGCGGAGTTGGAGGTCTTCGGCGGCGTCGCGGACCTTGACGGACACCAGTTCCCACCGGGCTCTGCATTCCCAGGGGCCCGGTACGGGGCTTTGCGGCAACCTTGCAGGCGTTTCGCCTTGACTGTCGGAGCCAACGCAGTAGCAACGGATCTCCGAAGCGGCTCAGTGGTCCTCGCTTCTGGGCCGGGTGGGAGAACGCCGGCGGTCTGGGCATCAGGGAGTCCAGGCTGTTGGCAAGATCAGCCCATGCGGCAGGGACGCGCCCGCGGGGGGCACCACTGCCGTTGGAACGATGGCTCGCGCATTTTCAAAGTCCACCGTGCCGCCGGAGAACGTGGCCTCGCCCAAGTCCACCCTGCCGCCCGAGAACAAGGCGTCGTCGAAGGACACCACGCCGCCGGAGAACGTGGCCCCGCCGAAGGACACCTCGCTGCCCGAGAACAAGGCGTCGTCGAAGGACACCACGCCGCCCGAGAACGTGGTCCCGCCGAAGAACACCTCGCCGCCCGAGAACCTGGCCCCGCCCAAGTCCACCCTGCCGCCCGAGAACGTGGCCCCGCCGAAGAACACTACGCCGCCCGAGAACAAGGCTTCGTCGAAGGACACCTCGCCGCCCGAGAACCTGGCCCCGCCCAAGTCCACCCTGCCGCCCGAGAACGTGGCCCCGTCGAAGGACACCTCGCCGCCCCGGAACAAGGCTTCGTCGAAGGACACCACGCCGCCCGAGAACACGGCCCCGCCGAAGAACACCACGCCGTCCGAGAACATGGCGTTGTCGAAGGACACCACGCCGCCCGAGAACCTGGCCCCGCCGAAGAACACCTCGCCGTCCGAGAACACGGCTTCGTCGAAGGACACCACGCCGCCCGAGAACCTGGCCCCGCCGAAGGACACCCTGCCGCCCGAGAACACGGCGTCGTAGAAGGACACCCTGCCGCCCGAGAACGTGGCCCCGCCGAAGGACACCCTGCCGCCCGAGAACACGGCGCCGTAGAAGGACACCACGCCGCCCGAGAACATGGCCCCGCCGAAGTCCAGGTTGTCCTCGATGGTGACACCTCTGAAATCAAGGTCGCAGCCTTGCCAGGAGCGGTGGGTACCGACGGGGCGCCGGTAGTGGTCGCCAATGAGGCGGAAGATGGTGGCTCGGACCTTGCGCAGGGCAAGGTAGCGGTGGTGCTCGTCCTGGTGCTCTCGGCTGTCGCCGGGGTCGGGGGTGTGAGGCAGCTGGAGATAAGCGCACAAGACATCGATGCACGTCTGGCGTAGGTCTTGTGTGGGAGCGTCGTCGGCGAGTCCGGCCAGGGCATGGACACCTCCGAGCCGTACGGCCACGGAATCGTCGCCGAGCTGGGAGACGGCAGTGGTGAAGCGTTCGGTGTGCAGGCGCGTGGCATCGCGCGCGGCGCCGTCCTCGTCGACGCGCTGGCGGCGGTAGGCGACGATCAGAGCGACAAGGGCACCGGCTCCGGCGACCACGCCGAAGGACAGCTTCACCAGGTCGAAGAGAGTGCTGGAGCCGATGCGGTGTTCCGGCTTCAGCCCGCGGACTCCCAGCAGGTCCCAGGCGGCGTAGAACACGCTGCCTGCGACAAGTAGGGCGATGGCGAAGGCCAGGGCCAGGACAGGGCCGACAGGCCAAAGACGCAGGCCGCGCCGTTCCACCTTGCGTCGGTGCAGACGAGGGCTCATCTCGTAGAAGACTCCCTGGCCGCGCTGCCTGGTTCCCCGCAGAACCGCACCGAGGTCGCGCGTCGCACACCTGCCGCACAACGCGGCCCCACCATGCGCGTCCGTCCCCCACACGAGCGGTATCTTCAGGCGCCCACAGCTTGGCGACTTCCGCCCCGCACCCGCCCGATGCGTCAACACGGGTTTCCCTGAGGTCAGTTGCGGACGGTCACGCCGTGTTCATCTGATTACACTGCGCGGCCGTCGAGTTGACTGCGATGGGACATCCGTATGAGCTACACAGATCAGGACGTGCATGAGGGCCGTCGGTTGATGAACGAGGGCCTGGAGAATCGGCTCGTCATCGGTGACAAGCTGCTGGCCGTCACGCCGTCGGGCCCCGACGGCGTCTTCGACCGGTACTGCGACGAGATCAGCCTGAACCCCCGCACGGCCCGTCAGTACCGGCACACCGCTCGCATGTGCACCCCGCCGGTGCGGCAACTCGTCGCCGACAGCGGCGTCCACGTCAGCTACAGCGCGCTTCGTGAAGGCGCCCGCCTGGCTCCCTCCGGCAAGCCGTACGACGAGGACTACAGCATCCTGCGCTCGATGCTGGCCGAAGCGAGCGAGGCCGGCATCGGCCGCATCAGCGCTCCGCAGTACCGCCGTGCCCTGGGCATCGGTCCTGGCCTGCAGGACCTGCTCGACCCGGCCGGCGATGTGTCCCTGGCCGACTACCTCGACGCCCTGCCTCCCGCGGAGCGCGACAAGGCCCTGCGTGACCTGGTGGAGGAGAACGACAAGGTCCGTGACGCCATGAAGCGGGTCATGGACGACAAGCGCCGCCGCGACCGTGAGAACCGCGGCCCCGGCTGCGGCGGGGCCAAGCCGAGCAAGGCCCATGCCCTGGCGAGGGATCTGGTACGGCTGAACGACCAGATCACGGCCCTCATGCACCGGTACCCGCCCTCCGCCGTCCTGGACTTCACCAAGGAGGAGGCGACCGCGTGCGTGGAAGCCCTCGGGACCGTGGAAGTCCTCGCGACGTGGATCAGGTTCAGGGTCAGGGACGACGCGGCCACTGCGGACTGCGGGCAGGCCGCCGCCGCGGATCTGGTGGGCGTGTGATGGAGCCTGCGGCGGACGACGGCGAGGACCGTCTCAACGCTGACATCGAAGAGTTCGCCACCCACGACCGCAAGGGCGGCTGGGCCCGCGCACTGTTGATCGCCCGCCGTGTCGAGCCCGACGAAGGCCACGGCGTCGGATTCGATCAAGCGTCCACGAAACGGTTCGACCGAACCGTTTTCCGGCGTATCAGTGCCCGGGAGTTCGCCCGCCGGTCGCACACCAGCCACAAGCGCGTCATGGCCTTCCATGAGGCGTGGAAGCGGGCGGCGGACGACGGACGTGTCCCCTCGGTCCAGGAGCTGGAACCCGGCCGTCATGTCGATCTACCTGATGAGGAGGAGGTTCCGTTCTTCGGTGAGCACGGCTATTACCGCAGCTACGAGGCTCGCATGAACAACGGTGAGCGACGGCAGGCGATCGAGCAGGAAGCGATGCGGGCCGGAATCAAGCCGGGCTCCCCGGTCTACGTAGCTCAGCAGCCGAAGGCGCTGAAGACGGCGATCCTCGCCGACGCGACCAGCCGTGCCGCCGCCCGGGAAGCACTGGCGGAGTACGAGCGGCGCGAGGCACGAGCCGACCAGGAAGACCGCAGGGCAGCGGACCAGGCAGCCGAGGAAAGCAGCCGTGAGGGTGACGCGGAGGAGGCACACCCAGGGCGTGAGGGCCAGGACGAGGAGACCGCAGCAGTCGAGCGGGCCGTCCGCACGTCGCGGGAACCGGCCGAACCCGACGTGGCCCTGCAGGTCTTCACCGAGATGACCGAGGTCCGCCTGGCCACACTGCGGGCGCTGTCGCTGCTGCAGCGTCATCAGGTGCAGTTCACCGGCGACCGCAGCCGGGCCATCACCGACCTGTGCACCGCGTCGGAGGCGGCTATCACCTTCATCCGCGATCTGGCCGCCGGCCCGTACTCGGCGCTGAACGACGAGGCTCTGCGAGCGTTCCTGGACGAAAGCGAGAAGAAGCTGCGGTGAGCCGCCAACGCAACAGTGACGCCCCCACCCGCCTGGAGCAGGACGCCATCGACATCCTGCTGTGGCTCGGGCCCAATGCGGGCCGCGAACTGTCCTACGCGGACATCTCCCGCGGCACCGGCATCCCTGACGGCAGCCGCCTGCGGCGTGCGGTGCCCAAGGCCCGCGCCGCCGCCCATGTGCTCGGACACCGGCTGGAGCAGTTCATGCCCTCGCGCGATCCGCTCAAGCGCGGGGCGAGGGTGACGCGTTTCCACAGGTCGGGCCAGGGCGATGAGTTCGGCGCCCGGGATGCGCTGCTGGCCTGCCGCAAGGCCGTGGCCTACATGGGCGACATGCACCGGGCCTGCTCGTTCGAGGCCAACAACCCCCATAGCCTCGACCAGGAAGCGTTCGGGCAGATGGCTGATGCCGCCGAAGGCGGCATCAGGACCTTCAGCGGCGTGGAGAGGCTGGGCAGCAAGGTCGTCCAGAATCAGGGGACCATGCGGCGCCAGGCCGAGCGGATCGCGGATCTGGAGGCCCAGATCGCCGAACTGACCGCAGAGCCGCCCGCTGCCTCGGCCTGACTTCAGAACCCGTCCTGGAACCTGCCTTGAGGGTTCAGAAACAGGTTCAACGGGTCCAATGAAAGCTCACCGCCCGCCGAAAACATGCTGGGGGCCGACCACTGTGGTCGGCCCCCAGCATGTGCCGGGGTGCTGCCACGCACACCGGCACTAAAAGGTTCAAGCCCGTTCGGTAAGGAAGGAGTCCGCAGCCGTCGGGGAGGTGGAACCTGTGATGGAGCGTCGCATCCCATCGGCGGGGCAGGCAAGCCGACGCTGGTCAAGGTGGGTCGCGGATGCATCAACCGGGCTGCACGCCAGTGACGTTGTGTGATCGGCGCAGGTCGCCGGTTCGGATCTGCGTGGATGAGCTGCGTAGCCAGCCACTAGGGCTGGGGGGCGGTCCGCAGGTGCATCAACCGCCGCAAGGCTGAGGGGACATGGGGCACTATGCATTCACGCATTCGGGCGTGCCACCGCCCGAATGCGTGTCGAAGGAGTCCGCAGTCGTCGGCGGCGGTACCCACGGGTGCCGCCGCCCTAATCCCCGAGGGGGACCTCCCATGAGCCGCAGGCGCCATGCCGCGGGTGTTCGTCCGCC
Organism: Streptomyces sp. NPDC041205; assembly: GCF_055591765.1. NCBI lineage: Bacteria > Bacillati > Actinomycetota > Actinomycetes > Kitasatosporales > Streptomycetaceae > Streptomyces > Streptomyces sp. NPDC041205. The sequence continues at coordinate 60,733 of NZ_JBVIZH010000012.1, read as the reverse complement.
CGCACCACCGCACCGTCTCACCGGTACCGAGACGGCCGTCATCATCGTCATCATCCTGACCAGCACCGCACTCGCGTGGGGCGGCATGGATCCGAACGTCGTCCTGCAGCTGCTCGCCAGCGTGCTCCTGATATCGGTGGGCTCGGTGGTGACCCTGCGCTTCGGCCGTCGGGCACCGCTGCCCCTGTCGCGGGTATGAGGGAACGTCATGGGACGTCCCCAGAAGCCGATCCGCGCGTTCAACCCGCACCTGCTGCTGCTGGCCAAGTACCTGCGCGAAACGCGGGAGGAGGCCGGGCTCACGTACGCCGAGCTCGCGGCCCGCACCCGTCACATCCGGTCTGCGACCACGCTGCAGCGGGCGGCGAGCGGGGAGCGCATCCCGCGCTTGGAGGTGGTCGAGGCGTATGTGCTCGCCTGCGGACCGCGCTCGGCGGAGCGGGCTCGCCGACTCTGGCGCCACGCCCGCTCCTTCGAGCACGGCGCGAACTACATGAATGCGCCCCGGCCTCGACTGGTGGAGAGCGCGGCGGACCTGCGCGCCGCGCTGCGTGCGACGTACTACAAGGCCGGCGCCATGCCGCTGCGGGAGATGGAACGCAGGGCGGGGCTCGGCCGCCTTCCGCGCACCACCGTGCGGCGCATGCTCGACGGCGCCACCATGCTCGACCAAGAGCAGCTGCGCTCCTTCCTCACGGTCTGCGATGTCCCTGAACGCGATCACCAGGATTGGCTCGACGCCTGGGCCCGCGTATGGAAGCGCGACACGGTCGACGAACCCTACGACCTTTGGGTCTAACGGTCCCGACCGGGGCCGAGGGCGCGTGCCGGGCGTCGGGGCGCAGGCGGGGGTTCAAAGACAGGCTCTCAAGGCATGCAGCGGCCCGGCAGTTGTCGGGGTGCCGGTAAGAACGCTGTCACCGATCCTGCTGGCCAAAGCGGCACCACGCGAAATCTGAAGCGAGGAACTACACGGAGAGGTCGGCCGTGGTGGCGACGGGGGATGCGCCACCACGGCCGTACAGCCGTACCGCCCCGGTGACGGTGGTAGTGAGGAGGAGGGTGCCGTCGGGGGAGAACGCCACCGCGAGGACGGCTCCAGTGTGGCCGTCGAGCGGGTCGCCGACCGGCTTGCGGGTAACCGGATCCCACAACCGCACCGTCCCGTCGTCGCCGGCAGT
>NZ_JBVIZH010000012.1:58967-59455 GCF_055591765.1 Streptomyces sp. NPDC041205 | reverse complement strand
CGTGGCCAAGAGACGGCCGTCAGGAGAGAACGCCACCGCGCGGACGAGGCCGTTGTGGCCGAGGAGGGGGTCGCCGACCGGCTTGCGGGTGACCGGATCCCACAACCGCACCGTCCCGTCGTCGCCGGCAGTGGCCAAGAGACGGCCGTCAGGAGAGAACGCCACCGCGCGGACGAGGCCGTTGTGGCCGAGGAGGGGGTCGCCGACCGGCTTGCGGGTGACCGGGTCCCACAACCGCACCGTCCCGTTGCCGGTGACGGTCGCGGCGGCGGTAGCGAGAAGGGCGCCGTCGGGCGAAAAAGCCACCGCGCGGACGGCTCGGGTGTGGCCGACGATGGGGTCGCCGACCGGCTTGCGGGTGACCGGATCCCACAACCGCACCGTCCCGTTGCCGGTGACGGTCGCGGCGGCGGTAGCGAGAAGGGCGCTGTCAGGCGAAAAAGCCACCAGGTGGACGGCTCGGGTGTGGCCGACGATGGGGTCGCCGA
>NZ_JBVIZH010000012.1:0-58871 GCF_055591765.1 Streptomyces sp. NPDC041205 | reverse complement strand
CCGACCGGCTTGCGGGTGATCGGGTCCCACAACCGCACCGTCCCGTCGCGGCCAGCGGTGGCGAGAAGGGCGCCGTCGGGCGAAAAAGCCACCGCGAAGACCGCTCGGGTGTGGCCGACGATGGGGTCGCCGACCGGCTTGCGGGTGATCGGGTCCCACAACCGCACCGTCCCGTCGCGGCCAGCGGTGGCGAGAAGGGCGCCGTCGGGCGAAAAAGCCACCGCGATGGCGTCGTGGCCGACGATGGGGTCACCGAGGATGGTGTAGGGAGTGGCCTTGGATGCGGCTGCGGGCTGTTGCGCCACGACGGCCGGAGTGTCCGGTGCCGGGGCCAGCTCGCGGCCGGGATCGGTTTCGGCCCGCCCGGTAGACGGGTTGGCGAGAGCGCCTTCCTCCTCAGTAGGTCCGCCGTTAGGGGATGCGGGGGTGGTGCGGGGGCCTTGGGCTTGCTTGAGCCTGGTCAGGTCGTTCCAGCGTTCCCGCCAGGGCACTAGCGTGGGGTGGTTGCGCGGAGGCAGCGACTGCAGAGGCTGCCCGTCTTCGTCAAAGGACAGCAGGGCGCGGACCAGGAGCAGGAGGAATTCTCGGCCGGGCAGGCGTTTGCCGCGGAGAGTATCGCTGATCCCGGACGGCGACATTGTCCTGCCTCGGGGCACCCGCGCCGCGATGTCACGCAGCGGGCGGCTGCCGCGCTGAATCCGCAGGTCGCGTAAGTCTTCGGCGAATGTCGCCAAGGCCCGGTCGAAGTCTCCACCCTCCCGGCCCGGGCTGTCGCTACTGCCACTGGTCTGTGCCGTCACCTTGCCCCCCCGGGGGTGCTCAAAGACCAGGTTAGGGGCACAGGGGAGGGCCGTACGGCGAATTAGCGCGAACAACTGCGGACACCACAGGGTATTCGCGGGAAGACCGTCTGTGTGCGGTGCCGTTTGCGCGTGATCTCTTTCCAACGGGCGTGTTCACGACGCTTGGTATCCAGCCTGTCCAGAACCTGTACTCACTGTCATGACGACGACACCAAACGCTCCGGTACCCGACCCAACCATGTCCCCCGCTGACCGCGCACCTGCCGACAGGGGGCGTGCCGGGCTGCGCGAGCAGGTGCTGGACCTGGTCGCACTGCTGGTACTGCTGACGGTGGCGGCGCTGGTGTTCCTGGTCGCCGGACCCAACGCGGGCGTGATCACCAGCGTCGGCGCGGCCCTGTACGCAACATGGAAGTCCAGCCACTCCCCCCAGCTACCCAACTCGCCGGTCCGGCCTTCCAGTTCTAGCTCAGACAGCAGGGGGCAAGTAACCCGCCAGTAAGTTTTTTGGGGGTTCATCTAGGGCGCGCAAGAACGTGTCACCGATCCTCCTGGCTTGTTTGGTCATGCGGCGAGGGAGAGGTCGAGTCGGGCGAGGTGGCTGACGCGGGTGCGGTCGAGCGGGTGGCCGTTCCACCAGGCATCGAGGCGGATGAGGTTGAGCGCAACGGCGGAGAAGACGTGCTCCAGGTGGGTCTTCTGGAGACCGAGGTAGCGGGCACGTCTCATCCCGGTGACCGCGACGGCCTGGTGGATGGTTCCCTCGATGCCCGCGCGGGTTCCGTGCTTGGCTCGCCACTGCTCGTCGCCCTGCTGGAGGCGGGCATGGTCGAGGACTTCTTGAACCTCGCGGGGTTGCAGGGAGAGGGTTCGGCCGCCGGTCTTCGAGCTGGTGCACTGGTCGCGCACTGGGCAGGGGCGGCATGTCTCCTTGTCGAACTTGATGACGATGGCCTTGGTGCCGCGCAGGGTGGCAGGGCTCCACCAGGTGCTGGTGTCCCCGCGTGGGCAGGTGGCCTGCCGCTTGTCCCAGTCGATGGTGAACGCGGTCCGGTCGAACCCGGCGCCGGCACGTGCCTGGGGTGAACTGTTTATCAGGACCGGGGTGACCAGGGTGACCCCGAAGTTCTTCTTCATGCCGACGATCAACTCGGCGGAGGCGTAACCGGAATCGAGGAAGTGCTCGGCGGGCAGGAGACTGCGGGCAGCGAGCATGTGATGGACCGGTTCGGTCATCTCCGCGTCGGTCACTGTGGCATCGGTGGTCGCGATGCCGGTGATCAAGCGCGGCGGCGGTCCGTCGGCTCCGGGGATCAGCGACTGGCCGCCGGCAGCCGGGTCCTGGTCATCGGCATCGTCGCAGGACTCGCTGATGTGGATCTTGTAGCCGGTCCACCAGGAGCCCTGTTTGAGACCGTAGCGGGCGTCGGTGTCGTACGGAGAGGCCAGCCTCAGTCTGCCGGGCGGGAGGTCTCGGCTCTCCCGCCGCTTCACCTCCGCTCCGGCTTCGGACACGGTGCGGTGGTAGTTCTGCACCCACATCGTGCGCAGGACCTGCACCGCCGGGAGTTCGCGCAGCCAGGACGGAGCATCAGGGGCATGCACCGCCTCCAGCAGCGCGAACCCGTCCCGGCCGTAGACCAGAGCCATCTCCTCGCGCTTGCTCGTGGAAGCCGGAGGATGCCAGGAGTGAGTCCGCGGACCGTAGCGGTCGGCCCATTCCCGAACGGACACCGCCCCGGCCAGCCAGTCCGGGGCCGCACAGGCCAGCGCCTCCAGCGTGGCCCGCAGTGTTTCCCCGGCCAGCTCCAGCCTGTTCAGGTCGCGGACCGCCGCCAGCACGCGGGTGGAGTCGGTGCGCTGCCTGCCTCCCGCCTTCACCAGGCCCCGGTCCTTGAGCGCGGTCAGCAGCAGGTCGAGCACCTTCTCCTCCATCCCGTGCTCGACCAGCCGCGTGCGGAACTCGGACAGCACCGAGGCGTCGAACCCGGGATCATCCAGCTCCAGGCCGAGCGCGTACTTCAGGTCCATGCCGTACCGCACCCGATGCGCTGCCGCCCGGTCGGTGAGATTCTCGGCGAACTGCAACACCGTCACCAACGCGAGCTGGCCTGGTGACCAGCCCGGCCGTCCTCTGACTCCGAAGGCCTCGGCGAACTCGGCGTCCGCGAACAGCTCGCCCAGCTCGTCACGGACCCGCATCGCCAACGGATACGGGCCCTTTGCCGCCACTGCCCGCGCCACCTGCGCCGTCAGCTCAGGCACCTTCGGCCACGGCTTCGGCTGCATCGACATTCCACACCCCACCCGCGACCGGGAACGCCAAGACGGCCGCTGCTGTCCCGACCAACGAGCCGTCAGCCCCGCTGGGCACGGAATAAGCCAGCAGGATCGGTGACAGCGTTCTTACCGGCACCCCTTGTCGCTGCCGGGTCGCTGGGGCATCGCGCCTGGTCAAGTGCGGTTGATCCGCTTGAACATCTCCTTGCCTGCTTCGCGGGCGGCGGTCAAGTCGTCCTCGGTCTCGGTGAGTTTGCGCTTGAGGTCGTCCCGTTCGGCGCGTATCTCGTCGCGTTCCAGGGTGAGCCGTTCCACGGCCGCCAGGAGCTCGTTGACCCGTCCGGTCAGCTCCTTGGTCCCGGCCTGTTCGATCTGGGCGCCCAGCTGGCGCTGGACGGCCTTCTTGAGGCGGTCCCGCTCTTCGCGCAGGGCCTTGTTCTCTTCCTTCAGCAGAGCCAGGTCGGTGGCCAGGCTCGCCGCGGATGCGCTCGTCCCGGCCCGGGCCGTGCGGCGCTGGGCCTTGGTCTGGCCCTTCATGGCGTCTTCGATGTGCTCGCGCACGCCCTCGGCGTACACGAGCCAGTTGGAGACGTGGGCGGCGCGGGCGACCGCGGCGAAGGTGACGGTCTCTCCTCGTTCCTTCATCGCATCCAGGGCGGCCAGCACCTGGGCGCGTTTGGTCTGGCTGTCCTTCTTGCGGGACTCGCGCAGCACGTCGCCGGGGGTGCGCTGGGCCTTGGTCATGCCGTGCTCCCCTCGCTCGTCTCGCGCGGGGCGGGGAAGGAGGGCATGCCCAGGGCGACCGCGGCGCCGCCCTGGGCGGCCCGCACCTTGCGCAGGACGGTGGCAGCCTGTTCGACCTCGTCGCGCTCTTCGACGCTCATGGCCTCCATCAGCTTCCGCATCGTGGCCGCGGTCCCCTTGAAGGCCGCGATCTGTTCATCCAGGTTGCGGGCGACGAACTCGTCCACCTCCATCATGGCGGCCATCTCCTTGTTGGCCTTTAGGGAGCGGATGTGATCTTCGATGGCGGGCAGGTAGGACGGATCGGGCCGGTAGGAGGGGCAGGCGGCGCACTGGAAACGGATCGGGCATGCCTTGCCCCCGGCCTTCACGTTGGACGGCTCGGTGCAGTTGCCGAACGGCACCGCCACCGCGCGGGCCTGGTAGGCCGTGGCCGAGGCCATCGGCGCCGCCCTGCCAGTGCGGTCCACGGTGTGCAGGCGCATGACGTTGACCGCCTGCCGCTTCCGCTTCTGGCTGATCTTGTAGTACCGATGGGTGGTTTGGATGGATTTGTGGTCCATCAGTTCACGCAGCACGTCGATGGGGACCCCGGCGTCCGCGTGCCGCTGGGCGTAGGAGTGACGGAAGGCGTAGGGAAAGATCAACGAGACGTCGAAGGGCACCCGTTCGCCGTCGCGGCCGATCTCCTCGCCGACCAGGGGCGGCAGGATCCTGGTCCACTCGCGGATGACGGTCGCGATCTGTCCGGAGTCCAGGTGCCGCACCATGCCGTCGTCCCCGGCGGGCGGGAAGAGATAGGGCTCGCTGCCCACGGGCAGGTCGAGGGTGTCGCGTACGGCCAGCCAGGCGCGGATGGTGTTGACGGTGTCGGTATCGACGGGCAGGCGCCGTCCGTTGCGGCGGGCCTTGCGGTTGTCCCAGACCAGCTCCCAGTCCCCGTCAGCGTATTCGAGGCAGTCCGTGCGCAGTTCGCCGATCTCATAGGGGCGCCGGCCGGTGTCCCGCAGCAGCTCGTAGACGGCGCGGGCCATCGCCTTGACCTGCTCGGCCGTCATGCGGCCATGGGTCAGTCCCTGGCCCAGCAGGTTGGTTTGCTGGTCGAGTTGGGCGGTGACGGTCTCGGGCAGGGCCCTGCCCGGCTCGTCCTCGGCCGTCTCTTCCTGCTTGATGACGTGGGTAGAGTGGCGGGCGAAGCGGCCGGACATGCCATCCAGATGCCCGGCGGCGCGGTTGTAGTCCAGGACCTTGAAGAAGAAGGTCAGCAGGGCGCCGCGCTGCCTGCTGGACATGGGGGTGCCGTCCAGCTTGGGCAGCTGGCGGAAGGTGTCGACCACGGCGTTCATGTCGGCGAAGCCGAGTGCGGCCGGGTCCTGGCCGCCGCCGGGGCGCACGTCCAGGGCGCGGGCGGCGGCCAGGCAGGCGCGGTGGGCCCGGCGGGCCTCGGTGGTCGTCGGCTTCGTCTCGTCGATCCAGGTGACCAGGATCTGCCGCAGCCACCCCTGGCGGATCTCGGTGACATCCAGGGTGATGGGCCGGTGGGTGGGGCCGCCGCGGACGCCGCGCACGCCGAGTTCGGCCAGGTCCAGCACGTCCCGGCTGGTCGGGTCGATGCCGTTGAAGCGGTCGAAGGCCGAGCGCAGGATGCGGTGGGTCTCGCGCAGCAGGGCGTCCACGTTCGCCTGCCGCGGTCCCTGTACCCGCTCAACATCGGCCGTGGCAATGCTCTCCACCCGGTCGGCGAGGTGGGACACGGCCTGCCGCACGGCGACCGGGTCGATCTTCTGCCCGCGCTCGTCGCGCTGCTGGAGTGCGTAGAGCACTTCCAGGCGAGCCACCGGGTCCAGCGGCGCCAGCGAGAACTGGTGGACGTTCAGGTGCGGCGCCTGATGCTCCAGCCACCCGGCATCCACCACCATAGGCTGCTGCCTGCGGGAGGCGGCGGCGTGCTTCTTCCAGCGACTCTGGTGCATGGGGCACAGCCCGAAGGTGGCCCGTGCGTCGTAACGGCAGCCGGCCACCCGGCAGGCCGGGGAGGGCGGATATGGGCTCTGCCTCGCGATCCAGGCGTCCAGGTCGGAGCCAGGGTCGCGCTGCAAGTACTTGTGCCGCAGCGAGCCGTGCGCGTTGCACAGCCCCCACAGCATCGCATCGCGCGGGCAGTCCCTGACCCGGCAGGAGACTCGCTGCCCGGAGATCACCCGGTTGCGTTCGGGCACGAAAACGGCCTTGAACTCCTTCAGGGCCAGGCCACTTGAGCGATGCGCCTTCTCGCAGGTGGCGCACAGGCCCCTCGTCTTGCACAGGCCCTCGCAGGCCGCCACGGCGCACCGGAAGACCACCGTGCGGCGGTTGTCCACATCCCCGGTGAACAGCCAGGCATCCGCGTCCCACTCGCCCGCCCGCCACCCGTCTGTGAGGTGGCCGCGAAGCCAGGCGGCCCACTCGGTCAGGACCTGAGGCACCACGTCCCCCGGCGCGGGCTCGGCGGCCGGGCGTGGCCCGTGCAGCAGTACGACCTTCCCCGTCGCCGTCACGCGCCAGCTTCCCTTCTCTTGGCGGCCACCATCTTCACGGCGTCGCGTTTGTCCTGGTCGGTGGCGTGGGTGTAGGGGTCCATGGACTGCGGCGCGGCGTGCCCGGCCATGTTCTGGGCGACATCGCGGGGCACCCCGGAGCGGACCCACCGTGTGATCGCGGAGTGGCGGAACATGTGCGGACGCGCCGCGAATCCGGCTCTCTTGGCGAGCCGCTTGAACAGCTCATAAGTGCTGGGGTACTTCATCGCCTCGCCCAGCGGGGCGTGGAAGAGGTTGACGAACACCATGTCGCAGCCCGCGGCCTCGGGCACCTCGTCGCGCTCGTAGCGGTAGTCGGCGTACAGGGCGACGGTGTCGGCCTCCACCGGAATCCAGCGTGACTGCGGCGACTTGGCGAAGGCGCCGTTGCTGTTCACCCGGCGCCGCACGTGGATGTGCGGGCCCTCTATCCGGCAGCCCAGCGCCGTGGAGTCGGGGAGAAAGTGCATGTCCTCCCGGCGCAGCCCCAGGGCCTCGCCGATGCGGACCCCGGTCACCGCCAGCAGCGAGACCAAAAACCGGTCCCGGGCGTGCGTGGTGCAGTCGATGACCTTCGTGATCTGCTCGTCCGACAGCCACTCATAACCCCGCACCGCGACCCGGTACTTGATCCGCCGGGCCTGCACCGTGCGGTGCTGTCCGTCCTCACCGGGGTCGAAGCCGGGCGGGGCGAAGTGCAGGAACTTCGGCTGGACCAGCTGGCTGACCACGCTCGCCGGGACCCAGCCCTGCAGTGCGGACCAGGCCAGGAACTCGCCGATCGTCCCCATGATCTTGTTCGCGGTGTCCTTGCTGCGGAACCGCGGCTCCACATCGGGCCTGCGACCCCGAGAGGGCAGCGGCTCATCCACCAACCACCGCATGATCGCCATCAGTTGGCCCAGGCTCGGTCGCGTCCAGTCCACGCCGAACTCGGCACAGTACGACAGGTACAAGGCGATCCGGCCCGCGTACGTCCGCTCAGTGTTGTACGCGCGGTCGGCACCCCGCAGCCCGGCCAGGTAGGCGCACGCTTCCACGTGTAGTTCGAAGGACTCGTTGACGACCACCCAGTACGTGGTCTGATCAGCGGCTCTGGCGCGCTCAGGGCGGAAGTGGCGGTGCAGAACGGCAGCGGTGACCAACGTGCCTAACATCCCTCGGATATCTGTGAGGCAAGTACGAGATCACCCTACTTGCCTCACATGTCTTAAGAAACTCAGGCACCCAAGATAACGATGATCCCCATCGCGTACTCGGAAGTCACCATTCCGGAATCCCGCGCGACACCCCGCATCCGCCCCAGCAGACGCACTGGCCTCACTGACCTCCTTTGCTTCGCTGACCTCATGGGACGCATCGGCCACTCCCTCCGCATCCACCGCGCCAGCCTGGCCACGTACAGCCGAGCCCGCGCACGCACCTTTTCCCACATTTCAACCCCCATGGAATCTCTGTCGGTTGTTCACAGCTGGTCGTTCACAGCTGGCTTTGCGAAAGCTGTTCTCTCGGAGCTGGTCGTTCGGTCTGCCCCGCCGCGATGTCCTGCCACCCGTACGACATTTCGCCCAGGCGGCCCGCGGCACCCCCGTCCGCGCACCCGGCCTCAGACCCCCTCACTGCCCGCTCATCAAGCCCCCCGCCAGCCCGATCACCACCGGCACCACACCGATCGCGATGAACGCGGGCAGGAAGCACAGGCCCACCGGCGCCGTCATCTGGACCGCGGCGCGCCGGGCCCGGGCTGTCGCCATGCGTCCCTGCTCGGTTCGGCAGTCCACGGCGAACCGGGCGACGGGGCCGGCGGCGGGCGAACCGGAGTCGGTGGTGCGCTCCAGGAGGCGGGCCAGCGCGTCGGCGCCCGGTATCTCACCGACCCGCCGCCACGCGTCGACCGGCGTGCCGCCGAGCCGTGCCTGCGCCGCGCCCCAGGCGAGCCGTTCCCCGACGGGTCCTCCCATGGACTCGCCCACGGCCTGCGCCGCCATCACGGGCCCGGCTCCGGCCGCCACACAGGCCGCCAACAGATCCGCCGCCAGAGGCAGTTGGCGAGCGGCTTGAGCGGCGTCGGCCTCATCCTTCCGGTCGGCGCCCGGCCGCAACCGCCACACGCAGCACCCCGCGACCACGCCCACCACACAGCCCGTGATCCCGCCGACCAGCGCCCATCCCGCGCCGACCACCCCGGCCACCGTCAGCCATCTCCGCGCCAGCGCCCGCCGCCCGGAATCCGCATCGCCCCACCGCCGGAGCCACGCGCGCCCGCCGGCACCTTCGTCCCCTTCGCCGCGCCCTCGACCCCATGTCCCCTGCGGACGTCCGCCGACCCCCAGGACGGCCAAGGCCCGGCGTCCCGCGGCCCGTTCCTGTCGTGCCGCCGCCAGGGTCAGCAGCAGCCACACCAGGGCCGCCACCGACCACACCGCCGCCCCCAGGCTGTGGAGAACTCCGGCGCCGACGATCAGCTCGTCCGTCATCGTCCCTCCGCCTTCCGCATGATCCGCAGCGCCCACCACGCGCCCGCGCCCTCGAACACTCCGCCCACGGCCAGGCAGCCGAGGCCCGCCCCGGTGTGCAACAGCACCCGCAGTGGCTCGGCGCCGAGCGCGGCGCCGAGGAGCAGGCCCAGGACGGGGAGTCCGGCGAGCATCAGGACCGTCGACCGGGCGCCCGCCAACTGCGCGCGCAGGTCGGACCGTTGGTCCCGCTCCGCGCGCAGCGCCCCTTCCAGGCGCTCCAGTCCGGCGGCGAGGCCCGCGCCCCGGTCCACGGCGACCCGCCAGCACGCCGCGAGTCCAAGGAGCCCTTCGGCGCCCGGCTCCCGGGCGGCCTCGCGCAGCGCGCCGGGCACATCCCCGCCGAACCGTGCCGCCGCGAGCACCCCGGCCCGCGCCCCACCGAGTCCCCGGCCGACGCTCCCGCCCGCCTCCGAGCAGGCCCGCGAGCCCGTCTCCGCGGCCGTCCGCAGCGCCTGCCCTGGCTGTCGTCCCGCCCGCACCTCTCCGGCGAGAGTCCCGCACAGGGCGATGACCGCGTCGGCCCTGCGGCCCCGCGCGCGGGCGGCCTCCCGGGCCCTCCGCAGCCGGCCCGCGAGGGGCATGGCGACCGCCCCCGCGACCAAGGGCAGCACGGACTCGCCGAGGAGCCCGACGGCCGCCCCGCCCACCAGGAGCCAGACCTCGTGCCCGAGCCGCCCGCGTACCCGCGTGATCCCCCGCCGCCACCGGGGCACCGCGGCCGGACCACCGGCCGGCAGGAGGGACCGCGCCCTCCGCAGCCCTCGGGCGGCCCGCACCCGCCCGCCGAGCAGCCACACCGACCCACCCGCACACAGAGCGGCGCCGCACGCCAGCGCCGCGCTCATGTCCCCGCGCCCCGCTCCGCGAACAGTGCGCTCAGTCGCGGCCAGCCGCGCTCCCGGACGAAGCCCCGGTCGCCCCAGCGCAGCGCGGGCACCGTGGCCACCAGGCCCGAGGGGCCGCGCTCCAGGACCTGCACCTCGGCGATCCGGCGCCGGCCCGCCCGGTCCCGTACGAGATGGAGGACCACCGACAGGGCCGCCGCCAACTGGCTGTGCAGAGCCGCCCGGTCGAGCCCGGCGGCCGTGCCCAGCGCCTCCAGGCGGGCCGGGACGTCGGCGGCGGCGTTGGCGTGCACCGTGCCGCAGCCGCCCTCATGGCCGGTGTTCAGCGCGGCCAGGAGGTGCACCACCTCGGCGCCCCGCACCTCGCCCACCACCAGCCGGTCGGGGCGCATCCGCAGGGCCTGGCGCACCAGGTCGTCCAGGCCGACGCGGCCCGCGCCTTCCTGGTTGGCGGGCCGGGACTCCAGGCGCACCACGTGCGGGTGGTCGGGGCGCAACTCCGCGGAGTCCTCGGCCAGGACGATCCGCTCGCCCGGTCCGACGAGGCCGAGCAGGGTGCTCAGGAGGGTCGTCTTGCCGCTGCCCGTGCCACCGCTGATGAGGTACGAGAGGCGGGCGTCGAGGAGGCGGCGCAGCACTCGCTCCCCGCCGGGCGGCACCGTGCCGGCCGCGACCAGTTCGGCGAGGGTGAAGGCGCGGGGCCGCACGACGCGCAGCGACAGACAGGCGGAACCGACGGCGACCGGGGGCAGCACCGCGTGCAGCCGGGTGCCGTCCGGCAGGCGGGCGTCCACCCAGGGCCGGGCGTCGTCCAGGCGCCGCCCGGCCACCGCCGCGAGCCGCTGGGCGAGTCGCCGCACAGCCGCCGGGTCCCGGAAGGAGACCCGCGTGAGCTCAAGGCCGCCGCCGCGGTCCACCCAGACGCGGTCCGGCGCGGACACCAGCACGTCGGTCACCGAGGGGTCGGCGAGCAGCGGTTCCAACGGGCCCGCGCCTACCAGCTCGGAGCGCAACTGCTCGGCCGCGCCGAGCACTTCGGCGTCGCCCAGGATCCGTCCCTGCGCCCGCAGGGCCTCGGCGACCCGGGCCGGGGTGGGCTCGGTGCCGTTCGCCGCGAGCCACTGCCGGACCCCGTCCAGCATCCGGGCGCCCACGACGGCGGTCATACGCCCCCTCCGGTGTGGGCCGGAAGCTGCTCCCAGAAGGCCGCGCAGAACCGGGCCAGGGGCCCGCGCGCCGCGCCGCCGGGCGGCTGTCCACCGCCGCGCGCGGCCCCGAGGCCGTGCTCCTGGGGCAGTTCGCCGACGAGAGGCAGGCCGAGCAGCCGGGCCACCTCGTCCGCGTCGAGGCCGTCGCCGCCGGACAGGCCGGGGGTGGTGACGAGCCGCAGGTCCCGCAGCACCATGCTCACGGCCGAAGCGACCCGCCGGGCCCCGGCCACCGCGCGCAGTTCCGCCGGCACCACGAGCAGGCCGAGGTCCAGCTGCGCCAGCGCCTCCGCCATCGCTTCGTCCACGCGGCGCGGCAGGTCGACGACCACGACGCCCCCGCGCCTGCGAGCCGCGGCCAGGACGGCACGCACGGCCTCCGGCGCGATGGTCAGTGTGTCCCCGCGGTCCCAGCTGAGGACGCGCAGGTCGTGCAGGGCGGGCAGCGACTCCTCCAGGGCGCCGCCCCCGATCCGGCCCCGCGACTGCGCGAAGGCGGGCCAGCGCAGTCCTTCGGCGGTCTCCCCGCCGAGCATCACGTCGAGTCCGCCGCCCAGGGGGTCGGCGTCGACCAGCATGGTGCGCCGTCCGGCGCGCGCCGCGGTGACGGCCAGGGCGCAGGCGAGCGTGGAGGCCCCCGCGCCGCCGCGGCCGCCGATGAGGCCGACGGTCAGCGCGGGTCGTCCGACGCCCTCGGCGACGTCGGCGATGCGGTCCACCAGCCACTGCTCGCCGTCGGGCAGGACGAGCACGTCGTCGGCGCCGATCTCCACGGCCCGCCGCCACACGCCCGAGTCGTCCTGGTCGCGCCCCACGAGCACGACCCCGCGGCGGCGCGCGGCGCCGCGCACGCGGTCGGCCGCGTCGTCCCCGACGAGGACGAGCGGGGCGGACTCCCATCCGCCGCCGCGCTCGGGCACGCCGTGGTGCACCTCGGGCCGTGCTCCCGCCGCGGCGCACAGCCGCAGCAGGTCGTCCAGCAGGTCCACGTCCTCCGTGACGATCAATGGTCCACCGGCGCGCCCCTCGGACGTCGGTGGTGTGTCGTACGCAATGACTCCAGCCACGATCTTCCGGCCCCCTCTCGCTGCAAGTCCTTCGAATGCGCGTGTGTGCGCATCCGGATGCGCGTCCGCGAAGACCGGCCAATGGAATCCGGCCAAGAACTTCACGAACGGAATCAAGCGTGCGGCGATCCCGGAAAACATGTGGATCTTGGTCAATAACTGTGGAGAAGACGTTGGCTGTGAATAACTCCTTCACCCATACCGGCGACACCCCCGGCGCCTTCCGCAGCGCAGCCCTACAGCTACACACAGTGACGGATCTTGGGCGCGCGGCATCGACGTCGATTCGGCACACACGGCGCCACGACGATCGGAAAAGATCAGGAATGGGGGTCAAAAACCCACCCGGACATGCGACGACCCCCGCCGGGGGGGAGAGCGGGGGTCGTCCCCTCGGTCCGACTCGGGGGGGGAGGAGCCAGACCGGGTTAGCACGGTCGCGAACGATCCGTGACTTCCATGGTGTACCCGAGAGCCTTCTCAGGCAAACCCACGCGCCTCAGCTTACGCCGAATGGTGGGCGCCTATGCTCAACCTCGTGGAAAACCACTCGTCGCCCCGCACAGCCGCGTTCTTTGACCTGGACAAGACGGTCATTGCGAAGTCGAGCACGCTCACCTTCAGCAAGTCGTTCTACCAAGGCGGGCTGATCAACCGCAGGGCGGTACTGCGGACCGCATATGCCCAGTTCGTGTTCCTCGCCGGCGGGGCCGACCACGACCAGATGGAACGGATGCGGGCATACCTGTCCTCGCTGTGCCGCGGCTGGAACGTGGAGCAGGTCAAGGAGATCGTCGCGGAGACGCTGCACGACCTGATCGACCCGATCATCTACGACGAGGCGGCCTCCCTCATCGAGGAGCACCACACCGCGGGCCGCGACGTCGTCATCGTCTCCACCTCGGGCGCCGAGGTGGTCGAGCCGATCGGTGAACTCCTGGGCGCGGACCGGGTGGTGGCCACGCGGATGGTGGTCGGCGACGACGGCTGCTTCACGGGCGAGGTGGAGTACTACGCGTACGGCCCCACCAAGGCGGAGGCCATCCGGGAACTCGCCGAGTCCGAGGGATACGACCTGGAGCGCTGCTTCGCCTACAGCGACTCGGCCACGGACGTGCCCATGCTCGAGTCCGTCGGCCATCCCTTCGCCGTCAACCCGGACCGGGCGCTGCGCCGTGAGGCCCTCGCGCGCGGGTGGCCGATTCTGGACTTCCACCGCCCGGTGCGGCTCAAGCAGCGACTGCCCGCACCCCGCCGTCCGGCGCTCGTCGCGGCGGCCGCGGTCGGTGCCGCGGCGGCCACCGCGGGCCTCGTGTGGTTCGCCAGCCGACGGCGCGCGGCAGCGAGCTGACCTCGCACTACGGGGGCGCGCTCCACGGCGCTCGGGTGCGCCCCTGGAGGCGGCCGGAACCCTGCGCCCGATTCACCCTTGTTTGAACCTAAAAGTAAAGAAGTGCGGTCAGGGCTTCCGCTTCCTCCAGGACAGGAGTACAAAGGAGTCAACGGCCCGCGAGACCAAGGACATCCGAGAGGATTACCTTTAACCGCATTGATTGGCCCCACGGACCGAAGCATGGCCACCGAGCACCCACGCGACGTCGACCCGTCGATTACGGGCCAGCCGCACCAGGTGACGGGCAAAGTTCCCGACCTGATGGGCAAACTTTCGAGGACGCTTGGTAACCCGGTGAACATGCCAGCGGCGGTACGAATTCTCGTACCGCCGCATCCCTGTTCCCGGAGTCCCGGCTACGCCGCTCCGCGCTGCAGCGCCTCACACACCGCCGTCGACTCCCTGACGCCCAGCTCAACCGCCTTGCCGCAGTGGGCGATCCAGGCGGCCACACCCTCCGGAGTGCCGGACACGTACGCCTCCAGAGCGCCCACGTAGGCAGCGCGTCCCAGCTCCGCGTGGCCCGCCTCGGCCGGGCAGATGGACTTCGGGTCGAGGCCGCTGCCCACCAGGACGATGCGCTCGGCCGCGCGCGCCACCAGGCCGTTGCAGGAGCCGAAGGGCCGCAGGGCCGCGAGTTCGCCGTGCACCACGGCCGCCGTCACCAGGGCCGGCGCCGAGCCGCCCGCGATGATCAACTGCGCAAGGCCTTCGAGCCGCCCCGCCACCTCGTCGGCGTCCGGCAACTCCAGCTCGATCAACGGCTCATCGACCGGTTCGCCCGCGAGCCGCGGACGGCCCGCGGCCTCGTCGGCGTCGGCCGCGGCGACCAGGTGCAGCCGCGCGAGCACCCGCATCGGCGACTGCCGCCAGATGGACAGGAGCTGCCCCGCCTCGGCGGTCAGCCGCAGCGCGGCGCCCATCACGCGCGCGTCGCCCTCGCCGCTGAAGTCGGTGCGCCTGCGGACCTCCTCCAGGGCCCACTCGGCGCCGGACAGCGCCGCGGACCCGCGCGCGCCCCGCAGCGCCGCCTCGGCGGTGACCTCATTGCTGCGACGCCGCATGATCCGGTGGCCGTACACCCGGTCCACGGCCTTGCGCACGGAGTCCACGGAGTCGGCGACACCGGGCAGCGCGCCCAGGGCCGCCAGCGGATCGGCTTTCGTACTCATGAGTACGACCCTACGCACCATGGGCCCGCCCGCCACGAAGGAGTGGTCTTCTTCACGCGATCCGGCCCCTCCCGACGCGAACAGGGCCCCGCGGCAGGGCGCGCGGCTACGCTACTTGAACATGAAGATCGCTTTCGTGGGGAAGGGCGGCAGCGGCAAGACCACGCTGTCCTCGCTCTTCATCCGACACCTCGCCGCCACCGGCGCGCCGGTCATCGCGGTGGACGCCGACATCAACCAGCACCTGGGCGCCGCCCTCGGCCTCGACGAGGAGCAGGCCGCCGGGCTGCCCGCGATGGGCGGACGACTGCCGCTGATCAAGGACTATCTGCGCGGCACCAATCCGCGCATCGCGAGCGCCGAGAAAATGATCAAGACGACCCCGCCCGGCGACGGCTCGCGGCTGCTGCGGGTCTGCGAGGACAACCCGGTGTACGAGGCGTGTGCGCGGGCCGTGGAACTCGACGGCGGCGCCGTGCGTTTGATGGTCACCGGGCAGTTCACCGAAGCCGACCTCGGTGTCGCCTGCTACCACTCCAAGACGGGAGCGGTCGAACTGCTCCTGAACCACCTGGTCGACGGCCGCGACGAGTACGCGGTGGTCGACATGACCGCGGGCTCCGACTCCTTCGCCTCCGGGATGTTCACCCGCTTCGACATGACGTTCCTCGTCGCCGAGCCGACCCGGAAGGGGGTCTCCGTCTATCGCCAGTACAAGGAGTACGCACACGACTTCGGCGTCGACCTCAAGGTCGTCGGCAACAAGGTCCAGAGTCAGGACGACATCGACTTCCTGCGCGAGCAGGTCGGCGACGACCTCCTGGTGACCGTCGGGCACTCCGACTGGGTGCGCTCCATGGAGAAGGGCCGTCCGCCCCGGTTCGAACTCCTGGAGGAGAGCAACCACTTGGCCCTGAAGACGCTCCAGGAAGCGGCCGACTCCGCCTACGACCGCCGCGACTGGGAGCGCTACACCCGCCAGATGGTCCACTTCCACCTGAAGAACGCCCAGAGCTGGGGCAACGAGCGGACCGGGGTCGACCTGGCCGCCCAGGTCGACCCCGACTTCGTCCTGCGGGAGCACGCGACGGCTACCGCCTGACCCCGGACGGGGCGGCGCCGACCCCGGACGGACCGCTGCCGACCCCGGACGGGCTGCCGCAGACCCCGGACGGGGCTACCGCTTGGCCGGCTCCGCGCCCGGAACGCCCTTCGGCGCCGGGGCGGGCCGGGCGGACAGGAAGGCGGGCCAACCCTCCTTCGGGGACTTGCCGACGCCGAGCCGGGTCAGCTTGGCGAGCACCTGCGGGTCCTGCGCGTCCAGCCAGTCGGCGAGCTGCCGGAAGGACACACAGCGCACCTCGCGCTTGGTGCAGACGCGCTCGATCGTCTCCTCGATGGCGCGCATGTACGTGCCGCCGTTCCAGGACTCGAAGTGGTTGCCGATGATCAAGGGGGCGCGGTTGCCGTGGTAGGCGCGGTCGAAGCCCTTGATCAGGCCGTCCCGCATCTGGTCGCCCCAGTACTCGTGCTTGTCCGGGTCACCGTGCGAGGTCGAACCTGACTGGTTCACCATGAAGTTGTAGTCCATGGTGAGCGTCTCGAAGCCGCGCCCGGGGACCGGGACGAGCTGCATCGACAGGTCCCACAGGCCCTCCTTCTTCTTGGGCCAGAGCTGGTTGTTCACGCCGCTGGTGTCGTAGCGGAAGCCGAGTTCGCGGGCCGCGCGCATGAAGTTGGTGCGGCCTTCGAGGCAGGGAGTGCGGGCGCCGATGAGTTCGCGGTCGTAGTCGAAGGGCAGCGGCTGCGCCTTCCCCATGCCCGTGTTGGTCTTCCAGCCCTTCACAAAGGACTTGGCCTGGTTGATCTCGCTCTTCCAGTCGGCGACGGACCACTCGCCGACGCCGCGGCCGGTGCCGCAGAAGTGGCCGTTGAAGTGGGTGCCGATCTCATTGCCCTCAAGCCAGGCGCCGCGGAGCTGGTCCACGGTGTCCTTGATTCCCGCGCGGTCGTTGAAACCGATGTCCGAGCTGCCGGCGAGGTGCTGCGGCGGCTTGTAGAGCCTGCGCTTCTCCTCGGGGAGCATGTACACACCGCTGAGGAAGTACGTCATCGTGGCGTTGTTGCGCTTGGCGACCTTGCGGAAGTGGGAGAACAGCTTCTGGCCGTCCTCACCCGCGCCGTCCCAGGAGAACACCACGAACTGCGGGGGCTTCTGCCCCGGTTTCAGGCGCTCGGGTCTGGGCAGCAGCGGCTGCTGACCGGTGAACGCGGTCGAGCCGTCGCCGATCAGGCGCACCGCGGCCTTGGGCGCCGGGGCACCGGCGGGCTTCTTCGCGCCGTGCGCGGACCCGGGCGGTCCCCCCTTCGCGCCGGACGGGGCGTCGGCGCACCCGGCCAGGGCCACCGTGCAGACCATGAGCGCGGCGAGGCCCGCGGCCGTCCGCCGCACCCCCGCGCCAGTGCTTGGGTTGGCGGCCATCTCCGCCCACCTTCTTCCGTGCAAGTCGGGACAGAACGGCAGCAACTTCGCACGGGGGAATGGGTGGTGGATTCCGACAAGCCGATGAGCATTTTTATTCACTCATTAGAGTGATCACTTGCCCCATTTGCCCCGATGATCCGGCTAAGACCTTTACACTGCATTACGGTTCGTTTACCGAGAGTTGAGATATCCCGCCGCTGCAACGCCGTGACCCACGGCCGCGACCCGCCCTCCGGATTCCGCCGGAGGACCCCCTGTTCCGCGACCGCGCCGCCCCGGAGGAGACGGGAAACATGTCTGCCTGCGTCCCCACAAGCGCCGCCGACTCGGCGCACGGCCCCCGCCCCCAGCAGCCCCACGCGCCGCCACCGCGCAAGAAGTTCCGCGTCTCGGGCGCCGACGTGTCCGCATCCGTCGCCGTCTTCCTGATCGCCCTGCCGCTGTCCCTGGGAATCGCCCTCGCCACCGGCGCACCGCTCCAGGCGGGCCTCGTCGCCGCCGCCGTCGGCGGCCTCGTCGCAGGACGCTTCGGCGGCGCCCCCCTCCAGGTCAGCGGCCCCGCCGCCGGACTCACCGTCGTCACCGCCGACCTCATCCAGCGCTACGGCTGGCGGACGACCTGCGCCATCACCGTCCTCGCCGGACTCGCCCAGATCGGCCTCGGCTGCCTGCGCGTGGCCCGCACCGCGCTCGCGGTGAGCCCCGCCGTCGTACACGGCATGCTCGCCGGAATCGGCGTCACCATCGCCGCCGCCCAACTGCACATCGTGCTCGGCGGCACCCCCCAGAGCTCCGTGACCGCCAACCTCGGCGCACTGCCCGCCCAGTTGGCCGACCTGCACCCGGCCGCGCTGTCCGTGAGCGCGCTCACACTCGGCGTGCTGCTGCTGTGGCCCCGGATCCCCGGCCGCGTCGGACGCGCCGCACGGACCGTCCCCGCACCGCTCGTCGCCGTCACGGCGGCCACCGCGCTCTCCGGGCTCGCCACGCTGACCGTGGCCAAGGTCGACCTGCCCTCCTGGCGCACCCACGCCCTCGCCGGACTCCCCGAAGGCCCCGCGCTCGGCCTGGTCGCCGCCGTGCTCACGGTCACGCTGGTGTGCGGCGTCCAGTCGCTGCTCGGCGCGGTCGCCATCGACAAGCTCACCACCCGGCGCACCGGCACCCAGGAGCGGGTGGGCCGCTCCGACCTCGACCGCGAGCTGCGCGGCCAAGGCATGGCGAACGTGGTGTCCGGAGCGCTCGGCGGACTCCCCGTCGCGGGCGTCGCCGTGCGCAGCGTGGCGAATGTGCGCGCCGGTGCCGTCAGCAGGAACTCCACGATGCTGCACGGCGTTTGGCTAGTAGCGGCCGCCCTGCTGCTCGTGCCGGTCCTGGAGATGATCCCGCTCGCCTCCCTGGCCGCGCTCGTCATGGCCGTCGGCGCCCAGATGGTCAGCATCAACCACATCCGCACCGTCACCCGCCACCGCGAAGTGCTCGTCTACGCGGCCACCACCCTGGCCGTGGTGTTCCTCGGCGTCCTGGAAGGCGTGGCCATGGGCGTCGCCGTGGCGGTGGCCGTCGCCCTGCACCGCCTCGCCCGCACCCGGATCACCTGTGAGGAGGACTCGGACGGCGTTCACCACGTGCACGTGCGGGGACAGTTGACGTTCCTCGCGGTGCCCCGGCTCAGCCGCTGCCTGCACCACATCCCCCAGCGAGCCCACGCCGTCGTGGAGCTGGACGGCTCCTTCATGGACCACGCGGCGTACGAGACCCTGCACAGCTGGCTCGACGCGCACGCCGCGCAGGGCGGGGGCGCCGAGGTCACCGGCCGCGGCGGCCAGCGCATCACGGAGCCCGCCGCCACCGCCCACTGCGGCTGCCGCCCCTGGACGCCCTGGCGCAACCACCAGTGCGACACCCCGCAGGAGCCCCCGCGCACCGACCGCCCCGAACAGCACCAACTGGCCAAGGGAATCAGCGCGTTCCAGCAGAACACGGCGCCGCGTGTGCGGGGTGAGCTGGCCCGCCTCGCGCGCGAGGGACAGCGGCCCGTGCAGCTCTTCCTGACGTGCGCCGACTCCCGCGTCGTCACATCGATGATCACGTCGAGCGGCCCCGGCGACCTCTTCGTCGTCCGCAACGTCGGCAACCTGGTGCCGCTGCCCGGCGCCGAGAGCGGCGACGACTCGGTGGCCGCCGCGATCGAGTACGCGGTGGACGTGCTGAAGGTCAAGTCCATCACCGTGTGCGGGCATTCGGGCTGCGGCGCCATGCAGGCGCTGCTCAACACGCCACCGACCGGGGCGCAGACACCGCTCAAGCGCTGGCTGCGGCACGGCCTGCCGAGCCTGGAGCGGATGGCCGAGCAGACCGCGGAGGCGGCCGAGCAGGGCCTCGGGACAGCGGTCGACAAGCCCCTTGGGACGGCGACGGACCGCACCCTTGGGACCGCGACGGACCGCGCCCTCGGGACGGCTGCGGACCAAACCCTCGTGGCCGCGGCCGAGCAAGACCTCGGGGCGGCCGGACAGACCCCCGGCTCGGCGGCGGCGGGGACCCCGCGCGGCATGCCCCGTCTCGCGGGCCGCGCCCCCGCCGACGCCGTCGAGCAGCTCTGCCTCACCAACATCGTCCAGCAGTTGGAGCACCTGCGGGCTCACGAAGCGGTCGCAAGGCGGCTCGCCGAAGGGGACCTGGAACTGCACGGGATGTACTTCCACGTGGGCGAGGCACAGGCATATCTGCTGGCCGAAGGCACGGCGGGAGCGGAGGAAGGGCGGGAAGCGGGTGCGACGGCGCGCGCGGGACAGGCACCTGACGAGGTGTTCAGCCAGGTGCCCCCCCGCCCATCCGGTAGAGGTCTAAACCAATTTCCGGCAAGCCCTTGTCACCGAGGTCGAGTGTCTGATGAGCTGTGGGCTGGGACACAACGGACACCCTGGGAAAGGGAGATGTCGTGAGCAACGAAAGCCTGGCCAACCTGCTCAAGGAGGACCGCAGGTTCGCGCCACCGGCCGAGCTGGCGGCGCACGCCAACGTCAAGGCGGAGGCGTATGAACAGGCCAAGGCTGACAGGCTCGGCTTCTGGGCCGAGCAGGCCCGCCGGCTGACCTGGGCCACCGAACCGACCGAGACGCTCGACTGGTCGAACCCGCCGTTCGCGAAGTGGTTCGCCGACGGCAAGCTCAACGTCGCGTACAACTGCGTCGACCGCCACGTCGAAGCGGGCAACGGCGACCGCGTGGCCATCCACTTCGAGGGTGAGCCCGGCGACAGCCGGGCCATCACCTACGCCGAGCTGAAGGACGAGGTCAGCCGCGCGGCCAACGCCCTGACCGAGCTGGGCATCACCGCGGGCGACCGGGTCGCGGTCTATCTGCCGATGATCCCCGAGGCGGTCGTGGCGATGCTGGCGTGCGCCCGCATCGGCGCCGCGCACTCGGTGGTGTTCGGCGGCTTCTCCGCGGACGCGATCGCGGCGCGCATCAAGGACGCCGACGCCAAGCTCGTCATCACCGCCGACGGCGGCTACCGCCGGGGCAAGCCGTCCGCGCTCAAGCCCGCGGTCGACGAGGCCGTCGGCCGCGTGGAGGGCGTCGAGAAGGTGCTCGTCGTCCAGCGCACCAAGCAGGACGTGGCGTGGACCGAGGGCCGCGACCTGTGGTGGCACGACGTCGTCGGCAAGCAGTCGCCGGAGCACACGCCCGAGGCGTTCGAGGCCGAGCAGCCGCTGTTCATCCTCTACACCTCCGGGACGACGGGGAAGCCCAAGGGCATCCTGCACACGTCCGGCGGCTATCTGACGCAGGCGTCGTACACCCACCACGCCGTCTTCGACCTCAAGCCGGAGACCGACGTCTACTGGTGCACGGCCGACATCGGCTGGGTCACCGGACACTCGTACATCACCTACGGCCCGCTCTCGAACGGCGCGACCCAGGTGATCTACGAGGGCACGCCGGACACCCCGCACCAGGGCCGGTTCTGGGAGATCGTGCAGAAGTACGGGGTCACGATCCTGTACACGGCGCCGACGGCGATCCGTACGTTCATGAAGTGGGGCGACGACATCCCCGCCAAGTTCGACCTGAGCAGCCTGCGGGTGCTCGGGTCGGTGGGCGAGCCGATCAACCCCGAGGCGTGGATCTGGTACCGCAAGCACATCGGCGCCGACAGCTGCCCGATCGTGGACACGTGGTGGCAGACCGAGACCGGCGCCATGATGATCTCCCCGCTGCCCGGCGTGACCGAGACCAAGCCGGGCTCCGCGCAGCGTGCGCTGCCCGGGATCGCGGCGACCGTCGTGGACGACGAGGCGAACGAGGTGCCGAACGGCGGCGGTGGCTATCTGGTGCTCACCGAGCCGTGGCCGTCGATGCTGCGCACCATCTGGGGTGACGACCAGCGGTTCATCGACACGTACTGGTCGCGCTTCGAGGGCAAGTACTTCGCCGGGGACGGCGCGAAGAAGGACGACGACGGGGACATCTGGCTGCTCGGCCGGGTGGACGACGTGATGCTCGTCTCCGGGCACAACATCTCCACCACCGAGGTCGAGTCGGCGCTCGTGTCGCACCCGTCCGTCGCGGAGGCCGCCGTCGTCGGTGCCGCCGACGAGACGACGGGCCAGGCCATCGTCGCCTTCGTGATCCTGCGGGGCACGGCGGACGCGGACGACGCGGAGCTGGTGGGCCGGCTGCGCAACCACGTGGGGACGACGCTCGGCCCCATCGCCAAGCCCAAGCGGATCCTGCCCGTGGCCGAGCTGCCGAAGACGCGGTCCGGGAAGATCATGCGGCGCCTCCTTCGGGACGTCGCGGAGAACCGTCAGCTCGGTGACGTGACCACGCTCACGGACTCGTCCGTGATGGACCTGATCCAGTCCAAGCTGCCGGCTGCGCCGAGCGAGGACTGAGTCCAGGGGCGCGCTCCCCCGAGCCGCCGCCGATCGGCCTTCGGCCTCGTCCGCAACCGCCGGACGGGCTGAAAGTCCCCCGCGCGGCCCCCTGAAAGGCACCCGGCGCCACCCGCGCCGGGTGCCTCTTTTGTGCTTAAAGTGATTTTCGCCGGATGAGTCCTGGCGCACGGTTAGGTAAGCTAAGGATCAACGTCAACAACGCGACAAGAAACGCCTAGGTGCGCCGGGAAGTCTGGTCGGCATGTGCTCAGCCCTGCCTACCGACCGGAGGTCGACTCCCGTGGCCGCGCCCACCAGCAGCAACCGCAAAGTACTCGGACGCCTCTCCCTGCCCGAGCGGAACTTCGTCGCGGAGGCGCTGCGCACCGAGACCGTCGGTGGTGTACTCCTGCTCATCGCCGCCATCGCGGCCCTGATCTGGGCGAACACCCCGATCAAGGAGAGCTACGAGAGCGTCAGGGACTTCCACCTCGGACCCGCTTCGCTCGGCCTCGACCTGTCGATACAGCACTGGGCGGCCGACGGGCTGCTCGCCGTCTTCTTCTTCGTCGCCGGGATCGAGCTCAAGCGTGAGCTGGTCGCCGGCGACCTGCGGGAGCCCAAGGCCGCCGCCCTGCCCGTGATCGCCGCGATCTGCGGCATGGCCGTGCCCGCCCTGGTCTACACGCTGGTGAACGTCATCGGCGGCGGCGCCACGGACGGCTGGGCCGTGCCGACCGCGACCGACATCGCCTTCGCGCTCGCCGTCCTCGCGGTCATCGGCACCTCGCTGCCGTCGGCACTGCGGGCCTTCCTGCTGACCCTCGCCGTCGTCGACGACCTCTTCGCGATCATGATCATCGCGATCTTCTTCACCAGCGACCTGAACTTCGCCGCGCTCGGCGGCGCGCTCCTCGGCCTCGCCGTCTTCTGGCTGCTGCTCCGCAAGGGCGTGCGCGGCTGGTACATCTACGTTCCGCTGGCCCTGGTCGTCTGGGGCCTGATGTACAACAGCGGCGTCCACGCCACCATCGCCGGTGTCGCCATGGGCCTGATGCTGCGCTGCCACAAGGAGGAGGGCGAGCGGCACTCCCCCGGTGAGCACATCGAGCATCTGGTGCGCCCCCTCTCGGCGGGGCTCGCCGTGCCGCTGTTCGCGCTGTTCAGCGCCGGTGTCGCCGTCTCCGGCGGGGCGCTCGGCGATGTCTTCACCAAGCCGGAGACCCTCGGTGTGGTGCTCGGCCTCGTCGTCGGCAAGGCCGTCGGCATCTTCGGCGGCACCTGGCTCGCGGCCCGCTTCACCAAGGCCGAACTGAACGAGGACCTGGCCTGGCCGGATGTGTTCGCGGTGGCCTCGCTCGCCGGGATCGGCTTCACTGTCTCGCTGCTCATCGGGGAACTCGCCTTCAGCGAGGACCCGTTGCTCACCGACGAGATCAAGGCCGCCGTACTGATCGGCTCCCTGATAGCGGCCGTGGTCTCCGGAGTCCTGCTGAAGGTCCGCAACCGCAAGTACCGCAAGCTGTGGGAGGACGAGGAGCGCGACGACGACCTCGACGGCATCCCCGACATCTACGAACAGGACAATCCGGACTACCACCTGCGGATGGCGGAGATCTACGACAAGAAGGCCGCCGAGCACCGCAGACTTGCTCAACTGTCAGCCGGATCGAGCGACAGCAGCGATGGTCCGGCATGATCTGATCTGACCAGAACTTACGCGCGGACAGCCGCGAGGGCCGTCCGCCCGGACCTGTCCGCGCGGACCGACCGCCCAGGCCGACCCCGCGGACAGGTCCGCAGGCAGAGAAGAAGTCAGAGAAATGAGGAGCAAGCGATGAGCGCACCCGACGGTCCCGTCGGCACCGAACGCAGCCTCGGCCAGCTCGTCTCCGCGGCGAGCAAAGAGATGTCGGAGCTGGTGCACGATGAGATCGCGCTGGTCAAGGCCCAGCTGACGCAGGACGTCAAGCGCGGTGCGATCGGCAGTGCCGCGTTCATCGCGGCCACCGCCGTCCTCATCTTCTCGCTGCCGATGCTGAGCTTCGCCCTGGCCTACGGCATCCGCACCTGGAGCGGCTGGAACATGGCCATCTGCTTCGTGCTTTCGTTCGCGGCGAATGTCCTGGTGGCCGGACTTCTCGCGTGGATCGGCGTGATCTACGCGAAGAAGGCCGCGAAGGGCAAGGGCCCCCAGAAGGCCGCTGCCGCCGCCAAGGAGACCGCCGCCGTCCTGAGCAACGTCAAGCCGCATCCGCGCGCCGTGGCCCCTGCGGGCGCCCTTGAGCTGGAGGCCGGTGAGCGGGCCGACGCTGTGGCACGCTCGACTACATGACGGACCAAGGCCCACCCTCGGACAGGACCACCGCCGCGCCCCCCTCGACCGTACGGATCGAGGGCCCCTGGACGCACCGGGACGTCGCCGCGAACGGCGCCCGCTTCCACATCGCGGAGGCCGGTGAGGGCCCGCTGGTGCTGCTCCTGCACGGCTTCCCGCAGTTCTGGTGGGCCTGGCGGCACCAGCTCGTCGCACTCGCCGACGCGGGCTTCCGCGCGGTGGCGATGGACCTGCGCGGGGTCGGCGGCAGCGACCGCACCCCGCGCGGCTACGACCCCGCGAACCTCGCCCTGGACATCACGGGTGTCGTACGGTCCCTCGGCGAGCCCGACGCCGCGCTCGTCGGGCACGACCTGGGCGGCTACCTCGCGTGGACGGCTGCCGTGATGCGGCCCAAGCTGGTGCGCCGCCTCGCCGTCTCCTCGATGCCGCACCCGCGGCGCTGGCGCGCGGCGATGCTGCGGGACCACAAGCAGACGGCGGCCGGGTCGTACGTGTGGGGCTTCCAGCGGCCGTGGCTGCCGGAGCGTCAGCTGGTCGCGGACGACGGGGCCCTGGTGGGGCGCCTGGTGCGGGACTGGTCGGGGCCGAGCCTGCCGGACGACGAGGCCGTGGAGACGTACCGCCGTGCCATGTGCATCCCCTCGACGGCGCACTGCTCGATCGAGCCGTACCGCTGGATGGTGCGCTCCCTCGCCCGGCCCGACGGGATCCAGTTCAACCGGCGCATGAAGCGGCCGGTGCGGGTGCCGACGCTGCATCTGCACGGCTCCCTCGACCCGGTGATGCGCACCCGCAGCGCGGCGGGATCCGGCGAGTACGTCGAAGCGCCCTACCGCTGGCGGCTGTTCGACGGCCTCGGGCACTTCCCGCACGAGGAGGACCCGGTGGCGTTCTCCAACGAGTTGGTGTCCTGGCTCAAGGATCCCGAGCCTGACCGGTAGGACGAGCGTCACGGCCGGACCGGTGGAGCGGTCGTCACCGCCGGACGAGTAGAACGTTCGTCACGGTTCGTCACCCCCGCAGGGAACTACTGTCCTACGAACGCCAATTGCCCGCCGCATAGGCCAATTGAGGCCCTTGGGCGCGGTTACCGACCTTGAGGCAGGGGCACACGTCCGGGTATGGGCTGGACGCACGACTACAGTGACGTAGCACGCAAGCGCCGGACGGCCACCGTGGTGAACGGCCACGAGAGGGGCGGCCCGCACGATCCGGGACACTCCGGAGACGCGGCTGACGCGGCTTCCGCCGAGGCCATCGGCATCCCCCGCATTCTGCGCCGCCGGGCCCGCTGGATGTCCGCGCGGCTGCGGCACACCCGCGACTGACCCGCACCCGCACCCACCCCCGCGCGGCGGCTCCCCCCAGGGGCGCGCCTAGAGCGCGCACCCTTGACTGTCGACCTCCTGGTTGGCGGTGCGGCCGCGCTCGATGTCCTCGCGCACCTCGTCCACGGTCAGGGCGTATCCGGTGTCCGGGTCGTCGAGCGACTTGGCGAACACCACGCCGTAGACCTTGCCGTCCGGGGTGAGCAGCGGGCCGCCGGAGTTGCCCTGGCGGACCGTGGCGTACAGCGAGTACACATCGCGGCGGACCGTGCCCCGGTGGTAGATGTCGGGGCCCTTGGCCGTGATGCGGCCGCGCACGCGCGCGGAGCGGACGTCGTAGGGGCCGTCCTCGGGGAAGCCCGCCACGATCGCGCTGTCGCCGCTCTGGGCGTCGCGCGAGGTGAACTGCAGCGGCGGGGCTGGCAGGGTCGGCACGTCGAGGACGGCGATGTCGCGCTCCCAGTCGTAGAGCACGACCTTGGCGTCGTACTTCTCGGCCTCGCCCCCTATCTGCACCTTGGGCTCGTCGACGCCGCCGACCACGTGGGCGTTCGTCATCACGCGGCGCGGGGCGAACACGAAGCCGGTGCCTTCGAGGGCCTTGCCGCAGCTGTGCGCGTCACCGCTGATCTTCACGATGGAGCGCTTGGCGTCGGCTGCGACCTTGCTGCCCACCAGCTTGGGGTCCGGAGGCTGGACGTCCTTGATGGGCTCGTTCGAGAACGGGCTGAAGACCTGCGGGAAGCCGTTCTGCGCGAGGACGGAGGAGAAGTCCGCGAACCAGGTGTCGGCCTGGTTGGGCAGCGTGCGGGAGACGCCGTGCAGCACCGTGGAGTTGCGCACCTCCTTGCCGAGCGTCGGCAGCGTGGTGCCCGCGAGGGCGGAGCCGATCAGCCAGGCGACGAGCAGCATCGCGACGACGTTGACCAGCGCGCCGCCGGTGGCGTCCAGGGCTCTGGCGGGCTGCCAGGTGATGTACCGGCGCAGCTTGTTGCCCAAATGCGTGGTGAAGGCCTGACCGACGGAGGCGCAGACGATGACGACGACCACGGCGACGACGGCCGCGGTCGTGCTGACCCTCGCCCCCTCGTCGGTGAAGGCGTCCCAGATGACCGGCAGCAGATACACCGCGATGAGACCGCCGCCGAGGAAGCCGATCACCGAGAGGATGCCGACGACGAAACCCTGGCGGTAGCCGACGATCGCGAACCACACGGCGGCGAGCAGCAGCAGGATGTCCAGCACGTTCACGGAATTCAGTCCTCGCCTCGCATCATTCCCCGCCTCGCCTCGCGGTCTTCGCGCGTCACTGTCCTCGCGCCCGCCCCGTGGGCGGTACGCACGGCTCCGGTCGGCCCGGTCCCCGCAACCTTGTCATGAGCCCCAGTCGAGCGGGACTTGACGGTCCCTGTCCCAGGGGCGCTCCCAGCCCGCGTAGTGCAGCAGTCTGTCGATGAGACCGGCCGTGAAACCCCAGACCAGGGCGGACTCGACGAGGAACGCCGGGCCGCTGTGGCCGCTCGGGTGGACCGTCGTCGCGCGGTTCGCCGGGTCCGTGAGATCGGACACGGGGACCGTGAACACCCGGGCCGTCTCGGCCGGGTCCACGACGCCGACGGGGCTCGGCGCGCGCCACCAGCCGAGCACCGGCGTCACGACGAAGTCACTCACCGGGATGAACAGGCTCGGCAGCACACCGAAGAGCTGCACGCCGCCCGGGTCGAGGCCGGTCTCCTCCTCGGCCTCGCGCAGCGCGGCCCGCAGCGGGCCCGCCACGTGCGGGTCGCCGTCCTCCGGGTCGAGGGCGCCGCCGGGGAACGACGGCTGGCCCGCGTGCGAGCGCAACGAGCTGGCCCGCTCCATGAGCAGCAGCTCCGGGCCCTGCTCGCCCTCGCCGAAGAGGATGAGGACGGCGGACTGGCGGCCCGCGCCGTTCGCCGGCGGCAGGAAGCGGCTGAGCTGGTCGGGGCGGACGCTCTCGACGGCGCGCAGCACGGGGGTCAGCCACTCGGGCAGGCCGTCGGCGGAGAGCAGGCCCTGGGCGGTGAGGGCGTGGTGGTCGCCCCGGCGCGCGGGGTCGGTCGCGGGGGCCGGGGCGTCGCGGCGCGCGGGGTCGGTCGCGGAGCCTTGGGGGTGCGCCGGGTCCTGGTCCTGGCCGTCGCTCATGTCCGTCTCGCCTGTGTGCGTATCGCTCGCGTGCGTCATCGGCACCCCCGTCCGTCTCTGCACAACGCCTGTCGTCCCGCTGATGGTTCCTCGTCCCGGAGGCCGCCCGGGTCCGCTCCCGGCCCCCGGGTCACCCGGCGGCGCCCAGGGGCGGGGCCGCCTTGCCCGGATAACCCGGCGGGGGGTTGAGCCGCTGGCCGGGCATGCCCCCCATCTCGTACTTCAGGAGCTTTCTGGCCTTGTCGGGGTCCGTCTCGCCCTCTCCGTACGACGGGCAGAGGGGGGCGATCGGGCAGGCGCCGCAGGCGGGCTTGCGGGCGTGGCAGATGCGGCGGCCGTGGAAGATCACGCGGTGCGAGAGCATCGTCCAGTCGCTCTTCGGGAACAGCCCGCCGACGACGGCCTCGACCTTGTCCGGGTCGGTCTCCTCGGTCCACTTCCAGCGGCGCACCAGGCGGCCGAAGTGCGTGTCCACGGTGATGCCAGGGACACCGAAGGCGTTGCCGAGCACGACGAAGGCGGTCTTGCGGCCCACGCCCGGCAGCTTGACCAGGTCGTCGAGGCGACCGGGGACCTCGCCGCCGAAGTCGTCGCGCAGCGCCGCCGACAGGCCCATGATCGACCGCGTCTTGGCGCGGAAGAAGCCGGTCGGGCGGATCAGCTCCTCGACCTCCTCGGGGTTGGCCGCGGCCAGGTCCTCGGGTGTCGGATAGCGGGCGAAGAGGGCGGGGGTCGTCTGGTTCACCCGCAGGTCCGTCGTCTGGGCCGACAGGACGGTGGCGACCAGGAGCTGGAAGGGGTTCTCGAAGTCCAGCTCCGGGTGGGCGTACGGATACACGTCGGCCAGCTCGCGGTTGATCCGCCGGGCCTGCCGCACGAGGGCGGTGTGGGATTGCGGGGGTTTGGGCTTTTTGAGGGGGGTGGTGGCCTTCGCGGTCTTGGCGGGAGCCGCCTTCTTGGCGGGAGCCGTGCCCTTGGTGGGAGCCGCCTTCTTGGCCGAGGCCGCCGTCTTCGCCCTCTTCGGCGCCGCGCCCGCCGCAGCCCTGGTCGTCCCCTCCGGCACCGCCCCGCCTCCGTCCCTGGAGCCTTCTGACACACCTCGTTTCGCCATGGCGCCAGCGTACGGGCCGTCACTGACACGGACGGGGGAGATGCGCAGTTGTCACGCGCCGGAGATCGTCCGGCGAGCCGGAACGCACCGCCACGGGCGCCCCGACCGGCGCCACACCCCCGCCCCACCACGCCCCATTGGCGGAAAGTCGACGCACACGGCCGAGCGCACCGAGGAGCACGCTCCGGCACGCACTCCGACACCACACCCGGCGCGCCCCCCGATCCACCCCCGATCCACCCCCGGCGCACCCTCGCCCCACCCCCCGACACACCTCGGCCCACCCCTCGCCCCACCCCTCGGCTCCCCCACCCCGACCTCCACCCCGCCCCCCCCAACACGCCGAAAAGACCTCACCCACACCCCACCCAACGCCCGATTTGTCCGGTTCCTCGGGGTAACGTAAGCGTGTTCGCCCACAGCAGAATCACCGGAGGTGCCCGTGACCGCTGCCGCCGTGGCCTGTGCTCTCACGGGCCAGGGAGCAGGTGTCCGACCCACGTCCGGACGTCCGTATCCGTCGCCGGTCCCCCGGATCGGCCCCCAATTGGCCCCCTTCCGCATTGCCCCCGTCACAAGTGCGGCAGACTTGAGTGACTGATCACACTGTTTGAACCGTCCGGCAAACTGGGGGCACCGTCCCCTGATGCAGGTCGACAAGGAGAGAACTCGTGGACGACGTTCTGCGGCGCGCCCCGCTCTTCGCGGCGCTCGATGACGAGCAGGCCGCGGAGCTCCGCGCCTCCATGAGTGAGGTGACGCTCGCGCGCGGGGACGCGCTTTTCCATGAGGGCGACCCCGGAGACCGCCTGTACGTGGTCACCGAGGGCAAGGTGAAGCTCCACCGCACCTCCCCGGACGGCCGCGAGAACATGCTCGCGGTGCTCGGCCCCGGCGAGCTGATCGGTGAGCTGTCGCTCTTCGACCCGGGCCCGCGCACGGCCACGGCCTCCGCCCTCACCGAGGTCAAGCTGCTCGGCCTCGGCCACGGCGACCTCCAGCCCTGGCTGAACGCCCGCCCGGAGGTGGCCGCCGCCCTGCTGCGCGCCGTCGCCCGGCGCCTGCGCAAGACCAACGACCAGATGTCGGACCTGGTGTTCTCCGACGTCCCCGGCCGCGTGGCCCGCGCCCTGCTCGACCTGTCCCGCCGCTTCGGCGTGCAGTCCGAGGAAGGCATCCACGTGGTGCACGACCTCACGCAGGAAGAGCTGGCCCAGCTGGTCGGCGCCTCCCGCGAGACGGTCAACAAGGCCCTCGCGGACTTCGCGGGCCGCGGCTGGCTGCGCCTGGAGGCCCGCGCGGTGATCCTGCTCGACGTGGAGCGCCTGGCCAAGCGGTCCCGCTGACGCCGGCCTTCCGCGCCCTTCGTACCTTCCGGGCCTCCCGCGCTTCCCGCGCGGAGCCCGGTGCTTCGTACGCGATCGGGGCCGTCCCTGGAGTCAGGGGCGGCCCCGCCGTCGTATGCCCGCGGAGCCGACCCGGCCCCCGCGGAGACGTCCCGGCGCCCCTCGATCACACGTGTGCCCCGCGCCACCAGTCGACTTCAGGGCGGAATTTGCGTGCTCCGGGGCGCGGCACGCTGCACAGTGGGCCCATGGGCACCGTCGGTCGGGGACTGGACAGTCAGGGCTACATCGAGCGTGAGGGCTCGCTGGGGCGGGTGGGCGACGCCTTCCGGCCCGTCGTCGCCGCCGCGCGCGACCGCGTCGCGGAGACCTTCGGCAAGCGCCTCGACAGCGCCTACCTGTACGGCTCCGTGCCCCGCGGCGCCGCCCGCGCGGGCCGCTCCGACCTCGACCTGCTGCTCGTCCTGCGCGAGGAGCCGGCCCCGGACGACCGCGCCGACGCGGACGCCGTCGCCACCGCCGTGGACAAGGAGTTCGCCGAGGTCGACGGCGTGGGCATCCTGCTCTCGAGCCGCGCGGCCGTCCTGAGCGAGCTGGAGACGTACGACCTCGGCTGGTTCGTGGCCTGCCTCTGCACGCCCCTGCTCGGCGAGGACCTGGCCGAATTCCTGCCCCGCTACCGGCCCGACAGCCTCCTCGCCCGCGAGACCAACGGCGACCTCGCCCTGTTCCTGCCCCGCTGGCGCGCCCAGGCCGCCGCCGCCGACCCTGACGAACTGCGCGCCCTGGTCCGCCGCGCCTCCCGCCACCTCGTCCGCACCGGCTTCACGCTCGTCATGCCGCGCTGGGGCGGCTGGACCAGCGACCTCACGGAGATGGCGGCGGCGTTCGCGCGCCACTACCCCCAGTGGGCCGACCCGATGCGGGCGGCGGCCGCCATGGCACTCGAACCGACCGCCGACGCCGCCGCGCTGCGGGAGTACACCGACGTGATCGGGCCGTGGCTGGCCGCGGAGTACACGGCGGTGCACGGAGTGAAGACCCCGCGCCCGGATCAGGGCGAGCCCGGGGCGCACTAGAGAGTCCTCCGGCGCTCCCGTCGGGTCCGCGCGCAGGACCTGAACCCATGCGACCCCGCGCCGAACCGCTGGACACCCCCTGTCCGATGGGAGTCCGCGCCGCCCCGCCGACCAGGCCTTGGATGCACCCAGGCCCTAGATGAGCCCGTGCTCCCGCAAGTAGTCCAGCTGCGCCCGCACCGACAGCTCCGCCGCGGGCCACAGCGAGCGGTCCACGTCCGCGTACACGTGCGCCACGACGTCGCCCGGCGCCACGTACCCGCTCTCGACCGCCGTCTCCACCTGGGCCAGGCGGTGCGCCCGGTGCGCCAGATAGAACTCGACCGCGCCCTGGGCGTCCTCAAGGACCGGGCCGTGGCCCGGAAGGACCGTGTGCACGCCGTCGTCGACCGTGAGGGAGCGCAGCCGCCGCAGCGAGTCCAGGTAGTCGCCGAGGCGGCCGTCGGGGTGGGCGACGACCGTGGTGCCGCGGCCGAGGACCGTGTCGCCCGTCAGGACCGCCTGGTCGGCGGGCAGATGGAAGCAGAGGGAGTCGGCCGTGTGTCCGGGCGTCGGTACGACGCGCAGTTCGAGGCCGCCCGTCGTGATCACGTCGCCCGCCGCGAGGCCCTCGTCGCCGAGGCGCAGCGCCGGGTCCAGGGCGCGGACCTTGGTGCCGGTCAGCTCCGCGAAGCGCGCGGCGCCCTCGGCGTGGTCGGGGTGGCCGTGCGTGAGCAGGGTGAGCCCGACCCGCGTGCCCTGCTTCTCGGCCGTCGCGATCACGTGGGCGAGGTGTGCCTCGTCGAGCGGGCCCGGGTCGATGACGACCGCGAGGCCGGAGCCCGGCTCCGCGACGATCCAGGTGTTGGTGCCGTCCAGGGTCATCGCGGACGGGTTGGGCGCGAGGACGTTGACGGCGCGGTCGGTGGCGGGGCCGCTGAGTACGCCGCCGCGGGGCTGGCCGGGGAGGGCGGCTGCTTCGGTCATGCGGGGGTGACTCCCGTCGGGTCCGGGTGGGTGCGGTGCCGTGCGGCGGCGGCCGGTCGCCTCATGCCGCGCCACCCGCCGGGATGTGCTTGGTGAACTCGTCGTGGCCCGGCCAGGACAGGATCAGCTCGCCGTCCTCCAGGCGGGCCCGGGCCAGGACCGGGGTCAGGTCGCGGGAATCGGCGGAGGCCAGGGCGTCGGCGGCCGTGGCGGAGCCGTCGAGCTGGCGCAGCGTGGAGATGGTCGGCGGCATCATCAGGAGTTCGCCGCGGTCGTAGCGCTCGGCGGCCTGCCGAGGGCGGATCCAGACGGTGCGGTCCGCCTCCGTGGAGACGTCGCGGGTGCGCTGACCCGCCGGGAGGACGGCGACGAAGAAGAACGTGTCGTAGCGGCGCGGTTCGAACTCCGGGGTGATCCAGCGGGCCCACGCGCCGAGCAGATCGCTGCGCAGGACCAGGCCGCGGCGGTCCAGGAACTCGGCGAAGGACAGCTCACGGGCGACCAGGGCGACGCGGTCCGCCTCCCAGTCGTCGCCGGTGGTGTCGTCGATGACGCTGTCCGGGGTCGGCCCGGCGAGCAGGACGCCCGCCTCCTCGTACGTCTCGCGGACGGCCGCGCACACGATGGCCTGGGCCGCCGCCTCGTCCACGCCCAGGCGGGCCGCCCACGCGGCGCGCGGCGGGCCCGCCCAGCGGACGTGGTGGTCGTCGTCGCGGGGGTCGACGCCGCCGCCGGGGTAGGCGTAGGCGCCGCCCGCGAAGGCCATCGAGGCGCTTCTGCGCAGCATGTGCACTTCGGGGCCCGCGTCGGCGGCCCCGGGTTCCGCGGTGTCCCGCAGGAGCATGACCGTGGCCGCCTGGCGGGGTGGGGCGGGGGTCAGTTCGCCTGCCGCGAGGGCGCGGACGCGGTCGGGCCACTCCGGTGGGTACCACTGCCCATTTGCCATGGGCGGAGGCTATCCGGTGTGGTGCGGATGTTCGAGGGGCCTCTTGTACGCCGAGGGGACGCGGCCGTTGTACGGGGGCGTGGTGGGCCCTTGGACGGAACGGCACCGTGGGACGGGGCTGTGCCCGATCCGGCACGGGGGGGGGAGCCGGGCAGCCGTGCGAAGCCGGGCCGCCCGTCCCCCGCGACCCCTACTGCGGCAGCAGCTCCACCTGGATCTCGACCTCGACCGGCGCGTCCAGCGGAAGCACCGCCACGCCCACCGCGCTGCGGGCGTGGACGCCCTTGTCGCCGAGGACCTCGCCGAGGAGTTCGCTGGCGCCGTTGAGGACGGTGGGCTGGCCGGTGAAGTCGGGGGCCGAGGCGACGAAGCCGGTGACCTTCACGACGCGCGCGACGCGGTCCAGCTCGCCCGCGACCGACTTGACCGCGGCCAGCGCGTTCAGGGCGCAGGTGCGGGCCAGATCCTTGGCCTCCTCCGGCGTGACCTCCGCGCCGACCTTGCCGGTGACCGGCAGCTTGCCGTCCACCATCGGCAGCTGGCCGGCCGTGTACACGTACACGCCCGACTGGATCGCGGGCCGGTACGCCGCGAGCGGCGGGACGACGCCGGGCAGGGTCAGACCCAGCTCGGCGATCCGGGCCTCGACCACGCCGCTCATGCCTGCTTCTCCCGCTTCAGGTAGGCCACCAGCTGCTCGGGGTTGTTCGGCCCGGGCACGACCTGGACGAGCTCCCAGCCGTCCTCGCCCCAGGTGTCCAGAATCTGCTTCGTGGCATGGACGAGCAGCGGCACGGTTGCGTATTCCCACTTGGTCATACGGCGACTGTAATGCCTGGCACCGGGGGCCTCACGAACACCTGACGTCCCGGGCCTCATGCGTAGCCCGCCGGGCGACTGGTTAGGCTCGAATACGTGAGCAGGCTCCAGGTCGTCAGCGGCAAGGGCGGTACCGGCAAGACCACGGTGGCCGCGGCCCTCGCGCTCGCCCTCGCGACGGAGGGCAAACGCACCCTCCTCGTGGAGGTCGAGGGCAGACAGGGCATCGCGCAGCTCTTCGAGACAGAGGCGCTGCCCTACGAGGAGCGGAAGATCGCCGTCGCTCCGGGGGGCGGGGAGGTGTACGCC
This sequence comes from Streptomyces sp. NPDC041205, assembly GCF_055591765.1. Classification (NCBI taxonomy): domain Bacteria; kingdom Bacillati; phylum Actinomycetota; class Actinomycetes; order Kitasatosporales; family Streptomycetaceae; genus Streptomyces; species Streptomyces sp. NPDC041205. Next base: position 24,501 of record NZ_JBVIZH010000012.1, on the reverse strand, counting down.
CTCGCCATCGACCCCGAACTGGCCCTTCTGGACTACCTCCAGATGTTCTACAAACTGGGCAGCGCGGGCCGCGCCCTGAAGAAGCTCGGCGCCGTCGACTTCGCGACCACCATCGCGCCCGGTCTGCGCGACGTCCTGCTGACCGGCAAGGCCTGCGAGGCGGTCCGCCGCAAGGACAAGCGGGGCCGGTACGCGTACGACTGCGTGATCATGGACGCCCCGCCGACCGGCCGCATCACCCGCTTCCTCAATGTGAACGACGAGGTGGCGGGGCTCGCGAAGATCGGGCCGATACACAATCAGGCGCAGGCCGTCATGCGGGTCCTCAAGTCGCCCGAGACGAACGTGCACTTGGTGACGCTCCTGGAGGAGATGCCCGTCCAGGAGACCGTGGACGGCATCGCCGAGCTGCGCGCCGCCGGGCTGCCGGTGGGCCGCGTCCTCGTGAACATGGTGCGTCCGGCCCTCCTCGACGAGGCGGAGCTCGAGCTCGGCCTGGAGCGCACGCCCCGTACGGCCATCGCCAAGACCCTGGCGGCCGCGGGGCTCGGCGGGGCCCGCGGCGCCGCGGGACGGCTGGTGGACCCGCTCCTCGCCCAGGCCGCCGAGTACGCCGAGCGGTACGCCCTGGAGGGCGCCCAGCGGGCCGTGCTCGGCGAGCACGGCCTGCCCCTGCACGAACTGCCCCTGCTGGCCGACGGGTTGGACCTCGCGGGCCTGTACGAGCTGGCCGGGGAGCTGCGCGACCAGGGCATCTCGTGAGCGCGCCGGGGACACCCGGCGCGGCCCGGCGACGCCCGTCGGCACCACACCACCCACCACGCGAAGACCAGGAATCTCATGAGCCTCGACCCGGCATGTGACCCGCTCGACGTCGACGCCCTGCTCGACGACCCGAAGACCCGCATCGTGGTGTGCTGCGGCTCCGGCGGCGTCGGCAAGACGACCACCGCGGCCGCCCTCGGCCTACGCGCCGCCGAGCGGGGCCGCACGGTGGTGGTCCTGACGATCGACCCGGCGCGCAGGCTGGCGCAGTCCATGGGGATCGACTCGCTGGACAACGTGCCGCGGCGGGTGAAGGACGTCCAGGCACCAGAAGGTGCGTCGCGCGGCGATTCGGGCAAGGACGGTGGGGGGAGACGGGCGGGCGAACTGCACGCCATGATGCTCGACATGAAGCGCACCTTCGACGAGATCGTCGAGGCGCACGCGGACGCGGACCGGGCGAGGGCGATCCTCTCCAACCCCTTCTACCAGTCGCTCTCGGCGGGCTTCGCGGGCACGCAGGAGTACATGGCGATGGAGAAGCTGGGTCAGCTGCGCTCCCGCGACGAGTGGGACCTGATCGTGGTGGACACCCCGCCGTCACGCAGCGCCCTCGACTTCCTCGACGCCCCGAAGCGGCTGGGTTCGTTCCTCGACGGGAAGCTGATCCGGCTCCTGATGGCCCCGGCGAAGGTGGGCGGCCGGGCCGGGATGAAGTTCCTGAACGTCGGGATGTCGATGATGACGGGAGCCCTCGGCAAGCTGCTCGGGGGGCAGCTCCTGCGGGACGTGCAGACCTTCGTGGCCGCGATGGACACCATGTTCGGCGGCTTCCGCAAGCGGGCCGACGCGACGTACCGGCTGCTCCAGGCGCCGGGGACCGCGTTCCTCGTGGTGGCGTCGCCGGAACGGGACGCGCTGCGGGAGGCCGCGTACTTCGTGGAGCGGCTCGCGGCGGACGACATGCCGCTGGCGGGTCTGGTCCTGAACCGGGTGCACGGCAGCGGCGCCGCGGAGCTGTCGGCGGAGCGGGCGCTGGCCGCGGCGGAGAGCCTCGAGGAAGAGGCTGAAGAGGCCGCGGAGGGCTCCGGGGAGGGGGCCGGGGCCGCCGCCGAGGAAAATCTTGCGGCGGGCGGCATTGTGGATCAGGAGGACGGGAATGTTGGACTGCGTAACTCCTCAGAGTCCGAGGCTCCCAACTCCCCTGAGGCGAACAGCACTTCCCCTTCAACCAAGGACGACGACTCCGGCGCGTCCGTCGAGCAGCTGACCGCGGGCCTGCTGCGGCTGCACGCCGAGCGCATGCGGCTGCTCGCCCGCGAGCGGCACACCCGGGACCGCTTCACGGCGCTGCACCCGGAGGTGGCCGTGGCGGAGGTGGCCGCGCTGCCGGGCGATGTGCACGACCTCGACGGCCTGCGCGCGATCGGCGAGCGGCTCGCGTCGGCGGGCGCTGCCGCGGGCGACCCGGAGTGACGGCTCCGGGCGACGGGCCGCCAAGTTTCGCCGGGGCGGCCGGTGACCGGGCGTGACCGCCCGTCCAGACGTGCGCGCACAGCCGTCGTACCTCTGCCGCACAGGACTCCGTCCGTCCTGACGCGCCCTGACGAATCACCTGGCGTACAGCCCATACGTCAGGTGTCGCTCAGCCTTCGCGTCAGGCTGCCCGGCGGCCCCGGTGCCGCCTGTGAGCGGCGGCACTCCTGGGGGCCGGTGGTGGGCGGGTGCTGCGACGGGTGGTGCGGTGGTGCCTCGTGACGTGGTGCCACGTGACGGGGGCTCAGCCCACGGCCGCGTAGCTCTCGTAGGTCTCCTCGTCGTCCAAGTCCACGGGCAGCAGGCCCGTGCCACGCTCGTACTCGGAGCGTGCGGTCTCAAGGAGCCTGCGCCACGAGGTGACCGTGGGACGCCTGCGCAGCAGTGCGCGGCGCTCCCGCTCTGTCATGCCACCCCACACGCCGAACTCGACGCGATTGTCCAGCGCGTCGGCCAGGCACTCCGTGCGCACCGGGCAGCCGGTGCACACCGCCTTGGCCCTGTTCTGCGCTGCTCCTTGTACGAACAGTTCATCCGGATCGGTAGTGCGGCAGGCGGCCTGCGCACTCCAGTCGGTTACCCAGCCCATACCGGCGCCGTCCTCTCCCGAATCGAGGCTCCCCCACGGCGGCAGCGGCATATTCACCGCCGCCAGTTGAGGACGTTACGGAAGGTGGGCACAGCGCAACACCCCCTGCGGGCCCAATCTTGAATGGCCCGAACGGACTATGCGTAAGCGGCAGATCACCCGACGGAGTGAGCTGGCGACATGCGTGACCTACCCGGCAAATGCGGGCAGTTCAGCTGGGTCACAGCGGACGCGAGGAGACGGACGAGGCGGATTCGGACATCGATTCCGGCACCGGATCCCGAGGCCCACTGAAGATCCGCGTCCGGAGGCCCGCTGAAGATCCGCCGAGGATCCGCGACGACCGGCCGGATTCGGGAACGGCTCGGGGCTTGTTGCGCGACCACACTGCTGTGACAGTTGAGAGCAGCTTAGGCCAAGGCATATACGCGTGTCCGGCGAATCAGAACGTAGGCTGCCCCCATGGCAAACAAGCGATCGGGCGGTGGTCTCTCCCCCGCGCAGCAGGCCGCCAAGTTCCTGGGCGTGAGCGTGCTCGCGGGCGCGGTGCTCGCCGGGATCGCGCTGCCCGCGGCGGGCGTGATCGGCCTGGCGGCCAAGGGGTCGGTCGAGGGGTTCGACGAGATTCCGGCCAACTTGAAGCAGCCGCCGCTGAGCCAGCGCACCACGATCCTGGACTCGGCGGGCGGGGCCATCGCCACGGTGTACTCGCGCGACCGCACGGTGGTGCCGCTGAAGCGCATCTCGCCGTACATGCAGAAGGCGATCGTCGCGATCGAGGACTCCCGCTTCTACGAGCACGGCGCGGTGGACCTCAAGGGCATCCTGCGCGCGGTGAACCAGAACGCGCAGAGCGGCGGCGTCGCGCAGGGCGCCTCGACGCTCACGCAGCAGTACGTGAAGAACGTCTTCGTGGAGGAGGCCGGTGACGACCCGGACAAGGTCGCCGAGGCCACCCAGCAGACCCTCGGCCGCAAGATCCGCGAGCTGAAGTACGCGATCCAGGTCGAGGAGGAGCTCGGCAAGAAGCGGATCCTCAAGAACTACCTGAACATCACGTACTTCGGTCAGCAGGCGTACGGCGTCGAGGCCGCGTCCCAGCGGTACTTCTCCAAGCCCGCCAAGGACCTCAAGCTCCAGGAGGCGGCCCTCCTCGCCGGCATCGTGCAGTCGCCGAGCCGCTACGACCCGGTGAACGACGCGGCCGAGGCCAAGCAGCGCCGCAACGTCGTGCTCCAGCGCATGGCCGAGACGCACGACATCTCGCAGCGCGAGGCCGACGAGGCGAAGAAGACCAAGCTCGGCCTGGACGTCAGCCGCCCCAAGAACGGCTGCATCACGGCCGTGAAGGGCGCCGGGTTCTTCTGCAAGTACGTCGAGAAGACCTTCCTGAACGACCCGGTCTTCGGCAAGACCAAGGAGGCCCGCGCCAAACTGTGGAACCGCGGCGGCCTGCGCATCAGGACGACGCTCGACCCGCAGACCCAGACCTCGGTGCAGGCCTCGATAAAGAATCGCGTCTACCAGACCGACGACGTGGCGACCGCCGCCAGCATCGTCGAGCCCGGCACCGGCAAGATCCTCGGCATGGGCCAGTCCCGCCCGTACGGCTACCGCAAGAACGAGACGGAGATCAACCTCTCCGTGGACAACTCGATGGGCGGCGGCGCGGGCTACCAGCCCGGTTCGACGTTCAAGCCGATCGTGGCCGCGGCGGCCCTGGAGCGCGGCATGTCTCCGGGCAAGCGGTACGACTCGCCGTACGAGATGCCCTACCCCGAGCGGGTCTCCGCCTGCGACGGCAAGACCTGGCGGAACTTCGGCAACCAGAAGCTCACCAACGAGAACGAGTCCGAGGTCGGCCCCTACCGCATGCGGGAGGCGACCGCGAAGTCGGTCAACACCTACTTCGTGGAGATGATCGGCGACATCGGCATCTGCCCGGTGACGAAGATGGCCGCCAAGATGGGCGTCCAGCGCGCCAACGGCAAGCCGATGGACCAGGCGCCGTCGATCGCGCTCGGCACCCAGGAGGTGTCGCCGCTGACGATGGCCAGCGCTTACGCGACCTTCGCCGCGCGCGGCAAGTACTGCACCCCGATCGCCATCGAGTCGATCCGCACCCTCGGCGGGAAGTCACTGCCGGTGCCGAAGTCGACGTGCTCGCAGGCCATGTCGGAGCGGACCGCCGACACGATCAACACCCTCCTCAAGGGCGTGGTCGAGGACGGCACGGGCAAGCAGGCCGGCCTCGGCTCCCGCGACAGCGCGGGCAAGACCGGTACGACGGACTTCCGCTACGCCGCCTGGTTCGCGGGCTACACCCCGAACATGTCCGGCGCCGTCTGGGTCGGCGACCCGGCCCACGACCGCCGCATGGTCAACATCACCATCGGCGGCCGCCCCTACGGCAAGGTCTTCGGCGGCGAGGTCCCCGGCCCGATCTGGCGCGACGCCATGAGCGGCGCCCTGGAGGGCAAGCCCGACCCCGACTTCGAGACGGTGCGCCTGCCCGGCGACAAGGACCGCGACCGGGACCGGGACCACGGAGACGGTGACGGCGACGACGGGAAGCCGGGCAATGGCGGGGGAAACGGTGGCCACAACGGTGGCGGCGGGGGCGACGACGACGATGACGACAGCCCGTGGCCGGACCTGCCCGGGGTCATCGGTGGTGGGGACGGGGGGCCCGGGGGCTGGCGGGACTAGGTCCGGCCGGTCCGGCCGGGGGCCCCGGGGCTTCTGAGTACGGTGCCCACGGGCGTCTGCATACGTTGATGGGGTGCCGCCCAAGTCGAACTTCCCGACTTGGGCGGCACCCCATCAACGTACAAAGCGGCACCCCATCAACGGACACACGGGGCTGAGGCTCAGCCGCCGGCCAGGAGCTTCTTGACCGCGGCGGCGACGCGGCCGCCCTCCGCGCGCCCGGCGACCTTCGGGTTCACGATCTTCATGACCTGGCCCATGGCACGCGGCCCCTCGGCGCCCGCGCCCTTCGCCTCGGCGACGGCCGCGGCGACGATCTGCTCCAGCTCGTCGTCGGAGAGCTGCTGGGGCAGGTACGCGGCGAGCACCTCGCCCTCCGCCTTCTCGCGCTCGGCCTGCTCGGTGCGGCCGCCCTGCGCGAAGGCCTCGGCGGCCTCGCGGCGCTTCTTCGCCTCGCGGGTGATCACCTTCTGCACCTCGTCGTCGGACAGCTCACGGGCGGACGTGCCCGCGACCTCCTCCTTGGAGATGGCGGTGAGCGTCAGCCGGAGCGTCGAGGAGCGCAGCTCATCGCGCTCCCTGATCGCCGCGGTGAGGTCTTCCTTCAGCTTCGCCTTCAGCGTGGTCATGGGGGCAATTGTGGCAGGTGGGCGAGGGGCGACGCCCCGCGTTTTCCGGGCGCGGGGGCCTGGTCGGGACTTGGCTGGGGTCGGGGCGGCCCCCCTCTTCCCCATCCGGGGGCTCCCCCTCCGCCCGATGTGGCGCGTCTGACACGATGGTCGTATGCGCGCGCGATACGCAGTACCTCTGGGAATCACGGCGACGGCCGCGGCCGGAATCGCCTACTCCGTGGGCATCGAGGCCCGCTTCTTCCGGCTGAGGCGGGTGACGGTCCCGGTGCTCCCCACCGGAATGCGCCCCTTGCGCGTGCTACAGGTCTCCGACATCCACATGGTGTCCGGTCAGCGCAAGAAGCAGCGTTGGCTGCGCTCGCTCGCGGGCCTGCGCCCGGACTTCGTGATCAACACGGGCGACAACCTGTCGGACCCGGAGGGCGTGCCGGAGGTCCTGGACTCGCTGGGCCCGCTGATGTCCTTCCCCGGGGCGTACGTCTTCGGCTCGAACGACTACTACGGCCCGACGCTGCGCAACCCCGCGCGCTACTTGCTCGAGAAGGCGCAGGGCCGCCACGGCCTGAACGGCAACAAGCCCGTGGTGGGGGCGGTCCACAACCCGTGGGAGGACCTGCGCGACGGCTTCGACGCGGCGGGCTGGGTGAACCTCACGAACACCCGCGGCGCGCTGAAGATCGACGGTTACGAGATCGCGCTGACGGGTCTGGACGACCCGCACATCAAGAGGGACCGGTACGCGCACGTGGCGGGCGGCCCGGTGGCCGACGCGGACTTCTCCATGGGCATCGTGCACGCCCCGTACCTGCGCGCCCTCGACGCCTTCACGGCCGACGGCTACCCCCTGGTCCTCGCGGGCCACACCCACGGCGGCCAGCTCTGCATCCCCTTCTACGGGGCGCTGGTCACCAACTGCGACCTGGACACGGACCGGGTGAAGGGCCTGTCGACGCACGAGGCCGAGGGTCACACCTCCTACCTGCACGTCTCCGCGGGCTGCGGCACCAGCCGCTACACCCCCCTCCGCTTCGCGTGCCCCCCGGAGGCCACCCTCCTGACTCTCACGGAACGCTCCCCCCACGCCTGAGCCCCACCCGCGCCCCACCCCGCAAAACCGGATTTCGTCTCCGGCCGCCGGTCCGCTAAAGTAATCGATGTCGCCGCGACCTGCCCAGCAGGACCGCAGGAACAACGACATCGGGGTGTGGCGCAGCTTGGCAGCGCGCTTCGTTCGGGACGAAGAGGTCGTGGGTTCAAATCCCGCCACCCCGACAGCTGAAACACCAGGTGGACCAGACCGTAACGTTACGGTCTGGTCCACCTGTTTTCTTTGCGTGTCTATCTGCGTGACTATCGCTCCGGAGCGCGCTTGAAGATGCCGTCCATGACCACGGCGCCGGTCTGGATCACGGGCCGGATCTGCTTGCGGTAGACCTCCTCGGTCACGGCAGTCCCAGAATGGCCAACGAGCCGGGAGATCTCTTCCAGGGGTACGCCACTGTCGGAGAGCAGCGAGACGAAGCTGTGCCGGAGCTCCCGAGGCGTCCACTCGGCGGCGTCAATCCCCTCAGCGTCCTTGAGGGCCACCCGGAAGGCACGGCGGACGTTGGTCGCATCCAGCGGCTTACCGATAGCCGAGGAGAAGACGAGCCCGTTCTCCTCCCAGTCGTCACCGGCAGCGAGGCGCTCCCATCCCTGATCTTCGAACTGCGCCCACAGCACTTCCACGCAGCGCGCAGGCAGGGCGAGCGTGCGCCGGGACTTCCGTGTCTTGGTGTCCCCGCCGCGTCGAACCGACCGCCACACAGCGATATGCGGAGGCTGCGGCGGATTGGCGTCCGGCCTGCCCTTAAGGAACACGTGGTCCCAGGTAAGCGCCCGCAGCTCCTCGGTACGGGCCCCTGTCAGCAGGGCGACGACGATGTACGCGTACATCGAGGTCCCCTCGGCGGCCTTGAGCACGGCCTCCGCCTGGGCCAGGGTGAGCGCCTCGGACGGGCGCCCCGGTCGGCCGGCCGGAACGGCACACAGCTCGACGACGTTGCGCTTCACCTTGTCCCGCGCCATGGCCCGCTTGACCGAGCGGTTGAGGCAGGAGTGCAGGCCTTGCAGGGTGCGCGTGCTGAGCGTGCGAGCCTTCACCGCCAGCCAGCGGTCAACGTCCTCCGCGCTGAGATCACGAAGCTTTCGCGCTCCCAGGCTCGGGATCACATGGGTCCGGCTCAGTCCGGTGACGGTCTCGACCGTGCCCTCGTCCCGTCCCGCCAGGCCGTACGTGAGCCAGTCATTCACCGCGTCCGCCACGGTGTAGTTGGTCGGCGCGATGGCGAGCCCATCTTCGTGATCGCGCAGGACTTCCTTGAGCTTGTTCTTCGCCTCGGTCTTGGTCCTGCCACTCCCCCGCTTGACGATCCTCTTGCCGCTCGGATCGAAACCGAGGTTGGCGGTGGCGATCCAACGCTGCCGCTTCTCATCCCAGTGCAGACCACCGTCGCCACGGCTACGGCGTAGGGACATCAGGCAGCCTCCGCCATCTGCTCACGTATGAAGTGCTGCACAGCCTCAGCCGGGATTCGGCGGGCACGGCCGATGGTGAACGACGGCAGCCGGTGAGTACGGATGAGGTCGTAGACCTTGGAGCGGCCGAGCTTGAGCCGCTCCATGACTTCCGGCACGGTCAGCAGGTCGGCGGGAGTGGGGGCGGGAGTCATGCTGCGGCTCCTTCCAGGGCGAGTAGGTCTTGCCGGGCTTCACGGGCGGTCTCGCGGCTGAGCTGGAGATCTCGGGCGATCGTCGCGGCGAGGGTGGCCTCCCCGGGTGTATGGCCGTGGCCCGCGTACTGGAAGTCGGAGAGGACGAGGACCGTGTCCGGCTCGCGGTCGTCCAGGCCGAGGGCATCGCGTTCCTGGGCGGCGCGGAAGTCGGCACGAGCCTGGCGGAGTTCGCCGAGGGTGGTGGAGTAGTGGCGGGACTTGGAGGAGAAGTGGCCGCGGAAGCCGAGCATGTGAGCCCAGGCCCAGAGGCGGCGGTCCGGGTAGAGCGGATCGAGGAGCTTGCAGGCTTCGATCAGGCGGCGGGTGTGGGCGGGGACGTGGTGGTGGTCGAGGTCGGCGAGTGCGCCGATCCGGCGGTCGAGGGTGCCGGTGTTCTCTGCCGCCTTGGTCGCGTACTTGGCGACGTACGAGGCCACGGCTTGTTCGGTGATGTCGGAGCCGTCGCCGAAGGCCTTGACCGGGCGCACGTCGAGTTGGGTGCCCCAGCGGAATGTACGGGCTGGTTGGTCGTCGGCGGCCGGGACTGAAGCCGAGGTGTACGGGTGCGTGGCGGCGGCGTGGATGGCGTCGGTCAGGAGGTCGACGCTCGCCCAGGACGGGGGCGGGGTGTCGGGGCCGTCCGGTCCGTCGAGGCGGATGATGGCGTGGAAGTGCAGGGCGCCGCGCTTCTGGAATTCGGCAACCTTGCCGTACGAGAGGTGGGCGGATGCCTTGAGCGCGCGTTGGGTGAGTCCGGCGCGGGCGGCGATCTCTCGGCGTAGGCGGGTCGTGAATCTCATCCACAGGTCGCCTGCGTGGTTGTTGAAGAGGACGGCGGCGGCGTAGTCGTACGTGGTCGGGTCGAGGGCCGTGCCGAGTGCCGGATCGTCGGTGGGGTGGCGGGTGCCGCAGCGGCAGGTGCCGCGGTCGGGTCGGTTGTGGACCGGGCCGAAGGACGGGGCGGTGAGCGTGGCGAAGACGCGCGGGTGGTCGCGGACCGTGGAGGGGACGTCGCGGCGGTCGTCTCCCGCCAGGCCTGCGCGGATCAGGTGGTAGGTGTCCCCGGCGTACGTCCAGGCGCAGGAGGGGCAGCGGGAGGCGCGGCGGTTGCCGCAGGCGAGGCGGAGGCGTCCGCCGGGCTCGTGCTGGGTGGAGTAGTGGTGGAGGGTCTCGCCGGTCGTCTTGTCCTTGGTGAGGGACCAGCCGGTGAGGTGGATCGGGTCGGAGCAGCCACCAGTACGGCGTACCTGGTCCTGCCAGCGGTCGAAGTCGGAGGCCGAGGCCACCCGCAGCAGGTCACCGAGGGTGGCCGGGTCGAGATGCGTGTCAGACACGGGCGCCCTCCCGCGTGAGCGAGCGGCGGGCGGTGGCGATGCCGTGGCAGTCCAAGCAGTGGGCGGTGAAGATGCGGAGGTTGCCGTTCCGGTCGCGGCCACCGAGGGTAACGGCGACAGAGGCGAAGCCGTCGCAAGACGGGCAGATACGGGACGGCGGGCGGATGCGCTCGGTCATGATGGAGCTTCCTTCCGGATCTCTGGTTCGGAGAGGGGCACGGCTCCCGGGCGGCGGAGACTTGGCGGTTGAGGCCGCCCGGGGGCCGGTCAGCGCCGCTTGTGCTCAGCGGTGACGAGGGAGCGGATCACCAGGGCGCAGATGGCGAGCGAGGCGCCGGTGATGGCGACCGCGAGGAGCATGGAGACCAGGACGGCGCCGACGACCAGGACGACGGCGGTCCCGCTGCCGACGAGGGCGACGACCGTGCCGGGCGTGAGCTGGACCGTGGGGCGGGCGGGAGCAGCCGGGGTGACGGGTGCCGGTGTGTGGGGCTGCTGGACGACGGTGGCCGGGACAGTGGCGAGCGGGGTGACGATGCCGGTCGGGGCCGGGTTGGTCGGGACCTTGGGGCGGAACATGGTGGATCTCCCTTCGCGGGCGGTTACTTGACGGTGGAGTCGATGGCGGGGGCGAGCAGGCTGTCTGCGAGGAGGTAGCCGCAGAGCAGGAGCACGATCACCAGCCACCAGGGCGGGTGGATGAGCTTGAGGCCGAGGTAGCCGACGACGATCAGGGCGAGCCAGAGCGGGACATCCATGGCGGTGATCTCCTCAGCGGGTCAGCGGACCTTGCAGCGGTGGGTGCGGGCGGCGAGCTGGGCGGCCGACTGGCTGGCGTAGTCGGAGGACCAGCCGCAGCGGTCGGCGGTGCACACGGCGGCGTGCTTGGTCCGGCCGTGGCGGTCGCGGTGGGTGCCGATCTGGACGGGGCCGATCTGCATCACGGAGTGGAAGTGGTCGCGTGAGGGCATGTCGATCAGTCCTTCCGAGTGGGGGCCGGTAACTGGGCTCGGATGCTGCGTGCGGTTGCCGGGTCGGGGCGCGCTGCGCGGCTTCCTCGGCGAGGAGGTGGGCCAGGTAGAGGCGTCCGGCCGCGTGCATCTCCCGTGCGCCATCGAGGTAGTCGGCGCTCGTCAGGTCGGCCGGGTTGCTGGTCATCCGAGGACTCCTTCCGGTTCTGCTCAGGGGAGTTGGGCGGCGATGGCTTCGGCGAGCTGGGGTGGGACGCCGAGGCGGGCCCGGAGGGTGTCGGTGTCGATGCAGCAGCCGGTGCGGGCCTGGTGGTCGTCCGCGACCTTGCGGGCGTGGTCGACGAGGGCCGCCGGGACCGGGGGTGCTGGTTCGGAGGTGGGAAGCGCGGGGGTTTTCTCGGCCGCGGGGACTTGCGCAGGTTCCGGCTCCGAGACGGCCGAGGGTGCGGAAGCGGGGGCTGCGGGTGCCGGCCGGTCCGGCTCCGGCGTGGTCTCGGGTGCATGGGCGGTGTGGGCCAGGAGCGTGCCGCCGAGGAAGGCGAGGGCGGGCCACCCAGCGACGCCGAACCGAAGCCAGGCCGGGGGGTGTTGCAGGTCGAGAAACCCGGCGGTGGCGACGTTGGCACCGAGAGAGGCCACCAGCGCGATCAGGAACCAGCACCAGGCGAGCCGGGACGGTCCGTCGCTGCGAAGCCGCCGCCAGGCCGCGACGAGAAGCAGGTCGACGCTGATCGGGTAGGCCCACGCTTTCCAGCCGTCTTGCCCGGCAGCGGCAGCGAGGTCGTGCAGGTGGGCGAAGGAGAGGGCGCCAGCGATGAAGGCCTGCACGAGGACGGCGTCCGGTCGGATCGCGGGCCGGGCCACTACGAGCCCTCGCCGGGGCAGTCCGGGTAATCCGGCCCGTCGGTCGGGTCGTACTCGGGCGGCAGCGGCGGGACGACACGACGGGGCAGCGAAGCAACGACAGCCGCGCCTGTGACGGCCACGAACTCCTCGTCTGCGTCGGGCAGGTCGGCGTACAGGGCCAGGGCGCCGAGCAGCTGGACCGTGCGGTTGAAGTCCTCGTAGGCGTCCACTGGTTCACCTCCGGATTTGGGCATGGGCGGGGTAGGGACGTGGCGCGGATGCGGTCGCGCCGACCGTGGTGCGGGAGTGGTCAGGCCGTGGCGGTGGCGGCCTTGGAGAGCGGCGCGTGGGCCGAGGGCAGCGGGCCAGCGACAGGCCGGAAGGGTGCCAGTTCGGGCAGGTCCGGGGTGCGGTCGGCGTGCCGGTTGCAGATGTTCACGGCTTCGCGCAGCGAGGTGTGCGGGGCACGGATGCGGGCCCAGCCGCCGGTCGAGTCGCCGGTGACGGCGATGCCGGGTGTCTCGGTGGGGATCTGGATGGCGGCGAGGACGGCGTCCGGGGCGATGTCGCCGAAGGCCATGTTGGCGCTGGATTCGTCGTTCACGCGGTGGGCGGTACGGCCGGTGAGCTGGGCACGGAGCATCGTGATGCCCTTGCCGAGCTCGGAGCCGAAGCGCTGGCCGCAGATCTCCAGGTAGATCCCGGCGGCGCGGCCGAGCTGAGCGAGACGCACCAGGTCGGTGATGATCCGGTCGCGCCGCTTCTCCTCGTCCTTGCTCGCGTAGAGGGCGAGTTCAGCGACCTCGTCGACCAGGACAACGACGGGTACGGGCCGCAGGTCTTCGCGCAGGTCCCAGATGTCGGCGGCGATCTCCGCATCGGGTACACCGACGCTGATGCGCTGCTCGGCAGGTATGAGCTCGTAGACGGTCTCCATGTGGGAGACGAGCGCGTCGAGGAGTTCGAGGGCGGTGTCCGGGTTGTCGGCGAGGGCGGAGAAGCGCCGGGCGAGCGGGAAGAGTTCGACGCCTTGCTTGCAGTCGATGCCGACGAGGGCGACGTCCTGCGCGGCCAGCCCGGCAACGAGGTTGCGCTGATAGACGGACTTGCCCGACTCGGTGGCGCCGAGTGTGAGCCCGTGCGGCACGGCCCGGTAGTCGCGGTAGTGCACGGCGCCGTCCTCGCGCAGGGCGACGGGAATGCGCATCGGGCGACTGCCGGTCTTGGCAGGCATCTGCACCCGCTGGAGTACGTCGTAGCCGGTCATCCGCAACTCGACAATGCTGGAGCGCAGTTCGCGGGAGGTGACGCCGTACATCCCGAAGGAGTGGCGAAGCCCGTCGGTGGCGGCCGAGACGTCGAACGCGTCCTGCCCCGGGCGGAGCTTGAGGCGCAGGACAAGACCGGTGCGGGTGGGCCGCAGCCGCAGAATGCGCGGAGCTCGCGGCTCAGGCACCGGGCGGTTGGCCATCCGGGCGAGGGAGAGGCGCCAGCGCGACGGCGGGACGGTGAGCCCGCAGGCCTCCATGACCGAGGCGTATCGGACCAGGACCCGTAACGCGGCGAACGTGACGCCGAAGCTCACCCAGTACCAGGCGGGGCGCCGCCACCGCAGGATCACTGCGGAGGCGACGACCAGCAGAAGCAGCGTGACCATGAGGCCGGTCATGATCAGGCCGCCTTGGGCTTCGTGGCACCACCGGCGAGCGAGGTGACCGCGACGGCGCGGAAGGCGATGCCGTGCCGCTTCTGTCCGTTGAACTCGCTCTCCCACGGGCGGGCGATCAAGCCGGTGAGCGCGACCGGGGTGCCCATGGCCAGCTCGTCGGAGATACCGGGCTGAGGGACGGTGACGGACAGGATCTCGACCGCGTCGTTGGCCGCGAACATCACGTCCACGGTCATCAACTGGGCTCCGGTCTCCAGGTCTTGAGCAAGCTCACCGGTACGACGGTCCTTGACCTTGGGCTGCGGGGCCTTGGCGACCATCACGGTGGCGGTGGAGGTGTCGACGGGGATCTGACGCACAACGGATCACTCCTCTAGACATGCTGGACTCCATCACTCATGTATAGGAGTGACATGAAGAAGAGTGCATCACTCCTGTACATGAGTCAACCCGCCGCGAAAAAGAAGTCACGGCGGGCTGTGGGGAGTTGAGGGCGCGTCAGTCGGCGGCGGGGATCCGGTACTCGAATACGAACTGGTCAGCGGCCATGAGGGTGTCGCAGACCTCGACCACACGGCCCTCGGTCGTCCGGGCCTCACGGATGAGATGGACCACCGGAGCTCCGGGGCTGAGGGCAAGCTCGGTTGCCTCCGCCTTGGAGGCCGGGCGGGCTTGCAGCGTCTCGACGAACTCGGCGAACTCGTGTCCGTGGTCTTCGAGTCGGGCGTAGATGCCACCGCGGCCGGGGTTCTCGGCGAACAGCTCGGGGATGTCCTTCACGACGTCCCACGGCAGATACGAGGACGCGGTCTCGACAGGAGTGCCGTTACGGAAGTAGAGGCGACGCCGGGCAAGAACCTGAGTGCCGGCCTCGACGCCCAACCGCTCGGCGGAATCCGCAGGGGCCTCCATGGGCCCGATGTACAGAACGCTGACCTTGGCGGTGGCGCCGGACTGCTCAGACTCCGCGAGGTAGGCGGCCTTGCCGCCCTCCTGCCGAAGCGAACGCCGGAAGCGATCCGAGGACCGATGCCGTACCGGCGGCCGATCCTTCACGATCGAGCCCTTGCCGTGCCGAGTCTCGACGAGCCCACTGGCCCGGACCTCGACCATGGCCTTGCGAATCGTCCCGCCGGCCACGCCGTAGCGCTCCACGAGCTCCGACTCACTCGGCACCATGTCACCAGGCTTGAGGACTCCCGCCCGGATCTGCCGAACGATGTCGTCAGCAATCTGTACGTACCGAGGCCCGGCCCGCTCCTCTCCTACCGCAGTTCCCATAGTCCTTCTCTTCCTCCTATGCTCCTGTACATGAGTAACAGCGCCCAGGAAGGCCAGTCAACGCCACTGCACTCCGTGTCGGTAGCCGGGGTAGTGGTCCGCGATGACGGCCGACTTCTGGCAATCCGCCGCGCGGACAACGGCACTTGGGAACTCCCTGGCGGTGTGCTCGAACTCGACGAGACCCCCGAAGAGGGTGTGCGGCGCGAAGTCCTGGAAGAGACGGGCATCCACATCGAGGTGGACGAGCTCACCGGGGTCTACAAGAACACGACCCGGGGCATCGTGGCGCTGGTCTTCCGCTGCAAGCCGGTCGGCGGCACCGAGCGCACGTCCAGCGAATCCACCGCGGTCGACTGGCTCACGCCGGAAGAGGTCGCCGAGTGGATGTCCGAGGTCTACGCGATCCGGCTCCTGGACGCCCTCGACGGGGCAGGCCCTCACGTACGAAGCCACGACGGCAAGCGCCTGACGCCGACGCGATAGAACTTTCCCTACTTCATCAAGGCCCGCGCACAGCGCGGGCGCGCGCCGCCTCGACGGCGCGGCCTGCCTCCTGTCTCCGCCCCGGCTGGCCGCGCCAGGCGGCGCGCTCGCGAGCTGCGGGCATGAAGTGGGAGACACCCTCTGTGGCTGGGGCGGTCGGCTCCACGGCTTTAGGCAGCCACTTTGGGGCGAGCCTCTAAGATCATGGCCCCAACGTCGTGCTTTAACGGGCAGGTCCACAGACTGCCCGACTCGCGATGAGCTTACGGGGCCATGATCACTCCCCCCAAAGCAGCTCCAGCCCAAAGCCGCTCCGCCGACCTAAGTCAGCAGGCGATCTGCAATATTCAAGATTGAATAGTCGTAGCCATCCAACCAATCTTCAATTACTCCGGGTTGTTCACTCAGTGTCAGGATGATCTGCGTATTCTGCCCACTGACAGTGAGCTCTGAGCAGGAACGCAAGAAATCCCTCATCGCCCGAGGCTCGACGTCGTATACACGGGGGCCGTCCAGCAGCAGGAGGCCAGGATGACAGCCACCCATGCTCATACTGACCTGCACCAGGCTCAGCAAATAGGCCCAACGCAATTTCAGTCCATCACTAGCTGACCCCTGAAAACCGAGATCGCTTTCTCCGTGCGCTGGCCGCATTCCCTGTGGATCAATCGTGATCTCATTCGGAGCGAATACTACGAACCCGAATTCTGACAGGAACTCTCTTAGGTAGCGCTGCCAGCCGTCCAGCTTACTGGCGTCCCCATCCGAGAATACCTCCTCCCCAAGAGCATCGAGTTCCTCCTTCACCCGACGGGACCTGCCCTGCACATCCAGGAGATCACTTATGAATACTTGCGCGTTATCCCGGAGGCGGATTAGCTCACGGTATCTGGACTCTGCAGAAATCTTTTCCTGAAGTCTTGCGATCGATACATCCGGTGACTCAGCCTCCAGATCCGCGTGGACCGCTCGAATGCGTGCCCGGAGCTCGCTAGCTTCCTGCTCGAGAGCGCCACGTGCTGACTCATTTGCCCGCGAGCTACGCTGAGCGTCATCGATCACATTGGAGATGGTCTGCAACTGCTGATCAACGAGAGCTGCACTCTCACCTGTTGTAAGTACTGGAGCACCGCTCAGGCTCTCAGTACCGTCGAGAGATTGCTGGCATGTCGGGCAGTCATGGTGGGCGATGGCGTGTGCAGAGAAGTCAGCCCCCAGGCTTTCCAATGCCCGAATATCTTTGTACCGCCTCTGTTCCTGCTCGAGCAATCGGCGTCTCTTTTCTAGAATACCCTGCTGCATGTCCATCATGTTCGCGGAATCATCAAATGCCTGCAACTCTAGCGTGATGAGACGCAGCTTTTCTCGGGCATCCATTAGAGCAGAATTTAGAGATGCCGCTTCTGGCTCACTGAACCGGGTCCGCTGGGTAACATCCAATTCCCGGATAACGGACTGCAGATTCTCAAGAACTTGCTCGAGACTCACCCAATAGTCCTGATGGAAAATCGTCAGAACCGTACCGGCATCTACCTCTCCATCCGTAGCACCGAAAAGAGCGTTCCTGTAGAAAGTCGCAGAACCAAACTCGCTCGTACCTACTACCCGCGCATTCGATACGTGTGCCGCCGCATCCAAGGCCCCACGAAGCGCCGCATACTCAGCCCGTAGGGCAGAAAGTCCCTGCTGTAGCTCAGCACGACGCCGAGCCCGTTCCATTACGTCGAGATGCAGGTAGAACTCGATAGACCGCCTCAACGGTTCTCTAATCTGGTATTGCGTGGGCATCTTGGGAACGATTCCAGCCCATCCTTGCTTCTGTTCCACGAAGAATAGAGCAGCCAGCACTTGAAGATACAGCGGCACATCTTTTCCACCGTAAGTGGGGACTACTGGTAGCTCCCACCCGAGGAAACGAGCCAAGAAATTGTGGAATCCCCTTTCATTTTGAGCCGTCCCACCTCTACCCACGTAGTAGTACTTAGACTGGATTTCCTCAGTATCGGACCCAGTTAGTAGCGCGCCATCCCAAACGGTAATGAGATCTGACTTGATTCCTTCTGGCGGAACCGGGTAGCGACGCACGGTGATAGTGTGATGCCCATTGGAGATTTCAAGATCGATCCAAGATTGCTGCACCGGCCGCTCAGCGCCATCAACACGAACACTTCGGGTAAGAGCAGTAGTCAGGATTCCTTGCTTACCGGGTTTGAGTGTTCCCTCAAGCCCCAGCGCATACATCATCGAATTTAGCAGCAGGGTCTTACCTGAACTATTCTTGGCACGGATTACCGTCAGGCCATCATTGAAGCGGGCCTTGAAACGAACAGTCCCACCTGGCGTCACTGAATTGATCGAAACAGCCGAGATGCGCAGCAAGGCTGCCCCCTTAACGAATTAGTGCCAAAGCGCGCTTAAGCTTGGCCGTCGAGATAGGCAACAGGCGAGCCAGAAATGACTTCTCTTCCGAGAAAATAGCCGGATTCCTCTCCAACGCCTCGGCGAATCTTTTTCCCTCTCCCAGTAGTGCTACGCGCCCTTTCTGGGAAATCGAAACCAGCCCTTCGGCTCGCGCCAAGCGAACTGTCAGATCAAGCGACGGTTCCAGGTTGAAGGATCCGACCCCTGCAACAAATTCCCCACCCCACCAAGCCAAAAATCGTGCTCTAGTTGTGGGAGTCCTAAGAGCATGGGTTACTACGCTGAGGTCATCAACATCGGCAGTTGCACCACGGAATTGGCTCAGTACTAGCACTAGAGCACTCAATCGCCACGTCGTATCACTCGTCGGCGGAACAGGCCGTGGCCTGTTCCTGAAAATGACGGGTTGCCCGTTGATTTCTTCATTCACTGCTCCTGAAGCAGAAGGCATTTTCAACCCGCCTCTTCAAAGTCTAGAGGGCATTGCTGCAGCCAGTCAGTAACTGCCATCAATGCAATGCTTTCGGCGTTACTCTTCGCGATACCGGGAACTACCTGTTCTACGCGGGACCGGACGTCATCGACTACCGCTCCCAGAACTTTGTGTGGCTGATCTCCTGGCCCAGAGGCAAGAAGCAATCCTCTTTCGACGCTCGCAATACAGTCAACAATCTGTTGGTGCACTTCGGGAATCGATTCCAAATACCGGTCGAGTAGTCCTTCGCCAGCTAGATGACTACCCAAAAGACTAGCCCGATAAGTAGCACGCTTCTCAGCGTTGCACAATTGCGGGATGCGCGACAGCTTTTCATCCATAGTGGAAATAAGTGGGCTCTGAATCTGTCGAAAGTCGATTCCGTCGGGCGTTATCTTTGGGACTGTGGCAGGAACTCTCACCGGAGCCGGGAGAACGGGGCCGCGGTTGAAAATCTCCGCTGCCTCCCGGTAGTCCGCAAGTTCGTGCACATCTACCATGAAGTCATCTGTTGCGTACGGCAAATTGGCTTGCCGTACTAGCGCCGCCTTTTCACTGCAGTGCTGCACGGTTTTGTGCGACTCGTGTCGTGGCGTAAAAAGAATCCATGACCTGATTTTTACACTGTCGAAAAGTCTCGCGAGCTCAGTCTCGTTCTTGATGAACTTCTTAATATCTGCAGTAATCTTGTCGCGGTGATTATTGTATAGTGCACGCGGATTAAGATCCGGGTTCTCTGGGCAATAGCACTGATATACGATGCCACTTCTCGTGAAGCACTCGATTCCAAGATCTCCACGATCTTGGTCCGGTACCTTGATCACGTTATCTGCGCCATGCTGCTGCCGGAGCAGCCGAATAGCCCACTCTTGCCATGAGTCTGGATCCCAGATCCAACCGGATGCCCCTGTCACACACCAGATCATAAGGATCTGCGGCGCACTGCGTAATGCCTTCGCTACGTTGTGGTGCTTCAGGGATCGATGTGGCCAGGTCAGGCGCAGGCAAAGACTCAGCTGAGTGCGAGGCCCTGGCGCCGGTCGGCGGCGCACGGCAGCCGAAACGAACAGCGGTGCGGTCAGCTCTTCTCCGGGAGGGTGCCCAGCTGACGGCTCTGTGGGCTGGTCGAACGAGGCCCTCTGACGAAGCTCGACGGAGAACTCAGCTCGGGCCCTTTGGGCACTTAGCGCCACGGTTGACCCACAAGGCACTACGCACCTCCGCTCGCGTTTTCGGCTGGAACTGCACGGTACGGCCTAGGCCGTGGACACGTTTGAGCCTGTGGATAACTCGGGCGTGTCAGCACCAGAGGTGCAGTTAGTCCGGCGGCCCTTGAAGCGCGACCCGTTGCTGGCCGGGCATAGCGAAGGGGTGCCGTTGCGTCGAAGGAGTAGTGCCAGTCGCCACACTGCACGGGTCACTACGAGGAGGAGGGCTCTCCGACGCGATGGATGTGCCACACGGTCATGCCCCTCGTAGTGGTGTCGCGGTCACCGTCAAAAGGTGACCGCGGCTGACCGCTACGCGAAGCGCCCACCTCAAGGCTTCCGTCAGGTCCGTCGCCAGATGGCGCAGCGCCTCTAGCTCCACATCCTCGTCACCTAGTACTTCCATGGCCTGCTCTAGGAGCTCGGCAGCCATCCCGAGCTGTACCGCCTCGATGTTGTCCGCCAAGCGGGACATGTGGCCATCGCTGTCGTCGGTGCTGAGATAGCAAGGGTTGCCCTCCGGCCCCGTCCACGGGAGGAGCCGCAGCTCGTTTCGGGTTGTCATCGTTCCGTCCATCCCTCGTGAGTCACGTGGTTGGTGGTGAAGACCGCGTCGGCGCGGTCCCCAGGGAGCACCAGGAGCGCGGCCTCGACCACGCGGCCGGTGGTCTCGGCTGTCACGCGTGTGATCGCGAGAACCGCCAGGGCGGAGCTGATTCGAAGGGTCGAGGCTTCGTCTGGTGTCGGGAGGCGGGCGCTGACTGTCTCTCGGACGTCAGCCGATGTCGGGCGCAGTGCTGCGAATCTCGCCGCTGCACTCTCGTATGGGCACGGCTCGTTGAGCACAGCGGCCGGCGCCAGGTCGCGCGGGACGTAGATGCGGGCCAGGCTGTGCGGCGACTTAGCCTCGTAGCTGACGCAGTGGAATTCCGTCAGGGGGCTACCGGTCGACACCTGCAATAGAGCTGTCAGATGACCCTGTGCCCGGATCTTTGTGGTGCGGACCGTGATGCGCAGAGTTGTGTCAGGGGTGGTCCGCGGGGCCTGAGTGCCCCAGCCGCCGACGTAGGTGATTCTGCGGAGGGAGCGACGGACGAAGTTCCCCTTGCCGTGGATCTTCTCGACTAGGCCCTCTCCTTGGAGCACTGCCAGCGCGCCCCGCAACGTTGCTGTGCTGACCTCGTATTGGGCAGCTAGTTGGGTCTCGGAGGGGAGGCGTTCGCCGGGTTTGAGTCGACCGGTCGTGATCTGCTTGCGGAGGTCGTTGGCGATGCCGTGACGACGAGAAGGCATGGGCTTGATCACCGCCTTCTCGTCAGCCGAAGCGCGACGAGTCGGGTTCGCGGGTGCATGGTCAGCAGCTCGCCCGACTCGAATACGAGTTGCTTGCAGCCCTGGGGCAATTGGAGAAGGTCTGTCACTCGGCAGGGCTGGCCGCCGACTTGGATGATGTCGCCGCGCTGGACGCTGGCTGCGGTGATCTCGACCGGGGAGACCAGAGCTCCGCCGGGGGCCCATCCCCTCATCGCAGTGCCTCCACGGGTGTCGGCTGGTTGGCCATCGCGTGGCAGGGGCGACCGCAGGTCTCGTAGACCACGGGAACGTCAACGGGTGCTGTGGCGGGGGAGGACTCCGCGCATGCCTCGTGCGTACCGATCCGGCACGCTCTCGACCGGTAGGAAACGGCCTCCGTCTGCGTGATGCGGGGGTGCTGGCTGGGTGGCATCAGCAGGCACCTGCCGGGGTGCGCCAGGGGCGAAGTACGGCAGTCGGGTGCTGCCGTGCACGCTCCCCACAGACAGGTGAGAGGGCACGTTCGATGCGGATGGACACGCTGCTCAGCTCCTATCGCTGATGGCTCGGTCCGCCGACATCGCCCGTCGTTGGGACCGTCTTGCGTACGACCGCCCAGAGGGTGCGGTCGTTCAAGCTGGTGGCGAGAAGTCCGAATCGGTCGGCCTCCGCCACCGCTTCCAGTGCCTCCCGCCATGACTCGGCGGAGAGGGGCTCCGGTACCTCCGCTTCGATTGACGTGTCTCGGGCGTGCTCCTCCACGCGTGTGGTGAGCCCGAGGGCCGATAACCGAGCTGCGATGGCCTCCGCGCTCACTTCTGAAGCAGGCACAGGGCAGCCTCCGTCACCGGCGATCACTTTGAGTTAAGCTAGTTAACCAGATTAGAGCTAGTGGACTAGATTTTCCATATGCCTGAGCAGCCGCCTTATCTCCGCATCGCCGACGTACTGCGGCGGCGGGTCGCGGAGCACGAGTGGACGCCCGGAGACCGGCTCCCGTCCCGAGCCCAGATCGCCCAGGAGTGCGGCGTGGGCGAGAACGTGGTGCGTCGGGCCCAGGAGCTTCTGATCTCTCAGGGCGTGTTGGAGGGACGTGCCGGTTCTGGCACCTACGTCGCTGAAGCGCGGAAGCGTGTGCGCGTTGTCCGTTCGGCGGCGCGTGAGCAGCCCCAAAGCTCCCCGTTCCGCGCGGACATGAAGGCCGTGGGCAGGCAAGGGGATTGGGAGAGCCGTACTGACGCCAAAGTCCCGGCGCCGGCCGAGGTCGCCGCGCGACTCGGGATTGCCGAGGGTGAGCTGTGCGTCCGTACCGCCTACGAGTTCCTCGCCGACGGCAAGCCGGTTCAGTTGTCGACGAGTTGGGAGCCGTACGAACTCACCGGCGGCACACTCGTCGTCCTCCCTGAGGGAGGCCCGCACGCCGGGGCGGGAGTCGTGAACCGCATGACCGAGATCGGCATCACCGTCAGCCACGCCGTGGAGCAGCCAGAGCCGCGGCAGGCAACCGCCGAGGAGGCGTCGCTCCTGGGCATCCAGAAGGCGGCACTGGTCACTCACATCCGCCGGACGTACTACAGCGACGAGGGGCAGCCCGTGGAAACGGCGGACATCGTGGTGCCCGCTGCTCTCTGCGAGATCGTCTACGAGATTCCGATCAGCAGCCGCTAGCACCAGACGCGCCCCATCGCGTCCAGGCGTTCGTACAGTGGCGCGCTCCACCTGGACGCTACGAACCCCGCCCGCTCCACAGACGGGGTCGACGGCGCACGGGATGGGAGCTGGGGTAGGTGATGGGCTGAGGTAGTTGCGCTCAAGACGAAGCTCAAACTGTCCTCAAATTCACATAGTTCCCCGCGCCGCTCCATGATAATTGCGCTCCCAATCATGGAGCTCTCGGGAAGGGCCAATGGTATTGCTGCACGAATTATTTGCGTCCATTGAGGCCGATGTGACGCAACCTTGGTTTGCCGTTCCTCTGAAGGTCGCTGTCGTTGCCGTCATACTGCTCGGCGTGCTCACAGTTGCCCGGCTCCTGGCCATCAAATTCTGGGTGGAAGTGAGCGTGCGCGCCGAGCGGCGTATTTGGTATTCAGACGTCCTGAAATTTGCCAGCAAGATCGGTGTTCGCGTAGGGGATCCTGGCTGGCGAAGTAAGCTGCCGCGCTCGTGGGCCAATCTGGAGCGAAGAAACCCAATGTGGCTCCTTCGCTATTCGATGGCGCGCCGCCTTGTCAGGCAGATATCTGCAAAGAAGCTCGAAAGGATGACAAAGAGGAGGAACACTGTAGAGCAGTTGTCGCAAATACCGAGGAGGGTCGTCAAGTTCGCCTCGCGGCGATCTTTGGTTGTCCTCACGTCGGGCGCAGTGGTGTATCAGCATGAGCGCCCGGGGATGACGAGGGCAGATCTTCATACAATTGCAGGTAAAATCCCCCTGATCGCAGACCAGAGGACATGGGTGCCGATCCTGGTTCTGGCTGTCGGAGTATTTGCATTCACTCGAAGCGGAAATCTGATCGACAGGATCAGAGCAAGGGACGAGGCGGCAAAGGATGTGAACCGCTTGCTTGCCGAGCTCCTTGCCAAGCTCTCCGAATTGGACTTCGCACTGCAGCAGGTACACGAGAACATCCATTCTTATCGTTCTGCGTACCTTGACGTCGCCTCCGGAACGGCGGAGCCGGCGCGCGCGTGGTCTCCAGGATTCGGGTTTGAAAGGGATCGCTACGGGCTCGGGGTAAGCCTCTACGGCAGGAAATCATTGGAAATCCTCCTTAAGGCGCCAGAATTCCAGAGACTGCAGTGCGCCCTGGACGCAGTCGCTGAACATTTGACAGAGATACGGGATAAAGGGATATCTTCGGTAGCTCTCAGAATCCTTTCTCCCGTCTGGGAGGAGCTTTACGGCTGCAGGCTCCAGTCACACCTATACCACTCCACAAGTCACCACACCGTAGGCATCAAAAATTCGATGCTCGGATTGGGGTGGATGCAGGGACGCCTCGAAACGAAGGAACGCCAATTTGGACGCCTCGCGAAGGATGAGCGCGATGACGGTGAGCTTGA
Organism: Streptomyces sp. NPDC041205; assembly: GCF_055591765.1. Lineage (NCBI taxonomy): Bacteria > Bacillati > Actinomycetota > Actinomycetes > Kitasatosporales > Streptomycetaceae > Streptomyces > Streptomyces sp. NPDC041205. The sequence goes on along the minus strand of NZ_JBVIZH010000012.1, from coordinate 467 downwards.
TTCGAGGCTCGTCGAGGAGTCGTACCACCTGGATGAGCTGATTCTGCAGAGCAGGTTGGCCCACTGTCAGTTGCAGAAGATCGAAAAATTCCTGCTCAAGCGTCTGCACGGCACATCGCTAACGAAACTGGTCAGTGCTGTTGGGCATAAGTAACTCAAAGGCCCGGTGCTCATTCGTCGGTAGGGCCATCGATGAGCTCACGCGCGACGTCGACGTGACGCGTCAGTCCACTTCCTCGAAGGTCAGGCGCCCAACTCCCCCTAGATCACCTGAGCGTCCCAAGGTCAGGGCCAGCGCCCCTCAGTAAGGAAGAACCAGCCCGCGAAGGCCACTTGCAGGAGTCAGATGTACAAGTAGGGCAGGGAGCGCTACTACTGAGCCTGAACTCGTGGTGTCGTAGCTGCTGACAAGTCTTGATCGTCGCGGTATGCCGTTGTCATGAGGTACGCGCAGGGCGGCGGTCTGA
>NZ_JBVIZH010000011.1:175615-254739 GCF_055591765.1 Streptomyces sp. NPDC041205 | reverse complement strand
GCTCATCCTCTGCTCCACCCCCCACGCAGTCACCGGCCACATCAAGGCCACCGAAGTGAAATCACTCCTGCTCCGCCTCGCCGGCCTGCACTGAGCGATCTGTCTCCACTGAACCAGAGGGCGCGGACCACGCCATCAGGGTCCGCCCCCGACCTCACCCTGATCCGTTATTCGAACTGATCCCTGATTCCTGGTCCCTGAATCCTGATCAGTCCTCGATCCGTGATGAGCCCCCGACCCCTGAACCCGAACCCAGCCAGGGAGATACCGCATGAGCCGCAAGCACACCCCGGACGACCCCGAGCTCGCCCACAGACTCAGCCGCCGCGGCATGCTCGGCGTCGCCGCTGGCACCACCGCGGCCGCGCTCGTCGGCGCCGTCGCCGCCACGGCACCGGCGGCCGCGGCCGAGCCCGCCGCGGCTGCGCGGGGCAAGGGCCGCGGTCGCCCCGTCCTGCCGCCCGGCCGCCTCGGCATCCAGCTCTACAGCCTCCGCGACCGGGTCTCCACCGCCGGATTCGCCACTGTCTTCCGCGAGTTGGAGCGCTACGGCTACGACGAGGTCGAGTTCGCCGGATACACCCAGGGCTCCGCGGGCCCCATCACGCTCGCGCAGCTCAAGCGGCTGGCCCACGACCACGGACTGAACCCGATCGGCAGCCACGTCGGCTATTACGACGACGGCAACCCGAACGCGTACACCTTCGCGCAGAACCTCACCAAGGTCCTCGACGACGCCGAAGCGCTCGGCCTCAAGCACATCGGCACCGCGTCTGGCCCCTTCCGCTACGGCTCGACCGTCGACGGGTGGAAGCGGGCCGCGGAGGACTTCAACACGTACGGAGAAGCGGCCCGCGCGCGGGGGATGAAGTTCTACCAGCACAACCACGCCGAGGAGTTCTCCTTCGCCACGGACAAGCCGAACGTGCGCCTGTACGACGTGCTGCTGGCCGAGACCGACCCGGATCACGTGTTCCTGGAGATGGACATCTACTGGGCGTACTCGGCGCAGTTCCGCTTCGGCAAGCAGGTGGACGGCACTCCGCGGCCCTTCGACCCGCTGGACTACGTCCTCAAGAGGCCGCACCGCTACCCGCTGTTCCACGTCAAGGACGGCATCCGGGACGACTCCGCCCGGGACGGCTACCGCATGTCTGACGTCGGTGACGGCGACATCGACTACAAGAGGTTCCTGTCCAGGGTGACCGCCCGCACCCATAACGGGCGCCGCTACCACCACTGGCAGGCCGAGCACGACAACCCTGCCGAGTCCTACGCGTTCGCCCGCAAGTCCAGCGCGCACCTGCACTCCCTGCGGGAGCGCTGCGGCGACTGAAGCAGCCGCGAGGCCGAGCACGAGGGCACAGCGGCGTCGCGGAGAGCGGCACAGGGGGAGGGGCCCGCCGGACCGGCGGCCCCCTCCCCCTGGAACACCGGCCTGGCGCACCGGCTGGACGTCACACTGCGGCAGCACGCGCGCGTGGCCCCCCGGGCTGGTGCAGCAGCAGCGAGAGGGCCGCCGCGAGCAGCGACACCCCACCGGCCATCACATAGGCGCCGACGTAGCCCCAGGAGTCCACGACCATGGCGCCGAGGCCGCCTCCGAAAAGACCGCTGACGAGCTTCGCGCTGTAGACCATGCCGTAGTTGGACGCGTTGTTGTTCTCTCCGAAGTAGTCGGGGACGAGCGCGGCGAACAGCGGATAGAACGCGCCACCGGCGAAGCCGGACAGGAACGCGAAGACCAGGAACAGCGGCTGGTTGTGCATTTCGCCCGCCCACAGGACACCGAACTGCGCGACCGCGAGCGTCAGACAGACGTACGTGAGGGTGTACCGGCGGCCGAGACGGTCGGATAGCCAGCCCACCACACCCCGCCCCGTGCCGTTGATCACCGACATGACACCCATCGACGACGCCGCGATGAGTGGACCGAACCCCATGTCCTTGGCGAACGGAACCTGGAAGGAGATCCCGAAGATCGACACTCCGGCGCAGCACAGCATGCACATCCACATGAGCGGCACGACGCCGGTGCGTAACGCCTCCCCGGGGGTGAACTGCGCGACCGCCGGGGGATTCTTGGCGAGCGCCACGGCGGTGCGCGGATCGGCGGCGGGTCGCAGCGGATCGATGTCGGCGGGCCACCAGTTCTTCGGCGGGTCCTTGAAGAACATGCCCGCCACCAGGGTCACGGCGAGCACGTAGAAGCCGACGAGATCCAGCACCGTGCGGTAGTTGGAGGTGTCGAACCCGTAGGAGAACAGGAAGATGAAAGGCACCGCTCCGTAGGCGAACCCTCCGTTGACGAAGCCCGTCTTGCCGCCGCGCCGCTCGGGGTACCACTTGCCGACCATGTTCACGCACGTCGAGTAGATCAGCCCGGAGCCGACCCCGCCGAGCAGGCCGAAGCCGACCATCGCGGCCGCCACGTTGGGTGCGTGGCTGAGGCTGACGAACCCGAGCAGCGACAGGACCGATCCCGTCAGCATGGCCTTGCGGCTGGTCAGGATGCCTTTCTCGCGGAGCTTCCCGGCGGGGAAGGAGACGCCCGCCTGGAAGAAGATCCACACGCTCAGCACCCAGAAGGTGTTCGACGACGACCAGTGGTGCGCCGCGGACAGGGTGTCCTCGGCCGCTCCGTAGGCGTACTCGAAGACACTGATGGCGATCATGGCCACCCAGGGGAGGACGACCATCGTCCAGCGTGGCCGACCGAGGATGTCCCGGTCGCTCTCACCGATGCGGTAGACGCGTCCGCGCGCGTCCGTGACCTCCCGGAACTTCTTGTACGACGCGTCCGCGCGGCCGGACGCGCCGCTTGCGGCGAAGGGCTCCGCCGTCATATCAAGCCATCTCCTCACCGAGGGGTTGTGGGTTGGGGTTGATGTCCTTGGGATTCGGCCTGCCGGGTTGCGACAGGAAGAGCGCGACGAAGCCGGCGAACAGGGATATGGATCCGGCCAGGGTGAATGCCCCTGTGTGGCCCCAGTTGCTCACCACCACGGCGCCCATACCGGAGCCGAGCAGGCCGGAGACCAGCTTCGAGCTGTAGACCAGGCCGTAGTTGGAGGCGTTGTTGTTCTCTCCGAAGTAGTCCGCCGTCATGGCCGCGAACATCGGGAAGATGGCGCCGCCGCCGAAGCCGGAGATGCTGGAGAAGATCAGGAACAGCGGCAGGTTCTTGATCTCGGCGGACCAGAGGATGCCGTACTGCGAAAGGCCGAGGACGACACAGACGAAGATCAGGCAGCGCTTGCGTCCGTAGCGGTCCGAGAGCCAGCCGATGACGCCCCGTCCGGTGCCGTTGACGGTGGCCTTCAGCGACATGGCCGTGGCGACCATTCCGCCCGCGAAACCGGCGTCCTCCCCGATGTCAACCTGGAACGCGATGCCGAAGATGTTCACACCCGAGGTGCACAGCAGGCAGAACCACATGAGTCCGACGCGGCCGGTCTGCCAGGCCTCCTTGGGGGTGTACTGCCGCACGGCGGGCGGGTTCATCCGCAGGGCGCGACGGGCCCGTGGGTCGTCCGGTGGGCGCAGCGGGTCCACGTCGGCGGGCCACCAGTTCTTCGGCGGGTCCTGGAAGAAGTACCCGGCCACGGCGACCGTCGCCGCCAGGAAGAGCCCCACGGACACCAGCACCCAACGGAAGTTGGACAGGTCCATGAGGCCGGTGAAGATGAAGACGAACGGCACCGAGCCGTAGGCGAATCCGCCGTTGACGAAGCCGGTCTTGCCGCCCTTGCGCTCCGGATACCACTTGCCGACCATGTTCACGCAGGTCGCGTACACCATCCCGGCGCCCATGCCGCTGAACATGCCGAACCCGATGTAGGCGACGACCACATGCGGTGCCGAGGCAAGCGATAGATATCCCAAGAGGGTGCCGCACGCGCCGATCATCATCGCCCAGCGGGCCGGGAGCTTCCCGTTCTCGCGGAGCTTGCCCGCGGGGAAGGCCACGGCCGCCTGGAAGAAGACCCAGATGCCCAGCATCCAGAAGATGTGCAGGCTGCTCCAGCTGTGCGCGGTGTGCAGCGTGTCCTCGGCGGACGCGAACGCGTACTCGGCCGAGCTGATGCCCATCATGCCCACCCACGGCAGGATGACCATCCACTTGCGTTTGCGGCCCATGATGTCGATGTCGGTCTCGCCGACCCGGTACATCCGGCCGTTGGCGTCCGTCACCTCCCGGTAGGCGACGGGCCTGGGTATGTCGGTTGTCGTCATGTCACTCAGCACCCCTTGCGTCGAAAAGTTCCTGGCCAGCGCCCCCTGTCCAATCCCTTTCGTGCGCGTACGGGCCCCGGGTCGGCCGACGTGTGCCGTCGGCCGCCCCGTGCGCCGGTCATGTCATCGACCGCCCCCAAGGAGTCCTGCGGCGCGCGCCCAGCGGTACTTCGCGCCGAGCGCGGCGACCGGCTTCTCCGTGGTGTAGGGATAGGCCACCACCCCCCGCTCGAAGAGGTACTGGCAGGCCTCCTCCACCTCGACGTCGCCCGCGAGCGAGGCGACGACGGGCTTGTCGATGCCCCGCTCCCGGAACTCGGCGATCACGCGGGCCGTTAGTTCGGCAAAGACCATGGGAGGGGTGACGATGGTGTGCCAGTAGCCCAGTACGAGCGCGTGGACGCGCGGATCCTCCAGGCCGAGCCGGATCGTCGCCTCGTACGTCGAGGGGGGCTCGCCGCCGGTGATGTCGACGGGGTTGCCGGCCGCGCCGAACGGCGGGATGAACGCGCGGAAGGCCGCGTCCAGGTCGGGCGGGATGTCCATCAGCCTCAGGCCGTTGTCGGTCACCGCGTCGGAGAGCAGCACGCCCGAGCCGCCCGCCCCGGTGATGATGACGATGTTGTCGCCCTTGGGCGTCGGCAGGACCGGCAGCGCCCGCGCGTACTCCAGCATCTCGTTCAGCCCAGGGGCCCTGATGACTCCGGCCTGCCGCAGGATGTCGTCGTAGACGGCGTCGTCGCCCGCGAGCGCGCCCGTGTGCGATCCGGCGGCCTTGGCCCCCGCGGCGGTCCGGCCCGCCTTGAGGACCACGACGGGCTTCTTCGACACGGTGGCCCGCGCGGCTTCCACGAAGGCCCGGCCGTCCTTGAGGTCCTCCAAGTGCATGGCGACGCACCGGGTGTTGGGGTCCTCGCCGAACCACGTCAGCAGGTCGTCCTCGTCGAGGTCCGCCTTGTTGCCGAGCCCGACGATCGCCGAGACACCCGTCTTCGTGGCGCGGGCGAAGCCCAGGATCGCCATCCCGATGCCGCCGGACTGCGAGGTGAGCGCCACCCCGCCCTTCACGTCGTACGGCGTGCAGAACGTGGCGCAGAGGTCCTGCCACGTCGAGTAGTAGCCGTAGATGTTCGGACCGAGCAGCCGCACCCCATGCCGCTCGCCGATCGCCACGATCTCGTCCTGGAGGGCCTGTTCACCGGTTTCGGCGAACCCCGAGGGAATGAGGACCGCGTTCGGGACGCCCTTGCGCCCGACCTCCTCCAGAGCGGACGCGACGAACTTGGCGGGGATCGCGAAGACCGCCACATCCACCTCGCCCGGGACGTCCGTGACACTCTTGTACGCCTTGCGGCCCAGAATGTCATCGGCCTTGGGATTCACCGGGTGGATCTCCCCGGTGAACCCGCCGTCGATGAGGTTGCGCATCACCGAATTGCCGATCTTGCCGGGCTCGTTGGAGGCACCGATGACGGCGACGGAGCGGGGCTGCATGAGGCGCCGCATCGAAGCCAGCATCTGCGCGCGCGTGTACGTGCGCCGCTCCTTGGGGGCCTCGGTGGCGAGGATGACGCGGATGTCCGCGGCGAGTGCGCCCTGGGGGGTCGCGATGACCGGATTGAGGTCGGCCTCCGCGATCTCGGGGAAGTCGGTGACCAGCTCCGACACCCGGCGTATCTGCTCGGCCAGCGCCCAGCGGTCCACGCCGGGCGCGCCCCGCACACCGCGCAGGACCTCGGCCGCCCGGATGGAGTCGAGCATCGACCGGGCGTCGTCGGCGTCGACGGGCGCGAGCCGGAACGTGACGTCCTTGAGGACCTCCACCAGGACGCCGCCCAGACCGAACGCGACGACCTTCCCGAACGTCGGATCGGTGACCGCCCCGACGATCACCTCCTGGGCGCCCGGACCCGACGGCAGCAGTTCCTGCACCTGCACGCCGTCGACGCGCGCCGCGGGCGCGTAGGCGCGCGCGTTGGCGACGATCCGGTGGAAGGTCTCCCGTACGTCCGCGGCGCCCTCGACGCCCACGACCACGCCGCCCGCGTCGGTCTTGTGCAGGATGTCCGGCGACACGATCTTCATGACGACGGGCCCGCCGAAGCGCGCCGCGCACGCCACGGCCTCGTCGACGTCCCACGCCAGCTCCTCTCCGGGCACCGCGATACCGTACGCGTCCGCGATGACCCTGCCCTCCGGCGCCGTGAGCGCCGTACGCCCCTTGGCGCGCACGGAGTCCAGGAGCGCGCGCACCCGCTCCCTGCGGTCTTCGGCCAGCAATCAGATCACTCCGTTCGACTTGAGCAGGCGCAGTTCCTCGTCCCCGAGGCCGAGTTCGCCGAGGAAGACCTCTTCGTTGTGCTCGCCGAGCAGCGGCGAACTGACCACGTCCACGGGGGAGTCGGAGAGCTTGAGCGGCGAGCCGATGGTGGTGAACGCGCCGCGCTCGGGGTGCGGGACCTCGACGACCATCTCGTTGGCGACCAGCGAGGCGTCCTCGATGATCTCCCTGGTCGACAGGATCGGGCCGCACGGGATGTTGTGGGCGTTGAGGCGCTCGAGGACCTCCCACTTGGGCAGCGTCGAGGACCACTCCTCGATCAGCTGGAACATCTTGGTGAGCTGCGGCAGCCGCGCCTCGGGGGTGGCCCACTCGGGGGCGTCGGCGAGTTCGGGGCGCCCGATGAGCTCCGTGATGGGCTTCCAGCCGACGGGCTGCACGATGACGTACACGTAGTCGTTCGGCCCGCCCGGGGCGCACTTGACGGCCCAGCCGGGCTGCCCGCCGCCGGAGGCGTTCCCGGAGCGGGGCACCTCGTCCCCGAAGTCCTCGTTCGGGTACTCGGCGAGGGGCCCGTGCGCGAGGCGCTGCTGGTCGCGCAGCTTGACGCGGCACAGGTTGAGGACGGCGTGCTGCATGGCGACGTTCACGCGCTGTCCGCGGCCGGTGTTCTCCCTCTGGAAGAGGGCGGCGAGAATGCCCGCCACGGCGTGGATGCCGGTACCGGAGTCGCCGATCTGCGCGCCGGTGGCCAGCGGTGGGCCGTCCTCGAAGCCGGTGGTCGACATGGAGCCGCCCATGGCCTGGGCGACGACTTCGTAGGCCTTGAAGTTGGTGTAGGGGCCGTCTCCGAAGCCCTTGATCGAGGCGTAGACGACACGCGGGTTGATCTCCTGGATGCGCTCCCAGGTGAAGCCCATGCGGTCGACGGCGCCCGGGCCGAAGTTCTCGACCATCACATCCGCGCGGCGGATCAGCTTCGTGAGGAGTTCCTTGCCGCGCTCGGTCTTGGTGTTGAGGGTGATGCTGCGCTTGTTGCAGTTGAGCATCGTGAAGTAGAGCGAGTCCACGTCCGGCAGGTCGCGCAGTTGCCTGCGCGTGATGTCGCCGGTCGGTGCCTCCAGTTTCACCACGTCCGCGCCGAGCCAGGCGAGCAGCTGGGTGGCGGAGGGCCCGGACTGGACGTGCGTCATGTCCAGGACGCGGATTCCTTCGAGAGCCTTGGTCACGTCCGTGTCACCTCACTTGTACATCGTCTGGTTCATGGTTCCGGGGGCGTACGCGTCCGGGTCGACCCACACGTTGATGAGGGAGGGCTTGCCGGACTCGCGGGCGCGGCGCAGCGCGGGGCCGATGTCGGCGGGGTCGCGGACCTCTTCGCCGTGACCGCCGAGCATCTGGGCGAACTTGTCGTAGTGGACGTCTCCGAGGGTGTTGCCGACCCGCTCGCGGTCCGTGCCGTACTTGGCCTTCTGGCCGTAACGGATCTGGTTCATGGAGGAGTTGTTGCCGACGATGCCGACGAACGGCAGGTTGTAGCGCACGAGCGTCTCGAAGTCCCAGCCGGTGAGGCTGAAGGCGCCGTCTCCGAAGAGCGCGACCACCTCCTTGTCGGGCCGCGCCTGCTTGGCGGCGAGCACGAAGGGGATGCCGACGCCGAGCGTGCCCAGCGGGCCGGGGTCCATCCAGTGCCCGGGGGCCTTGGGCTGGACGACCTGCCCGGAGAAGGTGACGATGTCGCCGCCGTCGCCGATGTAGATCGAGTCCTCGGTGAGGAAGTCGTTGATCTCGCTCACCAGGCGGTACGGATGGATCGGCGCGGCGTCGGACCTGAGGCTCGGCAGCCGCTTGTCGAGGGCCGTCTGCTCGGCGGCCCGCAGCTCGTCGAGCCATTCCTTGCGCCGGGACGCGCCCCCGTCGATGCGCCCGGACGCCGCCTCGGTGACGGACTTCAGGACGAGCCCGGCGTCGCCCACGATGCCGAGGTCGATGTCGCGGTTCTTGCCCACGGTGCGGTAGTCGAGGTCGATCTGGACGACCGTCGCCTCCGTGGAGAGCCGTTTGCCGTACCCCATGCGGAAGTCGAAGGGCGTGCCGACGATGACGATGAGGTCGGCGTTGGAGAAGGCGTAGCGGCGCGACAACTGGAAGTGGTGCGGGTCCCCGGGGGGCAGGGTGCCGCGTCCCGCCCCGTTCATGTAGGCGGGCACGTTCAGGGCGCGGACCAGTTCGGTGGCCGCCGCGGTCCCCCGGGTCGTCCACACCTGGCTGCCGAGCAGGATGGCGGGCTTCTCGGCGTGGACGAGGAGGTCGGCGAGCTTCTCGATCGCCTCGGGGTCGCCGGCCGAGCGGGTCGAGGCGCGATAGTGACCCGCGCGCGGGACGCGCGCCTTGTCGGCGGGGACCTTGGCGTCGAGCACGTCGCGGGGGATCTCAAGGAAGGAGGGCCCCGGAGCGCCGTGGTAGCACTCGCGAAACGCCATGGACACCATGTCGGCCGCGCGCGCGGTGTCCGGGACGGTCGCGGCGAACTTGGTGATGGGCGTCATCATGTCCACGTGCGGCAGGTCCTGCAGTGAGCCCATCTTGTGCTGGGTATGGGCTCCTTGGCCGCCGATCAGCAGCATCGGGGACTCCGCGCGGAAGGCGTTCGCGACGCCCGTGACGGCGTCGGTGGTGCCCGGTCCCGCCGTCACCACGGCGCAGCCGGGCTTGCCGGTGATGCGCGCGTATCCGTCGGCCGCGTGTGCGGCGACCTGCTCATGGCGTACGTCGACGACGTCGATCCCCTCGTCGACGCAGCCGTCGTAGATGTCGATGATGTGTCCGCCGCAGAGGGTGTAGATGACCTCCACGCCCTCCGCCTTGAGTGCTTTGGCGACCAGATGCCCACCGGAGATGAGGGTGTTGTTGGCGCTGCTGTCGTCGGGCATGGCGAAGTCCTGTCCCTTCGTAGGGGAGTTGGAGTGCGCTCGTCCACGCTCGGGCGCCCTCGCAGTAAATTGCATACAGTCGACGAATACTGTATGAAGCCTGTTATCCCGCATCCGGTGGGTGGTGTCCAGGGGGCGTACGGCGCTTTCCAGACAGGAGCCGGAAATGGACTTGTACGAGTACCAGGCAAGGGAACTCCTCGAGGAACACGGCATTTTGGTGCCGCGAGCCGAAGTCGCCGACTCGGCCAAGCGCGCCCGTGCGAGCGCAGCGCGCCTAGGCGGCCGTGTCGTCGTGAAGGCGCAGGTCAAGACCGGAGGCAGGGGCAAGGCGAGCGGTGTGAGGTTCGCCCGCGACCCGGCCGCCGCGGAGCTGACCGCCCGGCAGATCCTGGGCATGGGCATCAAGGGCCACACGGTGTTGCTCGCCCAACCCGTCGACGTCGACGGCGAGTTCTACATCTCGTACGTACTCGACCGCTCTCAGGGGCGTTTCCGTGCGATCGCCTCCGCCGAGGGCGGCATGGATATCGAGGAGGCGGCCGCCGCCCGGCCCGAGGCCGTGCTCCGGACGGCGATCGACCCCTTCGAGGGCGTGTCCCGAGAGAAGGCCGCGGAGATCGCCGCCGCGGCCGGGCTGCCCGACGCCGCCGCCGACACCCTGACGGCTCTGTGGAACGTGCTGATCAGGGAAGACGCGCTGCTCGTCGAGGTGAACCCGCTCGTGTGCACCGCCCAGGGGCAAATCCTCGTACTTGACGGAAAAGTGACCCTCGACGACAACGCGCGCTTCCGGTAGACCCGTTGGGGCGCGCACGGACCGGCACACGATCAGGAGACCGACGAGCTGGGGGCGGCCGCAGCCGCCAAGGGCCTCAACTACGTCAAGCTCGACGGCGAGGTCGGCGTCATCGGCAACGGCGCGGGCCTCGTCGTGTCCACTCTCGACGTCGTCGCGGGTTGCGGTGCGCGGCCCGCCAACTTCCTGGACATCGGCGGCGACGCGGAAGAGCGCGCGGCGGCCTGCATCAAAGAGTCCGTGAGCAAGCCCGTCGTCGCCTACATCGCCGGGTTCACCGCGCCCGAGGGCCGGACCATGGGGCACGCGGGCGCCATCGTCTCCGGTACGTCCGGTACCGCCCGCGCGAAGAAGACCGCACTGGAGGCCGTCGGGGTCCAGGTCGGCAACACCCCCCACGGAGACGGTCCAGTTGGTGCTGCAACGGCTCGCGGCGGCATCGCGTTGACACCTCGACCCGGCCGGAAGTGACGTCACTCATAGGTGACTGGCCGCGACTCCACTACCGTCCCCGAGCGACGTACGAAGACCGCGGCCACCGCCGCCCCGTACGCGCAGCCATGCTCCCCGCCCCGACTCGACGCCGACGCCGCACGCTGGGCTGTACGCGCCTCGCTCGACCAGCACCGGGCCTGGCGCCACGTCCCGCTGCCCGAGCGCCGCGCCCGCGTCGCCGCCACTCTCGACAGGCTCTCCGAACGCCGGGAAATCCTGGCGCTGTTGCTCGTCTGGGAGATCGGCAAGCCCTGGCGGCTCGCGCAGGCCGACGTGGACCGGGCCATCGACGGCGTGCGCTGGTACGTCGAGGGCATCGAGCCGATGGTCGAGGGCAGGGCTCCGCTGAACGGGCCCGTCTCGAACATCGCGAGCTGGAACTATCCGATGAGCGTGCTCGTTCACACGATGCTGGTACAGGCACTGGCAGGCAACGCGGTCATCGCCAAGACCCCGACCGACGGCAGCGTCTCCTGTCTCACCCTGGCGTGCGCGCTCGCCGCCCGCGAAGGGATTCCCGTCACCCTCGTCAGCGGCAGCGGCGGTGAGCTGTCCGAAGCACTCGTGTGCGCCCCGAGATCGGATGCGTCTCCTTCGTCGGCGTCCGGGACACGGGCGCGGCGGTCGCCACGGCCGTCGCCGACCTCGGCAAACGACACATCCTCGAGCAGGAGGGACTACACCTGGGGCATCTGGAACTACAGCGACTGGGACGCGCTCGGCGCGGTGATCCCCAAGCTCTTCGACTACGGCAAGCAGCGCTGCACGGCTTACCCCCGCTTCGTCGTCCAGCGCGAGCTGTTCGACTCCGTCCTCGCCGCCTATCTGCCCGCGGTGCGGACGGTGCGCGTCGGCCACCCGCTCGCCGTGGCCGGGTCCGCGGACCTGTTCCCGGAACTGGACTTCGGCCCGCTGATCAACGCGGCCAAGGCCAAGGAGCTGACCGACCAGGTCGCGGAAGCCGTCAACCGCGGGGGCGTGACGCTGTGCCGCGGAACCCCCGACGCCGACCGCTTCCTGCCCGGCCAGGACACTTCCGCGTACGTCCAGCCGGTCACCCTCCTCGCGCCGCCGCCGTCGTCCCCGCTGCACCACGCGGAGCCGTTCGGTCAGGTCGACACGATCGTGCTCGTCGACACCGAGGCGGAGCTGCACGCCGCCATGAACGCCTCCAACGGCGCGCTGGTCGCCACGCTGTCCACCGACGACCCGGAGACGTACGACCGGTTGGCGCCGCAGATCCGGGCGTTCAAGACCGGCCGGGGCAGACCCCGTTCCGCGGGGGACCGCGACGAGCTGTTCGGTGGCTTCGGCGCGTCCTGGCGCGGCGCGTTCGTCGGCGGGGAACTGCTGGTGCGGGCCGTCCCACAGGGCGCGGCGGGGGAGCGGGCGCCGGGGAATTTGCCCAGCTACCACCTGATGGCCTGAGTCGGGGGTGGGGGGGGCACGGGTGCGTGGTGCCGTACCCCCACCCCCATGGTCTGAGCGTGCCGGTCGCTAGCCGATGCCCTGGCGGTCCGGCAGCAGCGCGAAGTCTCGGTCCGCCGCCTCCGGCACCAGGCGCTCCACCGCCTGCTCCAGGAGCGCCCGGTGCCGGAGGAGCGGCGCCCTGCGGCCTTCGGGCGCGAGCAGGAGCAGATCGTCGATCCCGGCCAGCATGCGCCGGGTGACCTGGGGATGCCCGGCCGCGCAGCCACGGATCTCGGTGAGTCCGAGGTCCACCAGGTCCTGCCAGTCGGGCACCGGCTGCACGAGCCGCACCGCCCCGCGCCGGTCGCGATGGCGCAGCGCGCCCAGCGGATAGCGGGCGACCGACGCCAGGAACTGCACGATCCGGTCCAGGGCCTGCACGGCGGTCGTGGGGTCGTTCACCGCCGGGGACAGCGCCCGCAGCGCGATGTCGGACAGCTGCCTGAGCCCGAAGCCGAGGTCCTGGTGGAAGGTCCGCTCCACGCCGACCGACACCGCGTAGCGCAGCGCGCGGCGACCGGGCGGGGGACCGCCGTACACCGCGAACACGGGTGTGCCCGGCACCATGAAGTCCCCGATGCGCGGCAGCAGCCGCAGCACGACCCCCTGCCGCCGAGCGGCCCGCACCACCCGCGCGATGTGCACGTCCCGCAGCACCCCGGCCCGGCCGTCATGGGTGATCCGGTCCGTCTCGGGCCCGAGACGCTCGTCGTCGAGTTCCCCCTCGGTCGGATGCCGCACGGCCACCCGGAACGCCTCGCGCGCGATCCGGTCGATCACGAAGCCGACGCGCATCATGCGCAGCGTGCCGTTCACGTACGCGATGAACAGGAGCAGGCTCAGGAGCACCATGAGGACTGCGAGGAGACCCTCGACCAGCGGCACGTTCGTCAGCAGGCGCGGATCCTGCTCGCTGTCGAAGGACGTCAGCGTCATCAGGGAGAACAGGAACGTCGCGAGGAAGACCGTCAGCGTGATCTTCGTGATCCGGGAGCGGACGTAGAGCCGCACCACCCGCGGACTGAACTGCCCGCTGGCCATCTGCACGGCCACCAGCGAGATGCTGAAGACGACACCGATGAACGTCATCATCGCCGAGCTGATGGTGCTGATGACCGCCTTGGCGTCCTCGGCGAGCTGGTTCAGCTCCTTGAGGGTGTCGTACTCCTCGTCGTCCTGGAGGAGCCGCACCAGCTCAGCGTCCACCTCCGAGGCCGCCCACCACAGCAGCAGGGAGCCGATCAGCCCCACCGTGGGCGCGAACCACATCGTGTCCCGCAGATGCTCGCGCAGCGGCGAAAGGACCCGGGGCCGCCGGACCCGCCCCTCACCCGGAGAACCGGTAAGCAAACCGTCACTCATGGTGAAACCTTAGGCGCGCTCGCACACCGTGCCACGCGCCGCGCGGCCACCCGGCGGACGTCACGGATACGCAGGTGAAAGGCACTCCGAAACCTTGGTATTGTTGTCTTCGTCGCCGAGGGAAACACCCCGGAGCGACAGACACCTAGTCCGGGTGGCGGAATGGCAGACGCGCTAGCTTGAGGTGCTAGTGCCCTTTATCGGGCGTGGGGGTTCAAGTCCCCCCTCGGACACAGACGACATCCCCTGCGGGTTCTCCCGCAGGGGATGTTCGCGTTTCAGGGCCCGCTCGCCGGGGGGCAAGCGAAAACCCCGGGTGGAGGGCTCGCCAGGAACCCTCCCCCGGGGAGGTGTCGGAACGCTCGACGGCCGGCCGCCGTCAGACGTGCCTCAGCACTCAGAACTTCACCGGCAGGCTGGTGAGGTGCATGCCCTCACCCGGAACCGGCGCGTACTGCAGGTCCTTGCGGTCCACCGCGAGCCGCAGGCCCTCGTGCTTGAGCAGGAGCTGGTTGAGGACGATCTCCGTCTCCAGCTTCGCGAGGGAGGCGCCGATGCAGTAGTGCGGGCCGTGACCGAGGGCGATGTGGCCCACGCCGGCGCCGAGCTTGCGGGAGATGTCGAGCTTGGTGGGCTCGGTGTACTCGGCCGGGTCGTGGTTGGCGCCGAGCAGCGAGGCGTTGACGACCTCGCCCTGCTTGATCGGGCAGCCCTTGAACTCCAGGTCCTCGGTCGCGTACAGCGGCGCGCCCATGGGCACGGCGCTGGCGAAGCGCAGCAGCTCCGGGACGGCCGTGGTGGCGAGCAGCTCCGGCTGCGCGCGCAGCTTGGCCAGCTCCTCAGGGTGGTCGAACAGCGCGAGGACGGCCTCGCTGAGGAAGTGCGCGGGCGGCGCGATACCCGTGTTGATCAGGAGCAGGAAGACCGCGATGATCTCGGTCTCGGTGAGCTTGTCGTCACCCTCGTCCTGCAGCAGGCCGGAGACCAGGTCCTCGCCGGGCTCCGCGCGGCGCTTCTCGATCAGCGCCTTGCAGTACTCGACGATGCCCTGGATGGCGGGGATGAAGTGCTCCGGGTCACCGGAGGCGTAGCCCTGGATGAAGCCCTGGACGGTCGGCTGGTCCTCGGCCTCCACGCCCATGAGCTCACAGATCGCCGTGGCGGCGATGGCGTAGCCCAGCTCGCTGACGAGGTCGGCCTCGCCCTTGGCCTTGAGACCTTCGAAAATGGCCTCGGTGACCTGCTCCAGCTGAGGGCGCAGCGCGTTGACGCGGCGGGCCGTGAAGGAGCGGACGAGCAGGTTGCGGACCCGGGCGTGCTCGTCGCCGTCGGACAGCACGAGGATGCCCAGGTACTGCGCGTACTCGGCGGGCAGGCCGTAGGCCGCGATCATCTGGTCCGCGATGCTGGGGCCCTCCTGGCCGGCCAGCTTCGTGGCGTCACGCACGAAACGCGAGTCGGTCAGGGCGTCCTTGGCGTCCTCATAACCCGTGACCAGCCAGACCGGGGTCTCCAGGCCGGGCAGGGAGACATGGACGAGCGGGCCCTTCTCGCGCAGATCCGCGTATTTCGTCGGGTCGCTAATGGTTTCGGGCGCCAGGCTGACGAGTTGCTCCGACACGATGAATCTATCTCCTTAGGTCTACGGAAAACCCAGCCCCTGCGGGTGCGGGTGCGGTTGCGTCCGGGCCGGACCGGCGGGGTTTTGGCGCGAGGGTGCAGAAGAGCATGCGGTTGATATCAACCGGGCAGTTGCCAGCTCACAACCGAGAGAATGTGTGCACGGCGACCGGTTCGCCGTCAACTCCCTCTCGGGGCCCTCAATGTAGAACCAGAACATAGCAGCGTGGAGATGAATATCCAGGGGCCGCTTCCGGTTGTGCGGGCCTGGTAACTGGGGTGTCGTGAGGGCTGGTTGGCCGGAGGGCCAAGATGAGGACGCGGCGCCGCGCGGAGAGGTTGCCTTCTTGTGCGGCGCAGGCCGCACAAGGGTGAAACCGCGGTTGACGTCGTGAGGCGAAGGGGGCAATGCCCCATTTCAGGGACCGCGCCACGGGGTCTGGCCGGTGCGTGGCTCACAGCGGCGCGGTCGGAATTTCTAACGCGTTCCTAATGCGCGCCCGATTCGGGGTCCTATTGACCTGGCGCGTTAAGGATCCGTAAAGGGTTGTCCGGTCGCCGGGACGCCCCTGAATAAAGCCTGCATTGCTCTTGACGGAATCTTATCGCCGAAGTTCTGCGGGCATGTTTCAGGACCGCTCCGGGCGAGATTAGCGGGGTGTGTGAATTTACGCGGAACCTGCCGTGAGGGCCGTATTGTCAGGCGCTGCCCGCGAGCATCTCGGCGACCGCGATGCCCGACGCCCGGGTCGCGCCATGAGTGATCATGTGGACGGCGCCGAGCGCGGCACCCGTCGGTACGCCCATCTCCACGACCAGCGCGTCCGGGCGGGTGCGCAGCAGCCGGGCCAGGGTGTCCGACATCCACCGGTGGCGGGCCGCGTCGCGCACGACGACCACCAGGGCGCGCCCCTCCGCGGGCGCCAGGGCCGCGCGGTCCAGGACCTCGTCCGTGCCGTCGTGGCCGTCGAGCTCGGACTGGGTGAGGCGCACGGACGTGGTGTCGGGGCGCAGGTCGCGCAGCGGGTCGGCGA
The DNA here is from genome assembly GCF_055591765.1 of Streptomyces sp. NPDC041205. Lineage (NCBI taxonomy): Bacteria > Bacillati > Actinomycetota > Actinomycetes > Kitasatosporales > Streptomycetaceae > Streptomyces > Streptomyces sp. NPDC041205. Next base: position 238,509 of record NZ_JBVIZH010000011.1, on the reverse strand, counting down.
CGCCCCAGGGGGTGCCGCCGTCGACGGCCGGGTTCATCACCGGCGACAGCTCCACGACATGCGGCGCCGCAGAAAGCGGAAGAAGAAATTCCGACGCGTCGGCGCGTCGACGCACCCGTACCGCGCGGCGTGCCGCGACGAGGCCGATGTCCGAGCGGTCGCCCGCCCGGGCCACCGCCCGTGACCGCTCGCCCGACCAGGCGGCGAACGCGCGTACCCGCCCGCTCGCCTCCGTGAGCCGTTCCTCGGGCAGGCGCCCGTCGAGCACGGCCTTGACGAGCGCCCCGACGAGCAACTCGACGGTGGACTGCTCGGCGCTGTCGCCGCCCACGCACACCGCGTCCACACCGCCCGCGAGAGCCCGGACGGTCGCCCCGTCGATGCCGTACCGGTCGGTGACCGCGCCCATCTCGATGCCGTCCGTGACCACCATGCCGTCGAAGCCGAGCTCGCCGCGCAGCAGATCGTTCAGGATGCGGGGGCTGAGTGTCGCGGGCAGGCCGGGGTCGTAGGCGGGCACCACCAGGTGGGCCGTCATGACGGCCCGCGCGCCCGCCTCCGTCGCGGCGATGAAGGGCGGCAGGGCGGTGCGGGCGATCTCCGCGGCGGTGCCCCGGACCTGTGGCAGGCCGAAGTGCGGGTCGACGGAGGTGTCGCCGTGGCCCGGGAAGTGCTTGGCGCACGCGGCGACGCCGGCCGCCTGCAGGCCACGGATCCAGGCGGCGGTGTGGCGGGAGACGACGTCGGTGCGGGCGCCGAAGGAGCGGACGCCGATGACGGGGTTGAGCGGATTGGAGTTCACGTCGGCGCTCGGTGCGTAGTTCAACGAGACACCCGCCGCGTGGAGTTCCCGGCCGATGTCGTGGGCGACGCTCTCGGTGAGGTCGACGTCGTCGACGGCGCCGAGCGCGAGGTTGCCCGGGCGTGAGGCGCCCGTCCACGCCTCCATGCGCGTGACGTCGCCCGCCTCCTCGTCGATGGCGACGATCAGATCGGGGTTCTCGGCGCGCAACGATGTGGTGAGCGCGGCGACCTGCGCGGGCTCGACGATGTTGCGGCCGAACAGCACCACGGCGCCGAGCCCGTCGGCGATCCGGCGGCGCAGCCAGTCCGGGGCCTCGGTGGTGCCCACGAATCCCGGCTGAAGGACGGAGTTGGCGAGCTGCTCCAGCTTCGGGTGACTGCTCGAAACCATGCCGGGACCTCCGGTGGGCGGATGGCTGACCGGGCGGCGGCCGGCCGGTGGACGAGAGCGCGTCGATGGCGATGGTCGGGTCGCCGGGCGACTTGGTACAGGCCAATCGGATGTTGGCTCAGGCCAATTGGAGCTGTCAAGGAGTGCGAACCCGCAGGAAACGGAAGGTGAACCGGCAGATGGGCGAGGCGTTTCGGGGGCGTGGGGACGGGTGGGCCGCGTGGGGTGCGGGCGCGGACCAATCAGGCCAGGCCGCCGCGTCGGCCACCGGAGGCCTCCTTGTACGACGCCGGTCCGCGCGGTGGAATTCCTGGGGGGCGGGACGGCCCGAACTGCCGTTCCCGCGAAGGCGGCACGGCCCGGCCAGGGCCACGGGCGAAGGAGGCACACCGTGCGGCGGTACGAACTCGTCGGCAGGCGCGACATCAGGCTGGTCACCGACGCCCCGGTGCCCGAGCCCGGGACCGGCCAGGTCCTGGTACGGGTGCGGTCGTGCAGCGTCTGCAACCGCAGCGACCTCGCCTACTACCACTACTACGGCCTCAGAGAGCACTGTGCGACCGGCTGTTACGGCCACGAGATCGCCGGAGTCGTCGAGGCCATCGGCCCGGGCGTCACCCGCGTCACCGTCGGGCAGCGCGTCTTCGTACGCACGCCGCTGACGAGCGGGTACGCCGAGTACGCCCTCGCGCGCGAGATAGCCGTCGGTGCGCTCCCCGACGGCATCCCCTTCGAGCAGGGCTCCATCCTCCAGCTCCTGCCACTGGCCGTGCACGCCACCCGGGGCATCCGGCTCGGCGACCGGGTCGCCATCCTCGGCCAGGGACCCGTCGGCCAGATGGCGCTGCGCATGGCCGTTCGGCGCGGCGCGGCCCATGTCGCCGTCGCCGACCTCGACGACTGGCGCCTGGAGCGGTCCCGGAACGCGGGCGCCGACGCGGTGCACCGTGTCGACGGCAGCTCCGGCCGACTGGCAGCCATCGGCGAGGGCTTCGCCGCGAGAGGGGAGGAGTTCGACGTCGCCATCGACGCCGTCGGCACCCCCACCACCCTCAACGCCTGCGTCGGCCTCGTGCGGCAGAACGGCCTGGTCGTCATGCTCGGCACGCACCACGTGGACACGCACGTCACCGTCGACCTCGTGACCTGGGAGCGCAAGGGCCTGCGCGTGCACAGCTCCGCCGAACCCGTCGACACCGCGCGCGCCGACGCCCTCGCCGTCGCCGAACGCCTCCTGCGCCACGGCCACGAGACGCTGCGCCTGCCCGACCTGCACACCCATACGTACGCCCTCGACGAACTCCCCAAAGCCATGGAGCAGTTGTCCGCCAGCAGGTCTCTCTACCCGGACGCGGACCGCGCCCCCTTCGACGGGCCGCCGCCCGAGACGCTGAAGGTGGCGATCGTGCCGTGAACCGCGCACAGGGGCAGACCCGGTGAGATGGGGGATCGCCGGGTACGGCGACGTCGTGGAACGGCGGGTGCTGCCCGCGCTCCGGGCGCTCGGCGAGGAGCCGGTGCGCCTCTGGGGTCGCGACGGCGAGCGGGCCGCCCGCGTTGCCGCCCGCCATGGGGTGCCGGTCGGCGGCGACGATGTGGACATGTTGATCCGGGATGTGGACGCTGTGTACGTCGCCACTCCTGTCGTCCACCATGTACCGCTGGCCTGCCGGGTGTTGAGAAAGGGCCTCCCCGTACTCGTCGAGAAGCCGTTGGCCGGAGGGCTGTGGCCGGGTGCCGGGGCCGGTGTCGACGGTGGCTTGCGTCCGGGGGCCGATGCCGATGGTGGCGCGTACGCGAGCTGCGGCGCCGACGGTCTGCCGTGTGCGGGTGTTGCGTACTACCGCAGGCTCGCCCCCGCCGTGCGCCGTCTGCGCGAGGAACTGCGCGGGTGGACGCCGGAACGGGTGGAGGTGCGGTTCCGGTGTGCGTTCGACCCCGGGGCCGGGCATCCGATGCGGTGGCGGACCGACCCGGCCCTGTCCGGCGGCGGGGTGCTCGCCGACGCCGGAAGCCACCGGCTCGACCTGCTCCACCTGCTGTTCGGGCGCCCTGAGGAGGTGCGGGCCCGCCTCGACCGCCGGTTCCCGGAGGGCGCCGAGCGGCTGGCCGATGTGGAGCTGCGGTGGGCCTCGGGGACGCGGGCACGGGTGCGCGCGGAGTGGAGCGGGGAGCCGCCCGAGGACCGCTTCGAGGTGAGCGGGAGTGGGCGGACACTCTCCCTCGACCCGCTGGACTCGGGCCGCCTGTACCGCCACGGCACCGAGGGGGAGCGGCGACTCACCCTGCCGCCCGCCCCGAATCCCCATCAGCCGCTCATCGCCGACTTCGTCGCCGCCGTCGCTGCCGGGCGGCCTCCGGTGTGCCCCTTCGCGCAGGCCCGCCTGGTCGACGAGGTCCTCGTGGCCGCGGAACGCTCTGAGGCGGCCTCAGGCGGCCCCGTCCGGCTGCCGCTTCCCATCGACGGCACGGGCGCGGGCCGAGCCGGTACTCAGGCGCCGTCGTCCGCCGACCAGGCTCGCGTCCACCGAGGGTCCGGCGTGTCCGACTGACGGATGAAACGCGTGTCGATGGACAGCCGCATCGCGTCCGTCGTCGCGTCCAGCGAGGCGTGGATGATGTGCGGCACATGCACCATGACGTCGCCCGCCGCGAAGTCCGTCCACAGCCAGCGGCGGCCCAGGCTGCGCGCGGTGAACTCCAGGTCGTGACAGATCTGACGGCGGTCGCCCGGCCGGTCCGTGGTGTCCCGCAGCGACTCGTAGGCCTCGGGCGGCAGCGCGTGCGAACCCTCCAGGTAGACCAGCGCGCCCGATTGCGGCGGGCAGTCGCCGACCGGGATCCAGGTCGTGACGACCTGCGGCGAACCCTTGTCCATGTAGTCGAAGTCGACATGGGCCCGTGAGGCCCGGCGTGCGCCGCGGTGGAAATGGCGCAGGATGCGGCGCGGCAGCATCCGGGCGTCGCCGTCGAGAAGGTCGGCCGCCAGCTTGCGCAGCCGGGGGTCGTCGAGAAACCGGTCGAAGGTCTCCGAGCGGACGAACGCGTGCGCTGGGTGCCCCGCCACACCGTGCTCGGGCAGCCCGTCCGGCACCCGCCCGGAGAACACGCCGTCGCGCGCGCTGGTGCCCGGCGCGAGATAGCCCGGGGGCAGCTGGGAGAAGTACCTGGCGCGCAGCCGCAGCACCTGCTCACGGTCGAGGAAGTCCGGCAGATAGAGATATCCGTCCGCGTGCAGCCGCTCGCGCAGGGCGGCGGGGTCCGGCATCCGATCGGGGTCGGTGGCGCGCAGCGGGCCGAACAACTCGGGAGAGAAGGGTATGGGCACGCCGTTCGACGAGAGATTCACGAGGAGTCCTTACGTCAGGGGGTCGTCGTCAGGTCGCCAGTCCGTAGGTCGTCAACAGATGACTGAGCTGTCCATACATGTCGAGGCCGTCAAGAGGTGGACGGGCTGTCCATGTGCAGTGGAGGCGTCAATGGTTGATGGGTCGTCAAGGGCGAGCGAGGAGGAGTCAGAGGAGTCAACGGAGGGGAATCAACGGATGCAGGCCAACGGATGCGGGCCATCGGAGGGGGATCAAGGGGGAGTGCCGGTCAGTAGACGCCCTCGACCGCCTCCCCGGGTGGTGTCAGGCCGTCGTCGAACGCCTGCACCGCCGCCACGCCCTCCCAGGGGAACCACGGATGCGGGCCCGTCCTGATCGCGCTGTCGCGTTCGAGGAGGTTCGGCAGGAACAGGTCCTCCAGGAGTGTGGTGACGCGCACCCGCCCGCGCTCGCCCACGGGCACCTCGCGCCAGGGGTCGGCGGGATCGACGACCTGGAGGACCGCGAAGGGCGGCGGCAGGTGGTACGAGTGCCCGGTGCCGCCGGGCGGCGCGGGCGCGTCCGGCACCGCGTCGGCCTGCAAGGCGTGGCCCGCCAGCGTGTTCCCGTACGTGTCGATCCACTGCACGCCGTCCAAGTGCTCCTGACGCAGGAACGCGGCCTCTGCGGCGCTGCACGTCGTACCGCCGGTGCAGACCGCGCGGATGCCGTACGTGTGCAGGGGGCGCGGCAGCCGCATGGCCAGTTCGAGGAGCAGCCGGGACGTGGTGAAAAGGAGTGTGGGCCGCTCGGCCGTCAGCAGGATCAGGGTCTGCTCCACCAGGTGCGAGGTGTAGGAGTCCGCCTCGCCGCCCGCGCGCAGCGACGCCTTCACCCAGCGCGGGTCGAAGTCGATGGCGTACACGGCTCCCCGCCAACTGTCCGCCAGGCCCTCCACGAAGTGCCCGTACGCGTGCGGGCCGCTCGGCGTCATCGCGAGGATGTCGCCGCCCGCGACACCGCGCGCCTCCAGGACGGTCCGGTAGACCTCCACGTCGTACGCGAGGCGGGTGACGTTCACGATCCGGCAGGGCGCGCCGGTGGTGCCGCCCGTCTCGAAGACCCGGAACGGCCGGTCGCGATACCCACGCGGACGCAGGTCCAGGGCGCTCGCCGCGCGCAGCTCGCCCTTGTCGAAGAGCCCGAACAACTCCAGCGCCGCGTACCCGTCGACATCCTTGAGCGGGTCGAAGCCGAGCCGGTCCCGTCGCCCGACCCAGAACGGGGAGCCCGTGTCGGGGTGGAAGTGCCAGCGCATCATGCGCCGCGTCCACACATCGAGGTCCACGGCCAGCTCGGGCACGCGCTCGCGCAACGTGTCATACAGGGTGTCGAAGGTGACCTGCGGGGCGTGTTCCTGGCGTGCCGCGGTCGTCATGGGACTCCTCCTGGTGTCGCCGGCGGTCGGTACACGAACAGGGCTTCGTCGGCGAGGGCACGCGCGGCCTCGGCGGTGGCGCCGAGCACGGCGGCGAAGGGGAAGGGAACCTCATGGCCGATGAGCGGGTGGGACGGTGCGGCGGGGTCGACCTGGAGCAGGGCCAGTTGGGGGCGTACGTAGACGTCGCCGCCGGCACCGGCACCGGTACTCGTGGTCACCGCCGGTTCGCGGGTGAGCAGGTGGTCGCCCGGGCGCAGGCGGCCGCGTACGGACGCGGCGGCGCGGTCGGCCTCGCCGGGGTCGCGGAAGGCGGTCAGCGGCCAGTGGGGGTCGGCCGGGTCGGGGGCGGGACCCGGGTGGAGGGCGTCGAGCGCGGCCGCGAGGGCCTTGGCCAGGGGGTCCGGGGCGTGGTCCACGCACACGACAGTCCGTACGTTGCTGCAGAACCGGCCCGAATCCGCAGCGATGAGCGGCAGCAGCCAGGCAACCGTGTCGTCAACAGCGTCAACAGCGTCAACAGCGTCAACGGAGTCAATGGATTCGGCGGGACCGGCGGGACCGGCGGCCCTGCCGGGTGACACGAGTGCGCAGCCCCGGCCGGGCCCGTGCAACGTCAGCGACGGAGAGTCCCGCACCGACGCGGCGAGGCCCGCGCCGCCGTACACGATGTGCCGGTCGGTGAGTTTCAGCAGGCCGTGCAGGGCGTGCTGCTCGGTGGGGTACAGACCGAGGCGCCGGGGTGGCCAGCCGACGGCGAGGAGCGCCGCGAGCAGCCGGGCCGCGGACAGCGGTTCGCGGCGGCTCGGGCGCACCCAGACGCACGCGGACCGCTCGGCCTGCTCCAGGACGGAGTCCAGGCAGGTGAAGGTGTTGCCGGGCAGCGCCACCAGGGCGAGCGCGTCGTCCGGCGCGACGACCTCGCGGCGCGCGGCCCCCTCGTACAGCATCGCCCCCCACCGGTCGACCAGCGGCCCCGGCAGCCCCGCGCTCTCCCACAGGGCCGCCCGGAAGGCGTCCGCGCTCTGCGGCCCGACGCCCCCGACGGTGACCGTGCCGTGCCGGAACAACTCCAGCGCGGACAGGACGAGTTCGCGTCGGCCGGGCAGCGGGGGCAGGTCCGCGCGGACGCTGTCCCACCAGCGGCGGTCGGAGTGGGCGACGATGTGCGGGACGAGGGCGAGGCGGGCGCGCGTCGCACCGGGCAGCGGGGCCGTGTCGAGGGACGTCTGCCAGTCGCCCCTGCGGTACGCGGAGAGGACCGGAGCCTCATCGTCCGGCCCCGTCACGACAACTCGCCGCGCAAGGCCTCGACCACCCGGAACTGCTCGGCCCGGGTGAGCGTTGGATAGAGCGGAAGCGCGATGTGGTGCCGGGCGAACCACCGGGCCTGCTCGAAGGGACCGTCGGCCGCCACCCCGGAGGTTCCGACCGCCGCCCCGGACGCTTCCACCACCGTCCCCGAGTCCGCTGCCGCCGTCCCCGAGCCGGCCACTGCCGTCCCCGAGGCCTCGGCGCCCGCCCCCGGCCCGGCCGCCACCGCCCCCGATTCCCCAGCCGCTGCGAAGTACGGCTGGTCGCACAGCAGATGGTCGTACACCTCGCCCGCGAGCGACACACCATGCCGTTCGCGCAGTCGCTTCTTGAGCAGCGCCCGATCCACGGGCGCGTCCAAGTAGGCGAGGTACTTGTAGTAGTTGCTGTGCGCCGCCGCGGGCACGGTGTGGGCGCGGACGCCGGGCACGTCGGCCAGCAACTCGTCGTAGCCGAAGGCGAGATCGCGGCGCGCCGCCAGCGTGTCGTCGAACCGCTCCAGGTCGACTGTGCCGACGGCGGCGTGCAGTTCGCTCAGCCGCCAGTTGCCGCCGGGCCGGTCGTGCAGCGTGGAGCCCTGCGCGCTCTTGCCGTGGTCGCGCCAGCGCCGCACCTGCTCCGCGTCCTCGGCGTTCGCGCAGGTCACCAGGCCGCCCTCACCGCTCACCGCGACCTTCGTGGGGAAGAACGAGAAGGCGCCGAACCGGCCGAAGGCACCCGCGTACCGGCCGCCGAGCGTCGCGCCGAGCGCGTGCGCCGCGTCCTCCACGACGGCCACGCCCCGCCGCTCGCACAGCGCGAGAACGTCGTCCAGGGTCGGCGAGACGATGCCACCGATGTGCACCGGCAGCACCGCCGCCGTGTCCGGATGGCGGTCGAGCGCGGCGCGCAGCGCGTCCGGATCGAGGCCGAGGCCGTCCAGCTCGATGTCGACGAACCGCACGCGCGCACCCGCGCGCACCGCGGCCGCCGCCGTCGCGAAGAACGTGTTGACCGGCACGAGCACCGTGCGCCCGGCCACGCCGACGATGCGCAGGGCGATCTCCAGGGCGGCCGCGCCCGACGCGACGGCGACCCCTTCGCGCCCCGTCCAGGCGCGGCACAGCTCCTCGAAACGGGCCAGGCCGGGGCCCTGCGTGAGGTGGCCGGAGGCGAGCGCGGTGTCGACCCGGTCGAGGACCGCGCGGCGCTCGGCCACGCCGAAGTGGACGCGCTGCGCGGGGATGTCGCCGGGAGCGGTGGCGGGCCCCGACAGGGTGCGTGTGAAGAAGTCGACCGCGTGCCGCACATGGGTGCCGTGGCCCATGGGCAGCTCGTGGACGTCGAGGCGGTCCTCGGCGTCCGCCGCCGTGTAGCCGCGCCGGACCGTGCCCGCGGCGGCGCGGGCGTCGGCCGGTTCCAGATAGGAGTCGGCCGTGCCGTACTGGAGGTGCAGCGGGGCCGGGGCGAGCGCGGCGTAGAGGTCGCCGAGGTCGGCGTACTCCAGGATGCCCGGCAGGGCGGCGCCCTCGTACCCGGTCAACAGGCGTTCGTACAGCGCCGGATAGCTGCCGAGGTGGCTGGCCGCGCACACCGGCAGCGGGCGTGGCGTGAGCAGCGCGGTGTGCAGGGCGACCGCCGCGCCCAGGCTGTGCCCGAACAGGCCGACGCGGTCGGCGTCGACCAGTGGGTGCGCGGTGAGGACGTCCAGGGCGCCCAGGGTGTCGCCGACGAGCGCGCCGAGCAGGGAGTGGCCGGTGAGCGCGAAGGCGTGCGCGAGGAGGGCGCCCTCCTCGCGGCCGGCGCGGCGCTCCTCGTCGAGGCCGCCGATGCCGTGCTCGAAGGTCAGCGTGACGAAACCGGCGCGTGCCAGGTGCTCGGCGATGTTGCGGTCGGGGAAGTCCGGTGGGCGCTCGCCGGTGAGGTGCTCCAGGCGGGCGTTCTTGCCGCCGAACACCAGGACGGCGGGGCCGGGGGAGGACTCGGTGCGGTCCGCCGGGGCCAGCAGGGTGGCTTGGAAGGCGCCCCGTACGGGCGAGTTGAGGGTCAGGTGCTCGCGCCGCAGGCCGGTCTCGCCGTGGGTGTCGACGGCGGTGATGTCGAGCTGGGCGCGGTCGACGCGGGCAAGGCGGTCCACGACCGCCCGGACCCTGCGGGACCAGGCCGCGTGGGCGGTGGGGTCGGAGAGGGTGGGGGTGAAGCGCAGCGTCGGTTCGGCTCTCAGCAGCCGGCGCACGTGGGTGGTCTGCATGCGGGGGCTAACGCTCCTGTGGGTGCGGGTGGGTGTGGTCCTCGCGGGGCGCCCCAGGCCCGCCCCTTCCCGTAACCAGGGGGCTGCGCCCCCTGGGCCCCCGCTGATCGCCGCTTCGCGGCTCGTCCTCAAACGCCGGACGGGCTTGAAAGAGGAGGTGGCGGGGCCGGGTTGAGAAGGGCGGGCGTGTGAGTGAAGGGCGGTCGTTGGGTCACTGGTGGGTGGATGGGCGACGGGTCGAGTGGTGTACGTGCCAGGCGCTCGGGGAGCGTCTGGGCGAAGTCCGCGCCAGGTGTGCGAGCGAAGTTCGCGTCGGGCGTGCGGGTGGGGTCTGGGGGAAGTCCGCGTCAGGTGTGCGGGCGAGGTCCGCGTCGGGCGTGCGGGCGAGGTCTGGGAGAAGTCCCGCGTCGGGGGTGCGGGCGAGGTCCGCTTCGGGCGTCCGGGTGAGGTCTGGGCGAAGTTCGCGTCGGGCGTGCGGGTGGGGTCTCGGCGAAGTTCGCGTCAGGTGTGCGGGGGAAGTCCGCTTCGGGCGTCCGGGTGGCGTCTAGACGAAGTCCGCGTGGAGAGTTTGGGGGACCTCGATCGCGTACGCGTCCAGAGCCTCGTCCAGTTTGATCTGGCCGCGTTTGAGGAGCTCCAGCAGCTCGTTCTGGGGGCGGTAGAAGCAGGATTTGCACAGGTCGGTGCGGTTGGGGTTGGTGGCTTCCCACTCGGCGCGCGGACCGCCGTCGAGGACCGTGGGGTAGCCGAGGTCGACCACGTCGCCGATGCGGTAGCGGCTGTTGAGGTGGACCTGCGGGCACGGGTAGAGATGCCCGTCGGCGCCGACGGCCGTCACGAAGCGGCTGTAGTGGCAGCGCTCGAAGTCACCCTCGACCTCCTCCACCTGGTCCATGGGGCCGCGGTCCAGCTTGGGCACCGACACCTCGAAGGCGTCCGTGGACATCGCGGCGGCCTCGACGAGCGAGGCGGAGATCTCCGCCATGACGGACTCGATGGTCTCGTGCCCCATCGCGCTGTAGAACTCCGGCTCGAAGCGCACATAGTGCGCGCCGGACTCGTGGGCGATGCGGGCGGCCTCGACGATCTCGCGGTAGTTCTGCAGCGTGATCACATAGTTGAAGCCGATGCGGAAGTCCGGTGCGACGGCGTTGTCGCGCAGCTTGCCGATCGTCCCGATGAACTTGGAGAACGTCTGCTCGCGGTCGCGTGTGATGTCGTTGAACGTCGCCTCGGTGCCGGCGTTCATGCCGACGCGCACCCAGGTGTGCGTCGCGGTGACACAGTCGGCGACCTTGGGGCGGCCGAGCCGGGAGCCGTTGGTGATCAGGCCGATGTGCAGGCCGCTGTCGTGCCCGGCGTGGCAGATGTCGGCGTAGCCCGGGTGGATGGTGCACTCGCCGCTGCCGCAGAAGGTCACGGCGCGGCCGTCGTTCTCGGCGAACTCCTTGAGGAGAGTGATCGCCTTGTCGGTGGTGAGGGAGTCCTTGAACGAGAACAGGTCGTAGAACTGCTCCTCGTTCGGTGAATGGAAGTTGCAGAAGTTGCAACGCATATTGCAGGCGCCCATGATGCCGATCCGCATGTGGACCGGTTTGATCTCCTCGCCGGCGACGAATCGTCGTAGGAGATCACCGTGCGCCATGACTTTCTGTGGCGAGTGCGCTTGATCGAGACTCACGTCCGGGAGGCCTTCGCCGTTCCGGGGCGCTGTCATGGTGATATCGCGGGCACCTTCAGTGCTGTTCACGAACCCCTCCACGCGCTTTTTGGCGACGTTTTGCGTTGTCCGATCGACGTCCGCGACAGTAGGAGAGCGCTTCCTGGAGTGTCAATGGGTCTAGACAACCAGGAAGTTGAGTAAACATCTATCGCGCCATGGGATCAGGCCAAATGTGCTGGGCACGTGTTCTTGTCACGTGCCACCGCGTGCCGGACGCGCTGAATTGCCGCCGCGGAGCAGGTCAGCAATCGCTGTGGGGCAGGTCAGGAATCATCGGGGGGCGGGTCAGGAATCGCCGCGGGTCACGTCATCGGGACACGGGTGCTTGAACGTCTTCTCGAACGTCCGGAAGGTGTCCTGCGCCTTGCGGCCCCGCACGGCCGGGTACTCGATCACCGGCACGGGCTTGCATACCGGCCACTGATCGGTGTCGTCGGTGTCGGAGGACTTCTCGAAGCCGTACGTGCCCGCGGCGCCCTGGAGACAGCCGATGCAGCGCGTGGAGTCGCCGGTGTCGACGATGCTCGCGTCGATCAGGGTGTTGTAGACGTCGTCCTTGGTCGGTGTGCGCGCCGGGTCCGGGGTCCTGGTGGAGCCGCCGGTGGGCTCGTTGGCCTCCGAGTACGAGCGGTCGAAGGCATTGGCCAGAAGCATGAACGCGTCGTGGTACATGATCGCGTAACCGTCGTCGAGGGACTTCCCGCCGAGGCCGTAGGGCTCCTTGAGTTTGTTGAAGACCGACAGGAAGCCGCCGAGGCCATCGGGCGCGGTGCTCTTCTTCTGCCACCACTCGCTCGTCACGGACGCGGCCGCCACCATCGTGGTCTTGGTGTCGCGCAGCATCTGCGTGAGTTCGGGGGTGGTGAGCGTCGGGTCGAGACCGATTCCCACTTTCAGGATGCGCACGGGGCTGCTGCGGTCACAAGAAGGCTCCTGTGACAGACGTTTCACGAGTGCCGGGAGATCCTGGTCGCGGCCCGCGAAGAACACCGTGTCCGAATCGGTCACGCAGATCTTCTGCGCGGCGGACTGGAATCGCTGCGGGATACCGGCGTCCGGGCCCGTCGAGCCCAGGAACGACGCCGAGCGCTTGCGCAGCCCGTACGCCGCGCCGAATTTCTTCTCGATCAGCTTCTGCAGATTGCGCGAGTACACGTCGTCGGGGCGGCTGTCGAAGACGAGGAAGCCTTTGCCCTCGCCCCGATTCTTCTTCAGGTACTGACCGAGGGCGTCCGCGAGGAGGTCGTTGTTCGGTGAGGTCTTGAAGAAATAGGGGGCGTTCATGTCGGCGGAGGTGATGACCGGACCGACGGTCGCGATACGGCGGTCGCTCAGCGCCCGCATCGCGTCCCGGGTCTCGGGGGTGCTGCTCGGCAGGCCCATCACACCGACGAGCGGCGACTCCCGGTCGTCCGTCAGGTCCTCCAGGTCGTCGACCACCGGCTGCCACTTGTCGAGGTCCTTGCCGTCGGGCGCCATCAAGAGCTGATAGTGCGGCCCGCCGCCGCTGTTGGCCCGCAACTGGGCGGCGTGCGCCCCGGCGAGGGCGCGGCGGATCATCGGCGCGGTCATGGCGCTTGAATCGTCCGAGGTGAACGGCATCATCAGCGCGATCCGGCCGTACGGTATCCGGGTCTGGCCCTTCTTTGGCGACTCCCAGGCCTTCTCCACCCGGGCGTTCTCATCCGCGACGGCCCGGATCAGCCCCTTGATGTCGTCGTTCGCGTCGAACGCCGAATCCGTGACGCCCACGCACTGGCCGTCACGCTTGGCGAGGCCCCCCGCGCAGTCCTCGGGGCGGGTCGCCAGGTACACGATCACACCCACGGCGATCAGGACCAGCGGCACCAGGACGGCGATGGCCTTGTCGAGGGGACCGAACCCGTTGCGGCGGCTCAGGAACATGCTTCCTCACAGTTCGGGCAGCGGGAGGGGGCGCTTGTCACGGACGGCGGCCGGCCAGGTGCGGGCGGCCTGGCTCAGCACGGCCCGCCACGTCTGGTGCCGCAGCGACAGGAAAGCCAGCTCGGCTCCGATGTCGTCGCAGAGGTCGGCCTCCGGCTCGGCCAGCGCGTCGGAGAGGTACCACAGGCCGTGCAGCAGCCTGTTGATGCAGCGGTCGATCTCGTCTATGTCGTGATAGCGGTCGTCGTGGGCGCCCGCGGCCATCGCGGCCCGCTCGTCGTCCCAGTCCGCCGACGGCGGGGCCGGTGCCGTCGCCGCGTAGCTCAGGCAGTTCAGCCAGCGCAGCGCGCTCTGCCGGTCCTGCTCCGACTGGAACTCCTCGGACAGCGCGGCCACCACCGTCTTGGCGTCCCCGGCGGCCAGCGTGTGGCGCAGCGCGTCGGCCTCGCTGTCCTCGCCACGCGTGGTGTGGTGGCGGCGCAGGAAGCCGTGGATCTCCTGCCAGCCGCGGCGCGAGTCGGCGCCGTGTGAGGTGCGGCGCGCCTCGTGCACCAGGAGGGTGTGCAGCAGCGGGTCGGCGGCCAGCGGGCGGTCCTGCGGGGTGTCGTGCTGCCAGTGCTCGGCCTCCAGATAGTCGGCAGCCGCGTTCGCGGGCAACTGCTCGGGCCCCTCAAGGCGCAGATGGGCGGCCAGGGCCTGCGCGGCCGTGCTGTCGCGGGCCAGGGACAGCGGCACCAGACGCGACCGCTGCTGCGGCGAGGGGAGCAGCCGCTCCAGGATCGCCTGGGTCACCGAGGGCCCGTCGGGGGTGGTCAGTTCGAGGAGGTTGCGCGGGCCGAGCGGTCCTTCCGGCGGGGGTGGGCTCGTGCCGCGGGACGCCGTGGCACGGGTGTGCTCCAGGACCGCGTCGCACAGCACGCCGCTCGCCAGTGGGTGCCCGCCGGTGAGGGTGTGCAGCGCGGACGCCAGATACGGGTGCAGCGGCGCGGACGCGGCGTCCAGCATCAGCAGGATGTCGTCCCTGCTGAGCGGTGTGAGCGGTACGACGAGCAGTCCCGCCGACGGGGCGTGGCCGGTGCGCCGCCAGCGCGTGGAGGTCACCAGGTCCGGCAGTTCGCGGTGCGCGGCCTCGGTGGCCTCCGGCGGCGCGTCGCCGAGCCGGGTGGCGACGACGACCAGCGGGTCGTGGTGGGCCGTGCCGGGCCGGGCGCGGTATTCGAGGATCAGGTCGACCAGGCGGGAGCCGGCGGGGGAGTGGGTGTTGTCGAGCAGGGCCAGCGGGCGCGGGTCGCGGTTCAGGCGCTGCCACTTGCTGCGGGCGGCGGCGATGTCCTCCAGGAAGGCGTGCACGAGGGTCTGCTCGGCCGCGTGCCGGTAGTCGCCGCCGCGGCGGAACCAGTCGGCGAGGCGTACGAGTCCGTCCTGGCCGTCCGCCGCCGTGCCCGCGGCGGACTCGGACTCGGCGTACCGCTCCTGGTACCACTGGCGCAGCGGTGCCGCGGCGCGCGAGCGGGTGTACCGCTCGAAGTACTCGGCGAGCGCCGCCTGCGTGAGGGCGTGCGCGACGGACCAGGACCCGGCGCCGCCGGCCCCCGCGCCGGGCGCGTCGTCCAGGCGGGCGCGCAGTCGGACGGCCCACCGCTGGGCGACGTTCGCCTCGGTGCCGGACTCCAGGTGGCAGGCGATCAGGAGGCGGGCGATGCGGGTGGTGGCCCGGGTCCGCCCGTCCGCGGTGCCGCCGTGGCTCGCGAACACGGAGATCAGGCCGGGCAGGAGCAGCGGGAAGCGCCTGCCGAGGCCGGGCGCCAGGGAGCACACCAGCTCCTCCAGGAGCTCGACGACGAGCGCGCAGGCCGCGGTGTCGACGAGGGCGAGCGGGAGCCGCCCCGAGTAGTGCCGCTCCAGGGCGCGCAGGACGGCGGTGCGGCCCATGCCGTGGCGTCCGGTCAGGAGGACGAGAGGGAGGTCCTTGTCGTGCTCCCAGGGCACGCGGGCGCGTTCGGCGTAGGCGAGGCCCGTGAGGCGGGGGAGGAGGGAGTGGAGGAGCGGATCGCGTGCGTACAGCCGAGGCGTTTCGGATGTGTGCATCTCGCCGGATTCCGCTCCTGTCCTTGGCCGCCCGCCGGTGTCTCGTCCCCGCCGGTCCCGCGGGTTCTCGCGCCGCTCCTTCGCCCCTCCTTGCCGGGGTCAACTGCTTTGAGGGTGAAAGAAGTTACACCTCCCACTATCCCCTGGCCAGGGCCTACGGGCGAGCCGATCGGGCATATTACGGCGGATCCGTGACACGGTGCGGTATGCGATCGGGGGCGCGCGACCGAGCGGGGCCGAAGGCGGTCGCAAGGCGGTCGGACGGCGGTTCAGGGCCGGTCTGATTCCGGTGGGTTTTCGGTGGGTTTCCGGTCGGGCGTCGCTCGGGTTTCGCTTGGATTCAGGTCGGGAGCGGTCGGGAGCCGATCGGGAACGGGCGCGCGGAGGAGCGCGGACGCGGCACGCGCGCGGGGGCGTACTCGAAGCGGTGCTCGGGGCCGTGCGGGCGCCACTTCGGAGCCGCGCGCGAGCGCATCCCCCCGACACCTCCACCTTCCCCAACCACCCGCGCCGGCCTCGTCTCAGTGCCGCGGCCGCACCGTCAGCTCCACCCGCGCCGGCAGCTCGTCCGCGTGGTGCACCTCGCCCGGATAGTCGAGGCGCACCCGCCGCAGCGCCGGAAGGCCCGCCAGATGCACCAGGTCGACCGTGTCGAACAGGGAGAGGTGGACCTCCTCAAGGCCCGGAAGGCGGCGCGCGATTCGCCGCAGCGACACCGCCGCGCCGGGCCGCGAGCGCACTTCGAGGCCGGTGAGCTGCGGAATGCGGGCGCCCGGCGGGAACAGCATCATGCTCAGCTGCTCGTGCGAGAGGCGCAGGGTGCGCAGCGCGGGCAACTGGGCGAGCAGCGCGTCCCAGTCGTCCGGCCGCAGCCGGTCGCTCGCGTTGTGCAGGCGCAGCTCGCGCAGCTCCGTCAGGGCGGTGATGGCAGCCAGCTCGACGGCGTCCGGCGGCAGCGCGAGCAGCCGCAGCCCGCCCGGCCGCGGCAGGTCCCGCAGCCCGCGCCAGGGCACTGCGGCGCCCAGGAGCAGCGAGTCGAGGCGCGGGCACGCCGAGAGCCGGGCGAGGGGCTCCAGTTGGGGCAGGTCGGTGAGGGTGAGACGGCGCAGCAGGGGGAGCCGGGTCAGCGGCGCGGTGTCGCTGATGGCGCGGCAGCCGTGCAGGGCCAGGGCCTCCAGGGCGGGGAACGTCGACAGGAAGCCGAGCGACGTCAGCCGTACGTTGCCGCGCAGCCGCAGCTCGCGCAGCCCCTCCGCGTCGAGCGCACCGACGATGTCCTGCTCCGAGAAGTCGCCCTGGAGCACCACGCGTTCGTACCCGGACATCGCGCTGAGCGCCTTCAGCTCGGCCGCCGAGCGCACCGTGACGGCCTCGCCCGCGCCGGCCGCGAGCAGCGGCTTGATGATCTCCTCGGCGTACGCGTCGGTGTCGAACCGGTCCCAGTGCGCGAGGAGCTGGGAGCGCACCGCCGGCTGCCGTGTGGTCACGAACTCGCGCAGCCGGGCCAGGGCCGCGTCGCCGCCGATGCGGCAGATCGCGTGGACCGTCGTGACCTCGGCGTCGCCCGTGAGGCTCTCGGCCCCGGGCAGCAGGCCGAGCAGCAGCGCCCCGGTCTCCGCGAGCGCCCTGGCCTCGCGCATGCTGCGGGGCGGCAGGAGCTGCGCGGCCCGCTCCTCCACGGTCCTGCGGACCTCCGGGTCGAGGCGCGTCGCCTGGCCGAGGGAGGCGAGCGCGAGCAGCCGGAGCCGGGCGCGCACCGTGTCGTCCTCCTCGCGGTCGGCGCGGCCGGTGAGCCGGGTGAGGAGGTCGGCGCGCTCGTCGGGCCGGGCCTGGGCGACGGCCATCTGCAGGACGTCCTCCCACTGGTCGACGTGCGCGTGCGCGACCAGGGCGCCGATGTCGTGCTCCTCCAAGGCGGCCTTGGCGCCGAGGAAGTCCTGGAAGGTGCGGTGGATGAAGTCCACGGCGCCCTCGGCCGGTTCACGCAGCAGGCCGGTGCGGACGAGGAGCAGCCGCAGGACGTCGTCGGACGTGCCGACGGCGGCGAGCTGCGGCACGGACGGGCGCAGCTTCTCCACCAGGTCGACGGCGTCCTGCCGCCGCAGGATGGTGCGTTCGTTGCGGATCAGCCAGTACGCGAGCCGCTTCAGGGGCTCCGTCGCGGACATCTGGTCCAGCGGCGGCGGCTGGCGGCCGTAGAGGTCGCGTTCGCGGTCGCGGCGCTCCAGGAGCATCGAGAGGGCGGCCTCGTACAGCGCGATCCGGCCCGGCGGCAGGAAGCCGCGGCGCTCGCGGTGCAGCGCGCACATCAGGGCGCACAGCAGCGGGTTGGTGGAAAGGCGGCTCAGCTCCGGCGAGGCCCGCAGCAGCGGCAGCAGCTTCCCGGCGAGTTCCTCGCCCGCTCCGGCAGCCTCGTGCCAGCGCCGCACGAACCGCCGTACGTCGCCCGGCCGCATCGGCGTGAGCGTGAACTCGCGGAAGCCCTCGCGGCCGAGCCAGTCCCGGGGCAGCGCGGAGGGCCGCGTCGTGACCAGCCACAGATTGCCGGGGAAGGCGGAGCGGAGCTTCGCGAGCCAGGCCCGCGCGCGTGGCCGCTCCGCCTCCGGGATCTCGTCGACCCCGTCGATCAGGAGCATGCCGCGCCCCGCCTGCAGGACCCGCACCACCCAGCCCTTGGGCTCGCTGCCCGTCAGCGGGCAGTCGATCCACTTCAGGAAGCCGTCCGGCATGGGCAGTTCGGTGTCCTCGCGGGCCAGCGTGCGCAGCGGGAGCACGAACGGCACCCGGCCGAGGAGCTGCGGCAGATGGCCGGGCACCCGGTCCTGCTGGGCGGTGGTGATGGCGAGCCACTGCACCAGCGTCGTCTTGCCGGTCCCGGCGACGCCGCGCAGCAGCACCCGGTCGTGCGCGGCCAGGGCCGCCTCGACGGGGCCCGCCGTGCGCTCGGACTCCGGGTCCGGGTCCACGCCGCGGCCGTCGGGATCGCCGTTGCCCGCGCCGGGGACCGGCTCGGCGGGGTCGCGGGCGGGCACGGCCTCCAGGCTCAGATAGGCGGTCTCAAGGGGCCAGGCCTGGCTCTGCGGGTCGTGCAGGTCGACGCCGTGGATGGTGAGGCTGCTGTGCTGGCCCACCACATAGTCGGCGTAGGCCCGCTCGAAGTCGGTGTCCTCCGTGAGCGTCGCGGGCAGCCGCTCCAGGAGCAGCCGCAGTTGCTCCTTCTGCTCGCTCAGGCCGCGGCGCAGCTCGACCTGGGTGCGGGCCTCGAAACCGGGGCGCTTGCTGAACTGGTGGACCAGGTGCAGACAGGCGGTGACGAGCAGCCGGTCGTGCAGGCGTGCGGCGTCGGCGCTGAGCAGCGCGCGGGTCTCCGGGGCGCTGGCGCGGACCAGGGCGGCGGCGAGCTTCTCCGGGCCGAGGTCGAAGGCCTGCACGTCGTCCATGTCGAGTTCGCCGAGGGCGCGGAGGGTGTGGCCGAGGGCGTAGCCGACGGCGTTCTGCTCGTCGGGCGCGATGGGCGGGTCGTGCGGGCCCGCGGCGCGCATGGCGCGGCGCACCAACTCCCGCGCGAGCTGGTAGAGATCGGCCTCGCTGAGGACGCGCTTGTCGCCGGTGAACGACAGGAGCCGCCCGATGCGCACCGGCCGCTCGCCGAACTCGGCTCCCGGCAGGCTCTTGGGCGGCAGCAGTAACCGTTTCACCAGCGGCACCATCACCGACGACGCGATCCGCAGCCCCACCGTGCCGGCGTCCACTCAAGCCCCCGTCCGTGCCCAGAACCGCCTTCTGGGCACCTTAGACCGTGGTCGCCGACGGCGCACCGAGGTCGCGCGGAGCACCCGGGGCGCGGCTGCGGGGCGGCGGCGCGCGTCGGTTAGCCTCACGTGGTGACGACATCTGCCGCATCCCGACGGGCGCCGAGGCTGTTCGGCATCAGTGACCTGCACATCGCCTATGCCGAGAACCGGAAGTTCGTCGACGAGCTCTGGCCGGAACACGAGGGCGACTGGCTGATAGTCGCCGGTGACATCGGCGAGATGATGAGCGACATCGAGTGGGCCCTGCGCACCCTCACCGAGCGCTTCGACACGGTGATCTGGTCGCCCGGCAACCACGAGCTGTGGACACCCCGCGACGACCCGAACCAACTGCGCGGCGAGGCCCGCTACCGCCACCTCGTGGAGCTGTGCCGGGGCCTCGGCGTCCACACCCCCGAGGACCCGTTCCCGGTCTGGGACGGCGAGGGCGGCCCGGCGGTCATCGCCCCGCTGTTCCTCCTGTACGACTACACGTTCCGGCCCGCCGGGAAGCACACCAAGAAGGACGCCCTCGCGTACGCGTACGAGACCGGCGTGGTCTGCACGGACGAGGTGCTCCTGCACCCGGACCCGTACGCGACCCGCGAGGACTGGTGCCGCGCCCGCGTCGCGCTCACCAAGGACCGGCTCGACGCCCTCGACCCCGAGCTGCCGACCGTCCTCATCAACCACTGGCCGGTCGTCCGCGAGCCCACGCGCATCCTGCACTACCCCGAGTTCGCCCTGTGGTGCGGCACCGAGGCGACCGCCGACTGGCCCGTGCGCTACCGCGCCGCGGCCGTCGTCTACGGCCATCTGCACATCCCGCGCACCATCTGGCACGAGGGCGTTCCGCACGTGGAGGTCTCCGTCGGCTATCCGCGCGAGTGGCAGCGCGAGCGGCACCCCTCGCCGCGCCTGCGGCAGATCCTGCCCGCGCCGCGCCCCACCGGGACCTGACACTCCCGCCCGCCTCCCCTCACCTTCCCGTCCGCCCGTCGCCTCCGACGATCTCCGTCGTTTGCGTCAGGGGGCTGTCAGCGTCCCTCGCCGAATCTGAGCGCACTGCGAACAGAGTGCACAGACCGAGGGATGCGACAGGGGAGCAGCTTGATGCGGTCCAATACGAAAGTTCACGCAGTCACTTACGTTCACGCGGATACGTACGTGCACGGAGGCGCGTGCGTTCACGGGGGCACCGCCCACGACGTCGGTGAAGGGCTGGTCCGGTCATGACCAGTCACCAAGTGCAGCTGCTCTTCCTGGACGTGGCGCTGATCCTGGCGCTCGCCCGCGGCCTCGGCGCGCTCGCGGCGCGGATCGGACAGCCGCCCGTCGTGGGCGAGATCCTGGGCGGCATCCTGCTCGGGCCCACGCTGTTCGGCGGTCTCTTCGCGGACCAGCTGTTCCCGTCCGACGTGCGCCCGCTCCTGACGGCGCTCGCCGACATCGGCGTCGCGCTGTTCATGTTCGTCGTCGGCCTCGAACTCGAACACCGGGTTCTGCGCGGCCGCACCCGGGTCAGCGCGGGCGCGGCCCTCGGCTCCACCCTGGTGCCGTTCGTCCTCGGCGTCGGCCTCGCGCTGTGGCTCCTGCGCGACCACGACACGCCGCAGCGCACCGCGTTCATCGTGTTCATGGGCCTGGCCGTGTCGGTCACCGCCTTCCCGGTGCTCGCGCGGATCCTCGCCGACCGCGGCCTGTCCCGTACGGAGATCGGCGGCATCGCGCTCGCCACGGCCGCCCTCGTCGACGTCGTGGCCTGGTCGGCGCTCGCCGGGGTGCAGGCCGTGGTCGGCGGGGCCGACGACTACTGGCGCGTGACGCTGCTGATCCCGTTCACGGCGCTCCTGGTCGCCCTGCGGCCGCTGCTGCGGCGCGTCCTCGACACCGGCGGCGCCACGGGGCTCAGCGCGAACCGGCTCGGTGCCGTCCTCGTCGGCGCGTTGCTCTGCGCCGCGGCCACCGAGGCCATGGGCATGCACTACATTTTCGGCGCCTTCCTCTTCGGCGTCGTGCTGCCGCGCGACGGCGCGGGGGCGCTGCGCGACGAGGTGTGCGAGCGCACCGGGCACGTCACCTCGCTGCTGCTGCCCGTGTACTTCGTGGTGGCGGGCCTCAAGGTCGACCTGCGCGGAGTGGGCGTGAGCGGGCTCCTCGAACTCGCCGTGATCCTGCTGGTCGCCATCGCGGGGAAGTTCGGCGGGACCTACGCCGGAGCGCGCTCGCAGGGACTTTCGCCGCACGGTGCGGGCAAGCTCGCGGCGCTCATGAACACCCGCGGCCTCACCGAACTCGTGATCCTCGGCGTCGGCCTGCAACTCGGCCTCCTGGACCAGTCGCTGTACTCCCTGATGGTGGTCATGGCCCTCGTCACCACGGCGATGACGGGCCCGGCGCTCGGGTTCCTGGACCGGCGGGAGGCACGGCGGGTCGGCGTGGCCGCGGGCGGCGCCGCCGGGGTCGGGCGTCCG
The DNA here is from genome assembly GCF_055591765.1 of Streptomyces sp. NPDC041205. Taxonomy (NCBI): domain Bacteria; kingdom Bacillati; phylum Actinomycetota; class Actinomycetes; order Kitasatosporales; family Streptomycetaceae; genus Streptomyces; species Streptomyces sp. NPDC041205. The sequence continues at coordinate 217,040 of NZ_JBVIZH010000011.1, read as the reverse complement.
GCGGCGGACGGAGTGGTGGAGGGGCCCGCACCGGCCAAGGCCGCGGCGTCGATCGCGGCTCCCGAGCCGTCCGTGGGGTCCGTGGAGTCCGCAGAGTCCGCACAGTCCGTGGAGTCCGCACAGTCCGTGGGGGAGAGCGTGGCGACCGAGTCGGCAGGTGTCCGGACCTAGGACCGCACTTAGAGTGGAGGGCGCATGCCATCAGCGGTCGCGCTCCCCGGTCGGCCGTCCGCGCGGGAACGCCGCGCGGCACGGGCCCCGGGGAGCGGCACGCCGCCCACCCGCACGAGGGGACGCCGCACGTGAACCCAAGCGCACCCGCCTCCCACTCCGCCGACGCGAGCCCCAGCAGGCGCACCGGCCCCACCGGTTCCCCAGCCGCAGCCCTGCCCGGCGCCCGCTTCACCGGCAAGGTCGCCGTGGTCACCGGCGGCGCCTCCGGCATCGGTGCCGCCACCGCCGTGCGCCTCGCCGCCGAGGGCGCGGCCGTCGTCGTCTCCGATGTGGACGCGGGCCGCGGCGAGCCGGTCGCGGAGGGCATCCGGGCCGAGGGCGGCAGCGCGGTGTTCGTCCGCGCGGACGTCGCCGATGCCGCCGACTGGGACCGGGTCCTCGCGGCCGCCCACAGCTTCGGCCCCGTCGGCGTCCTCTCCGGCAACGCCTACGCCTGTGAGATCGCCCCCGCCCACGCCATGACCCAGGCCTCCTGGGAGCACCAGCTCGCGGTGAACCTCACCGGTACGTTCCTCGGCGTCAAGGCCGTCCTGCCCGACCTGCGCGCCCACCGCGGCGCCGTAGTCCTCACCTCCTCCGTGCACGCCCGCGCCGGCATCCCGGGCCGCCCCGCCTACGCGGCGAGCAAGGGCGCCCTGGTCTCCCTGTGCGGGCAGCTCGCCGTCGAGTACGGCCCCGAGGTGCGGGTCAACGCGGTCCTGCCGGGGCCGATCCTGACGCCCGCGTGGGGGGACGTGGGCGAGGCGGACCGGGCGCGCAGCGTCGAGGGGACGGCGGCCGGGCGGTTCGGGGCGCCGGAGGAGGTGGCGGCGGCCATCGCGTTCCTCGCTGCCGACGAGGCGTCGTACATCACCGGGACGAGCCTGACCGTGGACGGCGGCTGGAGCGTGGTGAAGGACTCCGCCTGAGCGGACCCGACCGCCTCGCCCCCCCTGCCACGCACCTGATCCGCCGCGCACCCCCACCGCACGCCGCCCCGAGCGAGGAGAGACGGACACCCCATGATGATCGACCGCGTGGAGACCTTCCTCGTCCCGCCGCGCTGGCTGTTCTGCCGCGTGCAGACCGACGACGGCGTGGTCGGCTGGGGCGAACCCGTCGTCGAGGGGCGCGCCGAGGTGGTGCGCGCCGCCGTGGACGTACTCGCCGAGTACCTGATCGGCAAGGACCCGCTGCGGATCCAGGACCACTGGCAGGTGCTCACCAAGGGCGGCTTCTACCGCGGTGGCCCCGTCCTCTCCAGCGCCGTCGCGGGCATCGACCAGGCCCTGTGGGACATCGCGGGCAAGACGTACGGAGCGCCCGTGCACGCCCTGCTCGGCGGACCCGTGCGGGACCGGGCGCGGGTGTACGCGTGGGTCGGCGGCGACGAGCCCGCCGTGCTCGCCGAGCACATCGCCGAGCAGGTCGAGGCGGGCTTCACCGCCGTGAAGATGAACGCGGCCGGGGCCACCTCGCCGCTCACCACGCCCGCCGAGACCGCCGCCGTCGTCGACCGCGTCGCCATCGCCCGCGAGGCCCTCGGCCCCGACCGGGACGTGGCCGTCGACTTCCACGGCCGCTTCACCCCCGCGAGCGCCCGCCGCGTCCTCGCCGAACTCGCCCCGCTGCACCCGCTGTTCGCGGAGGAGCCGCTCCTGCCCGACCAGAGCCACCTCCTGCCCGCCCTGGTCGCGGCGAGCCCCGTCCCCATCGCCACCGGCGAACGCCTCTACAGCCGCGCCGAGTTCCTGCCCGCCCTCACCGCGGGCATCGCCGTCGCCCAGCCCGACCTGTCGCACGCGGGCGGCGTCACGGAGGTCCAGCGCATCGCCGCCCTCGCGGAGACCCACGGCGCGCTGCTCGCCCCGCACTGCCCGCTCGGCCCGATCGCGCTCGCCGCGAGCCTCCAACTCGCCTTCACCACACCGAACTTCCTCATCCAGGAGCAGAGCCGCGGCATCCACTACAACAAGAGCGCCGACCTCCTGTCGTACGTCGTGGACACCGAGCCGTTCCGCTTCACCGACGGGCACGCCCACCGCACGACCCTGCCCGGACTCGGCGTCGAGATCGACGAGGCGGCCGTGCGGGCGGCCGACCGGGGCGGGCACGCCTGGCGCAACCCCGTGTGGCGGCACCCGGACGGTTCCCTCGCGGAGTGGTGAGGCCGGCGGGGGCCAAGGGGGCGTTCTTCCCCACGGGCCGCACGACCCTGTCGCCGAGGGGTGCGGCGCACCTACCCTGGTAGCCGCCCAAGGGGGGAGCCGCATGAGCGAACGCGCCCGCAACACCGGCCCCGGCAAGCGCGACACCGGCCCCGGCAAGGGTGAACGCGTCGCCGACTGGGCGGACAGCCGCCTCGGCGTGCACACCCTCGCCAAGACCCAGATGCGCAAGGTGTTCCCGGACCACTGGTCCTTCATGTTCGGCGAGATCTGTCTCTACAGCTTCCTGATCCTGATCCTCACCGGTGTCTGGCTCACCCTGTTCTTCGAGCCGAGCGGCATCGAGGTCGAGTACAACGGCAGTTACGAACCGCTCAAGGGCGTGTTGATGACGCGCGCCTACGAGTCGACCGTCGACATCAGCATGGAGGTGCGCGGCGGTCTGCTCATCCGGCAGATCCACCACTGGGCGGCGCTCGTGTTCGTCGCCGGGATGCTCGTGCACATGATGCGGGTGTTCTTCACCGGCGCGTTCCGCAAGCCGCGCGAGATCAACTGGGTTTTCGGCTGGACCCTGTTGATGCTCGGCCTCATCACCGGCCTGACCGGCTACTCGCTCCCGGACGACCTGCTGTCCGGCACGGGCATCCGCTTCGCGCAGGGCGCCATCCTGTCCGTCCCGGTGGTGGGCACGTACCTCTCCTTCTTCCTCTTCGGAGGGGAGTTCCCGGGCCACGACATCATCCCGAGACTCTTCGCCGTGCACGTCCTGCTGCTGCCGGGCATCATGCTGGGCCTGGTCGTCGCCCATCTGATCCTGGTCTTCTACCACAAGCACACCCAGTTCGCCGGGCCCGGGCGCACCGAGAAGAACGTGGTCGGCGCGCCCTTCCTGCCCATCTACGTCGCCAAGGCGGGCGGCTTCTTCTTCCTCGTCTTCGGCGTCCTCGCCCTGATGGGCGCCATCGCGACGATCAACCCCGTATGGGCTCTCGGGCCCTACCGGCCCGATCTCGTCGGCACCGGCGCCCAACCCGACTGGTACCTCGGCTTCTCCGAGGGGCTCATCCGGGTGATGCCCAGCTGGGAGATCAACGCCTGGGGCCACACCCTGCAGTTGGGCGTCTTCATCCCCTTCGCGCTGTTCCCGCTGATCATGGCGGCGATCGGGGTGTATCCGTTCATCGAGTCCTGGGTCACCAAGGACAGACGCGAGCACCACATCGCCGACCGTCCGCGCAACGCGCCCGTCCGCACGGGTCTCGGCGTGGCCTGGCTGACGCTGTACGGCGTGCTGATGGTCGGCGGCGGCAACGATCTGTGGGCCACGCACTTCCACCTCTCCATCAACGCCATCACCTGGTTCGTGCGCGTCGCCTTCTTCGTCGCCCCGCCGCTCGCCTTCTTCGTCACCCACCGGATCTGCCTCGGGCTGCAGCGCCGCGACCGCGACAAGGTGCTGCACGGGCGGGAGAGCGGCATCATCAAACGCCTCCCGCACGGCGAGTACGTCGAGGTCCACCAGCCCCTCAGCCAGGCCGAGCGGTACAGGCTCACCGCGCACGAACAGCCCCGCCCCTACGAGGTGGGCCCCCTGGTCGACGCGAACGGCGTGGCCCGCAAGGTGCCCCGCGCGGAGCGGCTGCGCGCCCGCCTCTCCCGGGCGATGTACGGGCCGGCCGCGCAGGTGCCGAAGGCCACGGCGGAGGAGTACCGGCGGATTCACAGCGGGGACGGGCACCACTGAGACGCGCCGGGCCGATGGTCCGCCCGGGGTGCGAGGTGGCGTTCCGTCCGGCGCGGTGCCCTGGAAGACTGCCCGGGTGGATTCGGTGGCCAACAACATCTCGGGCGGGACCTTCCGCGACGTCATCCAGGCGCGGCACGTCACGGTGCGGCAGTGCGTGAGCGGTGAAGTGCGGGCCCCGCGGGTGCCGTTCATGGCGCCCGCCGCGCCCGGCCGGCTCGTGGACCGGCTGCCGGTGCGCGCCGCCCTCGACCGCGTCGCCGACGCCCGGGCCGACCGCGCCGCCGCCGAGGTCGTCGCGGTGACGGGGCCGCCGGGCATCGGCAAGAGCGGCGCCGTCCTGCACTGGTCGGCGTGGCGGCGCGGGGACTTCCCCGGCGGCGTCCTCTACGCCGACATGAGCCCGCGCGGCGCCCTGGAACCGGCCGACATCCGCTCCGTCCTGGAGTCGTTCGTCGCCGCGCTCGGCACCCCACGCGCCGAGATGCCCGGCGACCTGGCGCCGCTCGCCGCGTACTACCGCCACCTCACCGCGCACGAACCCTGCCTGGTGCTGCTCGACGACGTGGTGACGGCCGGTCAGGTCCCGCCGCTGCTTCCGGGGCACCCGGGGAGCATGGTCGTCCTCACCAGCCGCCTGCTCCTGAACGGCCTGCGCCCCGTCCTGCCCGGGGCCGAACCCGTGTACGTGCGCCTCGCCGGGCTCGACGACGAGTCCTGCCGGGAGCTGTTCCTGGACACGGCCGGTCGCGCCATGGCCGCCGAACTCACGGACCGGGGGCGGGAGTTATTGCGCACCGTCATCCCCGCCTTCGCGGGCCTGCCCGCCGCCGCCCGGCTCGCCGGGGCGCGCGCCGCTGACCCGTTGGAGGGCGGCGTCGAGGAGTTCGTCCGCAGACTCCTGGCCCTGCCCACCTTCCAGGAGGCGCTGACCGTGCCCGACGACCCGCACACGTACTCCCTGCGGTCCGTGTTCGAGGACTCCTACGCGGCGCTCGAACCCGCGACGGCCGCCTTGTTCCGCGGGCTCGGCCTGAACCCGACGCCCGAGTTCGCCGACGCCCTCGTCGACGAGCTGGCGGGCGGCCCCGAAGCGGGCGCGCGGGCGCGGCGCACGCTCCTCAACGGCAACCTCCTCGAACGCCCCGCGCCCGGCCGCTGCCGCATGAACGGTCTCCTCCACGAGTACGCGGCCGACCTCGCCCGCGCGGATGCCGACGAGGCCGCGGCGGTGGCGGCCCGCGTCACCGACTGGTACCTGCGTCGGGCCGCGGCGGCCGAGCACCTGGTGTCCGGCCGTTGGCGCCGGGCCGGGATCTTCCGCCAACCCGCCCTCTTGGAGGGCGTGTTCGGCAGTGAGGCCGAGGCCTTGGACGCCCTCGAACCGGACCGCGAGAACGCCGCCGCCCTCACTGCCCTGGAGTTCGCCCGCGGCCACGACCGCACCGTGTGCGACCTCGCGGAGGCACTGCGCGGCTTCTTCTTCCGCCGCAAGCACCACACGCTGTGGGTGGAGGTGGCGGAGCGGGCGGTGCGGGCGGGGGAGCGGATCGTGGAGGGGGGTGCGGCGGGTGCGTCCGGGGTGCCGGGGGCGTCCGGGGGTGCGAACGCGGCGAACGCGGCGGATGTGGCGGGTGCGAGGCCGGGCCAGGCTGCCGGGGATGGCGCGGCGCCCGGCGATGGCGCGGCGCCCGGCGATGGCGCGGCGCCCGACGATGCCGCGGCGCCCGACGACGCCCAGCTCGTCCTGGCCCGCTGCCACTACGAGCTGGCGTTCGCCCTCTTCGACCAGGGCGGCGCGGAGAGCGTCGAGCGGGCCGGTCACCACTACGGGCTCGCCCTGCGCCAGGCGCGCGCGGCCGGGCACGCCCGCACCGAGTCCTCCGCGCTCGAAGGCCTCGGCCAGGTCGCCGTGGAGCAGGGCCGCCCGCAGGACGCCCTGGACTGCTTCCGGCAGGCGCTGCGCGCGCTCGGCGACCTCGCGCACCCGCGCGGCCGTGCGCTGCTCCAGTACCACATGGGGCGCACGGCGAGCGCGGCCCACCTCCACGAGGAGGCTGCCGCGGCCCTGCTCGGCGCCCGCAGGCTCTTCGCCGAGCTGCCCACCCCCGACCGCTACAACGAGGCCCGCGCGCTGACCCGTTACGCCCAGGCCCGCCTGGCCGCCGACCGCGCCGACGAGGCCGTCGCCCCGCTGGACGAGGCGATCGCCCTCCTCCAGGAGCGCGGTGCCCCCAAGGAGGAGGCCGACGCCCGCCTCGCCCGCGGCGACGCGTGGGCGGCCCGCGGCGACGGGGCGCGGGCACGGGAGGACTGGCGGGCGGCGCTCGACACGTACCGGACGTTGGGGAGCGTGGGGGCCGCCGGGGCGCGGGAGCGGCTGGGGGAGGGGTCCGACGGGTGACCGTCAGCCGTTGTACGGCGCGGGGTCCGCGCCGAGGCGCCCCACCCACAGGCGCGCCGGTACGCCGTCCGGAGCGAGCCGCACCCGCACCTCGCCCTCCCAGTCGTCCCCGTGCTGGAGCAGACAGGTGTACGCCACGGAGGCGGTGAGCGAAGCCGTCGCCCAGGCGGGAGGCGACTCCCAACGCCCCAGCAGGGACGTGCCGTTGCGGGTGCGGAGGAGACACCCGCCGCCTTCCTGCGGCACGGCGATCAGTGCGCAGCCGGGGTGGGCCGTGAACAACTCGTCGGCCAGTGAAGCGAGGTGGGGTCCTGGCGCGGGGGTACGGGCCGTGACCACGTCCGCCGCGTGCGCCCAACGCGCCTCGGGCTCGCCCGCGGTGACGGCGACGTGGGCGTCGGTGAGCGGTGGGTGCGGGGCAGCGGCGGCCCGGGCGTGGGCGGGGTAGCGCCGGATCAGGAGCTCGGTCGGCCCGGTGGGCGCGGTCGGCCGGTCGGAACCGGTGGCCGCGTCGGCGTCGTCGACCGCCGTCACCAGGGCCTCCACGAACAGGGGTTGTTCCACGGGCGAGCGAGGTGTCGGAGGCAGGTCCCGCGGTACGTCGACGGGGCGCGGCGCGGGTGGGACGGCGGGTTCGTCCAGCTCGAGCATGCGGTAGCAGAGGCGGCGCAGGCGTGCCGGGGCCTCGCCCGGGTGGGAGGTGATCTGCGAGGTGACCGCGGCGAGCCGCGGGTCCGTCGCCTGGTCGCGGACGGCGCGCTCCAGTTGGGCGGCGAGCGGCCGCGTGGGTGAGACGCGGGGCAGCGCCTCGCCGAGGGCCGCCATGGGGGAGCCCGCCGCCACGCTGTCCTCGTCGAACGCGCCGAGCAGTCCGGGCAGGCCGAGCCCCGCCGCGTACAGCGTCACCGAGCCGTGGTCGCCGATGAACGCGTCCGCCGCGCACAGTGCCGCCTGCCAGGTGTCGTCCGCGGGCGGGGGGAGCAGGAGCCCGGCGTCCAGGTGCGGCCGCAGCCAGGTGCGGATCTGCCAACCCCCGTGTCCGTACCAGGCGTTGGGGTGCACGGCGGCGAGAACGCGGAACGAGTCGTGGGGCAGCTCCGCGAGCGCGCGGAGCACGAGGTCGCCCGCGGCACCGAGGAGGGAACGGCGGCCCCAGGTCGAGCTGAGGACGAGCAGGCGCTGGTCGGGGCGGACGCCGAGTGCGGCGCGGTACTCCGCGCGGAAGGGGAGGGAGGCGCGCAGCCGGTCCATGCAGGGGTCGCCGACGACGTGCGCCACGGGCAGGGCCTCGGGGCAGCCGACGCGGAGGCGGGCGAGCTGTTCCTCGTGGGAGAGGACGACGGCGGACGGTATCAACTCGCCGTCGTGCACAAGCCATTCAGCCGTCAGACCGAAGGCTCCCGGCTCCCGGCTCCCGGCTCCCGGCTCCCGGCTCCCGGCTCCCGGCTCCCGGCTCCCGGCTGCTGAGTCTCTTATTGTATCCGGCGCCGTGCGGGGCTCCTATGAGAGGAGCGGAGACGCTGTGCAGGGCTCCGCCGCGGCTCGTGCTGACCGCCAGGTCGAACTCCGCCTTCACCGCCTCGTCCCAGGAGAGGAAGGGGAGTTCGCGGGTGGCGGCGAACTCCGCGATGCCGTCCGCGAACGGTGAGGAGTCGGTGCAGGTGAACAAGGTCTGCACGCGCCGGTCGCCGTCGAAGACGGTGAGCAGGTCGAGCAGCCGGGTCGCCGAGGTCACGTTGTGGATGACGCCGAGCACGGTCCGTTCGGGGGCGACGGTGCGCCAGCGGGCGGGGGCGCCGGGGGCGGCCGGGTGGACGTGGTTCGGCTCCCGCACGGCGCGCGTCCTCCCCACGTTCCCGGGGCCGGACCGCGCCGGCCCCGGACCGACCCCGGTGATCGGCCCGACCGCCGACCTTACCCGCCCCCGCCCGGGCCGCGGACGGCTCAGGGCGCGGCCGGCTCCCGCAGCCAGCCGGGCCGCACCACCTCCATGCCGAGCCCCGTCGGTTCGGGCAGCGGCCCGTGCGAGAGGTCCTCCTGGCGGTAGCGGCGGCAGTCGCGGTGCCAGATGTGGATCCCGGCCATCCAGTGCTTCAGCTCCTCCACATAGCCGTCGAGGATGTCCCGCGCCTCCTGGTCGAGGTCGAACTCGTCGTACAGAACGGGAAGTTCATGCGCGACGACGTGCTGGAACTGGCTCATCCTGGACCTCATGAGGTCGTCGACGATGCCGAGCGCCGTCGGGTAGTCGCAGTCGAAGAAGTTCTGCACGACGAGGATCGCGTTGTGCACCTCGCCCTCGTACTCGATCTCCTTCTGGTACGAGAAGACGTCGTTCATGAGCATCGAGTAGTCGGCGGCGGCGTTCTCCAGGTTCTGCACCGGCGCGCTCGCGTAGACCTCCGGGGGCACCCGCTTGCCGTGCCCGAAGCGGCACAGGCTCATCGTGAAGTGCGCGCCGAAGGTGTGGCGGCGCATCTCCATGTAGTCGACCGGCTCCGGGACGCGGTTCTGCGCCTGGTTGGCCAGCTCCCACAGCCAGCTGTCCGTCATGTCCACCAGGGTCCGGTGGAGCAGGGCGCGCCCCTCTGCGTCCATGGGTCCGGCCGTGCGCGCCCACAGATCGGCGAGGCCCCGCTCCAGGGCGTTGGCGGGCGGAGGCGTCGGCGAGCAGTCCAGCGGCATGAACAGCAGAAGGCGGTCGGTGCACACCTTCGCGCCGAGGAGGTCCCGGCTCCTGCCGAACACCACCGGGTAGTAGTCGTCCCCGTACGTGCCCCAGGTCAGCCAGCACGAGCCGATGTCCAGTTGCTCCGGTGTGGCGTCCGGGTGCAGGCCCGCGGCGCACAGCGGGAAGTCGTACCCGGCGAGCTTGCGGGCGTCCCAGATGTGCGAGGCGGGCACGCCCGGCTGGGGCTCCAGCATGCCCATGCGGTCGGCCCAGTCGACGGCCTCGCGCCGCGAGCGGTCGAGGTGGGGGCTGAGGGTGGTCGTGTAGGGCAGGTCGAAGTCGGGGATCACGGACGGGCCGACGCGCTGGTACGGGACGTGGGTGAAGCGGCGCACGCGCTGGGCGCCGGTCGCGGCCATGAGGGCCTTGATACTGGCGGCGGACGTGCCGATGCCGGTGGGGCCCGCGAGCGGCGACGGACGGTCGACGGCGCCCTCGTTCATGTAGCGGCTGGAGCGCATGTGCCACTCGTGGCCGCCGGACTGCCAGTCCTGGAGCCCCTTGACGTACGCGAGGACGTCGGCGCTCTGCCTCGGCGTCAGTGCCTTCTCGGCGCACAGCGGGGCGAGTTCGGTGAACGTCGTGTCCTCGAACTGCTGCATCCGGGCCGTGAGCAGGTCGTTGACGGCGTCGGCCGCCTCCTGCGTGGAGCAGCCGAGGAAGGTTTCGAGGACCAGGACGCCGTTGCTCAGCTCGCCCTCCTCCTCGACCTCCCGCTGGTAGGAGAACAGGTCGTTGCGCAGGTGCACGGCGTCGGCGAACGTGTCCCTGAGGACCCGCAGCGGCCGCGACCGGGCCACCGCCGCCGGTACCTCCGCGCCCGTCGCGTACTCGACGAGCCCCGCCGACCACGGGGCGCCGCCGACCTTGCGGCGCATCTCGATGTACTCGACGGGGTTCGCGACGCGGTGCGCGTTGATGTTGGACAGCTCCCACAGCGACTCGTTGAGGAGATTGCGGGTGCTCTCCGCGAAGCGGGCCCGCCACTCCAGGGACATGCTGGGCACGGTGCGCTTCCACAGGTCGGCGAGGCCCGCCTCCACCGGGTTGGTGGGCTCCGGCATCGGTGTCGCGAGGTCCATCGGCATGAACGCGGGCAGCCGGTCGAGATAGGCCTTGCCGCCCACCCGGTCCTGGGTGCGTTTGAACAGTTCCAGGAAGTGGTCGTCGAAGAAGAACACCCACACGTACCAGTCGGTGACCAGGGACAGGGCCGCGCTGTCGCAGTCCGGGTGGGTGTACGCGCACAGCAGCGCGTAGTCGTGCGCCTCCAGGTCGGCCGTGTCCCAGACCCCGGAGCCCTCCAGCATCCCCATGGTCCGCGCCCACTCCCGGGTATGCGCACGCGCCTCCTCCACATGGGGGTTGAGGCGCGCCGGATGCACCATGTAGAAGCTCGGCAGTTCGAAGGGGCGTGACGGCTGGGGCATACGGGGCTCTCTCCTCGCGGACGGCGTACGGGCAGCCGAGCACTACCCCGGAGGCGCCGTCGGATGCGGGGCACCGCCCCCGGTCACACCATCGCGTGATACGACGCGTCGAAATCGGCCCGGGAGTCAAACGCCCGTGCGGGGGCGGCTGTTGAGGGAGCGGCGTCGTGGGCGTGGCACCCGGTGCGCGCTTCGCGGTCCCGGTCGGCGTGCGGTACGCCGTCCAGCCGGGCACGAGGTGGGCGCCGGGGTCGGGCAGCGCGGTGCCGATCGCCCGGCAGGTGACGACGGGCACGGCCGCGTACTCCCGCCGGCCCCGCCCGTGCGACACCGTCTCGCCGACGCGCGGGGAAGGGGCAAGCGGTGCAGGTGGGCGGGGGTGTGGCTGGGCAGGGGTGGTGGGGAGGAACACCTTGTGCGTGGGGGCCGCAGCGGCGAAGGTGATCCCTCGTGACCGAACGCACCACGCCCACGCCGGGGCCGATACCGGCCGCTTCCGCGCCCACCTCGCCGAAGACCGCCACTCCGGAAGCCCTGGCCCACGCGGCTTCGGGAACTCCCGCTTCGGCAGCCTCCGCTTCGGCAACTCCCGCTCCGGGGACCCACGCTCCGGTTTCTCCCGCTTCGGCAACTCCCGCTTCGTGGGCACACGCTTCGGGAGCGCCCGCACCAGAAGCTCCCGCTCCCGAAGCCCCCGCTCCGCCCGCCTCCCTCAGCCGCGGCATGGTGCTCCTCCTCGCCGTCGCCTGCGGTGTCGCCGTCGGCAACATCTACTTCCCGCAGGCCGTCAGCCCGCTCGTCGCCTCCGGGCTCGACGTGTCCGGCGACACGGCGGCCCTCGTGGTGACCGCGGCCCAGTTCGGCTACGCGCTCGGCATCTTCTTCCTGGTGCCGCTCGGCGACCGCGTCCCGCACCGCACGCTCATCACCACCCTGTTCGCCCTCAGCGGCGCCGGGCTGCTCGCCGCGAGCGCCGCGCCCGCGCTGCCGCCGCTGCTCGGCGCGAGCGTGCTCGTCGGCGTCACGACGGTGATCGCCCCCATCGTCGCGCCCATGGCGGCGGGACTCGTCCCCGCCGCGCGCCGCGGCGCCGTCACCGGCACCCTCCTGAGCGGATCCATCGGCGGCATGCTGCTCTCGCGCGCGTTCGGCGGCGCGCTCGGCGAATGGCTCGGCTGGCGGGCGCCGTACCTCGTGACGGCCGTGCTCGCGCTCCTGATCGCGGCCGTCCTCGCCCGGGGCCTGCCCCGCACCGTCCCGACGTCGAACCAGCGCTATCCGGCGCTGCTCGCCGAGTCGCTGCGGCTGCTGCGCGCGGAGCCCCTGCTGCGGCTCTCGTGCTTCTACCAGGCGACCGCCTTCGCGGCCTTCCAGGCGCTGTGGACGGGGGTCGCCCTGTTCCTGACGAGCGGGACGTACGGCCTCGGCGCCTCCGCGGTCGGGGCGCTGGCCCTGGTGAACGCGGGCACGATGCTGGCGACGCCGTTCGCGGGCCGCCAGATCGACCGGCGCGGCCCGGACGCGGTGAACGCCGTCTGCCTGGTCGCGGTCGTCGCCTCGGCGGGAGTCCTCGCCCTCGGCGGACTCGGCGGCGTGCCCGGGCTCGTGGCCCTTGCCCTCGGCACCCTGCTCCTGGACGTGGCCATGCAATCCGGGATGGTCGCCAACCAGGTGCGGATCTTCGCCCTCAGCGGCGAGGCCCGCAGCCGCCTCAACACGGCCTACATGACGTGCGCCTTCATCGGCGGCGCGACGGGATCGTCGCTCGGGGCGCTGGCGTACGCGACGCTGGGATGGGCGGGCGTGTGTGCGTGGGTGGCGGTGCTGGGGGCGGTGTCGGCGCCGGTGGCGGTGCGGAGGGTGCGGCGGGGGCGGTAGGGCGGTGCGGCTGCGCAGGGGGCACGAGGTTCACGGGGTGGGGGAGGCGCAGGGGGCGCACAGGCCGCTCGGACCGCGAGGGACGTTGAGGTGACTGATGCATCAGTCAGCATGGCAATGGCGTGGATCCATGAGTACAGAAGGAGAGATCACGAAGACGCGTTGTGCTGATCTCAATGCACGGGTACGGTGGCCGACATGGAGCAAGACCCCGACGTCCCCACCCGTGTCCGTGAGGTCATCGCCGCGGCGGGCGTGACCCAGCGCGAGTTCGCTCGGCGGATCGTCATGGACCCGTCGAAGCTGTCGCGCTCCCTGGGCGGCACCCGGCGCTTCACCGCGGCGGAGCTGGCCCGGATCGCGGACACCGCCGACGTCGACGCCGCCTGGCTGCTCGGCACCCGCGGCGGCGCGGACCCGGCGGCCGCCCGCCCCGCCGCCCCGCGCGGACGGCGGGCCGCGACGCCGCCCGAGGGACGGCCGTTGCAGATCATCCGCGAGACCGTCCGCCTGATCGCCGACCACGGCTTCCACGCCGTCCGCGTCCAGGACATCGCCAAGGCCTGCGAGACCAGCACGGCCGCCATCCACTACCACTTCCCCGGCCGCGACGACCTCCTCGAAGCGGCCGTGCGCTGGTGCATGGACGAGGACACCGCGCGCAGGGCCGCGCGCATCGCCGACGCGGCCGACGCCGCCGACGAACTGCGCCAGCTCATCGAGCTCCAGACCCCGCGCACCGGCCGCCAGCGCGACCAGTGGAGCGTCTGGCTCGACCTGTGGGCCGAGGCGGCCCGCTCCACCGCCGTCGGCCGCCTGCACACCGAGTACTACCGGCAGTGGCGCGCCACCGTCGCCGACGTCGTCCGGCGCGGCGTCGCCCAGGGCGCGTTCCGGCCCGTGGACCCCGAAGCGGCCGCCCTGCACCTGACCGCCCTGATCGACGGCCTCGCCACCCAGGTCCTCGCCGGCGCCCCGGACGGCCCCGGCACCCGCCCCGACGACATGCACGCGGCCCTGCTCGCCCACGTGGACGCCGCGCTCGCCGCGCGCTGAGCCCCCCGGCCGCGTACCCCCGGCGCCTCCGGCACGCGACCCCGTACGCACTTCGTACGACCACAACCCCCAGCCTCCGAAAGGGAGTCCGGCATGCCCGTGAACGACAACGTCATCATCACCTGCGCCCTCACCGGCGCGGGCGACACCGTCCGCAAGAGCCCGCACGTGCCCGTCACGCCCGAGCAGATAGCCCGCGACGCCGTGCGGGCCGCCGAGGCCGGTGCCGCCGTCGTGCACATCCACGTCCGCGACCCGCAGACCGGCGCTCCGTCCCGCGACCCCCGGCTCTACCGCGAGGTCGTCGAGCGCGTGAAGGAGACCGGCACCGACGTCGTCATCAACCTGACGGCGGGCATGGGCGGGGACCTCGTGATCGACCCGGCCGAGCCGCTCAAGGAACTCGGTGAACTCCCCGGCACCGACCTCGTCGGCGGCCTCGACCGGCTCCCGCACGTCGAGGAGCTGCTTCCCGACATCTGCACCCTCGACTGCGGCTCCCTCAACTTCGGCGACGGGTCCAACCTCTACATCTCCACCCCCGACATGCTCCGCCAGGGCGCCAAGCGTATCCAGGAGCTGGGCGTACGGCCCGAGTTGGAGATCTTCGACACCGGGCAGCTGTGGTTCGCCAAGCAGCTTCTGGCCGAGGGCCTCCTGGACGACCCGACCGTCTTCCAGCTCTGCATGGGCATCCCGTGGGGTGCCCCCGCCGACCCCGGCGTGCTCCAGTCGATGGTCAACATGCTGCCCGAGGGCGCGCAGTGGGCCAGCTTCGCGCTCGGGCGCATGCAGATGCCGTGGGTCGCGCAGTCCATCCTGCTCGGCGGGCAGGTCCGCGTCGGGCTGGAGGACAACCTCTACCTCGGCAAGGGCAACAAGGTGACCAACGCCCAACTGGTCGAGCGCGCCGTCCAGATCACCGAGAGCCTCGGCTCACGCGTCGCCACCCCCGACGAGGCCCGCGCGAAGCTCGGCCTCAAGCCCCGTACCTGAGCACCGCCTCAAGCCCCGCACGTGAGCACCGCCTCAAGCCCCGTACCGAGCACCGCGGAGGACCGCACCATGACCACGACCACCCCTGAAGAAGTCCGCCGCGTCGCCTGCGTCGGCGCCGGTGTCATCGGCGGCGGCTGGGTCGCGCACTTCCTGGCCCGTGGCTACGACGTCACCGCCTGGGACCCCGCGCCCGACGCCGGGCCCCGCCTTCGCCGTCTCGTCGACGCCGCCTGGCCCGCGCTCACCCGGCTCGGCCTCGCCGACGGCGCGTCCCGGGACCGCCTGACCGTCGCCGCGACGCTCGAAGAGGCCGTCGCCGACGCCCAGTTCGTCCAAGAGAGCGCCCCCGAGAAGCTGGACCTCAAGCGCGACCTGCTGACACGCCTGGACGCCGCCGCGCCGCCCGGTGTCGTCATCGCCTCGTCCACCTCGGGCTATCCGATGACCGACATGCAGACCACGGCCGCCGACCCGGGCCGCCTCGTCGTCGGACACCCCTTCAACCCGCCGTACCTGATCCCCCTCGTCGAGGTCGTCGGCGGCGAGCGGACCACCACCGAGGCCGTCGCCTGGGCGTCGCGCTTCTACGAGGTCGCGGGCAAGTCCGTCATCACCATGAAGAGCGAGGTGCCCGGCTTCATCGCCAACCGCCTCCAGGAAGCCCTGTGGCGCGAGGCGCTGCACATGGTCGCCAACGGCGAGGCCACCGTCCAGGAGATCGACGACTCCATCACCGAGGGCCCCGGCCTGCGCTGGGCGTTCATGGGCCCCATGCTCACCTTCGCGCTCGCGGGCGGCGAGGGCGGCATGGCCCATATGCTCGACCACTTCGGGCCGTCCCTGAAGTCCCCGTGGACGCGGCTCGAAGCACCCGAGCTGGACAAGGAGCTGTACGACGCGGTGGTCGCCGGGTGCGACGAGGCCGCCGCCGGGCGCACCATCGCCGACCTCGTCGCCGAGCGCGACCAGGGCGTCATCGACGTACTGCGCGCGACGGGGAGGCTGCCGCGCCAGGCCGCCGCCGACCGGAGCGCCCCCCACTCCGACCACGCCGATCAGAAGGGAACCCTGTGACCAGGGAAATCGCCCGCCGTCTCGCGCCGTACCGGCAGGTCGTCCCGCCGGAGTGGATCGACTACAACGGCCATATGAGCGAGGGCTACTACTCACTGGCCTTCGGGTTCGCCACCGACGCCATGATGGACGCCACCGGCCTGGACGCCGCGTACCGCGAGACCACCGGCTGCTCCCTCTACACCGTCGAGGCCCATCTGCGGTATCTGCGCGACGTCGCCGAGGGCGCGCACCTCGCCGTGCGCACCCGGGTCCTCGGCGTGCACGGCAAGAAGGCGCACTTCACCCATGAGCTGTACGTCGTCGACGGCGCCGCGGCCGATCCGGCGCCGGACGCCGCGCCGGTCGCCACGACGGAACTGCTCGCGCTGCACGTCGACCAGAAGGCGGGACGCGCGGTGCCGTTCCCGGACGCGGTCCGCGAGCGCCTCGCCGAGTTCGTGGAGGCGGCACCTTCGTGGGCGGGACGGGCGGTCGCGGCTGTTGGCGCCACTGAGTAGAACGTTCGTCCCGGTCCTGGTCGAGGTTCGGCGCCGGTCCGGGGCCCGGTTCGGGCACCTCGCGTTCCGCATGGCATCGTCCGAAGTGGTAGGTGTTCGGAGCGATGTTCAACTGTTCCCTCTTCACTGAGGCTGCGGGCAAGGTGGTTCAGACGTGAGGCTGGCAATTCTGGGCGGCGGCGGATTCCGTGTGCCCCTCGTGTACCGGGCACTGCTCGGCGACCGCGCCGAGGGCCGTATCACCGAGGTCGTCCTGTACGACGTGGACGGCGCCCGGGCCGGGGCGATCGCCCGCGTCCTCGCCGACCAGGCCGCCGGGGTGTCCGACGCGCCCGCCGTGCGCGTCACCGCGGACCTCGACGAGGCGCTGCGCGGCGCCGACTTCGTGTTCTCAGCGATCCGCGTCGGCGGCCTGGAGGGCCGTGCCACCGACGAGCGGGTGGCCCTCGCCGAAGGGGTGCTCGGGCAGGAGACGGTCGGCGCGGGCGGCATCGCGTACGGGCTGCGGACGCTGCCCGTCGCCGTCGACATCGCCCGTAGGGTGCGGCGGCTCGCGCCAGAGGCGTGGGTCATCAACTTCACCAACCCCGCGGGCCTGGTGACCGAGGCGATGGCCCGCCACATCGGCGACCGCGTCATCGGCATCTGCGACTCGCCCGTGGGCCTCGGCCGCCGGGTGGCGGGGCTGCTCGGGGTCGAACCCGGCCGGGCGTGGCTCGACTACGTGGGCCTGAACCACCTGGGCTGGCTGAGCGGCCTGGAGGTCGACGGACAGAACCTGCTGCCGCGCCTGCTCGGCGACCGCGGCCTCCTGGAATCCTTCGAGGAGGGCAAGCTCTTCGGCGCCGACTGGCTGCAGTCGCTCGGCGTGATCCCCAACGAGTACCTGCACTACTACTACTTCAACCGCGAGACCGTCCACGCCTACCGGACGGCCGAGCGGACCCGCGGCGCGTTCCTGCGCGACCAGCAGGCCCGCTTCTACGAGGAGATGCGCAGCCCCGAGACCCCCGCGTTCAAGACGTGGGACGCCACCCGCGCCGAGCGCGAGGCGACGTACATGGCGCAGAGCCGGGAGGCCGCGGGCGCCGGGGAACGCGCCCCCGAGGACATGGAGTCCGGCGGCTACGAACGGGTCGCCCTCGCCCTGATGCGGGCCATCGCCCGCGACGAACGCGCGACGCTGATCCTCAACGTCCGCAACCGCACGACCCTGCCCGAGCTGGACTCGGACGCGGTCATCGAAGTGCCGTGCCTGGTGGACGCGTCCGGGCCGCACCCGGCGGCCGTATCGCCGCTGCCGGGGCACGCCACGGGGCTGGTGTGCGCGGTCAAGGCGGTCGAGCGCGAGGTCCTCGCCGCGGCGGAGAGCGGTTCGCGCGCCACGGCGGTCAAGGCGTTCGCGCTGCACCCGCTGGTCGACTCGGTGACCGTGGCCCGCCGCCTGGTCGACGGCTACCGGCAGGCACACCCGGGCCTGGCCTATCTGACCTGAGCACCACCCTGACATGATCACGAAATGACCGCGCCCGAGCCCCGTACCGCGCCCGAGCCCACGAGCACGCCCGAGCCCAACAGCACGCCCGAGCCCCGCAGTACCCCCGTCGTGCTCCTGCCCGACCCCCGCACCGCCCCCGACACTGTGTCCCCGTCGGCCCCGACGGCCCAGGCAGCCCCGCCGGTCACCCGCCCCTGCACCCTCGTCGTGTGCCGGGGCTGCTGCTGCGGCGACCCGGGCAAGCACCCCGGCACGGACCACGTGGGCCAGTTGGCGCGGCTGCGGGCGGCGGCGGACGCGTCCGGGGGCCGGTTCGCGGTGCGCACCAGCGACTGCCTCGGCCCCTGCGGCCAGGCCAACATCGTGGTGATCCAGCCCTCCCGCACGGGCCGCGCGCACGGCGGCCGCCCGGCCTGGGTGGGCTTCGCCCTGGACGACGCGTCCCTCGACGACATCCTCACCTGGGCGGAGGCGGGCGGCCCGGGCCTCGCGGACCCGCCGGACGCACTGACCCTGCAACTGGTCGACCCGCGGCAGGTCTAGGCGCGGCCGAGCACCTGGTCCAGGAAGCCGTTGAGGTTGCGGACCGTGCGCTCGTTCTGCTCCTCCGGGCTGAGGCTCTCGTCGAAGCGGCGGGCCAGGGCCGACGTCTTCTTGCCGCGTACGTAGAGGGAGCAGGCCAGGTCCGCGCAGACGTACAGGCCGACCGAGTTGCCCTGGCGGCCCGCCTCGCCCGCGCGGGGCGCGACGAGCAGCGCGATGCCCGAACCGGCCTGCGGCGTCACGCACACCGAGCAGATGCTGGACTTCAGCATGGAGCGGCGGGCCCCCGTGGAGGCGCGCAGGGCGATGCCGACCAGCTCGTCGTCCCGCTCGGCGACGACGTAGCCGCGGTCCGGTGCCTTGGGGTCGCGCCAGCCCAGGAAGTCCAGGTCGGACCAGGGCGTCTCGGCGAAGCCCGGGGGCAGCGTCAGACGCCGGGCCTCGCCCTTCGAGCAGTTCACGAACGACGCACGGATTTCTTTGTCACCAAGGGCACGCATGGTTCGGAAGGTATCAATCCGAACTAACGGCCGTCTTTTCCTTTTTCCCGGTCAGGGCCCTGCGCCCGGTCCGGGATGTCGACTTGTCGCTGATCGGGTCGGCTGTCTGTCCGCGCCCCGGGGCGTCGCCCGCGCCGGGGCGCGCGCCGACCGGAACGGGATGCTCCGCCGCAGCCGGAACCCCGGCGACTCGGACTGCAGGGCCGCTCCCACGTTGCGTGCCGCCGTGTGGTCCAGCATCTCCGGTACGCCGTCGGGGCCGATCCGCACCGCCTCCGCGTCCGGCGCCGCCGGGGCGGACGGAGCGGGACCGGTCGTGCCGGACGGCGCGAGATCCGCCAAGGCGGACGGCGCGAGATCCGCCGGAGTGGCCCGTTCCGCCGCCCGCGCCGACCTCATGAGCCGACTTCGATCACGACCTTGCCCAACGCGTGGCCGGTCTCCACCGCGCGCAGGCCCTCGCCCGCCCGGTCCAGCGGGTACGTCGCCGTGATCTGCGGCCGGAGCACACCGGCGGCGGCGAGTCCGGCCACCGCCTCCAGGGTGGCGGCGTCCCGCGCCCGGACCACGGGGGAGCCGCCCAGCTCGACCACGATCTGCTTCCCGCCGGCCGTGATCAGCTTCGTGCGGTCGGCCACCAGCTCCGCCACCGTCCGCAGGTGCTCCCCGCCGACCAGGTCGAAGACGCCGTCGACGCCGTCCGGGGCGGCGGCACGGATCCGCTCCACCAGGCCGGGCCCCGACGCCACATGGACCGCGCCCAGCGACTCGACGACGTCCTTCTTGGCCTCGCTCGCCGTACCGACGACGCGCAGCCCCAGATGGCGGGCGAGGCGCACCGCGTTCCCGCCCACGCCGCCCCCGGCACCGGTGACCAGCAGCGTCGCCCCGGCGGGCAGCGCGAGCTGACGCACCCCGTCGTAGGCGGTGGCCGCGGCGACCGGCAGCGTCGCGGCCTCCGCGAAGGACAGGCCCTCGGGGACGTGCGCGGCGACGGCCACGGGAAGGAGCGTGTACTCGGCGTACCCGCCGGTGAGCGTGGACCCGAACACCGCGTCCCCCACGGCGAACCCCTCGACGCCGGGACCGGTCCGCTCCACCACGCCCGCGGCCTCGCTGCCGAGCACCTCGGGCAGTTCGGCGGGCGCCTGCCCCGGCCTGCGGTAGCCGCCGCGCAGCTTGTGGTCGACGGGGTTGACGCCCGCCGCCCGCACCGCGACGAGCAACTGCCCCGGTCCTGGCTCGGGCGGCGCCCGGTCGATCAGGGCCTCCACCTCGGGACCGCCGTGCCGGGTGAATACGTACGCCTTGGCCATCTGTCCCTCGCTCCGTTCCCTGCGTCCCGCGCGCCCCGTGGCGCACGGCGCACCCCAACGATCACAGAGAACAAGGCCGCAGGGCCGCTCCCGCATTCCTGGCCGGGGGAGAGTTCACGAGCCCGCAAAGCGCACGCGCCGCCCCGGGGCCGGCGGCACCCTCCTGGCGCGAGCACCACACCGACCGGACCCGGCACCCGCGGTTGTCCCCGCCGACATCTCGCCGACACGGCACCGCCCGCCTCTTCCGTAAGCCTTGGCCGCTTGACACACTTCACCCGCTCACGTCCCCCCACATCACGCGAGGTCATATCCCCATGCCTGAACTGAACCGGCGTCGCTTCATGCAACTGGCCGGTGGCGCCGCCGCCTTCGCCGCGCTGAACGAGAGCATCGCCCGCGCGGCCTCGCTGCCCGCGAAGCGCCGCACCGGCACCATCAAGGACGTCGAGCACGTCGTGGTGCTGATGCAGGAGAATCGTTCCTTTGACCACTATTTCGGGACGATGAAGGGCGTACGCGGCTTCGGTGACCCGCGTCCGGTGACGCTGCCCAGCGGCAAGCCGGTCTGGCACCAGCAGGGCGGCGGCAAGGAGGTCCTGCCCTTCCACCCGGACGCCGACGACCTCGGCATGCAGTTCATCGCGGGCCTGGACCACGACTGGGCGGGCGGCCACCGGGCGTTCAACAACGGCGCGTACGACCAGTGGATCCCGGCGAAGTCCGAGCGGACGATGGCGTACCTGAAGCGGGACGACATCCCCTTCCACTACGCGCTCGCCGACGCCTTCACCGTCTGCGACGACTACCACTGCTCGTTCATCGGGGCCACCGACCCCAACCGCTACTACATGCTGACGGGCCACGTCGGCAACGACGGCAAGGGCGGCGGCCCGGTCCTCGGCAACCAGGAGGCGGGCTACGACTGGACGACGTACGCCGAGCGCCTGGAGCAGGCGGGCGTCTCCTGGAAGGTCTACCAGGACATCGGTGACGGCCTGGACGCGGCCGGCCACTGGGGCTGGATCGACGACGCCTACCGCGGCAACTACGGCGACAACTCGCTCCTGTACTTCAACAAGTACCGCGGCGCCAAGCCCGGCGACCCGCTCTACGACAAGGCCCGCACCGGCACCAACGCCAAGGCGGGCGACGGCTACTTCGACATCCTGAGGGCCGACGTGCGGGCGGACCGGCTCCCGCAGGTGTCCTACATCGCCGCGCCCGAGGCCTTCTGCGAGCACCCGAACTGGCCGGTGAACTACGGCGCCTGGTACATCGCGCAGATCCTGGACGCGCTCACCTCCAACCCGGCGGTGTGGGGCAAGACGGCGCTGTTCCTCACGTACGACGAGAACGACGGCTACTTCGACCACGTCGTGCCGCCGTACGTCCCCTCCTCGGCGAACCAGGGCCTCTCCACGGTCGACACCAAGCTCGACCACTTCCCCGGCAACGCCTCGTACGGCGCCGGGCACTACGGCCTCGGTCAGCGCGTCCCGATGCTCGTGATCTCGCCCTGGAGCACGGGCGGGTTCGTGAACTCCGAGGTCTTCGACCACACGTCGATCATCCGGTTCATGGAGAAGCGCTTCGGCGTCCAGGAGCCCAACATCTCGCCGTGGCGCCGCGCGATCTGCGGCGACCTCACCTCCGCCTTCGACTTCAGCGGCAAGGACACCGACCCGGCGGAGCTGCCCGACACCGCTGCCTACGAGCCGCCGGACCACGAGCGCCACCCCGACTACTTCCCCAAGCCGCCCGCGAGCCCGGCGCTGCCCAAGCAGGAGCGCGGCTCCCGTCCCGCGCGTGCGCTGCCCTACGCCCCGCTGGTGGACGGCCGCGCGGACACGGCCGCCGGGAAGTTCACCCTCACCTTCGGCGGCGGCGACCAGGCGGGCGTCTGCTTCCACGTGCGCTCCGGCAACCGCACCGACGGTCCCTGGACGTACACCACGGGCGCGGGCAGGACGGTCTCCGACACCTGGAACTCGGCGTACTCGGGCGGCAGCCACGACCTGAGCGTGTTCGGCCCGAACGGCTTCCTGCGCACCTTCAAGGGCCCGGGGAAGACCGCGGGCCCCGAGGTCACCGCCCGCCACGACAAGGCGACCGGCAACCTCAAGCTGACCCTGACGAACGCGGGCGCCGCCGACTGCAACCTCACGGTCACCAACGCCTACGGCGGCCGCAAGGAGACCTTCAAGGTCAAGCCGGGCGCCACGGTCCAGCACACCGTGGACCTGCGCGCCAGCAAGCGCTGGTACGACCTGACCGTGGTGTCCGACACCTCCGCCGGCTTCCTGCGGCGCCTCGCCGGGCACGTGGAGAACGGTCAGGCGGGGGTCAGCGACCCGGCGATCGCCACGGTCTGAGGCACGTCATCGTCTGAGGCGCGCCACGGTTCGAGGCACGCGCCCGCGGCGGCCGCTGCCCCGGGGCTCCCCGCTCCGGGCAGCGGCACCGCCGCCGCCCGCGCCGCGGAAAAAGGTCGAACGCCCTGCTCGGCGCGGCGTTAGCATGCGGGAGCATGACGGACACCCCACGCCCCCAGGGCGCCCCGGAGAAGCCCGTCCTCGACGGTCTCGAGGAGAAGTGGTCAAGGCGCTGGGACGAGTCAGGTGTACACGCCTTCGACGCGGAGCGGGCGCGCACGGCACCCCGGGACGAGCTGTTCGCCATCGACACCCCGCCGCCCACGGTCAGCGGCTCCCTGCACGTCGGACACGTCTTCTCGTACACGCACACCGACACCGTCGCCCGCTACCAGCGCATGCGCGGCCGGAACGTCTTCTACCCCATGGGCTGGGACGACAACGGCCTGCCCACCGAGCGCCGCGTCCAGCACCACTACGGCGTCCGCTGCGACCCCGCGCTGCCCCACGACCCGGACTTCACCCCGCCCGCGGCGCCCGGCAAACGGCAGATCCCGATCTCCCGGGAGAACTTCATCGAGCTGTGCGAGCGGCTGACCGCGCGGGACGAGCAGGCCTTCGAGGACCTGTGGCGCCGCCTCGGCCTGTCCGTGGACTGGTCGCGCACCTACCGGACCATCGGCGCGGAGGCGCGCGCCACCTCGCAGCGGGCCTTCCTCGCCGACCTCGCCCGCGGCGACGCGTATCTCGCCGAGGCGCCCACCCTGTGGGACGTCACCTTCCGCACGGCGGTCGCCCAGGCCGAACTGGAGGACCGGGAACGGCCCGGCGCCTACCACCGGCTCGCCTTCCGCGCCGCCGACGGCCATGGCGTCCCGGTCGAGACGACCCGTCCCGAACTGCTCCCCGCGTGCGTCGCGCTCGTCGCGCACCCCGACGACGAGCGCCACCGCGACCTCGTCGGCACGACCGTCCGCACCCCGCTGTTCGACGTCGAGGTCCCCGTCCTCGCCCACCGGCTCGCGGCGCCCGACAAGGGCACGGGCATCGCCATGGTCTGCACGTTCGGCGACACCACGGACGTCGTCTGGTGGCGTGAACTGCGCCTGGCCACCCGGCCGGTGATCGGCTGGGACGGTCGCTTCCGCGCCGAGCCGCCGAGCGGCGTCGACGCGCCGGACGCCGTGGCCGCGTACGCCGAACTCGCGGGCGCCACCGCCCACACCGCGCGCGAACGGATCGTCGCGCGCCTGCGCGCGCACGGCGAGCTGCACGGCGAACCCCGGCCCGTCACGCACGCGGTGAAGTTCTTCGAGAAGGGCGACAAGCCCCTGGAGATCGTCACCACCCGCCAGTGGTACGTCCGCAACGGCGGCCGCGACGAGGGCCGCAGGGCCGAACTCCGCGCGCGGGGACGGGAGCTGGTCTGGCACCCGCCGCACATGCGCGTGCGCTACGACCACTGGGTGGACGGTCTCAACGGCGACTGGCTGATCAGCCGTCAGCGCTTCTTCGGAGTCCCCATCCCGCTCTGGTATCCCCTCGACGGCGACGGCACCCCCGACCACACCCGTCCGATCGTCCCCGACCCGGCCACGCTGCCCGTCGACCCCAGCGCGCAGACCCCGCCCGGCTACGACGCGTCCCAGCGCGGCGAGCCCCACGGCTTCACCGGCGACCCGGACGTCATGGACACCTGGGCCACCTCGTCGCTCACCCCGCAGATCGCCGGACGGCAGCTCGCCGACCCGGAGCTGTTCGCCCGCCTCTTCCCGATGGACCTGCGCCCGCAGGCCCACGAGATCATCCGCACCTGGCTCTTCGCCACGGTGCTGCGCGCCCACACCGGACACGGGACGCTGCCCTGGCGGCACACGGCGATCTCCGGGTGGATCCTCGACCCCGACCGCAAGAAGATGTCGAAGTCGAAGGGCAACGCCGTCACCCCCGACGACCTGCTCCGCACGCACGGTTCGGACGCGGTCCGGCACTGGGCGGCTAGCGGCCGGCCCGGCACCGACACCGCCTTCGACACCGGTCAGATGAAGATCGGCCGACGGCTCGCGACGAAGCTCCTGAACGTCGGGAAGTTCGTCCTGGGCTTCGAGGCGACGGACGCGGCCGTGCGCGAACCGCTGGACCGGGCGCTGCTCGCCGACCTCGCCGCCACCGTCGAGGAGGCGACGGCCGCCTTCGACGACTTCGACTACACCCGGGCGCTGAGCCGCACGGAGACGTTCTTCTGGCGCTTCTGCGACGACTACGTGGAGCTGGTCAAGGCCCGCGCCTACGGCGACCACGGCGGCGCGGCCGCCCGCGACTCCGCCCGCGCGACCCTGCGGACCGCCCTGGACACGGTGCTGCGGCTGTTCGCGCCGATCCTGCCTTTCGTCACCGAGGAGGTCTGGTCCTGGTACGCGCCGGGGTCGGTCCACCGGGCCGCGTGGCCGTCGGCGGAGGAGGTGCTCGCGGGGGCGCGGGGCGGCGAGGGGCCCGGCCGGGCCGAGGGCGGTCCGGACGGCCGGGAGGCGGGTGACCCGGACGGGAGTGTGCTCGCGACGGCCGCCGAGGTCATCGCCGGGGTGCGCAAGGCCAAGTCCCTCGCCAGGCTCTCGATGCGGGCCGAGATCGCGACGGTCGTCGTGCGCGGACAGCGGGGCGCGCTCGACCGGTTCGCCCTCGCCGCGGCGGACGTGCGGGCGGCGGGGCGCGTCGGTGAGGTGGTGCTCGAAGTGGCGGACGGGGCGCTCGCGGTGGAGGTCCTGAGTTAGCTCCGGCGCCGTCGTGGTGCCGGGGCCGGTGGCGGTTCCGGAAGCGCGGGCACCGCTCCGGCCTGCGGAAAGTCCGCTCCTGGGGCTGGCGGGGGCCGGGGTGGTTCGAGGTAGTGTGCCCGGGTGACAACGCATTCGAACACTCCTGCAGGCTGGTACCCGGACCCCAAGGGCGCCTCCCAGCTCCTCCGCTGGTGGGACGGCTCCCAGTGGACCGACCACACGAACCAGGCCCCGCAGGACGCGACGGCCCAGGCGGCCGCGCAGGGCCAGCAGGTCCCGCAGCAGCCGGGGCAGGCAGCCCAGTTCAGCAAGGCCCAGGCCCCTGCCCAGGCCGTCCCCGCCGCCCCGGCCGCGGACCCCGCCAGGGTCCAGCGCCAGGTGCAGCAGCAGGCCGGCGTGAACCCCACCTCGCAGGGCGGCGGCACGCTGTTCAGCGAGCCGGTCCTGGTGGTGAACCAGAAGGCCAAGCTGATCGAGCTGACGAACGAGTACAGCGTCATGGACCAGTCGGGCAACCAGCTCGGCTCGGTGGTCCAGGTCGACCAGAGCGCCATCAAGAAGGTGGCCCGCTTCGTCTCCAGCATCGACCAGTTCATGACGCACAAGCTGGAGATCCGGGACGCGCACGGCACCCCGCAGCTGCTCATGACCCGGCCCCGGAAGTTCATGAAGTCGCGGGTGATCGTGGAGCGGCCCGACGGCCAGGTGGTCGGTGAGATCCTCCAGCAGAACGTCATCGGCAAGATCAACTTCGCGATGAACGTCAACGGCCAGCAGGTCGGCGCGATCAAGGCGGAGAACTGGCGCGCCTGGAACTTCTCGATCGTCGACCAGTCGGACAACGAGGTCGCCCGGATCACCAAGACCTGGGAGGGCCTCGCCAAGACGATGTTCACGACCGCGGACAACTACGTCCTGCAGATCCACTACCAGCTCCCGGACCCGCTCCTGAGCCTGGTCGTGGCGACGGCCCTGACCGTCGACACCGCGCTCAAGCAGGACTCGCGCGGCCTCGGCTGAGCAGCGGCCTCCGGGCCGACGGGTCCGGGGGCCGCAGGGCACGTACACGTACGACGAAGCGACCGCTCCCCGACGAGGGCGCCCCGGTGCGGGGCCCGCTCGCTGGCGGGGGCGGTCGCTTTCGTCGTACGCCCTTGTCGCGTCCTCGCCCTACGGCCCCGGTCTACGTCCGCAGGGAAGTCGCTGGTTCGGGCTGGAGGGGGATCGAGGGCAGGTAGTCGGCCGCCGTGTCCGGTGTGAGGACGGGGCCAGGCGCGGGAACGGCTGCCGGTTCGGGTGCCTGTTCCGGCCCGCGCGCGGCGGTGGTCTGCGGGGACCGGGTGAGGACCACGACCCCGTACGCGGCGATCAGTGCCCCCGTCGCGGCGAGGAGCACCCCGCCCGCGCCGCCCCGCAGCCGCTCGCCGAGCAGGGCGATGCCGATGGCCGCCGCGGCGACGGGGTTGGCCAGTGTCACGAGGGCGAGGGGCGCGCCGAGGCCGCCGCGGTACGCGGTCTGCGACAGCAGCAGCCCGCCCACGGCGAACGCGGCGACGAGCAGCGCCACCACCACGACCTGAGCGTCGAGCACCGGCCCCGAGCGGTCCGTCGCCGCGACCGTCACGGTCTGCGTGAGCGCGGACGCGACTCCGGAGGCGAAGCCGGACGCGGTCGCGTGCCGCAGTCCGGGTCGGGTGCCGGGCCGGGAGAGCAGGCCGACGACGGCCATCGTCACCCCGGCGACCGCCACGGCCTCCGGCAGCGACAGCGTGTCATCGGGCTCAGGACCGGACGCGGTGAGCAGCAGGACGCCCAGGCCGATCAGGGTCAGGCCCGTGCCGCGCCACTCCAGCGGGGAGACCCGCCGCCCGGCCAGGCGCGCGCCCAGCGGCACCGCGGCCACCAGCGTGAGCGCGCCGAGCGGCTGTACGAGGGTGAGCGGACCGAACTTCAGCGCCGCGACGTGCAGCAGCGCCGCCGAAGCGTTGAGGCCGACCGACGCCCACCACGCGCCACTGCCCAGGAGCCGTGTCACCCGGCCGTCCGTGTCGGCCATGCGCACGGCCAGGCGCTGCTGGGCGACGGCGGCGGTGGCGTACGCGGCGGCGGAGACGAGGGAGAGGAGGACGGCGAGCAGGGTGGCGCTCATCGGCCGGCTCCGGAGGTGGAGGGAACGGGGGCGGGGGTGGCCGCGGTGGCGGACGAGGCGGCCGGGGCGACCGGCTCGCGTGCGGGGAGCGCGGGCGCTACGGATGGCGTCCTTGACCACACGGGTGTGGGCCTCGCTGTCGGGGCGGACCTGCGTACGATCCGGGACCGGGCCGGGTGCGGCGGCCGGATCACGGCCAGCGCGATGCCGAGCAGCGCGGCCGCGGCGAGGGCGTCGAGCCAGTAGTGGTTCGCGGTGCCGACGATGACGAGCAGCGTGAGCAGCGGATGCAGCAGCCACAGCCAGCGCCACCGGGAGCTGGTCGCGACGATCAGGCCGACGGCCACCATCAGCGCCCACCCGAAGTGCAGCGACGGCATGGCGGCGAACTGGTTGGCCATCGAGTCGGTCGCGGGCTCGGCCGCGTACACCGAGGGCCCGTACTTCTGTGCCGTGTCCACGAGGTGCGCCGCCTCCAGGAGGCGCGGCGGCGCCAGCGGGAAGGCCAGGTGCAGCGCGAGCGCGGCCGCGGTGAGCGCGGCGAGGATCCGCCGGGCCCAGACGTAGTGCCGGGGGCGGCGCACGTACAGCCACACCAGGAAGAGCAGCGTCGCCGGGAAGTGCACGGTCGCGTAGTAGGTGTTCGCGACGTGGACGAGGCTGTCGCCGCTCAGCAGGACGTCCTGCACGGAGCCCTCGCCCGGCAGGCGCAGGAACCGCTCGGTGTCCCAGACGCGGTGGGCGTTGCGGAACGCCTCGGCGGTATGGCCGTTGGCGAGTTGCCTGCCGAATTTGTAGACGAGGAAGAGTCCGACGACGAGGAGCAGCTCGCGCGCGAGCGGCGGCCGGGCAGGGGTGTCCGGTCGTCCGGAGGTTATCTCCGGCTCCTGTTCTGCAGGCTCGGTGCGGGAATCCATCCGCCGGCCCCTTTGCATGACGACTGGGTGGTGCGGTGATGAGTGACTCCCTGTTGTTCCACTCATCGATACGCCAGTGTACCGATACGGGAGCGTACCGGTACACTGGCGTATCGGTAGGGTCCGCGGGAAGCGACCGAGCGGGCCGCCGCACCGAGGAGACGAGAGATGACGCCGCGGGAACGGATTGAGGAGCACCTCTGCGAGCAGGTCGCGATGTCGCGCCGCTCCAAGATCACACCCGAGCGTGAGCAGGAGTTCTACGACGCGGTCCTCGACCAGCTCCGCGAGTGCGGCTATGAGGCCGTGACCATGGAGGGCGTCGCCGCGCGTACGCGCTGCAGCAAGTCCACGCTCTACCGCCAGTGGAAGACGAAGCCCCAGTTCGTGGCCGCCGCGCTGCGCGCCAACCGGTGCGTGCGCTTCGCGGGCATCGACACCGGCTCGCTCGCCGGCGACCTGCGCGCGGCGGCGCGCGCGGCCGCCGCCTGGGCCGGGCGCGACACCATGATCGTGCAGGCGCTCAGCCACGCGGTCCAGCAGGACGAGGACCTTCAGCGTGCGCTCCGAGAGGCGCTGGTGGAGCCGGAGGTGCAGGCCGTCGACGGCTTCGTCGCGCGGGCCGTGGCGCGCGGGGAGATCGCCGCGGGCCACCCGGCGGCGGAGTTCGTCACGGTCCAGCTCTTCGGCGTGCTGCGGGCTCGGCCGCTGGTGGAGGGCGAGGACGCGGACGAGCGTTATCTGGAGCGGTTCGTGGAGGCGGTGCTCCTGCCGGTCCTCGGACTGAGCGAGGGCCCCGCCCGCCCGGCCGCGGGGGAGACCCCGGCCACCTGAGCGTGGGCCCGGTCCGCAGGATGACCGGACGGGGCCCGCAGAGCGCCGCACCGTGGGGACGGGGGCGGCGCGCGACGAGAAGCCGGGCGTACCGATCGCGATCGGTACGCCCGGCTTCTCGTGTTCACGCGCGGCTTCGCGTGCTTCTCGTGTACGGTCCCTCGCCCGCAGCCGTCCCGCGCCCGGCCGTCAGACCTGCTGGCCGTCGCCTCCGCCGCCCCCGCCGCGGGACTCCTTGATGCCCTTGGTGATCTGGTCCATGTACGACACCGACGGGGCGTCGTCGTGGTCGTCGATGCCGAAGCGGACGATCACCATCGTCATGTCGTCGGCGGGCGACTTGAACGCGAGCGACTGCACATAGCCGTCCGGGCCCTTGCGGTTCACGGCCTTCCAGCGAACCAGATAGCCCTTCTGCCCGGCCACGGTCACCGACTTCGAGGCGAGCTGCTTGTGGGACACCAGCTTGCCGCCGTAGATCTTGCCGCCGTACGACTCCTCGGCGTTCTTCTCGATGTCGGCCTTGGCCGCCGCCTCGGGGCTTGTCTCCCTGACCTTGAAGCTGCTGGCGGGAGCGGAGAAGGCGCCACCGCGCACGCACACCTTCGCGCCGTCGCCGGGGCACGGGTACTTGCCCGTGGTGACGCCCGCGCCGAGGCTGCCGGACTTGCCCTCCCAGCCGTCCGGGACCGGCATGCTGATGCCGCTCGCCGTGTCGGCGGCGAACCCCTCCTCGGCCTGCGGGGCGCCGTCGGACGGGCCGGGCGAGGGGGAGCCCTCGGGCTTCTCGGGGCCGTCGTCGCCCTTGCCGGGCTTCGAAGGCCCGGAGGACGCCGGGGTCTTGGCGGTGTCATCGCCGTCATCGTCGTCGCCCGCGGTCAGCGCGTACACGCCGCCGCCGATGCCCGCGAGCACCGCGAGGGCCACCCCGACGACGACGGCCGTGCGCGCCCGGCGCCGTGGCGCCTGCGGGGGCTGTTGGGGGAAGGCGGGCGAGCCGCCCGGAGCGCGGACGGCATCCGTCCACATGGTCCCGTCCCACCATCGCTCGGACGGCGGGGCACCAGGTATCTGCCCGGGGTCGGGATACCAGCCCGGGGGAGTCGCGTGCGTCATGGGCGTCAGCGTAAGAGCAGCGCCTGAAAGTCGGATGAGAGGGGTCGGTGGAAATCGGCCAAGTGCGGCCGGAGCGGGGTTCAGTGACCGTCGACGACCAGCCGCGTCGGCGCCTGCGCACCGCCGAGGAGGCCCCCCGGCCACAGCCCCGCGCGCCCCGGGGTGATCGAGCCGAGCACGCTCGGATGCCGGGCGCCCGTGCTCGCCGCGACGGTGCCGGGCAGGCCGTGCGCCGTCAGGAAACCGAGCACCGCGAAGGCGTACGCCTCCTTCGCCGCCGACGCGAGCCCCAGCTCGTCGGAGCCGCGCACGGGCACGTCGGGCCCCAGCTCGGCCCGCACCATCGCCATCAGCGTGGGATTGCGGATCCCGCCGCCCGACGCCACCACCTCGCTCGCCTTCGCCGCGCGCACCGCGTCGGCGACCGTCACCGCCGTGAGCCGGGTGAGCGTCGCGACGACGTCCTCGGGGGCAAGGTCCTCGTACCCGGAGAGGGCCCGGCGCAGATAGTCCGGGTGGAAGAGCTCCTTGCCCGTCGTCTTCGGGGCGGGCAGCGCGTAGTACGGCTCGGCGAGCAGCCGGGCGAGCAGGCCCTCGTGCACGGTGCCGCGCGCGGCGATGCCGCCGTCCCTGTCGTACGTCAGGCCCCGCTCGCGGCCCTGCGGCGTCCACGCGCGGACCGCCGCGTCGATCAGGGCGTTGGCCGGGCCGGTGTCGAAGGCCGTGCCGTCCGGGGCGGTGATGTTGGCGATGCCGCCGAGGTTCAGGGCGACGGGGGTGCCGGGGCGGCCGCGCAGCCACATCTGGTCCACGAGGCTGACGAGCGGCGCGCCCTGGCCGCCCGCCGCGACGTCCCGCGGCCGGAAGTCGGCGACCACCGGCAGCCCCGTGGCCTCCGCGATCCACGCGGGCTGCCCGATCTGCAGCGTGCCGCGCACCTGCCCCTCGTCCACCCAGTGGAAGACGGTCTGCCCGTGCGAGGCGACCAACTCGGCGCGGCCCCCGCACAGTTCGCGGTCGGCCTCGGTGGCGGCCGCGGCGAAGGCCTGGCCGATGCGGGTGTCGAGGCGGCACACGGCGGCGAGGGTGGTGGCCGCCGGGGGCAGCGCGGCGGTCAGGGCCGCGCGCAGCTCGTCGTCGTACGCGCGGCTGATCAGGCCCAGCGGTGTCAGACGGAGGCTTTCGCCGTCGAGGGTGAGGTCGACGGCACCGGCGTCGATGGCGTCGTGGGAGGTGCCGGACATCAGGCCGATCACTCGCATGGGTCTCTGTCTCTCACTGGCGGGGTGGGGTGCGCCGGGGCGGCGTGAGGGTGCTCTTCCCCCGGGGGCCCGGAGTTAAAGGTGCCGCGGGGCGGGGCCTGGGTCCAGTGGTGTCCGGCCCAGATCGGAAATGCGTTTCGCCGTGAGCGGCCGAAGGCTAGTGTTCCGCGGGCGATCACCGTGAGGAGTCTGGGCATGCCCGGTCGTTCCCGCACGCGTTGACCTTGTTGCCGTGAGGCCCGTCATCGCGTGCTGCCCCTGAGTGTGCGGCACAGCGAGCCCTTCCCTGCCTGTACTCCGTGATTCTTGGGGCGCTTGTGCCGTCGTCTTTCTCTCCCGCTGTGTCCGAGTCTGCCGAGTCCGAGTCCATGTCGGGGCCCGAGTCCGGGTCCGGGCCCGCCGGGTCCGTGCCGACCAGCCTGTGGCGGGACCGTGATTTCCGCCGCCTGTGGCTGGGGCAGACGGCCTCCCAACTCGGCGAACACCTCAGCCTGGTGGTCCTGCCGCTCATCGCCGTGCTCACCCTGCGCGCGGGCGCCGGTGAACTGGGTGCCCTCCGTGCGGTGGGGCAGGCCCCGATCCTGCTGTTCTCGCTGCTCGTCGGCGCCTGGGTGGACCGGTGGCACGCCCGCACGGTGATGGTCCGCGCGGACGCGGCCCGGGCCCTCGCCCTGGGCGGACTGGCCGTGGCCTGCCTCCTGGGCGGGGTCGGTCTGCCGCTGCTGTTCGTCGTCGCCTTCGCCGTCGGCACGCTGTCCGTGTTCTTCGACGTGGCCTACCAGGCCTCTCTCGTACGTCTCGTGGCGCGCGACCACCTCGTACGCGGCAACAGCGCGCTCGAAGGCAGCAGGTCCGCGGCCCAGGTCGGCGGGCCCGCCCTCGGCGGGGCACTGGTGTCCGTGCTCGCGGCGCCCTGGGGCATCGCGTGCGCGGCGGTGTTCTTCGGGGTGTCGTTCCTGGCGATCAGGGGAATTCGGCGCCATGAATCGGCTCCGCGGGATCTCGTTCCGGTGGTATCCGTGTGGCAGGAGTCCGTTGCGCAGGAGTTCGTTGCGGGGGAGCCTCCGTCGCGCGAATCCGTTCCGGCGGAACCCCTTGAGGAGCGCGCGGAACGGCCTCCGCGCATCCGGCGCCAGATCCTCGACGGCCTGCGCTTCGTAGTCCACGACGCCGCCCTGCGCACCGTCGGCCTCGCCTCGGCCGCCTTCCAGTTCTCCCTCGCGGCCCTCATGACCGTGTACCTGCTGTTCCTGCCCCGCGAACTGCACCTGCCGGGAACCGCCGTCGGCCTCGCGCTGGCCGCGATCGGGCCGGGCGCGCTCCTCGGCTCGCTGCTCGCCGCCCGCCTGCCGCGCCGGTTCGGCCACGGCAGGGTGCTCGTGGCCGCGGCGGCACTCGGCGACGGCGTGCTCCTGTGCGTGCCCGCGCTGCGCGGCCCCGCCCCGGTGACCGTCCCCGTGCTCCTGGCCGTCAACTTCGTCTTCGGGGCCTTCGGCCAGCTGGTGAACGTCACGGTCATGGCCGTCCGGCAGGCCCTCACCCCGGACGGCATGCAGGGGCGCGCTACCGCGACGATCACCTTCTTCGGCATGGGCCTCACGCCGCTCGGATCACTGCTCGGCGGCTGGCTCGCCGAGGCGTACGGGCTGCGGACCGGCCTGCTGGTGGCCGCCTGCGGGATGCTCCTCTCGCCGGTGCTGATGGGGTTCTCGCCGTTGGCCCGGTTGGGGCGGACGCTTCCTGGAAGGGGCTGATGCTTCCGGGGGCGGGTACGAGGCCGAAGCCTGCGGGGAGTGGGGTTCCGGGTACGCGATGGTGGCCGCCCGCACAGCGTCGGGACGGGGCCGCCCACGTGCGACGCGAGCCTCACCCACCCGACACCACCCGCTCCCGCCACTTCCCCACGCCACCCCAAGCCCCGCGCAGGGCCCGCGCCTTGAGGAGCCACAGGGACAAGTCGTACTCGGCTGTGTACCCCAGCGCCCCGTGCAGTTGCAGCGCCGCCCGCGCCGCGCCGTACGCCGCCTCCCCGGTGGCGACCTTCGCCGCGGCCAGGTCCACCCGGGCCGCCGACCGGTCGCCGTCCCGCAGCGACACCGCCGCCCCGAACACCAGGGGCCGCGCGAACTCCAGCCCCACCAGCACATCCGCGAGCCGGTGCTTGACGGCCTGGAACGAGCCCACCGGCACGCCGAACTGCGTCCGCCCCCGCACATACGTCACGGTCCGGTCGAGCAGTGCGTACCCGACCCCCAGGCACTGCGCCGCCGTCGCCAGCGCCGCCCAGTCAAGGGCCCACCCGGCCGCGTCGGCCGCCGCGTCCCCGGACGCCACCACTTCCCCGCCCGGGAGCAGCCGGGCGAGCCGCCGCGCCGGATCGAGGGAGGCGCGCGGGTCCGCGTGGCCGGGCGCGAGCCGCACCTCCCCGTCCCCGGCGGCGAGCAGCACCGCCGAAGCGTCCGCGTCCAGTGCGTACGGCCCGGTGCCGGGGAGGGTCAGCGTCGCGCTCGCCCCACCGCCGACCAGCGTCGGCAGCGACCGTTTGGCGGGCTCCGGTATCCCGAGCTCGGCCAGGCGCGACAGGAGCGCTGTCGCCGCCACCGTCTCGACCAGCGGTCCCGGGACGGCGTGCCGTCCCAACTCCACGAACGCGACAGCCGTTTCGACCGGCAGCGGCCCCACGCCCTCGTACGCCTCCGGTGCCGCGAGCGCGAACACCCCGGCCGCGCCGAGCCGTTGCCGGAGGGCGAGACCTGCCGCGTGCTCCCCGGTGGCCCAGGACCGCGCGGCCGCCGGTGTGTCCGCCGCCGCCAGCATGCCGTCCAGCGAACGGGCGAAGTCCCGCTGCTCGTCGTCCAGGAGGAACCGCATCACCGGCGTCCCTTCGGCAGGCCGAGCAGCCGCTCGGCGATGATGTCGCGCTGGATCTCGTTCGTGCCCGCGTAGATCGGCCCGGCGAGCGCGAAGACGTAGCCTTCGGTCCAGTCGGTCGGAGGCGTCCGGTCGGGCAGCTCGGCGTGCTCCGCCCCGTTCTGCATCGACCGCCTCCAGGCCGCGTCCTCGGTGTCCTCGGTGCCCTCCGCGCTCTCCGTGCCCTCCGCGCTCTCCGTGCCCTCCGCGCTCTCCGTGCCCTCCGCGCTCTCCGTGCCCTTCAACTCCCCCTCCGCCCCCAGCAGATCCAGCGCCGTCTCGTGCACCCCGATGTCGTACTCCGACCAGAACACCTTGTTCAGGCTCGACTCCGCGCCGATCTGCTCGCCGGCCCCGAACCGGGAGGCGTTGGCCCAGGTGAACAGCTGGTACGCGCGGGCGCCGATCACCGCGTCGGCCACCCGGTCGCGCAGCGCCGTGTCGGCCGGGTCGCCGTGCGCGCGCCACTCGCCGAGCAGCCGGTCGGCCGTCGCCAGGAAGCGGCCCGGTGAGCGTAGCGTCAGGCCGCGCTCCTCACCCGTCGTCGCCATCGCGATCCGCCAGCCCTCGCCCGGCTCGCCGATGACGTCCTCGTCGGGCACGAACACGTCGTCCAGGAACAGCTCGGCGAACGCGGGCTTGCCGTCGATGCGGCCGATGGGACGCACGGTGACGCCCGCCGCGTCGAGCGGGAACATCAGATACGTCAGGCCGCGGTGCGGCCGGTCCGTGGCCGCGTCGCTGCGGAACAGGCCGAACGCGCGGTCGGCGAACGCGGCCCGGGACGACCAGGTCTTCTGCCCGTTCAGGAGCCAACCGCCAGGCACCCGGCGGGCGGTGGAGCGCAGCGAGGCCAGGTCCGAGCCCGCCTCCGGCTCCGACCAGGCCTGCGCCCAGATCACCTCGCCGCGTGTCATCGGGGGCAGCACCCGTGCGCGCTGCTCCGGCGTGCCGAAGTCGAAGAGGGTCGGCGCGAGCAGACTGATGCCGTTCTGGGAGACCCGGCCCGGGGCACCCGCCGCGTAGTACTCCTCCTCGAACACCAGCCACGTGACGATGTCGGCGCCCCGCCCGCCGAACTCCTCGGGCCACGACACCACCGACCAGCGGTCCGCGGCCAGCTCGCCCTCCCAGGCGCGGTGGGCCGCGAACCCCTCCTCGGTCTCCAGCGAGGGCAACGGGCGTGACGGCACATGCGCGGCGAGCCAGGCCCGCGCCTGCTGCCTGAACTCCTCCTCCGCCGCGGTGAATTCGAG
The DNA here is from genome assembly GCF_055591765.1 of Streptomyces sp. NPDC041205. Lineage (NCBI taxonomy): Bacteria > Bacillati > Actinomycetota > Actinomycetes > Kitasatosporales > Streptomycetaceae > Streptomyces > Streptomyces sp. NPDC041205. Next base: position 181,390 of record NZ_JBVIZH010000011.1, on the reverse strand, counting down.
GTCCATCCCTGGTCCGCCTCCCGCTCGGGAACCTTCCCTAACAAGTGTTTGGTAGATTATCGTGAGGGGCAGACAATCGTCGAGGGCCGGAGCGGCCGAGGGGGTGTCGGGGGATGTCAGGAGGGGGCATGACGGCAGCGGTTCCGTATGTGTCCGGGCACGGCCTGCTCGACGGCCGCACCGCCGTCGTCACGGCGGCGGCCGGAGCGGGCATCGGCGGTGCCACCGCGCGCCGCTTCCTGGAGGAGGGCGCGCGCGTCGTCCTCGGTGACGCGCACGCGCGCCGCACCAAGGAGACGGTCGAGCGGCTCGCCGACGAGTTCGGCGCCGAGCGCGTGCACGGCACGCCCTGCGACGTGACGGACGAGCCCCAGGTGCAGGCCCTTTTCGACCTGGCGGAGCGGCAGCACGGCCGCCTCGACATCGTGGTGAACAACGCGGGCCTCGGCGGCACCGCCGAGCTGACCGACATGACCGACGAGCAGTGGGACCGCGTCATCGACGTCACGCTGAACGGCACGTTCCGCTGCACCAGAGCCGCCCTGCGCCGCCTGCGCGCCACCGGCTCGGGGGGCGTCGTCGTGAACAACGCCTCGGTGCTCGGCTGGCGCGCCCAGCCGGGCCAGGCACACTACGCGGCCGCGAAGGCCGGAGTCATGGCCCTCACCCGCTGCGCCGCCCTGGAAGCCGCGCCCCACGGAATCCGGATCAACGCCGTCGCCCCCAGCCTCGCCCTGCACCCGCACCTCGCGAAGGTGACCTCCGCCGAGCTGCTCGACGAGCTGACCGCGCGCGAGGCTTTCGGCCGTCCCGCCGAGCCCTGGGAGATAGCCAACGTCATCGTTTTCCTCGCCAGCGGCTACTCCTCGTACATGACGGGGGAGACGGTGTCGGTCAGCAGCCAGCACGCCTAGGCGGAGAATGACCGTGTGCCGAAACAGAAGCAGTCCAGCGACACCAGCACCAGCGAGAAGCCGACCGACGTCCGTAAGCCGACGACGGGGGCCAAGCGGGCGGCCGCCGCCGAGCAGGCCGCCGGCGGCAAGAAGAAGCCCCCGGTGACCCCCTCGCCCGAGCGCCGCGGCGAGCTGCTCAGGATCGCCGCGGACGTCTTCGCCGAACAGGGCTACAACGCCACCACGGTCCGCAAGATCGCGGACGCCGCGGGCATGCTCGCGGGCAGTCTCTACTACCACTTCGACTCCAAGGAGTCGATGCTCGAAGAGATCCTGCGGACGTTCCTGACCGAGCTGTGGGACGGGTACGACAGCGTGCTGTCCGCGCCCCTCGGCCCCCGCGAGACCCTGGAAGCCCTGGTCACCGAGTCCTTCCGGGAGATCGACCGGCACCGCTCCGCCGTCGCGATCTACCAGAAGGAGTCCAAGCACCTGGTCGCCCAGACCCGGTTCGAGTACCTGGTCGAGTCCCAGCAGCGGTTCGAGAAGGCCTGGCTGACGACGCTGGAGCGCGGCGTCACCGACGGCGTCTTCCGCGCCGACCTGGACATCCGCCTGGCCTACCGCTTCGTGCGCGACACCGTCTGGGTCGCCGCGTCCTGGTATCGCCCCGGCGGGGGCCACAGCCCCGACGAGATCGCCCGCCAGTATCTGTCGATGGTCCTGGACGGCATCTCCGTACGCACCTGACACCGCGCCGTCGCCGCACGGCGCCAGACCGCGAGGAGTACGCAGCCATGGCCGAGGCCTACATCGTCGAGGCGGTCCGCACCCCCGTCGGCAAGCGCGGCGGCGGCCTCGCCGCCGTGCACCCCGCAGACCTTGGCGCCCACGTCCTCAAGGCGCTCATCGAGCGCTGCGGCGTCGACCCGGCAGCCGTGGACGACGTCGTCTTCGGCTGCCTGGACGCCGTCGGACCGCAGGCCGGGGACATCGCACGCACCAGCTGGCTGGCGGCCGGACTCCCCGAGGAAGTGCCCGGCGTGACCGTCGACCGGCAGTGCGGTTCCTCGCAGCAGGCCCTGCACTTCGCGGCCCAGGGCATCCTCTCCGGCACTCAGGACCTCGTCGTCGCGGGCGGCACGCAGAACATGTCCATGGTCCCCATCGCCTTCGCCTCCCGGCAGGCCGCCGCACCGCTCGGCCTGACCGACGGCCCCTTCGCGGGCAGCGAGGGCTGGCGCGCCCGCTATGGGGACCTGCCCGTCAACCAGTTCCACGGCGCCGAGCTGATAGCCGGAAAATGGGGCATCTCCCGCACGGACATGGAGGAGTTCGCGCTCGGCTCCCACCAGCGGGCCCTGCGCGCCATCGACGAGGGCCGCTTCGACCGCGAAGTCGTCCCCCTCGCGGGCGTCACCGCCGACGAGGGCCCGCGCCGCGACACGACAGCCGAGAAGATGGCGTCCCTCAAGCCCGTCATGGACGGCGGCAGCATCACCGCCGGCTGCTCCTCGCAGGTCTCCGACGGCGCCGCCGCCCTGCTCCTCGCCGGTGAACAGGCCGTCCGTGACCACGGGTTGACGCCCCGAGCGCGCGTCCACCACCTGTCCGTGCGCGGCGAGGACCCCATCCGGATGCTCTCCGCACCCATCCCCGCCACGGCACACGCCCTGAAGAAGACCGGCCTGACCCTCGACGACATCGACCTCGTCGAGATCAACGAAGCCTTCGCGCCCGTCGTCCTCGCCTGGCTGAAGGAAACCGGCGCCGACCCCGCCCGCGTCAACGTCAACGGCGGAGCCATCGCCCTGGGCCACCCCCTCGGCGCCACCGGCGCCCGCCTCATGACGACCCTCCTGCACGAACTGGAGCGCACCGGCGGCCGGTTCGGCCTCCAAACCATGTGCGAAGGAGGTGGGCAGGCCAACGTCACAGTGATCGAACGCCTGTGAAGCCCCGCCTGCCGACCGACCGCGCGTCCCGGCGCCACCGCGCCGCGCCCCGCACGCGATTGCCCGGCAGCCTGGCATATGACCGTCTGTCACCCATGCGGGACTAGCTGCGCGGACCGTGCTCCGCGACAGCCCCGACCCGGCTAGGCTCGACTTCTGTACGTCGATTGAGCGACCCCGGGAGGTAGCGCGATGACGCAGGGACGGCCCGGAGGTGGTGGCACCTGGGCCCCGCTGTGGGAGCGCGACGCGGAACTGGCCGCAGCCGAAGGCGCGGTGTCCGCACTGTGCTCGGACCTGACGACCGAGGGCGGCCTGCTCGTCTACAGCGGCGAGGCAGGCATCGCCCAGGGCCGTGCCACGGTCCTCGCGGCCCGCGGCGGCGAGACCGTGGCCGAGGTCCCCTTCAACGTCGTACGACAACTCCTGCAACCCGTCCTCGTCCAGCTCAGCCCCGAAGAGGGCCGCGAATATCTGGGCGACTGGTACGAGATCGCCGGACCCGCCCTCGGCATCACCGAGCCGGGCAGCGGCCGCCCCGACCCGCAGGCCGTGTGCGACGGCCTCGTCGACGTGGTCGCCCGCCTCTCGCGGCTGTACTGGCCGCTGGTCCTGATCGTCGACGACGCGCACTGGGCCGACCAGGAGACGCTGCGCTGGCTCGCCGCGTTCGCCGAGCGCCTCGACGACCTGCCCACCCTCGTCGTGGTCGCCCACCGGCCCGGCGAGGCCACCGGCGAGGGGGCCCGCCACCTCGCCCGGATCGGCGCGACGGCCCTGCCCACGACCCCGCTGCGCGCCCTCACCCCGGACGCCACGGCGGGCCTCACCCGCGCCACCCTCGGCGAGCACGCCGACGCCCCGTTCTGCCGCGAGGTCTGGGCGGTCACCGGCGGCAATCCGTACGAGTCCGTGGAACTGCTCGCCAAGGTGCAGGACAGCGAGCTGGAACCGGTCGAGAGCTCCGCCGCCGAACTGCGGGACCTCAACCGCTCCGCACGCGGCCGCGGCCTCGTCGCCCGCCTCGAGGACCTCGGCACCGACGTGACCCGGTTCGCCTGGGCCGCCGCGATCCTCGGCCCCGCGGTCTCCACCGAACTCGCCGCCTCGCTCGCCGGGATGCCGTACGACGACGCCGCTCGGTGCGCCGAGCGGCTCCGCGCCGCCCGCATCGTCACCAGCGGCGAAGCGGGCCTGGAGTTCGTGCACCCGCTGATCGCCACCGCCGTCTACGAATCGATCCCGAACGCCACCCGCACCGCGATGCACGGCCGGGCCGCCTGGGCCGTCACCCGCTCCGGGCGCGGCGCCGCCGCGGCCTCCCGGCACCTCCTCGAAGTCCACCCGGACGACGACCCGGAACTCGTCCAGCACCTGCGCGACGCCGCCACCGAACACCTCGCGGTCGGCGCGCCCGACGCGGCCCGCCGCTGCCTGGAGCGGGCCCTGCGCGAACCGCCCCGGCCCGACGTGCACGCCCGCGTGCTCTACGAACTCGGCTGCGCCACCCTGCTCACCTCACCCGTCACCACCATCGGGCATCTGCGCGAGGCCCTGTCGATGGCCGGGCTCAGCCAGCAACTGCGCGTCGACGCCGTGTGCAGGCTCTCCCAGGCCCTGGTCCACAACGACCAGCTCGGTGAAGGCCTGCGCGTCATCGACGAGGAGGCAGCGCGGCTCCCCGACGGCCCCGCCCGGCTGCGGCTCCAGGCCGTGCACTACATGTGGGAGGGCATCCACGCGGGCGAGGAGGACTCGCCGGGACGCTCCCGGCGCCTCGCCGCGCTCGCCGGACCGCTGACCGGCCGCGACAACGCCGAGCGTGCGCTGCTCATCCTGCGCGCCTTCGACGCCATGACGCGCGGCGAGAACGCCGAAGAGGTCGTCGAGCTGTGCGACCGCGCCCTCGTCAACGGCCGGCTCGCGCCCGGACTCGGCTGGACCGACGCCGAGTGGAGCTTCGAGCTGCGCCTGATGCTCGGCAGCTCCTACGCCTTCGCGGACCGGCTCGACCGCGCGGAAAGCCTGTTCACCGAGGCCGTGAAGGCGTACGAGACCGCGGGCTGGAGCGGCGGACACCTCGCCCTCGCGCACGCCTTCCTCGGCTATGTGCACCGCAGGCGCGGACGGCTCAGGGACGCCGAGAAGTCGCTGCGCGAGAGCCTGCGGCTCGCCGACCGCGTGGGCCAGGGCGGACTGCCCATGCACTGGGAAGCCGCCAGCATGCTCATCGACACCCTGCTCGCCCGCGGCCACGCGCTGGAGGCCAAGGCCGTCGCCGACCGCTACGGCTTCGCGCCGCCGTCCGCGTCCACGATCTACGTCCCCGACGCCATGTCCGTACGCGGACGGCTCCTCCTCGCGCTCGGCCACACCGAGGAGGGCCTGAACGAACTGGAGGCCACCGCCAAGGCGTTGACGGCCCGCGGCCAGTACAACACCGTGCTCGCGCCCTGGTCGTACGACCTCGCCCGCGCGCTCGCCGCCGAGGACCCGCGGCGTGCGGGCGACCTCGTCGCGGACGCGCGCGTGCAGGCCGAGCGGTTCGGCACGGACACCGCGATCGGCGAAGCGGTGCGGTGTGCGGCGTCGCTGGAGACCGGGTCGCGGGCCGTCGCCCTGTACGCCAAGGCCGTCACGTATCTGGAGGCCTCGCCCTGCCAGTACGAGCACGCCGTGGCCCGGGTCGAGTACGGGATCGCCTCGGGCGCCGCGGAGGAGCTCGAGCGGGGGCTCGCTCTCGCCCGGGCCTGCGGGGCCGATGGGCTTGCCGCCCTGGCCGAGCGGGAGTTGGCCGGGGTGTAGGGCCCTGCGGGTGTGGGGGGGGGGGGAGGGAGGAGAAGAAGCGAGGGGGACAAAAAAAGGGAGGAGGAGGAAGAAAACAAAAAAAAACAGAGAAAGAGAAAAAAAAGAAGGAAAGGAAA